>NZ_JAAXOQ010000015.1 GCF_012396015.1 Tsukamurella spumae | reverse complement strand
GCACCGCTGCCCAGCTCCTGCGCCTCGTCCTCGGCGGCGGGCGCGGGGGCAGCGGCGGCGGGCGCGGCCTCGCCGGCCTCACCGATCGTCGCCAGGTCGCCACCGACCTCGACGACATCGTCCTCCTGGGCCAGGATCTTCAGCAGTACGCCCGAAGCCGGAGCGGGGATCTCGGTGTCGACCTTGTCGGTCGAGACCTCGAGCAAGGGCTCGTCGACCGTGACGGTGTCACCCTCCTGCTTGAGCCACCGGGTGACGGTGCCTTCGGTGACGCTCTCGCCGAGTGCCGGCATCTGGACGGAGAAGGCCATTTCCTCTGACTCCTCAGGTTCGGTTATCTGCTGTGATATGAGCTGAACGCGGGTTTCGGCTGGTGGCCTCCACCGACATAAGACCCTACCCTCAGGAGCCCGGTCCGCGCGGCGGTTGGGGTCCTACTCGCCGGTAACTCCCAGGGGGTGGGAGCTCAGCCCCGCTGCGCGATGTCGCGGAGCACGGCCAACATGGTGCGGACCGGGACGCCCGTACCACCCTTGGGCGTGTACCCGAACGCGCTGCCGGTGTTGAAAGCCGGGCCCGCCACGTCGATGTGGGCCCACTGCACGCCGTCGGCCACGAACTCCTGCAGGTACACGCCGGCGGTGAGCATGCCGCCCCACCGGTGCGGGCTCACGTTCGCGAGATCGGCGACGCGCGAATTGATGTCGGCGCGCAGCTCCTCGGGGAAGGGCATCGGCCAGCCGTTCTCGCCGACGGACTGCGAGAGCTCCGCCACCCGGTCGCGGAAGGCCTCGGTGCCCATCACGCCGGGCGTGCGGGTGCCGAGAGCCACCATCTGCGCGCCGGTCAGCGTGGCGGTGTCGATGAGGTAGTCGGGGTCGTCCTCGCAGGCGCGGACGATGGCGTCGGCCAGGATGAGGCGGCCCTCGGCGTCGGTGTTGATCACCTCGACGGTGGTGCCGCCGTACTGGGTGATGACATCGCCCGGACGCTGCGCGGTGTCGGAGGGCATGTTCTCCGCCATCGGCACGGTCGCGGTCACGTCCACCGGCAGCCCCAGCTGCGCGGCCAGGATCACCGTGGCGATGACCGCCGCCGCGCCGCCCATGTCCGAGGTCATGTTCTCCATACCCGCGGCGGGCTTGATCGAGATGCCGCCGGTGTCGAAGGTGATGCCCTTGCCGACCAGCGCGACCTGCTTGGCACCGTCGACCCCGCTGGCGTGACGCAGGCGCACGAGGCGCGGCGGGCGCGAGCTGCCCTGGCCGACCCCGACGATGCCGCCGTAGCCGTTCCCGGCGAGGTACTCCTCGTCGAGGACCTGGACCTCGAGCCCCGCTTCGGTGCCCAGGCGCTCCGCCCGGTCGGCGAACTCGGCGGGGGACAGGACGTTCGGTGGGGTGTTGACGAAATCGCGGGCCAGCGAGACGGCCGCCGCCGTCAGCCGCGCCTGGTCGACGGTGGCGCGCGCCTCCTCCGCCAGGGCCTCCGACGCGGGCGCCGCCAGTAGCGCCAGCGCGCCGAGCGGGGCCTTCTTCGGCGCGGACGTGTTGCGGAACTCGGTGAACCGGTAGGCGCCCAGGTAGGCGCCCTCGACGGTCGCGCCGAGGTCGAGCGCGGAGAGGGTGGTCGCGGCCGTCGCCACGCCGTCCAGGGCGCGCGCCGCCGTGCCCGCCGCGCGGCGCACCGTTTCCGCCGGGACGGGCGCGCCCTCGGCGGGCGCGGCGCCCAGGCCCGTGCCGAGCACCGTCGCCCCGCCCAATCCGGAGCCCGCCGGGGCCGGGACGCGCGCGGTCTCGCCCGCCTTGCCCGTCGCGCCGACCAGCGCGAGCGCCTCCGCCACGGAGCCGCGCGCGGCCTCGGGCACGCCGGGGTCCAGCGTGATCGCCGCCCCGTCCGCTCCGGAGAACACGCCCACGACGATCACGTCCGTCGTCGCTCCGAGGTCGTCGGTCAGCGTGAATGCGGGTCCGGAGAACGGCGTGCTCAAGGGGGTTCCTCTCGTCGGGGTGCGACGGGTCGTCGCGCCGCCGCGATGTTACGCCTGGGACATCACTCGCGTCGCACGTACGATCGGTCCTCATGACGGGGAACGGCACGGGCGAGACCACGACCGGAGCGATCGAGCTGGACCTGGGGGCGGCACCGTCGTCACTGGACCGGGACTGGGAGATCGACCCGCTGTCCTACTGGGCCACCATCGACGCCGCCACGCACGGCCTGGACGCGCCGATCCTGGCCGCCGACCTCGACGCGCTTCGCTACAACACGGCCGACATGCTCCGCCGGGCCGCGGGCAAGCCGATCCGGGTGGCGTCGAAATCGCTGCGCTCGCGCCCGGTGATCGACGCGCTGCTGCGCGTGCCCGGCTACGCCGGGGTGCTCGCCTACGACGTGGCGGAGGCGCACTGGCTCGCCGCGGACGGCGTCGATCACACCGGAGCCGTCCGGCCCGGCTGTCCGGACGTGGTGGTCGCCTACCCGAGCGCCGACCTCGGCGCGATCGCCGCCCTCGGTGCCGACGAGGCGGTCGCCGGGCGGGTGACGCTGATGATCGACGACGCCGACCAGCTCGACCTCATCGACGCCGCCGTGCCGCCGAGCCGCCGCCCCGAGCTGCGGGTCTGTATCGACATCGACGCCTCGTACCGCGCGCCGGCGCTCGGAACGATCGGGGCGCGCCGCTCGCCGATCCGCAACCGTGCGCAGGCGGCCGTGCTGGCGGCGACCGTGGTGGGCCGCAAGGGCTTCCGGCTCGTGGGGGTGATGACCTACGACGCCCAGATCGCCGGCGTCGGCGACCTGAGCATAGGCCGCCCCGGCGCGGGGGCGCTCCTGCGCACCATGCAGCGGGCCTCCTGGGACGAGCTCGTCGCGCGCAGGCTCGAGATCCTCACGGACCTGCGGCGCATCACCGACCTGGAGTTCGTCAACGGCGGCGGCACCGGGTCGCTCGAGCGCAACGCCGAGGACCCGAACATCACGGACATCGCCGCCGGCAGCGGCCTCTACGGCCCGCACCTGTTCGACGGCTACTCGCACTTCCGCCCGGCGCCCGCGATGGGCTTCGGCCTCGCCGTGGTGCGCCGCCCCGATGCGCGGACGGTGACCTGCCACGGCGGCGGCTGGATCGCCTCCGGGGCCGCGGGATCGGACCGACTGCCCTTGCCCGTGTGGCCGACGGGGCTCAAGCTCACGGGCCGGGAGGGCGCGGGCGAGGTGCAGACCCCGCTCGAAGGCGATCGCGCCGAACGGATCTCGCTCGGCGACCGGGTGTGGTTCCGGCACACCAAGGCGGGGGAGCCGGCCGAGCACTCCGACGATCTGGTGATCGTGAACGACGGTGCCGTGCACGCCACGGTGCCCACCTACCGCGGCGAGGGGAAGTGCTTCCTGTGAACAAGTGGATCCCGGGACTGGACCAACTGACCGGCAAGGCCGGCGAGTGGCGGAACTGGGCGCGCACCGCGTCCGCGTTCCCCTCGTACGTCTCGCGGCCGGCGACGATCGAGGACGTGCAGCGCACCGTCGAGCGGGCGCGCGAGCGGGGCGGCACCGTCAAGGCGCTGGGCGCCGGGCATTCGTTCACCGCGATCTCCGCGCCCCGCGATGTCGCACTCGCCCCCGACCACCAGGGCGGCCTGGTCACCGTCGACACCTCGGCCAAGCGGGTCACGCTCCGCGCCGGCACCCGCCTCTACGACGTTCCCGCGCTGCTCGAGCCCTACGGTCTCGCGATGCGCAACCTGGGCGACATCGACAAGCAGACCCTCGCCGGGGCGATCTCGACCGGCACGCACGGCACCGGTCTGGGCTTCGGCGGCATCGCCACCCAGGTCGTCGGGGCCACCCTGGTCTCGGGGACGGGGGAGGTGGTCACCGTCGGCGAGGACGATCCGCGCCTGCCGGCCGTCGCCCTGGGGCTCGGCGCGCTGGGGATCCTGGTCGAGGTGACGCTGCAGTGCGTGGACCGGTTCGTGCTCGAGGCCACCGAGGCGCCGATGTCGCTGGCGGAGACCGTGGACGGCTTCGTCGAGCGCGTTCGCGGCGTGGACCACTTCGAGTTCTTCTGGTTCCCCGGATCGAAAAGCACGCTCACCAAGTCCCAGATCCGCCGCCCGGGCGACTACAAGCGCAAGCCGATCGGGACGGTGCGGCGCTTCCTCGGCGACAAGGTCGTCGGCACCGGGGCCCTGCTCGCCGTGTGCGAGGCGGGCCGCGCAGTCCCGTCGCTGACGCCGCGGCTCGTCTCGCTCGCGACCTCGATGCTCTCCGAGCACACCGAGATCGACTACTCCACCAATGTGCTCACCACCGACCGGTCCGTGCGCTTCCGTGAGACCGAATGGTCTGTGCCGCTGGAGAACACGATGCCCGCCTTCGCCGCGCTCAAGGCGGCGACGGAGCGGCACGACTGGAACCTCACCTTCCCGATCGAGGTCCGCGTCGCCGCCGCGGACGACCTGATGCTCTCGACGGCGTCGGGCCGGCAGTCCGGCTACATCGCCGCGCACCGCTACGTGCGCGACGGGCCCAGCGACTACTTCGCGGAGGTCGAGCGGATCATGATCGAGCACGGCGGACGCCCGCACTGGGGCAAGATGCACACCCGCACCGCCGAGTTCTTCCGCGGTGCCTACCCGCGGTTCGACGAGTTCCTGGCCGTGCGTGACGAGCTCGACCCCGACCGGGTCTTCGCCAACGACCACCTCGACGCTGTGCTCGGCCGCTGACTCGTGCATGATTTCCGGCCATGAAGACATTCGGCTGGACGCCGACCACTGACGGTGCGGGCGTGGTGGGGCCCGGTGAGCGGCTGAGCTGGCCCAAGACCCTCGGCATCGGCGTACAGCACGTGGTGGCCATGTTCGGGTCCACGTTCCTGGTGCCGGTGCTGACCGGCTTCCCGCCGGCGACGACGCTGCTCTTCTCCGGCGTCGGGACGCTGTTGTTCCTGGTGATCACCGGGAACCGGCTGCCGAGCTACCTGGGGTCGAGCTTCGCGGTGATCGCGCCGATCACGGCGGCGACCGCGTCGCATTCGATGGGCTCCGCGCTCGGCGGCATCGTCGCGGTGGGCGTGCTGCTGATGCTGGTGGGCGTGGTGGTGCAGTTCGCGGGGACCACCTGGATCGAGAAGCTGATGCCGCCCGTGGTCACGGGAGCGATCGTGGCCCTGATCGGCCTCAACCTGGCGCCGGCCGCGAAGGCCAACTACGAGAAGGCGGCCGTCACGGCCACCATCACCCTGGTCTGCCTGATCGCCTCCCTGGCCCTGTTCAAGGGCATGCTGGGGCGACTGGCGATCTTCACGTCGGTGGTCATCGGCTACGTCGTCGCGTCCTTCCGCGGCGAGGTGGACACGTCGAAGATCGCGGCCGCGTCGTGGATCGGGTTCCCGGAGTTCCACGCCCCGTCGTTCTCGTGGGCCGTGCTGCCGATGTTCCTGCCGGTGGTGCTCGTGCTCGTGGCGGAGAACGTCGGGCACGTGCGGTCCGTCGCGCAGATGACCGGTGAGGACTACGACCCCGTGATGGGCCGGGCCCTCATGTCGGACGGACTCGCCACGGCGCTCGCCGGCGCGGGCGGTGGATCGGCGACCACGACCTACGCGGAGAACATCGGCGTCATGGCCGCGACCCGCGTCTACTCGACGGCGGCCTACTGGGTGGCCGGTGTCGCCGCGATCCTGCTCGGCATGTCGCCGAAGGTCGGCGCGGTGATCGCGTCGATCCCGCCCGGTGTGCTCGGCGGCATCACGACGGCGCTCTACGGCCTCGTCGGGATCCTCGGCGTGCGGATCTGGGTGCAGGCGCGCGTGGACTTCTCGCGGCCCATCAACCAGCTGACGGCCGCCGTGCCGCTGATCATCGGGATCGCGGACTTCACCTGGTCGCTCGGAGACGTGACCTTCACCGGCATCGCGCTCGGTTCCGTCGCCGCGATCGTGATCTATCAGGGGATGAAGCTGTTGGGCCGATCCGGCAGCGCGGCCCTGGACTAGAGTGCCGGGCATGAGTGAGACGCTGATCGAGGGACCCCTGAACGCCGTGCACACCGAGCTGGGGGCGGCGTTCGCGCCCTTCGGCGGCTGGTCGATGCCCGTCAAGTACGCGGGCACCGTCGGCGAGCACACCGCGGTCCGCGAGGCGGTCGGCATCTTCGACGTGAGCCACCTGGGCAAGGCCACCGTCGCGGGGCCGGGAGCCGCGGAGTTCGTCAACCGAGTACTCACCGCAGACCTCGGCAAGATCCACCCCGGTAAGGCGCAGTACACGCTGTGCACCAACGAGTCCGGCGGCGTCATCGACGATCTCATCGTCTACTACGTCTCCGACGACGAGCTCTTCCTCGTGCCCAATGCCGCCAATACCGCCGCCGTCGTCGAGCACCTGCGCTCCCGCGCTCCGGAAGGGGTCACCGTCGTCGATCAGCACCGCGACTACGCCGTGCTCGCCGTGCAGGGCCCGTTGTCGGCCGAGGTGCTGCGGGCCGTCGGGCTGCCGACCGAGATGGAGTACATGGCCTACGAGGACGCCTCCCTGAACGGGACGCCCGTACGGGTGTGCCGCACCGGGTACACCGGCGAGCACGGCTACGAGCTCATCCCCGCCTGGGGTGACGCCGAGACCGTGTTCCGCGCCCTCCTGCCCGAGGTCACCTCCCGTGGTGGCCAGCCCGCCGGCCTCGGCGCCCGCGACACTCTGCGCACCGAGATGGGCTACCCCCTGCACGGGCACGAGCTCACCGTCGACATCACGCCCGTCCAGGCCCGCGCGGGCTGGGCCGTGGGCTGGAAGAAGCCGGAGTTCGTCGGGCGGGACGCGCTGCTCGCCGAGAAGGAGGCGGGCCCGGCCCGGAAGCTCTGGGGCCTGCGCGCCACGGGCAAGGGCGTCCTGCGTGCCGACCTGACGGTGCTCGGGGCCGACGGTGCCCCCATCGGCACCACCACGTCGGGCACCTTCAGTCCCACGCTGAAGACGGGAATCGCCTTGGCCCTCATCGATTCCGAGGCGGGCGTCGCCAAGGGCGACACCGTGAGCGTGGACGTGCGCGGCCGCGGGATCGAGTGCGAGGTCGTGCTGCCGCCGTTCGTCGAGGCGAACACGAAGTAGGCGCCCGAGGATTACTCGGGGTTCCTACTGATTGGTACGGCCCGCGCGGCTGGGCGCGGGTCGTAGAATCAGGTTCCATGACAACTGGCACGGCCTTCGCCCTTATCCGCAACGACCACCCCCGCTCTGCGGCTGAGCGCTCCGAGATCCTGGCGAACCCGGGATTCGGCAGGTACTTCACCGACCACATGGTCTCCCTCCGCTGGAGCCAGGAGCAGGGCTGGCACGACGCCGAGGTCCTGCCCTACGGCCCCATTCCGATGGAGCCATCCGCGGCGGTGCTGCATTACGCGCAGGAGATCTTCGAAGGTCTCAAGGCCTACCGTCAGCCCGACGGTTCCGTCGCCACCTTCCGGCCCGAGGCGAACGCCGCGCGCTTCCAGCGCTCCGCCGAGCGGCTCGCGATCCCGCCGCTGCCCGAGGACGTGTTCGTGGAGTCGCTCAAGCAGCTCGTCGCCATCGACGGCGAGTGGGTGCCCGCGGCCGGCGGCGAAGAGGCTCTGTACTTCCGGCCGTTCATCTTCGCCGATGAGGAGACCCTCGGCGTCAAGCCCGCCAACAGCTACCGATTCCTGGTGATCGCCTCGCCCGCGGGCGCGTACTTCGCGGGCGGCGTCAAGCCGGTCTCGGTGTGGCTCTCGCGCGAGTACGTGCGCGCCGCGCCCGGCGGCACCGGCTTCGCCAAGTGCGGCGGCAACTACGCCGCGTCGCTCGTCGCGCAGGCGCAGGCCGCGCAGCAGGGCTGCGACCAGGTCGTGTGGCTCGACGCCATCGAGCACGAGGCGATCGAGGAGATGGGCGGGATGAACCTGTTCTTCGTCCTCGGCTCCGGTTCCTCGGCCCGGATCGTGACGCCGGAGCTGTCCGGCTCGCTGCTCCCGGGCGTGACCCGTAGCTCGCTGCTCCAGCTCGCCCGCGACGCCGGATTCGAGACCGAGGAGCGTCGCATCACCGTCGACGAGCTCAAGGAGGGCGCCGCGTCCGGCGCCATCACCGAGGTCTTCGCCTGTGGCACGGCCGCCGTGATCACCCCCGTCGGGCGGGTCAAGGGCGCGTCGGAGGACTTCACGATCGGCGACGGTGAGCCCGGCGAGATCACCATGGCGCTGCGCAAGACCCTCACCGGCATCCAGCGCGGCACCGTGCCGGACACGCACGGTTGGATGGCGACGCTGAGCTGAGCGGGAGCTGCGGGTCGTGGGCCGGGGGAGGGCTGAGAAGCGCTTGTCCTTCCTACAGGTGATGCGTCCCGCGCATACCCTTTGACCTGCGATGATTGCGGTCAGGGTATGCGCCCGCTGCATACCCTCATTGGGGGCAGGCCTGACGGAGTCGGGTAGCCCAGTCGGACCGTGGCATCGAGGTGTTGTCCGAGGTGATCGCGTCGGTAACCTTCAGGCCCCGTCGGTAGTCAGTCGGTACTCGGGGTAGCTGGTTGCCAATGCTGCATCGAGCCTGTCGATCAGTGGATCCATGGCGGTCACGCTACCTCGGACGCCCTGTTGCGGCTGCCCGACCGGGAGCTACCGACCTGACTTCCATTGCGCGTAGAGGGCGTCGATGACGGGCGCCACCGCGTCGTACAACTGCCAGGTGTCCGGGGCGGCGTAGGTGGAGTCGTACCGGGCGACCTCCGGCACCGTCGAATACGCGTCCAGGTAGGCGGAGTAGGTGGCGTCGGTGAAGGCGTTCCCCTCGTCGGTGAAGGCACCGGAGTCGAACTGGCCCACCATGCGCTGCACCAGATATGCACCGGGCGTGAGCATGCGGTCGTCGAGCAGGTCGAGGTGCGGATCCGGGACCGGTTCGGGGACCCCGTGCCACAGTGTTGTGCCGCTCGCGAGACCGTGCGCCCGCATCCAGGCGTAGAAGATCCCGATGTGCGTGGCGGCGTTGTCCTCGGGAAGGCCGAGCTCGTCGACGGTCTCCTGGTGCCACTCGGCATCGTCGTAGGTCATGACGCGAGGCTCCCGCGCGGCGGTTGGCGGAGCCTTGCCGCCCGGTTGATCAGGCCGTGACGTGCTGGGCCGAGTGGCCGACGGCGGCGTCCTCGCCGAGGGTGCGCATGAACCTCGCCTGGCTGATGTCGCCCCGGTGGGCGGCCCGCTCACGGCCGCCGGGCAGCTGATTGAGCACCGACTCGACCAGGTGGTACGGGATCCGCAGGGCCGGGTACCAGGGGAGCGTCGGCGGGACGCCGAGCTCCTTCATCGCCGCCGTGCCGAGGTAGGTGGTCGCGATCGACATGTGCTGCGAGCGGGCGATCCGGCGACGGATCCCGCTGAGGTGCTGGTAGTTCCACACCATGGGGTCGTCGGCCATCGGCTGCGCGAGGGCCCGGCTCGTCTCGTCCGGTGTGGAGAGGGCGCGCGAGGTCTGGAACAGGATCCGCAGGCTGTCGCGGTAGCTGTGGGGCAGGAAGTCGTCGTGCACGCCCATGAGCCGGCCCACGCACCGCGTCAGGTGCGCCGCGGCCTCGTACTCGCGCGGGCGCGCGAGAATGCCGAGGCCCATGCCGACCGCGACCGGCGCGATGAGCGCGCCGACCAGCGTGGCCGCCATATCGGTCTGGTTGACCGGCAGGCCGTAGGCCTCGGCATCCCAGTCCGGTAGGGCCGTCACGTGCCGGCGGACCATCGAGTGGATGAAGCGGACGCGCAGCGTGGAGCGGTAGCCGACGCCGCCGGGGCGCAGACCGTCGGGCGCGATCACGTCGAGCGCCCACTGCGAGGTCTCCGCGAACCGCTTGTTCGACCCCTTCTCGAGCGCGCCCGTGCGCAGCAGTGTCTGGTTGAAGCCCGAGAACAGGTAGCCGCCCATGAGTGCGACGTCGCGCGCGACGGAGAAGCCGTCCGCGCCCCCGCTGCGCATGAGCTGCCCGCCCAGGAGGACCTTGTCCCAATCGACCCAATCGGGGTCGGCCTCCATCTCCTCGAAGAACTCCCGGATCTCCGACGGTGCCTCGGGCACCGTCGCGATCCCGTCGTTCAGGGCGCGCTCGAAGAGGGGCTTGCGGGTGTCGCGGTCCTGGTAGATCCAGTCGACGAGCTCGTCCATCGGGGCATCGCCCACGGTGAGCAGTTCGCCGAATCGCCGGAACTCCGCGTGCGTCGGCTCGGGAAGGCGCAGCGCACGGCTCATCATCCGGATCCCCGGAGGAACACGCCGGGGGCGCGCGGGATGCCGCGCCGGGATCGATCGTGCGCTGTCGATGGTGGTCACATCACCGTGTCTACTCCTGACAACGCTCGTTGTCTAGGGTACGGCGGTTCCTAGCCGACGCACAGGCCGACCAGCGCGGTCACGGTGGCGAGCTCGATGCCGAAGCCCAGGACATCGCCGCTCATCCCGCCGAACCGGCGGACGCAGTGGCGCATCGCGAGGGCCGCGACGAGCAGGCCGGCCGCGACGGCGAGCGGGCCCTGCCAGGGCGGGCCGGGCACCGTCGGGACCGCGAGGGCGAGGGCGGCGACGAGCCAGCAGCCCTGCGCGGCGAGCCCCTGCGTGCCGGCGGTCAGCGCCCCGAAGCCGTCGGGATTCGACGGTGCCCACCCCTTCCGGCAGCCGAGGACGGCGGCGACGCGGGCGGCGCCCACGGCGACGCCGATCGCGAGCCACAGCCCGCGCTCCGCGAGGGCCCCGACGGCAGCGGCTTCGGCGATGAGGAGCAGTGCCAGCGCCGCAGCGCCGAACGGGCCGACGGTGCCCTGGCGCATGATCTCCCGCGCGCGCTCGGGTGGTCCGTAGCTGCCGAGGCCGTCGACGCAGTCCGCGAATCCGTCCAGGTGCATGCCGCGCGTGACGAGCGCCGCGGCGCCGACCGCGAGGGCGCCGACGAGCACCGTCGGAAGGCCCGCGCCGTGTGCAGCCCAGGCCACCGCCACGACGACGGCGCCGACGACCGCGCCGGCGACGGGCACGAGGGCGATGATGCGGGCACCGTCGGCCCGCGTGACCGGGCTCGGCTGCACCGAGCCGGGCACGGGCAGCACCGTCAACCAGGCGACGGTCGCGAGCAGGTGCCGCACGTCAGCGCGCCACGTCAGTCCGCGGACTTCCCGGACACCCCGGCGGAGTCGAAGGTCGCCATCTCGCCGAGGACCGCGACGGCCGACCGGACCAGCGGCAGGGCCAGGGCGGCGCCGCTGCCCTCGCCGAGGCGCAGGCCCAAGTCGAGGAGCGGCTCGAGGTCGAGGCGGCGCAGCGCCAGCGCGTGTGCCGGTTCGGGACTGAGGTGCCCCGCGGTCCACCAGCTCGCCGCGCCGGGCGCGAGGTCGTTGGCGACCAACGCGGCGGCCGTGACCACGACACCGTCGAGGATGACCGGCGTGCGGCGGACGGCCGCTTGCGCGAGGAACCCGGCCATCGCCGCCAGGTCGGCCCCGGCGACGGTGCGCAGCAAGGCCTTCGGGTTGCCGGTGTGCGGTCGCGCGCGGTACATGCCGTCGCGGATCGCGGCGGCCTTGCGCATCCAGGCGTTGTCGTCGATGCCGGTGCCGCGGCCGACCACCAGGACCGGCTCGGTGTCGGTGAGCGCGCCCACGAGCACCGCGGCGGGCGTGGTGTTGCCGATGCCCATGTCGCCGAGGACGAGCAGATCCGCCCCCGAGTCGACCTCCTCGTCGGCGATCCGCCGGCCGGCGGCGATCGCGGCGATCGTCTCCTCGTCGTTCATCGCGTCGGTCACCGCGATGTCGCCCGAGGAGCGACGGATCTTGTTGCGGCTCAGGTCCTCGCGCGTATCGCCCGCGACGGCGATGTCCTCGACCCGGACCGTGGCCTCGGCCTGCGCCGCCAGGACGTTGATCGCCGCGCCCCCGGCGGCGATGTTCCCCACCATCTGCGCCGTGACCTCCGGCGGGTACGCCGAGACGCCGCCCGCGGCCACGCCGTGATCACCGGCGAACACCACGATCCGCGCGCGGTCGAACTGCTTCGGCGGGCACACGCCCTGGCACGCGGTGATCCACTCGCCGAGCTGCTCGAGCCGGCCCAGCGACCCCGCCGGCTTGGTCAGCTCCAGCTGGCGGTCGCGGGCTTCCCGCCCGATGAACGGATCGGGCGGGGAGAGCGTCGGGAAGGCCAGGGGGTCGGCATCGGGGTCGAAGGGGGGCAGCTCGACCGGGGGGAGCGAGGGCGCTGCGGGCCTCGACGGTGCCGGGGCGACGATGGGCGCGGCGGCGGGGAGCGGCGCACCGTCGGGCCCGGAGCCGGGGAGCGCGGCACCCGTCAGCGGCACCGGGATCCCGGCCACGACGAGCTCGGCCCGGTCCGCGATCGCCGCGAGGCGCGCGTTCACCGTGCCGAGGAGGTCCTGGAAGACGCGGCCCGCGTGCGTGGCCGGGACGACGGACAGGCCCACCTCGGGGCTGACGAGGACCAGGTCGCCCGGGTAGGCGGCGGCCGCGGCGACGAGGCCGTCGAGCTCCGCCGTCATCTTCTCGGGCGTGTCCCAACCGACGGCGTCGAGGCGCGCGGCGAGCCAGCCGCCGAGGTCGTCGACGAGCGTGGGCGCCGAGCCCTCGGACAGCACGGTCCGCAGGTCCTGCGTCTCGACGGTGGCCCACGAGGCCGGGCGGCGCTCGCGGTGCGCGGCGACGCGTGCGACGAGGTCCGGGTCACCGTCGGGTCGCGGGGCGGTGGCGACGTAGCGGACCGGACCGGTGCCGATCAGCTGCTCGGCGCGCGCGGACTTACCGGACCGGACCCCGCCGAGAACGAGGGTGAGCGCCACGGGCTAGACCGGGTCGCCGGGCTTGACCCGCGGCCGCGGAATGCGCATGCGGCGCAGCTGTGTGGTGCGCATGAACGCGTACCAGCCGAGGCGGAAACCGGTCTCGGTGGTGTCGGGCCAGCGCTCGCGGACGCGGTTGTTGATCCGGCGCCCGGTGAGAACGCCCTCGATCGCCATGACGATGACCATGACCAGCAGGATCAGCATCGGGATGCCGGCCAGCTCGGGAATGTTGACCGTGACGAACATGAACACCATGACCACGACGGCGAGCGGGATGAACAGGGTGGACACGTGGCGCTTGGCGTCGACCAGGTCGCGCACGTAGGCCTTGACGGGGCCCTTGTCACGGATCGGGAGGTAGCGCTCGTCGCCCTGCATCATGAGCTCGCGGCGTTCGTTCGCCTGGGTGCGGCGCTCGGCCGAGGCGGCCTTGCGCTCCTCCTTGCTCATGGAGCTCTTGAGCTCCTTGCGCCGGGCGCGGGCCTCCGCCCGCGTCATCGGTGCAGGTGCGACGGGGCCGCGCTTGCGACCCTGCGCCTCGCGACGGCTGGGAGTGGGCCGGCCCTTGCCCGGGGTCTGCACGGGCTTGGCGAGGTTCTCGGCCGCGGTCTCGTCGGCGGACGCGGAGTCGTCAGCGTCCGCGGCCTCGGAGGTCGTATCGTCGGCCTTCTGCCAGGGGAGTTTCACATCCGCCAGCCTATTCGATCGGCGCGGGTGGGCGGTGATGCGGGGGAGGCACGCGGTGACGGGGACTACGGGGAATGCCGGGCGGGGGAGTACCGTTGAACCAGACACCGACGCGTGTGTGAGGAGAACCTATGACTACTGCCGAGACCGAAACCACCGGTGTGGTGCTGACCGATGCCGCGGCTTCGAAGGCGAAGGCGCTGCTGGACCAGGAGGGCCGCGACGATCTCGCGCTGCGCATCGAGGTGCAGCCGGGCGGCTGTGCCGGCCTGCGCTACCAGCTCTACTTCGACGACCGCACGCTGGACGGCGACGTGGTGTCCCAGTTCGGCGGCGTGAACCTGTCGGTGGACCGGATGAGCGTTCCGTTCCTGATCGGCGCGAAGATCGACTTCGTCGACACGATCGAGAAGCAGGGTTTCACCATCGATAACCCCAACGCCACCGGCTCCTGCGCCTGCGGCGACTCGTTCAACTGACGTAGTACTGACGCCCCTCGGGGCGTGCGGAACCCTCTCGCGGTTAGGCTCACGGAATACATCCGTCGCCAACCACGGGAGGGTTTCGCCGTGTCGATCGCTGTGTCCGGCTCCATCGCCACCGATCATCTGATGCGTTTCGAGGGGAAGTTCTCCGAGCAGCTGCTCGCCGAGCACCTCGCGCACGTGTCGCTGAGCTTCCTGGTCGAGGAGTTGGTCCTGCAGCGCGGCGGCGTCGGCGCGAACATCAGCTTCGGCATGGCGCGGCTCGGCCGCCGGCCCGTGCTGATCGGCGCCGTCGGCAAGGACTTCGACGAGGGCTACCGGGCGTGGCTCGAGGACGCGGGCGTCGACACCCGCGCCGTCCGGGTCTCGGAGACCGCCCACACCGCCCGCTTCCAGTGCACCACCGACTCGGAGATGGCGCAGATCGCCTCGTTCTACTCGGGCGCGATGGCCGAGTCGCGGGAGATCGCGATCGCGGACGTCGCCGGCACCGTCGGGGCCCTCGACCTCGTGGTGGTCGGCGCGAACGACCCCGCCGCGATGGCCCTGCACAGCGCCCAGTGCCGCGAGGCGGGAATCCCCTTCGCGGCGGACCCGTCGCAGCAGCTCGCGCGGCTGAACGGCGAGGAGGCGCGCGCACTGGTCGAGGGCGCGAAGTTCCTTTTCACCAACGAGTACGAGTGGGGCCTGCTCCAGCAGAAGACCGGCGTCTCCGCGGAGCGGCTGACCGACATGGTCGAGGTGCGGGTCACGACGCTCGCGGAGAAGGGCGCCGACATCGTCGTGAACGGACCGGATCGACAGCAGTGGATCCACGTGGACGTCGTGCCCGATCGCGGTCGTGTCGATCCCACCGGTGTCGGTGACGCCTTCCGCGCCGGCTTCCTCGTGGGCCTGGACGCGGGCCTGTCCCACGAGCGCGCGGCTCAGCTCGGCTCGTACGTCGCGGTGAAGGTGCTCGAGACCGTGGGGCCGCAGGCCTGGGACTACGACGCCGACGATGCCCGCGAGCGGCTGACCGAGGCCTACGGCGCCGCGGTGGCCGCGGAGATCCTCGCAGCGCTGTAGCTCACATTCCCTGTTACCGATGAGTAACCTACGGTATCGTAGGTTCCATGACGATCGCCGGAGTCCCTGAGGTCAAGCCGCGGCTGCGTGGGGTGATCCACCAGTTCGGGGCGTTCGGCGCCGTGCTGCTGGGTATCCCGCTCGTGGTGGCGGGGTTCCGGCACAGCGCTGCGGCCGGCCTCGCGCTGCTGGTGTACGCGATCACCGTGTTCGGGGTGTTCGGGGTCAGCGCCGCGTACCACCGCGGGAAGTGGACCGACGCGCAACGGATCTGGATGAAGCGCGCCGATCACTGCATGATCTTCGTGTTCATCGCCGGCAGCTACACCCCGATCGCCGTGCTCGCGCTGCCGTCGTCCGTGGCCCGGTGGGTGCTGGCGGTGGTCTGGGGCGGGGCCGCGGCCGGGGTCGCACTCAAGCTGCTGTGGCCCCATGCCCCGCGCTGGGTCGGCGTGCCGCTGTACATCGCGCTCGGCTGGGTGGTGATCGCCGTCGCGGGCGATCTCGTGCGCGGCGCCGGATGGACCGCCGCGATCCTGCTCGTGATCGGCGGCGTCCTGTACAGCGGGGGAGCCGTCCTCTACGCCACGCGCTGGCCGAATCCCTGGCCCGGGGTCTTCGGGCATCACGAGTTCTTCCACGCCGCCACCGTGATCGCGGCCCTGTGTCACTACGCGGCGATGTGGATCACGCTGTTGCGCTGACCCCTAGAGGCGGACCGGGTAGACCGGCTCCTCGATCACGGGATGGATCCGGTCCTCGACGAAGATCCCGTGCCAGACCATGAACACCAGGACGGTCCAGATCCGTCGGGAATGGTCGGTGCCGCCCGGCCAGCCCTCGGGGGCCTTGGCCTTGTGCTCGTCGAGCATGGCGAGCACCGCGCGGCGATCGATCCACTCGTCGGTCTGCGACTCCTCGATCACCGTCCGGGCCCAGTCGTAGAGCTCCGGGCCGGCGAGCCAATGCCGCAGCGGCACGGGGAAACCCAGCTTCTTCCGGTGCAGCACGTGCGGCGGGATGATCTCCTCGAGTGCGCGGCGCAGCGCGTACTTGGACGTGCCACCGGCCAGCTTGAGATCGGCGGGCAGGGTCTCCGCGACGCGGAAGACCTCCTGGTCCAGGAAGGGCACGCGCAGCTCGAGCGAGTTGGCCATCGTCATCTTGTCGGCCTTGACCAGGATGTCGCCGCGGAGCCAGGTGAACTGGTCCAGGTGCTGCATCCGCTCGACGGGGCCCCAGCCCTGCGTCTTGGCGTAGATCGGCGCCGTCACGTCCGTGTGCGTCCAGTCCTCGCGGAAACCGGGCAGGACCGACCGCAACTGCGCGTCGTTGAACGAGCGGGCGTTGCCGTAGTACCGCTCCTCCAGCGGCAGCGAGCCGCGCTGCAGCAGGGACTTGCCGCGCTTACCGTCGGGCATCCGGTCGCCGATCCTGCCCGCGGTCCGCCGGGCCCAGGCGGGCAGCCGGTCGAAGGGCGCGAGCGAGAGCGGCTCCTTGTAGATGGTGTAGCCGCCGAACAGCTCGTCGGCGCCCTCGCCGGACAGCACGACCTTGACGTGCTTGCGGGCCTCGCGCGCGAGGTAGTACAGCGGGACCAGCGACGGGTCGGCGACCGGATCGTCGAGGTACCAGACGATGGCGGGGATCGCGTCCCGGAACTCCTCGGGCGAGACGGTCTTGACCACGTGCCGCGCGCCGATCGCCTCCGCCGACTCCGCGGCCACGTCGACCTCGCTGTAGCCCTCGCGCTGGAAGCCGGTGGTGATGGTGATGAGGTCCGGGTTGTGCTGGATCGCCAGCGCCGCGACGGCCGTCGAGTCGATGCCGCCGGAGAGGAACGAGCCGACGGTCACGTCCGCCCGCATGTGCATCTTCACCGAGTCCCGCAGCGCGTCCGCGATGTCGCGGTAGATCGCCTTCGCCTCGGCCGATTCGAGCCCGCCCGTGAGCGGCTTGACCGGGAAGCGGGGCTCGAAGTACCGCTTGCCGATGACCTCGCCGCCGGGGGAGACGGTGGCGTAGCAGCCCGATTCGAGGCGGCGGATGCCCAGGTGCAGCGACTCGGGCTCCGGCACGTACTGCAGCACCGTGTAGTGCTGCACGGCGCGCGGATCCAGCCCGGGCCGCAGGCCGGCCTCGTCGGCGAGGGCCAGGACGGACTTCTTCTCCGACGAGAAGACGGTGCCCCTGCTTCCGGTCCCGACGTACAGGGGCTTGATGCCGAACGGGTCGCGCGCCAGCGTCAGCTCGCGGCGCTCCGTGTCCCACAGGGCGAAGGCGAACATGCCCCGCAACTGGGCGAGGACCCCCTCGATGCCCCAGTGGTGGAAGCCCGCCACGATCGGCTCACCGTCGCCCTCGGTGCGGAACCGCACCCCGAACTCCTCGGCGAGCCGGCTGCGCAGCTCGAGGTAGTTGTAGATCTCGCCGTTGAACGTGAGCGCGTACCGCTCGGGGTTCTCCGGCGGGCCCCAGCGCAGCGGCTGATGCGCGTGGTCGATGTCGATGAACGACAGGCGGTTGAAGGTCAGCGCCAGATCGTCGTCGTGCCACGACCGGCCCGACTCGTCCGGGCCGCGGTGCCGCATGCACCGGCCGGCCGCGGTCACCGCGTCGACGACAGCGCCCGCGCTCTGATCGGCGGACAGGAATCCCAGGAGGCCACACACGGTCAACAAGTATGCCGGAACGGCCTCCGGTACCCGGAACGGCGCAGGCCAATGAGGCACACGGCGGAAACGACGCGCCATTTGCCGACCCCGCAACGTGGACCGGCCCTCGTTGGTCTACGCTGCGTAGTACAAGGGGAACGTGCAGCCCCGGCGCCGAGTTCCCGAGGGGTTCTCGACAGTCGGAACGAGCCCCGCAGCACTGACCGTGTTTCAGCAGGAAGGCGCGACATTGGCACCCGGAAGTAACGCCCACGGTGGGGCCGCGTCCTGGCGTAAGCGCCTGGTTCTGGCCGCCGGGCTCGTCGCAGGCATGTTCGCTCTGGCGGGCTGCTCGGCCGACGAGGTGATGCGTTTCGGTTGGCCCGAGGGAGTGACCCCCGAGGCCCGTGACATGACTGAGCTCTGGAGCTGGTCCGTGGTGGCCGCCCTGATCATGGGCGTGCTGGTGTGGGGCCTGACGTTCTGGACGATCACCATGCACCGGAAGAAGGCGGACTCGCCCGATTTCCCGCGGCAGACCGCGTACAACGTGCCGCTGGAGTTGCTCTACACCGCGGTTCCGTTCCTCATCATCGCCGTGCTCTTCTACTTCACCGTGGTCGTGCAGACCAAGGTCGAGAAGCTCGAGGACAACCCCGGCGTCACCGTGGATGTGACCGCCTTCCAGTGGAACTGGCGTTTCGCGTACCGCCAGGTCACGGTCGACGGCAACACGATCAAGCTCGAGCGGCCCAACCCGTACGGCCAGCAGCCCGACCTCGCGAAGCTCAACGAAGAGGCCGCGAAGATGAAGGAGCACGGGCACGTCGAGCGGCAGGACGAGCGCGGCCCGAACCACGGCCGGTTCCAGGACATCCGCGACTACCTGAAGTTCAGCAGCATCGAGGTCCAGGGCTCCACCGCTGAGATCCCCGTGCTGGTCCTCCCGACCAACACGCGCATCGAGTTCGATCTGGCCTCGGCGGACGTGGTCCACTCGTTCTGGGTGCCGCAGTTCGCCTTCAAGCGCGACGTGATGCCGAACCCCGTGCAGAACCACACGCAGAACAGGTTCCAGGTCTCCAGCATCGACCGCGAGGGCGCCTTCGTCGGCCGCTGCGCCGAGATGTGCGGCGACTACCACTCGATGATGAACTTCGAGATCCGCGCCGTCACGCCGGAGAAGTTCAAGAAGTACATCGAGGCGCGCCAGTCCGGCCAGGACAACGCCGCGGCGCTCGTGTCGATCAACGAGTCGGCCGTGTCGACCAGCACCTTCCCGTTCGACACCCGTCGCACCGGCCGCTCCGCGTCGGGCGAGAGCACCAAGCCCGTCACTGAAGGGGTGAAGTAACCCAATGAAGGTCGAAGCGAAGCTCTTCGAGTTCCTCACCGCGTTCTTCTTCCTCGCGGGCATCATCTACACCGTCGTCACCGCCATTTGGGGTCCGGGCTACGGCTACGGCGCCGTGGAGTGGGTCGGCGTGGTCGCGATGTTCCTCTCCGGTGGCCTGACACTGATCATCGGCACCTACTTCCGGTTCGTGTCCAACCGGGTCGACACCCGCCCCGAGGACTACGAGGACGCCGAGGTGTCCGACGGTGCCGGCGAGCTCGGCTTCTTCAGCCCGCACTCCTGGTGGCCGATCCTGCTGTCGGCGTCGGTCGCCGTCGTCGGCATCTCCGTCGCGCTGCAGCTGTACTGGCTGTGGATCTTCGGCGGCGCGCTCGTCATCGCCGCGGCCTGGGGCCTCGTCTTCGAGTACCACAAGGGTCCCGAGAAGCACTAGATCCACGGATCGTCGAACGGCGCCCGTCCCGGAATTCACCGGGGCGGGCGCCGTTCTTCTGTTCGCGTTCACCGCGCGGACTCCCCGCCGTCTCCGGCAGCTGATTGCATGCAAGCCATGACGCAGGTCGACTCCGGGCTGTCCGTACGCAAACTCACCGCCGACGAGATGCGGGGGCGGCGCGGACCCAGCGCTGCGCCGAAGACGAAACTCGACTTCTCCGTCGCGGAGCCGGAGGCGCACGGCGGCGGCGAGTACGGCACCGTCGGACACATCGGCGTCGTGGCGGCCCCCGTACGCGCCTACCTCGCCGTCGATACGGTCGGCAGCCCCCGCACCTCGGACGACTTCCGAACCGCGGCTGAGGCCCTCTACGCGGCCGCGTACGGCGTGAAGGTGCGCAACAAGGCCCTGGCCCGCCGCGGCGCCCCCGGCGCCGACGACGAGGTGCGCAGCGACTTCACCATCGCGCCCCTGGAGCGCCTGCGCGGTGACCTCACCGCACACACCACCGCGGAGGCCCGGTGGACCCTGCTGCTGCGCCGGCCCGCATGGATCGACGATGCCGAGGTGGGGGACGTGCTCGAGCAGCTCGAGGTGTCCAGAGGGGTCAAGAACCTGGCCCGGGTGCGCTGCCTGAACCTCCCGGCATCGTCGTACCTGCAGACCCGCGTCGACGGACGGTGGTCCGCCGCGGTCACGCCCACCGCGAAGGCCTTCGCAGTTCAGCTGCGGGAGCGGGGCCTGACGGCCGTCGACGGTGCCTGGCACGAGGTCTGCCTCGGGGAGCCCGGCGCGCCCGTCGGGCAGAGCACCTACCTGCTGCGCCTGCGGCTGGCCTGAGCTCAGCCGCGCTCGGCGGAGACGCGCGCCCACCTCACCTCGTCGCGGCTGCGACGGTCCCGCGAGACGCCCGGCAGCTCGCCCGGGGCGTGCGCGGCCACCCCGAACGCCGTCATCGTCGAGACCTCCCACTCCCGCGGCACGCCGAACTCGACTTCGACGGCCTCGCGGTCGAAGGCCCGGAACTGGTGCGCGTCGAACCCGATCGACAACGCCTGCAACGTGACGACGATGACCGACGCGTCCGGCCCCATCGTGCGGAACTGCCCGCGAGGTGGCGGACGGACCCCCTGTGCCCCCTGTCGCGGACGGTGGCCGGCCGGGCGGCCGGGGGCGGCGGACCGTCGAACCCGGGTGGAGAGACGACTGCGGCCCCTCCCCGGAGTGGGGGAGGGGCCGCAGTGGTCGATGCGAGGACCTACTCGACGTCGAGCTTGCCGCCGTTGTCCTGGACCTTCTTGAGGGCCTCGAGCGCCTTGACCTCGTTGGCGTGATCGCGCTCGGCGTTCTCGCGCTGCTCGTCGGCCGGATCGGCCCGCAGGAACGAGCCCGTACCCGGCTTGCCGGCCGCACCGAGCTGGTTGGCCTTCGTCGGGACGACCGCGCCCTCGTAGGGGAGCGGGACGGCGTGACCGTGGTCGTCGACCGGTCCGAGCGGCTGGTGGAGCTCGATGAACTCGCCGTTCGGGCGGCGGACGATGACGCCGGTCTCGATGCCGTGCTCGAGCACCGCGCGGTCGGCGCGCTGCAGACCGATGCAGAAGCGGTAGGTCACCCAGTACGCGATCGGAGGCAGGACCACCAGGCCGATACGGCCGATCCACGTCATCGCGTTGAGCGAGAGGTGGAACTTCAGCGCGATGATGTCGTTGATGCACGACAGGGTCAGCACGATGTAGAAGGCGATCGCCATCGCGCCGATCGCGGTGCGGACCGGAACGTCGCGCGGACGCTGCAGGATGTTGTGGTGCGCGTCGTCGCCCGTGAGCTTCTTCTCGATCCACGGGTAGCTGAACATCAGGCCGACGATCACGCCGATGATGATCGCGACGAAGGCCGCGCCCGGGACGGTGTGGCCCCAGAAGTACAGCTCCCACGCGGGCCACAGACGGGCCAGGCCGTCGGTCCACATCATGTAGATGTCGGGCTGGACGCCCGCGGACACCTTCGCCGGGTCGTACGGGCCGATGTTCCAGACCGGGTTGACCGTGAAGATGCCGGCCATCAGCGTGATGATGCCGAAGGTGGCGGCGAAGTACGCGCCGGTCTTGACGGCGAAGACGGGGAGGATGCGCACACCCACCACGTTCTCCTCGGTGCGTCCGGGACCCGCGAACTGCGTGTGCTTCTGGTACCAGACGAGAGCCAGGTGGCCCGCGATGAGCGCCAGGATGATGCCCGGGAAGAGCAGGATGTGCAGCACGTACAGGCGCGGGATCAGCAGCTCGCCGGGGAAGTCCCCGCCGAACAGCGCCCAGTGGACCCAGGTGCCGACGACCGGGAGGCCGACGACGATGCCCGACATCGCGGCGCGGACGCCGGTGCCCGAGAGCAGGTCGTCCGGGATCGAGTAGCCGAAGAAGCCCTCGAACATCGCGAGCAGCAGCAGCGCGCAGCCGATGACCCAGTTGGCCTCACGCGGGCGGCGGAACGCACCGGTGAAGAAGATGCGGACCATGTGGATGATGATCGACGCCGCGAACATCAGGGCCGCCCAGTGATGGATCTGGCGGACGAACAGGCCGCCGCGCACCTCGAACGAGATGTCCAGGGTGGTGGCGTAGGCGCGCGACATCGCGACGCCGTGCAGCGGGTCGTACGCGCCCTCGTAGTGGACCTCGGCCATCGACGGGTCGAAGAACAGCGTGAGGTAGACGCCCGACAGCAGCAGGATCACGAAGCTGTACAGCGCGATCTCACCCAGCATGAAGGACCAGTGCGTGGGGAAGACCTTGTTGATCTGGCGGCGGATACCGGGAGCGAGATGGTAACGCTGGTCCATCTCGTTCGCCTGGTGCCCGACGCGCTCGCCGAGTGTGGTCATCAGTGCGTCGCCTCCCAGAAGGCCGGTCCGACCTGTTCGATGAAGTCGCCGTTGGCGACCATGTAGCCCTGCTCGTTCACCGAGATCGGCAGCTGCGCCAGCGCACGGGCGGCGGGTCCGAAGACCGGCTTGCCGTACTCGAGCGCGTTGAACTGCGACTGGTGGCAGGGGCAGAGGATGCGGTTGGTCTGCTGCTCGTACAGCGACGTGGGGCAGCCGAAGTGGCTGCAGACCTTGGTGTAGGCCCAGTAGTCGCCGTAGTTGAAGTCCTCCTGGCCCTGCCGCTTGATGGCGCGGACGCCGTCCTCGGGGCGCAGGCGGATCAGCATGACCGGGTTACGGATGCCCTTGAGGCCGTGGAGCAGCTTCAGGCGCGACTCCTCGGTCTCGCCGAAGCCGTCCGACGCGCGCCACGGGAACACCGTCATCATGCCGCCGGCGTCGAGATCCTCCGCCTTGACGAGCTTGACCTTGTACGGATCGCCCACGTCGTTGCGCAGGAACACCGGCTCGTGGTTCTGCTCGCTCGAGAAGTCGTTCTCCAGCGAGTTCCAGTACGGGGACCAGCCCGTGTGCCAGAGCGGCGAGGCCTCGCGCTTGGCCCAGGGGTTCTTGACCAGGCCGCCGATGAAACCGACGGCGGCACCGAGGCCGAGCACGCCCACGCCGAACCCGGCCGAGGCCAGAATCATCTTGCGGCGGGGGAGGGTCGAGGTCTCCAGCGCATCCTTGAACAGGGCCGCGGTGGTGGCGCGGTCGACCTTGGACGAGCCGCCCGCGTCGTGCCGCTGCTGGACCGCGATCTCCTCGGGGATGAACTTCTTCGTGAACTGCACGGTGCCCGCGAAGACGCAGAGCAGCGAGAGCCCGAAGGTGATGCCGAGCATCGGCGTGTACAGCGTGTACCACCAGTAGTGGGCGTCGTCGATGCCCTGGTACTTCCACGGCCAGAACAGGAAGACACCGAGCAACGCTGCGGCGAACAGGCCCGCGAGCACGAACCAGAGTGCGACGGTGCGCTCGGCGCGCTTCTCAGCGCGGGTGCCCGGGACGGGCCAGCGGGGCTCGCGGTAGACCAGCTCGACACCGTCGAGGTTGGTACCGAGCTTGATCAGCTCGTCGTGGGACAGGTTGTCCAATTCGTCGTCCGACGGGACGTTGTTCAACGGCTTGGCGGTCAATTCCTGCTCCCAACCCACATCGCGGCGCCGACGACGGCGATCATCCCGGTGAACCACATCACCATGCCCTCGGCCGCGGGACCGAACCCGCCGATGGCCGAGCCGCCGGGAGACTGCGTCTCACCCGCGTTCTTGATGAAGCCGATGATGTTCTTCTTCTCTTCAGGCGACAGCGCACGGTCCGAGAACTTGGGCATGTTCTGCGGGCCGGTCAGCATCGCGGCGTAGATCTCCTGCTCGTTCGCGGGATCCAGCGGAGGCGCGAACTTGCCGCCGGACAGGGCGCCGCCCCGGCCGGTGAAGTTGTGGCACGAGGCGCAGTTCAAGCGGAACAGCTCCGCGCCCGCGCCGAGGTTCTTGCCGCGCAGCGACTCCTGGGCGATGACGCGGTTGTTGTTCTCGTCGCGCTTGATCGAGCCGTCGGCGTTGTACTCCCACACGATCGACGGTCCGCCGCCGATGGACTGGATGTACGCGCCCATGGCGTCGATCTGCTTGGCGTCGAACTTCGCGGGCTTGCGCACGATCTGCGCCGAGTTGACCGTCGCGGGCATGCGGCCCGAGTGGACCTGGAAGTAGACCGCCGCGTCACCGACACCGACCAGGCTGGGACCGCGGTCCTTGACGCCCTCGAGGCTCGCGCCGTGGCAGCTGATGCACGAGGTCTCGTACAGCTGCCGGCCGTTCTCGATCTGCGCCGCGTCGAAGTCGTCCGCGAGCGCGACCTGCGGCGTGGGGCTGGCGATCGTGGCGACACCGCCGGCCGCGAGCAGGCCGCCGACCAGCAGGGCGGCGCTCGTCACCTTGCGGCGGAGCTTGCGCTGCTTGCGCACCTTCTGGGCCGAGAGGCGGTCGAGCCCGGCGCCCGTAGCGCCGCTAGGCTCGCCTCCCTCGCCGGCGGGCTCAAAGTTGGCTGAACTCATCTGCTATCCCTCTGTGATGGCGACTGAGAAATACGTCTTTAGCGAATGATGTAAATGACGGCGAAGAGGCCGATCCACACCACGTCGACGAAGTGCCAGTAGTAACTGACGACGATCGCCGAGGTCGCCTGGGCGGGCGTGAACTTCGAGGCACGGGTGCGGGCCAGGATGAAGATGAACGCCACGAGGCCGCCCATCACGTGCAGGCCGTGGAAGCCGGTGGCCATGTAGAACACCGAGCCGTACACCGACGAGCTGAGCGTGAGGCCCTCGCCGATCAGCGTGGAGTACTCGTGCAGCTGCCCCGCGACGAAGGCGGCGCCCATGATCAGCGAGACCACGTACCAGATGCGGAACTTGAAGACATCGCCCCGCTCCGCGGCGAAGACGCCGAGCTGGCAGGTGACCGACGAGGCGATCAGCACGATGGTCGGCGGCAGGGCCGCGGCCAGGCTGATGTTCACGTCGTGCGGGGGCCATCCGTTCTCCCCAGCACCGGCCCGCGCCACGAAGTACATGGCGAAGAGTCCGGCGAAGAACATGAGCTCGCTCGACAGCCAGACGATGGTCCCGACGCTGACCATGTTGGGCCGGTTGAGTGAGTGCACGCGCTGGGTGATGGCTGTAGCTGAGGTCGGTGCGGCGCTAGTCACCTCGCAAGTATGACCGGTCGTAGTATCGAATGCCTACCCGGGTCGCAGATTGGGCGCGTCGAATATTGCGGGCAGGCCGTCGACCCTCCGCACTCGTCCACGAAACCCCATGTCAGCGACCATTTCGCCACCGGAAGATAAGGCATCCCTTGCCCTACGACCTCAACGGCAGACCCGAACCGGGCACCCGTCTGGGCCGCCTGCTGGGCCGCCTCTCGCAGCGCACCGTCGAAGAGTTAACGCCCGGGCACCCCGATCTGGTTCCCGTGGCGCAGTCCGACGACGACACGGCCGCCTCCTCGTCGGTCCTCGACGCCGCGCCCGGATTCGATCCCGAGGCGCAGAGCGTGCTCCGGCACGTCCTCGAGCTGCCGCCGGGATCGGTCGAGGAGGTGCTGCGGCTCGTCGGGCAGGACAGGTACGAGCGGATGCCCGACGGTGCGCCGGCCCCGCTCGGCGACGACGGGCTCGAGACCGTCGTCGTCGCACGCGTGCAGAAGGTCGACGCGCTGCACGTCTCGCAGGAGCGCTCCCGGATGGCCGGAGTGACGGCCCGGCACGGTGGGCGCGCCCTGCTGTGGCAGGTGCTCCAGATACCCGGTTGATCCGCCCCACTACGCTGTGGCCATGGATTGGCCTCAGGTTCTCAACGAGCTCACCTCCCGGCGCGATCTGACCGCGGAGCAGGCCCGGTGGGCGATGTCGGAGATCATGAGCGACGGGGCCACCCCGTCGCAGATCTCGGCGTTCGGCGTGGCCATGAAGATGAAGGGCCCGTCGCCGGTCGAGGTGCGGGCGCTGGCCGACGTGATGCTGTCGCTGACCACCCCGGTCCCGTTCGACGGGCGCGCCGTCGACATCGTGGGGACCGGTGGTGACCGGTCGCATTCGGTCAACATCTCGACGATGAGCTCGATCGTCGTGGCCGCGGCCGGCGTGCCGGTGCTCAAGCACGGCAACCGGGCGGCGTCGTCGAAGTCGGGCGGCGCGGACTGCCTGGAGGCGCTCGGCGTGGCGATCGGGCTGGACGCCGACGGCGTGGCCCGTACCACCGCCGAACTGGGCATCGGGTTCTGCCTTGCGTCGGTCTTCCACTCGGGGCTGCGGTTCGCGGGAGCCACCCGTAAGGAGATCGGCATCCCGACGGTCTTCAACGTGCTGGGTCCGCTGACCAACCCGGGCCGGCCTTCGGCGGGCCTCATCGGCTGCGCCTTCGCCGACCTCGCGCCGGTCGTGGCGCAGGCCTTCGCCGATCGTGGTGGCCACGACCACGTGATCGTCGTCCGCGGCGACGACGGGCTCGACGAGCTGACCACCACGTCGACCTCCACGGTCTGGCGGGTGCAGGAGGACGGGGTGGGCGTGGAGTCCGTCGACCCGCGTGAGCTCGGCCTGCCGCGGGTGACGATGGAGGACCTGCGCGGCGGCGATGCGACCGTCAACGCCGCCATCGCCCGCGCCTTCCTCGCCGGCGAGACCGGTCCCGTCCGGGACGCGGTGCTGCTCAACTCGGCCGGAGCCGTCGCCGCGTACGAGGGGCTGACCGCGGGGGAGCCGGTGCAGGACGCGCTCGCCGCGCACCTGCCGCGCGTCGCCGAGGCGGTGGACTCGGGCGCCGCGGCCCGACTGCTCGACCGCTGGGTCGCGCTGTCGCAGGAGATCGCGGGCGCGTGAGCGGGTCCGGGCTGGAACGGATGCGTGCCGATGCCGCCTCCCGGGGCCTGACGGTGACCGTCCGCGAGCGTCGGGCGGCGCGCAGCCTGGAAGAGGCTGCGGCACTGATGGATCTGCCGCCGGCGCAGATGGTGAAGTCGCTCGTGGTGCGCCGGGGCGACGGCGACTACCTGTTCGCGCTGGTGCCCGGCGACCGGTCGATCGCCTGGCCGAAACTGCGCGCCCTCGTCGGGGTGAACCGGCTCGCCATGCCGCCGGCCGACGAGGCCCTGGAGGCGACGGGCTACGAGCGCGGCACCATCACCCCGATCGGGGCGCGCGGGGGCTGGCCCGTGTACGTCGACGAACGCATCGTCGGGGCGACGGTGGCCCTCGGCGCCGGGGAGCACGGGTACGGCGCGGTCGTCGACGCGGACGCGCTCATCGCGGCCTACGGCGCGACGGTCGGCGACATCGCCGACGAGGCGCAGCCCGCCCGCACGAAATGAACTTAATCGTCAAACGATTCCGTTCCGTGGAATTCGGTGTTCCACGCCCCTAATCTTGTCGGCGTGAACGAGCACACCGTCTCCCCGCAGATCGCCAGGTCCTGGCTCCTGGTCCCGGCCTCCCACCCCGATTCCTTCGCCGTTGCGCAGGCCAGCGAGGCCGACGCCGTGATCATCGACCTCGAGGACGCCGTCGCGGCGAAGGACAAGGAGCAGGCGCGGGCGGACACCGTCGAATGGTTGTCGACGGGCCACCGTGCCTGGGTCCGGATCAACGACGCGGCGAGCGAGTACTGGAGCGCCGATTGCGCCGCCCTCAAGCAGTGCGCCGGACTCGAGGGCGTGATGCTGGCGAAGTCCGAGGGGTCGAGCCATCTCGACGACACCGCGGATCGTCTGCCCGACGGTACGCCGATCCTCGCGCTCGTCGAGACGGCCCGCGGGATGCAGAACGTCGCGCGGATCGCCTCCGCGCCGTCGACCTTCCGAATCGCCTTCGGCACGGGCGACTTCAAGCGCGACACCGCCGTCGGCGAGGATCCGATCGCCCTCGCCTACGCGCGCTCGCAACTGGTCATCGCGTCGCGAGCGGCGCGGCTGCCGGCGCCGATCGACGGGCCGACCCTCAACATCGCGCACCTGCCCACCGGCACCGCGCTGGCGAAGGAGATGGGCATGTCCGGCAAGTTGTGCCTCACGCCCGAACACGCCGGCGTCATCAATGCCGGCCTCAGCCCGAGCGAGTCGGAGGTGGCGTGGGCGCACGGCTTCATCGACGCCTTCGAGAAGTCCGGCGGCAAGATCACCGACGGCTCCGATCTACCCCGGCTGGCCCGCGCCCAGAAGATCGTGCAGCAGGCCGTCGATTTCGGCATCGAGGCGGAGGCCGCCGAGGTCAGCCACAGCGGCTACTGAGCGCGTTCAGTTCCCGATGTCGAAACCGGCGTCGACGTCGGCGGAGGCGTACTCGCGGAAGGCGATGTGCGTGGACGTGCTCGCCACGCCGTCGATGCGGTTGATCTTCTCGGTGACGACCTCCGCGATCTCGTCGTGCTGGCGCACGCGCACCTTCGCGATGAGGTCGATGTCGCCGGCGCACGAGTACACCTCGGAGACGCCCTCGATGTTCGCGACGGCCTGCGCGGTCTCGGGGATGCGGTGCACGTCGGCGTTGATGAGGACGATCGCGGTGATCACGTACGCGGCCTTTCGGTTGCTCTACTCACGCGGCATGCGTGGCCTCCTCACTGTATTGCCTGGCGGGCCCGCGCGGATGCGCCGCGGCCGAGCGGGCGTCGCGCCCCGCCTCTCCCGCCCGCTCCGCCCACCCGAGCCACCGCCCGGCACCGTGGATCGGCTCACCCCATGTTCCCTGCACGTCGACGATGCGGGTGCCCGGCCGCAGCGCCCAGCGCCGCAGCAGCGACGCCTCCTCGGGACTGGCGCCGTGCAGCGTGTCCGCCGGGAAGAGCGTGTCGGGCACGTCCGGTACGGCGAGGGCGTCCCCGCTCGCCTCGTACACCGACTCCGCGCCCGCCCGTAGCCGCTCGAGGACCGGCATCGGCGGCACGCCGCGCGGCGCAGTCCCGGCCGCGGCGAGCCGGCCGTGCCGGACGATGGACAGTTCCCAACCGCCGGCCCCGTCGGGATGCGCGATCGACAGCTCGGGCACGTCCGCGAAGGCCACCAGCGCGTGTGATCGGTTCACCACGTCGACCAGGTGCGCGGTGCGGTCGCGCAGCCGCGCCGCGGACTCGAAGAACTCCCGCTCCGCGAGCGTGGCGAGCCGCGCCTGGAGCGCGTCGAAGACCTCGGACGACCGGCCCGCGAGCGCGGCCGCGGCCCGATCCGCGCGGGGACGGTACAGCGCGGCCGGCTCCGGCGTGGCGACGGCCGCCCGGCACCCACCCAGGGGTGGCGCACCGTCGGGCCCCAGGGCGCACGTGTGGGCCGCGCCGGTCCGGAGCCTGGTCGTGCAGGTGCGCAGTCCGCAGGTATCGGCGAGGAGGTCCGCGAGATCCGCCGCGTCCGACCGCGAGCGGACCGGTCCGAGGCTCGGCGCGCCGGCCGGGGCGGACCGTTTGACCGCGAGCCGGGGGAAGGGCTCGGCGGTCAGGCAGATCCACCAGCCGCGCTTCGGATACTTCGAGCGACGGTTGTACGGGGGAGTGTGGGCCGCGATGAGGCGCAGCTCGCGCGCCGCGGCCTCGAGCGCGTGCGCGCACTCGACGTGGTCCACCCGCTCGGCCAGGCCCACCATCTCCTTGATGCGCCCACGCGTCTCGCCCGCGGTGAAGTAGCTGCGCACGCGGCGGCGCAGGTCCTGCGACGTGCCCACGTACAGGACCTCGTTCCCCGGCCCGCGGAACAGGTAGACGCCCGGGCGCTCGGGCAACGGGTCCGCGAGGTGCCGCTTCGCGCGCTGCTGCGGCGTGACGGAGGGCAGGTGCCCCCGCAGCTCCCCGAGTGTTCGGATGCCCTGGTTGCCGACGCGTCCGATGAGCCCGTGCAACACCTCGACGGTGGCCCGCGCGTCGTCGAGCGCGCGGTGGTTGGGCGTGGTCTCGGTACGGAACAGGCGGGCCAGCTCGCTCAGCTTGACCGACGGTGCCTCGTCCCGCGTGAGCACCCGGCGCGCCAGCTGGACCGTGCACAGCGTCTGCGCCTTCGGCCACGGGGTGCCGGTGGCGGCCGCCGCGGCCTTGAGGAAACCCATGTCGAATCGGGCGTTGTGCGCGACCAGGACCGCGCCGTGCGCGAATTCGAGGAAGGCGGGCAGCACGGACTCGATCCGCGGCGCGCCGGTGACCATCGCCGTGGTGATGCCCGTGAGGTGGGTGATGTGCGGCGAGATCCCGCACCCGGGATCGACCAGCGTGCCGAACTCGCCCAGCACCTCGCCGCCGCGCACCTTGACGGCACCGATCTCGGTGATCGCGTCACCGCCTTTCGGCGAGCCGCCCGTGGTCTCCAGATCGACCACGACGAAGGTCACGTCCCGGAGCGCGGGGTCCGTGGCGCCCGACTCGAGGTCGTCCAGACTGAGCTGCATGCCGAGACCGTAGAACACCCCACCGACAAGTCCGCCCGTCCCGAACGGGCGCGCGAAACTTGTCGGCCGTCCGGCATAGCGTTCGGCGTATCGAGACCTTCGAAGGAGAGGATCCGCCTCATGGCTCTGCATGTCGACTGCTCCACCTGCCCCGGCGAACCCCGCGCCTGTGGTGACTGTTCGGTGGGCTTCCTCCTGGGCCCCGTGGTCGCGGCGGCGCCGCCCGTGGAAGCGCCGCCGGCGCCGGTGATCGTCGCGGAACCCGGCCTGAACGACGCGATTGCCGCGTTCGCGAGTCAAGGAATGTTGCCGCGGCTCCGCGTCGTGTCTGACCAGTACGAACAGGCCGGATAGGCGGCTTCCGAGGCCGATCGGACGGGGCGCTTCGGCGCGTCCGGCTAGACAGCGGCGTTTCCGTTTCGTAATCTTTCTGAGACCTTGCGGAGGAGCCCGGGGCGAAAACCGCTCCGTCTCCCGAGGTCACCGCCTAAGAGGCCGCGAGGCCTCGCCGGGGACCCACACGCGTTATCCGGGGTGAATCGCCGGAGGTTTTCGAGCCTCCGGGGTAGGGCATCTTCCTCGCCCGAACCCGTCAGCTAACTCGGTCGGCGGTCGGGAAGAAACTTAGGAGAAACCCTTCGTGGCGAAACACCGACTTCAGCCGCAGCCCAGCAAGGGCGTCACCGCCGCGCGCGGTGCCCTCGCCGCCGGCGCAGTGACCATCGGTACGCTCGCGGCCCCCGCGGTCGCCTTCGCCGCGCCGGCCCCCGCGGCTCCCGCGCCGCTGGCGCCGGAGGCCAAGCCGGCCCCCGTTGTGAAGCCTGCGGCCAAGGTCAAGCCCGCTGCGGCCGCCACCGCTCAGGTGGCCACCACGCGCAACACCACGGCTCGTCCGAACGTCGTCACCGGCATCGCGATCGCCCCGAAGCCGGGCGAGACCACCGTCGCCGGCGTGCAGCCGGGCGGCGCGAAGGCCAAGGTCGTGCAGGCGGCCCTGTCGCGCACCGGCCTGCCCTACTCGTACGGTTCCGCCGGCCCGACCTCGTTCGACTGCTCGGGCCTCGTCTACTGGTCCATGAAGCAGGCCGGGATCACGGTCCCGCGCGACAGCTACGGCCAGCTCGGCGGCGGTCGCGCGGTCGCGATCTCGGACCTCCAGCCCGGCGACATCGTGATCTACAACGGCGGCAGCCATGCCGCCCTCTACATCGGCAACGGCAAGGTCGTGCACTCGGTGAACTACGGCATCCCCGTCAAGGTGAGCCCGCTCAACGAGATGTCCGTGTACTCCGCTCGACGTTACTGACGTAACCTTGCTGTGATTGCCGTCGCAATCACAGCTCGTCGCGGGGCAGGAGCCGCGCGACGTCAGTTCTGGAAGGACCCGCTCGGCCGTGTCATCGACCTCTCAGCCCCGTTCTCTGCTGGCGCGTGGCATCGCCGCGTCCGCTGCCCTCTGCATGGTCGCGGGCCTGTCCGTGGTCGGCAGCGCGACTGCGGATCCGGACACTGCCGACGCGGCCCTCAAGCAGTACAAGGACCTGTCCGAGCAGGCGTCGGCGACGAACGAGGCGGCGAAGGCGGCGCAGGACGACGCCGCGAAGGCCACCGCCGCGAAGCGGGCCGCGGATGCCACCCTGGTCGCCGCGAAGCGCGAGGTCACCGCGGTGCAGGCGCGCCAGGCCGCGCTGCAGCCGCAGATCGACGCCGTGGTCGTCGCGAACTACAAGGGCTCGCGGACCAACCGCACCTATGCGCTGCTGGTGAGCGACTCGCCGCAGCAGATGCTCGATCAGATGTCCACGCTGGACTTCATCAACCGCGACGTGGTCGCCACCGTCGCGGCGTTCAAGAAGTCGAAGACGGAGGCGGATTCCGCCGCGAAGCGGGCCGATGACGCCGCGAAGGCCGCCGATACCACCAAGGTCGAGGCCGAGAAGAAGGCCGCGGAGCTGCGGGAGAAGAAGTCCCGCCTGGCCCAGGAGATCGCGCGGATCAAGGCGATCTACGACCGGTTGACCGGCGCGCAGCGCGGCTCGCTCATCGGCAAGCCGACGCCCTTCGACCCCAGCAAGGTGCCGCCGGGCAGCACCGCCGAGCTCAATGCCGTGCGCGCCGCGGTCACCCGCGTGGGCATGCCCTACGCCTGGGGCGGCACCGGCCCCGGCCAGTTCGACTGCTCGGGCCTGATGGTCTGGGCGTACCAGCAGTCCGGCAAGTCGTTGCCGCGCACGTCGCAGGCGCAGCTCAGCGGCGGGCAGCCGGTCTCCCGAGACGCCCTGCAGCCGGGTGACATCATCGTCTACTACGCCGGCGCGACGCACGTCGGGATGTACGTGGGTGACGGGAAGGTGGTGCACGCCTCCACCTACGGCGTCCCGGTCCAGGTCGTTCCGATCGACGCGGCGGGCCCCTACAAGGCGGCCGTGCGCTACTAGCTAGGCTCAGTGACCATGCCGCGCACGCTGCTGGTCACCAACGACTTCCCTCCCCGCCCCGGCGGGATCCAGACCTATCTCCAGGCGTTCGTCCGGCAGCTTCCGGCAGACGAGCTGGTGGTGTACGCATCGCGCTGGCGCGGCAGCGAGGAGTACGACGCCGCGCAGCCCTTCGAGGTGGTGCGCCACCCCACCTCGCTCCTGCTGCCCACCCCCGATGCGTTCGCTCGCGCCCGGGATCTGGTGCGCGGTAAGGACATCGAGACGGTCTGGTTCGGTGCCGCGGCGCCGCTCGCGCTGCTCGGCGCTCCGCTCAAGGATGCGGGTGCCCTGCGCACCGTCGCCTCCACCCACGGCCACGAGGTCGGCTGGTCGATGCTCCCGCCGTCGCGTGCCTGCCTGCGTCGCATCGGCGACACCACGGACGTCACGACCTATGTCAGCAAGTACACTCGCGGCAGGTTCGCCGCCGCGTTCGGCCCGCGGGCCGCGCTCGAGCATCTCCCGCCGGGCGTCGACACGGACGTCTTCCGGCCCGACGGTGCTGCCCGCGCGGAGCTCCGGCGGCGGTACGGCCTGGGCGACGACGAGCCGGTGGTCCTGTGTCTCTCGCGACTCGTGCCGCGCAAGGGCCAGGACATGCTCATCCGCGCGCTGCCGCGGATCCGTTCGCAGGTCCCCGGCGCGCGGTTGGTAATCGTCGGCGGCGGTCCCTACGCGGAGTCGCTGCACACGCTGGTCCGCAGCGTCGGCGTCGAGGAGCACGTGATCTTCACCGGGGGAGTCCCCGCCGACGAGCTGGCGGCACACCACAATCTCGGCGATGTCTTCGCCATGCCCTGTCGCACGCGCGGCGCGGGCCTCGACGTGGAGGGGCTCGGCATCGTCTTCCTCGAGGCGTCGGCGACCGGTAAGCCGGTCGTGGCGGGGGACTCGGGCGGCGCTCCGGAGACGGTGTGGGAGGGCGAGTCGGGGCACGTCGTCCCCGGTCGTGACGTCGACGCCATCGCGGACGCCGTCGCCGGCCTGCTCGCCGACCCCGACCGCGCCGCCGCCATGGGCGCCCGTGGCCGCGAGCTGGTGGGCACGCACTTCGACTGGCGCCGCCTCGGCCACCGCCTGCAGACCCTGCTCAACCCGTTCTGACCCGCCGCGGCCTCCGGTCGCGCGCGGTATTCACTGCGGCGTATGTTCAGTGTGTGAAGTGGGCATCGGCAGGTCTGGTCGCGGCCTTCACTGCGGTCGCGGTGGCCGGATGCTCCGGGCCGGAGTTCGGCGTCGACGGTGTCGAGCGGAACGAAGCGTCCTGCACGGTTCCGAAGCCGTCGTGGACCGTGCTCGCTTCCTACGGCAACCTCGGATACGGGACGAGCACCGTCGAATGGTCCGGTGGAGTTCGCGTCCAAGACCTACGGGATGCGTTCCGACGGGTCGGCGCTGCCGCCGGTGTCGAGTCCCCGACCGGCGACCAGTGGGAGCAGGTTCGCAGCGCCGTGGATGCCCGTGTGTTGGAGACCTTTCCCGCGCGCACGTCCGAGGTCACCGTCCGGACCGCCGCGGGCGAGCGGAAGGTGGTGTACGAGCTGCGATGCCGATACCGGGTCGCGGTGCACCGCGGGGATCAGCGGTTTCGCCTCGATGTCGAGGGCGGATCGGGTCTCTGGGAGGTCAGGTCGACGCCCATGGATCAGCGCGAGTGAGACGCCGCACCGGAATCCGGTGCGGCGGCTCCGTGTTCACGAACTACGTGGCGTAGATCTCCGCGATGTCGTCGGCGTACTTCTGCGACACGACATTGCGCTTGACCTTCATGGTCGGCGTCATTTCGCCGGTCTCCTCGGAGAAGTCCTCGGGGAGGATCCGGACCTTCTTGATGGCCTCGGCCTTGGACACGGTCTCGTTGGCGACGGCGACGGCCCGGTTGATCTCGGCCACGAGATCGGGATCGTTGCGCAGATCGGCGACGGTGGCCGACTCGGGCTTGCCGTGGGCGGACTTCCACTGCGGGAAGGCCTCCGGGTCGATCGTGACGAGCGCGGCGATGAAGGGCTGTGCGTCGCCGACGACCATGGCCTGGGAGATGAGGGCGTTGCCACGCAGTGCGTCCTCGAGGCCGGCGGGGGAGACGTTCTTGCCGCCCGCGGTGACGATGAGCTCCTTCTTGCGGCCGGTGATCGACAGGAAGCCGTCGTCATCGATCGAACCGAGATCGCCGGTGTGGAACCAGCCGTCCTCGATCGCGGTCCGCGTGGCCTCCTCGTTGCGCCAGTACCCGCGGAACACCACGGAGCCCTTGAGCAGGATCTCGCCGTCCTCGGCGATCTTCGCGGCCTGCCCGGCCAGCGGCCGCCCGACGGTGCCGACCTTCTGCGCGCCCGCCACGTTGACGGTGATGGCCGCCGTGGTCTCGGTGAGGCCGTAACCCTCCATGACGGTGACGCCGACGCCGCGGAAGAAGTGGCCGAGCCGCGCACCCAGCGGCGCGCCGCCCGAGATCGCGACCTTGCAGTTCCCGCCGAGCGCGGCCTTGAGCTTGCCGTAGACGAGCTTGTCGAACAGGGCGTGCTTGGCCTTGAGGAGCAGGCCGGCGCCCCCGTTGTCCAGCGACTGGCTGTACTCGATCGCGGTCTGCACGGCCGCGTCGAAGATCTTGCCCTTGCCGCCGTCGACGGCGCTCTGCTGCGCCGACGCGAACACCTTCTCGAAGACGCGCGGCACCGAGAGGATCAGGGTCGGCTGGAAGACGGAGAACTGCGGCACCAGGTTGCGGGTGTCGTTGAAGTGGCCGACCACGGCGCCGCCCTTGAAGCAGGCGATGTTCACGGCGCGGGCGAGCACGTGCGCCAGCGGTAGGAACATCACGTTCGAGCCGCCGCGGATGGCGTCGCCGAACGGGGAGGCCAGGATCGCGTCGGCCTCGCTCATCAGGTTCGAGTGCATGAGCTCGCAGCCCTTGGGGCGGCCCGTGGTGCCCGAGGTGTAGATCAGGGTGGCGAGGTCGTCCGCCGTGACGCCGGCGCGGCTCGCGTGGACCTGCTCGTCGGTGACGCCCGCGTCGGCGCCCTCCGTGGTGAGCGCCTCGACGGCGCCCGTCTCCTCGTCCTCGGGGTCGATGCGCAGCACCCGCTGCACCTTGTACAGGTCCTTCAGCTCGGCCACCTCGGCGGCCTGCTTCGAGCCCTCGATGATCATGAGCACGGCATCGGAATCCTGCAGGATCCAGTCGATCTGGCCGGCGGAGCTGGTCTCGTAGACCGGCACCGTCACGGCGCCGATGGCCCAGATCGCGAAGTCGATGAGCGGCCACTCGTACCGGGTGGAGGAGACGAGGGCCACCCGGTCACCCGGCTGCACGCCCTGCGCGATGAGGCCCTTCGCGACGCCGAGGATCTGCTGCTCGTACTGCTTCGAGGTGACCGGCTCCCAGTTGCCCTCGACCAGCCGCTTGATCCGGACGCTCTCCGGATCGGTGCGGGCCACGTCGAACACCACGTCGACCGTGGAGGCCGACGGGTCGATGGTGTAGTTGGCGGGGACGCTTATCTCGCGCACGTATCCTCCGGGTCGTGATCAGTGGTGGTGTGGTGAACCTTACACCGCCGTAAAGGGCACGTTCGGAGCATGACAAGACGCCCGCACCGTCGACCCCGGGGGGCCGTGAGGCCCCGAACCGACCCGGCACCGTCCGCCCCGACCCCGGATGTGTGAAGCTTAGGTGGTGAGCACCATCCAAGTGGCCGACGTCGCCTTCGTCGCCGCCCACCCGAGTGCCGTGGCCGCCGCACTGGCGGGCGCGCAGCGGTGGCGCGGTTGGTTCCCCGACCTGCGCCTGTCCGTCACCGAGGACCGGGGCGATCTCGGGATCCGCTGGAAGGTCGAGGGGCCGGTCGCCGGGACCTCGGAGTTCTGGATCGAGCCGCACCTGGACGGCAGCCTGCTCCACTACTTCCTGCACGCCGAGCCCGTCCGGCCGATGACGCCCGAGCAGATCGTCGCGGACGTGCGCGAGCGTCGGGTCCGCGGGCACGACGTGATGTTCGACGTGAAGTTCACCGCCGAGAACGGCAGGGTCCTGGGTGGCCCGGCGATCGGGGAGGTGGACCGTGTCTGACGGGGACCGCACCCGCGAATCCATCGTCATCGCGGCGTCGCCCGAGCGGATCATGGCCGCCATCTCGGGCTTCGACCGTTATCCGGAATGGGTCTCCGCGGCCCGCGAGGTCACCGTCCTCGAGACCACCGAGGACGGGCTGCCCGAGCGGGTGCGGTTCGTGCTCGAGGAGGGCTTCCTCCGCGACACCTACGAGCTCGAGTACCGCTGGGCCCCGGGCGGCCGGTCCGTCGAGTGGGACCTCGCGGCGAGCACGCTGCAGAGCGCACAGCACGGCCGGTACGACCTCACGCCCACGGGCGACGGTGCCGGCACCACCGTCACGTACACGCTGGAGGTCACCCTTCAGATCCCCATGCTCGGGATGCTCCGCCGCAAGGCGGAGAAGGCGATCACCGACACCGCCCTCAAGGAGCTCAAGCGCCACGTCGAGGGCGAGTCGGCGGCGCAATCCTGATGTCGGACGGGGCGTCCGGGACTGCCGGGACGCGGGTACTGCTCCTCGCGGGCGCCGGGGGATCGGGCCGGACCACGGCGGCGACGGCGCTCGCGGCGCGCGCCGCGGACCGCGGCCGCACCCTGCTGGTCACCGTCGGTCGGGTCGTCGACCCGCTGCTCGCCGACGGCGGCGCGCCCTTCGACCACGTCCACCTCAACCCGGTCGAGCTGCTCGCGCAGTGGTGGGAGAGCTTGTCCGCCACGGTCCGGGCCGGACGGGGCCTCGTCGACTCCGCCGACGCCGGCGCGGGCTTCGACCCGTTCGCGCTGGAGCCCCCCGAGCTCACCGGTCTCGCCGACGCCGAGCACCTGCTCGTGCTCCGGGCCGTCCGCGGGCACGCGGACTCGGGCGAGTACGGCACCGTCGTCGTCGACGGCCCGGCCTTCGACGGCCTCGTTTCCCTCCTCACCGCGCCCGCCTCCCTCGCGGCGTACCTGGAGCGCGTGTGGCCCCGGCACATCCGGCTGTCGGGTCCCACCGCCGGGCCGGCGGCGGGCGCGCTCGCGGCGTTGCTGCTCGCCGAGCCCCTCGCGGGCCTCGCGGAGCACTTGGCCGCGTTCGTCGCGGACCGGTCCGCCCTGGAGCTGGTCTACGTCCTCACCGGCGACGCCGGCCGGCCGGAGCGGGCCCGGCAGGAGCTCGCGGCGCTGGAGGTGCTGGGCCTGCGGCCCGTCGCCCTCGTGCTGGGCCGGCTGATTGATCTCGACGACCGGTTCGCGCTCGACCTGCCGCACCCCGGCGTGCGGCTGGTGCGCGCCCGCGTCGCCGCGCAGGACGATGCGCGCGAGGCCCTCGCGGAGATCTCGACGGTGCTCGATCGCCCCGTCGTCGAGGTGGCCGAGGCGACGGACCCCGTGACGACCCCCGCCCAGGCGGCCGCGCTGACCTGGGACACCACGCCGATCCTCGACGCCGTGCCCGCCGCGGTGCCCGCCCCCGAGGTGCGCCGGCTGGGCGGCGAGGGCCTGGACGTGCGGTACGAGTGGGGGATCGCGCTACCGCTCGTCGACCCCGCGACCATCGGCCTCGGCCGGGTCGAGGAGGATGTCGTGATCGAAGCGCACGGTGTGCGGAGGCGGATCCGGCTACCGTCGGTGCTGCGCCGTTGTGTCGTGGCCGGTGCCGCCTACACGGAAGGGGAGCTGCGCGTGACCTTCGCCCCGGACCCGGAGGTCTGGCCCCATGACTGATCCCTCCGACGAATTCCTCACCTCGGCGGCGCGCCTGTTCGAGACGGCCCGCCCGTGGCTCGCGGCGGCGCTCGCCGAGCACTCCGCGCACCCCGAGGGTGAGCCCGGGACGTGCCGGTTGTGCGCGCTCGGTGGCGCGGTGGCCCGGCACATCGAGCCCTTCGCCGCCGAGGCGTCGAAGTCCTTGGGGCACTTCGCCGACGAGGTCCTGGCCGATCTCCTCGCCTTGGCGGAGGAACTGCTCGGGAGCGCGCGGATCACCGCCGCCGCCGTGGCCGCGGACTACCTCTCGACGGTGGCCCGCGACGCCCCGACGGCCGACGGGCCCGGGCAGGACGACGCCGTGCAGGAGGCCCCGGCGGCACCGTCGTCGCAGACCACCGCCTACGAACGCATCGACATCACGCTCTCCGAGCCCGTCGCCGCGCCGGACGATGAGGACCCCGCATGACACTGACGATCGGCATCGATATCGGCGGCACGTCCGTGCGTGCCGGGGTCGTCACGGACGACGGCACCGTCGTCGACACGGCCCGTGCGGAGACGCCCCGCAGCGCCCGCGCGCTCGAGCGCTGCCTGGACCGGGTGGTGCAGGAGCTGTGCGTCGATCACGACGTGGCGGCCGTCGGCCTCGCCGTCGCGGGCTTCCTGGACCCGTCTCGGCAGATCGTGTCCTTCGCCCCGCACCTGCCGTGGCGCGACGCCGCCGTGCCCGCGGAGATGTCGGCGCGGATCGGGCTGCCGGTCGTGATGGAGCACGACGCGAACTCCGCCGCCTGGGCCGAGTACGTCTACGGAGCGGCCAAGCGCAGCGAGGTCACGTGCGTCGTCGCGCTCGGCACCGGCATCGGTGCGGGCCTGCTGATCAAGGGCGAGCTGTACCGCGGGGCCTTCGGGGTCGCGCCGGAGCTCGGGCACCTGCAGGTCGTGCCCGACGGTAGGCCGTGCGACTGCGGCAAGTCCGGGTGCTGGGAGCGCTACTGCAGCGGCACCGCGCTGGTGGAGACGGCGATCGACATGATGGGCGGTTCCGGGTCGCGGGGTGTGCTGCTCGCGCGGGAACTGGGCGAGGATCCGGGCTCGCTCACCGGCCGCAAGGTCGCCGCGGCCGCCGAGGCGGGCGATCCCGTGGCGCAGGAGGCCGTCGCCGACCTCGCCCGGTGGCTCGGCGTCGGACTCGCGATGGTCAGCGATGTCTTCGATCCCGACCTCATCGTGCTGTCCGGGGGCGTGGGCGCCTCCTCGCGCCTGTTCCTCGACGATGCCCGCGACCACTACGCGGAGCTGCTCACGGGAGCCCGGTACCGCCGCAAGGCACGCATCCGGGCGACGGAGCTGGGCGAGCGCGCCGGCATGCTCGGTGCGGCCGCGCTCGCGCGGGAGGCGGTCACGCGCCGCGGGGATTGCGATCACGGGCGATCCTAAACCTCGTCTGCGGGTCGACGACCCCGTAGGGTTCACGCGTGACTGCACCCAGAAACGCCCGAAGCGCCCGGCTGCTGGCCGTGATTCCGCTGCTCGGCCTCCTCCTCGCGCTGCTCGCGCCGGCCGGCACGGCCTCCGCCGCGCCCGACGCCGGTAAGTGCGCCCCGCCCGGTGAGGCGTCCGCGTCCGCCGCTCCGCTCAACCTCGCGGCGGCGGGGAACCAGGACGTCGACAAGTACACGACGCCCTCGGTGGTGCCGCTGGAGTCGATCAACCGCGACGCGCTGGGGCTGATCAACCCGGGCACGATCACCGTCGGGACCCTGGGTGACGCGCCGCCGAGCATCTGCCTGAACCAGGCGACGGGGCAGTACACAGGCTTCGACAACGAGCTGCTCAAGGCGATCGCGCAGAAGCTGGGCCTGAAGATCGAGTTCTCGGGCACCGAGTTCTCGGGCCTGCTGTCCGCGGTCGCCACGAAGCGTTACGACGTCGGCTCGTCGTCGATCACGACGACCGACGCGCGCCGCCAGACGGTGGCCTTCACCAACGGCTACGACTTCGGCTACTTCTCGCTGGTGGTCAAGTCGGGCTCGCCGATCAAGGGTTTCAGCAATCTCACCGGCGGTAACCGCATCGGCGTCGTCCAGGGCACGGTCCAGGACGAGTACGTCAAGAACGTGCTGGGGCTGGAGCCGGTGAAGTTCCCCGACTACGCCACCGCGTACGCGAACCTGCGTTCGGGCCAGATCGACGCGTGGATCGCACCGTCGGCCCAGGCGGACGGCCAGGTCAAGCCCAGCGACGGCACGGCCATCGTCGAGAACACCTTCTCGGTCAACAACTTCGTGGGCTGGGCGGTCGCGAAGGGCAACCAGCCGCTGATCGACGCGCTGAACTCGGGCCTCGACGCGATCATCGCCGACGGCACCTACGCCAAGCTCTACACCGACTGGGCGCCGCGGGAGATGCCGAAGGGCTGGAAGCCGGGCTCGAAGGCGGCGCCCGCGCCGCAGCTGCCCGACTTCGCGGCGATCGCGAAGGCGCACGCGGCCGACAAGCCCGCGGCGTCGGGTCCCGTGGAGCAGAAGGGCACCTTCGCGCAGCTCGGCGAGACCTTCTTCAACTGGAGCCTGTACCGCGAGGCGTTCCCGTACCTGCTCAAGACCGGCCTGCCGAACACGTTGATCCTGGCGATCGTCTCCGGCCTGATCGGTACCGTGATCGGCCTGCTGCTGGCGGTGGCCGGCATCTCCCGTACGCGGTGGCTGCGTTGGCCCGCCCGGGTCTACACCGACGTCTTCCGCGGCCTGCCCGCGGTGGTCGTGATCCTGCTCTTCGGCCTCGGCATCGGGCCGATCGTCAAGGACGTGACCGGCAACAACCCGTACTGGCTCGGCGCGATCGCCCTCGGGCTGCTGGCCGCGGCGTACATCGGCGAGATCTTCCGCTCCGGCATCCAGTCGGTGGAAGCGGGCCAGATGGAGGCCTCCCGCGCCATCGGGTTCAGCTACCGCCAGTCGATGTCGTTGGTGATCATCCCGCAGGGCGTGCGGCGCGTGCTGCCGGCGTTGATGAACCAGTTCATCTCGCTCATCAAGGACAGCTCGCTGATCTACTTCCTCGGTCTGTTGGCCTCCCAGCGTGAGCTGTTCGCCGTGGGCCGTGACCTCAACGCCAACACCGGAAACCTCTCGCCGCTGGTGGCCGCGGGCCTGTTCTACCTGGTCCTGACGGTGCCGCTGACCCACCTGGTGAACTACATCGACACGCGGCTGCGGTCGGGCAAGCGGGAGCAGGCTCCCGCGGATCTCGACCTCGCCGCGGAGAAGGGCTGACCGCCGTGACCGAGAACACTGCGACTGACAATCAGACTCCCTCCGTGCCCGGTAAAACGCCGATTGTTCCCGTCTCGCTCGAGGGCAAGGGCCTGCACCTCGCCTTCGGCTCGAACCATGTGCTGCGGGGCGTGGACATCGACGTGCCCGCCGGCACCACGACGACGGTGATCGGCCCGTCCGGGTCCGGCAAGTCGACGCTGCTGCGCGTGCTGAACCGGCTGCACGAGCCCCAGTCGGGCGACATCCTGCTCGACGGTCGCTCGGTGCTGGGGGACGACCCGGACGAGCTGCGCCGCCGCATCGGCATGGTGTTCCAGCAGTTCAACCTGTTCCCGCACAAGTCCGTTGCGGACAACGTGGCCCTCGGTCCGCGGAAGCTGCGCGGCCTGAGCGCGGAGGAGGCGCGCGAGCTCGCGCTCGCCGAGCTCGAGGTCGTGGGGCTGCGGGAGAAGGCCGATGCGCGGCCGTCGAGCCTGTCGGGCGGCCAGCAGCAGCGCGTCGCCATCGCGCGGGCGCTGGCGATGCGGCCGCAGGTGATGTTCTTCGACGAGGCCACCTCGGCGCTGGATCCCGAGTTGGTCAAGGGCATCCTCGCGCTGATGACCGAGTGCTCGGCCGAGGGCATGACGATGGTGGTGGTGACCCACGAGATGGGCTACGCCCGCACCGTCTCCGACAATGTCGTCTTCATGGACGCCGGCAAGGTCGTGGAAGCCGGGAAGCCGGAGAAGCTGTTCGAGGACGCCGAGAGCGAGCGCCTGCGGAGCTTCCTCTCCCAGGTGCTCTGACCCCCGCAGAGCGAGGATCCTCGGTAGAGTGAGGCGCAGCACGTCAGGGCGTGGACGAGGAGCTGGGCGACATGTGGTGGATGGTCTTCAAGTGGATCCTGATCGGACCGGTGCTGCGGCTGCTGGGCCGGCCGCGGGTGATCGGCGTCGAGAACCTGCCCAAGGACGGCGCGGCGATCCTGGCGAGTAACCATCTGGCGGTGATGGATTCGTTCTTCCTGCCGCTCATGGTGCCGCGTCCCATCAAGTTCCTGGCGAAGAGCGAGTACTTCACGGGCAAGGGCCTCAAGGGCGCGTTCAACAAGTGGTTCTTCTCGTCCGTGGGCTGCATCCCGATCGTGCGCGGCAGCGCGAGCGCCGCGCAGGACGCGCTCAACGCCGGCGTCGGCGCGCTCGAGGACGGCCAGCTCCTCGGCCTGTACCCGGAGGGCACCCGCAGCCCCGACGGCCGCCTGTACAAGGGCAAGACGGGCATGGCCCGGATGGCGCTCGAGACCGGCGCGCCGATCATCCCCGTCGCGATGGTGGACACGGAGAAGTTCAACCCGCCCGGTTCCACCCTCCCGCGCCCCACGAAGGTGCAGATCCGCATCGGCGAGCCGCTCGACTTCTCCCGGTTCGAGGGCATGTCGGGCAACCGGTTCATCGAGCGCGCCATCACCGACGAGGTGATGTACGAGCTGATGAAGCTGTCCGGCCAGGCCTACGTGGACGTCTACGCCCAGGACGTCAAGGACGGCGTGGTCGTCCCGAGCGGGGAGCGCGAGGCCGGCGCCGCGTAACCTGTCTGCCCATGCGCTACTTCTACGACCTGGAATTCATTGAGGACGGAAAGGCCATAGATCTGGTCTCGATCGGCATCGTCGGCGAGGACGGGCGCGAGTTCTACGCCGTGTCGACGGAGTTCGATCCCGAGCGTGCCGGGCCGTGGGTCCGCGCGAACGTGCTGCCCAAACTGCCGCCGCCCGCGAGCAAGTCGTGGCAGTCGCGGGCCGCGATCCGCGACGGCGTGCTGGAGTTCCTCACCGCGGGCCCGGGCGACATCGAGCTGTGGGCGTGGGTCGCGGCGTACGACCACGTCGCGCTGTGCCAGCTCTGGGGACCGATGACGGCCCTGCCGCGGTCCATGCCGCGGTTCACCCGTGAGCTCAAGCAGCTGTGGGACGAGCGGGGCCGGCCGTACCTGCCGGCGGCACCGTCGGACGCGCACGACGCGCTCGCCGACGCCCGGCACAACCTGGCCAAGTACCGGGCGATCGTCGGCTGACGATCCCCGCGTAATCTGATCGGCGTGGCAGTGAACTGGACCGTCGACGTCCCCATCGATACCCTCCCGAAGCTCCCGGCTCTCCCGGGCGACCTGCGTGGGCGCCTCGACGAGGCGCTGGCCAAGCCGGCGCTGCAGCAGCCGAGCTGGCCGCGGGAGCAGGCCGACGCGATGCGCACGGTGCTCGAGTCGGTGCCGCCGATCACCGTGCCGCCGGAGATCCAGTCGCTGCAGGACCAGCTGGCGGAGGTCGCGCTGGGGCGGGCCTTCCTGCTGCAGGGCGGCGACTGCGCCGAGACCTTCGTCGACAACACCGAGCCGCACATCGCCGCGAACATCCGCACCCTGCTGCAGATGGCCGTCGCGCTCACCTACGGCGCGTCGATGCCCGTGGTGAAGGTCGCCCGGATCGCCGGCCAGTACGCCAAGCCGCGCTCCTCGGACACCGACGCGCTGGGACTGACCAGCTACCGCGGCGACATGGTCAACGGCTTCCCGCCCGAGGAAGCGGTGCGTAAGCACGACCCGTCGCGCCTGATCCGCGCCTACGCCAACGCGAGTGCCGCGATGAACCTGGTGCGCGCCGTCACCGGGTCCGGCATGGCGGACCTGCACAAGGTGCACGAGTGGAACCGCGAGTTCGTCGCGAACTCGCCCGCCGGCGCCCGGTACGAGGCTCTCGCCGCGGAGATCGACGGCGGCCTGCGGTTCATGGCCGCCTGCGGCGTCGAGGACCGCAACCTCAAGACCGCCACCATCTACTCCAGCCACGAGGCGCTCGTGCTCGACTACGAGCGCGGCCTGCTCCGCCTGGCCGACAACCCGGAGGACCCCGAGGCTCAGCAGGTGCTCTACAACCTCTCGGCGCACTTCCTCTGGATCGGCGAGCGGACGCGCCAGCTCGACGGTGCCCACGTCGGCCTCATGGAGCTCATCCACAACCCGATCGGGGTGAAGATCGGCCCCACGACCACGCCCGAGCAGGCCGTGGAGTACGTCAAGAAGCTGGACCCGAAGAACAGGCCGGGCCGGCTCACGCTGATCTCGCGGATGGGCAACGGCAACGTGCGCACGGCCCTGCCCCCGATCGTGGAGGCCGTCGAGGCGACCGGTCACAAGGTGATCTGGCAGTGCGACCCGATGCACGGCAACACCCACGAGTCCTCGACGGGCTACAAGACCCGCCACTTCGACCGCATCGTCGACGAGGTGCAGGGCTTCTTCGAGGTGCACCGCGCGATCGGCTCGCACCCGGGCGGCGTGCACGTGGAGCTCACGGGCGAGAACGTCACCGAGTGCCTCGGCGGTGCACAGGACATCTCCGACGCCGACCTCGCCGGCCGCTACGAGACCGCGTGCGATCCGCGCCTGAACACCCAGCAGAGCCTGGAACTGGCCTTCCTGGTCGCGGAGATGCTGCGGGGCTGAGCCCCGCGCACGAGTCCGGATCGGGGGATCCGGCGTGCGGCACGAGGACGCGGGGGACACTGGGGGGACATCGTCTTTCGACCAGAGGAGTTGCCGCATGGGCGCCTACGCCGACGAGTACCAGCGCAGTACCGCCGATCCCGAGGGGTTCTGGGCCGAGCAGGCCGCGGCGATCGACTGGATCGTGCCGCCGTCGCGGATCCTCGACGACGCGGACGCGCCGCTCTACCGGTGGTTCCCGGACGGTGAGCTGAACACGTGCGTCAACGCGGTCGACCGGCACGTGGCCGCCGGCCGCGGTGATCAGCCGGCGGTGATCCACGATTCGGCGATCACGGGCGAGGTGCACACGCTCACCTACGCGCAGCTGCTCGAGCGGGTCTCGAAGTTCGCGGGGGTGCTCGTCGATCTCGGTGTGGCCCAGGGTGACCGGGTGGTGATCTACTTGCCGATGATCACCGAGGCGGTGGTCGCGATGCTGGCCTGCGCGCGGATCGGCGCGGTGCACTCGGTGGTGTTCGGCGGCTTCGCTGCGCCGGAGCTCGCGACCCGCCTCGACGACGCGCAGCCGAAGGTCATCGTCACCGCATCCTGCGGGCTCGAGGGCACCAAGGTGCTCCCGTACGTGCCGATCGTGCACGCCGCCATCGACGCCGCGGCGGCGAAGCCCGACGCCGTCCTGGTGTGGCAGCGCCCGCAGCTGACGGCGGAACTCGGCCCGCTCGACCATGATTGGGCGGCGGCGGAGGCGGCCGCGCGGCCCGCGGAGCCGGTCGCAGTGCGGGCCACGGACCCGCTGTACGTCCTGTACACCTCCGGCACCACCGGAAAGCCCAAGGGCGTCGTCCGCGACAACGGAGGGCACGCGGTGGCGCTCGCCTACTCGATGCGGGCGATCTACGACGCGCATCCGGACGAGGTGTGGTGGACGGCCTCCGACGTCGGCTGGGTCGTCGGCCACAGCTACATCGTCTACGCGCCGCTGCTCATCGGCGCGACCACCGTGGTCTACGAGGGCAAGCCGGTCGGTACGCCGGATGCCGGCGCGTTCTGGCGGGTCATCGAGCGGCACGGCGTGAGCAACCTGTTCACCGCACCGACCGCGCTGCGGGCCATCCGCAAGGAGGATCCGGAGGCGGAGTTCGTGGCCCGCAGCGACATCTCGAGCCTGCGCACCCTGTTCATGGCGGGCGAACGACTCGATCCGGACACCTATCAGTGGGCGTCCGCGAAGCTCGGTGTGCCGGTGATCGACCACTGGTGGCAGACCGAGACCGGATGGTCAATCGCCGCGAATCTCCGTGGTGTGGAACCGATGCCGGTCAAGCCGGGCAGCGCCACCGTCCCCGTACCGGGCTTCCGGGTGCGCATCGTCGACGATGCCGGACAGGACGTGCCGGCGGGAACGGAGGGCGCGGTGGTGATCGCGCTTCCCCTGCCGCCCGGCACACTGCCCACCCTGTGGGGCGCGGATCAGCGCTACATCGACTCGTACCTGTCCACCTTCCCGGGGAACTACCTCACCGGTGACGGCGGCTACCTGGACGAGGACGGCTACCTGTTCGTGATGGGCCGCACCGACGACGTGATCAACGTCGCCGGACACCGGCTCTCGACCGGCGCACTGGAAGCCGCGATCGCCGGGCATCCCGCGGTCGCGGAGTGCGCGGTGATCGGCGTGGCCGACCAGCTCAAGGGACAGCTGCCGCGGGCCCTGGTGGCGCTCAAGGCCGGTGGTGACTGGGACCACGACACGGTCCGCGCGGAGATCGTGCAGCGGGTCCGCGATCAGATCGGGGCGGTGGCCGCGCTGAAGGAGGTCGCGATCGTCGCCGCGCTGCCGAAGACCCGCTCCGGCAAGATCCTCCGGCGCAGCATGCGGGCCATCGCCGAGGGCCGCGACGAGGCGGTCCCGTCGACGATCGAGAACCCCGCCGTCCTCGACGACCTGCGGGGAGTGCTCCGCGCCTGACGGAAGCGGTCAGCGCTGCAGCAGCGGTGCGCTGCGGTAGCTCCACAGCCCGATGGTGCTCAGCGCGTCGCGGTAGATGCTGCGCAGCTCGTCGGCCGACGGGTTCGCCAGATCGGCGAGTGGCTTGTCCACGGCCGCTACGGAACTCACGGTGAAGGTCGCGGGCAGGTTCTCCCGTGCCGCCAGGACCAGGTCGACGGTGCCGCGCCGCACGTGGCTCGCCGAGCTCACCAGGACCGCGTGGTCGACGCGTTTCGTCGCGAGGGCGTACGAGCTGTAGAGCGCGTTCTCGACGGTGGTGCGCGCGAAGTTCTCGTCGGTGATTCGGGCGCCGTCGACCCCGTGCTCGACGAGCCAGGCCTTCATCACCGCACCCTCGGTGTTCCCCGCCTGCTCGACGCCGCCGGTCACCACGATCGGCGCGGCGGGCAGCGCGCGGGCCACCTCCAGTGTCTTCTCGAGTCGCTGCACGAGCGGCGCATCCATCGTGCCGTCCTTCTTCAGCGCGTAACCGAGCACGACGATGCCGGTGGCCGGCGGGACGATCCGCGGTGACGAGTCGGTCAGGGGCGACGCGACGGCCCGATCGATCGCGGCGAACAGCGCCTCGACCTCGGGGACCCGATCGGGCGCGACCCGGCGCAGTTGCTCGATCTCGGCGGCCGAGCCCGCCGCGTCGCCGAGGAAGCGGTTCCAGACGGCGAGGTAGGTGTGGGCATCGTCGTCGTCCGGGGCGAAGCCCAGGACCCTGCGGTACAGCTCCAGCGCGCCCGGCACGTTCTTCTGCGCGATCCGCGCCGACGCAGCGCTGAACAACAGGTCGGCCCGGTACGGCGCGAGCGCGGACGCCTCCAGCAGTTTCTGCTCGACGACGGCCATGTTGTCGACGGTCTTGTCGGTGTTGCCCGCCGTCGACGTGCGAGTCGGGGCGTCGAACGCCGCCTTGGCCTCCGCGAGCAGCGCCGCGACCTGGCCGGCGACGCCACGGGCGACGGCGGAGGAGGATGCCGCGGCCGCGGACGATCGGCCACCGTCCGCGGCGGGGGGCGCCGTGCAGCCGGCGAGCACGATCGAGCCGACGGCGGCGAGGGCGACGGCGCGGGCCAGGGCGGAGGTGCGGTCCATGGCGCACACGGTAGTCCGCGGAACCCCACGGCCGCGCCGGATCGGTCCGCGGTGCTACGGGATGGCGGTGATGGTCACCGTCGACCCGGCGGACACGCGCGAGCCGCCGCCCGGATCCTGCCAGATGACCTGCGACTTGTCGGAGGCGAAGATGCCGTTGACCTTCACCTGCAGCCCGGCGTCGCGCAGCGCGGAACGGGCCTGACTCACGCTCATCCCGGTCACGGACGGCACGGTGATGCGCGAGGCCATCGTCACCGTCACGCGATTGTTCGACGGGTCCACCCGGCCGCCCGCGGCCGGGCTGGTGGAGACCACGACGGAGCCGGAACCGGTCTCGCCGGCGAGGTCCGCGACCAGGCCCGCGCGCTGCAGCAGCTGCGTCGCCTCAGCGCCCGTCTTGCCCGTCACGTCCGGCACCGTCAACGCGTTCGACACCAGCAGTGTGACGCTGCCGCCCTTGTTCACCTGGCCGGACGGATCGGTGCCGAACACCTTGCCCGCCTCGGTCGAGGAGTCGAACTGTTGCTTGGTCTCCTTGACGGTCAGGCCCGCCGAGCGCAGGATCGACGTCGCCTCGTCGGGCGAGCGGCCGCGCACGTCCGGGATGGGGACGGGCTGGTTGCCGGCGGAGGCGACCACGGTCACCGTCGAACCGACGGACACGCGCGTGCCCGGCGTGGGCGAGAGGCCGATGACGCCGCCCTGCGGGATGTCGCGGCTGAACTGCGCGGGGCCGCTCTTGGCGACGAGGCCGTTGTCGCGCAACAGCTTCTCGACGTTCTCCGGACTGTCACCGGCGCGGAACTGCGGGACCACGGGCCGGCCGCGCGAGTACTTGACGGTGACGGTGCCGAACCGGCTGATCCGGCTGCCCGCGGAGGGATCGACGCCGGTGACGGTGTTCTCGGTGACGTCGTTGCTGAAGGAGCCGTCCAGGGCCACGTCGAGCCCCGCGTCCTTGATCGCCTTCTCGGCGGCGGGGCGGTCCATGCCGGTCACGTTCGGGACCGAGGTGTACTGCCCCGAGGCCAGCCACCAGCCGCCGACCGCGAGCAGCAGCGAGACCACCGCGATGATCGCGACGATCACCCAGGATTTCGCGCGGCCCTTCCTCGGCGGGCCGACCCGCTCGGGCGGCGCGGACTCGGACGGCAGCGGCTCGTGCATCGTCTCGGCGCGCGTGGGGTGGGGGCCCTGCGGCAGGGGCTGGGCGACGGTGCGCGGCGGCGCGACGGGCGGCACGGGCCCGGGCAGCGGGGCTCCCGGCATCAACGCGCCGGTCGGTTCCGCGGCGGCGGGGATGAGCGGCTGGCCGCGCTGCGCGTCGTACATCGCGGCGGCGGCGCGCTGCTCCGCGCTGGACTGCGGCGCAGGCACGGTGAACGGCGGCAGGTCGAGATCCTCGGCGATCGCGCTCAGCGCGTCGGCCATCGCGAAACCGTCCGCGTACCGACGCGACGGATCGCGGTCGGTGGCCCGGGCCACGAACTCGTCGAACTCCGGCGGCACACCGGCGATCGCGGCGCTGGGCGGCGGGACGTCGTTGTGCAGGCGCTGGTAGGCGAGCGAGATCGCCGTGTCGCCGGTGAAGGGCACCTGCCCGGTGAGCAGCTCGTAGGCCAGGATGCCGCTCGAGTACACGTCGGAGCGGGCGTCGGCGTTGCCCGACTCCACCTGCTCGGGGGACAGGTACGCCGCTGTGCCGAGGATCACCGACGAACTGGTCACCGACGCGGCGGCGATGGCCCGGACCAGACCGAAATCGGCGACCTTGACCTCGCCGCCGTCCGAGATGAGCACGTTCTCCGGCTTCACGTCGCGGTGCACGAGGCCGGCGCGGTGCGCGGTGCCCAGTGCCGTGAGGACCGGGCCCATGACCGCCGCCACGGCGTGCGGGGGCATGGGGCCGCGCTCGCCGAGCAGCTCGCGCAGCGTGCCGCCGGTGACGAGCTCCATCACGAGGAAGGCCAGCTCGCCGTCGACGCCCTGGTCGTACACGGCCACCAGGCCCGGGTCCTTGAGCTTGGCGACGGCGCGGGCCTCGAACTCGAAGCGGGAGACGAACTGGGCGTCGGCGGCGTACTTCGGGTCCATCACCTTGATGGCGATCGGACGGTCGAGCCGCAGGTCGAGGCCCATGTAGACGGTGGACATGCCGCCACGCGCGATCACCGCATCGATGCGGTAGCGCCCCTCGATGCGGGCGCCGATCAGGCGGTCGCGCGGAGTGTTCACCGTCTTCGTGTCCTCTCGATCTCGGGCGGTGCCGACAGTTCAGCCTAGCGACCCCGGGATGGAAAGCTCCGAATCGTCCGCGTGGCACGCCTGCCGGTCGGGAGCCGATGCCCGCTCGGTACCCTGTGTCGGTGAGCTCCATCCCGTTCGTCAGCGACGATCTGCTGCCCGAGGGCACCGCAACCTACAACACCGCCACGGTCGCCAAGGGGCTCGGCGTGTCGCAGTCCAAGGTGCTGCAGCTGCTGCGCGATCACCAGCTGATCGCCGTGCGGCGCGGTGGCGACATCCACATTCCGCGGCTGTTCTTCGGCGAGGTCGACGGACGGTTCTCCATCGCCAAGCACTTCACCGGCCTGCTGAGCGTTCTGCACGACGGTGGCTTCCGCGACGACGAGATCATGCGCTGGCTGTTCGAGCCGCAGGAGGATCTCGACGGTGCGCCCGCGGAGCTGTTGCACACCGACTCGGCGCGCGAGATGATCCGGCGCGCCCAGTCGATGGCGTTCTAGACCGCGGGCGCCAGGCCCAGCCGTGGTCGCACTCCCAGGGGGTCCGGCCGCAGCAGTGACCATCCGGCCAGGGCGCCCAACGCCACCGCGAGCGCCACGTTCCACAGCGAGTACAGGCCGATCGAGCCGGTGGGCATGAACACGACCATCAACCACACCGACAGGCCCGCGATGATCGCCAGTGTGCGCCGCGACCAGGTGAACGCCCCGGCCACCGCGAGCGGCCAGGTGTAGTACCAGGGCAGCGATGCGGGGGAGAGCACGCACACCGCCAGCAGCCCGAGCAGGATGCCCATCACGTTGCGCCGCTCGTCCTGCCGGAACCGCCACCACAGCACGACCAGGGAGATCGCGAGCGCCGCGATGCCCAGCGCGCGCGTGACGATGAGGATCGGCGCGAGGTGCAGATCGGTGAAGGGGGCGGCCACGAAGGCCGTGATCTGCGCGATCGCCGTCGGCAGCGTGATGTAGTTGATGATCTTGATCGATCCCGCCAGCGCGGTGGTCCAGCCGAGGCCCACCCCCGCGATGAGCGAGAGCGCCGCGAACAGTGCGACGAAGATCCCGACGGATGCGGCCAGCACCGCGCCGAAGGCCCGCGGCGCCGACTCCTGCGGGTTCGCCGCGCGCCGGTGGTGGAACCAGATCCACACCACGAAGGGCAGCGCGATCGCGGCGGTGCCCTTGACCGCCACCCCCGTCACGATCACCGCGACGCCGAACCAGTGCCGCCCGTCGAGTACCAGCGCGATCCCGGCGACCATCAGCCCGACCATGAGCGCCTCGTTGTGCACGCCGCCCACCAGGTGCACGATGACCAGTGGGTTGAGCACCCCCAGCCACAGCGACATCGCGGGCCGCGCCCCGAAATGCCGCGCCAGCTTCGCCACGCCCCACACCGACAGCGCGATCCCCGGCAGCATGACCACCCGCAGCGCGATCACGCCGCCGGGCACGTTGTCGCCGAGCACCGTCGTGATCGCGCGCGCGATGAGAATGAACAGGGGACCGTAGGGCGCGGTCGTGGTGGTCCAGATGCCGCTCACGTCGTCGAGGAGGCCGTTCGGGTTGACCACGGGACCGTCGACGTACGGGTCGAAGCCGTCGCGCAGCAGCGCGCCCTGCGCGAGATAGGAGTACGCGTCCCGCGAGTACAGGGGCACGGCCACCAGGAGCGGCACGATCCACAGGGCGACGGTGCCCGCCACGTCCCGGGCCTCGAGCCGCCCGGCGATCGCGGCGCGCCCCAGCCGGATCCAGGCGATCACGAGCAGCGCGATGCCCGTCCAGAACAGCACCGAGCTGAGCACCAGCCCGTGCCCGAATCGCAACCACGACAGGTGGGTCGCCTCGAGCGTCGTGTCGTGCACGCGGATCGCGCCCGCGCCGAAGCTGCCGAGCGTGGTCACGACGGCACCGGCCAGCCCGAGCAGGGCGGGCCGGCCGTCAGCCGAGCGCAGGAACTCGCTGTAGCCGCGCAGGGCGGCCTGAAGTGATCCGGACATCTCCGCCAGCTTAGGCGCAAGCGTGCGGGCGACCTCGCGCCGCGCCTGTCCCGCTCACAGCCTGAGCAGTCGTTCCGCGTTGCCGTGCGCGATCAGGTCGCGATCGCGGTCCGGGATGTCGAGGCCGAGGAGGAACTCGCTCGCACCGGACATCGAGACGTACGGGTAGTCGACCGAGTACATGATCCGCTCGGGGCCGAGCATGTCGTAGATGAACCGGAAGTGGGGCTGATAGGGGTCGCCGACCATGCCGCTGGGGGTGACGTAGAAGTGCTCGCGGTAGGTCTGGGTGACGGTGCGGCTGAGGCCGGACACCGACAGCGGGATGGCATCGTCGATGCGCTGGAGGAAGAACGGGACCATCTCGCCCCAGTGGCCACTGATCACCTGCAGGTCCGGGTGACGGTCGAATGCGCCGGAGAGGATCAGCCGGATGGCGTGGATGCCCGCTTCGTTGTGCCAGCCCCATCCGAACGCCGAGAGGCGAGCGCTGACCTCGTCGCCCAGCCCGTCGTAGTACTTCTCCCGGACGGCGGGGATGGGAGCATTGGGATGCAGGTACAGCGGAACCCGGGTCTCGGCGAAGGCCGCCAGGAGGACGTCGAACCGGGAATCGTCGAGGAAGGCGTTGCCCACGTTTCCGCACAGCATGGCGCCGACGAATCCGAGGTCGCTGACGGTCCGCCGGAGCTCGCTCGCCGCAGCCTCGGGATCGGACCACGGCAGCGCCGCGAATGCGCGGAAGCGATTCGGGTGCACGGCGATCAGGTCGGCGAGTCGGTTGTTGGAGTCGGTGCATGTCTGAGCGGCCGAGTCGGCGGGGAGGAACTGGGTCGCGCCGGTGTTGCCCAGCGCGAGGACCTGCACGTCGATCCCGTGGTCGTCCATCTGCTGCAGGCGCGCGTCGCCGATATCGGCGGCGCCCTGCGCCGCACTGGTGAGGGAGAGGATCTGGGGTCGCGTGCCGTCCCCGGCGGTCACCTCGTCGCTGATCGAGCTCAGGAACGACGCGACCTTTCCGAAGTCCGCGCGCGCCGCGGTCTCGACGGCCTCGTCGGAGACGTGCTCCTCGATGCAGATCACCTTCATGTCAGTTCCCCTCAGTCGTGGACGGCACGATCTCGAAGACCGGGATGACCCGCTCGGTGAGTCGCTGGTACTCGGCGAATCCGGGCGCCTGGGCGCTGACCACCGCGAAGATCCGGTCGCGCTCGGCGCGCTCCAGTTCGACCGCGGTCGCGCGGTAGCTCGTGCTGCCGAGCTCGACGGTGACGGCGGGAGTCTTGCGGATGTTGTGCACCCAGGCGGGATCCGCGTCCCGTCCGGCGGCGGACCCCACCACGTAGGTGTGTCCGTCGACCGTGAACGCGGCCATCGGTGAGGTGCGTTCCACCCCCGACTTGGCGCCCACCGAGGTCAGCAGCAGGAGCGGGAACCCGTCGAAGGCGCCGCCCACGCGGCCTCCGTTGTCCCGGAACTCCGCGATGTTGCGATTGTTGAAGTGCAGTTCCTGCTCACGCGGGAGGCTGCGTAGATCTGCCATGGTGTGGATCCTTTCACTGGTGATGGGGCTGTACTCGTGCCGGGACGCTACGTCGACCCGGCGGTGCGCTCGTCGAGTTCCTCGAGCCACGCGTGCACGAGCGGGACCACCGAGGCGCCCTCACCGGTCGCCGACGCGACGCGCTTCATCGAGTTGGCGCGGATGTCGCCGGTGGCGAAGACGCCGCGGATCGACGTCTCCAGCGCCGCGGGCGGCACCGGCGAGCCCCACGCCTCGGGCGGCACGTCGCGCCCGGTGAGAAGGAAGCCGTGATCGTCGCGCACCACCGACGACGGTGCCCAGGAGGTGTTCGGATCGGCGCCGAGGAGCAGGAACAGGCCGGCCGCGTCGACGGTGCGCACCGTGCCCGTCGCGTTGTCCCGCAGATCCAGCTGCTCGAGGTGCGGTGCGCCGTGGGCACCGACGACCTCGGTGCCGCCGATCACCGTGATGTTGGGGATGGTGTCGATCTCCCGGATCAGGTAGTCGGACATGGTGGCCGCGAGCGATGAGCGCCGAATGACGATCGAGACCTCGCGCGCGAACTTGGACAGATGCACGGCGGCCTGACCGGCGGAGTTCCCGCCACCGACGACGACCGCGTTCCTGTCGGTCAGTTCCCTGGCCACGCCCGTCGCGGCGCCGTAGTAGACACCGGCCCCGATGCGGTCCTCCACCGACTGGACCGCGAGCCGTCGGTAGGACACCCCGGATGCCACGATGATCGCGCGTGCGCACAGGCGGCGGTCGTCGACGAGGACGTGGTGGTGCACGTCGCCCTGTTCGAGGCCCGTGACCGTGTACCCGGTGTGGAAGACGACACCGAAGCGCTGGGCCTGGGCGAGCGCCCGCTGGGTCAGGCGCATGCCGGAGATGCCGCGCGGGAAGCCGAGGTAGTTGCGGATCATCGAGCTGGTACCGGCCTGGCCGCCGACGGCCTCGGCCTCGATCACCACGGTCTTGAGGCCCTCCGAGGCGGCGTACACGGATGCCGCCAGGCCCGCCGGGCCGGCCCCGATGATGGCGACATCGGCGATCTCGAGTTCCGGTACCTCGCCGGCCGAGCCCCACCATCCGCGCGCGACCTCCTGCATCGTCGGCGCGACGAGCGCGGGTCGCCCGCGCCACACCACGATCGGCAGCCCGGCGTCGGGGGGCAGCTCGGCCCGGATCCGGGCCGCCTCCGGAGCGTCCGGCGCGTACAGGCCGAAGGGCATGCCCATCCGGTCGAGGTAGTCGAGGATCGGCGCGGTGGCGGGGATGTCGTCGGTCACCACGGTCACCGCGTGCACGTCCGGCCGCGCCACGGACCAGCCCCAGTCGGAGAGGTACTCGACGATCGCCGTGTGGAACTCCTCGTCGCGTTCCCCTTCGGGGATCGTGAGGAAGGTGTCGATCGAGCTCTGCAGGACGGCCTGCTGCGCCTGTGACGAGGAGATCTCGAGCGCCGCCATGGGGACGGCCAGGACGCGCCGCGTGGTGGGCGTCGCGGCGTGCAGGTGATCGAACGCCGCGAGATCCTCCGTGATGTCGCCGTCGGGCCTCGCCGCGATGATCGCCAGGGCGATGCGGTCGGCGCTCGTCCACCGGTCCACGGCCCCGCGCAGCGCATCACGGTCGATGATCCGCACGTCGTAGTCGTGACCGTAGCGGCCGTCCATCTCGGCGGCGAGCGGCGTACCGAACCCGTCGTCGACGACGACGATGGCCGGCGGTGTCGCGCGGTGCGTCGAGTCGGCTTCAGTCATGGAACTCAATGTACGGCCCGCGCCGTGCACGTAAGGAAACCTGGTCGAATTCGCAGGTGAGCAGGCCTGTTGCGGCGCGCCCCTCAGGCCAGGCCCGCATAGACGGCGACCGGGCCGCACTCCAGGACGTGCACGGCGACGGGGGTCTCGAAGATCGCGGTGAGCAGCTCCGCGGTCATGATGTCCGACGGTGCGCCCGCCGCCGCGATCGTGCCGTTCTTCAGGGCGACGATGCGGTCCGAGTAGGCGGCGGCGAAGTTCAGGTCGTGCACCACCAGGATGATCGTCTTGCCCAGCTCGTCCGCCGCGCGCCGCAGCCGCCGCATCATGCTGACCTGGTGCCGCATGTCGAGGTTGTTGAGCGGCTCGTCGAGCAGGATCACGTCGGTGTCCTGCGCCACGGTCATGGCGACGTAGGCCCGCTGGCGCTGGCCGCCCGAGAGCTCGTCGAGGAACCGGTCGGAGAGTTCCGTCAGGCCGAGGAAGCCCAGGGCCTCGTCGACGTGCCGGACGTCTTCGGCGGTCAGCCGCCCGCGGCTGTGCGGGAAGCGGCCGAACGAGACCAGGTCGCGCACCGTCAGACGGGCGTTGACGCCGTTCTCCTGCCGGAGGATCGCGAGTCGGCGCGCGACCTGCGTCGGCTTCATCGTGCGGATGTCGACGCCCTCGAGCAGCGCCGTACCCGAGTCCTGGGTCAGGAGCCGCCCGAGGATGGTCAGCAGCGTCGACTTGCCCGCGCCGTTCGGCCCGACGAGCGCAGTGACCCCGCCACGGGCGAACTCCCCGGACACGGGGCCGAGTACCACGGTCTCGGCGTACGACTTGGTGAGGTCGGTGAAGGCGATCGCGGTGCCGGTGGTCGGCTCGGCGGTTCGCGTGTCTTCGGTGGTCACATCGTCCCCCTTCGGCGGAACAGCATGGCGAGGAACAGGATTCCGCCGACGAACTCGATGATCACGGTGAGCATCCCGTTGGCGTAGAAGATGTTGTTCAGGATGAACTGCCCGCCAGCCAGCGTGACCACGCCGATCAGGAAGGCCATCGGCAGCGTCGCGCGGTGTCGCCAGTCGCCGGCGAGCTGGTAGGCGAGCGTGGCGATGATGAAGCCGTAGAACATCATCGGGCCGACGAGCGCGGTGCTGATCGAGACGAGCACGGCGATCATGACCAGTGCGACGGTGAGCTCGCGCTGGTGGTTCACGCCGAGTCCGGTCGCGGGGTCGCGGCCGAGCAGCAGCACGTCGAGCACGCGGTGTCGTCGCCACACGATGACGCCCACCACGACGCAGGCGATGCCCGCGATGGGCAGTAGATCGGCGTTCACCGCGGTGAGCCGGCCGTAGAGCTTGATCGAGAGCGCGTCGAATTCGGTGGGGGCGAGCAGGCGCTGCAGGAACTCGGCGAACGCGCGGAAGGACAGGCCCAGCACGACGCCCGCGAGCAGCAGGAGGAACAGGCTCGCGAAGCGGCCCGAGAACAGCCAGCCGTAGAGCACGGCGGCGAACATCACCATGGCCGCGGTCTGGGCGACGAACTGCGGCACCGAGTCCCCGTTGTCGACGAACCTGCCGCCCACGAGATAGACCCCCACGGTCTGGATCAGCACGTACAGCGAGTCCAGTCCGATGATGGACGGTGTCAGGATCCGGTTGTGGGTCACGGTGTGGAAGAGGACCGTCGACACCGCCGCGCAGAAGGCGGCGATGAGGATCGCGGTGGCGGTGCGCAGGCGCCGCTCGAAGGACAGACCGAACTGGAAGTCCCAGCGCAGCACGTCGTCCGCGCCCGTGCGCATCAGGAGGTACCCGGCCAGGCAGGTCGTCGCCAGGGTCGCGGCGATCGCGATCCGGGCGCGCCACCCGATGCGGCTCGCGCGCCCGTCGAGGGACGGCGCCGCCGCTGCTTCAGAGAGCGACACGGTTCCTCCTCGAGAGCACGATCGCCAGGAAGGTGACGGCGCCGATCACGCCCATGATCACGGACACGGGGATCTCCATGGGGCGCACCACGACCCGGCCGATCAGGTCGCAGCCCACGATGAGGACGGTCGCGAGTACGGCGACCCAGGGGAGCCCGCTGCGCACGTCGTCGCCGCGCAACGCGCTGATGATGTTCGGGACCACCAGGCCCAGGAACGGGATGAAGCCGACGACCACGCTGGTCACGCCGGAGGCCAGTGCGACCATGGTGATGCCGATGCCCATCGTCAGCCCGTAGCGCAGGCCGAGCGAGGTCGCGACGTCCTTACCCAGCCCGGCGATGGTGAAGTAGTTCGCCATCAGGAAGGTCGCCACGGCGATGATCGCGACCGCCCACAGCGGCTCGTAGAAACCGCGCACGATGTGCGCGAAACCCCCGGAGCGCCAACTCACCACGGCCTGCAGCAGATTGGCGCCGATCGCCAGATAGGTGGTGATGGCGCTGACCACGGCGCCCAGCATGAGGCCCACCAGCGGCACGATGGCCGAGCGCCGGGCGCGGATCCGGGAGATGAAGCCGAGGAAGATCATCGTGCCGAGGAAGGCGGTCGCGGTCGCGACGACCATCCGGACCAAGGGCGTCGCGCCCGGGAGGTAGAGCATGCAGAGCAGCACGCCCAGCCCCGCCCATTCGGCGGTGCCGGCGGTGGTGGGCTCGACGAACCGGTTCTGCGTGAGCCGCTGCATGATCACGCCGGAGAAGCTCATGGCCAGGCCCGCGAAGACCAGCGCGGCGGTGCGGGGCACGCGGGAGATGAAGAACATGCGCCACATCTGCTCGTCGCCGGCCAGGAGGCCGGCGAGGGTGATGTGGTACTCGCCCGTCATCAGGGAGGCGAAGAGCAGTGCCACGCAGGCGAGCGCGAGAAGGGGGAGTGCGACACGCCCCAGGCGGGCCCCCTCGTGGGGGCCCGCCTGGGGTGGTGCGGAGGTCGCGGTCGTCGTCACTTCTTCGCGGCGACGGCCTCGGCCAGCTTGGCGTAGTTCTCGCCGTAGTCCTGGATGCCCTCGCGCAGGTAGAAGTCGTTGTCCAGGTAGAAGATGCGGTCCTTCTGCGCGAACTCGACTCCGGCGAAGGCGTCCTGCGCGCGGAAGACCTCGGCGGCCGTCCGGGGCTTGCCGCCGTCCTTGGGCGGCACCGCCGCGTCCCGGTCCATCACGATGACCCACTGCGGGTTCGCCTGGGCGATCGCCTCGGGCGACAGGCCGGAGTTGGTGTGCGTATCGCCGCCCTGGCCGGCGAAGACGTCCTTGAGGTTCAGCGGCGCGACGAAGGGCTGCATCCGCTTGGCGCCGTTGTCGATCTTGCCGCCGCTGACGACCGAGAGGAACACACTCTGGCCGGTGGCCTGCGCCTTCGCCGCCTCGAGGTGCTTGTCGAAATCGGCGACGATCTGCTTGGCCTGCTCGTCCTTGCCGAAGATCTTGCCCAAGGTGATGGTCGAATCCCGCATGGTCTCGACGCGGCCCTTCGGCGCGCCGTCCTCCGCGGCGATGTCGATGAAGGCGGCACCGGTCTTCTCGGCGATCTTCTTGATATCGCCCTCGGACTTGGCGAATCGGTAGCCTCCGATGATCAGGTCGGGCTTGACGTCCTCGATCACGTCGAACTTCGGCTCCGCGTGGGTTCCGGTGTCCTTGATCTCCTGGTTCGAGATCCATTCGCCCAGAACGCTCTTGGCGAACAGGCCCTTGGGGATCGCGACGGGGGTGATGCCGAAGGCCTTGACGGTCTCCGCGCTGGTGTTGTCGAGGACGACCACGCGCTTGGGGTTCTTCGGGACCTGGACGTCACCCTTGTTGGTGCTGACGGTGATCTTCTCGCCGGATGCGGCGGGCTTGTCATCGTCGGCGCCGGTGGTGGAGCAGCCGGCGAACACGAGGCTCGCGGCCATCAGCGCGGCCGCGACGGGCGCGGCCTTGCGGGAGCGGGTGAACATGCAAAGACTCCTTCGGCAAAGAACTGTTAAACGATGGACAATCACATCGCGAAGCAACTCTACTGCATGTACCTAGGATTGCCTAAGCAAAGATCGTGGTGCGCGTCGCGGTCAGGCCGACCGGTCCACCAGCACCGCGGCGAGGCGGGCCAGGACCGGCCGCGCATCGTCGGCGATGGGAGCCTGCGCGAGGGCGGAGGTGGCCCGGGCCGTCAGCTCCTCGACCCGCGCCTGCATGGCCGACGGTGCCCCCGTCGCCCGGAGCGCGGCGCGGGCGCGTTCGACGCCCGCGTCGTCGAGGTCGGTACCGACCAGCGCGCGCAGCTCGGTGGCCGCGTCGCCCCCGCAGGCCAGGGCGTGCGCGAGCATCGGCGTGTGCTTGCCGGACCGCAGGTCGTCGCCCGAGGGCTTGCCGGTGACCGCGGGGTCGCCGAAGGCGCCCAGCAGATCGTCGCGCAGCTGGAAGGCCACGCCGAGGTCGACGCCGATCGCGCGCAGTGCGGAGATCGCCTCGTCGGACGCGCCCGCGAGCGCCGCACCCACGTGCAACGGCCGCTCGACGGTGTAGCCCGCGGTCTTGAACCGCACCACGCGCTCCGCCGCGTCGGCCGACTCGTCGCGGGCGGCCTCGCCCACGATGTCGAGCAGCTGGCCACCGAGCACCTCGGTGCGCATCGCGGCCCAGGCGCGCGCGGCGCGCAGGTACCGCTCCGGCTCGAGGCCGGCCCCGAGGAACATGTCGTCGGCCCACGCCAAGGCCAGGTCGCCGAGCAGGATCGCCGTCGCCTCCCCGAACTTCTCCGACGATCCCGACCAGCCGCGCGCGGCGTGCAGCTGCGCGAACTCGCGGTGGGTCGTGGGGTGGCCGCGGCGGGTGAGCGAGGCGTCGATGATGTCGTCGTGGATGAGTGCGCACGCCTGCACGAACTCCAGGGAGGAGCAGGCCCGCAGGGCCGCCTCGGCCACGGCTCCGTCGGGCTGCCCGCCGCCCGCCAGCCACCCCGTCCAGGCGAAGGCGGGGCGAATACGCTTACCGCCGCGCAAAACGAAGCGGGCCAGGCCGGCGGTGGCCTCCGCGAACACCGGACCGACGGGTTCGACCAGGTCACGACGCTCTTCGAGGAAGCTTTCGAGCTGCGGCTGCACGGCCGCCGCAATATCGGCGAGAGCGGTCCGGGGCGGGGCGACGGGCAGCGTCATACCCGCAAACCTATTCTTAGAGGCGTGACCGAACAAAGCCGGACCGTACTCGACCGCCTCGACGCCGTGCGCGCGAGCGGGCGAATGCCGTTCTCGGTCGAGTTCATGCCGCCGCGGGACGCCGAGGGCGAGGCCCGGCTGTGGCGCGCGGTCCGGACCTTCGAGCGGATGGACCCGGCGTTCGTGTCCATGACCTACGGCGCGGGCGGCTCGACGCGTGATCGCACGGTGCGGGTGACCGGAGAGATCGCCGAGACGACGACGCTGCTGCCCGTGGCGCACCTGACCGCCGTGAACCACAGCATCTCGGAGCTGCGCGCGCTCATGGGTGCGTACGCGGATCGGGACGTGCGCAATGTGCTCGTGCTCCGCGGCGACCCGCCCGGCGACCCGCTGGGGCGCTGGGTGCGGCACCCGCAGGGCCTGAAGTACGCCAGTGAGGTCGTCGAGCTGGTGCGCGAGCTGGGCGACTTCCACGTGGGCGTGGCCGCGTTCCCCGAGGGGCACCACCGGTCGCCGGACCAGGACAGCGACGTGCGGTACTTCGCGAACAAGCTGCGGGCCGGCGCGGACTACTCGATCACCCAGATGTTCTTCGACGTGGACGACTACCTGCGGCTGCGGGACGCGGTGACGGACTTCGACCCGGAGCAGGGTGTCAAGCCGTTGATCCCGGGCATCATGCCGATCACCTCGCTGAAGTCGGTCTCACGCATGGCGGAGCTGTCCAACGCGAAGATCCCGGAGGCCATGCGCGCCGAGCTGCGCGCGGCTGCCGGCGACGGCCCGGAGGAGAACCGCGCCGCGGTGCGTGCCGCCGGCATCGAGATCGCCACCCGGATGGGGGAGCGGCTCATCGCCGAGGGCGCGCCGGCGCTGCACTTCTGCACCCTGAACTTCGCCAAGGCCACCTCGGAGGTCCTGGAGAACCTCTCGATGCTGCCGGTCGGCGTGTAACTCCCGGTCCCGGTTCGGGTCGGATGCGATCCGGCCTAGCGGTTCAGCTTCTCCCGCAGCCACTGCGGCAGTTCGATGAGCGACTCGGGCTCGGCCGACTCCTGCCCCGGCTTGGGGCTGCGATCGCGGCGGACGTAGGCCGCCGCGGCCGTGATCGCGGCCGCGAGGAAGGCGACCAGTGCGGTGATCCACGCCCACGTGGTGAACGACGCGATCGAGGGATCCGCGTACTCGGCCTCGGCGGTCAAGGACGCGGAGGTGCCGGCATTGAGGGTCCAGGTCACCAGGTCGTCGGCGTCCTGCTGGCCGTTCGTGGCGGTGACGGGGCCCGGGAACTGCAGCTGGACCACGATCACCGCGGAGTTCGGGGCCAGCGACGACAGGTCCGCCGTGCCGGAGAGGACGACGGTGCCGCCCGTGCGCTGCACCCGCATCTTGATGGAGGCGGCCGAGGTGTCGAAGGCCTGCGAGACCACCTCGCCCAGCTGGTTGAACTGACCGAAGGTGACGGTCGTGAAGATCATCTGGGTGCCGACTTTGCCGTTCGAGTCGTACGCCTTGACCTCCGCGAGGCCGCGCAGCTCGCCCGGCGCGGCCAGCTGCGGCCCCTCGGCGCTCGACGCCGGGGTCTGCGCGGCGACGATCTTGCCCGACATCCGGTCGCCGGGGCCCGGGCTCGAGCACGCGGCTGGGGCGGCGACGAGCAGCAGTACCGCCAGCGCCGCGAGCATCCTTCGGAGAGTCACGGACGCCATCGTGCCAGGTGCCCCAGGTCGCGGGCGAGAAGCCGCGCCGCGATCCGCCCGCTGGATCCGTTCACGCCGCCGCCGGGATGCATCGACGCGCCGGCCAGCGCGAGGCCCGGCGCCCCGGGGACCCGGCCGCCGGCGAGCTCCGGGACCGGCCGGAAGAGCAGCATGTTGTGCAGCGCCATCTCCACGTGCATGACGTTCCCGCCGCGCAGCCCCAGCTCGCTCTCCAGGCTCGCCGGGGTCTGCACGTGCCGGTGCTCGATCGTGGCCGCGAACCCGGGCGCCCAGCGCTCCGTCTCCGCGACGATCCGGTCGGCCTCCGCGTCGGCGACGGCGGCCCAGTCGCCACCACCGCCCAGCGCGTAGGGGTACCACTGGGCCCACAGCGTGGTGTTGTGCCGGCCCGGGGGCGCGATCGACGGGTCCAGGCCCGAGAAGGTCATCGCCAGTACCGCGGGCCGACGGGGCGCGTCCCCGGCCAGCATGTCGCCGCGGGCGCGGGCCAGGTGGCCGCGGTCCGCGGTGAGCAGGCCGAGCCCGGCCTGATCGGCGAGCGGCACCCCGTCGAACCCGGGTGGCGCGGTCGTGCCGAGCCGCAGCACCATCCCGACGCCGGGCCCGACCTGGATGCTCCTGCGCCACGCCGCGATCCGGGCGGCGTCGTAGCCGCCGCGGTCCAGCAGGTCCAGCGTGGTCAGGACGTGGCAGCCGGCGAGCACGGTGCGGGCCCGGAGGGTGCGCGCACCGTCGGGTCCGGCGACGGTGACCTCCCACTGCGTGCCCGTGCGGCGCAGGGCGGTGACGGGCGTGCCCAGCGCGACGGTGCCACCGTCGGACGCCAGGCGGGCGAGCAGGGCCCGGGTGAGCGCGCCGCTGCCGCCGACGGCGCGGCCGGGCGGGAGCGTGTGCAGGAGGGCGGCGAAGCCGACCATCGGGGCGGTACCGGGCTCGCTCATCGCCGGCCCGGACTGCGCGCCGAACCAGGCGAGCGCGGCCTTGAGCCGCTCGTCGTCGAAGTACTCGTCCAGCAGCTGGTCGCCGGAGGTGAGGTAGGTGCGGGAGAGCTGCGTGATGCTCATGCGGCCCTTGGTGGGCCAGAACGCGCGGCCGAGTCGGGGCGCGGTGGGGGATGCGCCGAACGCCGCCATGGTCGCTCGCGCGCGGGGCGTCCAGTCCGCGACGAACCGACGGTACGCCGCCGCCTCCCGGTCGCCGCACGCCGCGGCGATCGACGCCGCGGTCGCGTCCAGGTCCGTGCGGAACACGATCGGCGGCGCGTCGGACCCCGGCGGGGTGGGCGCGAACGCCCAGGGGTCGCAGTCGAGGTAGTGCAGGCCGTGCGCCGCGAGGTCGAGTTCCTCGGCGATCCCGGTGTGCCGGAACATCAGGTGCGCCGACGAGCCGCGATCCACGCGGTAGCCGGGGAACCGCTCGACGGTGCTGACCGCGCCGCCCGGCACCGCGTCGGCTTCGAAGACCGCGACGGAGCGGCCCTGCGCCGCCAGGTACGCGGCGCCGACCAGCGCGTTGTGGCCGGAGCCGACGACGGCGACGTCGACCTGAGCGGTCATCGTGCGGGTGGGGTGAAGGGCGGGGGAGCGACGAAGGGCAGGTCGTGGCCGAGGACCGCGAACGGGCGGGGGTCGCCGGAGAACCGGAAGTCGCGCAGCACGTCGTAGAAGCCGGTGCGGCGGTAGAGCTTCCACGCCCGGTTCTGCTCGGCGGCGACCTCCGGGGTGGAGAGCAGGACCCGAGGCTCGGGGCGGTCCGCGAGGAGGGCGGTGAGCAGCGCGTTGCCCACCCCGTGGCCCTGAGCCGCGGGGTGCACGTGCAGTTCGGTCAGCTCGAAGTAGTCGCCGGCCACGGTGTCGATCGCGGCGGGGGACAGGCCGCGCTGGCGCAGCCCCACGCGGAGCTGACGGTTCCACCACTGATCGCCCGCGCCGCTGTAGCCGTACGCGATGCCCACCAGATGGTCGACGGGGCGTCCGTCCGCCGCCGGGAGTGCCTGGACGGCCCCGAACGCGGCGTACCCGGGGCGGTTCAGGTGCTCGCGCCACATCGGCAGACGGTGCGCCTCCGTCCCCGCCGGGTAGTCCATGGCCGCCACGTAGATCTGCAGGGCCGCGGGCAGCCACAACGTGGCGTCGTGGGGGGAGAGGGCGTGGATCCGCGGGGCCTGCGGGATCACTGCGCTCACGGATCGACCTTTCCCTTGACGTGTCGGACACTCACGCTATATTAGAAGTGATCGAATGATTGTTCGATCACGGACCATCGGATTGGCGCGCATGTTCTGGCGCCGGGGCGGGTACGTCGGTCCCGGTCCTTCCGGCGGGGCTGGCGCGGAACGAGGGAAGCGTTACGTGTCAGTCCCGTCCGGTACAACACAGCGGTAAGAGCGAGAAGTTCCACGGAGCAGGAGGAAGGTCATGGTCGAATCGAAGGCGCGGATCGATCACATCGGGTCCCGCCGCCGTGTCGGGGAGTCGGGCGCTGCCCGGATCCTGGACCGCGCGGACCAGTTCCTCGCCCGCGCCGGCGGCTCGCCGGCACCCGCCGATCAGTACCGTGAGATCTACCACGCCGCGCTGCGCGGCGCGGCCGCGCTCCTGGCGGAGCGGGAGACGGGCGTGCGGCGCCCCACGCGCAACGCGTGGCTGCGGCTCGCGAAGGCCGCTCCGGGGTACGCGGAGTGGGTCGCCTACTTCACCTCGGTGTCCGGTGTGGTCGCCGCGCTGGAGACCACGGCGCGCACCGTCAGTGCCGAGGAGGTGGCCGTGCTGCACGGCCGCGTGCAGAGCTTCCTGAATTCCGTCGAGTCGGACCTGAGTCGCGCCGCATAAATCTCACAGTGGGCGCTAATTGTTCGGTGGATGGTGGTCGTGTGCTCGCAAGCCTCGTATCATGGAAGCCAGGAGTTGGACCCCATGAGTGCTGAAGGAGGGGAACGTGCCACTCTCCGAGCACGAACAGCGCATGCTCGACCAGATCGAGAGCGCGCTCTATGCCGAGGACCCGAAGTTCGCGTCGAACGTACGCGGCGGCCGGTTCGGCGGCGCTACGGGCAAGCGTCGGGTGTTCGCCGCGATCGGCTTCGCGGTCGGACTGATGCTGCTCATCGCAGGTATGACACTGAGCGTCGGCAATCTGCAGATCGGCGTGATCGTCGGCCTCATCGGCTTCCTGCTGATGTTCGGCTCCGTGATCTACGCCCTGTGGTCCGGGCCGTCCAGCAAGGGGCCGCGCGGCACCGTCGGTGAGGACGGTTCCGTGCGCACCCGCTCGGGCCGCGGACGCGGCACCGGAGGCGCGCGCGCCTCCGGGCAGTCCTTCGTCGCCCGCATGGAGGAGCGCTTCCGCCGCCGCTTCCCCTGAGTTCGCAGAGCTGAACAAGCCGCCGACCTGATGGTCGGCGGCTTTTTCGTTGCGCCCTGAGCGAAACGAGCGTCGCCTGCCCGGAGCGGGCCCCGCCGTGGATTCACCGCGTGGGGGACGACGGCGTGGCGTGGGGGACGACGCCTCCCCCAGGAAACGACCGGCGTCGGGTGGGGGACGAACCCCGGCGTGGGGGATGAACCGCCGCGTGGGGGACGACCGCGTCCGAGGACGGCATCCGCGCCCGCCTCCTGCCGCCGGTCCCGTGCCGACCTGAGGCTGGTCGGACCGAGCCTCCCCACTTCTCCCCACCCGGTTTCCCCACTTCTCCCCACGGGCGGTCCTACCGAAATCAATCGTGCCTCAGCAATCACATCGATCGCTGTGGTTGCGGCCTGTGGACGGATGTGACGAAGTCCGCCGCGCCCGGACGCGTCGCTTCCCCCACTTCGCGCCACGGCTATGACCTGCGTGAACTCTGAGAATTCGCCGCGAAACGCGGCGCGAGGTGGTTGAAAGTGGCGGATGGTGGGGTAATGTGGGGCGCACTGGAGAAAGACGCGCTAGTCTGAAGTCTCGATCCAGTGACAACCCCGACGGGGGAGGCGGGAGGTGGCCGTGATGTTCACGGGTACCTACACGCCGAAGCTCGACGACAAGGGACGGCTCACCCTCCCCGCGAAGTACCGCGAGGAACTGGCGGGTGGGCTCACGATCACGAAAGGACAGGATCGAAGCCTCACGGTGTACCCGAAGGCGGAGTTCGAGCGCATCGCCGAGAAAGCCGATGCCATCGAATGGACCGACCCCGCGGGACGCGCCTTCTACCGCAACTTCTTCGCCAGCTCGGACGATCAGCGTCCCGACTCCCAGGGTCGGATCTCGCTCTCGGCCGATCACCGCCGCTACGCAGGCCTCACCAAGGAATGCGTCGTCGTCGGATCGCGGAGGTTCCTGGAGATCTGGGACGCGGAGGCGTGGGAGCACTACCAGGCACAGCACGAAGACGACTACGCGCAGCCGCAGTCCGAATCGCTCAAGGCGATCTTCTAAGCCGCGCAGTACCGCAGCGCACGTCCGCGACGAGGTGGACCGAGGCCTGCGCCCGAATCGGCCCTGACGTACTTCCCCAACGCCAGGTACGGGTCGGGCGGGGACCCCGCTTCATCCGCCGGAAGGTCGTCGCCACAGCACCGCCCATCGCCAATCCCCGTCGTGCTCTGGAGGAGCCATGCCCGATTTCGGTCACGTACCGGTCCTGGCGACCCGGGTGCGCGAGCTGCTCGCTCCGGCCCTGCAGCACGACGGTGCCGTCTACGTCGACGCCACGCTCGGCGCCGGCGGCCATTCCGAGCTCATGCTCGAGTCCTTCCCGAAGGTCCGCGTCGTCGGCCTCGACCGGGACACCGACGCGCACACCATCGCCGGCGATCGCCTCGCGCGGTTCGGCGACCGGTTCGTCCCGGTCCACACCCGCTACGACGGCATGGCCGACGCGCTCGACGAGCTCAGCATGAGCGGCCCGGGCCGCCCCGGTGTCCAGGCGATCCTGTTCGACCTGGGCGTGTCCTCCATGCAGCTCGACCGGGTGGAGCGCGGCTTCGCGTACTCGGTCGATGCGCCGCTGGACATGCGGATGAACGCCGAGGATCCGCTCACCGCGGCGGACGTGCTCAACACCTACTCGCACGGCGATCTCGCCCGGATCCTGCAGCGCTACGGCGACGAGCGGTTCGCGGGCAAGATCGCCTCCGCCGTCCTCAAGGAGCGCGAGAAGGAGCCCTTCACCACCAGCGGGCGCCTCGTCGAGCTGCTCTACGCGACGATTCCCGCGCCCGCGCGCCGCACCGGCGGCCATCCCGCCAAGCGCACCTTCCAGGCCCTGCGGATCGAGGTGAACGCCGAGCTCGCCTCCCTCGAGGCCGCGGTGCCGCAGGCGCTCGACGCGCTCGCCCCGGGGGGCCGCATCGTCTTCCTGAGCTACCAGTCGCTCGAGGACCGCATCGTCAAATCGGCGCTGGCCGACCGCATTCGCTCGACGACCCCGGCGGGGCTGCCGATGGACCTGCCCGGCACCGGCGCGACCTTCGAGTTGCTCACGCGCGGCGCCGAGCGTGCCACCGACGACGAGATCGCCGAGAACCAACGGGCGGCACCCGTGCGCTTGCGCGCCGCGCGCCGCCTCGATACGCCCGAGAACCGGAACCGCAGTACGAGGAGCGCGCGATGACCGCACCGAACGCGACCCAGGCACCGTCGACCCCGGACGCCCGGACCCGCCGCGCCCCGGCGCGCAGGGAGGACCGCGACACCTCGCGGCCGCGGTCGAGCTCGGCGCAGCGGGCGCTCGACCGGCGGCAGAAGCGGCTCGATCAGCAGCGTGCGGTCCTCGACGCCGGGGGCACTCTCCGGGAGACCCCGGCCGAGCGGGCGCTGCGGCGGCACCGCGACGGCGCGGACCCGGCGGGGCTGAGGTCGAAGCTGCCCACGCCGCGCGTGCTCGTGCGCCGCGTGCCCTTCGTGCTGGCGGTGATCGCCCTCGTCTGCGCGGGACTCGTTCTGACGCTGTGGCTCTCGACCGGCAGCGCCGAGAACTCCTACGACCTCAGCAAGCGCGAGGCCGTCAACAACACGCTCGCGGAGAAGAAGGCCGCGCTCGAGCGCGACGTGAAGTCGGGGCAGAGTGCGCCCGGCCTGGCGGAGCGGGCCACCGCCCTCGGCATGGTGCCGGCGGGTAGCGTGCCGGTGCTCGTCGGGCAGCCGGACGGCAAGGTCGTCGTGGTCGGCAAGCCGGCGCCCGCCACCGGCGTGGCCAAGCCCGCGCTGAACCCGCCGGCACCGGCTACGAGCGATCCGAGCGGCGCCACGTCCAACGGATCCGGCACGCCGGTCGCCGGGAATCCCGGGCCCGCACCCGCCGGCGGGGAACAATTGGTGACCATGAACTCCGGGAGCCCGACCGTCGCGAACGCACCGTCGCCGGCTCCGCAGACGCCGGCCCAGGGGACGCCGCGGTGACCCGCGCCCAGCGCCCGCCGACGAAGACGCGGCCCGCGGCCCGCACCGGCACGCCGCGCGCGGCGGCGGCCCCGAAGGCCGGACACCAGTCGGCGCGCGCCCGCGTCAAGGGCGGCCGCACCCCCGAGGTGTCCACGACCTTCCTCAGCCGCAACCGGATCGGCGGCTGGGTGATCGTGGCCGTGTTCGCCGTGATCGCCGTGTGGCTGGGCGTCGTCCAGTTCGTGCAGGCGCCGACGCTCTCGGCGAAGGCCGCGAGCCAGCGCCAGGTCAAGGAGGTGCTGCCGGCGGTCCGCGGGTCCATCACCGACCGTGAGGGGCAGCCGATCGCCTTCACCATGGAGGCGAAGTCGCTCACCTTCCAGCCGGTGATCGTCCGCAAGCAGATCCAGGAGAAGTACGACAAGGCCGTCGAGGCGAGGAAGGCGGGCGGCGACGCCGCGAAGGGCGACGAGCCCGTCACCGTCGACGACCGGCTGCAGCAGATCGCCAAGAAGATCGTCTCGGTACTGGGCGATTCGGTGAACGAGCAGAAGCTGCTCGAGCAGATGCGCAGCAACGACACCTTCGTCTACCTCGCCCGCGGCGTCGATCCCGCCAAGGCATCGGCGATCACCGACGAGTACGCCGAGGTCGGCGCCGAGCGGCAGTCGATCCGCAACTACCCCGGCGGCTCGCTCGCGGCGAACATCGTGGGCACCACCGGTTTCGAGGGCCAGGGGCTCATCGGCCTCGAGTCCTCGCTGGACTCGATCCTCGCGGGCACCGACGGATCGCGGACCTACGACCGCGGTTCGGACAACGCCGTCATCCCCGGGAGCACGCGCGATGTCCACCCCGCGGCGAACGGCGCCCGCGTCGTGTTGACGCTCGACAACGACGTGCAGTTCTTCGTGCAGCAGGCGGTGGCGCAGGCCAAGGCCAAGTCCGGTGCGAAGAACGTGCAGGCCGTGGTGCTCGACGCGAAGACCGGCCAGGTGCTGGCGATGGGCGTGGACAACACCTTCAATCCGTCCCTGGGGGTGAACAACAACCCGAAGTCGGCGCGCACCGGCAACCTCGCGGTGACCACCCCCTTCGAGCCCGGTTCGGTGAACAAGTTGATCACTGCGGTGGCCGCGATCGACGGCGGCAAGACCACGCCCGGCGAGGTCCTGCAGGTTCCCGGTCAGATCCGGATGGCCGGCGTCACGGTCAAGGACGCCTGGGCGCACGGCGTGGAGCCCTATACGACGACCGGCGTGTTCGGTAAGTCGTCCAATGTCGGCACCCTGATGCTGGCGCAGCGGGTCGGCGAGGACGCCTTCGCCGACTACGTGAACCGGTTCGGCCTCGGCGTCGCGACCGGGGTGGGACTGCCCGGCGAGTCCGGCGGCGAGGTCCCCGCGCGCAATCAGTGGTCGGGCGGCACCTTCGCCAACCTGCCGATCGGCCAGGGCCTGTCGATGACGGTGCTGCAGTTGGCCGGCATGTACCAGGCGCTCGCCAACGACGGGGTCCGAATCCCGCCGCGCATCATCAAGGAGGTCGACGGTGCCGCCGACCCGGCACCCGCCGGCGAGCCGGTCCGGGTCATGACCCCCGAGACGGCCCGTACGGTGCTGGACATGTTCCGCGCCGCGCTCCAGCGCGACCCGATGGGGTACCAGCAGGGCACCGGTGCGCCGGGCGCGGTCGACGGCTACCAGATCAGCGGTAAGACCGGCACGGCGCAGCAGGTCGATCCGGTCACGCACGCCTACTCGAACTCGCTGTACAACATCACCTTCGCGGGCGTCGCCCCGACCAACGACCCGCGGTTCGTCGTCGGGATCATGATGGACGCGCCGACGCGCAGTTCCGACGGCTCGGGTGGTCAGTCGGCGGCGCCGCTGTTCCACGACATCGCGACTTTCATGTTGCAGAAGTACGGCATCCCGCTCTCGCCGGCGGCGAAGCCGCTGACGCTGGTGGCCGGTCAGTAGCCGACCGGCGGGTAGGATCTACCGGTGCCCGAATCGAGTCTCACGCGTCCCGACCACCCGCGCGGAGCGACGCCCGCGGAGGTCGCCCAGCAGGTCGCGGGCGTCAGCTCCGGCGCGCGCGACGCCGCCGGCGTGCGCCTGACCGGGGCGACGGTCCGCGCACAGGACGCCCGGCCGGGTGACCTGTTCTGCGCGGTGCCCGGCACCGCCACGCACGGAGCGCGGTTCGCCGCCGGGGCGATCGAGGCGGGTGCGGTCGCGGTCCTCACCGATCCCGACGGTGCCGTCCTCCTCGCGCAGGAGGGCATCGACGTGCCCGTGCTGCTGCACGACGATCCGCGGACCGTCCTCGGGCCGGTCGCCGCGGTGGTGTACGGCGCACCGTCGAGCCGGATGACGCTCATCGGTATCACCGGCACGTCCGGGAAGACGACCACGAGCTTCCTGGTCGAGGCCGCGCTCGCCGCGGGCGGCAACCCGACGGGGCTGATCGGCACCGTCGGCACGCGGATCGGCGGCGTCGACGTCCCGAGCTCGCTGACCACGCCCGAGGGCACCGCGCTGCAGGGTCTGTTCGCGTCCATGGTCGAGCGCGGCGTGACCGCGGCGGTGATGGAGGTCAGCTCGCACGCGCTCGCGCAGAACCGGGCCGGCGGGAGCCGGTTCGCGGTGGGCGCGTTCACCAACCTCAGCCAGGACCACCTCGACTACCACCCCACCATGGAGGACTACTTCGCGGCGAAGTCGCTGCTGTTCGTCGGCCCGCAGGCGTGCGAGCGCGCCGTGATCTGCGTGGACGACGAGTGGGGCGTACGGATGGCCGAGCTGCGCCGCGCGGCGGGCCTGCCCCTGGTCACCGTCGCCACCACCGGTCCCGCAGACTGGACGGCCGGCGAGGTCGCCGCGAACCCGGACGGCACGCAGCGGTTCACCCTCACCGGCCCGGACGGGCGGAGCCACTCCGCGGTGGTGGGGCTGCCCGGCGCCTACAACGTCGCCAACGCCGCGCTGGCGCTGGTCATCGCCCACGAGGCCGGCGTGCCGCTCGCCGACGCGATCCGCGGGATCGGCGCTGTCGCCGTCCCGGGTCGGGTGCAGCGCATCGACCGCGGCCAGGACTTCCTCGCGGTGGTCGACTACGCCCACAAGCCCGCCGCGCTCGATGCGGTCATCGCGACGCTGCGCGGGCAGACCGCCGGTCGCATCGTGGTGGTCGTCGGGGCCGGTGGCGACCGCGACCGCGGCAAGCGCCCGCTCATGGGCGAGGCCGCCGCGCGCGCCGCCGAGCTGGTGATCGTCACCGACGACAACCCGCGCACCGAGGACCCGGCCGCGATCCGTGCAGCAGTGCTGGCGGGCGCGCGCGCCGTGCCCGGTGGCGGCGAGGTGCTCGAGGTGGGGGACCGTCGCGCCGCGATCGCCCTGGCCGTGAACCGGGCCCGCACCGGAGACGTCGTCCTGGTCGCGGGCAAGGGCCACGAGGCGGGCCAGGAGATCAACGGGGTCAAGCACCCGTTCGACGACCGCGACGAGGTCGCGGCCGCGCTCGAGGCCCGGGCCGCGGGGGAGCGCGCATGATCGAGCTGACCCTGCGGCAGATCGCCGACATCGTCGGCGGCACCCTGCACGACGTACCCGATCCGGAGGTGCTGGTCACCGGCACCGTCGAATTCGATTCCCGCGAGATCGGGCCCGGCGGCCTGTTCCTCGCGCTGCCCGGCGCCCGGGTGGACGGCCACGAGTTCGCCGCGCGGGCGGTCGAGAAGGGCGCCGTCGCCGTGCTCGGCGCGCGCCCGGTCGGCGTCCCCGCGATCGTCGTCCCCGTCTCGGGCGAGACCGACAACCGGGTGATGGCGCTGGAGAACGACGTCGACGGCGCCGGTGCCGCGGTGCTCAAGGCGCTCGGCGACCTCGCCGCCCACTGCACGAGGACTCTCGCGGCCGACGGGCTCACCGTCGTGGGGGTCACCGGCTCCGCCGGCAAGACCTCCACCAAGGACCTCATCGCGGCCGTGCTGCGCCCGCTCGGCGAGACGGTCGCGCCGCCCGGCTCCTTCAACAACGAGATCGGTCATCCGTGGACCGCCCTGCGCGCGACCGCGTCGACGCGGTTCCTGGTGCTGGAGATGTCGGCCCGCGGGATCGGCCACGTCGCCGCGCTGGCGCGGGTCGCGCCGCCGCGGATCGGCGTCGAACTCAACGTCGGCACAGCGCATCTCGGCGAGTTCGGCAGCCGCGAGGCCATCGCGCAGGCGAAGGGCGAGCTGGTCGAGGCGCTGCCCGCGGGTTCGGCGGTCCCGGGGGAGGGCGGGGTCGCCGTCCTCAACGCCGACGATTCCGCGGTGGCCGCGATGGCCTCCCGGACGAGCGCGCGCGTCGTGCGGTACGGGACCGCGGCGGGCGGCGAATCCCACGCCGCGGATGTCGACGTCGCCGCGGAGGGCGTCTGTCTCGACGGTGCCGCCCGGGCGTCGTTCACCCTGCGCACCCCCGGCGGCTCCGCGCCCGTGGCGCTCCGGGTGCACGGCGAGCACCAGGTGCACAACGCGCTGGCCGCCGCCGCCGTCGGCCTCGAGTGCGGCGCGAGCGTCGAGCAGGTCGCCGCGGCGCTCTCCGGCGCCGAGGCCGCGTCGCCGCGCCGCATGGACGTCTTCACCACCGCCTCGGGCGTGACCGTGGTCAACGACACCTACAACGCCAACCCGGACGCGATGCGGGCCGCGCTGCGCAGCCTCGTGCTGATGTCCGAGCACGACGAGGCCGGCGCCCGGCTGCCCGGCCGCGAGCGGCGCCGCACCTTCGCGGTGCTCGGCGAGATGGGCGAGCTCGGCGACGACTCGATCGTCGAGCACGACGGCCTCGGTCGCTTCCTGGTGCGGCTGGACATCACCAGGACGATCTGTGTCGGCGCCTCGCGCGCCGTCCGCGCCCTGTGGCAGGGCGCGATCATGGAGGGCTCGTGGGGGAGCGAGGCGATCCGCGTCGACACCCGCGACGAGGCCGTGGAGCTGCTGCGCGCCGAGCTGCAACCGGGCGACCTGGTTTTGGTGAAGGCGTCGAAGTCCGAGAAGATGTGGGAGGTCGCCGAGCAGCTGGGCACGGCCGGCCCGCGCACCGATGAACACCGAGTCGAAGAACACGAGAACGGGGAGTCACCGAAGTGATCCAGATCCTGTTCGCGGGCGGCATCTCGCTGGCCGTGGCGATCCTGCTCACACCCGTACTGATCCGGGTCTTCTCCCGGCAGGGCTTCGGTCAGGAGATCCGTGTCGAGGGGCCGCAGAGCCACCAGAAGAAGCGCGGCACGCCGTCGATGGGCGGCGTCGCGATCGTCGTCGCGCTGTGGGCCGGCTACCTCGGCGCGCACCTGCTGGGGTGGCGGTCGGGCCCGGGCCCGAGCGCGTCGGGCATGCTGGTGCTCGGCCTGGCGACCTCGCTGGCGATCGTCGGCTTCCTGGACGACTTCATCAAGGTCCGCAAGCAGCGCAACCTGGGCCTGAACAAGACGGCGAAGACCGTCGGCCAGACCATCGCCGCGGTGATCTTCGGCGTGCTGGTGCTGCAGTTCCCCAACGCGAACGGCGTGCGCCCGGCCAGTGAGTTCCTCAGCTACACCCGCGACATCAACACGATCTCGATGTACGCGATCGTGTTCGTCGTCTTCTGCTGGTTCGTCGTGGCGGCGTGGTCGAACGCGGTGAACTTCACCGACGGCCTGGACGGCCTCGCCGCCGGCTCGATGGCGATGGTGCTCGGCAGCTACGTGCTCATCAGCTTCTGGCAGTACCGCTACGCGTGCGAGACGAAGCAGGTCGCCGGCTGCTACGACGTGCGCGACCCGCTCGACCTCGCGCTCATCGCGGTCGCCGCGGGCGGCGCGTGCCTCGGTTTCCTCTGGTGGAACGCGGCGCCCGCCAAGATCTTCATGGGCGACACCGGCTCGCTCATGCTGGGCGGACTGCTCGCCGGCCTGTCGATCACCACCCGCACCGAGCTGCTGGCCGTCGTCCTCGGCGCGCTCTTCGTCGCGGAGATGGTGTCGGTGGTCGTCCAGATCGCGGTCTTCCGGTCGACGGGGCGTCGCGTGTTCCGGATGGCGCCCTTCCACCATCACTTCGAACTGTCCGGCTGGGCCGAGACCACGGTGATCATCCGGTTCTGGCTGCTCACCGCCATCGCCTGCGGCCTCGGGCTGGTGCTGTTCTACGCCGAGTTCCTCGGCTCCGGCGCGGTCGGCTAGATGGCGGAGATCCCCGGCCCCGGCGCGCACGTCCTCGTCGCGGGCGGGGGTGTCACCGGCCCGGCCGTCGCCCGGGCCCTGCTCCGGCTCGGCGCCACCGTCACCGTCGCCGACGGCAAGCCCGCCGCGCGGGAGAAGATCGCGGCGCAGGTGCCGGGCATCCTCGTCGCCGATCTCGACGGCCACGACCCGTCCGGCTACGACCTGGTCGTCGTCGCGCCCGGCTTCCGGCCCACCGCGCCCGTGGTCGTGGCCGCGGAGGCCGCGGGGGTTCCCGTGATCGGCGATGTCGAGCTGGCCTGGCGGATCGATCGCGCGGGCGTGTTCGGGGCGCCGCGGGACTGGCTCGTCGTCACCGGCACCAACGGCAAGACGACCACCACCCAGATGCTCGAGTCGATCCTGCTGCACGCCGGGCTGCGGGCGGTCGCCTGCGGCAACATCGGGCGCCCCGTGATCGATGCGATCGGCGATCCCGCGGACCCGCGGGTGCTCGCCGTCGAGCTCTCGTCCTTCCAGTTGCACTGGGCGCCGTCGGTGCGCCCGCGGGCGGGCGTCGTGCTCAACGTCGCGGAGGATCACCTCGACTGGCACGGCTCGATGGCCGCGTACACGGCGGACAAGGCGCGCGCCCTGTCCGGCGAGCTCGCCGTGATCGGCCTCGACGACCCGGTCGCCTCGGGCCTGGGCGGGGCCGGCGCCGTCGGCTTCACCACCGGTGAGCCGGGGCCCGGGCAGTACGGCGTGCGCGCCGGGAGCCTGGTCGACGGTGCCGGGCTCGCGATCCTGCCCGCCGCGGCGCTCTCGCCGCCCGGGCCCGCGGGCATCGCGGACGCTCTCGCGGCGACGGCGCTGGCGCAGGCCGTCGGGGTGACGGCGGCGCAGGCCGGGCGGGCCCTCGCGGCGTTCCGGGTGGGCGCGCACCGCGCGGAGCCCGTGGCGCAGGTGCGGGGCGTGACCTACGTCGACGACTCCAAGGCGACTAACCCGCACGCCGCGCTCAATTCGATCGAGGCGCACGAGCGGGTCGTGTGGGTCGCGGGCGGGCAGCTCAAGGGCGCGGACATCGCGCCGCTCGTGGCGCGGGTGGCGCCGCGGCTCGTGGGAGTGGTGCTGCTCGGCGTGGACCGTGACGAAATCGCGGGTTCACTCGCGCGACACGCGCCGGATGTCCCCGTGGTTCGGGTGTCTTCAGGCGACGATGTTCGTGTGTCTCCTGTGACTAATGATGCAAGTCGTTCTGTAGGGACGTCTGGTGCAGTCGATGTGCGAGTGTCCGGCGATGCGGATGCGGTGATGGCCGCGGTCGTCGCCGAGGCCGCCCGGATCGCCGAGTCCGCAGCGCACGACGGTGCCGCGCCCGTCGTGCTGCTCGCCCCGGCGGCGGCGTCGCTCGACATGTTCACCTCCTACGGCCACCGCGGCGACGCCTTCGCCGCCTCTGCCCGGGCGCTCGGGACGGCATCGTGAGCGGGGCCGGTAAGGCCGCCACCAGCTCCGATGCAGACGCCGACCTCGCGCCCGGCGCGCTCAACGCCCCCGAGAGCACCGAGTTCGACGCGCAGCCCCAGGAGAGCGCCGCGGCGACGAGCACGCTCGGGGCGGCCGGCGCCCGCGGGGCCGCCGCGGCGCGGACCGGGGCGGACGTCGCACGCGGCGGCGCGTCGGTCCTGCGGAACGCGGCGATCGGCTTCGCGACGGCGCTGCACCGCCCGCTGGCGTCCTTCCACCTGGTGCTCGGCCTGACGGCGGTGCTCACGGTGATGGGCCTGACGATGGTGCTCTCGGCGTCCTCGGTGGAGGACATCAGCGCCACGGGCTCGCCGTACAGCAAGTTCACCAGCCAGCTCATCTACGTCGGCCTCGGCGTCGTCGCCTTCCTGTTCGCGCTGTACCTGCGTCCGGCGCTGCTGCGCCGCGTGGCTCTCGGTAGCGTCCTCATCTCGATCGGACTGCTCGTCGCGGTGCTCGTGCCCGGCGTCGGCTCGAAGGTCGGCGGCGCGCGCCGCTGGATCGACGTGGGCGGCTTCACGTTGCAGCCCTCGGAGATCGCGAAGGTCGCGCTGATCCTGTGGGGCGCCCACCTGCTCGCCGACCGCGGGCGCAAGGGCAACATCAAGGAACTGCTGCTGCCGCTCGGGCCGGTCGTGGTGCTCATGGCCGCGCTGGTGGTCGCCGAGCCCAACCAGTCGACCGCCATGATCATCGTCGCCGTGGGCGCGATGCTGCTGTTCTACGCCGGCCTGTCGTCGAAGCTGATCGCGTCTCTCGTCGTCGTGTTCACGCTGCTCGGCGTGTTCTTCGCCCTCGCCGAGGGCTACCGCTCCGCCCGCGTCGCGGCGTGGCTCGGCCGCACCGACGACGCGCTCGGCGCCAGCTACCAGTCCAATCAGGCCCGCTACTCCCTCGCGGACGGTGGGCTGTTCGGGGTGGGGCTGGGCAACTCCACCGCCAAGTGGAGCTACCTCCCGAACGCGCACAACGACTTCATCTTCGCCATCATCGGCGAAGAACTGGGCTACCTCGGCGCGGGCGTGGTCATCCTCATGTTCGGCGTGCTCACTTGGGTCGGCATGCGGATCGCGAGCCGCGTGGCGGATCCCTTCCTGCGACTGATGGCGGCCACGATCACCACGCTGATCGCACTGCAGGCGATCATCAACATGGGCTACGTCGTCGGCCTGCTCCCCGTCACCGGCATCCAGCTGCCGCTGTTGTCGGCGGGCGGCAACTCGGTGATCCTCGTGCTGTTCATGATGGGCCTGCTCGCCAACGCGGCACGGCACGAGCCCGAGGCCATCGCCGCCCTCGCGGGTGGCCGCGAGGGCCGGACGGGCCGGCTGCTCCGCCTGCCCCGGCCGCTGCCGTACCTCCCGCCGCGCCCCGATCGCTCGGCCCCGGCGCGACCCGCCGGACGCGGTCCGGCCCCCCGTCAGGGGCGTCCGGCGCCCACCCGACGTGGGCCTTCGCAACCGGCGGCACCGTCGCCGTACGATCGACATCCGTACGGTGATGAGAATCTGAGCCGGCGCCAGGGGCCGCGGCGGGAGCTTCCGCCGGTCCGGTCGCAGGGCCGGACGACGGAGCCGTGGCGCGGCGATCGCGCCGGGCGGGATCGGAACGCGCCGCAGCGGCGGCGCCGAGGACAGGAAAAGGGCAGACGGGCGTGGTGAATACTCGAGCGGTCTCGGTGGTGGTGGCCGGAGGTGGCACCGCAGGACACATCGAACCCGCCCTGGCGGTCGCCGATGCGGTGCGCGCCCAGCAGCCCGACGCCGTCGTGACCGCCCTCGGTACGCCCAAGGGGCTCGAGGGCCGCCTCGTCCCCGAGCGCGGCTACCCGCTCGAGATGATCCCGCCGGTGCCGCTGCCGCGCAAGCCCGGCGCAGACCTGGCCAAGTTGCCCTTCCGGCTCGCCGGCGCCGTCCGTCGCACGCGGAAGGTGCTGCGCGCGACCGGGGCCGAGGTCGTCGTCGGCTTCGGCGGCTATGTCGCGCTGCCCGCCTACCTCGCCGCGCGCACCCTGCGGCTGCCGATCGTCATCCACGAGGCCAATGCCAGCGCCGGCGTCGCCAACAAGGTGGGAGCGAAGCTCGCGACCACCGTCTTCGCCGCCGTCCCCGGGTCGGGCGTCGAGGCCGAGGTCGTCGGCATGCCCGTCCGTGCGTCCATCACCGGCCTCGATCGCACCGCCCTGCGGGCGCAGGCCCGGGCCCACTTCGGGCTGCCGGCCGACGGCCCCGTCGTCCTGGTCTTCGGCGGTAGCCAGGGCGCGGTCCGGCTCAACGACGGTGTCTCCGGCGCGGCCCGGGACCTGGCCGCCGCCGGCGTCGGGGTGCTGCACGCCTACGGCCCCAAGAACTCCCTGGACCTCGGGCCGGACGGCGTACCCGGGTACGTCGCCGTGCCCTACCTGTCCCGCATGGACCTCGCGTACGCCGCGGCGGATCTGGCCGTGTGCCGGTCCGGGGCGATGACGGTCGCCGAGGTCGCCGCCGTCGGCCTGCCCGCGGTGTACGTTCCGCTCGCGCACGGCAACGGCGAGCAGGCGCTCAATGCGAGGCCGGTCGTCGAGGCGGGCGGGGGACTGCTCGTCGACGATGCCGCGTTCACCCCGGAACTGGTGCGCGAGACGGTGATCCCGCTCGCGGTCGACGGCGAGCGGATCGCCGCGATGGGCGCGGCGGCGGCCGGGCTCGGTCACCGGGACGCCGCGGGCACCGTCGCCGCCGCGGCGATCGCACTTGCACAGGAGAGGCGGAAGTCGTGAGCGAGACCACCGGGGCACTGCCCGCGCGTCTGGAGCGCGTCCACATGGTGGGCATCGGCGGGGCCGGCATGTCCGGCGTCGCGCGGATCCTGCTCTCGCGCGGCGGCCGGGTGTCGGGGTCCGACGCCAAGGAGTCGCGGGGCGTGATCGCGCTGCGCGCCCGCGGCGCGCAGGTCCAGGTGGGGCACAGCCCCGAGGCGCTCGACCTGCTGCCCGGCGGCCCGACGGTGGTGGTGACCACCCACGCCGCGATCCCCAAGGACAACCCCGAGCTCGTCGAGGCGGCCCGTCGCGGCATCCCCGTGATCCTGCGGCCCGAGGTCCTCGCCGACCTCATGGACGGCTACCGCACGCTGCTGGTGAGCGGCACGCACGGCAAGACCTCCACGACCTCGATGGCGGTCGTGGGGCTGCAGCACTGCGGCGCCAATCCGTCGTTCGCCGTCGGCGGAGAGCTCAACGAGTCCGGGACGAACGCCTTCCACGGCACCGGCGACGTGTTCGTCGCCGAGGCGGACGAGTCCGACGGCTCGCTGCTGCAGTACGCGCCCGATGTCGTGGTGATCACCAATGTCGAGGCGGACCACCTGGACTTCTTCGGTTCCGAGGAGAAGTACGTCGCGGTCTTCGACGCCTTCACCGAGCGGATCCGTCCCGGCGGCACGCTGGTCGTCTGTCTGGACGACCCGGGCGCGGCGGCGCTCGCGCAGCGCACGCACGCGATCCTGCGCGCCCGCGGCGTGCGCGTGCTCGGATACGGCGAGGGCACCCACCGAGACCTGGCGCCGGACGTGACGCTCATCGCGGAGCTGCTGGACTACAAGCCGCGCGCCGAGGGCGGGATGCTCAAGGTCCGCTTCTCGGACGAGAACCGCCGCATCGTCGAGCGGGCGCTGCTGCTGTCCGTGCCCGGGCGGCACATGGCGCTCAACGCGATCGCCGCCACCATCGCGGTGGTGAGCATGGGATACCCCGCCGCCACGGTGATCGAGGGCATCGAGGCCTTCGGCGGCGTGCACCGCCGGTTCCAATTGCGTGGCACGAGCGGCGGCGTCCGCGTGTTCGACGACTACGCGCACCACCCGACCGAGGTGCGGGCCGTCCTCACGGCGGCGGCGGAGATGGTGACCAAGCAGGCCGAGCCGGGCCGCGTCATCGTCGCCTTCCAGCCGCACCTGTACTCGCGCACCGAGCAGTTCGCCGCCGAGTTCGCGGAGGCGCTCAGTCTGGCGGACGAGGTGGTGGTGCTCGATGTCTACGGTGCCCGCGAGGATCCGCTGCCCGGCGTCACGGGCGCTCGGATCGCCGAGCGGGTCACGGCCTCGGTGCGGTACGTGCCGCGGCAGGCCGATGTCGCGGACGTGATCGCCGGTCTCGCGCGCCCGGGCGACGTGGTGATCACCATGGGCGCCGGTGACGTGACGATGCAGGCACCGTCGATCCTGACCGCGCTCGCGCAGCGCGGCGCTGAGGCGGGCGCGTGAGTGATGTCGCGACGCGCAGGCGCGTACCGGGATTGCGGCGGCTGCTGCTGATCCTGCTCGCGCTGGTGGTCGTGGGCGGCCTGGTGGCCGCCGCGTACTTCTCGCCGCTCCTGTCGGCCCGCGATGTCTCGGTCACCGGTGCCACCCATGCGCCTGCCGACGAGATCGCGAAGGTGGTGGACCCGCTCAAGGGTCGCCCGCTGCTGCAGATCACCTCCGCCCAGCGCGACGACTACGCCACGCGGGTGATCGGCGTCAGCCCGTGGATCGACCGTGCCACGGTGACGGTGTCGTATCCGTCGACGCTGGTCGTCGAGGTCACGGAGCGCGAGGTCGTCGCCTACGCCCAGCGGCCCTCCGGCACGGTGCTCGTGGACGCCAAGGGGGTGCCCTTCATCAAGGTGGGGGAGCCCCCCATCCTCACGCCCAAGCTCACCGTCGACGATCTGCGCTCCGACGACCCGTCCACCACGGCGGCGATCGCCGTGCTCAAGGCGCTGCCGCCGGACCTGCACGGGCAGGTCGTCGAGATCGGCGCGAACTCGCCCGCGAACGTCCGGTTCGTGTTGCGCGACAAGCGGATCGTGTACTGGGGCGACGACGAGCGCGCCGATGCCAAGGCCGCGGCGCTGCGCATCGTGCTGACCCGTCCCGGGCGCGAGTTCACCGTGATCGATCCGGACATGCCGACCACCCGCTGAGTGCGGTTCTCCGCTCACCGCCAACGTTTTTCCCCGACACGCCCACGCGGTTACCCGTCAAGTGCCGTACCGCCCTCTACCTTGGTTTCAGACCAACTACTTGACATAACTTTAAGCCTTTTGTTGAGGTTTAGGGTTCGTCTCGAAGCACAGACTTCACACCCAGGGGAAGGCGAAACATGACCGCCGCGCACAACTACCTCGCCGTCATCAAGGTCGTCGGCATCGGCGGCGGCGGCGTCAATGCCGTCAACCGCATGATCGAGCAGGGGCTCAAGGGCGTCGAGTTCATCGCGATCAACACCGATGCCCAGGCGCTCATCATGAGTGACGCCGATGTCAAGCTCGACGTGGGTCGCGACTCGACCCGCGGTCTCGGCGCCGGCGCCGATCCCGAGGTGGGTCGCAAGGCGGCCGAGGATGCGAAGGACGAGATCGAGGAGCTCCTCAAGGGCGCCGACATGGTCTTCGTCACCGCGGGCGAGGGCGGCGGCACCGGTACCGGCGGCGCGCCCGTGGTCGCGAGCATCGCGCGCAAGCTCGGCGCGCTCACCGTCGGCGTCGTGACCCGGCCCTTCACCTTCGAGGGGGCGCGCCGCGGCAAGCAGGCCGAGACCGGCATCACGTCGCTGCGCGAGTCGTGCGACACGCTCATCGTGATCCCGAACGATCGGCTGCTGCAGCTGGGCGATGTCAACGTCTCCGCGCTCGACGCCTTCAGGAGCGCCGACGAGGTGCTCCTCAACGGCGTCCAGGGCATCACCGACCTGATCACCACGCCGGGCCTGATCAACGTCGACTTCGCGGACGTCAAGAGCGTCATGTCCGGTGCGGGCAGCGCCCTCATGGGCATCGGCTCGGCGCGCGGCGAGGGGCGCGCCCTCAAGGCGGCCGAGGCCGCCGTGAACTCGCCTTTGCTGGAGACCTCGATGGAGGGCGCGCACGGCGTGCTCATGTCCATCGCGGGCGGCAGTGATCTCGGCCTGTTCGAGATCAACGAGGCCGCCTCGCTGGTGCAGGGCGCCTCGCACGAGGACGCGAACATCATCTTCGGCACGGTGATCGACGACAACCTGGGCGACGAGGTGCGGATCACCGTGATCGCCGCGGGCTTCGACGGCGGGGCTCCGGCGCGCCGTCCCGTGACCCGTATCGGCGGGCAGCACACGGCGCCCGAGCAGTCGGCCGTGGCGGAGCCTGAGGATGCACGTCGGGGCAACCCGTTCGGCGCCCGCCCGGCCCGCGCCAACGACCCGTTCTCGGCGACCCCCGGCGGCCGTGAGTCCCGCTCGGACGACGACTTCGACCTCGACGTCCCGTCGTTCCTGCAGAACCGGCGCTGACCGCCGCGTCCTCACCGCCACTGACGGCGCTCCCGATTCGTTCGGGGCGCCGTCAGTAGTCTTTGGGCCATGACTGATCCCGGATCCGCTCCTGTCACCACGGCCCGAGTCCGGCGGGTGACCACCACCCGTGCCGGCGGCGTCTCGCAGGCCCCGTACGACTCGTTCAACCTCGGCGACCACGTCGGCGACGATCCCGCGGCCGTCGCTGCGAACCGGCTCCGCCTCGAGCGTGAGATCGGCGTCGCGCCGGGGCACGTGGTGTGGATGGAGCAGATCCACAGCCGGACCGTCACCGTCGTCGACGGTCCGCGGGCCGAGCCGGTCGAGGCGACGGACGCGATCGTGACGACGGTGCCCGGGCTGGCCCTGGCGGTGCTGACCGCGGACTGCGTGCCGATCCTGCTGTCCGACGACGAGGCGGGCGTGCTGGCGGCCGTGCACGCGGGTCGCGTGGGCGCGCGGATCGGCATCGTCCCGAGGGTCGTCGAGACCATGCGCGATCTGGGCGCGCGGCCCGAGCGGATCGGTGCCTTCCTCGGCCCGGCGGCGAGCGGCGCGACGTACGAGGTGCCCGCCGCGATGGCGGCCGATGTCGAGGCGCACCTGCCCGGCAGCCGGTGCCGCACCGACAAGGGGACCGCCGGGCTGGACCTGCGCGCCGGGATCCGGCGCCAGTTGCAGGGCCTGGGGGTGAACGCGGTCGCGCAGGATCCGCGCGACACGATCTCCGATCCCACGTTGTTCTCGCACCGGCGCGGCGCCCCCACGGGACGGCTGGCGTCGGTCATCTGGATCGACGAGAACGCCCGGTCCTGAGGCCGACGATGCGGCGGCGAATCACATCGATGGAATTCGGATCGGTGTGTGTGCGTGTCGGAACCGCGATTCGCGCGTGCAGCCCACTAATCTCACTTCCATAACGACAGTCACAATCGTCACACCAGCCCATGCAGGCGCCGAGGAAGGGCAAAGATGAGCACTCTGCACAAGGTCAAGGCGTACTTCGGCATGGTTCCGCTGGATGCGTACGACGACGGATACGTCGATGAGGGCACGCCGCAGCCGCGCGGCCGGCGCGGCCTCGACGACGAGTTCGACGACTACCGCTCGGATTACCGCGGCGAGCGCGGCTACGCGTACGACGGCCGCCGCTCCGAGGACTACGACGGCTACCAGTCCGCGTACGACGAGGGCTACGCCGGCCGGGGCGCCGCGTACGACGACTACGACCGCGGCTACCGCGAGCCCGCTCGTGCCGAGGCCCGGCTGCCGCGCCTGGAGCCCCTGCGGGACGGCTCGCGCTCCATCTCGACGTCCACCCGGGGCGCGCTGGCGATGGACACCCGTGCCGACGTGCTGAGCCAGGAGAACCCGATGTCCCGCATCACCACCCTCCGTCCCACCTCGTACGAGGAGGCGCGCACGATCGGTGAGCGGTTCCGCGACGGCATCCCGGTGATCATGGACCTGACGGCCATGGACAATGCCGATGCCAAGCGTCTGGTCGACTTCGCCGCCGGCCTGACCTTCGCATTGCACGGCTCCTTCGACCGCATCACCACCAAGGTGTTCATGCTGGCCACCGCCGATGTGGATGTGACGGCCGAGGATCGGGCGCGGATCGCGGAGACCGGCTTCTACAACCGCTGACGGATTCGGGCAGACTGTACCGGTGCAAGCATTCTGGCTCGTCGTCCTCATCCTCCTCTCGATCTTCTGGGCCCTCCTGATCGTTCGCCTGGTGATCGAAGTGGTGAAGTCCTTCGCCCGGGAGTGGTATCCGAAGGGAATCGTGGCGATCGCACTCGAAGGGGTGTTCACCGTCACGGATCCGCCGCTGAAGGGCCTCCGGAAAGTCATTCCGACGGTGCCCCTCGGTCCGGTTCGGCTCGATCTCGCTTTCATCGTGCTGTTTCTCCTGGTGGCGATCGCGCAGAGCGTGGTCAGCAGTCTGGCCGCATAGATGCCGCCGGAGTGATCAGTGCCTGATGAATCGGACATTTCATCGCATGATTGTTAGGTGATGAGGAACAAACGGGTCTGGTGTGACAGGATGTGCACTAGTTACAGTGTTGGTCCGAGTGACTTGAGATCTGTCGAGCAGCCGAATTGAGGGGAAACGACCTATGAAGCTGACACCCGCCGACGTGCGGAACGTGGCGTTCAGCAAGCCGCCGATCGGAAAGCGCGGCTACAACGAGGACGAGGTGGATCAGTTCCTCGATCTGGTCGAGACCGAGCTCGCTCGGCTGATCGACGAGAACAACGATCTGCAGCAGCGCAACTCCGAGCTCGAGCGCGAGCTCGGCGAGGCCCGCGCCGGCGGCGAGCAGCCCTCGGCAGGTAACACGGTCGCCTTCGCCGCGCCCGCGGTGAGCGCCCCGGCCGTGCAGGAGCCCGTCGCTCCCGCCGCCGCCGCAGCTGCGCCGACCACCACCGAGGAGGCGCACATGCGCGCGGCCAAGGTGCTCGGCCTCGCGCAGGAGACCGCCGACCGGCTCACGAGCAACTCGCGTTCCGAGGCCGAGAAGCTCGTCTCGGATGCGCGTGCCCAGTCGGAGGCCATGGTCGCCGATGCGCGCCAGAAGGCCGACGCCATGGTGTCCGACGCGCGCCAGCGATCGGACGCCCTGCTCGCCGATGCGCAGACGCGGTCGGAGAACCAGCTGCGCCAGGCGCAGGAGCGGTCCGACTCCCTGCAGGCCGAGGCCGAGCAGAAGCACACCGAGATCATGACCACCATCAACCAGCAGCGCACCGTGCTGGAGGGTCGGATCGAGCAGCTCAAGACCTACGAGCGCGAGTACCGCACCCGCCTCAAGACCTACCTCGAGGGTCAGCTCGAGGAGCTGCAGTCGCTGCGCAGCGCGGCCCCGGTCGACCACGGCCAGGGACGCGGCGGCGACTTCAACGATCCCGGCAATGCCGGCGGCAACCAGCAGTACAAGTAGGGCTGGAGCCGGCCGGTACTAAGGCGGAGTTCTCATGCTGCTAGCAGCTCTGGGGGCGACGGTCATCGGGTTCGTTCTGCTGATCGTCGCCCTGATCACGGCCAATCTCTGGCTCGCCATCGCGTGCGTGGTGGTCTCGGTGGTCGGCGTCGTCCTCCTGCTCGGCGACGTCCTCACCTACCGCCGCGGCGATCGCGACAAGGCGGGTAAGGCCTCGGACGAGTCGCCCGACCGGGGCGGCGATGAGGGGTCCGAGGGTGCCTGGAGCCCGGGGGACCGGGCCGACGACGCGGGTGAGCCCGAGGACGGCTCTGCGGCGGCAACTGCCGCGGACGATGCGGCGCGGGAAGCCGGCACCGTCGGGCATGAGGAGTTCGGGCGGCACGACGGCCCGGACGACGATGCGCGCCCGACCGCCCAGTTCGTGGCGGGGCCGCTCAACGGACCCACCGGGTGGGAGCACGAGTCGCCGGCCGACACCGACGACGAGAGCACCCGCGGGCTGTTCGCGCCCGGGACGTACGACCCGGACATGACCGACCAGATCCCGCAGATCCGGGTCGATCAGGCCTGGGGCACCGAGTGGACGCCGCCCCGGGAACCCGAGTCGGAAGATCCCGACCCGAAATGATGTTGTACTGACCGCTATCCTTGTGGGTAGCACTGCGTCGATCCGGCCATCACCGGGGAGCATCCGGAAGAACGGGCCCGCTCGCGGGCCCCAGTAGAACCGGACGGGTGGGCCCGTCACAGTCCGCGTTGAAAGTGGTGTCGCCCTGGGATTTCCCGGGCGGCGCAAGCGGGGTGGTACCGCGGAGCCCGGCCACAGGCCGGGCATCGTCCCCGTGCTGGTAGTAGACGGCACGAGGAGTCACGATGAGTGAGAAGCGCCCCTATCCGCTGGTGGACATGACCCGCGACGACGACGCCCCCGCGAAGGCGGGCACCCCGTCGTTCCCGGACCTCGAGGAACGCGTCCTCGCGTACTGGTCCGCGAACGACACCTTCCGGAAGTCCATCGCGAACCGTTCGGAGGCCGAGGAGTTCGTCTTCTACGACGGTCCGCCCTTCGCGAACGGCCTGCCGCACTACGGCCACCTGCTGACCGGCTACGTCAAGGACCTCGTCCCGCGCTACCAGACGATGCGCGGGAAGAAGGTGGACCGCCGGTTCGGCTGGGACACCCACGGCCTGCCCGCCGAGCTCGAGGCGGAGCGCCAGCTGGGGATCAAGGACAAGTCCGAGATCGAGACCATGGGCGTGGCGAAGTTCAACGACTACTGCCGCACGTCGGTGCTGCAGTACACGGAGGAGTGGCGGCAGTACGTCACTCGCCAGGCGCGCTGGGTGGACTTCGACAACGACTACAAGACGCTCGACCTGGACTTCATGGAGTCCGTCATGTGGGCGTTCAAGACCCTCCACGACAAGGGCCTGATCTACCAGGGCTACCGCGTGCTGCCGTACTCCTGGTACGAGCAGACGCCGCTGTCGAATCAGGAGTCCAAGCTCGACGACGCCTACAAGATGCGGCAGGACCCGGCGGTCACCGTCGGGATGCCCTTGCGCACCAAGGGCACTGCGCTGGAGGCCCTCGACGGTGTCGAGGCGCTGATCTGGACCACCACGCCGTGGACGCTGCCCTCGAACCTCGCGATCGCGGTGCACCCGGACCTCGACTACGTGCACGTGAAGGCGCAGGACGGCTCCGCTTTCGAGGGACGCGAGTACCTGCTGGCCGAGGCGCGGTTGGGCCAGTACGCCCGCGAGCTCGGCGAGTCGCCGGAGATCAAGGGAACGTACAAGGGCCGCGAGCTCGAGTTCGCCGCCTACGAGCCGCCCTTCGACTTCTTCGTCGGCCACCCGAAGGCGCACGTGACGCTCCTCGCGGACTACGTGACGACCGATTCCGGTACCGGCGTGGTGCACCTCGCGCCCGCTTTCGGCGAGGAGGACATGGACCTCGCCACCGGGAAGTACGGCATCGAGGTCGTGCAGCCGCTGGACCCGGGCGGGAAGTTCACCTCGGCGGTGCCGCCCTACGAGGGCCTCCAGGTGTTCGACGCCAACCCCGTCATCGCCAAGGACCTCAAGGCCAAGGGCCGGCTGCTGCGGCACGAGACCATCGAGCACAGCTACCCGCACTCGTGGCGCTCGGGCCAGCCGCTGATCTACATGGCCGTGCCGTCGTGGTTCGTCGAGGTCACCAAGATCATCCCGCGCATGCTGGAGCTGAACCAGGACATCACCTGGAACCCGGCGCACATCCGCGACGGCCAGTTCGGCAAGTGGGTCGAGGGCGCGCGCGACTGGAACATCAGCCGCAACCGCTACTGGGGCGCACCGATCCCGGTGTGGGTCTCCGACGATCCCGCGTACCCGCGGGTGGACGTCTACGGCTCGCTGGACGAGCTGGAGCGCGACTTCGGCGTGCGTCCGGACAACCTGCACCGCCCGTACATCGACGAGCTGACCCGGCCGAATCCCGATGACCCGACCGGGAAGTCGACGATGCACCGCGTTCCCGAGGTGCTGGACTGCTGGTTCGAATCGGGCTCCATGCCCTTCGCGCAGGTGCACTACCCGTTCGAGAACCAGGAGTGGTTCGACAGTCACTTCCCGGGCGACTTCATCGTCGAGTACAACGGCCAGACCAAAGGCTGGTTCTACAACCTGCACGTGCTGGCGACGGCGCTGTTCGACAGCGCCGCCTTCCGCACGGTCGCGGCGCACGGCATCGTCCTCGGCCACGACGGCCTCAAGATGTCGAAGTCGAAGCGGAACTACCCGGACGTCAACGAGGTCTTCAACCGCGACGGCTCCGACGCGATGCGCTGGTTCCTCATGGCCTCGCCCATCCTGCGCGGCGGCAACCTCGTGGTCACCGAGCAGGGCATCCGCGACGGCGTCCGGCAGACGCTGCTGCCGCTGTGGAACGCCTACTCGTTCCTGCAGCTGTACGCGGAGAAGCCGGCCACCTGGCGCACGGACTCGCAGGACGTGCTGGACCGGTACATCCTCGCGAAGCTGGCGCAGACCCGCGACGCCATGACGGAGGCACTGGACACCTGCAACATCGCCGACGCCTGCGAGGAGCTGCGGCTGTTCGTCGACGCGCTGACCAACTGGTACGTGCGCCGCTCGCGGGCACGGTTCTGGGACGGCGCGGACGACGGTGCCTTCGACACCCTGTACACCGTGCTGGAGACCGTCTGCCGGCTCGCGGCGCCGCTGCTGCCGATGGCCACCGAGGCGATGTGGCGCGGCCTCACCGGCGGCGAGTCGGTGCACCTGACCGACTGGCCGTCGGAGACGGACCTGCCCGCGGATCCGGAGCTGGTCGCCGCGATGGACGAGGTCCGGGACGTGTGCTCCGTCGCGTCGTCGGTGCGCAAGGCGAACAAGCTGCGCGTGCGGCTGCCGCTGCACTCGCTGACCGTCGCCGGGCCCGACGCGGACAAGCTCGCGCCCTTCGCCTCGATCATCGCCGACGAGGTGAACGTCCGGGAGGTCACCGTCTCGCCCGACGCGGATCAGTACGGACGGGTCGAGATCGCGGTCAACGCCCGCGCGGCGGGCCCGCGCCTGGGCAAGGACGTGCAGACGGTGATCAAGGCCGTGAAGTCCGGGGACTACGAGGTGGTCGACGGTGCGCTGGTCGCCGCCGGGATCCCGCTCCAGGACGGCGAGTACACGCGCAAGCTGGTCGCCGCCGCGCCCGATTCCACCGCGGAGTTGCCCGACGGCGGCGGGCTCGTGGTGCTCGACCTGACGGTCGACGCCGAGCTCGAGGCCGAGGGCTGGGCCAAGGATCGCATCCGCGAGCTGCAGGAGGCCCGACGGTCCGCGGGGCTCGACGTCAGCGATCGGATCGCGCTGGTGCTCGACGTGCCGCAGGAGCACCGGGCGGCTGCCGAACAGCACCGGGACCTGATCGCGGGTGAGGTACTGGCCACGTCGCTTGAGTTCGCTGCTCTGGACCCCGCGGCGCCCGACAGTGTGGATCTGGGCGATGGCGTCCGGGGCCGACTCACCAAGGCCTGAGCTGCGGGAACGTGCGTAGCCCACTGTAGCGATCTGCGCTACAGTGGGCGTATGGGCAGGGTGATCGCGCAACGCGAGCTCCGCAACGACAACGCTGCGGTGATGAAGTCCGTCGAGGCGGGGGAGACCTTCGTGGTCACCCGTAACGGAACTCCGGTCGCCGAGCTGCGCCCCGTCGGCGCGGGGCGGCGGATGTTCGTGCGCCGGGCGGATCTGCGGAACGCACTCGGCGCGGGCGTCCGCATCGACGCCGAGGCCTTCCGCGCCGACGTGGATTCCCTGGCCGAGCAGGAGCCGTGGTGAGCGCACCCGGTCTGCTCGACACGTCCGTGTTGATCGCGATGCCGGAGGTGATCGACGCGGTACCGGAGATCACCGCGATCGCGGCGATCACGGCGGCCGAGCTCGCCGCCGCACCGCACCTGACCGCGGATCCGATGGAGGCGGCGCGCCGGCAGCTCCGGCTGCAGGAGGTGACCGCCGTGTTCGAGCCGATTCCGTTCGACGCCATCGCGGCCGCGAGCTACGGCCTGGTCGCCGCGGCGGTGTTCCGCCGCGGGAGAGCACCCCGTCGCCGCCTCGCCGACCTGCTCATCGCCGCGACCGCCCACGCGCACGGGCTGGACGTCTACACGCGCAACCCGGACGACTTCGCGGGACTCGAGGATCTCCTGCGCGTCGTCACGGTGTAGTCGGTGTCCGACGATCGCAGCCGCCGCTGGGTGCTGCACTTCGACATGGACGCCTTCTTCGCGTCCTGCGAGCAGCTGACCCGGCCCACCCTGCGCGGGCGCCCGGTCCTGGTGGGCGGGCTCGGCGGCCGCGGCGTGGTCGCCGGCTGCTCGTACGAGGCGCGGGTCTTCGGCGCACGCTCGGCGATGCCGATGCACCAGGCGCGTCGGCTCGTCGGCGCGTCCGCCGTGGTGCTGCCGCCGCGCGGGGCGCTGTACGGGACGGTCAGCCGGCGCGTCTTCGGGGCGGTGCGCGAGCTCATCCCCGTCGTCGAGACCTTGTCCTTCGACGAGGCCTTCGGCGAGCCGGTCGAGCTCGCCGGGGCGTCGACGGACGAGGTGGTGGCCTTCGCCGAGCGGCTGCGGTCCCGGATCCGGGAGGCGACGGGCCTCGTCGCGTCGGTCGGCGCGGGGGCGGGCAAGCAGGCCGCGAAGATCGCGTCCGGGCTCGCGAAGCCCGACGGGGTGTCCATCATCCCGCCCGCCGCGCAGGAGTCGATGCTGTACCCGCTGCCCGTCCGCAAGCTCTGGGGGATCGGCCCGGTCGCGGGGGAGCGGCTGTCCCGCTTGGGGGTCGACACGATCGGTCAATTCGCGTCGATGAGCGAGGTCGAGGTGGTCTCGGTGCTCGGCGTCACGCTGGGGCCCGCGCTGCACCGGCTCGCGCGGGGCGAGGACGACCGGCCGGTGGCGGTCAACGGCGAGGCGAAGTCCATCAGCGCCGAGCACACCCTTGAGACCGACGTGACCACCATGAACGCCCTGCGCCGGGAGATCGATCGCAGCGCCGAGCACGCGCTGCGCCGGCTGCGGCGGGACGGGCGAGGGGCGCGCACCGTCGTGCTCAAGTTGAAGCGGTCGGACATGTCCCTGCTCACTCGGTCCGCGACCCTCCCGTCCGCCACCACCGATGGTGCGGTGCTCACGGCGACCGCGCAGCGCCTCGCCCTCGACCCCATGGAGATCGGCGGCCTGCGCCTCGTGGGCGTGGGTTTCACGGGGCTGAGCAGTATCGAGCAGTTCACGTTGTTCGGGGACGAGGCTCCCGATGCGCCGCCGGAGGCGGAGACCGCCGATTCCGGACCTGCGATCGACGACGCGCCCGCCCTGATCGGCTGGCGCCCCGGCATGGACGTCCGGCACCCCGAGTTCGGGCACGGCTGGGTGCAGGGCACCGGGCACGGCGTGCTCAGCGTGCGGTTCGAGACCCGTACCTCCGGGCCGGGGCGCATGCGCAGTTTCAAGGTCGACGATGCCGATCTCCGCGAGGCCGACCCCCTCGACTCCCTCGACTGGCCCGCGGAGCACCTGCGCACCGACGACGACGAGGAGGGCTGAGCTTCCTCGATAGCGGCGCCGTCAGGCTGCGGGGCGCAGGTCGGCGGGCATGTCCCGGTTCCACGGCTCGTCCGCGTCGTGTTCCGAGAGAAGTGATTCGAGGATGTGTGGGCCGTGGGGACCGTCGAGGATGTCGGCGATGTCGTGGTCGATGGCGCCGACGAACCGCTGGTACTGCACGCGGAGCTCCTCGCTGCGCCAGAGGTTGATCAGCCCGTCCCGGCGGCGCAGCCAGCGCTGCAGGGCCCGGCGGTACAGCTCGTCCGCGTGGTGCTTGTGATTGACCCGGTATTCGTGGGACGGGTCCGCCGTGCGGCGCCATCCGGTACGGCCGGCGTAGTCGCCCTCGCGGACGGTGATCGTGTCCCAGCCGCGGGGGAACTCGCCGGTCCCGGGGACCACCTTGCCGTGGTGGGCGTCGCAGGCGAGTGTCAGGCACGTGATGTCGGTGGGGCCGCCGTCGGCCCATTCGGTGATGTGATGCACCTGGCAGCGGGTGGCGGGTGCATCGCAACCCGGTGCGGTGCACCCCTTCTCCGATCCGTAGAGCGCGATCCGCTGATCGGCGGAGGCGAGACGCTTCTCCCGGCCGAGGAACAGCGGGCGCGATTGCAGGTCCAGGACGAGCACGTACCGCGGGTTCGCGCCCATCATGCGCAGCGCGTCCTCGACGGGCATGCGCCCGCCGGTGGCCGTGGTGGCGATCCCGGTCTCGGACTCGACCTGGTCGATCGTGAGGGTGATGATCGGCACGCACGCGACACCCCGGTGTTGTCCGAGCGCACCGGAGTTGATCGCGATCGTCAGCGCGGTGACGAGTGCGTCGTGGTTGCGTTGGGCCGTGGTGCGGGTGTCGCGCCTCGCCGCGGCTCGCACGGCCTCCTGATCGGCGGGATCGACCGGCGCGTCGGCGTCCTCGGGGTTGTTCACGCCGGGCCGCGCGAGCTTCTCAAGAATCGTGTCCAGGAGCGCGCGGCACTCGGGGGAGAGGTCGCCGTCGAGCGGCGTCATCAGATCGTCGTCCTGCTTGCCCACGGTGAGCCCGCGGGCCCGGGAGACGACCTCGCTGTTCGGCTCCGCACCGTCGGGATCGAGGTGGGCGAGCGCGCGTTTGCCGATCACATGCAGATCCTCGGGCGGAACGTCTGCAGCGGCGGTAACCAGGACGTCCTCGAGGATGGCGGCCTCGTCGGGCTTGATGGTCCTGCGGCAGCTCTGGAAGATGCGCTCGATGACGCAGGCGTGCCGGTCCGAGATCGTGCCCTCTTGTTGTGCCTCGGCCACCAGGGCGAAGCGCGGCTCGGGCGGTTCCCCGTGTACGTGCCGGGGCGCGCGATCGCGGGCGCCGTGGATCCGGTCCCGCGCCTCCGATCCGCCGAGACGCAGCCGCTGGACGAGCAGTTCGCGCATGCCGGTGTAGCCGAGTTGCGCGGGCAGTCCCTGCTCATCGGCGACCCGCGTGAGCGTGTGCTGGAGGTACGGCACCTGCCGGGCCGCGGTCTCGAGCCTGCCGAGCGAGTCCAGCACTGCAGCGGAATCGAGTAGCACCGGATCCGCGGACGCGAGGATCCCGACGGCTTGTTCGAAGGATTCGAGGGCGGCGGTGTACTCCGCTGCCGTGCAGGTGGTGATACCCATCGGCCCCTCCCTCCGTCTCCCCTCATCCTACGCGAATGTTCTAGTGATATCACCTGTATCGACTGATTGTGCGATATCGCCCGCGCCGGGGCGGCCCGACGCGACCGCGCGCCCGGCGGTTCACATTTTCGAACAGCACTGATTTCGCAAACTGTGCAATCGCGTGCGTAGATGTGAGTTACTGTTCGTTTCAGCGTGCGGCCGAGGTGGTCGCGAGCTCGTCCAGGAGGTTCATCATCATGCGCGTTCACCAGGCGATTCGACGGTCCGGAGCCGTCCCCGCGCGGCCCGTTCTCATCCTGTCCGCGACCGTCATGTCGGTGGGGGTCGCGCTCGCCGGCTGCACGAACACCGGGTCCACGGATACGGCGTCGTCGGCGAGCGAGAACACCCAGCGCGCCCGCGCATCGGACGGACCCACCTGCGATCTCGCGGCGTACGGCGGCCAGAAGATCGCGCTCAAGGATGCGGTCGTCGGGTTCTCCCAGTCGGAGAAGGAGGACAACCCCTTCCGTATCGCCGAGACGCGGTCGATCACCGAGGAGGCGAAGAAGGTCGGAGTCAAGCGGTTCATCGCGACCAACGCCCAGAGCCAGCTCTCCAAGCAGATCAGCGACATCCAGGACCTGATCAGCCAGGGCGCCAACGTGCTCGTCGTGGCGCCCCTCAACAGCGATGGCCTGGAGCCCGCGCTCCGCCAGGCGCGGGAGAAGAACATCCCGGTCCTCACCGTCGACCGCAAGCTCAATGCCGCGGCGTGCAAGGACTACGTCTCCTTCCTCGGCTCCGACTTCGTCGAACAGGGCAAGCGCGCCGCGCAGCAGCTGATCAAGGGCACGGGTGGCACCGGCAAGGTCGCGATCCTGCTCGGCACCTCGGGCAACACGGTCACCACCGACCGCACCAAGGGCTTCGTCGATGAGATCAAGGCATCGGCGCCCGGCATCCAGATCGTGGCGCAGCAGACCGGCGAGTTCGCCCGGGGCAAGGGGCAGACGGTGGCCGAGCAGTTGCTGCAGCAGTATCCGGACCTCAAGGCCTTCTACGCCGAGAACGACGAGATGGGCCTCGGCGCGCAGGCCGCGATCGTGGCGTCGGGGAAGCAGCCCGGCAAGGACATCCAGCTCTACTCAGTCGACGGCACCCGCAACGCCGTCAGCCAGGTGGCGCAGAACCGCTACAACGGTGTGGTCGAATCGAATCCGCGGTTCGGGCCGCTCGCCTTCTCGACGCTGTCGAGCTTCCTCGACGGTAAGCCGGTCGCCCAGACCGTCGTCATCGAGGACGGCGAGTACGACCAGTCGAACGCGCAGAGCAGGCTCGGCGAATCCTACTGACCGGAGATCGGATTCGCATGGACCCTTCCTTCATCCTCGAGGCCCGCGGCGTGACCAAGCGTTTCGCGGGTGTCACGGCCCTCGACGCGGTGGACTTCCGCCTGCCGGCCGGCGCGGCGATGGCGCTCATGGGCGAGAACGGTGCGGGAAAGTCGACGCTGATCAAGGTGCTCACCGGCGTCCACGGTGTGGACGCCGGCGAGATCCTGGTCGGCGGTGAGCCGGTCACCTTCGCCCGCCCGCTCGATGCGCAGCGCTCGGGGGTCAGCACCATCTACCAGGAGGTGAACCTGATCCCCAAGATGTCGGTGGCGCAGAACCTGTTCCTGGGCCGGGAACCGCGCCGGGGCGGGCTGATCGACCGGCGGCGGATGCACGGCGCCGCCGCCGACCTGCTCGCGGGCTACGACATCGACGTGGACGTGACGCGGCCGCTCGAGTCCTACGCGATGGGCGTGCAGCAGATGGTCGCGCTCGCGCGGGCGGTGAGCATCGACGCCCGCGTGGTGATCATGGACGAACCGACCAGCTCGCTCGAGGCGCGCGAGGTGGAGACCCTGTTCGGCGTCGTTCGCCGGCTGCGGGAGCAGGGCATCGCGATCGTCTACGTCAGCCACCGGATGGATGAGATCTACCGGGTGTGCGAGTCCGTCACCGTGCTCCGCGACGGAAAGGTGGTCCATGTGGGAGATCTCGCCGATCTGGAGCGTGCCGAGCTGGTCTCGCTCATGCTCGGGCGGTCGGTCGAGAAGGTCGAGCGCGCCGGCCGGACCGCCTTCGCCGGGGAGCACGAGGCGCAGGACGAGGTGGTGCTGGCCGCACGGGGGCTGACCCGCCGGCACCGGCTCTCCGGGGTCGACGTCGACCTTCGTCGCGGCGAGGTCCTCGGTCTCGCCGGCCTCCTCGGGGCGGGGAGGTCCGAGACTCTGCAGGCGCTCTCGGGTGCGCTCCCGCTCGACGGCGGCACCGTCGAGCTCGAGGGCCGTCCGATCGCCACGGGATCCGTCCCGGGGGCCATCCGTGCCGGCATCGTCATGGTGCCGGAGGACCGCAAGGTGGAGGGCATCATTCCGCAGCTCTCCGTCCGCGACAACATCGTCCTCGCCGCGCTGCCCCGGCTCTCCCGCTTCGGCTTCACCTCCCGCAAACGACAGGACGCGGTCGTGAGCACCTTCGTCGAGCGGCTGCGGATCAAGGCGTCGAGTCCCGATCAACCCGTCTCCGAGCTCTCCGGCGGCAACCAGCAGAAGGTGATGATCGCTCGGTGGCTCGCGATGAGCCCCACCGTACTGCTGCTCGACGAGCCCACCCGGGGCATCGACGTCGGAGCCAAGGCGGAGGTCCAGGCGCTCGTCGACGAGCTCGCGGGGAACGGCCTGTCGATCGTGCTGGTGTCCTCCGAGCTCGAGGAACTCGTCGAGGGTGCCGACCGGGTCGTCGTCCTCGCGGACGGCCGGCGCGTCACCGAGCTCGACGGTGCCGAGGTCACCACGGAATCCGTGCTGGCGGCGCTGGCGATCGATCTGGAGGCGGACGCATGACGGCAGCGGTCGCGATCTCCCGGCGGCGCGGGGCGGAGAAGGTCATGCCGTGGCTGCAGAGCTACGGCGTGTACCTCGCGATCGTCGTACTGCTCCTGGGCAACCTGATCTTCACGCCGGCCTTCTTCGCGACGGGGAACCTGCGGACCCAGCTGATCCAGGTGGTGCCCGTGCTTCTCGTCGCGCTCGGCATGGCGATCGTGATCGGCACAGGTGGCATCGACCTGTCCGTGGGCGCGGTGATGGCGCTCGCCGCGGCCGTGATCCCTCTCTACATCGGCTACGGACCCGTTGTCGCAGTGGGATTCGCACTCGCCGCCGGCCTCCTCGTCGGCGCGGCGAACGGCGCCATGGTCGCGCTCGTCGGCGTCCAGGCGATCGTCGCGACGCTCTCGCTCATGGTCGCCGGGCGCGGCATCGCCCTGCTCGTGTCCGGGGAGAAGCTCACGTCCATCGAGGATCCGGGCCTGTTGCGGCTGGGGCAGGGCTCGATCGCCGGGATCCCCGTGCCGGTCCTGATCGCGGCCGTCCTGGCGGTGGGGGTGTTCGTCCTGGTCAACACGACGACCTTCGGCAAGCAACTCGCTGCGGTCGGCGGCAACCGTACCGCCGCGCGCCTGGCGGGTCTCCCGGTCCGACGGGTGTTGTTCACCGTCTACGTGGTGTCGGCGGTCCTGGCGGCCGTGGCGGGAGTGATCAGCACCGCGCGGCTCGGGGCGTCCGTTCCCTCGACGCTCGGCAATCTCATCGAGCTCTCCGCGATCACCGCGGTGGTCATCGGCGGTACGCCGCTGACCGGCGGCCGGGTGCGGGTGCTCGGCACGATCGCCGGAGCGCTGCTGCTGCAACTGATCACGGCCACTCTGGTCATGCACGACGTCCCGGACGCCTACGCCCAACTCACCCAGGCGGCGATCATCCTGATCGCGGTGTTCCTGCAGCGGGGGAGGGCCCGATGAGCGCACCGGCATCCGTCCGGCCCGGCGGCGGCGGCGCCGCGCGACTGGCCTCCGCGGTGCAGAGCTACGGCGCTGCCATCGTCCTGCTCGTCGTGGTCGTGGTGGGCACGTTCGCGTTCGCGTCCTTCGCCTCGGTCGGCAACTTCCAGAACATCGCGATCCAGTCGTCCTTCCTCCTCATCATCGCGGTGGGCATGACCTTCGTGATCATGACCGGCGGCATCGACCTGTCCGTCGGATCCGTCTTCGCGCTCGGCGGCGTCCTGGCCGCCTACGGCTCTCGCTGGGGCGTCGCCGGGGCGCTGCTGCTGCCGGTGATCGTGTGCGCCGGAATAGGGCTGTTCCAGGGCTTTCTCATCGCCTACGGGCGGATGCCGGCGTTCATCGTCACGCTCGCCGGCCTCCTCGGCGCCCGCGGCATCGTCCTCGCCATCACCGACGGTGGCGGGAAGACGCCCATCATCACCGATCGGCTGACGATCGCCCTCGGCCAGGAGACCGTGCTCGGCTTCCGGCTCGCGACCGCGGTGGCGGTCCTGATCCTCGTCCTGGGGGCGATCGCGGTCACCCGGACGGGCGCGGGCCAGTCGGTGCTGGCCGTCGGCGGGTCGGAGAGCGCCGCCGCGCTGATGGGCGTGCCGGTCGCTCGCGTGCAGGCCGGCGTGTACCTGCTCAGCGGAACCTGCGCCGGGCTCGCGGGCGCGCTGAGCGCGTGGTACTCGTCGTCGGGCGTGCCCACCGTGGGCGTGGGCATGGAGCTGACGGTGATCTCGGCGGTCGTCATCGGCGGCACCCTCCTCGCCGGCGGCGCCGGCAACATGATCGGGACCCTGGCGGGCGTGCTGCTGCTCGGCGTGATCCAGAACCTGATCAACCAGATCGGCTCGCTCACCACGTCCGTGCAGTTGGTCGTGTCGGGTGGGTTCCTCGCCGTGGTGGTCGTGTTGCAGACGATCCTCGCTCGACGGTCCGCCGCCCGCTGACGTCCGGCCGCTGACGTCCGGCCCCGAGCCGGACACCGCGGGGGATATCGTGCAGGCATGGGGACTCGATGACAGCGGCACCGATACTCGACGGCATCGTGGTAGCGGACTTCAGCCGTGTGCTCGCGGGGCCGCTGGCCACGGTGATGCTGGCCGATCTCGGCGCGGACGTGATCAAGGTCGAGCGACCGGGCGCGGGGGACGACACGCGCCGGTGGGGCCCGCCGTGGACCGCGTCGACGAGCGCGTACTTCGAGTCGGCGAACCGCTCGAAGCGCAGCGTCGAGTTCGATCTGGACGATCCGGACGACCGCGCCGCCGCCCGGGAACTGGTCCGCCGCGCCGATGTCCTCGTCGAGAACTTCCGCACCGGGGCCCTCGGCGCCAAGGGATTCGGCTACGACGAGCTCGCGGCGCTCAACCCTCGCCTCGTCTACTGCTCGGTGACCGGTTTCGGGTCCGACGGTGGCGCGGCGCTGCCGGGCTACGACTTCCTGGTGCAGGCCGTGGGCGGCCTGATGAGCATCACCGGCGCCCCCGACGGCGACCCGATGAAGGTCGGCGTCGCCCTGGTCGACGTGCTCACCGCGAAGGACGCCGTGGCGGGCATCCTCGCCGCCCTGTACGAGCGTGAGCGGTCGGGGCTCGGGCAACACGTCGAGGTCAATCTCCTGTCCTCCCTGCTCGGTTCGCTCGCGAACCAGGGCGCGAACTTCCTCGCGACGGGAGAGTCGCCGACGCGGCTGGGCAACACGCACCCGTCGATCACGCCCTACGAGACACTGCGCTGCCGCGACGGACTGCTCGCCGTGGCGTGCGGGAACGACGGCCAGTTCGGTCGGCTCGCGGCCGCCGTCGGAGCCGCCGGACTGGCCCGGGACCCCCGGTTCGCGACCAACCCGGAGCGCGTGCGGTACCGCGCGGACCTGGTCCGCGCCCTGGAGGAGCGCCTGGCGGCCGAGGACGCGCAGGAGTGGGTCCGGCGGCTGACCGCCGCGGGGGTGCCCGCCGGCACCGTCGGCGACATCGCGTCCGGTTTCGCGCTCGCCGAAGGGCTCGGACTCGCCCCGCGGATCCCGATGGGCGACGGTGCGATAGACCAGGTGCGCAACCCGATCGGCTTCTCGCGCACGCCCGTGACCGACTACCGCCGGCCGCCGACGCTCGGCGAGCACAACGTCGCCGTCCGCGCACGACTGCAGAACCCCGACGAGAGCAGGAACCACTGATGAGCACGCCCGCACCCCTCGACCTGGCCGGCATCGACGACCTCCTGTCCGACGACGAGAGGGCCGTGCGCGCGTCCGTGCGGCGGGCCTGCACCGAGCGCGTCCTGCCGCACGTGGCCGAGTGGTTCGAGGCGGGCGCGATCGACGACCCGCGGGCCCTGATGCGGGATCTCGGTTCGATGGGCGTGCTCGGCATGCACCTCGAGGGCTACGGCTGCGCGGGCATGTCCGCCACCCACTACGGCCTCGCCTGCCTCGAACTGGAGGCGGTGGACTCCGGGCTGCGCTCCATGGTGTCGGTGCAGGGATCGCTCGCCATGTTCGCCCTCTGGCGCTGGGCGAGCGAGGAGATCAAGCAGGAGTGGCTGCCGCGGATGGCGGCCGGCGAGGCGATCGGCTGTTTCGGACTCACCGAACCCGACCACGGCTCGGACCCCGCGAACATGCGCACCCGGGCCCGCCGCGACGGCGACGACTGGGTGATCACGGGCCGGAAGATGTGGATCACCAACGGTTCCATCGCCGATGTCGCCGTCGTCTGGGCCCAGACCGACGAGGGGATCCGCGGCTTCGTCGTCCCGACGGACACACCGGGCTTCTCCGCGCCCGAGATCAAGCACAAGCTCTCGCTGCGCGCCTCGGTCACCAGCGAGCTCGTCCTCGACGATGTCCGCGTCCCGAACGCCTTCGCCTTCCCGGAGGTCCGCGGCCTGCGCGGGCCGCTCAGCTGCCTGAACGAGGCGCGCTACGGCATCATCTGGGGCGCGCTCGGCGCGGCGCGCTCCTGCCTGGAGGCCGCGTTGACCTACTCGATCGAGCGGGAGCAGTTCGGCCGCCCGCTCGCGGGATTCCAGCTGACGCAGCAGAAGCTGGCGGACATGAATCTCGAGTACACGAAGGGGCTGCTCCTGGCGCTGCACCTGGGCCGGCGCAAGGACGCGGGCACGCTGCACCCGTCGCAGGTCAGCCTCGGCAAGCTGAACAATGTCCGCGAGGCCCTGGAGATCTGCCGCACCGCGCGAACGATCCTGGGCGCCAACGGCATCTCCCTGGAGTTCCCGGTCATCCGGCACATGAACAACCTGGAGTCCGTGCTCACCTACGAGGGCACCGTCGAGATGCACACCCTCGTCATCGGCCAGACGATGACCGGGATCCCGGCCTTCCGCTGATCGCACGGTGGCGGGTGCGGACGGTGCCCGCTACCGCCCCAGGTACGCCTCGATCCACCGCGGCGCCACGCCGCTCGCGAGCAGGGCGAGCAACACGATCCGGGCCTGGCCCGGTCGCAACCGCCGGGAGAGGATCGCGCCGGCCGCCACCAGGTCCGCCGCGCCGCCACCGCCGCCGTACGCCGCGTCGAGGGGGCCGGCGACGATCCTGGTCGACACCACCACGACGACCCCGGCGTCGAGCGCGCGACGCACGGCATCGGCGAGTGCCACCGTCGTGTTGCCGCTGCCCGTGCCCACCAGCACGATCCCCCGGGCGCCCGCGTCGACCGCCGCGTCGACCAGGGCACCATCGGCGCCCGGATAGGAGGCGACGACGTCGACCCGCACGTCCGCGATCGGCGCGCTCCGGGCCAGCAGTCGGTGCGGCGCGGACCCGGCCAGCTCCGCGACGGGCAGGCCGCCGGAGAAGGGCTGGGGCGCCGTCGTCGAGACCTTGGCGAGACCGCGCACCGTCTGCACCTGACCGGCGAAGGACAGCAGCACCCCGAGGCCGCGGTAGGCGGGGTCGGCGGCCACGGCGATCGCGCCCGCGAGGTTCGACGGACCGTCGGCGTCCGGCGAGTCCGCCGGGTGCTGTGCGCCCGTGAAGACCACGGGCCGCGGGTCCGCGTGCGCGAGGTCGACCAGGAGGGAAGTCTCCTCCATGGTGTCGGTGCCGTGGGTCACCACGACCCCGGCCACGTCGGGCGAGGCCAGCGCGTCCGCGACGCCCGCGCGGATGGCGTCGAGCTGTTCCAGCGTCAGCGCCGAGGAGTCGGCGCGGACCACGTCGCGCACCGTCACCGTGACGCCCGCGATCCGCCCCACGGAGGAGAGCAGGTCCGCACCGGAGTCGGCGGCGACCGCGGCGCCGGAGTCGTCGTGGCGGCTGGCGATGGTGCCGCCCGTGGCGAGCACGATCACGTCAGGCATGCCTGCAGCATTGCACGCTCCGCGCAGGGCGCGGCGCCGGACCGCGCATCGTTTGGCATAGTGGAGGCGGCGAAGCAGCGGCCGAACGGAGGTGAACTTCTCGATGCGCGAACGGGTCCTCATGGCCCCCGTCGCGGTACTCGTGGGCCTGGCCTGCGGTGCGTGCGGAGGGCAGAACACCGAATCGCGGTCGAGCGGACCGTCGGTCGCCTCGGTCGAGGTGACCGAGGCACCGTCGAGCACGCCGGACCGCGCACCGTCGACCCAGCAGCTGGAGGAGATGCTCTCCCGCGCGATCGACCCGAAGGTGCCGCTGGATCAGAAGATCCTGCTGGTCCAGGGTGCCGCGCCCGCGGACGCCCCGCTGTTCGACGAGCTGGTCAAGCTCCGGGCCGACAATCCCACCGTCAGCTGGCACATCAGCAAGCCGGTGCTGGAGCAGCCGGGGGTCGCGAAGGCCCAGTTCTCCGTGCTCATGGGTGGCACCAACCAGCTGGCCTACGCCACGCTCGTCTTCGACGACGGCCGGTGGAAGCTGCAGAAGTCCTACGCCTGCCAGATGATCACGCAGGTCGGGCGCGACTCGCCCTCCTGCCACTGACGACTACTTCGGGTCGAAGCGGTACACGCTGCCCGTCTTCTGGACCAGCTTCTTCGCGGGATCGTCGCCGACCAGCGTCCGGCCGCCCTCCAACTGCACGCCGCCCGCGCCGAACGCCCGGGCCGGATCGAGCACCATCGTGCCGTTGCCCTCGGAGGTGTAGCTCTCGACGGTCAGCGTGGTGCCGCTGTCGGGCACGCGGAACACCGAATCGTCGGGGGACTCGTCGACCTTCGCCTTGAGCTCCGGCCGCTCGAGCGTGCCGCCCAGCGTCACGGTCATGGTCTGGGTGAGGTTGCTGTCGGCGCGGATGGTCCTCGTCGCCGTCCAGGTGGCGCCGATCCCCACGGGTTCGGCGGGGAGCGGGACGAGGCGCAGGAAGGTCTGCAGCAGGGCCTGCTCGAAGGCGGACTGCGCGTCGTTGGACACCCCGGGCGGCGCCGCGATGACGAACGATCGCACCTCGCCGTTCGGCGCGAACCGCACCCGTCCGACGGTGCCGGCCTCCACCTCGAGTGCCTTGGTCGTCGCGGGGTCGGTGGAGGTCGGGGCCCCGAAGAAGACATAGGCATCGAGTGGGTCGGCGCACGTGGGCTGCACGACCATCGGCAGCGTCACGTCGCGGTTGCCGCCCGAGGGCTGCTCGCCGGACACCTGCGACACCTGCAGCGAATTGGTGAACAGCGAGTACCGGGCGACGGCCGTGGGACGCACCGTCAGCGCGCTCGGTGCGCCCGTACCGGCCCCGCCGAGCACGACCCTCGCCTGCGGGACGTCGACGGTGACTGCGGTCCCCGGCAGCGTCGGCGGGGTGTTCGTGCACCCGGCGGTCGTGGCCGGCGCGGCGATCGATTGCCGGGCGGCAGCGGCGGACGAGGACGCCGCGCCGCCCCCGGAATCGGTGCCGCCGCACCCCGCCAACGCGGCGCCCAGCGCCACCGTCGAGCTCAACACCACCGGGACCAGCCGCAACCGTCTGCCATGCACACCGCCACCGTAGTGGATGATGGAGGGCATGGATTCTCCCGCAACCGCACGGCCGAGCTGGTATCGGAACCCGCGCATCCTGTTGGCGGTGGTCGCGGTCGCAGTGCTGCTCATCGATCTCGGCGCCAAGACCTGGGTCGTGCGGAACATGAGCCTCGGCGAGAAGATCGAGGTCCTGGGGCCCTTCAGCCTGATCTTCGTCAAGAACCCGGGAGCCGCCTTCTCGATGGCCACCGGCTACACGTGGATCCTGACGATCATCGCCGTGTGCGTGGTGGCGTGGATCGTGCGGATGGGCGGCAAGCTCACCTCGATCCCGTGGGCCATCGGCCTCGGGCTGGTGCTGGGCGGCGCGCTCGGCAACCTCTCCGACCGGATCTTCCGCGCGCCCGGCGTCTTCCGCGGCCACGTCATCGACTTCCTCTCCGTCGGCGACTGGTTCCCGGTGTTCAACACCGCCGATTCGGCGATCAGCTGCGCCGCGGTGCTGCTGATCGCGCTGACCCTGTTCGGCAAGGACCCGTACGAGGGCTTCGGCCAGAAGCGTCCCGAGCGCGACCCCGCCGCCGAGTCGGTCGCGCACAGCGAGGAGACCCGCGATGCGTGAGTCCCGCACCATGCCCGTCCCCGACGGCCTCGATGGGCTCCGGGTGGACGCGGGCGTCGCCCGCCTGCTGGGCCTCTCGCGCACCGTCGTCACCGATCTGGTGGCCGAGGGCTCCGTCACGCTCGACGGAGCCGTCGTCGGCAAGTCCGACAAGCTCCGCGCGGGCGCGCTCCTCGACGTGACCCTGCCCGAGCCCGCGCGGCCGCTGGAGATCGTGGCCGAGCCCGTCCCCGGCATGAACATCATCTACTCGGACGAGGACATCGTCGTCGTCGACAAGCCCGTGGGCGTCGCCGCGCACGCCTCCGTCGGCTGGACCGGTCCGACGGTGATCGGCGGCCTCGCCGCCGCCGGCTTCCGGATCTCCACCTCGGGCGCGCCCGAGCGGCAGGGGATCGTGCACCGCCTCGACGTGGGCACCTCCGGCGTGATGGTGGTGGCCGTGTCCGAGCGCGCGTACACCGTGCTCAAGCGGGCGTTCAAGCAGCGCACCGTCGACAAGCGGTACCACGCGCTGGTGCAGGGCCATCCCGACCCGATGTCCGGCACCATCGACGCCCCGATCGGCCGGCACCGCAGCTCGGACTGGAAGTTCGCGGTCACCAAGGACGGTAAGCCCTCGATCACGCACTACGACACGATCGAGGCCTTCCAGGCCGCGACGCTGCTCGACGTGCACCTCGAGACGGGGCGCACGCACCAGATCCGGGTGCACTTCGCGGCGCTGCACCACCCCTGCTGCGGCGACCAGACCTACGGCTCCGATCCCGTGCTCGCGAAGAAGCTGGGGCTCGACCGGCAGTGGCTGCACGCCCGCACGCTGGGCTTCACGCACCCCACCAAGGGGGAGTACGTGGAGTTCACCTCGCCCTACCCGGACGACCTGCAGCACGCCCTGGACGTCCTGCGCGACGCGTGATCAGGTCCCTGACCGGCTGGGTCGCGCTGGTGGCGGTCGCGCTGGGCCTCGCGTTCTGGCTCGGCTCCGCCACGCCGAACCCGTCCGTGCGGCCCGACGGTGACCGCCTCGGGCCGCAGTCCGGCCAGGCGGTCGCGGAGTACCTGGGGGAGGCCCGGGCGTCGCTGGCCGCGGCCCCCGCGGGCGAGCGCCGCTGGGCGCTGGTCTCGCCGGCCGCCCCGTGGTCCGCCGACGACCTGTGGACCCGGCTCGGATCGCTCGACCGGATCGGCCGGGTCCTCGTGCGCGTCCCGATCCCCGGCGTCGCGACGCCCACGGCGACGGTGTCCCCCGGCCAGAGCGAGGAGGGCGTCGGCGCGGTGCCGGAGCTCGCGGCCCTCGCGATGCCGGGGCTCGCCGCGCCGGGGCC
>NZ_JAAXOQ010000014.1 GCF_012396015.1 Tsukamurella spumae | reverse complement strand
GGCGGCACCCGCCAAGCCCACAGTCGGCCTCGGCATGGCCGGCGGGGCGAAGCGCCCCGGCGCGAAGAAGCCCGGCGCGCCCAAGCCCGCAGCCGCAGCGGCGGAGGCCCCCGCGGCCGCCGCTCCTGCAGCCACGCCGGCGGAGGCCCCCGCGGCCGAGGCGCCCGCAGCTCCGGCGCCCGAGGCGCCGGCAGCGGCTGCTCCCGCTGCGGACCGCACGCTCGCCACGACCGGGGAGTCCAAGGCCGCAGGGTTCGGGATCGCCGCCGGCGCCAAGCGACCGGGCGCCAAGAAGCCCGGCGCACCGCGCGCCGCCGCAGCTGCCCCGGCCGAGCCGGCACCCGCACCGCAGGCCGCCGCACCGCAGGCCCCGGCACCGGCACCGGAAGCCCCCGCGGCCCCGGCCCCCGTCGAGGACGCGCCCGCGGACAGCGCACCGTCGGCCCCGGACACCGCGGTCGACGACGCCCCCGCAAGCCCGGCACCGTCGGGCGGCGACGACCGTACGCTCACGACGGAGGGCGCGTCGAAGGCCAAGGGCTTCGGGATCGCGGCGGGCGCGAAGCGCCCCGGCGGACGGAAGTGATCGACTCCCAGCGAATCGCTATCAGCGGATAGGGCAGGATGGTCTCGTGCCTGAGTACGTGAGTTACGAGGAGTTCGGGCGGCGCTTCTTCGAGATCGCCGTGAACGAGGAGCGCGTCGGCTCCGCGTTCTCCGATATCGCCGGGGGCGATTTCACCGTGGGCCCGATCCCGTCGGGCCCCGGCGGAATGGCCAAGGTGTGGGCGCAGGTGGAGATCGACGAGCCGCAGCTCACCCGCCAGGTGGGCGAGCTCATCACCTTCACGGTGAAGATCCCGCTGCGCATCGGCCTGCTCATCGACCTCAGGGTCGACCGGATCCGCTACGACGTGGCCGGCCTGATCACGCTGCCGCTCACCGTGCGGGCCGCCGCGCCGCTGGAACTGCGCATCGAGGTCGACCCGCCCAAGCCCAAGGACGTGTGGGTCGACGTCGAGTCGCGGACGATCCGCGGCTCGATCGTGCGCGTCGTGGCCAGCGTGGACGCGGAGATCCGGCGGTTCATCGCGCAGTACGTGGCCGAGGAGATCGACAAGCCCGCGGTCAAGCAGGCGCGCATCATCAACGTCTCCGAGGAACTCGGTCGTGCCTTCCACAATCTCGGCGACGAGGAGGCCCCGGCGGCCTCCGCACCCGAAGCCGAGGTGGTCGAACCCACCGAGATCCTCCCCGCGCCGGCGACCTCCCGCGAGCAGTAGCCGGGCCGATCCGCCGAACGGTCAGCCGGCGGCGCCGTCGATGATGTTCTGGATCGCGGCACCGTAGGCGGTCACCAGCTCGTCAGCCGTCGGCGCCTGGAACAGCGGCGCGGCGATCAGGTAGCGGAGGAAGGCCAGCCCGAACATCGTGCTGGCCACCACGCGCGCCGTCGTGATGTCGATCCCCGCGTGCGTCGTCAGCGTGGGGATCATCACCGAGGACAGGAACTCGCCGAAGGTGTTGACCGCGCCCTCGTCCGCGCTGATCGCGCCGCGCAACAGGGCGCGGAAGGCGTCGGTGGTCTCCCGCCCCTCCCAGATCGAGAGCGCGGCCCGGACCAGCCGCTCCCCCACGCCGTCCCGCGGGCCGACGAGCGCCGCGGTGAAGATCTCCTCCGGATCGACGGGCATGCTCATCACGCCCCGGAACAGCCCCTTCTTGTTGCCGTAGTAGTACGAGACCAGCGCGACGTCGACACCGGCGCGCGTCGCGATGGCGCGGATCGTGGTGCGGTCGTAGCCCATCTCGGCGAAGAGCTCCCGCGCCGCCTCGAGGATGTCCGCCTTGGCGGTGCTCGTGCCCGCCCGTCTGCCCGTGGCCATACCGTCAGCCTAGCAGTATTTCAACGCCCGTTGACTTCTGCGGTCCGCGGTCGTAGTCTTCGTTTCATCGAACGTTGAGTTACTCGGAGGTGCTCCACCATGAGCAGCAAGTCCCACGCGAAGCTGGCCGCGGTGTTCGCCGGGCTGGCCATCGCCATTCCCCTGATCGTCCTGCTGTTCACCGGGCCCGCCTCGCACGGCAAGCCGCACGACCTCCCGATCGGAGTGGTCGGCCCCGCCGCGATCGCGCAGCAGGTCGAGCAGCGGCTCGACGCCCAGCAGCCCGGCGGCTTCGAGGTGCACTCGTACGCCACCGAGGCGGAGCTGATCCAGGCCGCGAAGGACCGCAAGGTCTACGGCGGCATCGCGCCCGGATCGCCGGGCACCCCGACGCGGGCCGTCATCGCGACCGGCGCCTCGCCCGCCGTCGCGCCCATGATCACCCAGATGGCCACCGGGCTGACCCAGGGCCAGGACGTCCGGACCGTCGACGTCGCGCCGTTGTCCGCCGACGACCCCCGCGGCGCCGGCTTCGGTGCCATCGTGCTGCCCGTCTTCCTCTCCGGGATGGCACTGGCCATGGTGACGGTGCTGATCGCCGGCCACCCGAAGGTCGTGGCGGTGGCGCTGCCCATCGGCGCGGCGATCATCGGCGCGGCGGCCGTGGGGGCCGCCATGGGGATCGGCGTGCTGCCCGGCGGCTTCTGGGGCCAGTGGCTGGCCATGAGCGCGGGCATGCTCGCGATCGGGGCGGTGGTGGCGGGGCTGGTCTCCCTGTTCGGCAACAAGGGCATCACCCCCGCGGCACTGCTGTTCATGCTGATCGGGATGCCGATGGCCGGGATCGCGATGCCGCCGGAGTTCCTGCCGCACATCTGGGGCGTCCTCGGCCAGATCCTGCCCATCGGCGCCACGGGCACGGCCCTGCGCAGCGCGGCTTACTTCGCCGACGGTGGCCTGGTCGGCGCGGGAGCCGGTGCCGCGTACGTGGTGCTCGCCGCCTGGATCGCGGTGGGGTACGCGCTGCTCGTGATCGGCGCGGCGAGGCGCCGGGCGCAGGGCGGCGCACCGTCGGAAAAGGATTTGCTGGAACCTGCGACGATATAGCCCATGAGCCGACCGCATGTGCCCCACATCCGCACCGAACTCAAGCCGCTCGAGCAGTCCGCCAAGCTGCAGAACGTGCTGTACGAGATCCGTGGACCCGTGGTGGCACAGGCGGCTCGGCTCGAGGCGCAGGGGCACCGCATCCTCAAGCTGAACATCGGCAACCCGGCGACCTTCGGCTTCGAGGCACCGGACTCCATCGTCCGCGACATGATCCACGCGCTGCCCGTCTCGCAGGGCTACAGCGAATCGCAGGGCATCGCCTCCGCGCGGCGGGCCGTGGTCACGCGCTACGAGGAGGTCCAGGACTTCCCGTACTTCGACATCGGCGATGTCTACCTCGGCAACGGGGTCTCCGAGCTCATCACGATGACCCTGCAGGCGCTGCTCAACAACGGCGACGAGGTGCTCATCCCCGCCCCCGACTACCCGCTCTGGACGGCCATGACCTCGCTGGCCGGCGGTACCCCCGTCCACTACCTGTGCGACGAGGAGAACGGCTGGAACCCGTCCGTCGAGGACATCGAGGCGAGGATCACGCCGCGCACCAAGGCGATCGTCGTGATCAATCCGAACAACCCCACCGGCGCCGTCTACTCCCGCGAGACGCTGCAGCAGATCGTCGAGGTGGCGCGCAAGCACTCGCTCCTCGTCCTCGCCGACGAGATCTACGACCGGATCCTCTACGACGGTGCGCAGCACATCTCCATCGCCGAGCTCGCCCCGGACCTGCTGGTGTGCACGTTCAACGGCCTGTCCAAGGCGTACCGGGTATGCGGCTACCGCGCCGGCTGGATGGTGCTGACCGGCCCCAAGGAGCACGCGTCGGGCTTCATCGAGGGGCTGACGCTGCTCGCGTCGACGCGACTGTGCCCCAACGTCCCCGCCCAGCACGCGATCCAGGTGGCGCTCGGCGGATACCAATCGATCAACGACCTGATCCTGCCCGGCGGGCGGCTACTGGAACAGCGCGACGTCGCCCACCAGAAGCTCAACGCGATCGACGGTGTCAGCTGCGTGAAGCCGCAGGGCGCGCTCTACGCCTTCCCGAAGCTGGACCCGAACGTGCACGAGATCCGCGACGACGAGCAGATGGTCCTCGACCTGCTCAATCAGGAGAAGATCCTGCTGGTCCAGGGCACCGGATTCAACTGGCCGACGCCGGACCACCTGCGCGTTGTGACGCTCCCGTGGGCCCGTGACCTGGCCGAAGCTCTCGATCGGTTCGGCAACTTCCTCAGTTCGTACAAGCAGAAGTAGGGTGGCGGCGTGACAGCCGACCACGACCACGACCACGACGACGTGCACGCCGCCGCCGCGCACGTGCACAACCATTCGCTGGCCAACATCTCGCTGGGCAAATGGGCCTCGCGCATCGTGGTCGGCCTGCTCGCGGTCATCGGCGTCGCCGTCCTCGCGGGGCTGATCGTGCTGTGGCCGTCGCACCTGCGGGTCAGCGTGCCCGGCGGCCCGCAGACGCCGAACCTGTCGAAGGGCGTCGTCGCGGAGCAGATGGTCGGCGACTGCGACTTCACGCCGACCGGGAACGGCCAGGTCAGCGACACGCAGCCGCATCCGCTCCTCAACGCCGACGGTGGCTGCCTCAACAGCTCGGTGCAGATCACCAGCGGCCCGGACTCGGGCAAGTGGACGATGTTCTCGATCGGCACTCAGCGCACCAACGTCTCCGCCGTGCCGGGACAGAGCACCTCGGCGCAGCCCTCCGGGATCGACCTGTCGCGCCCGGCCACCCCGGGCACCGGACAGCCCGACCTGTCGCCCGGCACCAAGATCCTGATCAGCGCCAACGGCGGCGGCGTGGCGGGCTCGCCCTCGAACTACGCCTTCTACGACTACTCGCGCGGCGTGTCGCTGTGGGTGTGGGGCCTGGTGTTCGCGGCGGTCGTCATCGCGGTCGCGCAGTGGCGCGGCCTGCGCGCACTCATCGGGCTCGCACTGTCGGGCGCGGTGATCGTGCTGTTCGCCCTGCCCTCGATCCTGGACGGCAATTCCGCCGTGTGGGTCGCGATGGTGGCCTCCGCGGTGATCCTGTACGTCGTGCTCTACCTCGCGCACGGGGTGTCGCTGAGAACCTCGGCGGCCCTACTGGGCACACTGTGCGCGCTGGCCGTGTGCGGCGTGCTCGCGTGGCTCGCCACGCTGACCACACAGGTCACGGGCTTGAGCAATGAGGACTCGACGAACCTGCAGGCCTACGCGACCACCGTGTCGATCTCCGGTGTCCTGCTGGCCGGATTCATCATCGGCGCCCTGGGCGTGCTCAACGACGTGACCATCACCCAGGCCTCGGCGACCTTCGAGCTGGCGAAGCTCTCGCCCAAGTCCTCGCGGCGCCGGACCTTCCTCGCGGCCATGCGCGTCGGCCGCGATCACATCGCCTCGACGGTGTACACGCTGGTCTTCGCGTACGTCGGCACCGCGCTGCCGCTGCTGCTGCTGTTCTCGATCGCGGGCCGGCCGCTGGGTCAGGTACTCACGTCCGATTCCGTGGCGATCGAGCTGGTCCGCGCGTTCGTCGGCGGCATCGGCCTGGCGCTGTCCGTGCCGCTGACCACCGCGATCGCGGTGCTGCTGGCGAAGCCGAAACGGGCCGCCGTCAGTGCGGAGGCCGCCAAGCGGTACGCGGAGAGCCACCCCGACACCGACCCCTCCGAGATCCGGGTGCGGGAGCGTCGCGCCGCCGCCCGCGCCACGGCGCCGGCCGCCCCGGAGATCGCCGACGGTGCCGGACCGGACTCCGTCGCGCCCGTCGCGCCCGTCGCGCCCGTCGCGCCCGTCGCGCAGCAGAGTCCGGCGCAGTCCCCGGCCCGACGCGCGCCCTCGCAGAGTCCGGCTCCCGCCCGGCAGGAATCGGAGACCTCACTGCCCGAGACGCAGCAGCCCGGGCGGCGGCGGCTGCCGGACGAGCCGATTCCCGCTCCGCCGCGCCCGCAGCCGCGTCCTCCGGTCCTGCCGGACCCGCCCCAGCGCGCACCGGACCCGCAGCCGCGCGCACCGATCCTGCCGGACCCGCCCCAGCGCGCTCCGATCGTGCCCGACCCGCCCCAGCGCGCGCCGCAGGAGCCCCGCCGTCGGGGTAGGCACTCCGCCGACTGAACGAGGCTCGCGACTGCGGTCGGTTTCCTGCGGTTTCCGTGGGAAACCGACCGCGGAATCAGCTCTGGAAGTTCAGGTACGCCTTCGACGGGGTCGGGCCGCGCTGCCCCTGGTACTTCGAGCCCACGGCCGAACTGCCGTAGGGGTTCTCCGCCGGACTGGTGAGGCGGAACAGGCACAGCTGGCCGATCTTCATGCCCGGCCACAACGTGATCGGCAGGTTCGCGACGTTGGACAGCTCCAGCGTGATGTGACCGGAGAAGCCCGGGTCGATGAATCCGGCGGTCGAGTGGGTAAGCAGGCCCAGCCGGCCGAGTGAGGACTTGCCCTCGAGGCGGCCGGCCAGGTCGTCGGGCAGCGAGCACACCTCGAGCGTGGAACCGAGCACGAACTCGCCGGGGTGCAGCACGAAGGGCTCCCCCGGTGCGGGCTCGACCAGCGTGGTCAGCTCGTCCTGCCGCTGCTTGGGGTCGATGTGGGTGTAGCGCGTGTTGTTGAACACGCGGAACAGGCCGTCGAGCCGCACGTCCACGCTGGACGGCTGCACCATCTGCGGGTCGAACGGATCGATCCCCAGGCGGCCGGATTCCACATGGGCGCGGATGTCACGATCGGAGAGCAGCACGGGGTTCAGCGTAGGGCAGGGCGGCGGTGCGCGAGAGTGCACCCCGGATCGGGGATACTGCCTCTTCGTGACCGACACTCCCCTCCGCCGCGGCCTCACCGCGCGGCACATCCGGTTCATCGCGCTCGGCTCGGCGATCGGGACGGGCCTGTTCTACGGCTCGGCGGCCGCGATCCAGGCGGCCGGCCCTGCCGTCCTGCTCGCCTACCTGATCGGCGGCGTGGTGATCTACCTCGTGCTGCGGGCACTCGGCGAGATGGCGGTGCGGCGGCCACAGGGCTCGTTCGGCGACTACGCCTCGTCCGCACTCGGCCCGCGGGCGGGATTCCTCACCGGCTGGATGTACGTCTTCGAGATGGTCTTCGTGTGCATCGCGGATGTCACGGCGTTCGCCGTCTACATGGGAACGTGGTTCCCCCATGTGCCGAAGTGGATCTGGGTACTCGCGGTGATCTTCTTCATCGCCGCGTTGAACCTGATGCGGGTGCGCGTGTTCGGCGAGGTCGAGTTCTGGCTGACACTGGTGAAGATCGCGGCGATCGTCGCCATGATCGCCGGCGGCGTCGCTGTGCTGATCTTCGGCTTCGGCATGCACGACACCGATCAGGGACTGAGCAACCTGTACGCGCACGGCGGCTTCTTCGCGACCGGCTTCGGCGGCTTCCTGAGCTGCTTCGTGCTGGTCGTGTTCGCGTTCGGAGGGTCGGAGATCATCGGCCTGACCGCGGCGGAGGCGGAGGATCCGGAGCGCACGATCCCGAAGGCGATCAACACCGTGCCGGTACGGATCGGGTTGTTCTACGTCCTAGCGCTCGCGGTGATCATGGCCGTCATCCCGTGGACGCGGATCAGCAGCGAGTCCAGCCCGTTCGTGCAGATCTTCCAGGCCCTCGGCGTCGCGCCCGCGGCGCACGTGCTCAACGTCGTGGTGATCACGGCGGCACTGTCGGCGATCAACAGCGACATCTTCGGTGCCGGCCGGATGATGTTCGGCATGGCCCAGCAGGGGCAGGCGCCCGCGATCATGCGGCGCACGACCGCGAACGGCGTGCCCTGGATGACCGTGGTGATCATGACCGGCGCGCTGCTCGTGGGTGTCCTGCTCAACTATCTGATCCCCGAGGACGTCTTCGTGGTGATCGCCTCGATCGCCACCTTCGCGACGGTCTTCGTGTGGCTGATGATCCTCGCCTCCCAGTACCGCCAGCGGGTCTCGCTCCCCGCCGAGGAGGTCGCGCAGCTGCGGTTCCCCGTGCCGCTGTGGCCCTACGGGCAGCTGTTCGCCATCGGATTCCTACTGTTCGTGACCGTGCTCATGGCCTTCGAGCACGACACCCTCGTCGCGCTCGTGGTGGGCTTCGCGTGGCTCGCGGCGCTGCTCGTCACGTACCGCCTGTGGGTGGCCCCGCGCACGTCCGTGAAGCCCTGACCGGTCCCCTGGTCCGACGGTGCGCCGTGCTAGTGTTGCCGGTACGCGCGGCCCCGTCGGACGACGGTGCCGCGACTGCCGATGTAGTTCAATGGTAGAACTCCTGCTTCCCAAGCAGGTAGCGCGGGTTCGATTCCCGTCATCGGCTCCACGAACGAACTGCGGTGTCCGTGGCCTCGGTCGCCACGCCGGTCAACTCAGCACCACTGGTGATGTCGATCAGCGGTGCGTACAGCCTCATCACGTCCAGCGCTCGCCGGTGATCCTCATCGCTGACACCCGCGCAGGCGTCCGCGACGACGCGCACACGAACCCCCGCGTCGGCCGCGGCGAGTGCCGTCGAGAGCACGCAACAGTCGGTCGAGACGCCGACGAGGACCACGTCGCGACTGCCGTGCACTGCGGCCTCCAACTCGGGACCCCACTTGCCGAGCGTGGTCAGGCTCACCACCGCATGTCGGTTCGACGCGAACTCCGCGCTCAGGTCGTAGAGCGGGTCGGCTTCGGAAACGAGTGCGAACGGCCACTTCTCGTAGTAGTCGATCCACGCTCCGGTCGGCGTGCTCGGCGCGACGAAGCGAGTGAACACCACACGGTCACCGAAGCGCGGCAACAGCTCGACAGTCGCGGCAGCGGCGTCGGCGTACCGCGGCACGAACCATCCACTGTCCGGCCGAGCGAAGATCTCCTGAAAGTCGATCACGACCAACCACGGTTCAGCCTGCATGTCGTCAGTATGAGTCGTCGAACGCGTCAGGGACGGGCCTACGCCCTACGCCCGAATCGTCGGCCGCCGCCATACAACAGGACGCGACTCAAGTCCCGTCTACGCACCCCCGGTCGGGGCGGCGGACTCGGCCCGCGCCCGCTGATCGCTGTACAGCAGGGCGTTCGTGGCGATGAGGAAGGGCACGACCGCGATCTGGCCGAGCACCCACCCCGCGTTCACGAACAGCAGGCTCGCGAGGCTCTGCGCGGCCACGTCGCCGCCCGGCGGGCGGGTCGCGTACGCGGCGAGGGAGAACGGCAGACCGATCAGGGCCGAGACCGCGGTGACCACCAGATACGTGCAGATCACCCGGCGCAGCAGCCGCCAGAACCCCGTGCGCTGCAGGGCAGCGGCACGCCACAGCGCGTCGACGGGCCGCAACTTCTCGATGACGAGCATCGGCCCCGCGATCACCAGCGTCGGGAGCACCGCGAGCACGGCGAGCGCCGCGAGCACGAGCAGCACCGTCGTCGTGACCCGCACGAGGTCCGGTCCCGCCCGGACCGCGAGGCCGATCGAGGCCGCGACCGCCAGCCCGATCGGCGTGAGCACGACGACGACGTCCAGCACGCCGAGCCCGAATGCGGCGACCAGCCGCGGGCGCGCTTCGGTCCAGGCGCGACGCAGGGAGGTCGTGCGGTCCGTGAGATACCGGTGGGCCACCACGGACCCGACCGCGGTGACGACGACACTGGCGAGGATCCACACCAGGGTCACCAGCATCGCGCTCGCGGGGTAGACGCCGAGCACCACGAGGACCTGCCTGGTATCGCGGTCCGCGTCCGGGACGACCTGTTCGGCGCCGACGAGCGGCAGCCGCGCGAGCACACCGAGGAGGGCGATGGAGCCGATCGACACCGCGGCCAACCCCAGCGTGGGCCGGGGATTCGCGCGGATGACCCCCACTGCGGATCGGTAGATCTCCCCCAGTCGGCGGGGCCGGGCGGCGTTCAGTCCTTGTCCTCGGGCGCTTCGGACGGGTTGCGCGCGTCCAGCTCCTTCGCGCGGCGACGCTGCTGTTCGGCCCGCTCGCGGCACTGCCGGAGGAACTCGTCGTCATCGTCGGCGTACTGGGCGATGTGGCGTCCCGGACGTTCGTACTCGGGGAACCCCGGGGTGCGCGACGATGCGCCGCTCCGGCCGCCGCCACCCACGGGCCGGCCCATGAGGAACCAGATCAGCGAGCCCGCGAAGGGGATGATGATCACGATGATCAGCCAACCGACCTTGGGCAGGTGACGCACCCGGAATTCGTCCGAGGCGATCACGTCGATGAGTGCCGCCACCCACAGCACCATCACGATCGCACCGAAGTACGTCATCTTGAACTCCCACCCATAGGAAAACGGATAACTGATGCTACCGCGAACCCCACGCGGTCTCGGCATATTGTGTCACCGTGACTGATCTCAGCTGGCCCGCGACCCGTCTGCTCAGTATCGGGAAGCGTTCCGGCGCCGTCCGCGGGCACCTGGAGTTGACGCAGACGCACCTGCGGTTCCGCCCGGCCGGGCTCGCCTCGAAGATCGACGGGACGCCCTTCGCCGTCCAGTTCCGGCACATCGTCGGTGCCGGCATCGTCGAGGACGTGGTCGGCCTGTTCAAGCGGACGCGGCAGCGACTGTGCGTGACCCTCGGCGATGGATCGGAGCAGTTCTTCGACGTCGGCAGACCGGACGAGGTGGCGGAGGCCGTCCGCAGCCGGCTCGGAGGCCGCGCATGATCGCCGTCATCGGGGGCACGGGGCTCTACAGCTTCCTGTCCGGCGCGACGGAGCAGGTCACCGTCGACACCCCGTACGGGCCGACGAGCGCCCCGGTGACCCTGGGCGAGATCGCCGGGCGCGAGGTGGCCTTCCTGCCGCGGCACGGCCTGGGCCACGAGTACTCGCCGCACACCGTGCCGTACCGGGCGAACCTGTGGGCACTGCGCCGGCTCGGGGCCACGAAGGTGCTCGCGCCGTGCGCCGTCGGCAGTCTCGACCCGGCGGCCGGGCCCGGGACGATCACCGTCCCGGACCAGCTCGTGGATCGTACGTCCGGACGGACGTCGACCTTCTTCGACGGACACGGCGTGCACGTGAGCTTCGCCGATCCGTACTGCCCCGTCCTTCGGGCCGCCGCCGCGCCGGGAGCCGACCGCACCTCGGGGACCATGGTGGTGATCGAGGGCCCGCGGTTCTCGACGCGCGCGGAGAGCCGCTGGTACGCGGCGCAGGGTTGGGACCTGGTGAACATGACGGGGCTGCCCGAGGCGGCCCTGGCCCGGGAGCTCAAGCTCTGCTACGCCTCGATCGCGCTGGTCACCGACCTGGACGCGGGAATCGAGGCCGGCACGGGCGTGCACGCCGAGGACGTGCTCGCCCAGTTCCGCGCGAACCTTCCGCGCCTCACGGACGCGCTCACCCGGACCATCGCCGCCGTCGATCCGGCCGCCCCGTGCGAGTGCGCCCGCGGCGACCACGACCTCCCCGACGGCCTCGACGCCGGTCCGGTCTGGATCTGACGCAACCTCCCCGGTCCGACGGTGCCGCGCTCAGCCCGCGGCGAGGATCTTCGCCCGGGCCGCCGCGCGTTCGTCGGCGTCGATCACGCCGCGTGCGGCGAGATCGTCGATCTCCGCGAGCCGTTCCTCGATCGAACGCTCCGTGCCGAGTGCGCGGCTCTGGAGCGCCTGCACCTGCAGGTCGGTCTCGAGCGTGAAGTAGTCCTCGCCGCGCTTCGCCGCGGCGTTGTAGTTGCTCAGCCAGATCGCTCCCCGCACTACGAGGCTGACTACCGCGATGACCACGATAGCCCCGAAGAACAGCGGAAAAAGGTCGTCCCCGAATGACGACGGGGGCTCGGGAGCGTTGGGGTACATGCGCGAATACTAGCGCGGAATGCAGAATCCGCATGACCGTATTCGGTCATGCGGATTCTGTGGTGCGGGAGGTTATGCGGAGCCCAGGTACTTCTCGGTATCGCGCTGCAGCCACTTCACGATCAGGCCGGCCGGGAATGCGCTGAGGCCGATCACCCGGTCGCCGCCGACGGGCTCGATGAGCAACGTCCACGTGAACACGGAGCCGCCGTCGGGGTGCGCCTCGACGCGGTACTTCTCCGCCAGGCGGGCCAGGCCGGGCGCAGTGGCGGACTGCACGTAGAAGGCCTTCTCGCACAGCGTCTCGGACTCCTCCCACGAGTAGAAGATCTCGTCGGCGCTGACGCCCGGGCCGAGGTGCACGCGACGGGTGGAGCCGACCGCGAAGGGCCGCGGACTGGTCCACTCGATCTTGCGGATCCCCTTGCACCAGTGCAACGGCCGGTCCGAGGTCAGTTCGCCCCACACCCAGTCGACGGGGCGCGCCGAGCGCACGGAGAACTCGTACACGCCGGGACGTCCGGACTGCAGTTCGGCGGGCAGGACGGGCTTGAGTGCTGGCATGGGGCCTCCTGGGCCTCGTGGTGACGGGGTCAGACGGTGTGCGCGTCCGCGACGTTGAGCGCCTCGTCGATGATCGCGAGTCCCTCGCGGGCCTCCTCGGCGGAGACATTGCACGGCGGGACGACGTGGATCCGGTTGTAGTTGGCGAAGGGCAGGAGGCCGCCCTTCTTGAGCGCGCCGACGGTCTCGTTCATCGCCGGGCTGCTGCCGCCGTAGGGCGCCAGGGGCTCGCGGGTCTCCTTGTCGCGCACCAGCTCGATGGCGAAGAAGACACCCTCGCCACGCACGTCGCCGACGGACGGGTGCTTGGCCTTGAACCCCTCCAGCGTGGGCCGGATGATCTCCTCGCCGATCTTCGCGGCGTTCTCGACCATGCCCTCCTCGGCCATCGCATTGATCGTCGCGACCGCCGCGGCCGTGGCCAGCGGGTGGCCGGAGTAGGTGAGGCCACCCGGGTAGGGCGTATCGGCGAAGGTGGCGGCGATCTCCCCGCTGATCGCGACGCCGCCCAGCGGCACGTAGCCGCTGTTCGAGCCCTTGGCGAAGGTCAGCAGGTCGGGCACCACGGGCCCGGCGGCGGTGGTGGCGTGCTCGATGGCGAACCACTTCCCGGCGCGACCGAAGCCGGACATCACCTCGTCGGCGATCATGACGATCCCGTACTTCGTGCACAGCTCGCGGACGCCGGCCATGTAGCCGGGCGGCGGGACCATGATGCCGGGGGTGCCGGGAATCGCCTCGAGGATGATCGCGGCGATCGTGTTCGGGCCCTCGAGCACGATCGTGCGCTCCAGGTGCTCGAGCGCGCGCTGGCTCTCCTCCTCCTCGGTGGTCGCGTAGAAGGACGAGCGGTAGAGGAAGGGGCCGTCGAAGTGCGCGACGGACTCGCCGCCGAAGTCGCTCGCGAAGCGACGGGTGTCGCCGGTGACGTTGATCGCCAGCTCGGTACCGCCGTGGTAGCTGCGGTAGCGGCTGAGCACCTTGCGCCGGCCGGTGTGCACGCGCGCCATCCGGATCGCGTGCTCGACGGCGTCGGCGCCGCCGTTGGTGAAGAACACCTTGTTCAGATCGCCCGGGGTGCGCTCGGCGATGAGCCGCGCGGCCTCGCTGCGGGATTCGTTGACGTGCTGCGGCGCGATGGTGCAGATCCGCGCGGCCTGCTCCGCGATCGCCGCGACGACCTTCGGGTGCTGGTGGCCGATGTTGGTGTTGACCATCTGCGAGCTGAAGTCGAGGAGCTTGCGCCCCTCGCCGTCCCACACGTACGAGCCCTGCGAGGCGAGGATCGTCATGGGATTGATCTGGGCCTGCGCCGACCACGAGTGGAAGACGTGGGCGCGGTCGAGCTCGTAGGCCCGGGTCCCCGCGGCGATGGCGTCGTCGAGGGTCCGACCGTCGGGCAGCGTGTTCGTCATAGCTAAATCTCCAAGAAAGTTGTCTGCGGCAATGCGGGCTGGCGATATCCGCGGGTATGCGCTGCTCAACCTGTTCATGTCACGGTGACTGCAACGATACTCGCCGGATCCTGCCCCCTCGGGTGGAGGACGGGTCGAGGAGCGGTCACCGTCGGATAGCTTGGCTGGTATGAGCACCGGCACCGGCCCCAGCACTTCCGTCGGCTTCACGGACAACCCCGTGAACGCGGCGATGGCCCGCGTACTCGACGATGTTCGCCACGAGGCGCACCCGGGTGCCGTCGCCGACTACATTCCGCAGTTGGCGACGGCGGACCCGGAGGCCTTCGGCGTCGCCATGGTGTCCGTCCACGGCCACCACTACGGAGCCGGCGATCGCCGCACGCCCTTCACCATCCAGTCCGTGTCGAAGCCCTTCGTCTACGCACTGGCGCTTCAGGCCCTGGGAGTGGCGGCGGTGTGTGAACGGATCGGGGTCGAGCCGAGCGGCGAGGCCTTCAACGGCATCAGTTTCGATCCGTCGGGCCGGCCGGAGAACCCGCTCATCAACGCGGGAGCGATCGTCGCGACCTCGCTGATCCCGGGGGCCGACGGTGCGGAGCGGTTCGCCGCCATCCGGGACGGCTTGTCCCGCTTCGCCGGTCGCGATCTCGAGCTGGACGCGGAGGTCTACCGCTCGGAGTCGGAGACCGGTTTCCGCAACCTCGCGCTCGCCGCGCTCGCGAGGTCGACGGACGCGCTGCGCGTCCCGATCGAGGACGCGCTCGACCCGTACTTCCGGCAGTGCTCACTGCTGGTGGACGCGCACGATGTCGCGGTCATGGGCGGGACCCTCGCCAACGGCGGCGTCAACCCGGTCACCGGCGAGCGCGTGGTGAGCGCGACGGTCGCGCGACACACCCTCTCGGTGATGACGGGGTGCGGCATGTACGACAGGTCCGGGGCCTGGATGGTGTCCGTCGGCATCCCCGCGAAGTCCGGGGTCGGCGGCGGCATCGTCGCTGCGACGCCGGGCGAGTACGGGATCTGCGTGTTCAGCCCGCCGCTCGACGAGGCCGGGAACTCCAGCCGCGGCGTCGCGGTGCTGCAGCGGATGAGCAGCGAATTCGGCCTGCACCTGCTGAACCGGTCGATCACCCCGGTGAGTGCCGTCGCCTCCGTCACCACCGATCCCGCCACCGGCCGCCTGGTGCTGCGGCTGCGCGGCGAGGTGGACTTCGCGGCGGTCGAGGAGGTGGTGCACGAGGCGTTGCGCCTGGGTCGCGCGCAGAGCGGCACCACCGTCGTCCTCGACCTCACCGACGTCACCCGCATCTCGACCGTGGCGTCCTACCTGATCACGCAGCTCGCCTCCGATGTGGGGTACGGCGTCCGCGTGGTGATGGAGGACCCCTCCAGCCTGTGCGCGGTGAATCCCTTGGGCGACTGAGGCTCCCCGGCACCTCTCAGCCCGCCGTGACGACGACCCGGTGCCATCCGGTGGCACCGTCGGGAGCGGGCGGCGCGGGCGTATCGGTTTGCATCGCCCCGAGCGCGTCGGTGGCGCGCACCTCGAGGACGTGCTCGCCGCGGGCCAGCGGGAGGGAGACGTGCCACTGGCGCCACGTATCGGGCCCGACGGTGTCCGCGAGCTCGGCCCGCACCCACTGGCCGGAATCCGCGCGGACCTCGACCCCGCCGATCCCGGTGTGCTGCGCCCACGCGACGCCCGCCACCGTGACCGATCCCGCGGACACCGATCCCCGCGGGACGTCGATGCGCGACTGCACCTTGACCGGTCCCATCGCCGACCAGCCGCGCGGCGTCCAGTAGCCCTCGTCGGCGGCGAAGGTCGTGACCTTGAGCGAGGTCACCCATTTGGTCGCGGAGACGTATCCGTAGAGGCCGGGGACGACGAGCCGAGCGGGGAAGCCGTGCGCCACCGGGAGGGGTTCGCCGTTCATGCCGATCGCGAGCAGCGATGTGCGGGCGGGGTCGCGGAGCACCTCGAGCGGCGTTCCCGCGGTGAAGCCGTCGTGGCTGCGCGAGAGCACCATATCGGCCCCGGCCCGCGGTTTCGCCCGCTCCAGGAGCGCGCCGAGCGGGTAGCCCAGCCACAACGCGTTGCCGATGAGGTCGCCGCCCACCTCGTTGCTGACGCAGGCGAGGGTCGCGTGGTGCTCCTCGAGGGGCAGCGCGAGCAGCTCCTCCCAGCTGAGCGAGAAGGGCTCGTCCACCAGGCCGTGCACCTCGAGCGACCAGTGCGCCGGGTCGATCTGCGGCACGCGGAGGGCGGTGTCGATGCGGTAGAAGTCAGCCGCCGGCGTGATGTACGCCGTGAGGCCGCGGATCCGCAGATCGGCGCCCGCGGGAACCGCCGGCGTGGGAGTGCGCGGCACGGGCAGGCGCAGCGTCTCCCGCGCCGCCGTGACCGCCTTCGCCCCGGCCGACAGGAGCCGCGCACCCACGAGGGCGAGCACCGTCGTACCGGCTGCCGCACCGGCAACGACGAGGAATCCGCGCCGGTCCACCGCCGGCCCGTCGACGGGCCCGCCGTGGGCATCGTCGTGGGCCCGGCCCGCGGGAAGGGCGGGCCCGAGCCGCCGCACCGCGAGTCGCAGCACGAGCAGCGACGCACCGATCCCGACGATGCTCGGCACCGCCCACAGGGCCGTCGCATCGGGACGGAGCACCGCCGCCACCGTGCCGACGAGCCCGACGACCGCGAACAGGGCCGCGCCCCAGGGTGGGCGCCGGTGTTCGAGCAGACCCGCGCTCGCGGCGCCCGCGGCGAGCACCACCCCCATCGTCCCGAGCAGCACCGCCTTGTCCGCGGTGCCGAACCAGTCGACGGCGAAGTCCTTGAGCCACGGCGGCGCCGCGTCGATGACCGCGGCCCCGCCCGCGAAGACCGTGCTCGCTCCCGGTGCGATGACCGCCGCCACGAGTTCCGCCACCGCCAGCCCGAGGGCGCCGGCCAGCAGGCCCGCCAGCGCGGCGGCCCACGCCGGCGGGCGGTGTTGCGGCGGAGCCTGTTGCTGCGCCGGGGTCCCGGTATCGATCACGCATCCAGCGTGGCACGGCCACGGCCGCGATCGGGCCGTCCACCCGAACAGCTCACCGTTTCGTCAGATTCGCGGCGAACGACGTCGGATGTCCGAGACGACGACGGGGCCGTCGCAGCCCACCGGCTGCGACGGCCCTGTCGTACTCGAGAGGTGCGTCAGGCGCGCGCGTCGACCACCGGGTAGGTGCCGTCGGCGTACTCGGCCCGGATGAGCTTCTTGTCGAACTTGCCGACCGAGGTCTTCGGGACCTCGGTGACGAACGCCCAGCGCTCGGGGATCTGCCACTTGGGCAGCTTGTCCTCGAGAAAGGCGCGCTGCGCGGCGACGTCCGCGTCGGCCGCGTCCTTGACGACGGCCAGCACGAACGGGCGCTCGTCCCACTTCTCGTCGGGAACGCCGACGACGGCGGCCTCGGCGATGGTCGGGTTGCTCATGACCGTGTTCTCCAGCTCGACGGAGCTGATCCACTCGCCACCGGTCTTGATCATGTCCTTGGTGCGGTCGCGGATGGTCATGAAACCGTCGGGGCTGATCGATGCCACATCGCCCGTGCGGAGCCAGCCGTCGTGGAACTTCGACGGGTCGGAGACATTGCCCTCGGGCGCGTAGTACGCGCCGGTGATCCACGGGCCGCGCACCTCGAGCTCGCCGGAAGCCTCACCGTCCCAGGGCTGTTCGTTGCCCTCATCGTCGATGAGCCGGGCCTGAACGGATGCCGGGAAGCGGCCCTGCGTAACGCGGTAGGCGAACTCGTCCTCCTCCGAGACACCGAAGGGCGGGCGCGAGACCGAGCCGAGCGGCGAGGTCTCCGTCATGCCCCAGGCGTGCACGATGCGAGTCCCGAACTGATCGAACGCCCGGATCATGGACGGCGGCACGGCCGCACCACCGACGACGACCTCGCGCAGGTGCGAGATGTCCTGCGGCTTGACCGCGAGCTGCGCGGCGACGCCGGCCCAGATGGTGGGCACGGCGGCGGCGAAAGTGGCCTTGGTGGCGTCGAGGATCTGCAGCAGGGGCTCGGGCTGCAGGAAGCGATCGGGCATGATCAGCGTGATGCCGCCCATCATCGCGGCGTAGGGCAGGCCCCAGCTCATGACGTGGAACATCGGCACGATCGCGAGCACGGAATCGGCGTTGCCGAGTGCCATGCCCGACGAGGAGTTCACCTGCATGGAGTGCAGCCAGATGCTCCGGTGGCTGTAGACGACGCCCTTGGGATCACCCGTGGTGCCGGAGGTGTAGCAGAGGACGGCGGCGTCGCGCTCCGCGATCTCGGGCCAGTCGAAGGTCGTGGCCTCACCCGCGATGAGCTCGTCGAAGCTGTGCACGGTGATGCCCGCGGGCGCCTCGAGCGCCTCCTTCGGGCCGTTCGCGACGATGATGTGCTGCACGTTCGGGGTGCCGGCCAGGTACTTGCCGAGCAGCGGCGCGACCGAGGCGTCGACGAGGATGACCTTGTCGTCGGCCTGGTTGATGATGAACACCGCCTGCTCCGGCGAGAGGCGCAGGTTCAGGGTGTGGAGCACGGCCCCCATCGCGGGCACGGCGGCGTAGGCCACCTGGTGCTCGTTGTTGTTCCACATGAACGTGGCGACCCGGTCGCCGCGCTGCACGCCCAGCTTGGTCAACGCGTGCGCGAGCTGCGAGGCCTTGTCTCCGACCTCGGCGAAGGAGATGTCGCGCAGCCCCTCACCGGTCCAGGTGGTGATCCTGGCCTCGGGGAACACGCGGCGGCTGTACTCGACGAGACGAGCGATCGTCAGCTCGCCGTCCTGCATCGTCGTCTGAATCACGGTGGTGGAGACTCCTTCTCGGATGGGAAATACAGCCGGCAGCACTACTGACTGGTGATCTGGTTGATCAGTCGTACGACCGACCTGGGTGCGAATTTACTCGAATTGGACAGCAATGTGGTCAAGGTTCCGACGGAATAGTGCACCCGCGGCAGGAAGGGCACCCGGATCGACGGATGCACGGAGTGCCACACCTGCTCGGCCACCTCCTCCGGGGTGATGTTCACACCGAGGGTCCTGGTGCTCTTGGCATCGGTCTCGGCGAGCGCGGTCTTCGCCCACAGCGGCCAGATCGCGACGACCCGGATACCGTGCTTCTCCCACTCCAACTCCAGCGCCTCGGTGAACCCGGCGACGTAGAACTTGGCGGCACTGTAGGTCGCGATGCCCGGCTGGCCGTAGATCGCCGACGCCGAGCTGATGTTCACCAGGTGCGCACCCGGCTGGCCCTTCAGGTAGGGCAGCGCGGCCCGGGCGCCGTAGGTGACGCCGAGCGCATCGATATCGATCTGCAGCTTGATCTGCTGCGGCGTGATCTCATCGAGATCGCCGCTGAACAGGACGCCCGCGTTGTTGTCGAGCACGGTCAGGCCGCCGCCGGTGTGCTGCGTGAAGTCCGCGAGCGCGGCCTCCCACTGGCCGTAGTCGGTGACATCGAGCGTGCCGGTCACGATCTTCGGATGCGCCGATCTCAGCTCGGCGAGGGCGACCTCGTTGACGTCGTAGACGCCCACCGTCCACCCCTCGGACAGGAATCGCAGGGCGGTCGCGCGGCCGATGCCCGCAGCGCCACCGGAGATGAAGATCGAAGGCATGACCCCAAACCTACCCGCTGGTCAGGCGAGGGTAAAGGCCCTACTGAGCTTCACTCAATTGCCCGCGTGGCCGGCGACCATGTGCCGGACGCGCTCGACGAGGGCGTCGAGTTGGGCGTCGGTGACCGTCGCATGGCCGCCGGTGAGGGCGGCGTTGTAGTAGAGACCGTCACCGAGGAGGAGCACCGCGCGGGCGGTGTCCTCGTCGGGGACCTGCGCGCGGAGCGTGCGCAGCCACTGCTCCTGCATACCCCGCGCCGCCTGCTGGGCGCGGGCGTTGGCCCCCTGGCTGAGACGGAAGACGGCGACGATCGCCCGGTCGAGCGGGGTGTCGGCGAACACGGACGTGCGCACGTAGTACTCGACGGCGCCCTCCGGCGCCGCCGCCATGAGCTCGACGTCCTGCGCGACCAGCTGATCGAGCCGGGCGACCAGCCCCTCGACCAGCGCGTCCTTGGAGCCGAAGTGGTAGAGCAGGCCGCCCTTGCTGACCCCCGCCTCCGCCGCGACGGCCTCCAGGGTGGCGGCGCGTTCGCCGTGCTCGATGAGGATCTTCACGAAGGCGTCGAGCAGCTTGGCACGGGCGGCGGGAGGGGGCGGCACACCTCGCATCGTAAGGGTGATCGACGTCTCCCGTTTCTATACCGTCCAGCTGGTACAGTAACAATGATCCATCGACCTCGACTTCCAGGAAGTGCCCCATGACCGCCGTCGTCCCCACCGCCTCGAACGCGTCCCCGCGCGCCACAGTGCGTGATTGGGGCGCGCTCGCCGTCCTCATGCTTCCGGTGCTTCTGGTGTCCGTCGACGGCACCGTTCTCGGTTTCGCGCTGCCCTCGATCGCCGCCACGCTCGGCCCCACCGCGGCCCAGCAGTTGTGGATCATCGACATCTACCCGCTCGTGCTGGCCGGTCTGCTCGTCTCGATGGGCAGCCTCGGCGACCGGTTCGGACGCCGTCGGCTGCTACTCGTCGGTGCGACGGGCTTCGCCGCGATGTCGGTGGTGGCCGCGTACTCCCCGACCGCACTGGCCCTCATCGCCGCCCGCGCCGGTCTCGGCTTCTTCGGTGCCATGCTCATGCCGTCGACGCTCTCGTTGCTGCGCAACATCTTCGTCGACCCGCAGCAGCGGCGCCTCGCCATCGCGGTGTGGGCGTCCTTCTTCGCCGCCGGCGCGGCGCTCGGCCCGATCGTGGGCGGCTTCCTCCTCGAGCACTTCTGGTGGGGCTCGGTCTTCCTCATGGCCGTACCGGTGCTGATCCCGCTGCTCGTGCTGGCCCCCGTCTTCGTGCCCGAGTCGCGCGACCCGAACCCGGGTCGCATCGACCCCGTGTCGATCTCGCTCTCGCTGCTCGCGCTCACGCCGATCGTGTACGCCGTCAAGAGCCTCGCCAAGGGCGGCGACGCGCTGTCGGTCCTCCTGCCGCTCACCGTGGGCGTGGTCGCGACCGTGCTGTTCATCCGCCGCCAGCTCCATCGTCCGGACCCCATGCTCGATGTCCGGCTGTTCACCAACCGCCGCTTCTCGGGCGCCGTCGCCGTGAACCTGCTCAGCGTGTTCTCGCTGGTCGGCTTCATGTTCTTCGTCTCGCAACACCTGCAGCTGGTGGTCGGGATGAGCCCGATGGATGCCGGCTGGGCGCTGGTCCCGGGCCTGCTGACCATGATGGTCGCCGGGCTGTACGTGGTGCGCGCCGTGCGATGGATCGCGCCGTCCACCGTCGTGGTCTGGGGCATGCTCGCCTCCGCCGCGGCGTACGCCGTGGTCGCCGCCTTCGCCTCGCCGGAGTCCACGCTCGCCGTGCTCATCGCGTTCGCGATGCTCGGCGTGGGAATCGGTGCCGCGGAGACGCTCTCGAACGACATGATCGTCTCGTCGGTCCCCGCGGAGAAGGCCGGCGCGGCGTCGGCGGTGTCCGAGACGGCCTACGAGCTGGGCTCCGTGCTGGGCACCGCGGTGCTCGGCTCGATCCTGGCCGGTGCGTACGCCGCCAACCTCGTGCTCCCCGCCGGGTTGACCGGCGCGCAGGCGGCCGATGCCGCCGAGACACTGGCCGGAGCGCACCACACGGCCGCCCAGCTGCCCTCGGATACCGCTGCGGCGCTGATCGACTCGGCCGGTCATGCGTTCGACGCCGGCGTCACGGTGACGTCCGCGATCGGTGTCGCGCTCATGCTGGTGGCGGCCTGGATCGCGCACCGCACGCTGCGCGAGCCCTCCTCGTCGGTCGAGCGCACCGCGGCGCAGTAGGCCCGGAGCCGCTCTGCCGCGGCGCTCGCCGCCTCCGCATGGCCGGCGAGCGTCGCGGCCGCGCGCGCGGCGAACTCCGCGACACCCGGCGGCCCGGCCAGCGTGGCCCACGCGCGGGCGGCCGCGCGGAGCCCGTCCGCCTCCTCCTCCCAGCGTGCCGCGGCGCGGCCCAACACCTCGAGATCCACAGCGTCCGAATCGATCTCACCGGGCACGATCGCCTCCCCCGGTCAGCACCGCCGCGAAGGCATCGAGCGACCGCGATCCCTCGGCGAAGTAGCCGGAGTGCGCCGCCAGGCCGAACCCCCGCGCACCGTCGACCGGCAGCGGCGTCGCGCCGAAGGAGGGCGCCGACGGGTCCACGCCGAGCCCGAGCCCGATCCCGAGGAGGCGGCGCACCACGACCAGCCCCGGCTCCGCGCGGCCCACGAGCGGCACCGGGTCGTCCGGATGCCGGGCCACGAACACCGGCACGCCCAACTCGGCGGCGGATCGCACCACTCCGGCACCCGGCGAGCCGAGCAGGACCATCGCATCGACGGTGCCGACCAGTGCCCCGCCCGCGCCCGCCATGGCGACCGTCGTGGAGCCGTAGCTGTGCCCGAACACCACGAGCCGTTGTTCCTCGCCCTCCCGCAGGGCCGCGATCTCGGCGAGGCCGTCCTGCAACAGCGCCGCGCCCTCCCCCGCCGCGATGCGGCTGCGCACCTGCCCGGCCGTCGCCCTCCCCGACGGGGCGTCGTACCCGATCCAGGCCACCGTCGCCGTCGGCCGGGCCGGGTCCGCGCGGGCCGCCGCGTCGTACAGGCGCACCGCGTTCGCGCTCACGTCCCCGATCGACGCCGCCGTGGTTCCCATCCCCGGGACCACGACCCCCACGTTCTGCGCCGTGTCGAGGTCCCCGATGGCGACGACCGCAAGGCCGTCCCCGGCGAATGCCGTGGGGTCGTAGTCGAAGAGCTGCACGGTCCGCCCCGACCGATCCAGCTCCGCGAGCCGCGCGGACATGCGCTCGAGCATCGCGAGCTCGTCCCGCTCAGCGCGGCTGCGCCGCTTCCCGCGGAGGGTCCGGAGATCGGCCGCGAGCCGCGCCCGGTTCTCGGCGTCACGCCGCGCGGCGGAGATCGGACGGCCCGGTCGCGGCACGGGCAGCGACGGTGCGCCGGTCCCCGGCCCGGCACCGTCGAACCGGAGACCGTCGATCGGCACCCCGGCGATCGGCACCGCCGCCGGCAGGTCGATCGCGGCGAGCCGCTCCGCGAGTCCGCCTCCGCCGGCGAGGATCTCCCGCTCGGCGAGTTCGACCGCAGCCGCCAGTTCGCGGAGCGCCCCGTCCTCGCGCGCCGCCCACCCCGCGTAGGCCTCAGCGGTCGTCCCCCGCCACGCCGTCCCCCCGATCGCCACCATGGCGTCACGCTAGGCGCACCGTCGGACCCGGTCGCCGCGCGCGGGCACCCGAACCGGCCCGTCATCCACAGGACCGCGGTCCTCCACAGGTGGGCCGGGTCCAGCGGCGGCGGGCACGCACCGGGACAAGGCCCGAGGAATGCGCCGGACGCATTGCCCTCCCTCGACGAAACCGCGCCCACCTGCGAAGACACCGGGTATGCGCGGCGCGCATACCCGTGTAGATCAACACCGCCCGCACCGAACGGCACCGCCGCGCAACAACTAGGCTGACCGTATGCGAATCGGTGCCCATGTCCGCAGTGACACCCACCCCGTCGAGACGGCCGAGAAGCTCGGCGTGGACGTGATCCAGATGTTCGTGCAGGATCCGCAGTCCTTCGACAAACCGCAGCCGCACCCGCAGACGGAGGCGCTGAAGGCGTCGCCGCTGGAGATCGTCGTGCACTCGGCGTACCGGATCAACGTCGCCAGCCTCAACAACCGGCTGCGCATGCCCAGCCGCAACGCCGTCGCCCTGCAGGCGCAGGCGGCGGCGGACCTCGGCGCGTTCGGCCTCGTCGTGCACGGCGGCCACCTCCGCGAGGGCGAGGCGCTCGACGAGGGGATCGAGAACTGGCGCAAGCTCTTCACCCGCCAGGCGGAGAAGGGCGGCTTCGGCGTGCCGATCCTCATCGAGAACACCGCGGGCGGCGAGGGCGCCATCGCACGCCAGCTCGAGGCCATCGACCGGCTGTGGGACGCGGTCGGCGACCAGGGCGCGGGCTTCTGCCTCGACACCTGCCACGCCTGGGCCGGCGGCGAGGACCTGTTGGGCATCGTCGAACGGGTCATGGCGATCACGGGCCGCATCGACCTGGTGCACCTCAACAACTCCCGCGACGAGTTCGACTCCGCGCGGGACCGGCACGCGAACCTGCAGGACGGCACCATCGACCCCGACCTGCTCGCCGACGTGGCCCGCGCCGCGGGCGCTCCGATCATCCTCGAGACCCCGGCGGACGGCCTCGCCGAGGACGTGGCCTACCTCAAGGAGGCACTCGCGTGAACGCCTCCGACTGGGACGACCGCTACCGCTCCAGCGAATTGGTCTGGGGCGCACCGCCGGACCCGTGGATCGTCGAGCAGGTCACGATCCTGCCGCCCGGCCGCGCCCTGGACGTCGGCACCGGCGAGGGACGGCACGCGCTGTGGCTCGCGACGCGCGCCTGGGACGTCACGGCGATCGACTACTCGCGCGTCGGCCTGGACAAGGCGGCCACCGTGGCGGCCCGGGCCCCGCGCACCGTCCGCGCGCGGCTGCACTGGACCCCGCTCGACATCACCGCCGACGAGATCCCCGACCGGCCCTACGACCTCGTGGTCTGGGCGTACGTGCACCCGGACCCCGAGCGCCGGGCGGCGGCGATCGCCCGGGCCGCGGAGGCCCTCGCGCCCGGAGGACTGCTCCTGCTGCTCGCGCACGAGAAGGCGGATTCGCACCCCGGCCTGCCCGTCTTCGGTGCCGCCGAGGTCTCCGCGGCGCTGCCTGAGGACATGGTGGTCGAGCACGTGGAATGGCGGGAGAGTGATCCGTACCACGGTACCGGCACTGACCTGGCCGTTCGTGCGCGACGACGGCGCGCCGACGCGATCGAGCCCGCGTAGTGCTTGCACTTGTTCGCACGCGGCTTGCGCGTTATTGTGTAGATATTACCGAGCGGTAACTTACCGACAGGTAACAGTCCGACAGCCTGATCTGAGAAGGTGGAACAGCCCCATGGGCCATTACAAGAGCAACGTCCGCGACATCGAGTTCAACCTCTTCGAGGATCTCGGCGTCGGCGAGGTGCTGGCTTCCGGTGCGTACGGCGACCTCGACGAGGACACCGCCAAGGAGATGCTGCGCGAGGCGGCCCGGCAGGCCGAGGGCCCCATCGCCGAGTCCTTCGCCGAGGCGGACCGCAACCCGCCGGTCTTCGACCCGGCCACCCACGAGGTGAAGATCAACGAGGCCTTCAAGAAGTCGCAGGCGCTGTTCGCCGACGGCGGCTGGGCCTACCTCGGCCTGGACGACGAGCTCGGCGGCACCGATGTGCCCCGCTCGCTGTACTGGGGCATCGGCGAGATGTTCCTCGGCGCCAACCCGCCCGTCTTCATGTTCGCCGCCGGCCCCGGCTTCGCGCAGATCCTGCACGACGAGGGCACCGACGAGCAGAAGAAGTGGGCGAAGATCGCCGCCGAGCGCAACTGGAACGCCACCATGGTGCTCACCGAGCCGGACGCCGGCTCGGACGTGGGCGCCGGCCGCACCAAGGCAATCAAGCAGGAGGACGGCTCCTGGCACATCGAGGGCGTCAAGCGCTTCATCACCTCGGCGGTCATGGACGGCATGTTCGAGTCGACCTTCCACCTCGTGCTCGCCCGCCCCGAGGGCGGCGCCCCCGGCACCAAGGGCCTGGGCCTGTACTTCGTGCCGAAGCACCACTTCGACGAGCAGGGCAACCTCGGCGAGGAGAACGGCGTCTACGTCACCGGCGTCGAGCACAAGATGGGCATCAAGACCTCCACCACCTGTGAGGTCACCTTCGGCGGCCACGGCAAGCCCGCCAAGGGCTGGCTCGTGGGCGAGGAGATCAAGGGCATCGCGCAGATGTTCAAGGTCATCGAGCACGCCCGCATGATGGTCGGCACCAAGGCCATCGGCACCCTCTCGACCGGCTACCTCAACGCGCTCGACTACGCCAAGCAGCGCGTCCAGGGCGCCGACCTGACCCAGATGGCCGACAAGACCGCGCCGCGCGTGACCATCACGCACCACCCGGACGTGCGTCGCTCGCTGCTCACGCAGAAGGCCTACGCCGAGGGCCTGCGCGCCGTGTACCTCTACACCGCCGCCCACCAGGACGTGCGCACCGCGACCCCCGTGTCGGGGGCCGACGAGGAGATGGCGTTCAAGGTCAACGACCTGCTGCTGCCGATCGTCAAGGGCGTCGGCTCCGAGCGTGCCTTCACGCTGCTCGGCACCGAGTCGCTGCAGACCTTCGGCGGGTCCGGCTTCCTGCAGGACTACCCGATCGAGCAGTACGTCCGCGACTCGAAGATCGACTCGCTCTACGAGGGCACCACCGCCATCCAGGCGCAGGACTTCTTCTTCCGCAAGATCCTCCGCGACCGTGGCGCCGCGCTCGGCCACGTCGCCGGCCAGATCACCGCGTTCATCGAGGCCAACGCCGGTGGCGCCTTCGCCGCCGACGTCGCGCTGCTGAAGACCGCCGCCGAGGACGTGCAGGCGATGGCCGCCACGCTCACCGGTTTCGCACTCGCCTCGCAGCAGGAGCCCAAGGAGCTGTACAAGGTGGGCCTCGGCTCGGTGCGCTTCCTCATGGCCTTCGGCGACCTGATGGTCGGCTGGCGCCTGCTGCACCAGGCCGTCATCGCGCAGGCCGCGATCGACGGCGGCGCCACCGGCGCCGACAAGTCCTTCTACGAGGGCAAGGTCGGCGTCGCGAAGTTCTTCGCCGCCAACATGCTGCCGCTGCTGACCTCCGTCAAGGAGGTCGTCGCGGCCGTCGACAACCAGGCGATGGACCTCGACGAGGCCGCGTTCTGATCGTCGCGCCGTAACGGCTACGCGCACTTCACGAGGGCGCTCCGACCAGCAGTCGGGGCGCCCTCGCCCGTTCCCCACCCGTAGGATCGAGAACCGACCTGCGCCTCACCAGTTCCAGGACCAGCGGAGAGCATCCATGGGCGAATCCCAGCCGAACGATGTACAACTGCGAGCGGTCGACCTCGGCGTCGACGGCGAGCACGGCCCGCTCTTCCGCGGGATCGACCTGGAGTTCGACCGCGGCCTGCACGCCGTGCAGATGCCGGCCGGGCCGGACCAGAACGCACTGCTCCTGACCCTCGCCGGGCGCCTGCGGCCCACGCACGGCACCGTCGACGCCCTGGGAGCCAGGAGCCCCGCCGCGATCCGCAAGCGGTGCGCGATCGCGGCCTTCGAGGGCATCGACGACCTGGACGAGTCGGTCACCGTCGAAACCGTTCTGGCCGAACAGCGGCGCTGGCTCGCTCCCTGGTACTCGATGGTGCCGCTCAGCGCCGGGCGGCTCGAACTGGACCGCGTGTTCGGCGACCTCGACCGGCCCGGATCCCGGACCCGCATCGTCGAACTGACGGACCTGCAGCTGTTCCTGCTCCGGATCACCCTGGCCCTGCTCAGCAATCACCCGATCCTGATCGTGGGCGATCTCGAACAGGTTCGCGACAACCCCGGCCGCGCCGACGCCGTACAGCGGCTCGGCGCGATCGCCGAGGAGTACACCGTGATCGTCGGGGTGACCAATCCCCTCGGCGGCACGGCACCCCAGCACACCCTGCACGACCGACGCGCCCTGACCCGGAAGGACTGATTCCCTTGTCCGAGAAGAAGAGCCGCCTCATCCCCATCGCCGCCGGACTGGCCTTCGGTTCCGAGATCAAGCGCTTCGGCCGCAGCCGGCTCACGCGCGCCGCGATCGTCGTGATCATGCTGCTCCCGCTCGTGTACGGCGCGCTGTACCTGTGGGCGTTCTGGGATCCCTTCGGCCACGTCAACAAGATGCCGGTGGCGTTGGTCAATGCCGACAAGGGCACCGAGGTCAAGGGCCAGAAGATCAATGCCGGTGCCGAGGTGGAGAAATCGCTCGCGGACGACAAGAGCCTCGACTGGCACATCGTCTCCCCGGCGGAGGCCGCCAAGGGCGTCAAGGACGGCACCTACTACTTCATGCTCGAACTGCCGGAGAACTTCTCCTCCGCGATCGCCTCGCCCCTGTCCGGCACTCCGGAGAAGGCACAGCTGCGCGCGGTCTACAACGACGCCAACAACTACGTCAGCTCGACCATCGGCCAGTCGGCGATGGCCCAGGTCCTGAACGCGGTGTCCACCCGGATCTCCGGGCAGGCCGTCAACCAGGTCCTGTCGATGGTCATCACCGCCGGCGCGGGTATCGAACAGGCCGCCGACGGGGCCGGCAAGCTCGCGGACGGTCTGGACACCGCCGACGACGGTGCCAAACAACTCGCCACGGGCCTGTCCACCGCGAAGACCGGCTCCGCGCAGCTGCGGGCCGGGTCGCAGCAGCTCTCCGACGGCATCAACCAGGCCACCGACCCCCTCCTCGCCGTCACGAGGGCATTGTCCGGGCTGGGCGGGAACACCGCGCAGCTCCAGCAGAGCGCCGCCGCACTCGCCGACGCCGCCGACAAGGCCGGACTGTTCATCCAGACGCAGGATGCCGCGCTCGCCGGCATCGACGCCGCGATCAAGCAGCTCACCGCCAGCCCCGACCCCGCCGCCCGGCAGGCCGCGGAGGGCCTACGGGCCGTGCGGGCCCAGCTCGCCCAGGCCTCGGTACCCGCCGCCGCGAAGCAGCAGGTCGTCGCCGCATCGTCCGCCGCCGCCACGCTCACCGAGCAGCTCCGCACCCCCGGCAGCCCCCTGGCGACGATGCTCGGCCAGGTGGGCACCACCGGCACCGACCTCACCGCGAAGATCTCGCAGCTGCGCTCCGGCGCGGCGCAGCTCGCCGCCGGGAACGCCACGCTCGACGACGGCATCACCCAACTGTCCGACGGTGCCGGCAAACTCTCGGTCGGCACGGGGCAATTGCGCACCGGCAGTCGCGAACTCGCGACCAAGCTGCACGAGGGTGCCGGTGCGGTGCCGAAGTGGTCGCAGGAGCAGGCCTCCCAGGTCGCCGCGACGATCGGCGGGCCGGTCCAGCTGGACGCGTCGCACGAGAACCGGGCACCGAACTTCGGCTCGGGCATGGCGCCCTTCTTCCTCACGCTCGCGCTGTTCTTCGGTGCGCTGGTGCTGTGGATGGTGTTCCGCCCCTTGCAGAACCGCGCCATCGCAGCCGAGGTGCTGGCGATCCGGGTGGTGATGGCCAGCTACCTCCCGGCCGCCGCCATCGGCCTGTGCCAGGCGGTGATCCTGTACTGCGTGGTGCGGTTCGCGCTGGGCCTGCAAGTCGCGCACCCGATCGCGATGGTGTTCTTCATGATGGGCGTCTCGCTCGCCTTCATCGCGTTCACCCAGGCGGTGAACGCGCTCGTCGGTCCGGCGGTCGGGCGCGTGCTCATCATGGCGCTGCTCATGCTGCAGCTGGTGAGCTCCGGCGGCATGTATCCGGTGGAGACCACCGCCAGGCCCTTCCAGGTGCTGCACAAGTACGACCCGATGACCTACGGCGTCAACGGTCTCCGGCAACTCGTGCTCGGCGGCATCGACCACCGGCTCTGGATGGCGATCGGGGTGATGATGTTCATCTGGGTCGTATCGATCGCCGTCTCGTGTCTGTCCGCGCGGCGCAACCGACTGTGGAACCTCGACCGGCTCATGCCCGCGATCAAGATCTGAACCGCATATCGACACCGCTCAGCGCTCCCAACAGTTTCCCGCCCTCACCGGTCTGCGGGCGGTCGCGGCGTTCGCCGTGTGCGTGACCCACGCGGCGTTCTGGGCGGGCGACTACACCCCCGACGTCTGGGGAGCCGCGTACTCCCGGCTGCAGGGCGCGGTGCCGGTGTTCTTCGCCCTCTCCGGGTTCCTGCTGGTGCGGCCATGGGTCACAGCAGCGAGGTCGACGGGGGCCCGCGGGCCCGACCTGCGGCGGTACTGGGCGCACCGCGCATGGCGGGTCCTGCCCGCCTACTGGACCGTGGTCACCGTCGTCTATGTGATCTACCTCTGGCGGCCCGACGGTTCCACCCACGGCCGGGGCTGGGTCGGGTACCTGCGGCACCTGACCTTCACCCAGATCTACGGGGTCGGGTACGTGCACACGGGGCTCTCGCAGATGTGGAGCATGTGCGTCGAGATCGCGTTCTACCTGGTACTGCCGCTGTTGGGGCTGGCGATCGTCCGGTGCGGGCCGCGGGCGTGGATCGTGCCCGCGGCGATGGTGGCACTGTCCGCCGGGTGGCTGGTGCTGGTCATCGAGACGACCGTGTTCGGCAAGACCACCCGCACCTGGCCGCCGGCCTACGCCGCGGCCTTCGCCGCCGGGATCGTCGTCGCGCTGGTGATCGACCGGGTGCGGGCAGCGGCGTGGGTGCGGTGGGCACGTCCGGCATCGCTGCTCGTCGCGGCGGCGGCCTTCGCGGTGCTGCTGACCCCCGCCGCCGGTCCGCTCGACCTGCGCCTGCCGACCGCCCCGCAGGGCGTGACGAAGTACCTGCTCGAGGCGCTGATCGGCGGTCTGCTGGTGGCCGCCTTCGCCGTCGGCCGGCCGGGCGTACTGGGCTCCCGACCGATGGTGTGGCTGGGGTCGATCAGCTACGAGTACTTCCTGATCCACGTGATGGCGATGGACGTCGTCGTGCTCAACGTGCTGCACTACTCGCTGTTCCAGGGCTCGACGTGGACGATCGTCGCCGTGACCTCCCTGGTGACCGTGCCCCTGGCCTGGGTGCTCAGCCGCGCGGTGGAGAGAATGCGGTCCCGAGTATCAGCGCGGTAGGTCGTCGGGAGGACAGGTCACCGCCGATGCATACCCCGCCCTTCCACGCTGCGCGGCAGTGCTTCGCGGTCGACTCCGACCGGCAACCCGCTCAGGATTTCGGGTAGTCCGCGATCACGGGCGCGTGGTGACCCCTCTCCCTCACCGGAACCCGACATCGTGAGTCATCACGACGCGAGAGCCATCCGGCGGGCGCGGGAATCCAGGGGCGGGGGCCGCGGTCCTCAGCGGCGCAGGGCCGTGGCGGTCGCGTCGATGAGCTCGCGGCGGCGCGCGGACGGCGCGTCCCAGAGCTTCCCGGTCAGCGACTCCAGCGCCGCGACCTTGGGCTCCAGCTCCCCCAGCGCCGCGGTGCGCTCCTCGCCGGACAGCCGCGCGGCGGCGATGATCTCGTCGTCGAGGCCGAAGACGGCGTCGTCGAGCGCGGCGAGGTCGGAGTCGGGTCCGTGCACGGCCGAGTCCGCGGGCGGCGGGACCGCGGGGGCGGCGGCGCCGCGATGCACGTCGGCGATCGCATAGCGGACCCGCTGGTGCAGCAGCGCTTCGGGCGCAGTCGAATCGGCCCATTCCGCGGGCGCGCGCCCGGGCCGGCCGGGAATCAGGTCGGAGGACCGTGCGAAATCCTTGATGCGCTTGTTGGAGTCGCGGACGAACCAGAGGACGCCGACCAGCGTGAGCACGGCGACCACCGCAACCACGAGGACGATCACGATGCCGATGCTCACGCCGTCCTCCGGGAGATCCGCGTCCGCCGCTGCTCGATGATGAGACACCGGTCCTCGACGTACAGCAGCCCCGCGGATTCCGCGATCTCCCGGGCCTCCGCCGAGCGGATCCCCAACTGCAGCCACAGCGCGGTCGCGCCCGCGGCCACGGCCTGCCGGGCGATGTCCGGTGTGAACTCCGAGGGCCGGAAGACATCGACCAGCCCGACCTGCTCCGGGATGTCCGCCAGTGTGCGGTACACCTTTTCGCCGAGGATCTCCTCGGCGTGCGGGTTCACCGGGATGATGCGCCAGCCCCGGTGCTGCATGTAGGCGGGCACGTCGTGCGCCGCCTTCGCCGGATCGGCGCTGGCCCCGACCACCGTGATGGTGTCGTGGTCGCGAAGGATCTTCTCGACCACGTCGTCCGTCGTGCTCATGCCCACCACTGTAGGCGGCCGGGGCCCGCTACATCAGCCCTCGATGATCGCGGTGATGCCCTGACCGCCGGCGGCGCAGATCGAGATCAGCGCGCGGCCGCCGCCGTTCTCCTTGATCTGCTTCGCGGCGGAGGCCACGATACGACCGCCGGTCGCGGCGAACGGGTGGCCGGCCGCCAGCGACGAGCCGTTCACGTTCAGCTTCGACCGGTCGATCGAGCCGAGCGGCTTGTCCAGGCCCAGGCGGTCCTTGCAGTACTCGGGCGACTCCCACGCCTGCAGCGTCGCCAGCACCACGGAGGCGAAGGCCTCGTGGATCTCGTAGAAGTCGAAGTCCTGCAGCGTCAGGCCGTTGCGCGCCAACAGCTTCGGGACCGCGTAGGTCGGCGCCATGAGCAGTCCGTCCTTGCCGCCGACGTAGTCCACGGCCGAGTACTCGACGTCCTTGAGGTACGCGAGCACCGGAAGACCGCGCTCGGCCGCCCACTCGTCCGAGGACAGCAGCACCGTCGACGCGCCGTCCGTGAGCGGCGTCGAGTTGCCGGCCGTCATCGTCGCATCGCCCAGCGAGACGCCGAAGACGGGCTTGAGGGTCGACAGCTTCTCGACGGTGCTGCCGGGGCGCAGGTTGTCGTCGCGGGTGAGGCCGAGGTACGGGGTGATCAGGTCCTCGAAGAAGCCGCGGTCGTACGCGGCGGCCATGTTCGTGTGGCTGAGGTAGGCCAGCTCGTCCTGCTCGGCGCGCGAGACACCGAACTCCTTGGCCGTGATGGCGGCGTGCTCGCCCATCGACATGCCGGTGCGCGGCTCGCCGTTGCGCGGGATGTCGATGCCCAGGTTGGCCGGGAGCTTGCCGAGCAGCTTGAGCCGGTCGACGGTGCTGGACGCGCGGTTGAGCTCGAGCATCACCTTGCGCATGCCCTCGGAGACGCCGATCGGCGCGTCTGAGGTGGTGTCGGTGCCGCCGCCGATGGCCGCCTCGTAGCGGCCGAGCTGGATGCCCTGAGCAGCGGCGTTGATCGCCTGCAGGCCGGTGGCGCACGCCTGCTGGACGTCGAACGCGGGGGTGTACGGGCTCAGCGGGCTGCCGAGCACCGACTCGCGGATCAGGTTGAAGTCGCGGCTGTGCTTGAGCACCGCGCCGCCGACCACCGCGCCGAGCTGCTCGCCCTGCAGATTGAACCGGCTCACGAGACCATTGAGCGCAGCGGTGAACATGTCCTGATTGCTGGCCTTGGCGTACGCGCGGTCCGAGCGGGCGAACGGGATGCGGTTGCCACCGAGAATGGCGACCGGGCGGGTTGCGATGTTTGCCACGGGTTTCTCCCTGTGATCGAGGGTTGCTACTACCGAGTATTCTTACTCTGGAGTAAGTTGCTTGTCGATAGCCTATCGGAACCCCACACGGATGAGGTACCTCACATGCCTGATGCACCCAGCACGGACTTCTACGCGGCCTTCGTGAAGTCGGGCCCCGGCTCCTTCCTGGCCAGCCGACTCGGCCTGCCCCAGCCGCCGGTCCTGCGCCGCTACCAGCCCGGCAAGCCGGCACTCGCCGGCCCCGTCCTCCTCGGCGGCAAGGGCCGCCTCGTCGAGCCCGTCCGCGAGCTGCTCGCCGACTACGACCTCGTCGTCAACAACGGCGGCGCCCGCGGCGCCGAGAAGCTGGGTGGCGCGGTCTTCGACGCCACCGGCATCACCTCGATCGACGAGCTGGTCGGCCTGTACGAGTTCTTCGCCCCGCAGATGCGCTCGCTGGGCAACAGCGCCCGCCTCGTGGTCCTCGGGACCACGCCGGAGCTGATCGAGGATCTGGACGAGCACATCGCCGCACGCGCGCTCGAGGGCTTCACCCGCTCGGTGGCCAAGGAGCTGCGCGACGGTGCCACGGCCCAGCTCGTGTACGTCCACCCGGACGCCGCGACCGGCGCCTCCGGTCTCGCCTCGACGCTGCGCTTCCTCCTGTCGGGCAAGTCGGCCTACGTCGACGCGCAGGTCATCCGCATCACGGACAAGGACGCGACCGCCCCCGCTGACTGGGACAAGCCGCTCGCCGGCAAGGTCGCGCTGGTGACCGGCGCCGCCCGCGGCATCGGAGCGACCATCGCCGAGGTCCTCTCTCGCGACGGTGCGCACGTGATCGCCGCCGACATCCCCGCCGCCGGCGAGGCACTGTCCGCGGTCGCGAACAAGGTCGGCGGCACCGCGCTGCCGCTCGACGTGACCGCCGAGGACGCGGGCAAGAAGATCGCCGAGCTAGTGAAGTCGCGTCACAACGGGCTCGACATCATCGTCAACAACGCCGGCATCACCCGCGACAAGCTGCTCGCGAACATGGACGAGGGCCGCTGGAACTCGGTCATGGCCGTCAACCTCAAGGCCCCGAAGCAGCTGGTCGACGCCCTGCTCGCGGAGGACGCCCTGAACGAGGGCGGCGCGGTCGTCGACGTCTCCTCGATCGCCGGCATCGCCGGTAACCGCGGCCAGACCAACTACGGCGCGACCAAGGCCGGCGTCATCGGCCTCGTCGACGCGTACACCCCGGTGCTCGCGAAGAAGAACATCACCATCAACGCTGTGGCCCCCGGCTTCATCGAGACCGCGATGACCGCGGCGATCCCGCTGGCCACGCGCCAGGCCGGCCGCCTGATGAACTCGCTGCAGCAGGGCGGCCAGACCGTCGATGTCGCGGAGACCATCTCCTTCTTCGCGGCGCCGTCCTCGGCCGCGGTGACCGGCAACGTCGTGCGCGTCTGCGGTCAGAGCCTGCTGGGAGCCTGATATGGCCAAGAACGTGACCGTGCTGCAGGCACCGCCGTCGAGCCTGTCGGTGCTCACCCGCGGACTGCGCGGCATCCTGCCGGTCGTGGGCAAGCAGGGCCCGCTCAAGCCGGAGACCGTCCTGCCGGACCGGACCGTCGAGCTCACCGTCGACGTCGATCCCGCGCGGGTCGGCGAGTACTGCGAGGTCGTCGGGCTCAAGAACACCGGCGAGGTGCCCGTGATGTACCTCTACGTGCTGTCCTTCCCGCTGATCATGGACCTGTTCCTGGCCGACGACTTCCCCGCCGCCGCAGTGGGTTCCGTGCACGTGGAGAACACGCTCACGCGGCGTCGCCGCGTGGTGCCGGGCGAATCGCTCACGCTGCGCACGTCCGTGGGCAACCTGCGCGAGCACCGCAAGGGCATGCTCATCGACTTCACGACGGAGTTCACCGATGCGTCCGGCGCATCGGTCGCCTCCGAGGTGTCGACGATGCTCATCCAGCAGCGCACGTCGCTGTCGGGAGAGAAGTCCGGGCCGGCCCCCAAGGAGGGGCGCCCGGGCGCCCCCGACGCGGTGCTGTCCGTGAACGGCTCGCTCATCCGTCGGTACGCCGGAGTCAGCGGCGACCGGAACCCGATCCACATGTCGCCCTTGGGCGGCAAGGCCTTCGGCTTCCCGTCGTCGATCGCGCACGGCGCCTGGACGGCGGCGGCGATGCTGCGCGTGGTCGAGGGGCACGTCCCCGACGCGGTGGTGCACCACGTGCGCTTCGGCAAGCCGGTGATCCTGCCCGCACGGATCGGCCTGTACGTCTCGCGCGACGAGGCCACCGGCGGCACCGAGATCGTGGCGAAGGACCTCAAGAAGGGCTTCCCGCACGTGACGGCCACCGTCACCCCGCTGTAGCCCGCTGTTCGACGGTGCCCCGCCCGGCTTCGACCAGGCGGGGCACCGTTGTCTCCCCGGTCGACAGGGCATGCGTCGTTCCGAGAGGGTATGCGCGCCTTCCGCAGCGCCCGAGCGTCGAGCACCCGGGCGCACCGTCGGCGAACTACTCCGGACGGTCGCCGCGGATGCCGCCCCAGAGGAACGAGGTCATGATCTCGACGGCGCGGTCCAACTCGACCTTTCCGGTGGCCAGACGGTCCGCGATCGCCTCACCGGAGCCGACCAGCGCCACGGCGTAGAGCTCGAAGTCGGTGTCGTCGGGGGCGTACTTCGCGGCCTCGCGGAGCAACACCGCCGTCATCTCGACCACCCGCTCGCGACTGGTCTCCGACAGCGCCGCGAACGCGGCCTGACCGGTCGCCTCGCGGTACATCACCCGCCACGCGTCACGGTTCTGGTCGACGTATTTGAGAAAGCCGGCGATCACCGAGCGCAGGCGCTGCAGCGGCGGGAGCGTGGGGCTCGCGTCGAACTCGATGCTGCGCATGAACTTGCCCGCCTCGCGAGTGACGCAGGCGCCGAACAGCTCGTCCTTGGACCCGTAGTACAGGTAGAGCATCGGCTTGCTGATCTGCGCTTCACGCGCCACGGCGTCCATGGACGTCTCGTAGAACCCGTTGCGCGAGAACACCTTAATGGCAGCGTCCAGCATCTGCTGCTCGCGCACCGCGCGGGGCAGACGCTTCGTTCCACCGGCCATCGACGCCCTCCTTACTCTTGAGTCAGATATTAGCCCACAGGGTTACCCGCAAGTAAGTTCCGGGAGAATCCGCCGCCCTCAGCAGGTGACGACATGCTTGGCGCGGGCCACGCGGAGCACCGAGCCGTCGAGCTGCTTGCGGGTGAGCCGCCCCGACGTGACCGCGGCCTCGACCGCATCCATCGCGGCACCCAACTGGTCGGTCGAGATCCACAGCGCGACGTCGGCCCCGGCGACGAGCGCCTTGGTCACCGCCTGCGGCACGCTGAACTCGTTGGTGATCGCCTTCATGCCGGACAGGTCGTCGGTGAAGATCGGGCCGTCGAAGGGCTTGGCGCCGTACCCGGATCCCGTGCGCAGCAGGTGCATGGTCGCGGGACTCAGACTGGTGGGCAGGCCCGGTTCGGTCAGCCCGGGCACCGTCAGGTGGCCCACCATGATGCCCGCGTCGCCGGACGCGGCGGCCGCGCGGAACGGGAGGAGATCCCGGGTCTTGAGCTTGCTCAACGGCGGCACGCTGACGCCGCCCTGATGCGAGTCGCCGGACGAGCTGCCGTGCCCCGGGAAGTGCTTGAACACCGGGTACACGCCACCGTCGCGCAGGCCCGCCGCGAAGGCCTGGGAGTACCTCGTGACCACGGCGGGGTCGTTCGAGTACGAGCGGTCGCCGATGACGGAGTCGTCGGGCTGCGCGGAGACATCGGCGTCGGGCGCGAAATCCACCGTGATGCCCATCGACTTCATGAGCTTGCCGACCCGCGCCCCCTCGGCCCGCGCCTCGTCCACACTCATCGTGCGCGCCAACTCCCGCGCCGAGACGAGGTTCGCGCCGGGCACGCGGGAGACGCGGCCACCCTCCTCGTCGACCGACACCATCGCCGGCACCTTGCCCGCCTTCGCCACCGCCTGCAGGGTGCCGCCGGAGAACACGCCCTTGTCGGTCCAACTACCGATGAACACCCCGCCCGCGCCCTGCTGCACCGCGCGGCGGGCGTCGGCGGCGTCCTTCACGCCAACCATCAGCAACTGCCCGACCTTCTCGCGCACCGTCAACTTCGCGAGGAAGTCGGTCCCGCAGGCCCCCGAGCGTCCCGGGCCCGACGGTGCCGCGGAGGCCGTCGAGCTCGCCGCCCGCGCGGCCGTCGTGGTCGTCGACGGCGCGTCGGGCGTGGAGGTGCCGCACGCGGCCACAGCGGCCGCGGCGACCACCACGATCATGAGGTTCCGGTGATGTCGCATCGGGATCAGTGTGTCAGATTCGCCGTCAGCCCTTCGCGACCTTGTCGATCGAGGCGACGAGGAACTTGTCGAACAGCGCGCGGTCGGGGGTGCCGTCCATCGACATCACGACCACGGAGACGGCGTAGGACCCGACCCGGGCGACGCCGACGAGGGACCTCTGCTTCGTACTCTGCCCCGCGACCTCCGAGGTGGCGGTCTGCTCGATCACGACGAGGTCGTCCGCCTTGGTCTTCGGCGCGTCGGCGACGACGGTCGTCGCCGTCTGCGTACGGACCTTCTGACCCTGCACCGAGATGTCCGCGGTCACCGACTTGCAGGCACCCCGGTACGAATCGCGCAGCTTCTGCACATCGGGCTTCTGCGCGATGACCGACTCGCTCGCCACGCCCGTCCCGACGGTGCCGACCGCCATGCCCAGCTGCGAGACGTCCAGCTTCTTCGCCGCATCGACGATGGTCGTGCCGGACCCGCACGAGGCCGGGGTGATGGTGGCGCCTTCGGCGGCGCCCGACAACTGATCGACGGACTTCTGGAGCTGCGTCTGCCCGACGGGCACGGCCGTGATGCCCGGCGGCAGCTCGGCGGCGGTGAGCGCGAGGTCCTTCGCGGGCTTCGCCGCCGCCGCAGCCGTCGCGGTCGTAGTCATGCTCATGGAGTGACCGCTGTGATCCATCGTCGTGGTGGAAGAACCCCCACCATTGCACCCGGCGACGAGCGCGGCGGCGGTCACCGCGGCGGCGGCAACGCCGGTCGGGCGGAAGTACTTCGTCATGGTTTCTCCGTGTTCAGGTCGGTTTGCGCCGCTCGCACCCTGTCGTCTACTGCGGACCAGGACGTACGGTTCGACAGTGAGTATCGCAATCCCCGCTTCCGCCTGGCTGGGCGACTGGCAAGCGGACGGGCTCGGCGTCGCGGCGATCCTGCTCGCGGCGGCCTACCTGTGGGCCGCGCGGGGACGCTCGGTGCCGACCGCACGCCGCGTCGCGTTCGTCGTCGTCGGGTGCGCGACGGCCGCGGCGATCGCGTGCGGCCCGATCACGGAGTACGCGCCGCGTCTGTTCTGGGTCCGGGCACTGCAGATCACGCTGCTGCTGTATGTGGTGCCGCTGGGCCTGGCATCGGGGATGCCGCTCACGGTCTTCGGCAGCCGCCTGCCGGCAGCCCGACGGTCCGCCGCACTCCGGGCGCTGCGCAGCCCCCTCGCCCGCGTGCTCGGGCACCCCGCCGTGGGCTCCGGCCTGCTGCTGGTGACGCCGTGGGTGCTGCTCTTCTCCGGCTGGAACCTCGCGGCGATGCGCAATCCCGCGCTCGACCTGCTCACGCGCTGCCTGCTCGTCCTCGCCGGCTTCGTGTACTTCTACACCCGCATCCAGGCCGATCCGGTGCCGCGGCGCTATCCGCAGGGCCTGTCGCTGCTGATCACGCTGGTCGAATCGCTGGCCGACGGGGTCCTCGGGATCGTCGTGTGGCTCGGACCGCTGCTGTACGCCGCGCACTACGCCGCGCTGGGTTTCGGCGAGGACTCCATGCGACTGTCGCAGACGATCGGGGCGGGCATGCTGTGGCTGCTCGCGGATCTGTTCGGCCTGCCCTTCCTGGTGCTCCTCATGTTCGCGCTGCGCCGCGAGGACGCCGCCCGGCAGGTCCGGGTGGACGCGGCCGAGGACGCCCGCGACGCGGCGCGCGCCGACGACGAGCAGGTGAGTGGGGGCGCACCGTCGAACGGCCTGTGGTGGGAGTCCGACCCCGAACTGGCCCGCCGATACCACCGCTGACACGCCCGTACTTGCATCTTGCAACTCGGCGGTTTCGGCGTAATCTGGACCTATCAGATAACCGCGAGCATCGAGGTGATCCGCATGAGTGTCCCCGTCAAGGTTCTGATCGCGTACGACGGCTCGGAGTCCTCCCAGCGCGCCGTGAAGTACGCCAGCAAGGTGCTCGCCCAGGGGCGCGACGCCGAGGCGATCGTGGTCACCGCCTGGGAGTCCACGATCCACCAGGCCGCCCGCCTGTCCGCGATGTCGGGCGTCGCCGGGGCCGGAGCCGCCGAGACCGCCCTGACCCGCGAGAGCGACATCGTGCACGACGAGGCGATCAAGACCAATCGGGAGGGCGTCGATCTCGCGGCCGCCTCCGGGTTCGCCGCCCGGGGTGAGCTGGTCGAGGTGTCCACCACGGTCTGGGCCGCACTGATCGCCGCGTCGGACACCGACGACGTCGACGTGATCGTGTCCGGCAGCCGCGGAATCTCCGGCATCAAGGCACTGTGGCACTCGTCCGTCTCGGAGCACGTCCTGCGCGGCTGCCAGCGGCCCGTGATGATCGTGCCCTCGGGCTGCGCCGACCTCTAGCCTGTAGACTCGCGGCCATGGACCGCACCTCGATCATCGCCGGCGCTACGGCCGCGCTCGCCGGAATCGTCGTCGCCGTGGCCCTCGCACTGGTGAGCGGCGCGGCCGTCGGCCAGACCACGCCGTCCACCGATATCAACACCGTGTCGAAGGACAAGGGCTTCCTGCAGGGCTCGTCGAACTACGGCGAGCGCGACGACTCGGGTGCCAACAAGTAGCCCCCAGCTCTCCGACGAACCCCTGACCCGCCGCGCAGGCGCGTGGGCGTTCGTCGCCCTGCTCGCGCTGAGCTTCCTCAGTTCCCCGGGCAAGATCGTCGCGGACACCAAGCTCGACCTCACCGCGAACCCCATCGGCTTCCTCGCCCGGGCGGCGAACATCTGGTCCAGCCAGTCGCCGCTGGGCCAGGTGCAGAACCAGGCCTACGGCTACTTCTTCCCGCACGGCGCCTTCTTCGCCCTCGGCCAACTCCTGCACCTTCCGCCGTGGATCACGCAGCGGTTGTGGTGGGCGCTGCTGCTGTTCGCCGGGTTCTGGGGGATCGTCCGGCTCACCGAGGCGTTGGCCACCGGGTCGCGCGGCAGCCGGATCGTCGCCGCGGCCGCGTTCGTACTGGCGCCGCAGGTGCTCACCACGCTCGGCGCGATCAGCTCCGAGACCGCGCCGGTGATGCTCGCGCCGTGGGTGCTGTTGCCGCTGGTCCAGATGTTGCGGGGAAGCGACGTCCCGCTGCGGAACCTGGCCGCCCGCTCCGCGTTCGCGGTCGCGCTGATGGGCGCGGTCAACGCCGTGGCCACCGGCTTCGCCTGCGCGGTCGCCGCGCTGTGGTGGCTCCTGAACGCCCGGATCGGCAGGGGCACCCGACGGTTCTGGACCTTCAGCGCCTGGTGGGCGGTGTGCGTCGCGCTCGCCACCACCTGGTGGATCGTGCCGCTGCTCATCATGGGCCGGGTCAGCCCGCCGTTCCTCGAGTTCATCGAGTCCTCCCGGGCAACGACGCAGTGGGCGTCGCTGCCCGAGGTCCTCCGCGGCACCACGTCCTGGAGCCCCTTCATCTCCGACGAGCGCGCGGCCGGCGCGATGCTGACCACCGCGCCGGCCGCCGTGGTGGTCACGGGCCTGCTCGCCGCGGCCGGCATCGCCGGACTCACCATGCGCGGCATGCCCTCGCGCGGCGTCTGGGCGACGGTGCTCCTGATCGGGTTGGCCGGCATCGGCGCGGGCTACGCGAGCGGGCTGGGCTCCCCCTTCGCCGAGCCGGTGCGCGTCTTCCTCGACAGCGTCGGCGCGCCGCTGCGCAATGTCTACAAGCTCGAGCCCCTCCTGCGATTGCCGCTCGTCCTGGGCCTGGCGCACCTGCTCGCGCGGGCGCCGCTGCCGGGCACCGTCGGACCGGCGCGCGTGCGGCGGGCCCTGGCGCACCCCGAGCAGGACCGGCTCGCCGCGGGCGCGCTCGCCGTCGTCGTGGTGCTGGCGCTGGCGGGCGGCATGGCCTGGACCGGCAAGCTCGCGCCGCGCGGTCCCTACGACCGGATCCCCGACTACTGGTCACAGGCGGCGGACTGGCTGTCGGCGCACGCCGCGGGCACCGCACCGGGCCAGGCGCGCGCCGAACGCGCCCTGGTCGTGCCGGGCGCCCCGTTCGGCGCGCAGCTGTGGGGACTGACCCGCGACGAGCCGATCCAGCCCCTGGCCCAGACCCCGTGGGCCGTGCGCGACGCGATTCCGCTCAATCCGCCGGGCGCGATCCGGGCCCTCGACTCGGTACAGCGCCTGTTCAGCGCGGGAACCCCCTCGGCGGGTCTCGCGGCCACGCTGCGCCGGCAGGGCATCTCCTACCTCGTGCTGCGGGCCGACCTCGACCCGGACACGTCCCGTTCGGCGCGCCCGGCGCTGGCCCGCGCCGCGATCGAGGGCTCGCCCGGGATCAGCGAGGTCGCCCGGTTCGGGCCCGAGGTCGCGCCGCCGACCGTCGAGAAGGTGGTCGTCGACTCCGGGCTCCGGCCGCCCCTGCCGGCCATCACGATCTACCGGGTCGACGGTGCCGCCCCCACCGGCCCGTACGTCACCGACCTGGCGTCGATGCCGCGGATCGCCGGCGGCCCGGAGTCGCTGCTCACGCTGCAGGCCGACGCCGCGGCCGCAGGCCGCAGGGAGCTGGGCTCGGCGCTGCTCGCCTCGGACGCGGCCGCCGCCGGCCTGCCCGACGGTCCGCTGACCGTCACGGACACGCCGAAGAACCGCGAGACCGACTACGGCCGGGTCGACGACCACAGCTCCGCGATCCGCACCGCCGACGATCCGCGTCGCACGCTCAACCGATTGCCCGACTACCCCGTCGCGGGCGCGGGCCCGGTCGACGGGGCCTGGAACGCCGGAGCCGGCTCCGACGACGGCGCGAGCGTCACGGCCTCGAGCTCCGCGGCGGACGCGACGCAGCTCGGCACGGTGCTCCCCGGTGCCGGTCCGGCCGCGGCGGTCGACGGCGACAAGAACACCTCGTGGGTGTCGTCGGGCCTCGACCACGCGCTCGGCCAGTGGTTGCAGTTCACGCTGCCCGAGGCGCGGGGCGATCTCTCGGTGACGGTCACCGTCGGGCGGGCGCTGGGCCCCGCGGTCACCCGGCTGCTGATCTCGACGGAGGCGGGCACCGTCTACTCCGATCCGGTCACGGCGAACACCCCGATCACGCTGGTCGCGCCGTCCGAGCCGACGCGCTGGGTACGGATCACCGCCGCCGACACCACCGATCACACCTGGGGCAACCAGTTCGCGATCTCCGAGGCGCAACTGACCGACGCCCGGACCGCTCGCGCGATCCCCACCCGTCACGACGTGGTCCTGCCGCGGTCCGGCCCTGCGGAGCGCTGGGTCTTCGGGCAGGACACGATGGGCCGCTCGGGTTGCGTCGTCACGCCCGGGGAGAAGGGCGCGCCGGGCCCGGTGCAGTGCGCCGACATCGCGATCGGATCCGAGGAGCCCGGCCCGCTGCGGCGCACCGTCGACGGTCCCGGCGCCCCGGCCGTGCTGCCCGCGATGACGGTGCGCGCCCGGCCCGGCCAGGCGCTGTCGACGCTGCTCGCGAATCCGGCGGCGCCGTCGGCCTATGCGGAGTCGGCGGTCGGCGACGGTCGGGGCAGTTCCGCGGCGGTGACGGACGGCGACCCGAACACCTCCTGGACCGCGCCGCAGTCGGTCACGCAGCCCACCTCGCCGAAGCCGATCCTGCGCCTGCGGCTGCCGGCGGCGCAGCTGGTCGCAGGCCTGACGCTGACGATGCCCCGCGGCGAGGCGCCCGCCCGGCCCACGCGGGTGGGGATCGACCTGGGTACCGGCCGGCAGGTGCGCGAGGTGCCGGCGGGCGATTCCGTCACGGTGAAAGTCGATCCCGCCGTGACCGATTCGATCTCAATCTCCCTGCTGGACTGGGATGAACGGCTCAACATCAACGCCCTCGGCTTCCCCGAGAAGATGGCGCCGGGACTGGCCGAGGTCCAGGCCGTCGGGCCCGACGGTGCGCCCGTGCCCGGATCCGAGCCCGCCCCCGCGGACCGCCCGATCACGGTGCCGTGCGAGACGGGCCCGACGGTGCGGGTCGGCGACCGGGAGGTCCGGTTCCGGCTCGAGGCGAGTGCGCGGGAACTGCGCGACGGTGCGCCGGTCCGAGCCGTGGCCTGCGATTCCACCCCACTCCCCCTTCCCGCGGGGCGGACGCAGATCGTTGCGACGCCCGGGCTCGCGTTCAGCGTGGAGACGCTGAGCCTGGACACGCCCGCGTCGGTGTCCGCGGACGACACTTCCGGCCGCGTGCAGCGGGACGAGAGTGTGAAGGTGCAGAGCTGGACCCCCGACCGTCGCGTCGTGACCGTCAGCGGCGCGACCGCCGACCAGGTCCTCGTCGTGCCCGAGAGCCGGAACCCGGGTTGGGCCGCGACCGGACCGGACGGGAAGCCGCTGCGCGCCGTGACCGTCAACGGTTGGCAGCAGGGGTGGGTGGTTCCCGCGGGGACCGACGGCGCTGTGACACTGCGGTTCTCGCTGAACGCGCCGTACCGGATCGGGCTGTTCGGCGGGTTGGTCCTGCTCGTGATCCTCGCCGCGCTGGCGCTGGTGCCGGGTTCGCGGCCCGGTGCCCGTGCCGCCGTGCGCGCCTGGCGCCCGGGGTTGCTCGCGGCGGTCGGTGTGGGCGCGGCGGCGTTCGTGCTGAGCGGCTGGCCCGGGCTCGCGATCTGGGTCGCGACCGGCGCGGCGACCTGGGTCCTCTCCGCGCTGCACGTGTCCGCCGAGCGCCGCGCCGCCCTGCGGGTGTTCGGCGCGGCGGGTTTCGTGCTCGCTGCAATGTTGGTGCTGGCGACGGGCCCCTGGCACGCCGACGCCGGCTACGTCGGCCACGGCCCCTGGCCTCAGGGCCTGGCGCTCGTGGGTGTGCTGCTGATGGCGTGGTCGACCGTCGAGCCCCGCTCCGCCGAGGAGTAGTGATCGCTCGGAAAGGGTATGCGCCGCGCGCATACCCTTTCGGAGCGACGACCACCCTCGGCCCCGGCCCCCGGCCCCGCCCCCGAGCCTGCGCCCGAGCCCGAGCCCGGAGCTACACCCCAGCGGACTCGACCGCACCCTCGGACCCGGCCCTGACGGCGGACCGTCGGGCCTCGTGTCGCGCGAGCCACCGCCGAGCCGGCTCCTCCACCCAGGCGTAACTCAACGCCGCCACCGCCACCGAGAAGACCAGGGTCAACACCGTCACCTTCACGAAGGCCCCGTTGAACGGGATGATCGCGAACAGCGGGAAGATCGCGGTCAGCACCACGAGGTGCCAGATGAAGATGCCGTACGACCAGCGCCCCAGCGCCAGCATCGGCCCCGACGCCAGCCACCGCGACGGCGCCCCCGCGGGCGCGAGCACGAGCGGCGCCAGAAGCAGGAAGGCCAGCGCACCGCCCAGACCCATCCGGACCGCGAACTGCCAGGACTCCGGGCTGTCCAGCGTCACCGGTCCGCCCAGCGGCGTGCAGATCACCACGAACACGACCAGGGCTGCGGGCCAACAGATCCGGCGCCGCGCCAGCCGCCGCACCCCGGCGTAGCGGGCGGAGGGCGCCGACACCATCTCCGCGAGGAGCATGCCCGCGACGAACCACGGCACGTAGGAGGGCAGCCAATTGTGATGGTTCACCCCCGGGGGCAATGCCAGTGCGGCACCGACCCACACCCAGGACAGCGACGCCGCGGCGGCGACCAGCAGGGCCGGCACGCGCCACCGCGCCCGCGCCCCGCGCACCCGCGCCAGTGCCAGCGCGGCGAGCGGCAGCAGCAGGTAGAACAGCATCTCCACCGACAGCGACCACATCTGGGTGAGCCCGTCGGTGAGCGCATAGGGCACGAAGACCTGTGTGAGCGAGAGGTTCGCGAGCCAGGTCGAGCCGGACGGCGGGTGCGCCCGCGGCAGGAGTGCCAGCGCCACCACCGCGACCACCAGATACGCCGGCATGATCCGCACGATCCGCGACCGGTAGTACCGCCCCGTCGCAGGCCCGGCACCGTCGGACCACGCGGCCCGCGCGTGCGCCCGCCACAGCAGGAAACCCGACAACGCGAAGAACAGCGCGACCGCCATGTCGAACCGGCCCCAGACCCGGCCCATCACCGAATGCCCGACCTGACCGGTCTGGAAGGCGGTGTGGGTGAGCATGACGGCGATCGCCGCAACCGCCCGCATTCCTTCGAGCGCGGGCACGAAGCCGGCCGCGCCTGCTGGCCTTGCAGTCACGAAATCGCTGGTACCGGCTGCGCTCATCGTCCACAGAATCTACCCGCGACCGCGGCCCGCCCCGCGCGCGACCGGTGTCACGCCGCACGCACCTGTAGGCTCGGGTACTTGTAGACGGGTGCGCCGGTGCGTGCCCACGTAGCGAACCGGCGCGTGCGAGAACGCATGCGCCCCGTAGAAGATGTGAGGAGACACTTCGATGGCGGTAGGCCGTAGCAGGCTGGCGCGCGTAATCGGTCCGATCCTGATCTTCGTGGGCGCACTCCTGATCACGTCCGCGATCGCCGGACCGGTCTACGTGGCCGGCAAGCTGACCACGATCCCGCTGAACCTCGACATCACCACGGTGGCGAGGTCGGAGAAGCCCGCGGACTCGCAGGCCGACGCGCAGTTCCCCGCGCGCCAGCTCGACCTGTGCTCGTTCAACAAGCCGAAGGCGGTCGTCAACGACGTCTCGGTGACCACGCAGACCCGCACCCTGGTGACCTCGCCGTCGGACAAGACGACGATGACGGTCCAGTCCGGCATGTCGATGGTGGTCCCCTCGATCAAGACCAAGGGCGAGCCCCGGCACCCCGAGCTGACCGGCGCCGCCAAGAACGAGCGCCCCTGCGACGACGGCCTGGTGCAGGCGTGGCTCGACCGCGTGTCGTTGGACCGTGAGACGGGCAAGCCCACCGACAAGATCTCAGAGGCCACGTACTCTCCCGGCGAGAGCGCCCCGGCGGTCAAGATCACCGGCCGTGAGGGGCTGCAGTACCGCTTCCCGGCCGGCACGAAGCAGGACGGCGGGTACTCGTTCTTCGACCTCGTCACCCGCAAGAACGTCGGCCTCAAGTTCGTCGAGGAGAAGGAGGTCAGCGGAACCAACACGCTGCACTTCCAGGGCACCCAGGACTGGGTCGACCTCTCCACCATTCGCGACAGCAGCGACGCGACCCTCGGCACGGTGCTCACCAAGACCGCCGGCTGGTGGGGCATCGAGGGACCGGGCGTGGACGCCAAGGAGGACATCACCCTCAACCGCTGGGCCAAGACCGCGGTCGACCTGTGGGTGGACCCGAAGTCGGGCATCATCGTCGACCAGTCGCTGCACTACACGCAGCAGTTCCGCACTCCGGCGCAGGTCTCGCCGAACACCGCCAAGCCGGTCCGCGACTTCCACCTCGAGGTCTTCAACGCCCAGCAGCGCTGGGTCGATGCGACGGTCCGCTCGCAGGCGGAGGCCGCGAAGTCGGCCCAGAACCGGATCGCGATCGCGAAGTACGTGGTGCCGGTCGCCGGCGGCGTGCTCGGCGTGATCGCCCTGGGGCTCGGCGCGTTCGCGTTGCTCCTGGGCCGGCGTGCCGCTCCTGCGGCGGGCGGGCGCACCCGCGGCGGGAGCTACGACGGTGCCGCCCCGAGCGCCCCGCTCGACGACGATCCCACCGCGCGGTACGGCGGCGACGATCCGACGACGCCGCTGGGCTCCGACGGGGACCCCGCCACGGAGGCCTTCAGCGCTCAGCCGCGGCCGGACGAGTCCCGGACCGAGGCGATCGATTTCCGGAACCGGGACGACCAGCGCTGATCGCCACGACAGCACCGATCACCATCACCGCCGCGAGCGCACACAGCGCCGCGGCGGTGATCATTTCCGCGGGCGTGCGCGGCCAGGTCAGCAGGACGGCCGCTTCGACCGCGAGCACCACCCACGCGTAGCCGGCCATGCGGGTGCGCTCGATCGCGATCGCGTACAGCAGCAGCCCCTGCAGCAGCGCGTTGAGCGCCCCCTGCGCGGCGAACAGCCACAGCAGCCCCTGCACCGGCCGGTACTCCTCGCCGGCGAGCAGCGTGGCGAGCGGCGCGCAGACCGCGGCCCCCGCCACGCACACCAGCCCGAGCCCGGTCAGCAGGGCGAGCAGGGTGCGCAGCGCGCCCCGGGCCCGTTCGGGAGTGGCGAGCTGCGGGAAGAACACGACCCCGACCGCCTGCGGCAGCCAGAACGCGACCTTCGCGGCCACCGCGCCCAGCGCGTAGGTGCCGCCGGCGGCGGCCCCCAGCACGGGCCGGGCCAGCAGCAGGTCCAGCGAGGCGAACACCGCGAGCACCAGCTGTACCGAGCTGGCGCCCAGCACCGCCCGCACCCCGGCGACGGGATCGAGGGGCGGCGCACCGTCGGACCCGGGCGGCGAGCCGGCGAGCACCCGGCCGAGCGCGGCCGCGGCGAGGGCGCCCACCGTGGTGCCGAGCAGTGCGGGGCCCGGCCCGACCACCAGCCCCGGAATGCTGAACGCCAGTTTTCCCAAGCCCGCGACGGCCAGCAGCACGGCCAGCCGACCGAATCGCCGCTCCCCCTGCAGCAGCCCCTGCTCGACGGCGAGCAGCACCAGCGCGGGCGCGGCGGCGAGTGCGGCGGCGGCCGTGATCGCCCGGGTGTGCAGGCCCGCCGCCGCGAGCGGCACCGCGACCACGGCGAGCAGCGCCGCGCCGACCGCGATCACGTACCCGAGTCGGCGCATCTGCGCGGCACCCGCGCCGCGCACCACCTGGCGCGCGACCACCGTCTGCAGGGCCAGCGCCGGCACCGCGAGCACGAGCACGAGCTGCAGCAGCGCGGCGAACTCGCCGTAGCCCGCCGGCCCGAGCCAGCGGCTCGCGGGCAGGTGGACGAGGTACGAGCACAGGTTGGCCAGCATGCTCCCGACCGTCACCCACGCCAAACCGCTCACCCGCACATTCTGTCAGTAGGGTGGCGGAGATGAGATCGCGCGACGCTGCCCTCGCCGCCTGGTCGGCCGCGCTCGCCTTCGTGATCCTGGGCCCGCTCGCCCTGGGCGGGCGGTATCTCCTGCTCCGCGACGCCGTCTCCGCACCGCGCTCGTACCTCACCGATGCCGCGCTCGGCCTCGGCGGCAACGCCGCCCGGGCGACCCCGCAGGACTGGTTGCTGGCGCTCGGCTCGCAGGTCGTCGACGGTGGCCTCCTGGTCACGGCCCTGCTGTTCCTCGCGCTCGTCGCGGCGGGGTGGGGCTTCGGTCGCTGCGCGCTGGCGGTGTTGAGCGCCGTGGGCCGCGACGCCGGCCTCGGTGCGGGCCTGGCCGGAGCGACGGTGGGCCTGTGGAATCCGTTCGTCGCCGAGCGCCTGCTGCAGGGGCACTGGAGTCTGTTGGCCGGGTACGCCGCGATCGGATGGATGGTCGTCGCCGGACTGCAGCCGACCGGCCGGCGCCAGCTCGGCGCCTTCGCCGCCTGCCTCGCCGCGGGCGGCCTCACGCCGACGGGCGCCGTGCTCGCGCTGATCACCGGCCTCGTGACGGCGCCGCGGCGCTGGGCGTGGCAGCTGGGCCTGTTCGTGTGCGCGGCGGCGCCGTGGGTGTACCCCTCGCTGGTGTCGGGCGACGGCGTCCGTGCCGATCCCGCGAGCGTCGCCGTCTTCGCCGCACGGGCCGAGCCCGGACTGGGCACGCTGGGCTCGCTGCTCGGGCTCGGGGGCATCTGGAACCGCCAGTCCGTACCCGACGGTGCGCCGTGGCTCTGGACCGTCCTCGCCCTCGCGGTGCTGGTGGGCGGGCTGATCGTGCTCCGCGCGCGGCTGTTCTCGCCGCCGCTGGGCCGGATCGCCCTGCTCGCGCTGTGTGCGGTGGTCCTGCCCGCGCTCGCGGCGACCGGGCCGGGAATGTCCGTGCTGGAGGCCGCGGTGCGGGCGATCCCCGGCAGCGGGCTGCTGCGCGACGGACAGAAGTGGGTGGCGCTCGCGGTGCCCCTCTTCGCGACCTGCGCCGCGGCCCTGGTGTCCGCGCTGCCGGCCACGGCCCGAGCCGCGGGGGCGGTCGTGGCCGTCGCGCTGCCGGTCGCGGTCCTGCCGGGGCTCGCGTGGGGGGTCGGCGGGGCGCTCGCGCCGGTGACCTACCCGGCGTCGTGGCGCACCGTCGCGGACGCCGTACCGGCCGACCGCGGGGCTGTCACGGTGCTGCCGCCGCGGATGTTCCGGACCTACACCTACGGGCCCGCCGCACCGGTGCTCGACCCGGCGCCACGGATGCTGCGCGCGCCCGTGCTGCAGACGGGTGAACTGCGGGTGGGCAACCGGTCGGTGGACCGCGTGCCGGGCGTCGCGGCCGACGCCGAGGACGCGCTCGCCGCCGGCGGCGACGCCCTCGCCGGTCGGCTGGCGCAGCTGGGCGTCGGCTGGGTGCTCGTGGAGGCGGTGTCCGGCGACGGCGGAGCGCTCTTCCCGACGGTGCCCCTGCCGGGCCTGGCACTCGTCGTCGACACGCCCGAGCTGCGCCTCTATCGCGTGCCGGGCGAGATCGCGACGGCGGGCGCGTCGCCGGCGGAACGCGCCGGAGCGTGGGCCGCGCATCTGCTGTGGGCCGCGGTCCTGCTGGGCGGCGCCGCGGCGGCCGTCCGGGTCCGACGGTCCGCCGCCCGCCCCCCGCACATCGCCTCGGATGGCGACGACTGAGCGCGCCCGGACATTCCTGTACGTCGTTCGTGAATTTGCGATACCAGTTGTAGCCGCACGTCCGTTATTTCAACACGTAATTAGCGCAGCGCATGATGCGTTATTCGGGGCGAAATGAGAAGTCCGGAACGCTGTCGGCTATATCACTGTCCGTGGGTCTTTTGTGCAGCTATCCACTTCGGGATCATGGTGCGCATGATCTCGGGTTTCTCAGAACAGTGGCAATGCCCGGCGGGAGAGTGGGCCGTGTGGGCTCCCGACGTGACCACCAAGGAGGCCATGAGAACCGCCCCTGAGCTGGGCGTGAGCTCATCCTTCATCCAGGCCGACCACCTCCGCAGTGGTATCGACGGCGAGGCCTGCACACGCCGGCTCGTGTTCACCACATTCACGATTCACGATGTATTCGACGAACAGTTGATCGCCGCCGTGTTCACGGATTTCGTCCGTGCCCACGATGTCTTCCACACCGCTTTTCCGGTATCGACACAGCCCGATCCTCGGGGCCGCACCCTGACTCCGGAGCAGATCGACCTCGCGATCACCGCATCGTCGAATTCCCATCCGGACGTCACGGTGAAGGATCATCTGCTCGCCTCCGTACCGGAGCTGCACGACTGGGCCGCCTTCGCCTTCGCCGTGACCGGCGTCGAGCAGGCCCGCGCGAGCTCCCGCGCGCCGCGCTTCCAGGTGGTGGTCTGCTCGGATCACATGTTCACCGACGGCGTCTCCCAGGCCGTGGGCTTCTTCGAACTCCTCACCCGCTACACCGCCGCCCGTAGCGGGCTCCCGTTCACCGCGGCGCCCGTGCGGCCCTACAGCGAGTTCACGCGGGAGCAGCGCACGTCGGCGGCGGCTCTCACGCCGGCCGATCCGGACGTCGTGCAGTGGCGCGAGACGCTCCGCCGGGCCGGCGGGATGCCGCGCTTCCCACTGCCCCTGGGGCTGGCGGAGGGCGAGGCGGCGCCGGGCCGGCTCGCCGCGCACGGCTCGTTCATCGACGCCGATCGAACCGCCCGGTTCGCCGCGGCGGCCAAGCGCGCGGGCGCGAACATGAGCAGCGCTCTGCTGGCGGCCCTCGGACTGGTGCACCACAATCTGACCGGCGACGAGCTGTTCACCATGCTCATCCCCCGCGCCGACCGGTCCGGAGCGGGCGACGCGATGGCCGTCGGCTGGTACGTCACCCTGGTCCCCGTGCAGTTCTCGGCGCGCGGCGACTTCGACGAGGTGGCCCGCAGCGCGCACGAGGCGGTCGCGGTGGCCAAGAGGCTCGAGCGCACGCCGGTGTTCCCCGTCATCGACCTGCTCGCCGACGACCCCGGCTTCCCCGTGGAGCACGGCTTCAGCTCGCCGATGCTCTCCTACATCGATGTCACGCGGGTCCCCGGTGCGGAACTGGCTCGGCGGCACGACTTCTCGGTGTTCGCCAATGCCACGCCCTCGCGCGAGGTGTTCCTGTGGCTCAACCGGGACGAGTCGGGGCTCGACTTCAACGCGATGTACCCCGACACCATGCAGGCCGCCCGCTCCGTCGACACGGTCTTCCGGCTGCTCCGCGACCGCATCGTCGAGGTCGCCGAGCGCGGCGCCGCCCTCACCGCCGCGTAGCGCTCACCGCTGCGTAGCCCTCACCGCTGCGTGGCGGCCGGCCGCACCCAGAGCGGTTCGGCACGGCCCCCCGACTGCAGGAGCTCGGCAGGACCACCCGACTGGACGAGTTCGGCGGGCCGCCGGTCCAGTCGGAGGTCGGCCGGGAAACCCCCGACGCGGGCGACCAGCTCCGCCTGGAGCGCGGCCCGGCCGCGACGGTCGAGCGGCGGCACCGCGCCGAGCGGTGCGACACCGAAGGCGATCCAGGAGGCCGCGGGGTCGACGGCGACGGACGTGACCACCAGGAGTGCACGGGAGGCGGGGTCCGCACCGTCGGGACGCGGACCGAAGGGCACGGGCACGACGACGGGCAGGGCGAGGCCGCGCGGCTCACGGCCCCGCGGGAAGCCGAGGAGCCGCTCGGCCTGCGGCACCGTCAGCCCGACGAGCTCCTCGGTCCGGATCCGCCCGCCCGAACCCTCGCGGCGCGCGAACGGGACGATCGCCACGAGGACCAGCACCACGAGCGCGCCGAGGCAGGCCTGGAGCAGTCGCCCGCCGGTGGCCGCCAGCACGGTGGACGCCCCGGCGAAACCGCAGGCCAGGAGGTGCATCGCGAGTTGTTGATGCAGCGACCGCGCGATCGTCACGAGGCCGACCAGCACCATGGCCAGGGCGAGCGCCGCCGCGTCCCACCGGCGGACCCACAGCGCTCCGAGCACGCCGGCGCCGAAGACGAGCAGGTAGGCGATCCACCATCCGCTCGCCCGCGGGCCCATCACCACTCTGGTCATGCAAAGACGATACAACCCGGGTTCGGTTATGGCGGCGGATCAGTGCCCGCGCCGGATCCACTCCTCGAGCTGCGGGGACTCGGCACCCAGCGTGGTGCCGTCGCCGTGGCCGGTGTTCACGACCGTCTCCGGCGGCAGCGCGAACAGGCGGTCGCGGATCGACTCGATGATCACCGAGAAGTCGCTGAAGGACCGCCCGGTGGCACCCGGGCCACCCGCGAACAGGGTGTCGCCGCTGAACAGCTGCCCCGCCTCGGGCAGGTACAGGCACACCGACCCGGGCGAGTGCCCCGGCGCATGGATGACCCGGATCTCGGCGCCGCCCACCGCGATCCGGGTATCGTCCGCGAGGTCCTCGTGTCCGACGGCGGGGTGGGTCATGTCCCACAGCACGTCGTCGCCGGGATGCAGCAGGATCGGCGCGTCGAGCCGCTCCGAGAGCTCCGGCGCGACGGTCACGTGGTCGTTGTGCCCATGCGTGCAGACGATCCCGCGCACCGTCCGGCCGCCGACCGCGGCCACGATCGGGTCCGCCGAGTGCGCGGCATCGATCACCACGACCTCGCTGTCGTCGCCGACGAGCCACACGTTGTTGTCGACGTCCCAGTTCCCGCCGTCGAGGCTGAACGTTCCGGAGGTGACGACGCGTTCGACCCGCAGCGTCACAGCACCACCACCGAGCGCAGGACCTCGCCGCGGTGCATGGTCTCGAACGCCCGCTCCACCTCGTCGAGCGCGATCCGCTCGGTGACGAACTTCTCCAGCGGGAGGCGGCCCTGCCGGTAGAGGTCCACCAGCTGCGGGAAGTCCCGCTCCGGCAGGCAGTCGCCGTACCACGACGACTTCAAGGAGCCGCCGCGCGAGAAGAAGTCGATGAGCGGCATGTCCAGAGTCATGTCCGGCGTCGGCACGCCCACCAGGACGACGGTGCCCGCCAGGTCGCGGGCGTAGAACGCCTGCTTCCAGGTCTCGGGGCGCCCCACGGCATCGATCACCACGTCGGCGCCGAAGCCGTCGGTGAGCTCCTGGATCGCCTCCACGGCATCGACCTCCGCGGCGTTCACGGTGTGCGTGGCGCCGAGTTCGCGGGCCCACTGCAGCTTCTTCGGATCGCGGTCAACGGCGATGATGGTCCGCGCGCCCACGAGCCGAGAGCCTGCGATGGCCGCGTCTCCCACGCCGCCGCAACCGATCACGGCCACGGTGTCGCCGCGCGAGACGCCGCCGGTGTTCACGGCCGCGCCGAGGCCGGCCATGACGCCGCACCCGAGCAGACCCACCACGGCCGGGTCGGCCTCGGGATCGACCTTGGTGCACTGCCCCTGGTGCACGAGCGTCTTGTCCGCGAAGGCGCCGATGCCGAGGGCCGGCGAGAGCTCGGTGCCGTCCTCGAGGGTCATCTTCTGCGTGGCGTTGAAGGTGTCGAAGCAGTACTGCGGCTTCCCGCGCCTGCACGCACGGCACTGCCCGCACACGGCCCGCCAGTTGAGGATCACGAAATCGCCGGGTGCGACGTGATCGACCCCCTCGCCGACGGTTTCGACGACACCGGCCGCCTCGTGCCCCAGCAGGAACGGGAACTCGTCGTTGATGCCGCCCTCGCGGTAGTGCAGGTCGGTGTGGCACACGCCGCACGCCTGGATCGCGACCACGACCTCACCGGGCCCCGGGTCCGGGATCACGATCGGGACGAGCTCGACGGGCTTCCCCTGGGCGCGGGCGATGATTCCTCTGACGGTCTGCGGCATCAGTGCACCTTATCCATCCAGTCGTCCGGGACGCGACCCTCGGGCCCGGGTACGGGCTGGGACGCGGGATGAGCCTGGGGATCGGCCAACCGCGGACCGTCGTAGTAGCCCTGCGTGGCGTAGTCCCAGAACCAGTCCTCACCGGGCTCGAAGCTCTGCACGATCGGGTGGCCGGTCTCGCGGGCGTGAGCGCTGCCGTGCTGCGACGGCGACGTGTCGCAGCAGCCGATGTGCCCGCACTGCGCGCAGCGGCGCAGGTGGAACCACCAGCCGCCGGTGGCATCGCATTCGACGCATCCGGTGCCGCTGGGCGGAACGCTCGGGTCGATGGGATCGCTCATGATTCGTCCTTCTCCTCGGGGTGGGCCGGACCGCGCTGCGGACCGGCGATGGGCAGTTTCACGGTGAACAGCGTCGCCCCCGGCTCCGAGACCACCGACAGGTCGCCCTGGTGCTTGTTGACCACGATGCGCCACGAGATGTCCAGTCCCAGACCGGTTCCCTCACCGATGCCCTTGGTGGTGAAGAAGGGCTCGAAGATGCGGCCCAGCACGTCGCGCGGGATGCCGGAGCCGGTGTCGCCGATCTCCACCACGGCGCACTCGTCCTCCCGCCGGGTGCGGATCGTCAAGGTGCCGTGGCCGTCCATGGCCTGGATCGCGTTGTCGATGAGGTTGGTCCACACCTGATTCAGCTCGGCGCCGTACCCGCTGACCTCGGGCAGCGCGCAGTCGTACTCCTTGACCACGGTGATGCCCTGGCCCAGCTTCTTGCCCATGATCACCAGGGTGCTGTCCAGCAGCTCGTGCAGGTTCAACTCCTGGAAGGGCGCACGGTCCATCTGCGAGTACTGCTTGGCCGCGGCGACCAGCGTGGAGATCCGCGTCGTGGAATCGGTGATCTCGTTGAGCAGTTGCTCCGTCTCCACCGTGTAGAACAGCCACTTCAGCGCACCCGGCAGCATCTCGGGCCCCACCTCGGCGAGCACACCCTCGAACCAGTCCTCGTCGGCCCCGGCGGCCACGAAGCCGGGAGCGAGCGTGAAGGCGTCCGCGACGTCGTGGTCCTCGAGCCAGTCGGTGATCTGGTCCTCCCGGTCCGAGGCCTCGAGCGGGCTGAGCGACGGGGACTTCGCCACCAGTTCCACGGCCTGCCGCTGCAGGTCGACGAGGTCGACCAGCTGTTCGTGCCGCCAGGTGCCGTTCGCGATGTGCGCCAGCTTGTCCCGCATGCCGGCGATCCGTTGCCGCAGCTCGTCGGCCGCGCGGACCGCCGCGCCGGCGGGATTGTTCAGTTCGTGGGTGAGCCCGGCCGACAGCGAGCCGAGGGCGAGCAGCCGCTCGCGCTCGCCGATCATCTGCTGCTGCCGCTTGCCCCCGTAGAACACGCCCTCCAGCAGGTGCAGCGCCATCGGGAACCATTGCTGCATCAGCTCGTTGAAGTCCGCGGAGGGCAGCACGAAGAAGCGCGCCGGCGTGATCGCCCGCATGGACGCGTTGTACTTGCCGCCCATCTTCTCGCCGAGGAAGCTGGCCCAGGCCCCGGCGTACACGCCGCGCTGGTCCGTGCGGGTCGTCTCCACCGGCAGGCCGCCCACCGTCTGGCTCAGGGCGATCGTGCCGGAGAGCAGGACGAACAGCAGCTCGGCGGTGTCTCCCTCGCCGTAGACCACCCCCTGCGGGTAGTCCTCGATGTGGCCGCGTTCGCAGAGCCACTCGAGATGCTCGTCGGAGAGCTTCTCGAAGAGGAACAGCGTGCGCAGCTCGTCCACCAGGCAAGGGTGCTCGCTCGGGGCGCCCGCCACTCGCGCGGTCAGGCCCGCCGGCACGGTCTCGCTGGTCTCGGTCATGAGTCGATGCCTTCCAGGTAGCGGTGGACGAACATCACGGCCATCGCGCCCTCGCCCACCGCTGAGGCGACGCGCTTGGCGGATTCGGATCGGACATCGCCCGCCACGAACACGCCCGGCACACTGGATTCCAGATGGAACGGGGGCCGGTCCAGCTCCCAGACCGACGGGGCGTCCCCGGGACGCAGGTCGGGCCCCGTCAGCACGAAGCCCGTGCCGTCCCGCTCGACGACGCCGTCGAGCCAGTCCGTGCGCGGCTCGGCGCCGATGAACACGAACAGGAAGTCCGCCGGCACCGTCTCCTCGGCACCGTCGGCGCGGTCCCGCAGCGTCAGTGCCTCCAGGTGCTCCTCGCCCCGCGCCTCGACCACCTCGACGCCGGTGCGCACGTGCACGTTCTCGATCGCCGCGAGCTGCTGGATCAGGTAGTGGGACATGGACGCCTCGAGCGAGTCCCCGCGCACCAGCAGCGTCACGGAGCAGGCGTTGCGCGAGAGGTAGGCGGCGGCCTGGCCCGCGGAGTTCGCGCCGCCCACGATGAAGACGTGCTGACCGGCGCACGCGGGCGCCTCGGTGAGCGCGGATCCGTAGTAGACGCCGGCGCCCGTGAGCCGGTCCAGCCCGGGCGCGTCGAGCCGCCGGTACGACACGCCCGTCGCGAGGATCACCGTGTGCGCGCCCACGGACGTCCCGTCGGCGAACCGCACCGTGCGCCCCGCCCCCGCGATCTCCAGCGCGGTGACATCGGAGGTGGTGATCACCTCGGCGCCGAACTTGCCCGCCTGCAACCGCGCCCGCTCGGTGAGCTGTCCGCCGGACACCCCGTCGGGGAAGCCCAGGTAGTTCTCGATCCGCGAGCTCTGCCCGGCCTGCCCGCCGGTGGAATGCCGCTCGACGAGCACCGTCCGCAGCCCCTCCGACGCGCCGTACACGGCCGCGCCCAGGCCGGCGGGGCCGCCGCCCACGATGACGAGATCGTAGAAGTCCTCCGCCGGTGCCGTGGACAGTCCCACGTGCTGCGCCAGCTCGCTGTCCGACGGTGCCGTCAGCACCGTCCCGTCCGCCGCCGCCACCAGCGGCAGGTCCTGCCCGTCGCTGCCCGCAGCGGCCAGCAGCCGCTGCCCCTCCGGCGACTCGGAGGTGTACCAGCGATAGGGGATCTGGTTGCGCGCCAGGAACTCCCGCACCTCGGAGGACCGCGCGGACCAGCGGTGGCCGACGACCTTCGTCTCCGGAACGGGCCGGTAGTCGCTGCGCGCCCACGCCTCCAGCTCGGCGTCGATCACCGGGTACAGCTTCTCCTCCGGCGGGTCCCACGGCTTGAGCAGGTAGTGATCCAGATCGACCACGTTGATCGCCTCGATCGCCGCGCCGGTGTCGGCGTACGCCGTGAGCAGCAGCCGCCGCGCGCCCGGGTAGACGTCCATCGCGGACTCCAGGAACTCCAGCCCCGTCATCCCCGGCATGCGGTAGTCGGCGAGGATCGCGGCCACGGCATCGCCGCGCAGCTTGAGCTCGCGCAACGCGTCGAGCGCCTGCTGCCCGCTCTCGGCGCGCACGATCCGGTAGTCGCCGCCGTACTTGCGCCGCAGGTCACGGGCCACCGCGCGGGACACGCTGGGATCGTCGTCCACGGTCAGGATCGCGGGGCGCCGTTTCTCGGGTTCTGTCACCTTGTCAGGTTACGACGGTGGCGGCCTCCACGTCGGCGAGTGCAGCTGTGAGCGAACACAGCGCATCCGGTCCGTACGCCCATCCTCCCCACCGATCCGTTCCCTCCCCACCGGAACGCCAGAGCTCCCCCCGCTTCGTCCGGCCCCCACCAGAACACCCGGTGTTTCGGTGGGGGGCGAACGGATCGGGGGGCGGTGGCTCGATCGAGGCATCGTCTGACCCACCACCACACACCGGCCAGCTCAGACCAGCCCGCCCACGCGCTCCCCCGCCACGGACGCGGCCAGCACCCGGGCGACACCGTCGGCGGTGGCGGGCCAGGAGAACTCCCTCGCCCGCTCCTGCGCCTTCGCCCCCAGCTTCTCGCGGAGCAGTGCGTCGGTGAGCAGCAGGTGCACCGACTCCGTCAGCCCGGCGAGGTCGCGCACCAACAGGCCCGTGGCACCGTCGACCACCGAGTCGGTGAGCCCGCGCGACGACGCGTAGCCCACCGTGGGGACCGCGTGCTGCGCCGCCTCGATCACCGTGATGCCCCAGCCCTCCTTGCGGGAGGGCATGACGTGCACCCAGGCACGCGAGAGCAGCCGGTGCTTGCGATCCTCGGTGACGTGGCCGTGGAAGGTCACGCGGTCCAGCACGCCGAGCTTCGCCGCGTGCTCGTAGAGCTCGGAATCCCACCAGCCGCTACCGATCACGTCCAGGTGCAGGTCGGGGATGCGACGGCGCAGGCGCGCGAGCACGTCGAGGGCGTCCTCGATCTGCTTGTGCGGCACCAGTCGCGAGAGCACGACCATCCGCGGCGAGGACGACCGCAGGTCCGACACACCGGGGGCGACGGCGTCGATCCCGTTGCGCACCACGGCGACCCGCTCGGCACCGACGCCGAGCAGCGCCAGCTCCTCCGCCGACGGCAGCGACACGGTGAGGTACTGCGACGCGCGGTGCACCCACGGCGAGAGCCGCGACTCGATGAACCAGCCGACCCGCGCGACGAGCCGACCCGCCACCGGCCACTGCTCGCGATGGCAGTGGTGCACGAGCACCGTCACCGGCACGCCCGCGACGATCCGCGCGAAGAAGGGGATGCCGTTCTGGGTGTCGATCACCGCGTCGGGGCGGACGCCCCGCAACGGACCGCGCCCGAACCGCGCGGCCACGATCGCCACCAGCGCCAGCGGGTACACCGTGAACCGGCCGCCGCCGCGGGAGATGCGCACGCCGCGCACCGACTCGGACCGCGCGGCCCCCGGGTACATCGCGGTCCGGAGCGTGACCCGCACCCCGCGCGCGGCCAACTCCTCGCCCACGCGCTCGAGGTACAGCTCACTGCCGCCGCCCTGGGGGTGGCGGGTGTCACGCCAACACAGCAGGAGGACCTCACGCACGCGTTCTAGGGTACCGTCCGGTCACGTGTACCCCGCTACCTGGAAGAACGCGACGGCACGGCTGCGGCGGCGCGCCACCCTGCGCCGATCCGTCGGACTGCTCTCCGACTTCCGGTTCGAGCAGTCCGAGCCCGCGCGCTTCTACGGCTCGCTCGCCCGCGACACCGTCGAGCTGACCGGCGACCTGTTCGGGGATCTCGACGGCACCCTCGTCCTCGACGTGGGCGGCGGCCCCGGCTACTTCGAGGACGCCTTCGCCGAGCACGGTGCCGTCTACGTCCCCGTCGAACCCGACCCGTCCGAGGCGCACGCCGCCGGCATCACCTCCTCCCGGGGTGTGCGGGGCTCGGGCCTCGCGCTCCCGATCGCCGACGGTGCCGTCGACGTCTGCCTCTCGTCGAACGTCGCGGAGCACGTGCGCGAGTGGCAGCGGATGGGCGAGGAGATGATCCGGGTGACCCGTCCGGGCGGGATGGTGATCCTCAGCTACACGCTCTGGTACGGACCGTTCGGCGGCCACGAGATGGGCGTCAGTCACTACCTGGGCGGCGAGCGCGCCGCCCGGCGGTACACGCGCCGGCACGGACACCCGCCCAAGAACCTCTACGGCACATCGCTGTTCAAGGTGGGTGCCGCAGACGGTCTGGCGTGGGCCCGCACCGTCGACGGTGCCGAACTCGTGGTCGCCTTCCCGCGGTACCACCCGCGGTGGGCGTGGTGGACGGTTCGCGTGCCGCTCCTGCGCGAGCTGCTCGTGTCGAACCTGGTGCTGGTGCTGCGCAGGTCCTGACACCGGGAAGAGGGGCGTCACCCGGAAATACGGATATCGCCCAGCTTCTCGGGATTGCGGACGTTGTAGACGCCCGTCACCGTCTCGCCCCGGACCTCGACGCACAGGACGAGATCGACCACCCCGTCGAGCGCGACGACGATCGCCGGCATGCCGTTGAAGACGCCGAACCGCATGCCCAACTCGCCCATCGCCGTGCCCTTGCGGAACAGCCCGGCCACGAGCCGCGCGACCCGGTCCGCGCCGTGCACCGGCCGCCGCGCCGCCGACACCACGCCGCCTCCGTCGCCGAGGAAGACCACCTCCGGCGCGAGCACGTCCATGAGCCCCTGGACATCACCCGTCGCCGCCGCGACGAGGAAGCGCTCCGCGACACCCTGCGCGAGCGCCGGTTCCGCCACCGCGCGCGGCCGCCGCGCCTGCACGTGCCCGCGGGCGCGGTGCGCGATCTGTCGCGCCGCGGCCTCCGACCGGTCCACCGCCGCGGCGATCTCCGGATAGCCGAAGTCGAACACCTCGCGCAGCACGAACACCGCGCGCTCGACGGGCGTGAGCGATTCGAGCACCAGCAACATGGCCGTGGTCACCGCCTCCCCCGTCAGCACGTGCTCCGCGGGGCCGTCGCCCGACGGTGCCTCTAAGGGCTCCGGCAGCCACGGCCCGACGTACTCCTCGCGCCGCCGCGATGCGGCGCGCAGCGCGTTGAGCGCCTGCCGCGTCACGATCCGCGCCAGGTAGGCCCGCGGATTCTCGACGCCCGCGGGATCGACCTCCCGCCACCGCAGGTAGCTCTCCTGCAGCACGTCCTCCGAATCGGCGACACTGCCGAGGATCTCGTAGGCCACCGAGAACAGCAGCGGACGGTGCTCGGCGAACAGGTCCGCCGCGGACGCGCCGCCCCCGGCCGTGGTGTCACCGGTCATCGCGGCGCCGGCAACCACGCGTAGCGGGCGGTGCGCGCGGCACCCCTCGCCATCCGGCACACCTGCTCCTTGACGACGACGGCCGGGGCGCCGCCGAAGTGGATGCGCGTGGGGGTGTCGTCGCGCCGGGCCGCCTGGATCACGGCGCGCTTGCGGCCGATCGAGACGTTCTGGCCGGTGTACCCCATCGAGTAGGCCCGGGCGGGTTTCCCGGCCAGTTCCCGGACCAGGTTGTCCGCACCGTGCGCGCCCTGGGGCAGCGCCGTCTGACAGCTGAGCCGCTGCCCGGGGACGGCGGCGCCGTCCCCGACGGCGACGATCCGCGGGTCCGAGACGCTGCGCAGGAACTCGTCGACGAGCACCCTGCCCGCATCGTCGACGGCGATCCCGCTGCGGGCCGCCAGGTCGCTGACCTGCGTCGCGATCGCCCATAGCACCAGGTCGTCGGCGGCACCGTCGAACCGGCCGCGTTCGATCTCGACCCCCAGCCGGTCCAGCTCGCGCCGGACGCGGGCCCGCGCGCCGGGACCGAGCGATGCCCCGACCTCGCCCTCGGTGAGCAGCCGGACCCGGAGGCCGGGCCGGGATTCGGCGACCTCGGCCGCGGTCTCGATGCCGGTCAGGCCACCGCCCACGACGGTGACGGCGGCACCGTCGGGCAGCGCGGCGAGCGCCGAGCGCGCCTGGTCCACGGTCTCGAGCGCACCCACGGCGTAGGTGCCCGACGGTGCCGCCGGCGCCCCGCCCGCGGCGTAGACGAGGCGGTCGAAGGGCAGGGACGCGCCGTCGGCGAGGACGACGGTGCCGTCGCCGATCTTGTCGACCGAGCCCACGACCAGCCGAATGCGGGGATCGAGCATCTCGGCGAGCGGCGTCAGGGCCGTCCCGCTGCCCGCGATGTGCTCGTGCAGCCGAACCCTCTCGACGAACTCGGCGCGCGGGTTGACCACGGTCACATCGGCATCCGACTTCTTGGCCAGCCGGTTGGCGGCGATGGTGCCCGCGTAGCCCGCGCCGATCACGACGACCTTCATGATTGCCTCCTCATGCGATGAACTCATCTTTCGCACATGGGACACCGGCCGCGACCGATCTGTGACGGCGTTCCCGGATCACCCCTCGGCGATGGCCGCGAGCGGCGGCGTGCGGGCCGCGCGGATGGCGGGCAGGATCGCCGCCCCGACACCCACGAAGGCCGACGCCACGAGCATCACGATCACCGTCGACCAGGGCACCACGACCGAGCCGAGCCCCTGGTCGCGGAGGGCGTGCACGAGCGAGACGCCCAGCAGCACCCCGAGCACGAGCCCGAGGGCCGCCCCGAAGATCGCGATCAGCATCGACTCGAGATAGATCGACCGGCGCACCTGCGAACGGATCAGCCCGATCGCGCGGAGCATGCCGATCTCCCGGCGCCGCTCCACCACGGACAGCGCGAGGGTGTTGACGATGCCCAGGATCGCGATCACCACGGCGAGCCCGAGAAGCGCGTACAGCACGCCCATGAGCGCCGTGATCGCCTGCCCCGCCTGGTCCTTGAGATCCTGCTGGTCGTCGACGTTGACCACCAGCAGTGGCTTGACCGCCTCCCGCAGCCGGTCCTTGAGTTCACTGACGGACGTACCGCTCGCAGCGTTGACGAACACCGACTCCGGGGTCACGATCGGCGCCGAGTCCCCGCTCGCGGGTGGGTACAGGACATTCATGTCCGCGGCGGTGATCACGGGGCCGGACAGCGAGCCGCCCTTGGCCTCGTAGATCCCGGTGACGGTGAGGGTGGTCTTCGCGCCCCCGACCGCCGACATCGGCTCGACCTTCGAGCCGATCTCCCAGCCCCGCTCGCGGGCAGTCTTGTCGTCGACGACGATCCCGCCCGTCTTGAGCGTCATATCGCCCGACACCCGGGTGAGATTGAAGGCGGAGGTGACGGCACCGTCGACCGCGAGGGCGCTGAGCCGATCGCCCCCGACGCGCACGGGCACCCCGTAGACCACCGTCTTCTCGCCGATCCCCGGGACGTCCTTGATCGCGGACAGGGCGGCGGGCGGCATGCCCAGCTGCGGCGCCTGCAGCACGAGATCGGAGCGGATGCCCTGGTCCACCTGCGCGTCGATCGACTTCTGCATCGACGCTCCCAGCGTGCCGATGACGCCGACCAGCGCGACGCCTATCACCAGCGCGAAGGCGGTCGCCGTGGTGCGCTGCGGATTCCGCATCACATTGGTGCGGCCGAGGCGTCCCGCCGGGCCGAAGGGTGCGGCGACGAGCCGGCCGATGCCGCCGAGCAGCGGCGCGACCAGCGCCGGGCCGCCGATGACCACGGCGAGGATCAGGCCGAAACCGGCGATGCCGACGACGATCGCTGCGCCCGCGCCCACCTCGGTGGTCGCGACGAACAGCAGCGCCAGCGCGCACAGCACCAGCGCCGCGCCGATCGCGCCCCGCACCATGACCGACTGTGCGGAGCCGCCGTCCTGCGCCCGCATGGCGGCGACCGGCGGCACGCGGGAGGCGCGCACCGCCGGAATCGCGGCGGAGACCACTGTCACGACGGTGCCGACGACCATCACCGTGATCACCACCGTCGGACTGACGGCGAGGCCGCCGTCCGGGAAGCCCACCCCCGCGGCCGACACCCCGGCCCGCAGGACAAGCGCGAGACCGACGCCTACGGCGAGACCGAGCGCGCTGCCGACGAGGCCGACCACGAGCGCCTCGAGTACCACGGAGTCGCGCACCTGGCGGCGGCCGGCGCCGATCGCGCGGAGCAGGGCCAGCTCCTTGAGGCGCTGCGCGACGAGCATCGAGAAGGTGTTGTAGATGATGAAAACGCCCACCAACAGGCCGATCAGGCCGAACGCGACGAGGAAGTAGTTGAGGAAGCTCAGCCCCTTATTGATCGTGTCCGCGAACTGCTGGCGGACCTCCGCGCCGGTCTGGACGTTCAGCTCGGGCAGGCGCTGGGCGAGCGCGTCGCGCAGCTGCTCGGGCGTGGTGCCGGGCGCGGCACCCACCTCGATGTACGGGGCGGTGGCGCCGTCGCCGAACAGCTTCTGCGCCTCGTCCTTCGCGAACAGCGCGCCCAGGTAGCCGCCGGAGTCGGTGGAGATCGTGTAGACGCCGACGACGGTCACGTCGATCGGCCCCGGCGAGTGCGGGGCGACCACCGTGGTCTTCGAGCCCACCGGCAGCGAGAGTCGCTCGGCGGCGGACTCGTTGAGCACCATCTCGTTCGGGCCCGACGGTGCTCTGCCGGACGTGATCGTGAGGCCGTCCGGGTCCAGGTTCTCGCCCGGCGGCAGGTAGGCACCGCCGACCTGCGGCGCGCCGGTGGGCGAGACCACCTCGCCCTTGCCGTCGCGCAGGGCGATGGTGCCGGTGATCGCCGGGACCACCACCCGCACACCGGGGACCGCCTTGATCTGGTCGACGGTCGACAGGGGCACGCCCGGTCCGGCGGGGCCGAATCCGCCCTGCCCCTGAGCGTTCTTCGGGGAGACCCGCGCGTCGACGCCCACGGCGATCTTGTCGGAGATCCCGTCGAAGGCCTTCGACAGCGTGCCCGTGAACACCATCGACCCGGCGATGAAGGAGGTTCCGAGCAGCACGGAGAGCACCGTCAGGACCAGACGTCCCTTATGCGCCATGAGGTTGCGCAGCGCGACGCGCCGCATCGGATTCGCCATCAGCGGGCGACGAGCTCGTCGAGGTGGATCAGCTTCTCCGCCACGCGCTCCGCGGTGGGGCGGCGCACCTCGTCGACGATCCGGCCGTCCGCGAGGAAGACCACCCGGTCCGCGTAGCCGGCGGCACGCGGGTCGTGCGTCACGATCACCACGGTCTGGCCGAAGTCGTTCACCGCGGCCCGCAGGATCGAGAGCACCTCCGCACCGGAGCGCGAGTCGAGGTTGCCGGTGGGCTCGTCGCCGAAGATGATCTCCGGACGGCCCACCAGCGCGCGGGCGCACGCGACCCGCTGCTGCTGGCCGCCGGACAGCTCGGTGGGGCGGTGATCGAGCCGGTCCCGCAGGCCCAGCCGGTCGATCACCGTGTTCAGCCACTGCTCATCGGGCTTGCGGCCCGCGATGTCGAGCGGCAGCGTGATGTTCTCGATCGCCGTCAGCGTGGGCACGAGGTTGAAGGCCTGGAAGACGAAGCCGATCCGGTCGCGCCGCAGCTGGGTGATCTGCTTGTCGTTCAGCGAGGTCAGCTCCGTGCCGCCCACCTGCACCGAGCCGCCCGTTGCCGCGTCGAGGCCCGCGAGGCAGTGCATCAGCGTGGACTTGCCCGAGCCCGACGGGCCCATGATCGCGGTGAACTCACCGGCGAGGAAGTCGACGGTGACCCCGGCGAGGGCGTGCACCACGTTGTCGCCCTCGCCGTAGACCTTGGTCAGGTTGGCGGCCCGGGCTGCGACCCCTCCGACGGGGATGTTCGCCGTCGGGATCTCCTGGGCACCGGGGATCTGTGTCATGCCCTCGACAATGCCAGAAATGTGTGACCTGTGACATCGGGAACAACCCCCGGATCCATCCGAGGGTTCGGACCGCGCCCGCAGGCGCGGACCGCCGCCGCTCGGGGATGATGGACCGATGCGTCTCGAACCCCGCATCCTCATGCACCTGTCCGGCGTCCTCGACCTGCGTGACGGGAAGTTCTTCGGCAGCTGCTTCGGCCACCGCGTGCCCGCCGACCTGATCGCCGCCGTCACCGTCCACGGTGCCGCCACCAACCGCGCCACCGCCGGCTTCGCCTCGCCCTCCCGGGCGCAGTCCGCGATGCCCGTGGAGCTCGAGCACTGGGACGGCGTGCCGCCGGACGACGGCATCTGGGACACGGTGCTGCGCACCCAGCTCTGCGTCGACACCTCGGGTTCGGTCGAGTGGTTCTCGCCGGGCCCGGAGCACGACGGTGCCGCCCCGGACGAGGTGATCGAGTTCCCCATGGCCCGCGGCTTCTACGAGGTCGAGGCCGCGGCGCGGCACGCGGGCGAGGGTGCCGATACGTGGCGGCTGCGGTTCTGGTCCTCCGACGAGTACGGGCCCGACCTCAAGGAGATCCGCGAGATCGCGCTCCTCGCGCGCTGACCGCGGCTACCGTGGTCGGCACGGAGGATCGGGGGATCCTCCCGGTTCGGGGGGACCATGATCGGATCCGCGCCGTCGGCGCTGCAGGCACTTCACGCGTTCCGGGCGGGCGTGTCCGCGCTGGGCATCGGGGTGGGCGAGTTCGAGGCCGCCCCGCGCGACACGGCGTTGGCGCGGCGCGCCTTCGAGTCCGCGACCGCCGCCGACCCCGGGATGGCCGACGCCTGGCTCGGCCGCGCGGCCGCCGGCGAGTCCACCGCGGAGGTGCTCGCGGCCCTGCACCGCACCGCCGACGCGATCGGCACCGCGTCGCGGCGGGTCGGGCTGCCGCCGGACGCGCTGGGCACCGTCTTCAGTACCGGCCTGTACGTGGACTACCCGCTGCGCGACGCCGCCACCGCGCACGTCGCGTACGCCGCGCGGCTCCTCGCCGACGGTGCGCCGGACGAGGCCGTCGAGGTCCTCGACGCCGCACCCCGATGCCCCGTCGAGCGGTATCAGCGCGCCGTCACGGCCGCCCGGACCCGACGGTGGGCCGACGTCCTGACCGCACTCGACGGGCACGCCGGCTGGGACGACCCCGTGCTGGGCGCCGCGGCGGCCACCGTCGCCGGATCCGCCGCGGCGCAACTGGGCCGGTTCGCCGAGGCGACCAGGCTGCTCGCCGCGGCCGCCGAGGGCCCGGTACCCGGTGCCGCCGCCGCGGCCCGCTACTGCCACGCCCTGGTCCTGCGCGAGCAGGGCGAGGAGGACCGCGCCCGGGAACTGCTGGAGCGGGCGGCACCGTCGTACCCGCCCGCGGAGGCCGCGCTGCGCGACCCGGGGCACCGCCTGGTCCTGGAGCGCCCGGCCGCACCCGAGGAGGCCGCCTGCACCGCACCGGACGACGGAACCGATCTGCTCGCCGAGGCGGCGGCCGAACTGGACCGGCAGGTGGGACTGCGGGAGGTCAAGGAGCAGGTCGCGCGCCTGCGCACCACGATGCAGCTGGCCCGGGTCCGCGCCGATCGCGGGCTCTCCAGCGGCAGTCGATCGCTGCACCTCGCCTTCACCGGGCCGCCCGGCACGGGCAAGACGACGGTGGCGCGCATCGTCGCGCGGATGTACCGCGGGCTGGGGCTGCTGGCGAGCGACACCGTGATCGAGTGCTCGCGCCGCGACCTCGTCGGCCAGTACCTGGGCGCGACGGCGCAGCGGACCTCGGCGGTGATCGATTCCGCGCTCGACGGGGTCCTGTTCATCGACGAGGCCTACACGCTCGTACAGGAGGGGCTCACGGGCGGCGACGCGTTCGGACAGGAGGCCATCGACACCCTGCTCGCCCGGATGGAGAACGACCGGGACCGGCTGGTGGTGATCGTGGCGGGCTACGACGCGGAGATCGACCGGTTCCTGGCCTCGAACGAGGGCCTGGCCTCGCGGTTCGCGCGCCGCATCCGGTTCCCCGGCTACGCGCCCGACGAGCTCGCGGAGATCGGCGCGGCGCTGGCGCGCTCGCGCGATGCGGTCCTCACCGGCGACGCGGCGGCCGTCCTCGAATCCTGCTGCGCCGGCGTCGCCGACCAGTTGGACCGCCTCGGCAACGGGCGGTTCGTGCGCAACGTGATCGAGGCCGCCGAGGAGGAGCGGGAACTCCGGCTCGCCGATTCGGGGGTCGATCTGGACGGCATCGACGAGGCGACCCTCATGCGGATCGAGGCCACCGACATGGCGCGCGCCCTCGAGGGCCTCCTAGGCGCGGACGCCGGCGCGATCGGCTAGCCCGACGCCGCGACCTTCGCCGCGTACTCGTCGCTGCTGGACGGCCCGGTCCCGGTCATCATGACCTCGTCGGCCAGCCGGTCGGCGGCCTCCAGGTCGATGCCGGTCTCCCGCTGGCTGTGGACGATGAAGATCTCCGCGTCGAGCGAGGGCTCGCCGTCCGCGTAGACCATGCACTCGACCACGACCAGGTCCGTCTCGGCCTTCACGATGTGCGAGGTCAGGCGCACGCCGAGGCTGAGGACATCGCCCACGTGCAGTGGCCGCAGGTACCGGAAGGACTGGCCGGCGTGCATGATCGCCGACAGGTTGCAGCCCGGGATCACCGTGGCCACGAGCGCCGAGGCGCCCTGCAGCATCGGCGCGCCGAGCATCGTCGCGGGCACCGCGACATCGTCGGGCAGCACGCGACTGGCTGCGTACGGGACATCCCAGCTGCGGATCGCGCGCGCGAACGTGCGCACCGATTCCGCACCGATCTCATAGGCGTCGGGGAACCAGATCTCCCACTCATCGGCGAGGGCCACGTCTCTACTCCTTGAAGGCCGGCCCTCGTTTCACCGGCGGAGGGACGTTTCAGGATAGCCCGCGCCCTCGTGCTATCTCAAACCCACGACACCCCTGTGACAACACGGCATGTCACGTGGCCCACGCCTCGGTGACACCGGGCCCGGCGGCTACTAGCGTCGAGGTCATGTGGAGGACGAACTCGCTGCGCGTCGCCGTCGTCGGTGCGGGCATCGGCGGACTGGCGGTGGCCTCGGGCCTGCAGCGCGCCGGCGCCGAGGTGATCGTCCTCGAGCAGGCTGCGCGCTTCCTCCCTCGTGGATCCGGGCTGTCGCTGTTCTCGAACGGCTTCGCAGCACTGCGCTCGCTCGGCCTCGAGGAGCCCGTACGGGCCGTCGTGGCCGACGGTCCGCCGTCGATCCCGATCGGCACGATGCGCGCGGACGGGACCATGGTGGCCGCGTTCGCGCCCGCCACCGTCGCCGACCTGCGCGTGATCGACCGCACGGACCTGCACCGGGCCCTGCTCAGCGGCCTGGCTCCCGACACCGTGCGGCCCGGTATCCGCGTGGAGGGGCTCAGCTCCGCCACCCTCGACCTCGGACCGAGCGGACTCCTGGAGGACGCGCACGTCATCGTCGGCGCGGACGGCATCCGCAGCCGCGTCCGGGGCAGCCACGCGGGCGACCCGGGCGCGGCCTACTGCGGGTACGGGGCGTGGCGCGGGATGACCGACACCCCCGTCGAACTGCCCGACGGGGGCGAGACCTTCGGCCGGGGCGAACGATTCGGGTACATGCCGCTGCGCGACGGCAGGGTCTACTGGTTCGCCGTGCGGCCCTCGCAGGCCGACGACCTGCCCGAGCCCGGCGAGCTGCTCGAGCGCTACGGCGCGTGGCACGACCCGATCCCCGAGATCCTCGCCGCCACGGATGCCACCCGCATCGGATACCAGCCGATCGAGCGGCTCGCGCACCCGCTGCGCACCTACTCGCGCGGCCAGGCGACGCTGGTCGGCGACGCGGCACACGCCATGCCGCCCACCCTCGGGCAGGGCGCGAACCTGGCGCTCGAGGACGCCGCGGTGCTGGTCTCGCTGCTGCGACCGCTCGCGAGCGACCCCGATCCGCGTGAGGTACCCACGCGACTGGGCGCCTACGACAAAGCCCGGCGACCCCGTACCCAGCGCATCGCGCGGCAGGCGCATCTGCTGGGCGCCGCGGGCCAATGGGATTCCCCCGGCGTGGCTTTCGCGCGGGATCTGGGCCTGCGCCTGGCACCCGACCGCCTGCTCGACCGCGCCTTCCGCCGGCCCCAGCGCTGGTCTCCGCCGGACTGAACGAGCCCCGGCGGCGGAACGACCGGTGCACCGAGGCGCATACTGTCCGCATGTCATTCGATAGTCACAGTGTCGAATCACTGGTCGGTCGAGCGGTCGGCGACCCCCTCGCGCCCTTCGCCCTGCGGCCCGAGAAGCACCACGTGTTCGCTCCCGGCGGGGATGCCTTCGTGGCGTACGCGGTCCGGCTCGGCATGGCCGTCGCCAGCGGCGATCCCGTCGGCGTCACGGCGGAGGCCCGGGCGGCGGCGATCGACGAATTCGTGCGCCGCGCCGGGCGCCGCCCGATCGCGGTGCTGGGGGCCGGCGAGGCGTATCGCCCGCGCTGGGAGGCCCACGGCCTGCGGGCCGTGCCCATCGGACGCGACGTGGTCATCGACGCGTGCTCGTTCGACCTGGTGGGTCGACGGTTCCGCAACCTGCGCCAGGCGGTCTCGCGCACCCGCAACGCGGGGGTCACCGTCGAGATCGTGCGGGAGGGCGAGGTGACCGACCTGGACCGGCAGGCCGTCCGCCGGATGGAGGCCCTGGCCGGACACGACCCGAGCCGGGGCTTCTCGATGATCCTCGGGCGCATGCTCGACGGTGCCCGTCCCGACGGGGTGTTCGCGCTCGCCCGCAGGCCGGACGGCACCCTTTGCGCCGCGCACCGGTACCTCCCCGCCGGGCCCGAGGACCTGTCACTGGATCTGCCGCTGCGCGCCCGGGAGTCACCGAACGGCGTGGACGAGCGGCTCACGCTGGAGACGGTCGCCTGGGCGCGGGATCACGGCTACAAGCGGGTCTCGTTGGCCTTCGCGCCGTTCCCCGACCTGTTCGCGGACGAGTCGGCGTCGCTGCGGAACCACCCGCGGGTCAGGGCCGCCGCACGTGGTGCGGTGCACGCCTTCGATCCGCTGCTGCACGTGGAGCGGCTCTACCGCTACCTGCGCAAGTACCGTTCGTTCGATCAGGAACGGGTGGTCCTGCTCCGGCCGCGCCAGGTGGCACGGGTGGCCGCCGCCCTGATGCTGCTGGAGTTCGGCCGGTACGGCCGGGGCGACCGACTCTGAGTCGGCTCGTGCGCACCCCGGCCGCGCCCGCGCGGGTCGGTGGGACGGGGGATCAGCCCAGGCGCTGCTTGAGCGCGTCCAGCTCGTCCTTCAGGCCGGTGGGCAGCTTCTCACCGACGAAGCCGAACCACTCCTCGATCGAGGGCAGTTCGTTGCGCCACTCCTCGGCGTTGACGGAGAGGGCCTCGGCGACATCCGCGACCGGCGTGTCCAGACCGGTGAGGTCCAGCTCCTCCGGCGTCGCGACGATGCCGATCGGGGTCTCCTTGCCCGCGGCGTTGCCCTCGATGCGGTCGACGATCCACTTGAGCACACGGCTGTTCTCACCGAATCCGGGCCACAGGAAGCGCTTGTCCTCGCCGCGACGGAACCAGTTGACGTAGAACACCTTCGGCAGCTTGGACTCGTCCGCCTGCTTGCCGATCTCGAGCCAGTGATCGAAGTAGTCGCCCACGTTGTAGCCGAGGAAGGGCAGCATCGCCATCGGGTCGCGGCGGACGGTGCCCACCTTGCCCTCGGCGGCGGCGGTCTGCTCGGAGCCGACGGTGGCGCCCATGAACACGCCGTGCTTCCAGTCCCGGGCCTGGGTGACCAGCGGCACCGTCGTCTTGCGGCGGCCGCCGAACAGAATGGCCGAGATCGGCACGCCCTGCGGATCGTCCCACTCGGGGGCGATCGACGGGCACTGCGACATCGGGGTGGTGTAGCGCGAGTTCGGGTGCGCCGCCACGGTGACCGCACCGTCCTCGTTCTCGGCCGAGCTGGACTCCCAGTCCTGGCCCTTCCAGTCCGTGAGGTGCTGCGGGGCGGCGGACATGCCCTCCCACCAGACATCGCCACCGTCGGTCTTGGCGACATTGGTGAAGATGGTGTTGCCGGCCTCGATCGTCTTCATGGCGTTCGGGTTCGAGTCCATCGACGTGCCGGGGGCGACGCCGAAGAAGCCGAACTCGGGGTTGACCGCGTAGAGGCGGCCGTCCTCGCCGAAGCGCATCCAGGCGATGTCGTCACCGACGGTCTCGGCGCGCCAGCCCGGCAGGGTGGGCTGGATCATCGCGAGGTTGGTCTTGCCGCAGGCCGACGGGAACGCCGCGGCGACGAAGTAGACCTTGTCCTCCGGCGAGATCAGCTTGAGGATCAGCATGTGCTCGGCGAGCCAGCCCTCGTCGTGCGCCATGGCCGAGGCGATGCGCAGCGCGTAACACTTCTTGCCCAGCAGCGCGTTGCCGCCGTAACCCGATCCGTACGACCAGATCTCGCGGGTCTCCGGGAAGTGGGTGATGTACTTGGTCTCGCTGCAGGGCCACGGCACGTCGGTCTCGCCCGGCGCGAGCGGCGCGCCCACGGAGTGGATGCCCTTGACGAAGAAGCCCTCGTCACCGAGCTTGTCGAGGACCGGCTGCCCCATCCGGGTCATGATCTTCATCGAGACGACGACGTACGGGCTGTCGGTGATCTCGACGCCCAGCTTCGGATCGTCGGCGCCCAGCGGGCCCATGCAGAAGGGCACCACGTACATCGTGCGCCCCTGCATGCAGCCGCGGTAGAGATCGGTCATGGTGGCGCGCATCTCGGCGGGGCGCATCCAGTTGTTCGTGGGGCCGGCGGCCTCCTTGGTCTCCGAACAGATGAAGGTACGCGACTCCACGCGCGCCACGTCCGCCGGATCCGAGAGCGCGAGGAAGGAGTTGGGCTTGCGGTCCTCGTTCAGCTTGGTGAACGTGCCGGCCGCCACCATCTCGGAGGTGATCCGGTCCCACTCCTCGTCGGAGCCGTCGGCCCACACCACGCGATCGGGCTGCGTGAGCTCGGCGACCTCGCGCACCCACTCGATGAGCTGCACGTGCTTCGTGGGGAGTTCCCCCTCGAGACCGGGAATGGTGGCTGACGTCATATGTGTCATCTCCGAGAGTCGCATCCGAACCTTTGAACCAGTGTCACACATCGGACAAGGTCACAGAACCGAGGGTGGCGTGCTTCATCTCACAGCCCACGACCGGGTGGCACGTCGCCGGCCACCCCGCCCACCTCACCCGACGTCGCCGCGGTCCAGCAGGTGCCAGGCGCCGCCGGAGAACCGCCACGTCTCGAAGGTGCCGTCCGTCCGGACCCGGTGGTACACATCGGCCAGGCCGTCGGCATCGAGATCGGTGAACACCGCGGTGCCGGACGCGTCCGTCAGCGTGCCCGTGTCCACCAGCCCGTCACCGTCGGTGTCCAGGGCGTGCACGTCGAACCACCCCTCCTCGGTGTGCACCCACAGCCCGCCGGGCGAGGGCGCCTCGGCCGGCACGGCACCGTCGAACAGCTCGGGCCCGAACGCTCCCCCGGCCGAGGGCCCGAACAGACCGAAATCATGGTCCATATGAATTAGACGCACCGGCCCCGGGATCGGTTCCCGATCCACGCCCCGCGCCGGGGTCGGCCGTCGGACCACGGGCGATCCGCAGCGCGGCGTCGGCCTCCGCGGCCACGAGCGCCGCCCCCAGCTCCACTTCGACCCGCTGCCGGAACACCGCCGCGGCCGCATCCGCCCGATTCCGGCGCTCCGACCGCGCGGCGGTCCGGCGACGCACCCGCAGCAGCCACACCGCCGCCGCGAGCCCCACCGCGAGGCTGATCGGCAGGGCCAGCCAGCGCACGCCGCCCAGCGCCTCCAGGGGCGCGGCAACGGCCCGGCCGATCCCGAGCCCCGCGGACGCGCCCAGCACGAGGACCGCGGCGTCCTCGGGACCACGGCGGCGCGCGGGCGCGGCCGGCGGATCCGCGCGGGGCAACGACGGGGCCGCGGGCTCCGGAACCGCGGGCCAGCCCGCGAAGGTCCCGCGGTAGACGGCGCGCAGCTGCTCGCGCAAGGACCGCTCCAGCTCCACGGCCACGCCGTCGAGGCGGGCGCGGACGCCGCCGTGATCGTCGGGATCCGCGTCGCCGTCCTCGGGCCGGCGGAACCCCTCCGCCGACGCCGCGAGCAGGGTCGCCCGCAGCCGCGCCACCGTCGCGCGCAGGTACGCCGAGCGGTCCGCGCGCTCCAGGGCCGGGTTCGACGGTGCCGCCCCCGCGCGGGGCGGACGGGGCACCGGCGGCGCGGGATGCTCCAGCGCGGCCCGCAGGGCGGTGAAGCCGGTGCCCGAGTCGGGCTGGACGGCGAGCACGTCGGCACCGAGGCGGCGCGCCGAGGCGGCCGTCGTCTCCGCCGCCTCCGGGTACACCTCCGCGCCGGTCGCGACGAGCACCGTCGGCAGGCCGGCCCGCAGCCGTCCGAGCGCGGCGAGGTCGACGGCATCGGCCGGGACGCAGGCGTCGAGCACGTACACGGCCACCTCGTGCGGGTCGCGGTGCTCGCCGAGCGGGGTCAGCGCACCGTCGGCGCCGACGGCCGCCGCGTCGCCGCCCAGCCGGGCCGCCACCGCGACCGCGCCCGCCGGGTCCTGCCCGGCCACCAGGATCGTCACGACGCGCGCCCGAGCCGGTCGAGCAGGATCCGCTCGGCCGCATCGCGCCGGTCGCAGTCCGTCGCGACGACGGTGCGCAGCAGGTCCTCGAACTCGGCCTCCCGGCGCTCCTCGTGGCCGTCGAAGGCGGCGGCCAGCGGCGCGAGCAGCGCATCGACCCCGCTCAGGTCGCGCAGGCCGGCGAGGAGCTCGTCGTCGGGCATCGACGGTGACCCGCGCAGCGCGCCGATCGCGCAGGCCAGACCGTAGCCGCCGAGCCGGGAGAGCAGCCCGGCATCCGCGCCCAGCGCCTCCCGGGCCGCGACGGCGGACTCCGGGAGCGCCAGGTCGGACTCCGCGAGGCGGCGCACCGCGGGCAGGTCGACGGGGTCGACGTCGTCGAGCAGCGCCATCACCGGGATCACCGGTCCACCCAGCACCTCGCCGAGGCGCGCGGCGTAGGCGTCGGCCGCGCGCCAGGAGCCCGCCGCGTCGGCCCGCGTCCAGGCCACGACGGGCGGCGGGCCGGACGACCCCGCGGTCAGATCGTCGAGCGCGGCCCGGTCGGTGGCGCGCAGACCGCCGGCGAAGCAGTACAGGACCGCGTCCGCGGCACCGTCGGACAGCGCCACCGAGCGGGCGCGCAGGGCCGCGCCGAGCACCGTCTTACCGACCCCGTCCCGGCCCAGCACCCGGACGCACGGCGGCCCCCTGCGCACGCTCGGCACGTCCCGGCAGGCTGAATCCCCCATGAGAGCCCCCACTCCCGGCCGGCGCCCCCGCGCCGGTCCCTACCGGGAGGGTACGAGCGCGTCGTCGTCCGCGGCGGGCGAATCCCCCGATTGGTGCCCGCCGGCGACCACGAACGCCGCGCAGACCGCGCCGACCACGCAGATCCCCGCGGTCACCAGGAAGACCTCGCCGAACATGTGCGCGTAGGCCTCCTGCGTCTGCCGGGCGACCGCCCGCACCGTCTCCGTGAAGTCACCCTGCGGGACGACCGGCGGCATGGCGTTGACGACCGAGTTCAGGCGGTAGAAGCCGAAGGTGGTCAGCGCGGCGACGCCGACGAGCATGCCACTCATCCGGGCGACCACGAGCAGCGCGGAGGCGATACCCGCCTGCGAGAGCGGCACCGCGCGCAGCGCCGCCGACGACAGCGGGCCGATCACCACGCCGAGCCCGAAGCCGGCGATCGCCAGCGAGGTGTCCAGCGCGGGCAGGAAGCCCAGGTAGTGCGCCGATACGACGTCGGTGGGCCAGGTCGCGATCAGCAGGTAGCCGCCCGTGGCGACGAGCAGACCGACCACCGACACGAGGCGATCGCCCACGCGCGTCGCGAGGAATCCGCCGAGGATCGCGCCGACGGGCAGCGCCAGCAGGAAGCGGACCAGCGTGAGCACTGCGGCGACGCCGTCGCGCTGCAGCACGAGCCGCGCGTAGATCTCGACGTCGACCAGCGTGACCATGAGCGCCGCGCCCGCGCACACCGACGCGGCGCACGAGGCCAGGAAGGGCCGCACCCGCATGCCGGCGGCCGCGATCAGCTTGGTGCGGGCGAACCGCTCCCACAGGCCGAACAGCACGAAGGCCACCGCCGCGCCCAGGAGCAGCCACAGCCCGTTCGGGGGAAGGACGTGCTCGCCGTCGGGCTCGGGGTTGTAGAGGCCGATCACCGACAGACCCAGCGCGACGGCGAGCAGCAGCCCGCCGAGCACGTCGACCTTCTCCTTCGTGACGGCCCGTTTGGGCACCGTGATCTGCAGCAGCAGCATCGCGAGGAGCGCCAGCGGCACGTTGACCCAGAACACCACCCGCCAGGCGTCGTCGCGCGCCACCGCGCCGACGTGCTCGTGCACCAGCGTCACCACGCCCACGCCGACGACGGGGCCGAGGACACTGCCCAGTTCCTGCGCGGCACCGACCCAGCCGAGCACGGCGGCCCGTCGGCGCGCGGACCAGAGGTCGGCCGCCAGCGCCAGCGTCACGGGCAGCAGCGCGCCGCTCGCGACGCCCTGGACCACGCGACCCGCGAGCACCTCGGGGACGGTGTCCGCGAACGCCGTCATGATCGACCCGGCGATGAAGAGTCCGAGGCTGGCCTGCAGCACGAGCCGGCGCCCGAACCGGTCGGACAGCCGGCCGAGGAGCGGCATGGCCGCGATGTACCCCAGGAGGTACCAGGTGATGATGGGCGTGGCGAGCTGGATCTTGTTGATCGGGATCTCGACGCTGCGCATGATGTCCTCGAGCACCGAGACCACCACGTAGGTGTCCAGCGCGCCGAGGAGCACCGCCAGGCCCGCGGCCCCGATGGCCACGCCGCGCCCCCGGACCGCGCCGGCCGCCGCCGACGGGGCCGTGAGCGTCACTTGGCGGTCTTCGGGTCCAGCAGGGCGACCTTCTTGCCCCAGTCCGAGAGCGTCACGCTCAGCGTCCCGTTGTCGAAGCCGACATTGGCGCGGACGAGGTTGTTCGGCGCGGCCTCCTGGACCCAGAAGGTCAGCGGGCGGTCGCCGAGCGCGGCCTTCGGGACGATGCCCGCGAGCGCGGTGCCCGGGATGATGCCGGAGATCCGGACAGCGTCGGTGCCACCGATCTGCTCACGGCCCTCGACCTTGGGGTCGCGGACCGAGGACAGGAGCTTCGCGATGCCCTTCTCGGGGTCCAGGATGGCCGAGGCGTCGTAGATGTCGGCGGCCAGGCCCATGTCCTGGTACGCCTGCCCGGAGCCGAACTGTGCCCACAGATGCGCGTCGACCACGACGAACTTGGCCTTGACCTGGGTGCCGTTGAAGGTGACCTCGGCATCGCCCTGGCCGGAGACCTTGGGCTGGTTGGTGAGGTAGGCGGCGACGCTCTTGACGGGCAGGTTCGGCACGGAGCCGTCGACCGAGAGGTCCAGCTGCACGTCGTGCAGGGCGCGGGCGGACGCCGCCGAGGCGTCGATGACGGTCTTCGCGTCGGGCAGCGGGGCGTCGGACTGCTTCGCGTCGCTGCTCTTCGTGCACGCGGCGACGAGGCCGAGCACGGCGAGCAGGGCGACCGTCAGAGTGGCCAGACGGAGCGCCGTGTGGCGAGTGTTACGCACGATCATACGGCCAATGCTAGGTCACATCCGAGAAGCTGGGACGATGGAGAGCGTGCCCCAGTCCCAGGATCCCCGCGCCGAGCACCGTCGGCTGTACCCGCGAGTAACCAGTTTCCGTTCCCGCCGTTCCTCCCTCACCCCCGCTCAGCAGCTGGCGATGGACACCGGCTGGGACACCCTGGGCCGGGACATCCCGCCCGCCCGGCCGCTGGACGAGTCGTCGGCCGACACGCCGGACGGAGCCTTCCCGGCACCGTCGCACCCCCTGGACGCGGCGGCGTGGTTCGGGCGCGAGGCCCCGCTCGTCGTCGAGATCGGGTCGGGCACCGGCACGTCGACCTGGGCGATGGCGCAGGCCGAGCCCGACCTGGACGTGGTCGCGGTGGAGGTCTACCTGCCCGGCATCGCCCAGCTGGTGGGAGCCGTGCAACGCGCGGGCCTGACGAACGTGCGGGTAGTACGGGGCGACGGTGTCGCGATGCTCGAGGACATGGTCGCCCCGGGCTCGCTCACCGGCGTGCGCGTGTACTTCCCGGACCCGTGGCCCAAGGCCCGTCATCACAAGCGCCGGCTGCTCTCCGAGCGTATGTTCGCGCTCATCGCCGACCGCCTGCGGGTCGGAGGGATTCTGCACGTGGCCACCGATCATGCAGACTATGCGGAGGCGATTGCCGAGACCGCACCCGTGGAGCCGCTCCTGCGGCCCGTGGCACTGCCCCCGCGCCTCGCCGACGCCGGCCTGCCGATCTCCGTCGACCGCCCGGTGACCAAGTTCCAGGACAAGGCCGCGCAGGTGGGCCGCGAGATCCACGAGTTCGTCTGGGAACGCGTGGAGGAAGGAGAGGCGCCGTGACGAGTCCGACCGACGAGTCCGTGGTGACCGCCGATCCGGCCCGGCGGGTCCTGCTGGTCTGGGACGCCCCCAACCTCGACATGGGGCTCGGCTCCATCCTGGGCGGCCGGCCCACCGCGGCGCACCGCCCGCGGTTCGACGCCCTCGGCCGCTGGCTGCTGGACCTCACGGCCACGCTCGAGTCCGACACCGGCACCGCGCTCGAGCCCGAGGCCACCGTCTTCACCAACATCGCGCCCGGCACCGCCGACGTGGTCCGCCCGTGGGTCGAGGCCCTGCGGAACGTCGGCTACGCGGTGTTCGCCAAGCCGAAGGTCGACGACGACAGCGATGTCGACGACGACATGCTCGATCACATCGACGTCCGGCGGTACTCGCCCGGCCTCGGCGGGCTCGTCGTCGCCTCCGCGGACGGCCAGGCCTTCCGCGAGCCGCTCGAGGAGATAGCCGCAACCGGGGTCCCGGTCAAGGTACTCGGGTTCCGTGAGCATGCGGCGTGGGCGTTGGCGTCCCCTACTCTGGACTTCGTCGATCTCGAAGACATCACCGGGGTGTTCCGGGAGCCGTTGCCACGCGTGAGCCTCGATGCGCTGCCCGACGAGGGTGCGTGGCTGCAGCCGTTCCGCCCCCTGTCTTCGCTACTTTCGAGCCGGGCCTAGCCCTAGAACCGGCCACCGGAAAGGATTTTTCGCTTGTTCGCAGCGATAGGACGCTTCAGTTACGCGTTCCGATACACGATCATCGCGGTCCTGTTCGTGACCATCGCCACCACCGGCGTCTGGGGCTTCCTCGGGCTCGGGGCGAAGACCAAGATGAACGGTCTCTACGACGAGAACAGCGACTCGGTGGCGGCGGCACAGGTCACGGACCTGGCCAACGGTCGCGAGATGCAGCCCGACATCCTGGTGCTGATCAAGCCCGCCGAGGGCAAGAAGATCACCGACCCGGACGTCGAGAAGGCCGTCGAGCAGACCCGCCAGGACATCCTCGCGAAGTTCGCCACCGGGGACGACTCGAAGCTGAACCCGACGAACGAGAAGGAACCGCAGGCGAGCTCGCTGAGCTACACGATGTTCGCCCCCGGCGGGCCGCAGGCGAACGACGCGCTGTTCAAGAAGTTCACCCGCACCGACGCCAAGGGCGGCACGTGGGGCTTCTTCACCCTGCCCATGCGCTCGGCGGACGACACGCAGCGCGGCAAGGACTGGGTGGCCATCCAGCAGCCGCTGATGGAGATGCTGCAGTCCGACGCGAACAAGCCGATCTTCACCGCCCAGGTCGGCGGCCTGGTCCCCGTGACCTCGGAGGTCACCGAGGGCGTCCAGAAGGACCAGAAGAAGGCGGAGATCATCGCCCTGCCGCTGGTCGCGATCGTGCTGTTCTTCGTCTACGGCGGCGTCGTCGCCGCGGTGCTCCCGATGATCATCGGTGTGCTCACCATCGGTGCGGCGATGGCCGTGGCCTCGGTGATGGCCGACTTCACGGACGTCAACCTGTTCGTCGGCCCGATCATCTCCCTGATCGGCCTGGGCATCGCCCACGACTACGGCCTGTTCATGGTGTCCAGATTCAGAGAGGAACTGGACGAGGGCTACGACACACCGACCGCGGTCAAACGCACGGTGATGACGGCCGGCAGAACGGTCATCATGTCGTCGCTGCTCATCGTGGCCGCGCTCGCGTGTCTGTACATCTCACCGCTGGGCCTGCTCACCTCGATGGCCACCGGCGCGCTGCTCGGCGTGTTCATCGCCGCGCTCCTGTCGCTGACGCTGCTCCCCGCGATGCTCGCAGTGCTGGGCCCGAAGGTCTTCGCGCTGAGCTTCCACTGGTTCCTCACCATCTTCAACCGGTGGAACCTGCCGCTCATCGGCGGCGTCATCCACTGGGCGGCGGAGAAGACGGGCCGCGCGAAGACGAAGGCCAACATCGAGGCCGGCATGTGGGGCAAGGTGACCGACGCGGTCATGAAGCGCCCGAAGACCGCCATCGTCGGGGTCGTCACGCTGCTGCTCGCGATCTGCATCCCGATCGTCGGCCTCCAGTTCGGCGGCATCTCGCAGACCTACCTGCCGCCCGACAACAAGACCCGCATGGCGCAGGACCAGTTCCAGGAGCTGTTCCCGGACAACACCGGGCAGCCCGTCAAGATCGTCTTCACCAACGCCAGCGATGCGCAGATCAAGCAGGTACTCGACGAGGCGAACAAGATCCCCGGCTTCACCCGCTCGAACCCCGCGGACCCGAACTCCACCCGGTTCAGTCCCGCCGGCGAGGCGCTCTCCACCGCCAAGGGCTCCTCGGACAAGCTGGTCGTGCGCGGCCACGAGGTCACGATCCGGACCTCGAACGGCAGCATGCAGGACCCGAACGACACCGCAGCCGTCGGCGAGGCGCTGACCGCGCTGCGCGGCATCAAGATGGACGGTGCCGACGCGAGCAAGGGCATCGGGTTCCTGGTCGGCGGCATGCCGATCCTGCAGCAGGACTCGATCAACTCGATGTTGGACCTGCTGCCGGCCCTGATGCTGCTGCTGGTCCTGGTCACCACGATCGCGATGTTCCTGGCCTTCGGCTCGCTGACGCTGCCCATCAAGGCCGTGCTCATGTCGCTGCTGTCGCTGGGCTCGACGCTCGGCTTCCTGACCTGGATGTTCGTGGACGGCCACGGCGGCGACCTGTTCAACTTCACCGGCGGGCCCATGATGGCGCCCGTGCTGGTGCTGGTGATCGCGGTGGTCTTCGGCCTCAGTACCGACTACGAGGTCTTCGTGATCTCCCGCATGATCGAGGAACGCGCGGCCGGTGCCACGACCAAGCAGGCGATCCGCGCCGGCACCGCGAACACCGGCCGGATCATCACGGCGGCGGCCATCCTGCTCGCCTGCGTCGCCGCGGCGTTCGCCACCTCCGACCTGGTGATGCTCAAGTACGTGTCCTTCGGCCTGATGTTCGCGCTGCTGGTCGACGCGACCGTGGTCCGCATGGTGCTCGTCCCGGCCGTGATGAAGCTGCTCGGCGACGACTCGTGGTGGGCGCCCAACTGGATGCGCAAGATCCAGGAGGCCGTCGGCCTGGGCGAGACCTCGCTGCCCGCCGAGACCCGCGACGGCCGCCCCCTGTCGTCGGTCCGGCCCGCGACCGCTGGTCCCGGCAAGGCCGCGCCGCAGGTCGTGGCGGCGGGGGTGCCGGTCGTGGCGGGCTCCGCGTCCAGCCCGGCCGAGCACGCGATCCCGCCCGGCGCGGGCATGCCGCCGACCGACCGACCGGCACGCCCGACCCCGATGGGTCCCGGCCCGCGGCGTCCCGGACCGCCGCCCGGATTCTCCGGCCGGATCGAGCTGCCCCCGCGCCCCTCGGCGCCCACGCAGCGTCCGCCGCAGGATCCGCGCAGCTACCAGCAGCCGGTCCCGGGGCAACGCCACCGTCAGGGCCCGCCGCCCGGACCGTACGGCCCCGGTGGCCCGCGGCACAGCGGCCAGATGCCGCGACCGCAGGGCCAGCGCCCCGGCGGCCCGCCCGCGGGTGGTCCGCAGGGACAGCGCCCGCCCTATCCGCCGCGCCCGCAGGGCCCGGGTGGACCGCAGGGGCCGCGCCCGACCGACCAGCGTCCGAGCGGTCCCCCGCCCGGGCCCGACCGGGACCGCTGACGGCGCCGCGCCCCACAGCCGAGACGAGCTCCGAACCCACTGGGTTCGGAGCTCGTTGACGTTCTACGACCTGGCACCGAGGGCTCCCTGCCCACGGCGGGGATGGACCGTCGGGGTGGCGGCCCGGCGGGGAGCTACGGCGTCGAGGTCGACGAGGGCCGATCCGGCTCCTGCGGCCCGGTCTCGGGCCGCTCGGCCTCGGGCCGCCCGGTGGGCGCGGGCCGGGCCTCGTCGGCCTGCGGGGCCTCGCCCGCCTGCCGGGTCCGGCCCGCCTGCCGGGCCTCGTCGGCGGCGGCGGCCTTGGCCGCCTGCCGCATCTCGAGGGCGTCGCTCACGGCGTCGCCGATCTCCCGCGCCACGTCGGCGACGGCGGTGGTGATGATCGTCGCGATCCGGCCGACGCGGATGGCCGTCGACTCGACGGCCTCCTGTGCAGCATCCTTGCGCCGCTCGATCTTGCCCACTGCGGTCCTCCTGGTCCGGTCGACGACTAGACCGACACCATCTCACGCTCGACGGCGCGCTGCCAGCCCGCGGCGGCCAGGGCCTTCGACGCGGCGTCCTCGTGGCGGGCGCGCTCGATGGTCACGGCGAGGTCGGGCTCCTGCTTGGTCCAGCTGTTCGGCAGCGAGAGCTTGGCGATCTTCTTCCACGTCGAGCCGAGCTGGGCCCGCAGCGAGCCCGTGTTGTAGGGCAGGCCGAACTCCTCGCACGTCGCGCGGACCTCGGCGGCGATCTCCGGGTAGCGGTTCGCGGGGAGGTCGGGGAACAGGTGGTGCTCGATCTGGAAGCTCAGGTTGCCGGACAGGATGTGGAACAGGCGGCCGCCGTCGATGTTCGCCGAGCCCAGCATCTGCCGGACGTACCACTCGCCGCGGGTCTCCTCGGCCGTCTCCTCCTTGGTGAAGGTCTGCACGCCCGACGGGAAGTGCCCGCAGAAGATGATGGAGAAGGTCCACAGGTTGCGGATCAGGTTCGCGGACATGTTGCCCAGGAAGGTCAGCGGGAACAGCGGGCCGGTGAGCGCGGGGAAGATCACGTAGTCCTTGAGGACCTGCTTGCCGGCCTTCTTCCGCATCCCGGCGACGAGCTCCTTGACGTCGCCCCACTTGCGCTCGCCCTTGACGATCCGCTCGGTCTCGAGGTCGTGCAGCATCACGCCCCACTGGAAGAGCACCATGAGCGCGCTCGCGTAGGCCAGGTTGCCCAGGTAGTAAGGGTTCCACTTCTGCTCCGGCGCCATGCGCAGGATGCCGTAGCCGATGTCGCGGTCCATGTCGAGGACGTTGGTGTACGTGTGGTGCAGGTAGTTGTGGCTGTGCTTCCACTGATCGGCGGGGCACACGGTGTCCCACTCGAACTCGCGGGAGTTCAGGCCCGGCTCACGCATCCAGTCGTACTGGCCGTGCATCACGTTGTGGCCGATCTCCATGTTGTCGAGGATCTTCGACAGGCCCAGCGAGGCGACGGCGGCCGGCCAGAGCGGCGGCACGTACATCATGGCGCGGCCGGCGATCTCGAAGCCGCGCTGGGCGCGGACGATCTTGTAGATGTACTCGCGATCCTTCTCCCCCAGGTCGTTGAGGACGCGGGTCCGGATGGCGTCGAAGCGTTCGCCGATGATCTCGACCTGCTCGGCGGTGAGGGTGATCTGTTCGGTCATGGTGTTCTCCCCTTGAAATCTGTGTGGTGCGGCTAGAGCGCGATCTCGACGTCGCCGACGGGCGCGCTGATGCAGAGCTGGATGTGCTGGTCGGGTTCGGTGTCCGTCTCGCCGGTGAGCACGTTGGTGGTGCAGCCGGACTTGCGCACGGCGGTGCAGGAGAAGCAGATGCCCATCCGGCAGCCGCTCTCGGGGAACAGGCCGGAGGACTCGGCCTGATCGAGGATGGTGCGGCCGTCGTTGTCGACCTCGGTGCCCGCTTCCGTGAAGCGCAGGGTTCCGGTCGCCTCGCCCGACGGTGCCGACACCACCGGCGGGGTGAACTCCTCGACGCGGAGCTCGACGCCGGCATCGGTGTACAGCTGTTTCGCGGCCTCCAGCAGCGACGCGGGACCGCACGCGAGGCCGATGTCGCCGTAGCCCTCGAGCTGCCCGATGTGCTCGGCGCCGAGGTGCCGGCCGCCCGCGCGGGTGTACACGTAGGTCACCGACACGGTGCCGAACCGGGCGAGTCGCTCCAGCTCGGCGCGGTACGGGTTGTCCGCCGAGTCCCGGCAGAAGTGCAGGAGCGCGACCTCACCCCCGTAGTTCTCATCGACGAGCGTGCGCAGGATCGAGAGAACGGGTGTGATGCCGCTTCCGCCGCTGATGAGGCGGATGCTCGCGGGGCGGTCACCGGGCGTTCCGGGCAGGGTGAAGGTGCCGCCCGCCGGCGTGAGGCCGAGCACGTCGCCCACCGCGAGGTTCTCGCGGAGGTGCTTGCTGACGTGCCCGTCGGCGTCGGCGGTCACCGTGAACTCGAGGTCCCCCGCGTGGTGCTGCGAGCTCGCGGGCGAGAAGCAGCGGGTCTGACGGACACCGTCGATCACGACGCTGACCTGGATGAACTGTCCGGCCTGGAAGCCCTCGAACTGGCGAGTGGGGGTCACGCTGAAGGTGACGGTGCGGTCCGTGCGGCGGCTGACGGCCGTGACGCGACCACGGATCTCGGTCCAGGTGACCATCGGGTCCACGAGCTCGAGGTAGCGGTCCACGGCGTGCGGGGTCAGCACGGCCTCGATGACATTGCCGGCGAATCGGGTGAAGCGGCTCATGGCTGTGTTTCTCCGTTCAGTGCACGCTTGTACACTCACAGTATGCACGTAGCTGTCCGTTCCTCGTCAAGAAGTTGTTCGGTGACCTCGGCCACAGCCTCCACGGCGGCGTCCCGACGCAGGGGCGATAGACTCGAACCCATGCCCAGACCGACCCCGCGCGCCGTCGAACGGCACACCCCGGGGCCGTCGCGGGCGGAGGCCAAGGAGCGCACGCGGCAGGCCCTGCTCGACGAGGCGCTGGCCCTGGCCGGTGAACGCTCGTTCGCGAGCCTGTCGCTGCGCGAGGTGGCCAAGGCCGCGGGCGTGGTGCCCACCGCCTTCTACCGCCACTTCGCCTCCATGGACGATCTCGGCGTCACCCTGGTCGAGGACGCGATGCGCGTGCTGCGCCGCATGCTCCGCGAGGGTCGGCGCGAGGGCGTCGCGCCCAGCGGCCCCGAGGCCATCCGGATCGTCGCGAAGCAGGCCCGCAGCAACGATGCGGAGTTCCAGTTCCTGGTCCGCGAGCGGTACGGCGGCTCCCCGGAGCTGCAGCGGGCGATCGACGTCGAACTGCGGCTGTTCGCCAAGGAGCTCACCCACGACCTGTCCCGGATTCCTCCGCTGAGCGACTGGAGCGTCGAGGACCTCGACATGGTGGCAGACCTCTACGTGACGATCATGCTGGGCTTCGTCGCCGAGCTCGTGCGGATCGACGCGCGCAACACCCGCGACGAGGCCGAGCTCGTCGACCGGACCTCCCGACAGCTCACCGTCGTCGCCCTGGGGCTGGCCTCGTACCGTCCGACCGAGCGGTAGCGCACCGTCGGGCCCGGTCCGTATCCCGCAAACGGCCCTTCGATCGCCGACGGTGCGCGACGATCGACGCATGACCTCTCCCCAGACGCGCAGCGAGCACGATCTGCTCGGCGACATCGACGTTCCGGCCGACGCGTACTACGGCGCCCACACCGCCCGGGCGCTGCTGAACTTCCCGATCACCGGCATCCCGATCGCGACCCACACTCATCTGGTGAACGCGCTGGCCGCGGTGAAACAGGCTGCGGCGACGGCGAACCGCGATCTCGGACTGCTCGACGAGGAGAAGGCGGGGGCGATCGTCGCCGCGTGCGAGCGCATCCGTGGCGGCGAGTTGCACGAGTGGTTCCTGGTGGACACCATCGCGGGCGGCGCGGGCACCTCGACCAACATGAACGCCAACGAGGTGATCGCCAACGCCGCCCTCGAACACCTGGGCAGGCCGCGCGGCGAGTACACGACCCTGAGCCCCTTGGACCACGTGAACCTCGGCCAGAGCACCAACGACGTGTACCCGACCGCCGTCAAGATCGCCCTGATCACGCAGTTGCGCGAGCTCCAGGAGTCGCTCACGGAGCTGCGCGGCGCGTTCGGCACCAAGTCCGGGGAGTTCGCCGGAATCGTGAAGATGGGACGGACCCAGCTGCAGGACGCGGTCCCCATGACGCTCGGGCAGGAGTTCGGCGCCTTCGCGACCACCCTCGGCGAGGACATCGTGCGCCTGCAGGAGGCCACGCGACTGCTGCACGAGCTCAACATCGGCGGCACCGCGATCGGCACCGCGCTGAACTCGCATCCGGGCTATCGGTCGCGGGTGATCGAGCGGCTGCGCGAGATCACGGGCGTCTACGAGCTGGTCGGCGCCACCGACCTGATCGAGGCGACGGCGGATGTCGGCGTCTTCGTCCAGCTCAGCGGCGTGCTCAAGCGGATCGCGGTGAAGCTGTCGAAGACCTGCAACGACCTGCGACTGCTGTCCTCGGGTCCGCGCGCCGGGCTGGGCGAGATCCATCTGCCGGCCGTGCAGGCCGGGTCGTCGATCATGCCGGGCAAGGTCAATCCCGTGATCCCCGAGGTGGTCAACCAGATCGCGTACGAGGTGATCGGCCACGATGTCACGATCACCATGGCCGCCGAGGGCGGGCAGCTACAGCTCAACGCCTTCGAGCCGATCATCGCCCGGTCGCTGGTGGAATCGATCTCCCACCTCACGCGCGGGGCGCGGGTGCTCGGCGAGCGCTGCGTCGTCGGCATCACCGCCAACCGGGACCGGCTGGAGCGGATGGTCGGCGAGTCCATCGGTGTGGTCACGGCGCTGAGCCCCGCGATCGGCTACGCCGCCGCGACCTCCGTCGCCGCCGAGGCCCTCGAGTCCGGGCGGGGCGTCGTCGAGATCGTCCGCGAGCGCGGCCTGCTCGACGATGCGACGCTCGACTCCCTGCTCACCCCCGAGTACCTCACGGGCCATCCGCCGCTCGCCCTCTCCCCGCAGTCCGACGGTGCCTGACCGGGCGTAGCGACACGAGCGCGACGACGCCGCCGATCACGCAGAGCGCGGCGGAGACCAGCATCGCGCGCGCGAAGCCGCCCGCGAGCGAGTCGCCGCTCGGGTCGGTGATGCCCACCGCGAGCGGCAGGACGGCCACGGCGAGCAGACCCGCGAACCGCGATATCGCGTTGTTGGCCCCGGAGGCGGCTCCGACGTAGTCGGCGGGGACCGCGTCCAGCACCGTCGAGGTGAGCGGCGCGACCGTCATGGCCATGCCCAGCCCGAAGACGAGGACGCCCGGGAGCACCCCACCCCAGTACCCCGCGCCGGGAACCACCCGGACCAGCAGGGCCAGGCCCGCCCCGGCGACCATGGGTCCGGCGGTCATCCAGGCGCGCGGGCCGGTCCGCTGCGCGAGCGCGCCGATCCGCCCGGACAGGAGCGCCATGACGATGGTGAAGGGGATGAAGGCCAGCCCGGCCTCCAGCGCCGAGTAGCCGAGGTTCGTCTGCAGGTGCAGCGACAGCAGGAACAGCGCGCCGCCCAGCCCGGTGTACACCGCGAGGGTGACGATGTTCGTGCCGCTGAACCGCGCCGACCGGAACAGGTGCAGCGGTACGAGCGGGTCCTCGGCGCGGTGTTCGACGACCGGGAACGCCGCGACGGCCGCCAGCCCGATCGCGAGGGCGAGCAGGACGATCGGCGTCCAGCCCTGCACCGGGGCCTCGATCATCGCGAAGGTCACACCGGCCAGGCCGAGCGTGATGCAGGAGGCGCCGGCGATGTCGAGCCCGCCGCGCACCCTCGTCGCGCGGATCCGGGGGACGTGGCGGACCGTCAGGACCAGGGCCGCCGCGGCGAGCGGCACGTTGATGAGGAACACCCAGCGCCAGGACGCGGAATCGACGAGCCAGCCTCCGACGAACGGCCCGATCGCGGACGAGACGCCGCTCAACCCGGCCCACACGCCGATCGCCCGGCCCCGGTCCTCGGCGCGGATCACGGTGTCGATCAGTGCGAGGCTGTTGGGCACGAGGAGCGCGCCGCCGATGCCCTGGACCACGCGCGCGCCGATCAGGATCTCGCCGGTCGGAGCGAGCCCGCACGCGACGGACGCGAGCGTGAACACCGCCAGGCCGGCCAGGAAGACGGTGCGCCGGTCGTACCTGTCGCCGAGCGCTCCGCCAAGCAGGAGCAGCGCGCTCAGGGTGAGCAGGTACCCGTCGAGCACCCATTGCAGCATCGACAGTCCGCCGCCGAGGTCCCGCCCGATCGCGGGCAGCGCCACGTTGACCACCGAGCCGTCGAGGAAGGCGACGCCGGAGCCGAGGACCGCGACGGCCACCAGCCACCGGCCGGGCGGTGAGGCCAGGGCCACGCGCTGCGTCGAGCCACCCGGGTCGCCGTGATCGTCGTGACCGGCGGCGCGATCCGGTGCGGTGTCCTTCCGGCGCAGTCTCACGCACAACCACCTCTCCCGGGGCCACCCGCGCGACCGACGACGATGCCGAGTCCATGGTCGCACCCCGTCGATCGACCGGCCGACGCGATCGGCATCCGTGGCGACCCGCACCTCTTGAAAGGTACCCCATGGGGGTATATGGTCGTGCCATGGAGCACGATCGGACGCACCTCGACTCGCACGCCGAGCACGGTGCCCACGCCATGGTCGGACACGCGGAGCACGACATGTCCGGGCACGACATGTCCGGGCATGACATGTCCGGGCATGACATGTCCGGGCATGACATGGCGGGGCATGACATGGCGGGGCACGCGGGGCACGACATGGCGGCGATGCCCGGAATGAACCACGGCGGGCACGGCGGGCACGGCGACCACGTCGCGCAGTTCCGCCGATTGTTCTGGATCATGCTGGCGCTCGCCGTCCCGACGGTCGCACTGTCGAGTATGTTCGCCATGATCATCGGCTACACCCTCCCGGATCTCCCCGGGCTGCAGTGGATCTCACCGATCCTCGGCACCGTGATGTACGTGTGGGGCGGCAAGCCCTTCCTCACCGGGGCAGTCTCGGAGATCAGTTCCCGCAGGCCCGGCATGATGCTGCTGATCGGGCTGGCGATCACCGTCGCCTTCGTCGCGTCCTGGGGAGCCTCGCTGGGTGTCCTCGACCACGAGCTCGACTTCTGGTGGGAGCTGGCGCTTCTCATCGTGATCATGTTGCTGGGCCACTGGATCGAGATGCGCTCGCTCGCGCAGACCACCTCCGCGCTGGACTCGCTCGCCGCGCTCCTCCCCGACGAGGCGGAGCGCGTGGAGGGCGCGGGCACGGTGACGGTGGCACCGTCGGAGCTGCGCGTGGGCGATGTCGTGGTGGTGCGCCCCGGCGGCTCCGTGCCCGCGGACGGCGTCGTCGTGGACGGCACTGCGGCGCTCGACGAGTCGATGATCACCGGCGAGTCCCGCACGGTCGAGCGGACCGTCGGCGACCCCGTCACCGCCGGCACCGTCGCCACCGATTCCGGTCTGCGGGTGCGGGTCACGGCGATCGGCGACGACACCGCGCTCGCCGGCATCGGCCGGCTCGTGGCCCAGGCCCAGAACTCCAGCTCCCGCGCGCAGCGGCTGGCCGACCGCGCCGCGGGCTGGCTCTTCTGGTTCGCCCTCGGCGCAGCGGCGATCACCGCCGTGGTGTGGTCGGCGCTCGGGATGCCGGACGACGCCGTGGTCCGCACCATCACGGTGCTGGTGATCGCGTGCCCCCACGCGCTGGGGCTGGCGATCCCGCTGGTGGTCAGCATCGCCACCGAGCGCGCCGCCAAGGGGGGTGTGCTGGTGAAGGACCGGCTGTCCCTGGAGAGCATGCGCACCGTCGACGCCGTGCTGTTCGACAAGACCGGCACCCTCACCAAGGGCGAGCCGACCGTCACCGAGGTCAGTGCCGTGACCGGCGACGAGGACGCGCTCCTGACCCTCGCCGCGGCCGCGGAGGCCGACAGCGAGCATCCCCTGGCCCGCGCCATCGTCCGCGCCGCCGCGGACCGCGGCCTGACGGTGCCCGCCGCGTCCGACTTCAGCAGCTCTCCGGCCGTGGGGGTCACGGCGACCGTCGACGGTGCGACGGTCCGCGTCGGCGGGCCGCATCTGCTGGCCGAGGAAGGCGCACAGGAGCTCCCCGTCGTCGATGCCTGGCGTGAGCGCGGCGCGATCATCCTCCACGTCCTGCGCGACGGTGCGGTGCGCGGCGCGCTGGCGCTGGCGGACGAGGTGCGGCCGGAGTCCCGCGAGGCCGTGGACGCGCTGCACGCCCTGGGGATCCAGGTCGTCATGATCACCGGCGACGCGGAGGCCGTGGCCCGCACCGTCGCGGACGACCTGGGGATCGACCGCGTCTTCGCCGGCGTGCGACCGGAGGACAAGGCGGCCAAGGTCGCCGAGCTGCAACACGAGGGCAGGCGGGTCGCGATGGTCGGCGACGGCGTCAACGACGCACCGGCGCTGGCCCAGGCGGACGTGGGACTGGCCATCGGCGCGGGTACGGACGTGGCGATCGCCTCCGCCGGCGTGATCCTCGCGAGCGACGACCCCCGGTCGGTGCTGTCGGTGATCGAGCTGTCGCGGGCCTCGTACCGCAAGATGCAGCAGAACCTCTGGTGGGCGGCGGGGTACAACCTGATCTCCGTGCCGCTCGCGGCGGGCGTGCTCGCGCCGATCGGGTTCGTGCTGCCCATGTCGGTGGGCGCGATCCTGATGTCGCTCTCGACGGTCGTGGTGGCGCTCAACGCGCAGCTCCTGCGCCGCCTGGACCTGCGGCCGCAGGCGGTGACCGCGAAGATCCTGGGCCGCTGACCGGGCGCATCGGCGATTCGACGGCCGTCGGCGGTGTGGTTTCGGCAGCGTGCTGCGCAAACCCGTGGGCGCTGCCGGCCATCGGCAGCGTCCACGAACATCGGCAGCGCGCTGCCGAAACCCTCGCTCCCCCGCCCGGGCGCGAGGCCCGGCCGCGAGGCGCTCAGTCCAGCCCGTTCTCCAACGCGTAGCGGGCCAGTTCCACGCGGTTACCGAGCTGGAGCTTGCGGAGCGTGGCCTGCACATGGTTCTCGACGGTGCGGTGGCTCAGGTGCAACCGGGTGGCGATCTGCTTGGCGGACAGGCCCTTCGCGACCAGACGCAGCACCTCGGTCTCCCGCGGCGTGAGCGCCGCGGCGGGGGTCGGCTCCGGCGCGGCGGCCATCCGCCGGAACTCGCCCAGCACCAGCCCGGCGAGACCGGGCGTGAACACCGGCTGCCCCGCGGCGGTGGCGTGCACGGCCGCGACCAGTTCCTCCGCCGAGGCGCTCTTGACCAGGTAGCCGCAGGCCCCGGCCTTCACGGCCTCGACCACGTCGTCACGCTCGTCCGACGCGGACAGGATCAGCACCTGGGCCTGCGGCGCCGCGGCGAGCACCAGCGCGGTACCCGCGGCGCCGTCGCCGTCGGGCAGCGACATGTCCATCAGCACGACCCGCGGCTGCACCGCACCCGCGATCCGCCCCGCCGCCGCCACCGAGTCCGCCGTGCCCGCGACGACGAAGCCCCGGGCCTCGAGGTCGCGCGCGACGGCATCGCGCCACATCGGGTGGTCGTCCACCACCAGCACGGAGACGTCCGCGTTCGCGGCTACATCCGGGGTATCCATAGCTCCCATTCCACTCCCTCATCCACGCCGGTCGTCAACTCCGCGCGTCCGCCCAGCTCACGCATCCGTCCGACGATCGACTCCGCCACCCCCAGCCTGCCCTCGGCACGCGCCGCGTCGAGCCGTCCCGGCGCGATGCCGGCACCGTCGTCGCGCACGGTGACCAGGACCGCGTCACCCACGTCCTCGAGCAGGAGGTAGGACCGCGCCGCGGGACCGGCGTGCCGGAGGGTGTTCTCCAGGGCGTTGCGCACCGCCGCGGTCACCTCCGCCGCGGTCGGGGCGGGCAGCATCACGGCCCCGCCGGGCTCGGCGAGGGTCACCGCCGACGACGCCAGCGGCCGCAGCAGCTCGCGCAGGTCCACCAGGTCGCCGTCGGCGGCGGTCCCCGGTTCGACGGTGCCTCCCGGCGTCTCGGCGATCAGGCGCCGCAGCGCCCGTTCCTGCTGCGCGGCGAGCTCGCCCAACGCACCCAGCTCCGTGCCGGGACCGCCGAGGGCGGCGCACCGTCGGGACAGGAAGGCGAGGGCCTGCAGCACCCCGTCGTGCACCTCCCGGGCCAGGCGCTCCCGGGCGCGGGCCTCGGCGGCGACGCGCTCGGCCGCGCGCAGTTGCTCCTGGGAGCGGATGGCCACGCGTGCCGCCACGCCGATCCCGAGGCCCACCGCCATGAAGACGGGATAGTTGGCGTCGCGGAGCGTCGTCTCGGGGAAGGTGCCCCGGTAGATCGCGTTGATCGCGGCGATGACGATGCCGCCGAGCACGCCGGCGACCGGGCCGGACAGGATCGCCGCGGAGACCACGGGATTGGTCAGCCACAGCGTGGTCGGGAGGGTCTGATTGTGCGCGGTGAACGCCGGCGAGGCGACCCAGACGGTGCCCAGTGCCAGGACCCCGGCGACCGCGAACTCGGCGAGCACGAACCACCGGTGCCGCCCGAATCCGCGCACGTAACCGAACCCGGCGACCAGGCTCACCACCACGACGGCACCGATCATCACCCAGCTCCAGCCGACGTGCCGGTACCGGTCCGCCTCGTCGACCTGCCGGCCGACGGCGTAGAGCACCGACAGCGCGCGGAACCACTGTGCGCCGCGCCACAGCGGCGCGCGCGGGTCGCCACCGTCGAGGGTGGCCCCGTCCGCGGGCTCGACGCGCCGCAGACGGGTAGCGAGGCCTTGCATGTGCCCACGTTAACCGGTGGGTAGGCTGGCGCCGATGAGCGAAGGTGAATCGGCCGACCGGGCGGATCGCCCGGACCCGGCCGCGGAGCCGGGAGCGGACGTCGACGGTCCCGCCGGGGCGGACACGCCCGACGACGCGACAGCAGCGATCACCCCCGACGCCGAGGGCGGCGGCAGGCGGCCGGTGATGAACCGGCGGCGCTGGAAGTGGGCGCGGCGCACGCTGCTGGTGATCCTCGCGGTCGTCCTCGCGGTCGAGGCCTACCTGTTCTGGCCGACGGTGTCGAAATCGGTGCGGGAGCTGGGGCACATCCGCTGGGAGTGGGTCGTCGCCTGCGTCATCGCGGTATTCTTCTCGATGGACTCGTTCGCCCAGGTGACGCGCACCCTGCTGCGGTCGGCGGGCGTGCCCGTGACGCAGCGGCAGGCGCTGGGCCTGCAGATGGCGTCCAACTCGGTGTCGCAGTCGCTGCCCGGCGGGCAGGTGCTCGCGCCGACACTGGTCTACCGGCGCACCCGGGCATGGGGCGCCTCCCCGGTGGTCGCGACCTGGCAGATCGTGATGAGCGGACTGCTCATGTCCGCCGGGCTCGCCGTCCTCGGCCTCGCGGGCGGCCTCCTCGCCGGCGCCAAGACCAGCCCCTACTCGGTGGTGTTCTCCGTCGCGATGCTCGTGGTGTTCATCGTGCTGGTGCAGTATGTGGCCTCGCACCCGGACGGCCTGTACGTCGTCGGGGCGCGGCTCATCCGGTGGATCAACGACCTGCGCAACAAGCCGGAGGACACCTGGCTCGCCCGCTGGAAGGAGATCCTCGACCAGCTGCAGGCCGTAAAGCTGAGCCGCCGCTACGGCGCCGAGGCCTTCGGGTGGTCGCTGTTCAACTGGGTCGCCGACGTGGCCTGCCTCGCGTTCGCCTGCTACGCCGTCGGCGACGCGCCCGGCCTCGCCGCGCTCGCCGGCGCCTACGCCGCGTCGAAGCTGGTCAACACCGTCAGCCCCATCCCGGGCGGCCTCGGGCTCGTCGAGGCGGCCCTGGTCCCCGCGCTCGTGCTGGCCGGGATGCCGGCCAGCTCGGCGCTCACGGCGACCCTGCTGTACCGGCTGATCAGCTACGTCCTCGTGGTGGTCGTCGGCTGGATCGTGATCATCGTCGGGTACCGCAGCTACCGCGCCACCCTGGACGTCGACCCCGATGCGGCCACCGGCAGCGGCAAGTCCGCCACCGCGCGGCCCGCGCAGGACACCGAGCCCACGGTCGACGCCCCCGAGGGCGACGGCGGACCGTCGACCAGCCCGAGTTAGCTCTCCCACCTGCCCTTTTAGCGCGCTGCAACCGGCCCTCAAGGGGGCCCGGGCATCGTTGTACCTGTGAGCGGACGACCCGCACGCTCACATCGCCCCGGAGTGGAGGGGGGCGGGGGGTCAGGCCCGGTCGGGGCGCGTCTGGGAGGACCGCGCCCCGACCGCGTGCCGAACACGGTCTACCGTTGTGACATGCGCATCCCGGTCATCGCCGTCCTCGACATCGTCTTCGTCCTGCTGTTCGTCGTGATCGGGCGGTTCAACCACAACGAGGCCTTCTCGCCGAGCGGGTTCGCCGAGACCGCATGGCCCTTCCTGCTGGCCCTCGCCGTGGGCTGGGCCTTCACCTACGTGCTGGCGGCCCTGCGCGGCCACGAGCCCGGGCGCGCACAGGCCTTCTACCCCGGTCGCGTCTTCCCCGCGGGCGTGATCATCTGGATCTCGACGGTGGCCTTCGGCATGACGGCCCGGGGCCTGCTCACCTCCAAGGGCGTCGAGGTCAGCTTCGTCATCGTCGCCACCATCGCGCTCGGGCTGTTCCTGCTGGGCTGGCGCGCCCTCGCACAGCTCCTGCTCGCCCGCCGCGCGAGGGCCTGAGCTACTTCAGGTACGCCCCGGCGACCTGCAGCGATCCGCTGCCGGACCGCTCGCCGGTGACCATGATCGCGAAGGCCTCATCGCCGCGGTAGCCGATGAACCAGCCGGGGCCCTCCGGCCCGTTGGTGCCGACGAGGCCCTTCGCCTTCGTCGCGACGAGGTCGCTGCCGTCGCCGGAGGGCGAGACGGTGGCGTCCATCTTGGCGCGCACGGCCTGGAGGATCTTTCCGTCGACGTCGCCGAGCGGGGCGCTGGGCTTCGCGGTCTGGCCCTGCACCACGAACGGCGCGGTGGTCTTCCCCTTGGCGATGGCCGCGGCGAACACCGCCATGCCGAACGGGGTGGCCTTGACGGTGTCGGCGCCGAGCTCCGCAGGTCCGCGCCCGCCGACCCCCGGCAGTTCCGCGGTCACCGTCTTCACGCCGGTCATGGCGAAGTCGGTGCCCATGCCGAGCGGCGCGAGCAGCGCGCCCTGCTTGCCCGCGTCCTTGCCCGCGGCGGCGTTGACCTCGCTGTACAGCGGCTCGAGAACGGGCCCCGTGGTGGATAGCCCCGTGAGGGCCCAGTCGGGCGAGACCGCGCTGGCCTGCGTGTTCTGCGCAGCGGCGAGCACGGCCCCCGTCGAGACCGAGATCACGACCATCGCGGCGGGCTGGCCCAGCTGCACGACCGCGTTCTCGGCACCTAGCTGGGTCTTGGGATCCATGGCGGCCCGCAGGTCCGGTCCGGGCGGCCCCTGGTAGCCGACGATCTTGGTGGGCGGCTTGCCCTTCGTGAGCAGCTGCACCTCCCAGCCCGCGGTCGCGTCCCGGTTCGCCTGCCACGCGCCCTTGATCCCGTCGAACAGGGGCGAGAACAACTGTCGGTTCGAGATGAGCAGGTCCTGGGCCGGCGTGTCCTGCAGGCCGGGCACGGCGGTGAGCTTGTCTCCGAGCACGCCGAAGTCGTCGTCGCGCAGGTCGAGAACGGGGACCGGCTTCCCCGGGGCCGCCTTGGCCTTCGCGGCGAGGGATTCGGGAGTGACCAGCGGCGCGACGGGCGAGACGATCTTCGCGACCCGGGTCAGGCTGTCGGTGAGGTTCTTGGTCCGGTTCGGGTCGACGGTGAGGCGATGGACGGTGCCGGCGAACATCAGGTCCGACTTGTCGGCGGCGAACACCTTCGGCGCCTTGGCGTCGGTGCGGATCTGCCGGATCGCGGTGTCCGGGGTGAGCCCGGGCGCGAGTACGGCCGGGTCCCAGGAGATCCGCCAGCCGATGGACAACTGCGAGGCGCTACCCTTCGTGGTGTAGTCCCAGTCCCGGCCGTCACCGAAGTTCCAGTGCGTCTTGACGTCGAAGGTCGCGTTGCCGCCGGAGTAGCGCTGCACGTTGGTCGTGCTGACCTTCACGGACTGCGCGTTCATGTCGCGCAGGGTGCTGCCTATGACGCCACCCGCCACGTCGGGCGACGAGGTGACGGCCGCCGCGGCGACGGCCTTGCCCTCCCCGATCGCCGAGGTGTAGGTATCGAGCATCTTCTGCACGTCGGACATGGTGCTGTCGCCGCACGCGGACAACCCGCCGCCGACGCCGAGGAGCAGGACGGAGACCACCGCGGCGGCGCCGTGGCGTGCCCGACCGCTCCGTCTCACGTCGCCTCCCTCGTGGTGAACGGCCCCACGCCATCCCTGACGGCGGAGCTTACCGTTTCGAACATGGCATCCTTGGGATATGGATCTGGTGGTGCGTTCCGCGGACCGGGCCGCGTCGTCGATGCCGGGCGTGCGGTCGCGTCACTGCTTCTCCTTCGGAGACCACTACGATCCCGACAATACCCACCACGGAATCCTGCTGGCCTGCAACGCGGAGCAGGTCGAGGCGGGCACGGGCTTCGACACGCACCCCCACCGCGCCGTCGAGATCGTCACGTGGGTGCTGTCCGGATCGCTGGTGCACCAGGACAGTGAGGGACACGCCGGGCTGGTCGTCCCCGGGCTCGCCCAGCGGATGAGCGCCGGGACCGGGGTCCTGCACTCCGAGCTCAACGACCGTCCCGACCCGACTCCCTCGGGCGGGGCGGATGTCCGGTTCGTCCAGATGTGGGTCCTGCCGGACGAGCCGGGCGGCGCACCGTCGTACGAGCAGTGCGACACGACCGCCGAACTGGCCGCCGGCGCGCTGGTTCCGGTCGCGTCGGGCGAACCCGGGCAGGACGCGGCAGTACGGATCGGGAACCGCGGCGCCACGCTGTTCGCGGCGCGCCTGGCGCCCGGCGGCACCGTCGACCTGCCGGACGCCCCGTTCGGGCACCTCTATCTGGCCGACGGTGCCGCGGTCGCCGAGGCCTCGCAGGGCCCCGTCGGCCTGTCCGACGGTGACTCGCTGCGCACCGTCGGGGGCGCACGGCGCGTGACCGCCGGGCCCGACGGTGCCGAACTCCTGTTCTGGCGCATGCTCACCCGCCTGGGCGGCTGAGGCTGATCCGGCCCCGGCGGGTGAGCGCCGGGGCCGACTCGAGGCCTACGGCAGCGGGCGATCCGAGGGCACCACGAGGTAGCTGGGCCGGTTCGGGTCGATGATCACGTGCTGCGGCGCGAACTTGGTCTCCGAGGAGACCGGGCCCAGCGTGATGGCCTTGATGAGGTTGAGCGCGAACACGTCCACCCGCAGCCGGTGGCCGGGCTTGAGGATCGCGCTGACCGCGTGCGTGGCGATGTCGAGCTCCACGACCTGCCCGGGCTTGACCAGCTGCCGCTGCTTGATGTCGAGCTCGTAGTAGGGCGCGGTGTAGTCGCCCGCGGCGGTCTTGAGGCTGCGCGACTGGTCGATCTGCCGCAGCGAGGTGGTGAGCTGACCGGAGCTGATCACCTCGGACCGGCCGTCGGGCGAGACATCGGTGACGTTGACCGACCAGTAGGCGTCCCGGTTGTCCTGCGTGGTGGTCAGGTGCAGGTTGATCGGGCCGGAGATCACGGTCGACTTCCCGACGGGCTTACTGGTGAAGGTCAGCCCGTTCATCTCCGCGACCCGGTTGTCGGCGGCGCAGCCCTGGAAGACCAGCAGTCCGAACATCGCCTGCCCGGTGTCGTTCGAGCACAGCGTGCTGAGGCCGGGGCCGACGGTGCGCCGTGCCGAGAGCTTCGGCTTCGCGGTCTGCAGGCTGTTGTCGGACAGCGAGCCCGGGGCCGTGCCGGAGGTGAGGCTCGAGAGGTACATGCGCTGGTACTGCTGGTTGGGCTCGGGGAAACTGTCGCCCTGCCACCAGCCGCCGCCCTTGCGGTGCACGGTGACCGGCGCGTAGTTGTCGATGCCGTTGTCGGCGTCCTTGAGCCACTTGTCGAACCACGCCTTCTGCAGCACGTCGGCGCGGGTCGGCTGGTTCACGCCGCCCAGGTCGTGGGTGACGGTGACGTGGTAGGCGTCGCCGATGATCACCTTCTTCTTCGACAACGGCAGGCTGCTGAGCTCGGAGGGCAGGCGCCATTCGGTGTTGGTGAACAGGTCGTGCCATCCGCCGAACGCGAACGTGGGGGTGGTGATCTTGTCCAGCGGCGTCCGATAGGCCTGCCGCAGCGGCGAGTCCTTGTCGATGAGCTCCTTGGTCTTCGGGTCGAGGCCCTCAGCGGTCGGCGAGAAGACGCCGGACAACAGCTGCGGGACGAACACCGCGGGGTTCTCGATGCGCTGCTGCAGCCACTTCCAGTCGAAGGTGCCGTTGAGCAGCGAGCGGATGTCGGGGATGAACTTGAGCCCGTTGACCAGCCCGAGCCAGGGGCCGAGGAAGCCCACGCCCAGGCCGCCGCCCGGCGCGATGATGTCGGCGGTCAGGTCCGCGCCCGGGACCACCGGGAAGAGCGCCTGCAGGCCCTTGGGGTTGCGTGCGGCCACCTGGAGCTGGTTGATACCCGAGTAGGACACGCCGGTCATGCCCATCCGGCCGTTGGCCCACTTCTGATTGCGGACCCAGTCGAGGACCTCGACGGTGTCCTGCTGCTCGCGATCGGCGAACACCTGCCACACGCCCTGCGAGTTGCCGGTGCCGCGCACGTCGACGACCACCTGGGTGTAGCCGTTCTGCACGAGCTTGGGGTCGAGGCCCGTGAAGGAGCTGACCATGCCGCCGTTGAGCACGTCGCGCAGGTCGTTGACGCCGGCGATCGGGGTGCCGGCGAAGTTGAACAGGTTCAGCAGCTGGATCAGCGCGGGCGAGAGCACGGGGACGTTCATGGCCAGCGTCGCGATCGCGCTGACGAACTTGGTGTACGGGGTCAGGTTGACGACCGTCGGGGTCTTCGTGTCGATCGCGCGACCCGAGGCGTCCGCCGGGCGGAAGACATTCGCCTTGAGCACGGTGCCGTCGGACATCGTGATCGGGACGTCCCACTCGATGGCCATCTTCGGGTACTTGGTGGGGCCGTCGTGGTCGGCGATCCACTCGGGGTTGATCATCCCGGCGACGCCGGGGCCGGGCTTCCACGGGTCCGCGCTCGCCTTCGCGTTCAGCCCCGGGACGGTCACCACGGTCGCCACGAGGACGAACGCGGTGAGGAGGGCGGCGAGCACCAGTCGCAGGCGCGGACGCGTCAACCTCATACGAGAATCTCCTTGAAATCGGACAGCACCGCACAGGCCAACCCCGTTTGCGGTATGCATCACATGGCACGGTATCCGTGTGCGGCGCCACAAGGAATACTGACGAGTCAGTTCTCTCACCATGTGAGATTCCTAAGGGACAACTGGCAGGATGGCAAGGTGACCTCTACACCCGCTCTGGACCTCAGCCACGTCGACCCCGCCGTCCGCGTGCAGGACGATCTGTTCGGCCACGTCAACGGCAAGTGGCTGGACAGCCACGAGATCCCCGCGGACCGCTCGACCGACGGTGCCTTCTACGCCCTCCGCGACGCCGCGGAGCAGCACGTGCGCGACATCGTCGAGGAGTGCGCCGCCCACCCGGCCGACGCCGGGTCCGACGCCCGCAAGATCGGCGACCTCTACTCGAGCTTCATGGACACCGCCGCCATCGCCGCGGCCGGGCTGACGCCGCTGACCGACGAGCTGACCGAGATCCGGTGGGTGCAGTCACCGTCGGACCTGGTCACGACGCTCGGGCGCCTGCAGCGCACGGGCCTGCGCGGGGTGCTCGGCTACTACGTGGACACCGACGCCAAGCGCTCCGACCGCTACCTGGTGAACCTGGTGCAATCCGGCACCTCGCTGCCCGACGAGGCCTACTACCGGGAGGAGCAGTACGCGCCCGTGCGGGAGAAGTTCGTCGCCCACGTCGCGGCGACCTTCCGGCTGGCCGCCGGCGCGCTGGAGGGCATCGTCGCCCCGGGTCAGGAGGACGCGGCCGCCGCGCAGGTCCTCGACCTGGAGACGGCGATCGCCGCCGGGCACTGGAACGTGGTGGACCGTCGCGACGCCGATAAGGGCTACAACCTGCGGACCCTCGCCGAACTCGACACGGCGGCGCCCGGCCTGCGCGTCACGGAGTGGGCCGCGGCGGTCGCCGGCTCCGCCGATTCCCCGGTGTTCGCGGAGGTGAACGTGCGGCAGCCCTCGTACGCCGCCCACGTGGCGGACCTGCTCACCGACCGGCCGGTCGAGCAGTGGCACGTCTGGCTCGCGTGGAGCCTGCTGCACGCGCGCAGCCCCTTCCTCACGGACGACCTGGTCGACGAGCACTTCGCCTTCTACGGCACGGTGCTCACCGGCACGCCGGAGATCCGCGAGCGGTGGAAGCGCGGCGTCACGCTCGTCGAGCAGTACCTGGGCTTCGCGGTCGGCGAGCTGTACACCGCGCAGCACTTCCCCGCCGACTCGAAGGAGCGCATGCAGGCCCTCGTGGCGGACCTGGTCGAGGCCTACCGTCGCCGGATCTCCGAGCTGCCGTGGATGACCCCCGCCACCCGCGAGCGGGCCCTGGACAAGCTGGACAGGTTCACCCCGAAGATCGGCTACCCGGACACGGCGCGCGACTACGCGGCACTGGAGATCCGTCGCGACGACCTGATCGGCAACCTGCGCCGCGGCGAGGCCTTCGAGCACGACCGCGAGTTCGCGAAGATCGGCGCCCCGGTCGACCGGAGCGAGTGGTTCATGACCCCGCAGACCGTGAACGCGTACTACAACCCCGGCATGAACGAGATCGTCTTCCCCGCCGCGATCCTGCAGCCTCCGTTCTTCGCTCCGGACGCCGACGACGCCGTCAACTACGGCGGCATCGGCGCCGTGATCGGGCACGAGATCGGCCACGGCTTCGACGATCAGGGCGCCAAGTACGACGGGGACGGCAACCTCGAGGACTGGTGGACCGACTCCGACCGGGAGGAGTTCGGCAAGCGCACGCGGGCTCTGATCGAGCAGTACGACGCGCTGGTGCCGAGGGAACTGGCCGGCGAGCCGGGCGGGTCCGAGCACCACGTCAACGGCGGCTTCACGGTCGGCGAGAACATCGGCGACCTCGGCGGCCTGAGCATCGCGCTCGTCGCGTACGGGATCGCTCGGGAACGGGCCGGCGGCACCGTCGACGACGCCGGTACGGAGGTCGACGGACTGAACGGCCTGCAGCGCGTCTTCTACAGCTGGGGCGAGATCTGGCGGGGCAAGTCACGGCCCGAGGAGGCGGTCCGGCGGCTGGCCATCGACCCGCACTCGCCGGCCGAATTCCGTTGCAATGCCATCGTGTCCAACATCGACGAGTTCTACACGGCCTTCGGCGTCACTGCCGGGGATCGCCTGTTTCTGGACCCCGAGCGCCGGGTCTCGATATGGTGACCATCGATCAGTAACAGCCCTACCATCGTCCCGTCCAGCAACCGGCGGATACCCACGTTGTAACCCCTGTGCCCCACCGGCACGGAGAACGGGTGGCCGTGCCTTCACGCAAACAGACCACTGAACAGCTCCCCTCGATCCTCGGCATCGTGCACGAGACGCCGCCCGCCGAGGAGGTGGTCCTCGAGCGACTGAGCCTCAGCGAGCGGATGGGCGAGATCGCGCGGCTGCTGCGCGAGCAGTCCGGCGATTCGGAGTCCCTCCTCACCGCGGCCACCCAGTTCGCCGTCGAGCAGGTCCCGGGAGCGGATTTCGCGAGCGTGACCCTCGTCGACCCCAAGGGCGAGATCACCCACCCGGTGGTGATCGGCGACGAGGCGCAGCGGGTCGCCGATGTCCAGCGCGACCTGCAGGAGGGGCCCAGCGTGGGGGCCACCTTCGAATCGACGACGATCCTCATCGAGGACACCGCCACCGAGGATCGCTGGCCCCGGTTCGCCCGCGCGGCGCAGTCCGCGGGCGTGGGGTCGATCCTCTCGTTCTGCCTGTACGTCCAGAACGACGCCTACGGCACGCTCGATCTGTTGGCGCGCGAGCCCCATTCCTTCGACGCCGAGTCCGTCTCGATCGGGTCGCTGTTCGCGGTGCACGCGGCGGTCGCCTTCTCCGCCGTGCGCGAGAAGGAGCAGATCCGCGCCGCCCTCACCACCCGCGACGTGATCGGCCAGGCCAAGGGCATGATCATGGAGCGCTACAAGCTCGACTCCGACGCCGCCTTCCGTCTCCTCGCCCGCCTCTCGCAGGACAGCAATGTCCGGCTCGCCGAGGTCGCGGAGCAGGTCATCGAGGCCGGTCCGGAGTAGTCCCGACGGGGCTGCGCGAGAGCGCGCCGCGGATTCCAAAGCCCCCGTCCCCGTCGATCATCCGTCCAGATGACGGACCACGCCCACACGTGGCAATGCGCACGACGCATCACCTCGCAGATCGACACACTCCGTCTGCCCGCGGAGGAACAACGACCAGGGCCCGGCATCGTCGAATACGACGGTGCCGGGCCCTGCTACCTGACTCTGCTACAGCTGAGGCGGGTTCCTACTCGTAGGTCTCGCCGGCCTCGGCCTTGGCGACCAGCGAGGCGGGCGGCGTGAACTGCTCGCCGTACTTGCCGGCCAGGAACTTCGCCTGCTCGACGAAGGCCTTCGGGCCGGTGAGGCCCGCGGCGGGCGTGCCGGGGCGGCCCTCGTAGCCGTTGATGTACTGCAGCACGCCGCCGGTCCAGGCGGGGAAGCCGATGCCGAAGATCGAGCCGATGTTGGCGTCGGCGACGGACGTGAGCACGCCCTCGTCGAAGCACCGCACGGTCTCGACGGACTCGATGAAGAGCATGCGCTCCTGGAGCTCGGCGAAGTCCGGCTTCACGGAGCCCGACTTGAAGTGCTCCTGGAAGCCCTGCCACAGGCCGGTCCGCTTGCCCTCCGCGTAGTCGTAGAAGCCCGCGCCGTCCTTCTTGGAGGTGCGGCCGTTCTCGACCATCCAGTCCACGACGGCGAACGCGCCGTGCTGCGGCACGTCCTTGCCCTCGGCCTTGAGGGCCGTCTCGGTGGCGAGTCGGATCTTCTGCATCAGGGTGAGCGTGAGCTCGTCCGTCAGCTGCAGCGGCGGCGCCGGGTAGCCGGCCTGCGCGCCCGCCTGCTCCAGGTACACCGGGTCCACGCCCTCACCGATGGCCGCGAGGGCCTCGTTGATGAACGTGCCGATGACGCGCGAGGTGAAGAAGCCGCGACTGTCGTGGACCACGATCGGGGTCTTCTTGATCTGCAGGGTGTAGTCGATGACCTTGGCCAGCACGGCGTCGGAGGTCTTCTCGCCCTTGATGATCTCCACCAGCGGCATCTTGTCGACGGGGCTGAAGAAGTGGATGCCGATGAAGTCCTCGGAGCGCTTGACGCCCTCGGCGAGGATGGTGATCGGCAGCGTCGAGGTGTTGGAGCCGAGGATGGCGTCGGGCTCGACGATGTCCTCGATCTCCTGGAAGACCTTGTTCTTGACCTCGACGGACTCGAACGCGGCCTCGATCACGAGATCGACACCCGCGAAGTCCTGCGGGTCGACGGTGGGCGTGATGCGGGCCAGCAGCGCGTCGGACTTCTCCTGCGTGGTGCGGCCCTTGGCCAGCGCCTTCGCCTCGAGCTGCTCGGAGTAGGCCTTGCCGCGCTTGGCGGCCTCGATGTCGATGTCCTTGAGGACGACCTCGATGCCGGCCTTGGCCGAGACGTACGCGATGGCCGCGCCCATCATGCCGGCGCCGATGACGCCGACCTTCTTGGCGGTGTACTTGTCGAAGCCGTCGGGCCGCGAGCCGCCGCCGTTGATGTGCTGCAGGTCGAAGAAGAACGCCTTGATCATGTTCTTGCTGACCTGGCCGGTGGCCAGCTTGGTGAAGTAGCGCGACTCGATCTCGAGGGCGGTGTCGAAGTCGACGTAGGTCCCCTCGAACGCGGCGGCCATGATGGCCTCCGGCGCCGGCATCGGAGCGCCCTTGAGCTGCTTGCGCAGGTTGGCCGGGAACGCGGGGGCGTTCGGGGCCAGGGTCTTGTCGATCGGCGAGCCGCCGGGGATGCGGTGCCCCTTGACGTCCCACGGCTGCACCGAGGACTCGGGGTTGGCCTTGATCCACGCCTTCGCGGCCGGGACCAACTCGTCGACGGTGCCGACCAGGTCATTGACCAGGCCCGTGGCCTGCGCCTTGGCCGGGGCCATCTGCTGGCCCTGGAGCAGCACGCCCATCAGCGCGCCCTGCAGGCCGAGCATCCGGACGGTGCGGGTGACGCCGCCGCCGCCGGGGAGCAGACCGAGGCTGACCTCGGGGAGGCCGATCTTGCTGCCGCGCACGTCCGCCGCGATGCGGTGGTTGGCGGCGAGGGCGATCTCGAGGCCGCCGCCGAGGGCGGCGCCGTTGATCGCGGCGACGACGGGCTTGGGCAGCTTCTCCAGGCGGCGGAGGTCCTTCTTGATCTCCTGCACCTCGTCGAAGACCTTCTGCGCGTCGGCCTTCGTGGCCTTGCGGATCTCGGTCAGGTTGCCGCCGGCGAAGAAGGTCTTCTTCGCGGAGGTGATGACGACGCCGGTGATCGACTCGGCCTCGGCCTCGAGGCGGTCGACGGTGGCGCGCATGGACGTGCCGTACAGCTCGTTCATGGTGTTCGCGGAGCTGGTGGGATCGTCCATCGTCAGCACGACGATGCCGTCGGCATCCTTGTCCCAGCGGATCATGTTCTCAGACATGTGTTGTAAGTCTCCTGTAGTTCCGGCGGGCGATCAGACGCGCTCGATGATGGTGGCCGAGCCCATGCCGCCGGCGATGCACAGCGTGATGAGGCCGTAGCGGCCGCCCGAGCGCTCCAGCTCGTCGAGCACGGTGCCCACCAGCATGGCGCCGGTGGCGCCCAGGGGGTGGCCCAGCGCGATGGCGCCGCCGTTGACGTTGACCTGCTCGCGATCGAGCTTGAAGTCCTTCATCCACTTGAGGACGACCGAGGCGAAGGCCTCGTTCAGCTCCCACACGTCGATGTCGTCCTTAGTCAGGCCGGCCTTGGCCAGGACCTTCTCGGTGGCCGGCGTGGGGCCGGTCAGCATGATCGTGGGGTCGGCGCCGGTCGACGCGGTCGCGACGATGCGGCCGCGCGGGGTCAGGCCCGCCTTCTTGCCGCCCGCCTCGTTGCCCACCAGGACCAGCGCGGCACCGTCGACGATGCCCGAGCTGTTGCCGCCCGTGTGGACGTGGTTGATCTTCTCGACCGTGGTGTAGCGCTGCAGCGCCACGGCGTCGAAGCCGCCCATCTCACCGACGACGGTGAAGGCGGGGCGCAGCTTGCCGAGGTCGGCGGCGGTGGTGCCGGGCCGACGGTGCTCGTCGTTGTCGAGCACGACGAGGCCGTTCTGGTCCTTGACGGGCACGACGGACTTGGCGAAGCGACCCTCGTCCCAGGCCTTGGCGGCGAGGTCCTGCGACTGCGCCGAGTACTCGTCGACATCGTCGCGCGAGAAGCCCTCGATGGTGGCGATCAGGTCGGCACCGATGCCCTGCGGGGCGATGTAGTTGTCGTAGCTGTACTGCGCGTCGTAGAACAGCGCACCGAAGTCGGAGCCCATCGGGACGCGGGACATCGACTCGACACCACCGGCGAGCACCAGGTCGTCACCGAGGCCGGAGCCGACCTTCTGGCCGGCGATGTTGGTGGCCTCGAGGCCCGAGGCGCAGAAGCGGTTGATCTGCACGCCCGCGACGGTGTCCGGGAGACCGGCCACGATGGAGGCGGTGCGGGCGATGTCGGCGCCCTGCTCGCCGACGGGCGAGACGCAGCCGAGCACGATGTCGTCGATCGATGCGGGATCGAGGTTCGGGTTGCGGTCCTTGATCTCGTCGATCAGGCCGACCACGAGGTCGGTGGGCTTGATCGCGGTCAGCGAGCCGTTCTTGAGCTTGCCACGGGGCGTGCGGATCGCCTCGTAGATGAATGCGTCAGACACTTGGTCTTCCCGTCCTTTCGAAGAAGGTGTTCCCGGGCCCGCGGATGCCGCTGGACCCGTCACTCCTACAGGCTAACCGTCTGTAGCTTATTTGGAAAGAATCGCAGGTAGATCTGGACCTAGAACAAGATCTATGGGCTATCGTGACGTTAATCATGGCTGTACCTTCACCGCGCGGATCCGGCCCCGGAACGCGCCTGCGCCCCGCCGAGCGGCGTCGCCAATTGGTCGACGTCGCCACCGGCCTGTTCCTGGACCGCGGGTACGGGAACGTCTCGGTGTCCGATATCGCGCGCGCCGCGGGGATCAGCGGCCCCAGCTTCTACCGGCACTTCCCGGACAAGGAGTCGATCCTCGCGGCCGCGATGCGCTCAGCCGTGGACGAGATGGCCACCATCACCGAGCGGGTCCTGGCCCGGCGCGGGGCGAGCTTCGACGACCTGGCCGCGGCGGTCTTCGCCATGGCCGTCTCGACCCCCGGGCCCCTCGCGCTGTGGCGGTGGAACCGGCGCCACCTCACCGCGGAGCAGGCGCACGAGATGATCGCCGCGAGCGAGTCCGTCCTGGGCTCCTGGACCGAGGCCCTGCGCCGCGACCATCCCGAGATCACCGACGACGACGCCCGGGTCCTCTCCTGGGCCGTGCTCGCCGTCGGCGGATCCGTGCCCCCGAGCCGCGGCCGCATCGGCATCCGCCGCTACCGCGGCGACCTCGAGACGATCGCCCAGCGGGTGCTGCGCGCGGCACCGTCGAAGGCCCCGGTCCTGCCCGCCCCGCCCGCGCGTCGTGCCCCCGTGCTGCGCAGCGACGAGATCCTCGACGCGGCGTCCGAGCTCTTCTTCTCCCGCGGCTACAGCACCGTGAGCATGGACGACATCGGTGCGGCCGTGGGCATCTCGGGCCCCAGCGTGTACGGGCACTTCCCGTCCAAGGGGTCCATCCTGGTGGGCATCGTCGCCCGCGCGCGGGCGGCACTCGAGATCGGCGTCGTCGGCGCCGCCGCGGCGTCCGACGGTGACCCCGCCCTCGAGTTGCGCGCACTGGTCCGGTCCTACGCCGCGAACCTCGTCACGTCCACCGATCTCGCCGTCGCGTTCACCGTCGGGCGCGAGGTGGTCATCGAGTCGGGCGGCGAGGTGCTGCTCGTCTCGCAGAAGGCGTACGTGGCGCGGTGGGTGGCGCTCCTCTCGGCCGCATCCGACGGTGCCGGGTCCGGCGCGGCCGCCGGGGGCGACGGGGCGCTCGACCCCGCGGGGGCCCGGATCGCCGTGGGCGCCGCGTTGACGATCGCCAACGACTTCGCCCGCACGCGCCGCCTGCGCCGGCGGCCGCGGTTCTACGACGAGCTCGTCTTCCTCGTCGACGCGGCCCTCGGTATCTGACTCCCCGCCGATCTTCGGTGCGTGTCGGCGACGACACGCCGATCGGCCGTCGCAGACTTCCACCGAAGATCGGTCCGATGCCCGCCGAATCACCACCGGTTGACGTGCAGCACCGTCTCCAGCGGGGCGCGCTTGGCGGGCTTGAACTCGGTGCCCTTCGTGTAGGCGACGGGCATGAGCACGCCCTGCCGGACGCTCGCCGGGATGCCCAGCGCCTCGGCGACCTCGCGCTCGTACTCGAGATGCAATGAGGTCCAGGCGGATCCGAGACCGCGCTCGCGGAGGGCGAGTGCCAGACTCCACGCGGCGGGGAGCAGCGAGCCCCACAGCCCCGCCTGGTTGCCCGACGGCAGTTCTCCGCCGGGCACATGGATCGCGCCGATCACCAGCGCGGGCACCCGCTCCATGATCTCCGCCAGGTAGGTGGCCGACGAGGCGACCTTCTCGGCGGTCTCGAGGTCCTTCGGCGGCTTCGCGGCCCGCGCGGCGGCACCGGCCTCGGCGTACGCGGAGTAGGACGTGCGGTAGTACTGCGCGACGATCCTCTTCGGCTCGGGGTCCGTCAGCACGATCCAGTGCCACCCCTGCGCGTTACTGCCCGACGGGGCCTGCAATGCCACCTCGAGCGCGTCGGTGATCACGCCGAGCGGGACCTCCCGCTCCAGGTCGAGGCGCTTGCGCACGGACCTCGTGGTGGTCAGTACCTCATCGGCGGACAGATCGAGATGCGGGAAGTCGAGGGCCATGCCCCACCCTAACGAGCGCGGCCCGGGGTCGCATTCGCGCGCTTGGCCCGATCGAGCGTGGCCAGCGACTTCTTGGCGGCCGCCAGCTCGGCCTGCAGCGCCGCGACCTTGTCCGCCGCGGCGTCACGCGCCGCCGACAGCACCTCGTCGACGGCCGCCCGCGCCTGCTTGTCACCGAGGCCCGCGAGCGCCTTGTGCACGGCGGGCAGCGCGACCTCCGATGCGCCGGCCGGCTTCTGCGCGTTCCGCGTCACCTTGAGCGAGGCGGTGTTGTCCGCGCCGACGTGCAGCGTGATCGTCACCGACCGCGCCGCCTTGGGCGCGGGAGCAGCCGTCGTCTTCGGCGCTCGCCGGACCGGCTTCGGCTGCTTCGTCGCGCGCAGTTCCCGTGCCTCGTACGGCAACTGGTCGTCCACGCCGGTCGGCTTCACCGTCACGGTGGCACCGTCGACCTCGAGGACCCGGGCCGACGCCCCGGCGGCGAGACCGAGACCGGGAACGGCCTCGATCAGGTACACGAGGGGCTTGCGCCCCTCGGCGAGCGCCGCGGCGTAGCGGGTGAGGTCGTCCTCGGTGAGCGTCTGCTCGGCCATCTACTTGATCCCCTTCGAAATCGCCGGAAGTACCGTCGACCCCACCGTATCGATCGCGAGCGGTCCGCCGTAGAGCAATGCGTCGACGCCGTTCGTCTTGTCCACGATGATGATCGGCACGCCGTAGATCAGGGAGGAGGGGACGCCGTCGAATCCGCCGTTGCCCGCGGCGGGATCGGTGCGGGCCACGATCGTGCGATCGACGTCGGTGGAGTTGACCGCCTTGTAGTAGTCGGACGAGCCCAGCGTGATCCAGGCGGACCCGGATCCCGAGACCGGCGTCTGCATCGAGAAGCCGAGCAGCCCGAGCAGCTGGAAGGGATTGCTCGAGCTGGTCGCGATCCGCGCGGAGGCGCCGTCGTACTGCACCACGTCCAGCTTCTTGCCGTTGAAATCCGGGTGCGCGGAACGCAGCTCGGTGATCTTCGACTCGTAGGTCTTCTTCACCGCGTCGGCGCGCCCCTTGGCCCCCAGCGCCTCGGCGATGAACGCGAGCTGCTCCTGCCAGGTCCAGCCCCCGCGGCCCTGCTCGGGCACGGCGATCGCGCGGCCCCCGGCGAGCGACTTGAGATCCTTGACCGTCGCCGCGGCCGCGGGATCCGTGTCGATGATGAGGTCCGGCTTGGCCTTCTCGATCACCGACTTGTCGGGATTGGACGAGGTCCCGGCCGTCGGCACCTTCGCCAGCGCGGGCACCCAGGAGGGCAGCTCCGACTTCGGGCCGTTCGCACCCGCGACGACATCGAAGCCCAACGCCGACACCAGTTCCGCATCGCCCGCACCGAGGGCGACGATGCGCTGCGGCCGGTCGTCGAGCTTGGTCTCGCCGTTGACATCGGTGACGGTGCGCGCACTCCACGAGTCGAGCGCCGGCCCGGAGTCTTCGTCGCCGCCGACGAACACGTACGCCAGCACTGCGACGAGGAGCACGACGAGGGCGGCCGCGCCGCCGATCAGCAGCGGCCTACGACTCTTCGGCTTCGGCGCGCCGGGCATCCCCGGCATCGACGGACTACTCGGCCCGCCCACGACGCCCGGCGGGGGCCCGCCGGGCCCGTAGCCGGGAGGCCCCGCGAACCCGGGCAGCGTGCCGGGTGCCGCGCCGGCCTGGTTGAAGCCGGTCGCCAGCGCCGGATTCGACGGCGTGCCCTGCCAGTTCGTGCCCACCGGCGCGGTCGGCGGGGCCATGCCCGAGGCGCCGGACATGCGCCGCGCGGCGGCGGCCAGCGCATCCGCGAACTCGCCGGCGGTGGAGTACCGGTCCGCCGGGTTCTTCGCCATCGCCCGGCCCAGTACGTGGTCGATCTCGGGCGAGAGGTCGGGCCGCTTGAGCCGGATGCTCGGCGGGTTCTGACTGATGTGCGCCAGCATGAGTTGCCCGGAGACGGTGGTGGTGAACGGCGGGGCGCCGGTCAGCAGGACGACGGCCGCACACGCGAGCGAGTAGATGTCGGCGCGGTGGTCGATGGGGTTGCCGAGCAGCGCCTCGGGGGCGGTGTAGGCCAGCGTGCCGACCACGGTTCCGGCCTGCGTGTGCTGCCCGACCTCGGTCTGGGCCGCGCCGATGCCGAAGTCGGCGAGCTTGACCTGCTCGCCGCGCCGGCCCCGGTCCACGAGGAAGTTGGCGGGCTTGACATCGCGGTGCAGGATCCCGTGCTGGTGCGCGTAGTCCAGCGCGTCGGCGACCTGCTCGATCGCGGCGACGGCGCGGTCCAGGCTGAAGGGTCCCTCGCGCTGAACGGTCTCGGCGAGGTTGCCGCCCTCGACCAGTTCCATCGCGATCCACAGGTGCCCGTCGGACTCCCCGCGGTCGTACACGTCCACGATGTGCGGGTGCTTGAGCCCGGCGATGAGGTCGGCCTCGCGATCGAACCGCGCCCGCACCGACGGATCCGCCGACAGCTGGCTCTGCAGGACCTTCAGCGCGACGGACCGGGGCAGCGTGCGGTGCCGGACCCGGTAGACCGTGCCCATGCCGCCGGTGCCGAGCACCGATTCGACCACGTACCCCGCGATCGATTCACCAGGTTGGGCGACCACGAACACCTCCACTCACGCACGTCTACAGGGTGATGAATCTACCGCGCTGCAGGTTGCGGGTCGCTTAACGCGAGGTTGGCGGCTCGTCGGAGGGCGGGCGCTCGGTGGACTGGCCCCACCGCGGGGCGGTCGGCGGACGCATCGGACGGCGGGCCGGGCCGTCACCGACCTGATCCTGCGAGGGGCGCACCCATCGGTTCCCGCCCTGTTTGCGGGGCGCACCGCTGCCGCGCTCGTAGGGCGGCGGCGGGAGCGGCCGGACGGGGCGCGGCGCCCGAACCGGTGGTGCGGGCGGCGTCGCGGGGTGCGGCGCGGGTGTCGCGGGGTAGGGCGCGGGCGCCGCGGGGTACGCGCCCGTCTGCTCCGCGGGGAGCGGCGCGACCT
>NZ_JAAXOQ010000013.1 GCF_012396015.1 Tsukamurella spumae | reverse complement strand
CAGCCGGCAAGGGTCGTCCTCTTGGGGCGCCATCGCGCCACGCGGCCCTGCGCCCCCGCACCACGCCCCCAGGAGGGCAGGAGCGGGGGCGTTTCCCGTTCGCCAGTCCGCAGCCAGTCCGCAGTAGCTCAATTCGCACCCATCGCTACCCATTGCTATCAACGCTTTGAACTGCGGTTATTCGCGCACCCAATCGTTGCTCGAATCATGAATCCCCAGATAGGGCGGTTTCAAAACCCGTCCAGTGTGAGTTCGAGTCTCACCGGGGGCACCACTCGCATAGGGTGGAGACGTGTCGCCGGAACTGGATCCGCGCCCGGTGGGCAGTAGGCAGCTCGTGGCCGCTGAAACCGACTGGGATGCCATTCGCTCATGGACCGACGACAAGTACATGGCCTTCGACGTGCGGCCGCTGGGACGCAATGCGGTACCCCGGTCGTCGATGTTCTCCGTACAGATCGGCGACATCACGATGACCCGCTTCCGCTACGGCGTCGGAGTGGACCTCGACAACTTCGATTCCGATGCGGGGAACGTGCTGGTGCTGACCACTCTGCGCGGGTGGACCCGGCATGCGCCCGGCACACCCCACAGTGCAGAGCTGACCACCGGGCAGACCTACGTCGCCGACTGCAGCCGCAGCAGCTACGGCTTGGAGGCCGATCCCGACCATCTCCAGCTGAATCTGACCGTGCCCCATGGGCTTCTCGCAGATCTCGCCCTGCGATGGTGGGGGCACGTTCCGGACGACCGGTTGTGGACGCACCGCTGCGCGATCGGCGGGGCCGACAGCGCCTGGCTCTCCCTCCTCGAGTACGCGACGCGAACGGTGGCCGCCGCCCCGGAGAAGGCGACGGCGGGACCGATCGGCACGAATCTGCAGGAGATGATCGCTTCCCAACTCCTCGAGGAATGGGCGCACCGCGCCGGGGTTGATCTCCGCGAGGCGCCCAGGGTGGCTGCACCCCGGCAGGTTCGAGTGGCCGTCAGCTATATCGATGCGCATGCCCGGGACCTGCCGACGGTCACTGATATCGCGGCCGCCGCCGGGGTCAGCGCACGGAGCCTCAGCAGTGGTTTCAACCGGTACGTGGGTATGTCGCCCCGCGCGTACCTGGTGGAGCAACGACTGTGCGGGGCCTACCGGGAGCTGTCCGCCGGCGCGCCATCGGTCTCTGCGGTGGCCCGGAGCTGGGGCTACGTGAACATGAGCGTCTTCGCGGCGGCGTACACGCGTCGCTTCGGGGAGAATCCCTCGGCGACCCTGGCCCGCGGCTCCGCGGGAGGTCCCCGCTGAGCGGAGCGCTCGATCCGAGCGGTCCGAAATCGATGCCGATGGCGATCATCCGGTGCCGATCGCAGGCATGTGGACCGGAGGAAGCTCCATAGCCTCCTGTGTTGTAGTTCACAGCGCAGAAGGAGTGTGATTCATGACCGCCGCGGATGTATCCGGATTGAACCAGGTGCTCGATGAGGTTCTGACCGAGGCGACGACGAGACAGGGCAACGGCGGGGTGCCCGGCGTGGTCGCCTCGGTGACACGATCGACCGGCACGATCTACGAGGGTGCTTCGGGCGTGCGCTCGAACGCGTCCGATGCGGCGATGACCTCCGACTCCGTCTTCGCGATGTTCTCCACGACCAAGGCTGTCACCGGCACCACCGTTCTGCAGTGCATCGAGGACGGACTGCTGGACCTCGATGCCCCGGCGGCGCAGTACGTGCCGGAGATCGCCGACATCCCCGTCCTCGATGGATTCACCGAGCAGGGTGAGCCGATCCTGCGCGCGGCGAAGACGCCGATCACCACGCGCATGCTCATGCTCCACACCGCAGGCTTCGCGTACTCGTTCTTCGACGAGTCCTATCACCGCCTCTCCGAGGACGGTCGCCAGCCCAGTGTGATCACGGCCGAGAAGCGATCGCTGGCAACGCCTTTGATCTTCGAGCCGGGAACGCGATGGAACTACGGCAGCAACATGGACTGGGCGGGCCTGGTAGTCGAATCGATCCGCGGCAAGCGCCTCGGCGAGGTCATGGCCGAGCGCGTGTTCGAGCCCCTCGGTATGCGCGACACCGCTTTCACGCTCACCACCTCGATGTCCGAGCGGCTCACCGAGATCCATCAGCGCACCGCCGACGGGGCGCTCGTGCCGACCGGCCTGGTACTGCCGCAGGAGCCCGAGGTGCACATGGGTGGCCACGGCCTGTATTCGACTGTGCCCGACTACACCCGGTTCCTGCGGATGTGGCTCGACGACGGTGCGGGCGAGCACGGGAGGGTCCTGAGGCCCGAGACGGTCGCGGCGGCGGTACGCAACGGGCTCGACGGATTGCAGTCGACGATGCTGCCCGGGGTCGAGCCGGCCCTCTCCAACGACGCCGAGTTCTTCCCCGGGCAGTCGAAGAGTTGGGCGTACACGTTCATGGTGAACGACGAGCAGGCACCCACGGGCCGTACGGCCGGCTCCGTGGGCTGGGCGGGACTCGCGAACCTGTACTACTGGATCGACCGGAGCGCCGACGTCGCCGGGCTGTGGGCGACGCAGATCCTGCCGTTCGCGGATCCCGCCTCGTTCAATGCGTTCCTGGATTTCGAGACCCGGACCTATCAGTCCTTGACCTAGCGAATCGTCCTGGCGCGTCGCCGCTGCGCGACGGCGATCGTTAGGTAGCTACGGAATCTGTCCGCTGCGCTGATCGGGACACGAGGAATTCCGAATACCGTTTCGGCGCAGGTGGATCCGGCGTGGCCGAGGGACTCCCGGTTCGGTGCGGAGGTGTCGGGCCGGTGTTAACATCCGGTGGTCGTTTGTCGGGTTTGTCAAGAAGGGGCAGACCGTGCGGGGAAACAATCGTCACCAGTCGTGTTGCGGTTCGGGCTCCGGGTGGGGGCGCCGTGATTTCCTCGCCGCGCTGGGAGCTGCGTCCATCGGCGCGGTGCTCCTCGGCACCGCGGCGTGCTCCAGCGATGGGACCACCTTGGGAGCGGCATCGTCGACGCCTTCGGCGCCCCCTGTGCCTGCGAAGCCCAACACGCTGTTCCGCAACGTGCGGGTGCTCGATGTCCGTGCGGGTCGCCTCGGTGAGCCCACCGATGTCTTCGTTCGTGGGCATGTCATCGAGACGATCGGCCCGGGCCTGCAGGCCCGGGCCGACACCACCGTCGTCGACGGTCGCGGCCGCACGTTGATGCCCGGTCTGATCGACAACCACGTCCACCTGATGTTCGGCAGCACCACGATGGCCCAGCTGTCCGACGCCGCCCTCACCCCGGACGACTACGCGAAGGGGGCGCTCGCATCGGCCGGTGCGATGTTGATGCGCGGGTTCACGTCGGTCCGGGACCTCGGAGGCCCGATCTTCCCGTTGAAGGCGGCCATCGACAAGGGGAAGGCGACGGGGCCGCGCGAGTGGCCGTCCGGTGCCATGGTCTCGCCCACCGCCGGGCACGGCGATTTCCGCACCGCCGACGAGTTGGCCCGGCGCTTCACCTCCCAGCAGTCCCGGGCGGAGAAGCTGGGCGCGACCTTCATCGTCGACGGGCGCGCCGAGGTCCTGACCGCGGTGCGGGAGAACCTGCGATTCGGGGCCAGCCAGATCAAGATGACGGCCGGCGGCGGCACCTCCTCGGCGTACGACCCGATCGATGTCACGCAGTTCACCCTCGACGAGCAGCGGGCCGGGGTCGATGCCGCGAGTGACTGGAACACCTATGTCACCGTGCACGCGTACACCCCGAAGTCGGTGCGACGGGCCGTCGAAGCGGGTGTGCAGTGCATCGAGCACGGGCAGTTGCTCGACCAGCCGACGATCGACCTGCTGGCGGAGCGGGGGATCTGGTTGTCCGGACAGTACCTGGTCCCGAACTCGGACTCGATGCCCGCGGAACGGAAGGCCAAGCGGCAGGGGATCCTTGAAGGCAACTCCCGGGTGTGGCCGATGGCGAAGAAGGCCGGGGTGAAGCTCGCGTGGGGCACCGACTTCCTCTTCGAGCCCGAGATGAACCCGAAGCAGAACCAGATGCTGCTCTCGCTCAGCGAGTGGTTCAGTCCGGCCGAACTGCTGCGGCTGGCCACCTATGACAACGCCCAGCTCCTCGCGTTGAGCGGCCCGCGGAGCCCCTACTCCGGAGTGCTCGGCGTCGTGGAACCGAATGCCCTGGCCGACGTGATCCTGGTCAACGGCGACCCGCTGGCCGATGTCGGTCTCATCGCCGATCCCACGAAGAACTTCGACGTGATCATGAAGGACGGTGTGGTGTACAAGAACCGGTGAGTGCGCCCCGTTTTCGCTGGCAAGCACCGGACGAATCGACGGTGTGGATGAGAGGACATGACGATGATCGTTCTGCACAATGCACGTCTCATCGACGGTAACGGCGGTGTGCCCGTTGACAATGCCGTCGTCGTGGTCGACGGTGCCACCATCACCTACGCCGGACCGGCGGACGGTGCCCCGCCGGCGGACGATGGGGCGACGAAGGTCGACCTCGACGGAAACACCATCTGTCCGGGATTCTTCGACGTGCACGTCCATCTTTCCCTGCCCGGCACCAAGGGGTCGCCGATCATGGCCGCGATGGTCCCGCCGTCGTACCGCTACTTCGAGTTGATCGAGCGGCTCGCGGTGACTCTCGAGGCCGGGGTGACGACGGTCCGCGACCTCATGGGAGTCGACGTCGGCGTTCGCGATGCGGTCGCGCACGGGCTCATCGAGGGGCCTCGTCTCCTCGTGGCGGACCGGCTCCTGAGCCAGACCGGTGGCCACGCGGACTTCCATCTGAAGTCCGGAGTCGACGGCAGCTCCGTCGTCGGTGGCGTCCTGATCGACAGCGTCGACGAGGCCCGGCTCGAGGCCCGGAAGCTCTGTCGCGAGGGCGTTGACGTCATCAAGGTCGCCTCGAGCGGCGGGGTCACGTCCATCAATGACGAGCCCGACTACCTGGGCGCGCGGCAGGAGCTCGTCGAAGCGCTCGTCGAGGAGGGCGAGGGGTACGGCGGACGTCCCGTCGCCGCGCACGCGATCGGGCTCAAGGGCATCGCGGCTGCGGTGCGCGGCGGTGTGCGGAGCATCGAGCACGGCTACGAGATCGACGATGAGCTCCGTGCGGAGATGGTGAAGAACGGTCAGTTCCTCGTGCCGACGCTGCTGGAGACGCTGCATCCGGACACTGCCACTCCGCAGGCCGTGGCCAAGAGCGAGAAGTGGCACGCGATGGCGCAGGACTCCATTCGCCGCTCGGTCGCGGCCGGGATCAAGATCGCCACCGGTACCGATGCCGGCCTGGTGCCCGACCACGGCACTAACCTCCAGGAGGTGGGCCTGCTCGTCAAGTTCGGCGGCATGACTCCGCTGCAGGCGATCTCCGCGGCCACCAAGAACTCCGCCGAGCTCTGCGGCCTGTTGGACACGCTGGGCACTCTCGAGGCGGGCAAACTCGCCGACGTGGTCGTCGTCAAGGGCGATCCGAGTCAGGACGCCGACCTGGTCGGCGACAACGAGAACATCCTCCTGGTGCTCAAGGAGGGTGACGTCAAGGGGAACCGCGGAGCCTTCGCCGTCTGATCGCTCCGTCCCACGTGTGGACGTCGTGTTACATGTAACATCGGGTCATGAGCACCAAGGACCGGGTGGCACGGCACCGCGCGGCACTGCGCGAGAAGGGGCTGCGCCCGATCCAGATATGGGTGCCGGACACGCGTGCCGAGGGGTTCGCCGAGCAGGCGCACCGCGAATCGGTGATCGCTGCTGCGGATCTTCAGACGCGCGCCGTGCACGACTTCATCGAAGACGTGACGGACTGGGACGCCGATTGAAGCGTGGCGAGATCTGGACGGGAGCAGGATCCGGCCGGGCGTCGAAACCGCGGCCGGTGGTCATCCTGCAGAGTGACTACTTCGATGCGACCGAGGCCGTGACGGTGTGCTTCTTGACCAGCAGTGAGCGAGCGATGCCCCTGTTGCGGGTGCCGGTTCCGGCCAGCCCGGAGAACGGACTCTCCCAGGACTCCTGGGCGATGATCGACGCGGTCACCACGCTCAAGCGCGCGAATCTGCGTGAGCGCGTGGGGGTGCTTGAACGCGAGCACCTCATCACGATCGGCCAGCGCATTCCGATGTTCCTGGGTCTAGCTGAGTAGCCTCAAGCCATGGGGTGGAGTTTGATCGTCATGCCGGTGAGGGACGGCGACATGCCGGAGTTCGATGCGGGCCAGATCGACGAGATCATGAACAGGTTCGGAGTCGTCCCTGGCCCCAGAGGTCTCGTTCACGGGGACCCCGAATCGTGTACGTACACGGATATTTCCATCGTCAGTGGCAATGCAATCACCTTCGATCGACCGGGGCGTGCCGACGATTTCCGTTTGATTTGGGAGCTGCTCGATTCATGCGGTGCGGTTGTGTTCGACCCGGGAACGATGGCCAGCGCCGTATCGAGGCGCGAGGTCCGGGACGCCATGCCTCTCGGCTATCCGGTCGTGCCCTACATCGCGACGACGTGGCAGGACCTGATCACTTCAGCGTGGGACACGGACGATCCCGCGTAGGTCCCGAGGCGGCTCGGCGGCGCACCGTCGAAAACGAGAACCGGCGGCCGGGACGAATCCCGACCGCCGGTCCTGATGGAGCGGATCAGTACTTGCCGAAGGCCAGCGCCACGTCGTGGCCGCCGAAGCCGAAAGAGTTGTTCAGCGCGTACTTGTAGTCGCCCTTGCGTGCCTCGCCGTGCACCACGTCGAGCTCGATCTCGGGGTCCTGGTTCTCCAGGTTGAGGGTCGGCGGGATGACGCCGTCGCGCAGCGACAGCACCGTCAGGGCGGCCTCGAGGGCGCCGACGGCGCCGATCGAGTGGCCCAGCGCGCCCTTCGGGGCGTAGATCGCGGCGTCGGTGCCGACGACCGCGTTGATGGCCTTGGCCTCGGCGAGGTCGCCGATCGGGGTCGCAGTGGCGTGCGCGTTGATGTAGTCGATGTCCGCGCGGGTCAGGCCGGCGGTCTCCATCGCGCGCTTCATGGCGCGAGCGGCGCCGCCGCCCTCGACGTCGGGGGAGACCATGTGGTAGCCGTCGGAGGTGATGCCGGCGCCGAGCAGGCGCGCGATGGGCTTCGCGCCGCGGGCGAGGGCGTGCTCCTCGGTCTCGATGATCATCAGGGCCTGCGCCTCGCCGAAGACGAAGCCGTCACGGTCCTTGTCGAACGGACGCGATGCCGAGAGCGGATCGTCGTTGCGGGTGGACAGGGCGCGCATCATCGCGAACGGGGCGATGACGGGGCTGTCGATGCGTCCCTCGATACCGCCGCAGACGGCGATGTCGGCGTCGCCCAGGACGATCTGGCGCCAGGCGTGGGCGATGGCCTCGTTGCCGGTCGAACACGCGGAGACGGGGGCGATGGCACCGGCGCGGGCGCCGATCTCCAGGGCCGAGACGGCGCAGGCACCGTTCGGCATGGCCATCTGCACGGTGAACGGCGAGACCTTGCGGACGCCGTGATCGCGCAGCGCGTCGACGGCCTCGACCATCGACTCGCCGCCGCCGAGACCCGTGCCGACGACCGCGGCGAGGCGGTTGTGGTCGACATCGGGACGGCCGGCCTTGTCCCACAGGCGCTTGGTGATGACATGCGCGGCCTGCTCCACGTAGGACATGCGGCGCTTGGAGACGTGCTGCTTGCTGATGTCGCCCGCGTACTTGCGGTCGGGACGCTCGGGGACCTCCGAGGTGGGATCCTCGAGGAGCTGGCCGCCGAAGCGAACCGGAAGATCGGCGATGTCGACGCCGATGAAGTCGCCCTTGAGCTCGCGGATGCCGCTCTTGCCGGCGAGGAGGCCCTCCCACGTGGACTCGGTGTCGGTGCCGATCGAGGTGGTCATCTCGATCGCGGTGACGACGACGTTGGGGAACTGTCCGCCGAGCGTGCTGAAACTACGGATGTCTGCCATGTCTTCCATGAAACAGGATCGGATCGGCCATTCGCCTGTTGTCAGGTGAGAAGTTCACAGCCGACTCTTGTGGGATCGTCACGAACCGTTCGGTTCACCTTCAGTCCTCGTCCGCGCCGCGGTCGATCCGCAGCACGCCGTCGACGGCGCCGAGGGCGGCCCCGGCCTCCGTGACACCGCGTCCGACCAGCGATAATGCAACGGTGACCTCCGGTCGGGTGATCGCCTCGCCCGAGGGGCCGTCCACGACTGTGAGTGACGCCACAGTCCACCCCCCGCCGGGTGCATGCGGCGAGTACGTCCCGCAGTACCCCGGCGCCGTCGCGGTAGGTGAGTGTGAAGCCGCGCTCGGCGGTTCCCCGCGCCGCGACCATCCGCCCGAGCGGAGTGAATCCGAGGACCGCCACGAAGTGCAGCACCGTGACCGAGACGGCGAGGACCTCCAGCCCCGCCCCGGCCGCCATCCCGATCGCGGCGGTCTCCCAGACGGCCGCGGCGGTGGTCAGGCCCTGGATCGCGCCGCGACGCGTGATGATCAGTCCCGCGCCGAGGAAGCCGATGCCCGACACGATCTGCGCTGCGACGCGCGACGGGTCGAGCACCACTGCGCCGGGCGCCAGGACGTTGCTGAAACCGTATTTGCTGACGAGCAGGATCAGGGCGGACGTGGTGCCGACGATCGCCTGTGTCCGCAGCCCCGCGCTTTTGCCGCGGAACTCGCGCTCGAGTCCGACGACGGTGGAGAGCCCGAACGCGAGCACGAGCTGCTCGATCTGGCGCCAGCCCTGACCGGCGCCGATCCACGTTGCGGCGAGCGTGCTCACACCTCCATGGTGCTCCCGATCGGCTCGGGCGCAACCGGTTCCTGATCGCCGACGACGAAGGTCAAGGCGAGCGCCGCGACTCCGATCGCGAAACAGAGCACCGTGAAGGGCAGGTTCCCGACGGGGTCGCCGGTCGCCGTCACTCCGTGCCGCGCGTCGAGGAAGTCGGGCAGCGCCGCGAGCCACAGTCCCGCGAACACCACGAGATAGAGCGTGGCGTACACCTGGACCAGGCGGTTGCGGTGGACCGGGAACGACGGTGCGCCGGGCCCGGGGGACAGGCACCGTCGGACCGCGTAGACGGCGGCCCCGGCCATCAGGGCCAGTTCCAGGGCGTAGACGGTGCCCCGCACCGTGTCGCCGGCCAGGCCGATGATCGTGGCGGGCAGGGGCAGGACGAACGTGCCCACCGATGCCGCGAGTCCGATGACGACGGTGCGCCCCACCAGCTGCGGCCCGCTGAACCGGACGCCCGCGTCGACGTGCCGTCCGACCAGGAACTGCACGCACAGCGCCAGCGACATGGGCCAGAGCGCCGCGAACACCACGACGGACCCCATCGGAACGGAGGCGAAGAAGGGCAGGTTGATCGGATTGTCCGGCGCCCATTCCCACCAGCGCAGCTGCGGCCCGAGGTGGTCGAAGATCTCGTAGAACGCGCCGTGCACCAGCCCGACGGTGCACGCACCCAGGAACGTGCCGCACCGTCGGAAGACGCCCAGCATGCGGACGATCTCGAAGGACATCGTGGCCATCAACGGATAGATCGCCACGATGTAGAGCGGCAAGCGGCCCCAGAGGAACTCGACGGTGAACAGGTTGTGCGCGAACATCGTGTCCACGTGCCCCTCGAGGCCGAACGCGCCGGGGAAGTACAGCGGAGGTTCGATGACGAACAGGTAGGCGGTGGCGCCGAACCAGACCGCGAGGTTCGTCGCATCGCCGCGCCGCCACCGTCGGACGGCGTGCACCAGCATCAGGACCGAGCCGACGATGATCGTCAGCTCCAGCACGGGCAGCGTCCAGTTCTCGAGGTGGAACGGACTGCGCACGGAGAACAGTCCACCGGTGTCGTCGCAGGTGAAGCCCATTCGGCGCGCGAGCGCGTCGAAGGTGGGGGTGCACAGGTCCATGGGTCAGGCCCCGATCGCCGCGTCCGAGGTGTACCAGCGGGTGCAGTCGACGCCGCTGTCGTAGCGGCGCAGCCACTCACCGGCCAGGACGGGCAGGTTCTCGTGCGCCGGATCGTGCAGCGGCATCTGGCTGCGGATGATGCCCTTCATCGCGACGGCCTGCTCGGCCTTGGGGAGCACGTCGAAGGCCCGCGGCATGGCGCCCTTCGTCAGGTGCGGCGCGACGGCCACGAGCACCTTCTGCTTGAGCCGGTACCGGCCGAACATCGACAGCGCGTCGACCTTCCGGTCTTTGAGCGGCACGTGCTGGTTGAAGCCGGCGCAGGCGATCCGGATCACCTTGAGCACGTGCGCGAAGATCGACGGTGCCATCCGCATCCGGTAGACCTCGCTGCCCACGATCGCGTTGTAGATGATGAGCGCCGAGCTGCGGTGCTCCACCTCCTCGACGAAGTGCCACAGGAACATCGACGCCACCCGGTCGTCGCCGGGGCGGAACAGCGCCTCCTCGTTGTCGAGCATGAGCTTGAAGACGGGCGTGAATGTGGCCTCGAGGTCGGCCGTGTAGGCCAGCCTGTAGTCGGTGGAGGTGGCCTCGGTGAGGAGGTCGAACTCGCCGATCACCGCGTCGAGAGTGTTCTCCAGTCCCGGGTACTGCGCGATCAGCGCCTGGACGTGCCGACGGTGCGCGGTGGAGTGGTGCCCCTCCTGCTGCATGAAGGCGTTCGCCTCGGCGGCGACCTCCGGGTCGGCGAACTCCTTGCGCAACTGCAGGATCAGCTTGACGATCATCTTCTCGAAGCCGACGGCGAGGAAGCTGACCGCGTTCATCATCGACGAGAAGGCGGGGTTGTCGGGGTTCCACAGGAAGGGCACGGGCGCCTCGTCGAAATGGAAGTCCATCTTGCGGGGGTGCAGGTCCGTCATGAGGTGACCATACACATAGAACATGTTCTGTATGGTGAGATCGCGTGAAGCTGTAGCCTGGGGCGATGGCACGCAGGGGATGGGGTGGCTCGCCGCCGACGAGCGACGGCGAGGCGTCCTCGCGCATCGTGGCCGCCGCCGTGGACCTGATCGGCGCGCGCGGTACCACGTCGATAGCCGAGGTGGCGGATGCGCTCGGGGTGATCCGGCAGACCGTCTACCGCTACTTCCCGACGGTCGACGCGCTGCTGCAGGCCGCCGCCGTGCAGTCGGTGGGCGCGTTCCTCGACCGCCTCGCCGCGCACGTGCGCGGCATCGGTGATCCCGCCGAGGCCGTGGTCGAGGGTATCGTCTTCACCCTCGATCAGGTGCCTCGCGCCCCGCATCTGCGCCTGATGCTCGCGGGGGAGCACTCGCACACCGAGGCCATCGCCTCCGGCCAGGCGATGGCCTTCGGGATGACGATGATCCAGCGCTTCGATGTGGACTGGCCCGCCCACGGCTACGACGAGACGCGGTTGCGCGAGCTCGTCGAGTTCCAACTGCGGATCATGCAGTCCTTCTTCATCTCCCCGGGCGACCCGCCCCGTTCGCAGCAGGAACTGCGCAGCTACCTGACGCGCTGGTTGGCGCCGGCCTTAGGGCGCTTCCATGTCAACGAACGGGTGGGGAGACTCTGAAGCCGGGTCGGATGTCCGTCACGGTGATCGCCTCGCCGTTCGGCAATTCGATCGTGTCATCGACCTGTGCCAGTTTCAAGCGCTCGCCGAGCGTCGAACTCGGCGAGACGGTGTCGTAGATCGTGTCGGTGTCCCGTTCGGTGAGGACGCAGGTTTCGGTCCCGCCGTCGGCGTAGCGGATAGTGACGATCGAACCCCGGAAGGCGCGGCTATCGGTGGAAACGCCGCGCAATCGCGCCCACGCGACGACCTCATCCCGCTTGGCCAGATACGTCCGGCGGGCGCGCTCGAGGTCGGCGAGTCGCAGAGTTACTGAGCGCTCGCTCTCGGCCAGACGCTGGTAGTCCTCCCTGCGGTCTTTGCTATCGCGGCATTCGTTCAGATCCGCGCGAAGGCTCAGGCGCTGGGCCAATAGGTTCGCTTCGGTCAGAGCATACTGATCGAGCTCGCGATCGAACTCGGCCTGATCCTCGGTCTGCGCGGCCGGCGCAGTCGGCTCCGCTTCCTCTGGGGTACTTGGTCTTGATGCCTCGTGCGTCGCCGCTTCGGGGTGTTCGGGTGATTCCTGTGCGCGGAGTGCGACGAATCGCGCTCGGAGCTCGTTGAGCGTTGAGCGCCAAGTCGGACGGTCGGCTTGGTGTTGCGACTCCGTCGCGCGAACTTCTTCCTCGGGAGTGGTCGGATAGGCCTGGTCCGGTCGTCGCAGGTGATCGGCCGCCGACGCGAACGAGTTGGTCAGTTCCCGGGTGTACTTCGCTGCATCGTTCTTCGTGCGGTACGCCGGATGGTCGACGAGTGGGTGCCACGACGCGATTGCCTCGATTCCTACCACAAGATCGGGGTGCGCCGTACCCAGCCGGAGCCAGGCGTCGCGTGCGTGGCGGCCATGCAGGAGCGCAACGCGGAGACGGGGCAGCAATCGGACGAGGCGCGCAAGCGCATCCGTCGAGTCACGAAGGTCGACCTCCGACGGAGCAAGGACGCGGCGACCACCGCGGTCTTGGGTGGTGGGGCGCCAGGCGAAGGCGTTCCACGCCTGGATGTCACTCACGTCGATCCCGGAGGTCGCGAGGAGCGACTTGTACCGCGTGGCAGTGGGATCGGCGTTCTCGATGCACAGCATGCCCGATCCGTCGCGGTTTGCAGCATCGGTCCTCGGCCCGGGATCCTGCAGCAGCGCCAGTAGGCGCGCGTTCGTCCCGCCGTATGTCGGGGCGACGTACGGGACGAACATGCCCGCATGTTCTTCTCGCAACCGTTCGACCAGATGGTTCACGGGTGCAACGTGTGACTCGTAGCGCCGCCGGAAAAGGTCATCGCGGTACGCCGCGTCGGTACACCACTGCATGCTTCCACCCCCTCGGGAACCCTAACGCCTACTCGTCCTGCTCGCCCCGTCAGTTGCGCTGCAACCCCGCTGCAACGCTTGACTCGTAGTGTCCTAGATCACACCGATGCGACCTATCGGTGAAACACGCCGACACCGCCCGGAAACACTCCGGGAACAGGATCGACGGTGATCAGGAGGCCACATGAGTACTGAGCGCCCGGCGCCGAACCCGCTCCACCACGACGGGGTGGACGCGACCATCGAATCCGATGCCTACCTCGCCAAACGCACGCTCCGATCAGGCTCGGCGGGATGGGTGCTGCTGGCGGGCCTCGGCGTGAGCTACGTGATCTCCGGCGACTACGCGGGGTGGAACAACGGGCTCGCGCAGGGCGGCTGGGGCGGCCTTGCGATCGCCGCGGTGATCATCGCCGGCATGTACCTGGCGATGGTGCTGGGTATGGCGGAGATGTCCTCGGCGCTGCCCGCGGCCGGCGGCGGCTACACCTTCGCGCGACGCGCGATGGGGCCGTGGGGCGGCTACGCCACCGGCATCGCGATCCTCATCGAGTACTCCATCGCGCCCGCGGCGATCGCGACCTTCATCGGCGGGTACGTGCAGTCGCTCGGACTGTTCGGGATCACCGACGGTTGGTGGGTCTACCTGTTCGTCTACGCGCTCTTCATCGGCATCCACCTCACGGGCGCCGGTGAGGCGCTCAAGGCGATGTTCGTCATCACCGCGATCGCCCTCGTGGGTCTGGTGATCTTCGCGGTCTTCGCCATCGGGAAGTTCGACGTCCACAACCTCACCGACATCGCCGTCACCGACGCGGTCGGCGCGTCCAGCTGGCTCCCGCACGGCTACCTCGGGATCTGGGCGGCGGTGCCCTTCGCGATCTGGTTCTTCCTCGCGATCGAGGGTGTGCCACTGGCCGCCGAGGAGGCGCGCGAGCCCGAGAAGAACGTGCCGCGCGGCATCATCATGGCGATGCTCATCCTGGTCGTCACGGGCGCGACGGTGTTCTTCCTCGCTCCGGGCGCCGTCGGTGCCCAGGCGATGTCGATGTCCGGCAACCCGCTGGTCGAGGCCCTTGGGAGCGGTACCGCGTCGAAGGTGGTCAACTACATCGGCCTCGCCGGCCTGGTCGCGAGCTTCTTCTCCATCATGTACGCCTACTCGCGGCAGACCTTCGCGCTCTCGCGCGCCGGCTACCTCCCGAAGAGCCTGTCCGTCACCAACTCCCGTAAGGCGCCGGTGCTCGCGCTGATCGTCCCGGGCGTGATCGGCTTCGCCCTGTCGCTCACAGGCAAGGGCGCGATGCTCCTGAACATGGCGGTCTTCGGCGCGGCCCTGAGCTACGTGCTCATGATGATCAGCCACATCGTGCTGCGGCGCCGCGAACCCGACATGCCGCGCCCGTACCGCACACCCGGCGGCATCATCACGACCTCGTTCGCCCTGGTCATCGCCTGTGTCTCGGTCGTCGCCACCTTCCTCGTCGACCCAAAGGCGGCCGGCCTGACCCTCGCGGCGTTCGCGGCCTTCCTCGTCTACTTCGGGGTCTACAGTCGACATCACCTGGTGGCGAACTCGCCCGACGAGGAGTTCGCGGCCCTCGCCGATGCCGAACGGGAGCTCACATGATCCGCACCCAATCCGTGCGCGGGGAGAGTTTCACCTTCACCTCGATGGCCGATCTGCTCGCCAAGGCGACGCCGCTGCGCTCCGGCGATCAGCTGGCCGGCTGCGCCGCGGCCTCCGACGCCGAGCGCGCGGCCGCCAAGTGGGCACTCGCCGATGTCCCGCTGACGGCGCTGCTCGAGGAACTCGTCGTGCCCTACGAGTCCGACGAGGTCACCCGCCTCATCATCGACACGCACGACCGGGCGGCCTTCGCGCCGATCGCGCACCTCACCGTGGGCGAGCTCCGGGATCTCCTCCTGCGGATCGCCGTCGCCGACGATGCCGGTGCCCGGCTCGCCGCCCTCGGCCCCGCTCTCACGCCGGAAATGGTTGCGGCGGTGAGCAAGCTGATGCGCAACCAGGACCTCATCGCGGTCGCGCGCGCAGTCCGCGTCACGGCCGGGTTCCGCACGACGGTCGGCCTGCCGGGCACGCTCGCCACCCGCCTGCAGCCCAACCACCCGACCGACGATCCGCGGGGCATCGCCGCCGCCACTCTCGACGGTCTGCTGCTCGGCTGCGGCGACGCGGTGATCGGGATCAACCCCGCCACCGACTCGCCGCACGCAACATCGGACCTGCTGCACCTGCTCGACGAGGTGCGCACCCGGTTCGACATCCCCACACAGTCGTGCGTGCTCAGTCACGTCACGACGACCATCGGGCTGATCGAGCAGGGCGCTCCCGTCGACCTGGTCTTCCAGTCCATCGCGGGTACCGAGGGGGCGAATTCCGCGTTCGGCGTGAACATCGCACTGCTCGAGGAGGGGAACGCCGCTGCGCGCGAACTGGGGCGCGGCACCGTCGGGAACAATGTCATGTACCTGGAGACGGGGCAGGGCTCGGCGCTCTCGTCCGGCACCCACCTCGGCACCGACGGCGCGCCCGTCGACCAGCAGACCCTCGAGACGCGGGCGTACGCTGTGGCGCGGCACCTGGACCCGCTGCTGGTGAACACCGTCGTCGGATTCATCGGGCCCGAGTACCTCTACGACGGCAAGCAGATCACCCGAGCTGGGCTCGAGGATCACTTCTGCGGCAAGCTTCTCGGCCTGCCGATGGGCGTCGACGTCTGCTACACCAACCACGCCGAGGCCGATCAGGACGATATGGACGACCTGCTCACGCTGCTCGGCGTCGCGGGCGTGTCCTTCGTCATCACCGTTCCCGGCGCGGACGATGTCATGCTCGGCTACCAGTCGCTGGCCTTCCACGACGCGCTCTACGCGCGCCGCGCGCTCGGGCTGCGGCCCGCGCCGGAGTTCGACGCCTGGCTGGCGCGCCAGGGCATGACCGACGAGGCCGGCGGCCTCCGCGACGTGGCCGTCGAGGCCTCCCCGCTGCGCGAGCTCGCGGCGGGGGTCCCGCGGTGAGCGCGCCGGAGCGGTCCGACGGTGCCTTCTGGGACGTCCTGCGCGCCACCACCCAGTCGCGGATCGGCCTGGGCCGCACCGGCGATGCGCTGCCGACGCGCCGCGTCCTCGAGTTCTCCGCCGCCCACGCCGCGGCCCGCGACGCTGTGCACCAGCCGCTCGACGTCGACGATCTCGCTGCCCGCGTCCGCGAGCTCGGGATCGGCGACCCGATCGTCGTGACCAGCCGCGCCGCCGACCGCGGCGAATACCTGCGCCGCCCGGACCTCGGCCGGGTACCCGCGGACCTGGCCGCGGTCCCGACGGTGCCCGACGCCGACGTCGCGATCCTCCTCGCCGACGGGCTCTCGCCCAAGGCTCTCACCGATCACGGTGTGGCGCTGGCCCGCGCGATCCTCGACGCCCTGCCGCCCGATGTGACGGTCGCGCCGCCGGTCATCGCGACGCAGGCCCGGGTGGCGCTGGGGGACCATGTCGCGCGAGCGCTGGGCGTGCGCACCCTGCTCGTCCTGATCGGTGAGCGCCCTGGCCTGTCGGTGGCCGACAGCCTGGGGATCTACCTGACCCATCGGGCCGATCCGGAGGACTTCGCAGCGGGCGTGACCGATGCCCATCGCAACTGCATCTCCAACATCCACCCGCCCGAGGGGCTCGGCTACGCCGATGCCGCACGGATCGCCGCGGGCCTGGTCGTCGGGGCCCGCCGCCTGGGGCGCTCCGGGGTCGATCTCAAGGACACCTCCCGCGCCGAGCTGGGCGGCGACGCGCAGCGGCCGGGCCTGGACTGAGGCGCACGGCACCCGCCCGTCGGGTTCCCGGATCGCCCGCTCCTCGGGGCGCGGCTGTCTACGCTGAGGGGATCGACGCCGAGGAGGCAGCATGGTCGCGAAGCGGATCCAGGACAACATCGACGCCGCGGCGAGGATCGCCACGAACTCCGTGCACAAGGCGGGCGACATCGTCGAGGGCGCGGCGCAGGTGCTCAAGGGCGACGTGCGGGGTGGCGCGGGCCGGATCGCCGCGAGCGCCGCGAACATCGCGACGACGGCCGCGTCGGAGGGCGTGAAGATCGCGAGCCAGAACCTCGACGGTGTCCGCGAGGCCGCGGACGCCGTCGCCGACGAGGTCAACAAGCCCCGCGATTAGACCTCGCCCCGGCGGTATCCGCCGGGCGTGAAGCCGAGCACCTTCCGGAAGTCCCGGACCAGGTGCGACTGGTCGGCGTAGCCGAGGTCGGCTGCGATCCGGGAGACCGCGGTGTCGGGCTCGGTACTGAGCAACTGGGCGGCGTGCTGGAGGCGACGGCGATGGATCAGGGCCAGCGGAGTCAGGCCCACGTACCTCCGCGTCAGGCGCTGCGCGGTCCGCACCGAGACGCCGATCGCCGCGGCCGCCTCCTCCACCGTGAGGATCGCCTCGTCGTCCTCGATCCGGGCGACCAGGCGGTTGGCCGACTCGGCCTCGTCGGTCACCGTCGGAACCCGTGCGGCGAGCCAGGATTCGATGGCGAGGCAGGCCGCCCCGAGGTCTCCGCGCCGCATGGCGGCGGACGTCTCGGCATGCAGGCCGGGCTCGTCCAGCTCGACGTACAGGTCCAGGATCGACGGTGCGTCGTCGGTGAGAGCGGCCGTCGCGGCGGGGCGGAGCAGGGCACCGACGACCCACCCGGTTCCCGTGAGGTCGCGATGACTCCGGCCCGTGCTCGCGCCGGCGAGCCCCACCAGATCCGACTCGACGGCCAGATTCAGCGCCGGGAACGGGAGCACGTTCTGCCGCGACGTGCGACCGGGCGCGATCCTCCACTGCGAGATCCAGAACCACCGCACCAGCGGGTCCGCGGCGGGGGAGGGCGCACGGCGCTCGAAGGTCGGCAGCTGCGCCGGATAGAGGATGCCGCGGGGGTTCACGCCTCGATCGTAAGCGGCGCGGATCTGTCGCGAATCTTCAATTCCCGGGCGGGCCGCGCCTCGTAGCGTCGTCGGCATGACAGAGCACACCGCCGCGAACGGCGCACACACCACGAACGGCGTCCCGCACTCCTTCTCCTCGCTGACGCCCTTCCTCTCGATCCCGAACGCCAAGGGAGCCATCGACTTCTACGTCTCCGTGTTCGGCGCGCGCTCACTCGGCGTCACCGAGATGGGTGGCGTCGTGGCCCACGCCGAACTCGACTTCGGGAACGGCCGGCTGCAACTGGGCGAGCCGAATCCGCAGTTCGGCCTCATTCCCATGCCGGAGGGGGAAGCCGACTGCTACTCGCTGGGCCTGTACTGCGCCGACGTCGACGATGTGGTCGCGCGGGCGGAGGCCGCGGGCGCCACGATCCGCGAACCGGTCACGAACTTCGTCTCCGGCGATCGGTTCGCGAGCATCCGCGATCCGTTCGGCGTGCGCTGGTCGATCATGACGCGGGTGGAGGACCTCAGCGATGCGGAGAGCGCGGCCCGCGTCGAGGAGTGGGCGGCCGCGCAGAGCTGACCAGTCCGCGACCTGCGCCGGGACCTCCGGCGCAGACCGGGCGTCCCGCATAGGCTGGTCGGCATGAGTGAGGATCAGGGCAGCTATGTCACTGCGGACCAGCCGTACGAGCGAGATACCCGGTACATCGAAACCCGGATCACCCGCGACGGGCGCGACGGGTATCCCGTCGAGGCCGGCCGGTACCGGCTCGTGGTGTCGTACGCCTGCCCCTGGGCCACCCGCGCGATCATCGTGCGTCGACTGCTCGGCCTCGAGGATGCGATCTCGATGGGGATCTGCGGGCCCACGCACGACAAGCGCTCGTGGACCTTCGACCTCGACGAGGGCGGACTGGACCCGGTCCTGAAGATCCCTCGGCTGCAGGACGCCTATTTCAAGCGCGTTCCGGACTACCCGAAGGGCATCACCGTGCCCGCGATCGTCGACGTGCCCACCGGCGCCGTCGTGACGAACGACTTCCCGCAGATCACCCTCGACTTCTCGCTCGAGTGGACGGATTTCCATCGGCCCGGCGCGCCGCAGCTCTACCCCGAGGACCTGCGCGCCGAGATCGACGAGGTCAACAAGCTCGTCTACCGGGACGTGAACAACGGCGTGTACCGCTGCGGCTTCGCCGGCTCGCAGGAGTCCTACGACGCCGCCTACGACCAACTGTTCGGACGGCTCGACTGGCTCACCGAGCGCCTCGCCACGCAGCGGTACCTGGTGGGCGACACCATCACCGAGGCGGATGTCCGACTCTTCACCACCCTCGCGCGGTTCGACCCGGTCTATCACGGCCACTTCAAATGCAATCGGGAGAAGCTCGACGAGATGCCCGTACTGTGGGCGTACGCACGGGATCTGTTCCAGACCCCCGGCTTCGGCGATTCCACCAACTTCGACCACATCAAGCGGCACTACTACGAGGTGCACCGCGACATCAACCCGTCCGGCATCGTCCCGAAGGGCCCGGACCTGAAGAACTGGTTCACCCCGCACGGCCGGGAGGAACTGGGCGGGAGCCCCTTCGGTGCGGGTACCGCACCCGCGCCGCTCCCCATCCCCGCCGGGTGATTGTGCCTGATCAGGCTGCCTGGTCGGGGGCGGTGGATCGGTGGATGTGCCCTGTCGGGGTTCGGGTTTCGACGGTGTGCCTCCCGGACGGGTCGTCAACGGTTGCGCTGCGCCAGCCGGGGGCTTCTTTGGCGTAGTTGCATGCCGCGCACAGGCCCTGCCCGTTCTCGAAACTCGTCGCTCCGCCGGCCGCGTGTGGGGTGATGTGGTCGGTGTGCGCGATCGGAGCGTCGCAGTACGGGGTGCGGCAGTACCTGTCCCGTACTCGGATGACCTCCGCCAGCCCGTCGGGGAAGAGGCGTTGGCGGGAGTCCATCGCGACCACGGCCCCCGTCTCGGGGGCGACGAAGAGTCGTTTGACCCACGCCACACCGGCCGCGGCGGCTTTGCCGATGAGGTTGCGGGCGATCTCCGCCGGCATCACCCCGCCGCCGTCGAGATGCGCGGTACCGGGCCGGTCACCGAGGAGCACCGTGGCGGGAACGGTGAGGTGCACGGTGACGGGTTGCCCGCCGGCTGTGTCGCGGCCGGTCAGACGCCTGAACGCGGTGTCGGCCATCAGCTGCGGCCGGGTCCGCAGTTCCTGATCGCGCCCGACGTGGGTGTCGGCGTGAGTGCGCAGCGCCGCGTAGGCACCGACGGCCTGCGCCATCGGCAGCAGCACCGACAGCCGGGCCATGCCCTCCGGCAGCGGCCGGAGGGTCACCGACCGGTCCTTCTCCGCCGCCGCATTCCGATCCACCGTGGCGCGGGCGTCCAAGCGGTAGGCGACCTGCTCGACCTTCCCCGCCAACTGTTTGAGCCCGAGCCCGGCCAACACAGTGGGGTCGGCGCACAGCTCCGTGTCGGCCTGCTGGCGGCGGGCGAGGTCCAAATGCGACAGGCCGGCCAGGAGGGTGGGGATCGCCTCCGGGGACAGGTCACCGTCGTAGAGGCGGGCGCGGGTGTGCGGCATGTACTTCTCCAACTGCACCGCGCGGGCGAGGAACCGGGCGGCGGTGTTCGGGGAGATGTGCAGGGCGAGCGCGACCTCGGCGGCGACGCCCTGCTGCCACCGGTCCTGCGGCACCCCCGCCGCGGCGCGTTCGCAGACCCGTTGCCGGAGCAGGTCCGCAGCCAGTGCGTACTGCTCGACCGCCAACCGGCAGCGTCGGACTTCACTCGAACGCAACCGGTGCACCACATCCACACCCACCGCCCCATCAGGAGGCGGGTCATCCTCTACCGCAAGCTTTTCGTCCATACCAGGACGCTACCCGGACCCACCGACAAGTTTTCGAGATGATACATCGTGATCGAATGGAAGAGTGAGAAATCCTGCTCGGAGGCACGACTGGGTGCACGATGGTGCGATGAGTGACGACGGGGATCGGCCTTCGGTGGCGATGGCGCGCGTACGGGCGCATGATGAAGCGGTGAGTGACTTCAATCAGGGCATCATCGACGAGTTCCGCGCCAACAACGGCACCGTGACGGCCATGGGCTTCGGCCGGTCGCTGGCGCTCGTGCACAGCGTCGGCGCCAAATCCGGCGAGCCGCGGGTGAACCCGCTGGCCGCCATCCGGGACGACGAGGGCTGGCTGCTGCCGGCCTCCGCGGGCGGCTCGCCGAAGAACCCGGCGTGGTACCACAACCTCAAGGCGCACCCGGACATCGAGCTCGAGTACCCGGACGAGCAGGGCGGCATCTCCACCGCACTGGTCACCGCCCACGAGCTCACCGGCGCGGTGCGCGACGAGGCGTGGGACCGGTTCAAGGCCCGCTCGAGCGGCTTCGCCGAGTACGAGAAGGCCGCCCAGGGCCGCGTGATCCCGGTGTTCCGCCTGTCCCCGCGCTGATCAGCAGCTGACCGGCTCCCGCGCGGGCGTCCGATCGCGCATCACCACGAACGCCGCGGCAGCGGTGGCGACGAGCAGCATGCTGGAGACGCCCACGGTCGTACTGACCGCCTCGACCCATGCGGACCGCGCGGTCTCGGCGAGTGCGGCACCGTCGGGCCCCGAGAGGGTCCCCGCGCGGGCGAGCGTGTCGCCGAGCGTGCGAGACATCCCGTCGTGCCGGGTGAACACCGCCGTCGCGACCGAGCCGAGCACGGCGAGCCCCAGGGCGGTGCCGAGCTCGAAACTCATCTCGGACATCGACGATGCCTGGCCCGCCCGCTCCGGCGGCGCGGCATCGAGCGCCACGGCGGAGACGAACGTGAACAAGGTGCCGTAACCGACCCCGGCCACGACGGTGCCGAGCACGTACAGCCACGACGGTCCGCCCGTCCCCAGCCCGACCAACAGCAGCTGGCCGGCGGCGGAGAACAGCAGCGACGCGACGAACGTGGCGCGGCGGCCCAGGTACTTCTCGATCCACGGCGCCCGCATCGAGAAGTACGCCACGACCGCGGCCGCGGGCAGGCCCAGCAGGGCGGCCGCGAGCACGTCGAACCCGACGACGGACTGCAGGTAGATGCCGGTGAGGTAGCTCATCGAGCCCAGGGTGGACATCGCCAGGATCGTGCCGGCGATGGCCATGGCGAAGGTCCGGTTGCGGAACAGGTCGAAGGGGATCAGCGGGTGCGCCGTTCGTCGCTGCTGCGTGATGAACGCGACCAGCATCGCCGCGCCCGCCGCGCCGGCGACCACGGTGGAGGCGTGCACGCCGTGGCCCGCGGCGGACTTCACCGCGTACACCAGCGGGAAGATCGCGGCCATCGACAGCGCGACGCCTGCCAGGTCGAAGGGCGTCGAGGTGCCGCTGCGGAACTCGGGGATCAGCAGTGGGCCCGCCACCAGGAAGGCGAGGAACACCGGCGCGTTGATGAGGAACACCGATCCCCACCAGAAGTGATGCAGCAGAACGCCGCCGATCACCGGGCCCACCGCCATGCCGAACGAGAAGGCCGCGGTCCAGATGCCGATGGCGATACCGCGGGCCTTGGGGTCGCGGAAGATGTTCGCGATGAGCGCCAGGCTGGCGGGCAGTAGCGTCGCGCCGCCGACGCCCATCAGGGCGCGCGCCGCGATGAGCAGGCCGGGCGTGGGCGCGAAGGCGGCGACGACCGAGGCGATGCCGAACAGTCCGGCTCCCCAGGTCATCAGCCGCCGCCGGCCCCACCGGTCGCCGAGGTTGCCCATCGTGATGAGCAGTCCGGCCAGCATGAACGGGTAGATGTCGAGGATCCACAGCTGCTGCTCGGAGCTCGGGTGCAGTGCCGATGTCAGGTGGGGCATCGCCAGGTAGAGCACCGAAGCGTCCATCGACACCAGGAACACCGGCAGGAGGAGGGCGGCGAGGCCGGCCCAGGCGCGGCGCGGGGTGGAGGACACGGGTGACTCCTTGAAGCTGCAGCAAGCGCGTACGGTGTACGCACCATGACTGGGTACACTGTACGCATCCCCGTTCCAGCCGGTCAACGGAGAAAGGCAGCTCGTGTCCGAGACCACCCTCACCCGGGAATCCATCGTCGCCGAGGCCATCCGCCTGGCGGACGAGGGCGGCCTCGAGAAGGTCTCGATGCGCCGGATCGCCGACGCGCTCGGCGCGGGCGCGATGTCGCTGTACCGGCACGTGCCCGATAAGGAATCGCTGGTCCGGGAGATGGCGGCCGAGGCGGGTTCGGCGTACCTGTACCCCGAGGAGCTCCTCGGTGACCCGGACTGGCGGCGCCGCGTGCACATCGCCGCTGAGACGGACATGCAGCTCTACCTCCGGCACCCCTGGGTGCTGCTCGCGCACGCGGTGCCCCGGGCCGCGCAGTCCCGCTCGTCGGCGACCTGTTTCGACTGGTTGGTCGAGGCCTTCACGCACCTCACCGGCGCGGTGGACGAGTCGGCGAGCCTGGCGCTGCTCGTCTGGAACCACGTTCAGGGCGCGGGGCTCGGCGCCGTCGGCCGGGTGCTCGTCGCGCCCGGATCCTCGCTCGACGGTGGCGGTTTCGTCGCCGGCCTCGCCGGCAATCCGCTGGCCGACGAGCTGCCGCGGTTGCGCGAGCTCGTCGCCGCCGACCGGCCGGAACTGTGCGCGGCGCTGCCGATGCTGCATTCCGGCATCGACGCGCTGTGTGCGGGGTTCGCCGCTCGCTACGCCCGCTGACCCGGCGCGCAACCTTCGGTCGGCGTTCCAACGGTATGGTCGCGGGCATGGGTCTGCTCCCGTCGTCCTTGACCGAGGCACTGGCCCGGCCCGCGCCGCCGGGCGGCCTCGACGGGCTGGAGCACGTGATCCTCCTGATGCAGGAGAACCGCTCGTTCGACCACTACTACGGCACCCTGAGCGGCGTACGCGGCTTCGGCGACCCGGCCGCGATCCGCCTGCGCTCGGGCCACTCCGTCTTCGACCAACCCACCCGCTCGGGGTCGACGGTGCCGCCCTTCCCGATCCGGAGCGCGGCGCACCGTCAGCGCATGGATGCGGAGAACGTCGACGCCCTGGACCAGACGTGGAAGGGCGGCCAGTCGGCCCTCGCCGGCGGCTGGCACGACGGCTGGATCGCCGCGAAGACCGACTCGACGATGGCCTACTACGACCGCGCGGACCTGCCCTTCCACTACGCCCTCGCCGACGCCTTCACGATCTGCGACCACTACTACTGCAGCTCGCCCACCTCGACCTCGCCGAACCGGAACTTCTTCTTCTCCGGCACCACCGGTTTCGAGCCACTGACCGGCCGGCGCGCCGTGGAGAACACCGCGTACGACCGGGGCCACCCCGGTTACGACTGGCCCTGCATCGGCGAGATCCTGCAGCGTGCCGGCGTGGACTGGCGGGTCTACCAGGAGTGGGACAACTTCACCGACAACAACATCGAGTTCTTCCGCCGGTTCAAGACGGTCTCGCACCGGGTCTTCGGCGACTTCGGGACCGAGATCGACGACTTCTACCAGGGCCTGCGTCGCCTGCCGGAGGAGGAGGCGCACCGTCGTTCGGACGAGGTGGACGCCCGCGCCCGAACGCTCCCGCAACCGGACCGCGAGCTGTTCTTCCGCGGGCTGCGCCGCACCGCCACCGGGGCCCTCACCGACCGGATCGCCGCCGACATCGCGGCCGGGACCCTCCCGACGGTGAGCTATGTCGTCGCCTCCGAGCGGGAGTCGGAGCATCCCAGTGCGTCCTCGCCGCGCGCCTCCGCGAACCTCGTGCACCGCATCCTCGACGCCCTCGGCCGCCACCCCGAGACCTGGCGGAAGACGGCCCTGTTCCTGCTCTACGACGAGAACGACGGCTACTTCGACCACGTCCCGCCGCCCCGCCCGCCGCGCGACCAGGCGGACGAATGGGTCGGTGACCTGCCGCTCGGGCTCGGGAACCGGGTCCCGATGACGGTGGTCTCGCCGTGGACCGTGGGCGGGTACGTCGCGTCGGAGACCTTCGACCACACCTCCACCCTGCGCTTCCTGGAACGCTGGCTGGGCATCGAGGTCCCGTCGATCTCGCCGTGGCGGCGCACCGTCTGCGGAGACCTGACCAGCGTCTTCGACTTCCTTGCCCCGCAACCACTCCCGGCCGCCGGCCGGCCGCAGCCGCAACGCGCCCTCATCCCTCGCTGGAAGCCGCGCGCGCCCGCGGTCGGTGTCCGGCCCGCGCAGGAGCCCGGCGTGCGACCGGCCCGGCTCGTGCCCTACGTCCCCGGCGCCACCGTCGTTCCCGGGCCCGACGGTGTCCGCCTCCGCCTGACCAACAGGGGGACGCGCAGCGCGCACTTCACGGTGTTCCCGTACCACGCGCCGGACTCCGAGCCCCTGCACGCGGACGTACTGGGGTCCGTCGAGCTCACCGTGCCCGCTCCGGCGGGGCGCTACGACCTGCTGGTCCTCGGCCCGGCGGGGGAGCACTGGACCTTCGTCAGCGATCGCGCCGTCGGTTCGGACGGCGCCGGAGGATGAACGACGCGGTGCCGGCGATCCGTGGATCGACGTCACCGGCGAGCCGGTGCAGCGCCGCCTCCGCACCCGCGGTGGGGATCTCCGCGAGCGCTTGCACCGCGCGCTGGCGCACCGCGTAGTCATCGGTCCCGTCGGCGATCGCGGCGAGCTCCGCGCTGATCCGCTCGTCGCCCGGGTCGGCCGCCGTGACCGCGCCGAGTGCCTCCGCGGCGTCCACGTCCTTCTCGCCGTCGCGCACCATGCTCATCAGCTGGGGCGTCGCAGCGGGATCACCGCGCCCGCCCAGTGCGACCGCCGCGACGACCCGGACCGCGGCGTCCTCGTGGCCGAGCGCCGCGCGGAGGGCGCCCTCCTGGCCCGGAATCTCCGCGAGGGCCTCCGCGGCGCGGCGACGCACCGTCGGATCGGGGGAGGCCAGGGCGTCGACCAGCGGCGCCGTATCCGGATCCTCCGCCTGCGCCAGGGCCCACCGCAGGGCGCCGGCAACGTTCGTGCTCTCCTCCCGCAGGAGGGCCTCGGCGAGCGCGTCGACGGGCGCCCGACCATCGGCCGTGAGCGCCGCGCGCTGCCGCGCCCCGGGAGAACCGGTGTCGAGCTCGGTCAGCAGGGACACCACGGACAGGACCCGATCCCAATCGTCCGCGCCCGCCGCCGCGACGTGCTGCAGCCGCTCCAGCAGTTCCGTCTCGAGCCGGATCCGCTCCCGGCTCCGAGCGATCATGTCGGCGACCAGGCGTTCCGGCGCGAACGACGGATCGTCCAGGGCGAGTCCGATCTCCGCCAGCGAGAGGCCCAGTGAGCGCAGGCTCTCCACGTGGAAGATCCGGCGGATGTCCTCCTCGGCGTACATCCGGTACCCCGAGGAGGACCGCGCGGACGGGCGGACCAGGCCCAACGCGTCGTAGTGCCGCAGCATCCTCGCGCTCACGCCGGACCGTCGCGCCACGTCGCCGATCTTCATCGTCCGCCTCCGCCCGGTCCGCCTGCCGCTCACTCCGTCCGGCCGAGCGCCGCCACGCGCCGCGCCTCGTGCACCGAGCCCGCGAACCCGGAATCCGGGTCCTCGAGCAATCGGATCGTATCCGCGACGTGCTCGCGGACGGCGTCCGTCGGCGCCGACACGGACTCCAGCGCCGCCGCACCCTCGTCGCCGAGCCCGAGGATCGCGCGGCTCAGACTGAGCCGGGTGTCCGCGTCGCCGCGCCCGAGCTGCGCTACCAGGGCGGGCGCGGCGGACCGTCGGTCCTCCGTCCCGCCGGCCAGCGCGACGACGGTGCGCCACGCTGCCCTCGCGACCTCGTCGTCGGGGTCGGCGACCAGCCCGAGCACCGTCGACCATGCGGCCGCGGCCTCGGCGCCGCCGATCTTGGACAGCGAGTGCAGGGCCTGGCCGCGGGCCTGCGCCACCGGCGAGGCGAGTTCCGCTCGGAGCAGCGGCACGGTCGTCCCGGCGGGCAGCCGGGTCAGCGCCCAGGTGAGCATGTCGCGGACGAAGAAGTCCGGTTCCACGGCGCACCGCGCCACCAACGCCCCGGCCACCGCGGGATCCGCGGCCGAGCCCGCCTCGAGAGCCGCGCGCAGGCGGATCGAGGGATTCGTGTGGTCGAGCGGGTTCTGGGCCATCGGGGCCACCTCCTTCGTCGGTGGCTCGATTGCAGACCTTGTCACGGTGTCAAGGTCAAGCCCTGCTGGTCAGACGCCTCGGGGAGGGCGCCGGCGCGCGGTGCCCTCCCCGAGTCCGGTGAGGAGTGCGGTCACTCCTCGACGTCGACCACCTTCGCGCCCTCGGCGGCGCGCTGCACCGCGGCGGCACCGTCGTGGGCGCCCTTGCGCGAGGTGTAGCCCTGGCCTGACGCCACGACCTCGCCGTTTCCGGCCTTGAGTCGGAACCGGAACTTGCCCGCGTTGTCCTCGTACACCTCGAACTTGCCTGCCATGGAATGCACCTTTCTCAGCGGAGATCCCCGTGGTGGGGCCGGATGCAGCCTATGACGTGGACGACGTGAATGTGCTGTGAAGTGTTCGACACGCGAAGCCACGAATCTGCGAGAGCGCAATGCCCGGGATCAGCAAGCGCTCAGCCGCCGCCAAGCCGCATGGCTATCGTGGATTCCGACAACCGCGACGGAGGGTGAGAAGCGCACATGGGGATCATGGACAGGGTCCGCGGCGAGCTCGTCGACATCATCGAATGGCTCGACGACAGCAGGTCGACGATGGCGTGGCGCTTCCCGCGCTACAACAACGAGATCAAGAACGGCGCACAGCTCATCGTGCGCGAGGGGCAGGAGGCGCTGTTCGTCTACCGCGGGCAGCTGGCGGACCGCTACGGACCCGGCAACTACCAGCTGGTCTCCGAGAACATGCCGATCATGTCCACGCTGCAGGGCTGGCCGCACGGCTTCAAGAGCCCGTTCCGCAGCGAGGTCTATTTCATCAACAGCCGCCCCATCACCGACCTGCGGTGGGGCACGCCCAATCCGATCACGATCCGGGACAACGACTTCGGCATGGTCCAGGTCCGGGCGAACGGGCTGTGCGTGGTGCGCGTCGTCGACGCGCCCACCTTCCTGCGCCAGGTGATCGGCACCGACTCGAACGTCGACTCCGACGAGATCGCCGAACTCCTGCGCCGCACCATCTCCACCGCGTTCTCGGAGATGCTCATCGAGACCGGCGTCGGCGCGATCGACCTGCAGGCCCGCCAGCGCGAGCTCGCCGCGAAGCTGCAGGAGTACGTCCAGTCGAAGTTCGCCCAGCAGTACGGCCTCGCCTGCGAGGCGATCGAGATGAACATCTCGCTGCCCGACGAGATCACCCAGGCCATGACCCGCGGCGTCGCGCGCGGTGTCGAGGAGAAGGGCTACTACGGCAACGTCGGCGATATGAACCGCTTCCAGCAGGGCAGGGCCGCGGACTCGATGCTCGGCGCTGCCACCAATGAGGGCGGCGGGGGTGCCGGCCAGTTCATGGGCGCGGGCATGGGCATGGCGATGGGCCAGCAGTTCGCCCAGAACTTCCAGAACCAGCAGGGGGCTCCCGGGACACCGCCGCCGCTGCCGAACGCGCAGGTCTTCCACGTCGAGCAGAACGGACAGTCCGCGGGCCCGTTCCCGATCGAGCAACTGCGCGGGATGAACCTCACGCCGCAGACCCTGGTCTGGTCGCCGGCGCTCACGGGCTGGACGCCCGCGGGACAGGTCCCGGCGCTCGCCTCGATCTTCGGGCAGACCCCGCCGCCGCTGCCTCCGCGGGCATAGCGATGACGGTGCCGCCCCCGCTGCCCGGAACCCCCGGGCCACCGAGCCCCGGCGACCGGCCGGGGCCCGGGCACCAGCCGCGCACCGTCGGACCGGATCCGGCGCGGCCCCGGCAACTGGTGCCCGGCGTACCGTCGGCCAACGACCGGGAGATGGTGCAGGTCACCGAGCAGACCCGCACCTACCCGTGTGCGAACTGCGGCGACGCCCTGGTCTACGACCCGACGATCGGCAAGCTCCGTTCGCCCAGCTGCGGAAGCACCTACCCGATACTGCTCGACACGACCAAGGTGCTGCAGCCGCACCCGCTGGGCCCCACCATGAACGCCCTGTACGCGCAGGCGCGGTCCGTGGCGCAGGTGCAGGTGGTCGACCGCGAGGTGGTGTGCCAGAACTGCGGCGGCCACACGCTGTTCAGCGGCACCCTGACCGCCACCCGGTGCCCGTACTGCAACACCCCGATCCAGCGGACGGACGTGCAGGTCGCGCCCGCCCGGATCCCGATCGACGGCATCCTGCCGCTCCGGGTCGGCGACGAGCAGGCGCGGCACAACATCGAGGCCTGGGTGAACAGCCGCTGGTTCGCGCCGCGCGAGTTCAAGAAGTACCGCGTCCTCGGGTCGTTCAGCAGCGTCTACCTCTCGTACTACAGCTACGACGCGGAGGTGAGCACCGACTACTCCGGTGCGCGCGGCATGCATCGCACGCGGCGTGACCGCGACGGCAACATCGAGACCTACACCGACTGGTGGCCCGTGAGCGGGCGGGTGCACGACAGCATCCGGCAGCTCGCGGAGTCGGCCAACACGGGGCTCGACTCCGCGCGGGTCCGTGAGCTCGAGCCCTGGCCCGCCGAGCAGGCCGTGACCTACACGCCCGAGTTCGTCGCCGGGCATCTCGCCCGGACCTACGACGGTGACGCGGCCCAGGTCTTCGAGGCCCAGGCGAGGCCCCGGATCGAGGGCATCATCGAGAACACCGTGCGCCGCGACATCGGCGGCGACGAGCAGCGGGTCACCCGGATGAACCCGGTGTACCAGTCGATCGACTTCCTCTACCTGTTGATGCCGGTGTGGCTGCTCACGGTCACCTTCGCGGGGAAACCGTTCCAGGTGTTCGTCAACGGCGTCACCGGCGAAGTGCAAGGTCAGCGACCCTGGAGTGCGATCAAGATCGCCTCCGCGATCATCGCGGGCTTGCTGTTGATCGGGATCGCGGTGTACCTGTACATGCAGGTTCGCGGAGGGTGACCGCCGCGGCGGCGAGGAGGAGCTTTCATGGCGTGGATCATTGTTGTGCTGCTGGCGCTCGTGGTGCTGGCCGTCGTCGTCGCGACCGGATTCGCGATCGCGCTGGTGCGCAACAGTCGGCGTCAACAGCGGGCGGAGGCGGCGATGCCCTTCCCGTCGCGCGCCCCGCTGTCCTGGTCCGGCTCGCACGTGCCCGAGGCGCGGCTGCACCGGCGCATCCGCCGGGCGCTGCGCGCCTTCGATCAGCCGGTGGGTGCGCTGTCGGCGGCGCAGCTGGACGCGCAGGTGACGCTGACGGTCAGCGCGCAGGAGATCGACGACCGGCTCGTGACGATCGCCGCGCTGCCCGAGGCGGAGAAGGCCTCCGCGCTGGAAGCGGTCACCGCGGACGTCTCGGACCTGGAACGGCGCATAGCGGACACCGTCGTCGTGCGTCCACAGCTTCCTCCCGGGTAGGTCCCAGGGACGGGGCAGACCGGAGCCCCACGCTGAGCGGGTGACTGTGAACGCGGCCGTGCGCCGCCATCTGCCGCTGCTCGTGCTACTCCTGGCCACGGCTGCGATCTACCTCGTGGGGATCACCCGGAACGGGATGGCCAACGGCTTCTACGCCGCGTCCGTGTGGGCCGGGAGCGAGGACTGGAAGGCGCTCCTGTTCGGCTCGCTCGACCCGTCGAACTCGATCACGGTGGACAAGCCGCCGCTGTCGATCTGGGTGATGGGGCTCTCGGCACGGGTCTTCGGGTTCTCCAGCGCGTCGATGTTGATCCCGCAGGCGCTCATGGCCGTCGCGTCGGTCGGCCTGCTGTACGGCGCCGTCCGGCGGCTCGCGGGCGAACCCGCCGGGCTCATCGCCGGCACCGTCCTCGCCCTGACCCCGGCGGCCGCGCTGATGTTCCGCTTCAACAACCCCGACGCGGCGATGGTCCTGCTCATGGTGGCCGCCGCCTACTGCACGGTCCGGGCGTTGCAGGGACGGGGCGGGCGCTGGCTGGCCCTGGCGGGGGTCGCGCTCGGCCTCGCGTTCCTGGCGAAGATGCTCGAAGGCCTGCTCGTGCTGCCCGCGCTCGGCCTGGTCTACCTCGTCGCCGCGCCGGTGGACTGGCGAAGGCGCGCGCTGCACCTGCTCGGCGCGGCGGCCGCGCTCGTGGTCAGCGCCGGGTGGTTCGTCGTCCTGACGATCCTGTGGCCGGCCGACTCGCGGCCCTACCTCGCGGGCTCGACCGACAACTCGTTCATGGATCTCGTGCTCAGCTACAACGGCTTCGGTCGTGTGCTGGGGCAGAACCACAAGGGCGGAGGCGGTTTCGCGGGGATCCCGCAGGACTGCCTCACCGCGTTGCGGGATCGCATCGGTGAGGGCCATGGCGGCGCGCACGGTGGCGGGCACGGCGCCTTCGGCCGACAGCCGGGCCTGATGCGGCTGTTCACCGGCGAATGGGGCCTGGAGATCAGCTTCCTCCTGCCTGCCGCCCTCGTCGCGCTACTGGCCGTGCTGTGGCTGCGCCGGCGGGAGCCCCGCACCGACCTGGTCCGGGCCGGCGCGATCCTGTTCGGTACGTGGACCGTGGTCGACGGGCTGCTGCTCGCCGAGATGAAGCAGGCCGCGCATCCGTACTACAGCCTGTCCGTCGCGCCCGGCATCGCCGGACTCGTCGGGATCGGGATGTGGACGGCGTGGCAGCATCGCGGCGACCGGTCCGGACTGGTGGCGCTCCTCCTGCAGATCGGCGCCGGAGGCGGATGGGCCTTCGCGCTGCTCTGCCAGAACGACGGTGCCGCGCTCTGGGCCCGGTGGGTCGTGCTCGGCGCGACGGTGATCGCCCTCGGTGCGGTCCTCGCCACCCGGTGGGCCGACGGTCCGCGGTGGCGCGAGGCCGTCACCTGGTGCCTGATCGCCGGGTCGATGGTGCTGGGGCCGGCCGTGTACGTGTGGTCGGGCATCGCCCACGCGCAGACCGGCGGCAGCCCGATGGTCTCGACCTCGGGTTCGCACGGGGGCGGGGGTCGCGGGGGGACGTCCTCGTCGCGCCTCGCGACGCTGCTCAAGGACACCGACACGACGTGGGCGGCCGCCACGAACGGATCCTCGTCGGCGGCGTCGATGGAGCTGGCATCGCGCCGGCCGGTCATGGCCGTCGGCGGCTTCACCGGGGCCGACCCGTCGCCGACGCTCGCGCAGTTCCAATCGGACGTGCGGCAGGGCCGGATCCGCTACTACATCGCCTCGTCGCAGGGGCGCGGCGGGCCGGGCGCGATCCTCGCGGACCCGCCGGAGCAGTGCCGCGACGTGGATCTCGGCGGAAAGGGCGCGACGACCGGGAGCATCGCGTCGTGGGTGCAGCGGAACTACGCGGCGCACAGGGTCGGGAGCGCGACGGTGTACGACCTGACGAAACCTGTCAGCGCCCATCACTAGACTGCCGGTGTGACTTCAGCGAACTCCTCGACCACCGTCGCGCCCACCTCCGGATCGGCCGACGGCTCGTCGGGGGGTGGTGCGGGCGGAGGCGCCAAGCCCACGATGCTGTTGATCGACGGGCACTCGATGGCCTTCCGCGCCTTCTTCGCGCTCCCGCTCGACGGTGGCCGGTTCCGCACCAAGTCGGGCCAGCCCACCAACGCGGTGTACGGCTTCACCTCCATGCTGATCAAGCTCCTCAAGGAGGAGGCGCCGGGCTACGTGGCCGCGGCGTTCGATGTCTCGCGGCAGACCTTCCGCGCCGAGATGTATCCCGAGTACAAGGCGCAGCGCAGCTCCGCGCCGGACGATTTCCGCGGCCAGGTCGACGTGGTCAAGGACGTGCTCGCCGCGATGGGCATCCCCACCATGGCGCAGGAGGGGTTCGAGGCGGACGACATCATCGCCACGATGACCACCCGAGCCCAGGAGCAGGGGTTCAAGGTGCTCATCGTCACGGGCGATCGGGACGCGCTGCAATTGGTCAACGACGACGTGACGGTGCTGTACCCGCGCAAGGGCGTCTCCGACCTCACCCGCTTCACGCCGGAGGAGGTGGAGGCCAAGTACGGCCTCACCCCGGCGCAGTACCCGGACTACGCGGCGCTGCGCGGCGACCCGTCGGACAACCTGCCCGGCATCCCCGGCGTGGGGGAGAAGACGGCCGCCAAGTGGATCCGCGAGTACGAGAGTCTCGAGGGCCTGGTCACCAACGTCGACAAGGTCAAGGGCAAGGTGGGGGACTCGCTGCGCGAGAACCTCGCGACGGTGCAGCTCAATCGGCAGATCACCGAGATGGTCCGGGACATGACGCTGCCGTACGAGCCGCAGGATCTGGCGCTGCAGCCGTGGAACCGCGAGGCGATCCACCAGCTGTTCGACGATCTGGAGTTCCGGGTGCTCCGCGAGCGGATCTTCACCGAGCTCGCCAGCACCGAGCCGGAGGCCGAGGAGGGCTTCGAGATCTCGGGCGGCATCGTCGCGCCCGGCACCGTCGCCGAGTGGCTGGCCGAGCACGGCGCCTCCGGCGCGCGGTCCGGTCTCGGCGTGATCGGCCCGGAGGTCGTGGTCGACGGTGACGCGGAGGCGGTCGTGATCGCGGCCCCCGACGACGAGGGCGGGTACATCGAGCTCGCCTCGCTGACCCCGCACGACGAGGCCGCGCTCGGAGCCTGGCTCGCCGACGATGCCCAGCCGAAGGCCGTGCACGAGGCCAAGTGGGCGATGCACGCGCTGGCCAGTCGCGGGTGGCAGCTCGGCGGTCTCACCTCGGACACCGCGATCGCCGCGTACCTGGTTCGGCCCGGTCAGCGCAGCTTCAACCTCGACGACCTGTCGGTGCGTTACCTGCATCGCGAGCTGCGGGTCGAGGCCGCGGGTGACGATGCGCAGCTGTCGCTGCTGGACGATCCCGACGATTCCGCGGGGGAGAAGGCGCAGCAGGCGATCCTGCGGGCACGTGCCGTCGTGGACCTCGCGGCGGCGTTGGACGCCGAGCTCGACAACATCGAGTCGCGGCCGCTGCTCGCGGAGATGGAATTGCCGCTGCTGCGGGTGCTCGATGTCATGGAGTCCACGGGGATCGCGGTCGACACCGATCACCTCGAGTCGCTGCACGGCGAGTTCAGCGAGCGGATCCGTGCCGCCGAGGCGGCCGCGTTCGAGGAGATCGGTGAGCAGATCAACCTAGGCTCCCCGAAGCAGCTCCAGGTGATCCTGTTCGAGAAGCTGGGCCTGCCGAAGACGAAGAAGACCAAGACCGGCTACACCACCGACGCGGCGGCGCTCGAGGCCCTGTACGAGAAGGAGCCGCACCCGTTCCTGCAGTACTTGCTCGAGCACCGCGACGCCACCCGGCTCAAGGTCACCGTCGAGGGGTTGCTCAAGACGGTCGCCTCCGACGGGCGGATCCACTCCACGTTCAACCAGACGGTCGCGGCCACCGGCCGGCTGTCCTCGACGGACCCGAACCTGCAGAACATCCCCGTGCGCACCGAGGCGGGGCGGCAGATCCGGCACGCCTTCGTCGCGGGCGAGGGCTACGAGCGCCTGATGACGGCCGACTACAGCCAGATCGAGATGCGCATCATGGCGCACCTCTCGCGCGACGAGGGGCTCATCGAGGCGTTCAACACCGGCGAGGATCTGCACAACTTCGTCGGTTCCCGGGCGTTCGGCGTCCCGATCGACGAGGTCACGCCCGATATGCGCCGGCGGGTCAAGGCGATGTCGTACGGCCTCGCCTACGGCCTCTCGGCGTTCGGGCTCGCCGCGCAGTTGAAGATCTCGCGCGACGAGGCGAAGGAGCAGATGGACGCGTACTTCTCCCGCTTCGGCGGCGTGCGCGACTACCTGCAGGACGTGGTCGTCGAGGCGGGGCGCAACGAGTTCACCGAGACCATCTACGGCCGCCGCCGGTACCTTCCGGACCTGACCTCGACCAACCGTATGCGGCGCGAGGCCGCGGAGCGGATGGCGCTCAACGCGCCGATCCAGGGCAGCGCTGCCGACATCATCAAAGTCGCCATGATCCGGCTGCAGGCCTCGATCGCCGACGCCGGGCTGAAGTCCCGGATGCTGCTCCAGGTGCACGACGAGCTGGTACTCGAGGTCGCCGCCGGTGAGGGGGAGCAGCTCGAGGCGCTGGTCCGGGACACGATGGGCAGCGCGGCGGACCTGTCCGTGCCGCTCGAGGTGTCCGTGGGCTACGGCCGCACCTGGGACGAAGCTGCACATTAGTTACGCATATATGTGACAGTATGAATTGATGTACGCCGATCCCTGGTGGAGAAGTCGGCGCCTCAGCCGCTGTACCGTCTTCGCGGGTCTCGCGCTGTGGGGTGTGTCGATGCTGCACTCGTTCCTGCGCATGAACTGGTGGATCCTGGACCTGCTCATCGTGCCCATCGCGTGGATCTGCTTCGTTGCCGGGTTCGTCCTGGTGCTGACCGGATTCATCAGGGGTGGCGCTGCGGGCCTGCTCGGATTGGTCGTCGTTCCGGTCATGGTCGCGGCGACGGCGGTGATCGGCGCGTGGTGGTGGATCGCGCCGCAGACGTGGTTCTCGATGCACAGGGCGCTGTACGAGCAGGCTCTCAGGGTCGATATCGGCGACGACTACTACGGCAGGTTGCCGGTGCATCTGAGGTTCCTCACCGAAGGCGGTCTCGCCTCACAGTGGAGCGACGGCGCGCGGTTCTTCCCGCAGTGGACCGGCATCCCCGACGATGCGGGCGGATTCATCCACAGCCCGTCCGGGAGCCCGGAGGGGCGGGACATGTACGGGATGGGCTGCACTGATCCGGTGCCGCTGGGCGGCCAGTGGTGGATGTGCGGGATGCGTTCCTGGTGAGTGGCGGAACGGCTGCGCCGCCGCGGGTAGCGTTTGGCTCCGTGTTCACCATCGGTTTCGACCTGGACCTGACGCTGATCGACTCCCGGCAGCGGATCCTCACGGCCGCGCAGCGCGCGTTCACCGATCTCGGGTACACCGTGGACGACGCCCTGCTCCTGCCCCACATGGGCGTGCCGATCGACGAGGTCGCGCGGGAGGTGGTCCCCGGCATCGACGCTGAGCTGTTCCTGCGTCGGTACCGGCACCACTACGACACCGATGTCACGACACCGGTGCCGGTCCTTCCGGGTGCGCGCGAGCTGCTGGCTGCGATCCGGGCAGCCGGCGGGCGCTCGATCGTGGTCTCCGCCAAGCAGCATGCCGCCGCCGAGCGCGCCGTCGCTGACGCCGGGCTGGCGGTCGACGGCGTGGTGGGCGGGCACTTCGGTGCCGCCAAAGGCGATGCGCTGCAGCGGTATCCGAGTGTCCGCGGATACCTCGGCGATCATGTCGAGGACGCCGCCGCTGCCCGCGTCGCGGGGTGCGTGTTCATCGGCGTGACCACCGGGGAGTTCGACGGTGCCGCCCTCGCCGAGGCGGGTGCGTGGCGCACCGTCGATCACCTGGGCGAGGTGATCGCGCTGCTGCCCGGCATGGTCGAATCGGCGGAGCGTTAGTTCGTCGCCTTCGTCGGGAGGTGCGGCCCGATGTAGCCGACGTAGACCTTCTTGGTCCGCGCGGTGTCGTCCAGGTAGTGCATGCGCGGACTGATCATGCCGGACTGGGCGATCTTGAAGTGTGCCCCACGCATGTCTGCGATCGACGGTTTTGTCCGAAAAATTGTCGGACGGTCTCCGTAGTCTTCGGTCCGGAGGATGGGCTAGCGACTATATCGGTATCGATATAGAATCGGAGGCGGGCGTGAAGCGAGTGGAGAGGGTCGGATCCGCACTGGGTGACCTGAGGGAGTTTCCGGATGATGCAAAGCAGGATTGTGGATTTCAGATCGATCGGGTTCAGCGCGGCGCGCATCCCTACGACTGGAAGCCGATGGCGTCAGTGGGGGCCGGGTGTCGCGAGATCCGCACGCGCGATAGCGGCAGAGCGTTCCGCGTCATGTACGTCGCCACCTTCGGTGACACTGTGTACGTCCTGCACTCCTTCGAGAAGAAGTCCCAGAGGACGGCGCGCCGTGACATCGAGCTCGGCCGCCGGCGCTACGCAGAGGCGAAACGACTTGGCGCGGGAAGGAGGGGAGCAACTGTGAGTGTGTGGGATGACATTGCCGATACGCCAGAAGAAGCCGCGAATCTGCGGGCTCGTGCGGATTTCCTCCACGCGATCCTGGAGCAGGTGGATCGACGTGGGTGGACGCAGGCCGACGCCGTTCGGGAACTAGGGCTGACGCAGCCTCGGGTGTCGGCGTTGTTCCGCGGCAAGATGAGTGCGTTCAGCCTCGACGCGCTCGTCGTGATCGGCGCAAAGCTCGGGCTCCGCGTCGCCATTGAGGCAGATGGGCGAGCCTTAGCTGGATAGTCAGCGTGGTTCCGTGCCCGCGGCCCATGTGCGCTTCCAATCGAGCTGAATCCGCGTCGTCGCCACGGCGTCCACATCGATCGACCGGAAGTGGTCGGTCAGGTAGCGGATCTGGTCGTGCGCGTCGCCGTCGGGATGCACGGAAACGAGGGCCAGGCGATGTGCCCGACCCATGTTCTTGCCGAGCATCACCTCGCTGAACGTGACCTCGAAGGTGTCGGCCCCGAGGATCCGGCCCTTGACCTCGATGTACATGGCCGAGGCGAATACGACCGGGTCACCGTCGAACCGCCAGCCCGGACCGGTCACGACCTGGAGTTCCGCCGGTTCCGAGGCCGAGAGGACCCGTTCGTCCACGCCGCCGCTGTCGGGGCGGAAGGTGACAGTGGCACCGCCGTCCTCGTGGAAGTCGATCGCGACGATGGTTACGTCGTCAGCCGTCAGGCCGCGGAGGCGTGAACCCTTCGAGATTTGCCGGGTCGACGTCGTCTGACCAGCCATGACCTACCTCCGACAGTCATGCACAACATGTGATGCAGACATTACGTTGTGCGTCCGACACCGTTGTCGACGTGGAGGAAACGGAGCTCAGTTGGAGCACCTACGGCGACTCCGTAGCATTCCGGGTCTCCACGCTAAGACGTGGTCTGGGCATCACGCAGTTCGAACTCGCCGAGCGTTCGGGGGTGAGCCGTTCCGAGATCCAGGTCATCGAATACAACCGCGGTCCGCGCAGGGGAGAGTTCGCGAATCCAACACTCCAGACGATCTATCGCATCGCCATGGGGTTGGGGGTGCATCCGATCGATCTACTTCCGGACGCCTACCGGGCGATTGAACCTCGATCTCCGGAGCAGGCGACGAACGCCGCCCGGTCACTTATTGAAGATCTGCTCGTCGACCGGCTTCGACTGCTGATGGGGCACGGAGCGGAATAGCACTCAGCGGCGGGTGTGATCTGTGGCAGACGGAGCGTCTTTGACCTGCGAGGTTATGGCGAATCGCATTGGCGCACAATGTGTAGGGCAGACAACGCCTTGTGCATCCATCACCGTGGATCGGGTGAGCGGGCCGGACATCGAGTGGGACACCTACGGTGACTCGCTGGGCCGTCGGCTGAGCACGCTCCGCAGGGCGCGCGGACTGTCCCAGGAGAAGCTCGGCGAGCTCGCGGGGCTGCATCGCAACCAGATCTCCAACATCGAACGGAACGTCAGCTCCAACGAGCGGTTCTCCGATCCGCACATGTCCACCGTGTACCGGCTCGCGGCCGCCCTGGACGTGCCGCCGGGTTGGCTGCTGCCCGATATCGAGGTCCGCGTACTGCCGCGCTCCGCCGAGCAGGCGAGCGCCGACGCGGTGTCGGCCGTCGAGAGCGCGCTCCTCGCCGCGATCCAGAACGTGTCCTGATTCCCCGCAGCGCGGCAGGCGGCCGATGAAGACGCCGACGGCGCCGTTCCCCACGGGGAGCGGCGCCGTCGGCGTTCGTCGTTACTTCTTGGCCGGAGCCGAGCAGGACTTGTAGGCGCTCGAGAGCGCGTTCTGGATGTTCTGCTGCTCCGAGAAGATGCCGAACCCGGCCGCCGAACCGACGAACGCGGCGCTGGCCAGCTTGAACTGGCGGGTCGCCGGGTCGGACGTGGCGATATCGGCGAACTGCTTCGGGCCGCCGGACGCCTGCTCCAGCTTCGCGCTGAGGCCGGGCGACTGCTTGTCGAGGGCGGCCTTGAGCTGTCCGACGGTGCAGGAGGTGCCGGGGATCGAGCGCGACAGGTTCGGGTCCGAGGGCTTGGGTGCCGGTGTGGGGGCCGCGGCGGCCAGCGGAGAGCCGGCCAGGGCGATCGCGCCGAGGACGGCGGCGGTGACGGCGGAACGACGGAAGGTCATACAGGGCCTTTCAATGGCGGTTGGTGTGAGGGTCAGTACTGATCACAGGTCGCGATGACCTTGGCGATCTTCGCGTCGATGTCGGCGCGGTTGGCCTTGTAGTACGACGCGGCCGCCGGGTTGTCCTTCGTCAGTCGGTCGATGATCGCCTGACGGTCCTCGGGCTTGGCGGTGAGCAGCTCCGTGGCCTGGTCGCGGCCGCCGGGGGTGGCGTCCATGACGGCGATGGCCTCGGGCGCGATCACCTGGGTGGCGCGCTCGACCTGCGCGACGGTGCACTTGGTGCCGGGGACCTTGTCGTTCGGTGCTGCCGAAGCGACGGCGGGGACGAGGGCGAGGGCGCCCCCGAGGGCTGCGACCGCGGCGGCGAAGCGGATCCGGTTCATGACTTCTCCTGTTCGGGGCGGTGACGACTGCTCAGCGAGACTACCGGTTCGGCATGAACGACGAAAGGACGACGCCGGGTAAGAACAACCCGGTGCCGTCCGATCGAAACCCGTGTACTAGCTGGTGGTGCAGGTCGCCTTGACGGTCGCGATCTTCTGCTCGACCTGGGCCTTCGTCAGCGTCGGCTTGCCCTTGCCGTGGTCCTTGCCGTGCTGGTGCACGGGCGGGGTCTGTCCGGGATGTGCCTTCTGCCACTCGGCCTTGCGTGCCTCGCGGGCCTTCATGGCGGCTGCGCGGTCCGCCGCGCGCTCCGCCTGGGTCTTGACGAGCATCTGCTCGAAGCGGTCCTTCGCCTTGGCGTTGGTGCTGATGTGCTGCCAGAACTCCGGCGCGACCTTCGCGGTGGCGCGCTCGACCTGACCGACGTTGCACTGGGTGCCCGGGACGGGCGCCGTCGGCGAGACGGGCGCGGCGTTCGCGGCGGCGGGTGCGAGCAGCGCCGCGCCGGCCAGTGCAGCGGCTGCCGCGGTCGCGGCCGCCAGGCGGGTGCGGGTGAATCGGTTCATAGAATGTTCTCCTCGTGCAGCTGTGCGATCGCGATTCGGACCGCCCGCACCCGAGTCGACCGGATCTCCTTGTACGCGGGCGCACGATCAGCTGTGAATCAGCTGGAGACCGGGCATAGCGGTACTATTCGGGCTTTTCGCAGCAGAAGATCGCGGTGCCGGGGAAGATCGCGCCGCGCAACGGACTCCACTGGCCCCATTCCTGGGTGAATCCCTCGGGCCACTCGGGTTCGAGGACGTCGACCACGCGCAGGCCGGCACCGACGATCTCGCGGATGCGGTCGCCCATGGTCCGGTGGTGCTCGACGTACGTGGGCGCACCGTCGTCGTCCGTCTCGACGTACGGCGACCGATCGAAGTACGACAGGGTGGCGACGAGGCCCTCCGGGCCGGGGTCGTCCAGGAACATCCAGCGCATCGGGTGATTGACCGAGAACACGAAACGCCCGCCCGGGCGCAGCACGCGGAATGCCTCGGCCATGACCCGCGCGGAATCGGCGACGAACGGAATGCCGCCGAAGGCGGAGCAGACGATGTCGGCGGCACCGTCGGCGACCGGGAGGTTCTCGGCTCCCGCCTGGACCAGGAGCGGGTTGCCGCCCCGCACGTGGGGGAGCCCGCGGCGCAGCATGCCGGCCGAGATGTCGATGCCGACCACCGTCGCGCCCTGCGCGGCGAGCCACCGGGAGCAGGGCGCGCTGCCGCAGCCGATCTCCACCGCCGTGGTCCCCGGTCCGACGGTGCCGAGCAGTCCGACGTCGGCCTCGTGCAGGCCCTCGGGGCACCAGACGAACTCACCGTCGGCGCTGTCGACGCCGAGGAAGGCGGCGTGCTCGGCGTGATACGCGTCCGCGTCGGCGTCCCACCAGGACCGGTTCGCGGCCTCCGAGCCGGAGCTGTCGCGACGCATGTCGGGTTTGGGGCGGTGGGTCACGGACGGGTACCTCTCGGTGGCGGGTGAGGAGAGGGCGCTGGGGGCGGTTTGCCCAGCTCGTACGCGGTGGAGTAGCCTGGACCACGCGTGTGCCCATGCGTGCGCGATCTCGACCCACACTACTAGCACCCTGTCCGGAGCAACTTACCCAATGCCCACCACCACCGTTACGTCCCCGCAGGTCGCCGTCAACGACATCGGCACCGCGGAGGATTTCCTCGCAGCGATCGACGCCACGATCAAGTACTTCAACGATGGCGACATCGTCGAGGGCACCATCGTCAAGGTCGACCGTGACGAGGTCCTGCTCGATATCGGTTACAAGACCGAGGGTGTCATCCCCTCCCGCGAGCTGAGCATCAAGCACGACGTCGACCCGTCCGAGGTCGTCAACGTCGGCGATGCCGTCGAGGCTCTTGTCCTCACCAAGGAGGACAAGGAAGGCCGCCTGATCCTGTCCAAGAAGCGTGCGCAGTACGAGCGCGCCTGGGGCACGATCGAGGAGCTCAAGGAGAAGGACGAGGCCGTCAAGGGCACCGTCATCGAGGTGGTCAAGGGTGGTCTCATCCTGGACATCGGCCTCCGCGGCTTCCTCCCGGCCTCGCTGGTCGAGATGCGTCGTGTGCGCGACCTCCAGCCGTACATCGGCAAGGAGATCGAGGCGAAGATCATCGAGCTCGACAAGAACCGCAACAACGTGGTCCTGTCGCGCCGTGCGTGGCTCGAGCAGACCCAGTCCGAGGTCCGCAGCGAGTTCCTGCACCAGCTTCAGAAGGGCCAGGTCCGCAAGGGCGTCGTGTCCTCGATCGTCAACTTCGGTGCCTTCGTGGACCTGGGCGGCGTCGACGGCCTCGTGCACGTCTCGGAGCTGTCCTGGAAGCACATCGATCACCCGTCCGAGGTGGTCACCGTGGGCGACGAGGTCACCGTCGAGGTCCTCGACGTCGACCTGGACCGCGAGCGCGTCTCGCTGTCGCTCAAGGCGACCCAGGAGGATCCGTGGCGTCAGTTCGCCCGGACCCACGCCATCGGCCAGATCGTGCCCGGCAAGGTCACCAAGCTCGTTCCGTTCGGCGCGTTCGTCCGCGTCGAGGAGGGCATCGAGGGCCTCGTCCACATCTCGGAGCTGGCCGAGCGCCACGTCGAGGTCCCGGACCAGGTCGTCTCGGTGGGCGACGACGCGATGGTGCGCGTCATCGACATCGACCTCGAGCGTCGTCGTATCTCGCTGAGCCTCAAGCAGGCCAACGAGGACTACACCGAGGAGTTCGACCCGTCGAAGTACGGCATGGCCGACAGCTACGACGAGAACGGCGAGTACATCTTCCCCGAGGGCTTCGATCCCGAGACCAACGAGTGGCTCGAGGGCTTCGAGAAGCAGCGCGAGGAGTGGGAGGGTCGCTACGCCGAGGCGGAGCGTCGCCACAAGATGCACACCGCGCAGATGGAGAAGTTCGCGGCCGACGAGGCCGCCGAGGCCGCTGCCGGCGGTCCGGCCGCGGGTGGCGCGAACTACTCGAGCGAGTCGGCGGGCGACCGGGGCGGCAACGACGCCCCGCAGAGCACCGGCGGTTCGCTGGCCAGCGATGCGCAGCTCGCTGCTCTTCGCGAGAAGCTGTCGGGCAACGCCTGATCCGCTTCACCGCAAAGCTGGGAACGCCCCGCATCCTTTCGAGGATGCGGGGCGTTCCCCGTTTCCGACCGTCAGTTGAGGCGTTCGCCCGTCTCCGGGTGGAACAGGTGGACGGCGGATTCGACCTGGGCCAGTCGCACACCGTCGCCGATGCGGGCGGCCGTCCGGCGCGGGCACCGGGCCACCAGGGTGACGGGGGCACCGTCGACGCCCGTCACGTCCGGGTCCTCCACGCGCGCGTAGACGAAGGTGTCGCTGCCGAGGTCCTCGAGGATCGCGACGGAACCGGCCACGCCCTGGTCCGGGCCGGCGAGACCCAGGCTCTCGGGACGGATCCCGACGGTGACCCGGTCCAGGCCGGAGGTGCGGATCGCGGCCTGCGCCTCGGCATCCAGGTCGACGGTGCCGCCCGCCACCGCGATCGCACCGTCGCGGACCGGCGCGGTGAAGAGGTTCATCGCGGGCGAGCCGATGAACCCGGCGACGAAGGCGTTCCCGGGCCGGTCGTAGAGCTCGGCGGGCGTCGCGAACTGCTGCAGCACACCGAATTTGAGTACGGCGACGCGGTCGCCCATCGTCATCGCCTCGACCTGGTCGTGCGTGACGTACACGGTGGTGGTCCCCAGTCGGCGCTGCAGCGCGGCGATCTGCGTGCGGGTCTGCACGCGGAGCTTCGCGTCGAGGTTCGACAGGGGCTCGTCCATGCAGAAGACCTGCGGCTCGCGCACGATCGCGCGGCCCATGGCGACGCGCTGCCGCTGTCCGCCGGACAGGCGAGCGGGCTTGCGGTCGAGGTAGTCGGTGAGGTCCAGCAGTTTCGCGGCCTCGGCGACCTTGCGCTTACGCTCGTCGACGGGCACACCGCGCATCTTCAGCGCGAAGCCCATGTTCTCGCCGACGGTCTTGTTGGGGTAGAGCGCGTAGTTCTGGAAGACCATCGCGATGTCGCGGTCCTTGGGGGCCACGTCCACCATGCTGCGGCCGCCGATGGAGATCGCGCCGGAGTCGATCTCCTCCAGGCCGGCGAGCATGCGCAGGGCGGTGGACTTGCCCGAGCCGGAAGGCCCGACCAGGACCACGAATTCGCCGTCGGCGATGTCGAGGTCGAGGGAGTCGACGGCGAGGGTGTCGGCGCCGGGGTAGACGCAGCACGCCTTGTCGTAGGTGATGGAAGCCATTGTTTCCTCCTGAGGATGACGGGTCGGGGCGGCTATTTGATGGCGCCGAAGGACAGGCCGCGGACGAGCTTGTTCTGGGCGATCCAGCCGCAGATGACCACGGGCAGCGCTGCGAGCACCGATGCGGCGGACAGCTTGGCCCAGAACAGCCCCTGGCCGGACATGAAGCCGGTGAGCGCCACCGGCATGGTCTGGGCGTTCACCGCGGTGAGGTTCACCGCGAAGAAGAACTCGTTCCACGAGAAGATCACGCAGATCAGTGCGGTGGCGGCGATGCCGGGGGAGATGATCGGGAGGATCACCTCACGGACCGAGGTCCACAGTCCGGCGCCGTCCATGCCCGCGGCCTCGAGCAGTTCGCTCGGCACCTCGAGGAAGAAGGAGCGCATCATCCACACCGCGATCGGCAGGTTCATCGCGGTGTAGAGGATCACCAGCGTCCAGATGTTGTCGAGCATCCCGATCCGCCCGACGATGACGTACAGCGGGATGATCGCGGCGACGATCGGCAGCATCTTGGTGCTGATGAAGAAGAACAGGGCGTCCTGCGTCTTGCGGACCGGCCGCAGCGAGAGTGCGAACGCGGCCGGCACGCCGAGGAGCAGGACCAGCGTGGTCGAGATGACCGTTGCGAACACCGAGTTGAGCAGCGGGACACCGATACCCGCGTCGAACACCGCCTTGAACTGGTCCAGTGTGGGGACGAAGAACACGGTCGGCGGGCGTGTGGCGGCGTCGCTCTCCTGCTTGAAGGCCGTCAACACCATCCACAGGACGGGGAAGAAGAAGCCGATGGCGATGATCCAGGTGAGCGCAGTGAGGGCGCCGCCCTTGGGGTCCCGCCGTTTGCGCGGGGCGATGGTCGTGGACATCAGGCTGCTTCCTCTCCGGCGCTGAAGCTCGTGAAGATCAGGCGGATCGCGAGCGTCGAAACGACGATCGTGCCGATCACGGTGACGACGCCCATGGCCGCGGCCTGGCCGATGTCGAAGCCGAGGAAGGCACGCTGATAGATGTAGAAGGGCAGGTTGGAGCTGGCGACGCCCGGCCCGCCCGAGGTCATCATGTACACCGCATCGAAGGTGTTGACCAGGTAGATGGCGCCCAGGACGGCGCCGAGCTCGATGAACCGCCGCAGGTGCGGCAGGGTCAGCTCGCGGAACAACCGGAAGCTGGTGGCGCCGTCCACCCGGGCGGCCTCCTGCACATCGCGCGGCATGGACTGCAGCCCCGCGAGGATCAGCAGCATCATGAACGGCGTCCACTGCCAGACGAGTTCGGCGACGACCGACGCCAGCGGGTACTCGGACAGGAAGTCGATGTGGATGCCGAGCGGGCTCAGTACCCACGCCAGCAGGCCGTTGGTGGGCGAGAGCAGGCTCGTCTTCCACAGCAGTGCCGCGGCCACCGGGGTCACCAGGAAGGGGGTGATGAGCAGCGTGCGGACCACGCCGCGCCCCAGGAACTTCCGGTCCAACAGCAGTGCCAGGACGAGTCCGAGGATCACCGAGATCACGACGGTGCCCACGATGAGCAGGACCGTGTTGACGGTGACCGTCCAGAACTGGGTGTCCCGGAACACCTCGACGTAGTTGCCCAGCCAGTTGAACTTCCGGGAGCCCGGCCGCACCAGGTTCCAGGATTGGGTGGAGTAGTAGAGCGTCACCAGGAACGGGATCTGGGTGACGATCACCATGAAGATCAGCGCGGGCAGCAGTGGCCCGCGGCGGCGCCACGCCTCGGCGCGGCTGATCCGATCGCGCTTGGAGCGCAGCGCGGGCGGCGCGTTCGTCGGTGTGGTGGTCGTGGTCATCGATCCGCTCCCGTCGTGTCCTTGCCGTCGCGGTAGCTCTTCCCGACCACTTCGGCGTACTTCTGCGACTGGGCCAGTGCGTCGTCGACCGAGATCTGGCCGGCGATGGCGGCGCTGATCTGCTGGCTGACGCGGGTGCCCAGGTCCTGGAACTCGGGGATCGCCAGGAACTGGATGCCGGTGTAGGGCACCGGTTCGAGGGTGGGCTTCGCCTGGTCCGCCGCGAGCATCGAGTCCAGGGTCTGCTTGGCGAAGGTTGCCGAGAGATCCTTGTAGGCGGGCAGCTCGTAGGTCGAGAGCCGGCTACCCGGCGGTACCCTGCTCGGCCCCAGCTTGTCGGCGACGCCGGCGATGTACTGCTTGCTCGTCATCCAGGACACGAACTTCCAGGCGTCCGATGCCCGCTTGCTCTTGGCGGGGATCCCCAGGGACCAGGTGTAGAGCCAGCCGTTGCCGGACTTCGCCATCTTCGGTGCCGCGACGTATCCGACCTGGCCGGCGATCTTGGAGGTCTCCGGACTCTCGAGCGAGGAGACGGCGGCGGTGGAGTCGTACCACATCGCGGCCTGGCCCTGCGCCAACAGGTTTCCGCATTCCTGGAAGCCCGTGGACGCTGCGCCGGCCTCGCCGTAGTCGCGCACCGTGTCGACGTAGAACTTCACCGCGGCGCGTACCTCGGGGGAGTCGAACTGCGGACGCCACTGCTCGTCGAACCACCGCCCGCCGAAGGCGTTGATGACGGTGTTCAGCGGAGCGAGCACCTCTCCCCAGCCCGGCTTGCCGCGCAGGCAGATCCCCGCCACGTCGCGCGAGTGCAGCTTGCGCGCCGCGTCGGCGACCTCGGGCCACGTGGGCTCGGCGGGCAGCGTGATGCCTGCCTTGGCGAACATCTGCTTGTTGTACATCAGGAACGAGGACTCGCCGTAGAACGGAACGGAGTACATCCGGCCCTGGTACGAGAGGGCTTCGCGCAGGGTCGGGATGAAGTCGCCCGGGTCGTAGGAGGGGTCGCGATCCATGTACGCGGAAAGGTCGGTGAGCCATCCGTTCTGGGCCCACATCCGCGTCTCGTAGTTGCTGATCATCACGACGTCGAACTCGCCGCCGCCGGTGGAGACCGACGCGGTGATCTTGGCCCGCGCCTCGTTCTCGGAGAGCGTGACGAACTTGAGCCGCACCCCCGGATTCGCGCGCTCGAACTCGGGGGCGAGGCCCACCGCGTCCGTCATCTGCGAGTTCGACACCATGGCGACGGTCACCGCGGAGGAGCCCCCGTCGGTGAACACACCCGCCCCCGCGCACCCGGCGAGGAGCGTCGTCACGGCGGCGAGACCGCCCGCGGCCGCTGCGCGGCACCGTACGGATCTACTGATCACGGTCATCCCTTCTGTTCGGCGAGCAGCCACTGCGCGGTGGTGCGGTCCGTGACCAGGGAGGTCGCGAAGCCGCCGCGCAGGGCGCCCAGGATCGATTCCCGGCGGTGCTCCCCGCCGGAGGTGAGAATCGCTGTGGGGCACCGTCGGACGTCGTCCAAGGGGACCGAGACGGTGCGGTCGACGAGGGACGAGGCGACGGGGGTGCCGTCGGCGGCGTAGAACCGTCCCCCGATCTCTCCGACGGCGCCGAGGTCGCGGAGCTCGCCGAGGACCTCGATGTCGATGTACGCGCCCTCGAAAAGGGTGGTCGACGTGGAGACGGAGCCGACGCCGAACAGCATCACCTGGGCCGTGCGTGCGGCCTCCAGGGCCTGGGAGACGATCGAATCGCGCTCGAGCGCCCGCACGGTGTCGGGGTCCGCGAACAGCGGGGCGACCAGCCGGACGGGCCGCGCGGCCAGCCGCTCGGAGAAACGGCCCAGCGCGTGATCGACCCCGGTGTGGTACTCGACGGAGGTCATCGACCCGTCCATCTGCACGACGCGGGCGCACGTCGCACCGCCGCCCAGCGCGTCGGCGACCGCCACCTGCTCGGGGCCCCAGGTGAAGCCGAAGGTATCAGCGGCCTGGAGCCGTCGCGCGAGGACGGATGCGCCCGCCCGTCCGAGAGCGGCGTCGCCCGAGGGGGTTCCGTCGGCGTCCTCGGCGATGACGAGTGCCTCGGTGAGGCCGAAGGCCGTCTCCAGGTCACGCTCCAGATCCGGGTGGATGGAGCCGGCGAGGTGCGGCGGCGCGGCGACGCTGACGGTGACGAGCCCCTGCGCGCGGGCACGGGCGACGAGACGCCCGGCCGTGGGGCGGGAGACGCCGAGGCGCTCGGCGATCTGCGCCTGGGTGAGGCCCTCGAGGTGGTACATGGTGGCCGCTCGGACGAGCAGGCGCACATCGTGGCCGGGCTCTGCCGGGGTGCGTTGCGGTGATGGCACGCGATGCTCCATCGGTCTCGTGAGCAAATGCTTACTAGCAGTGATTGTGCTCACTACGCTAACATCGGGGGTGTGACCCAGGCAACAGTTTCGAGTGAAATGCGTGTGAGCGTGCTGCACCCCGGGGGCCGGATCGCCCTCGAGACCAGGCCCGTTCCGGAGCCCGATCCCGGTGATGTGCTGATCGAGGTGGCGGCGGTCGGCGTCTGCGGATCCGATACCCACTACCTGCGCCACGGACGGATCGGCGCGTTCGAGGTGACCGCGCCGCTGGTCCTCGGGCACGAGGCATCGGGCCGGATCGTCGCGGTCGGCGAGGGAGTGCCCGCCGAGCGGATCGGCCAGCGGGTGTCCATCGAGCCCCAGCGCCCGGATCCGTACAGCGCGGAGTCCCTCCGCGGCGAATACAACCTCTGCCCGGCCATGCGGTTCTACGCCACCCCGCCCGTCGACGGTGCCCTGGCCGACTACGTGACCATCGGGTCGGCCTTCGCGCACGCGGTCCCGGATACGGTGTCCGACGAGGCGGCCGCCCTGTTCGAGCCGCTCTCGGTGGGGATCGCCGCCCTGCGCAAGGCGGCGGTCGGTCTCGGCGGCTCGGTTCTGATCGCCGGCGCCGGCCCGATCGGCCTGCTGTGCGCGCAGGTGGCGCGGGCGTCCGGGGTCACGCGGATCGTCGTGACCGACCCCGATCCCGGGCGGCGCCGCGCCGCAGAGCGTTTCGGTGCCACCCGCGCCGTCGACCCCGGCCTCGGACCCGACACCGTCGGGGACGGCTTCGACGCCTTCGTCGACGCGTCGGGGGCGCCGCCCGCGATCCGGTCCGGCATCCGCGCCGTGCGGCCCGGCGGGCGGGTCGTGCTCGTGGGGATGGGCGCCGACGACCTCGAACTACCCGTCTCGCTCATCCAGTCCCGAGAGTTGGTGCTCACCGGCGTCTTCCGGTACGCCAACACCTGGCCCACCGCCATCGCGCTCGCCGCCGAGGGGCGCGTCGACCTCGACGGGATGGTGACCGGCCGGTTCCCGCTCGAGCAGGCGGAGGCGGCCCTCAACGCCGACCGTGATCCGGGCGGCATCAAGGCGGTCGTCCACCCGCGCCCCCGTATCGACGAGACCATCACCGAGGAGCAGTCATGACCGCACCGATCGCGTTGAATCAGCAAGCGTTGCCGTTGATCACCGATGTCGCAGTGCCCGCGTACGACCGATCGGCCGTACGCGCGGGGATCGTCCACTTCGGCGTGGGCGGCTTCCATCGGGCCCACCAGAGCGTCTACGTCGACCGGATCCTCGGGGCCGACCCCGGTGCCGCCGGGTGGGGCATCTGCGGCGTCGGACTGCGCCCCTCCGACGCCTCGATGCGCGACGCCCTCGTGCCCCAGGACGGGCTCTACACGCTCACCCTCAAGCACCCCGACGGTGCCGCGGAGACCTCGGTCGTCGGCTCGATCATCGAGTACCTGTTCGCCCCGGACGATCCGGAAGCGGTGATCGAACGGCTCGCCGCGCCCGAGGTCCGCATCGTCTCGCTCACCATCACCGAGGGCGGGTACAACTTCTCGGCGACCACGGGCGAGTTCGACGCGGAGAACCCGGACGTGCGACACGATCTCAAGCCGGGCGCGGTCCCGCGCACCGTCTTCGGTTACGTGACCGAGGCGCTGCGCCGGCGCCGCGACCGCGGAGTCCCGGCGTTCACGGTGATGTCCTGCGACAACATCGAGGGCAACGGTCACGTCGCGCACCACACCTTCGGGGCGTTCGCGCGGCTCGCCGACCCCGCGCTCGCGGACTGGATCGAAGCGCACGTGCGGTTCCCGAACTCGATGGTGGATCGGATCACCCCGGCCACGCCGGCCGCGCTGCGTGGCGAGGTCGCCGCCCGGACGGGCGTCGACGACCGGTGGCCCGTCGTCGCGGAGCCCTACACCCAGTGGGTCCTCGAAGACGCCTTCGGTCACGGCCGCCCGCGGTTCGAGGACGCCGGTGTCCAGGTGGTCGACGATGTCGCTCCGTACGAGCTCATGAAGCTGCGCCTGCTCAACGCCGGCCATCAGACGCTGGGGCACTTCGCACGCCTGCTGGGGTACGAGTACGTGCACGACGCGGCCGCCGATCCCGACATCCGCGAGCTGCTCCGCAGGTATATGCAGGACGAGGCGCGGCCCACCTTGCGTCCCGTTCCCGGCATGGATCTGGACGACTACATCGACACCCTGCTCGACCGGTTCTCCAATCCCGCCATCGCCGACACGGTGGCACGGCTGTGCCAGGACGCCTCCGATCGGATTCCGAAATGGCTGGTGCCCGTGATCGCCTCGCGACTCGACGACGGTGGCTCCGCGCCGCTGGCCGCCGCGGTCGTGGCGGCATGGACCCGCGGCTGCGAGGGCGTCGACGACACCGGCGCCCCGATCGTGCCGGCCGACCGGGCGGCGGAGGTCCTCGCCGAGCGCGCCGAGCGCTCGCGGACCGAGCCGCTCGCCTTCGTGGCGGTGCCCGACCTGTTCGGCGACCTCGCGGACCGGCCGGGGTTCACCCGGCCCTACCTCGCCGCGCTGGTCTCGTTGCGGGAGCGGGGAGCTCGCGCGACGCTGCGCGAGCTGCTGGGGTGATGACTCACGGGCGCTCGAGTACCAGCTCGGCGGCCTCCCGGAACCGGGCGTAGACCTCGGGCGTCGCCGCCGCCGTGAAGGTCCGGGCGCTCGGGCGCGTCCAGGCCGGGGCGGGGCCGTCGGGTCGCAGCGCCCACGCCGCCTGTCGGGCAGCGCCCCGGGCCACGTACTCGCCGTCCTCGGGGAAGTCGACGGTGCGCCCGAACACCGCGGGCGCGATCTCCCGGACCGCGTCCGAGCGTCCACCGCCGCCGACGACGAGGATCCGCTCGACGGTGGTGCCCTGCGCGGTGATCGCGTCCAGGCAGAACCGGAGCGAGCACAGCAGCCCCTCCACGGCGGCGCGGGCGATGTTCTCCCGAGTGAGGTTCGACCCGGTGACGCCCTGCAGTGATCCCGTGGCGTTCGGGAGGTTCGGTGAGCGTTCCCCGGCGAAGAAGGGCACGAGGACCAGCCCCTCCGCGCCGGCGGGTGCGGCCAGCGCGAGCCGAGCGAACTCACCGAGGTCGACGCCCAGCATCCGAGCGGTCGCCGCGAGCACGGGAGCGCCGTTGAGGGTGCAGACGAGCGGTAGCTGATGCCCTGTGGCATCGGCGAATCCGGCCACGATGCCCGACGGGTCGCGCGGCGCCGTCGTCGTCACCGCGCTCACGACACCGGAGGTCCCCAGGGAGACGATGCCGTCGCCGGGCCGCGCATCCAGGCCGAGTGCGGCACCCGCGTTGTCGCCGGCGCCCGCGCCGAGGAGTGTGCCGGGGCGCAGCGGACCGTCGGCGGTGGTGACCGGCACGGACTCCGCCGGGCCGAGGACGCGGGGGAGTGCGGGCCGCCGCCCGCGGAACGCGAGTTCGAGGATGTCCGTGCGGTACTCGCCGGTCGCGGCGCTGAAGTAGCCGGTGCCGGACGCGTCGGAACGGTCCGTGACGAGCCCGTCGAGCCCGCCGCCGCCCAGCTGTGAAGTGAGCCAGTCATGGGGGAGGCAGACGGCCGCGGTCGCGTCCGCGTGCGCCGGTTCGGCGTCCGCCAGCCAACGCAGCTTCGCGGCCGTGAACGCGGCCACCGGGACGACGCCCACGGCGTCCGCCCACCGCTGCGGGCCGCCGAACTCGGCGACGAGCCGATCGGCGGCACCGGCGGAGCGGGTGTCGTTCCACAGCAGGGCGTCCCGCACCACGGAGCCGTCCCGGTCGAGGCACACCATGCCGTGCTGCTGGGCGCCGACCGAGGCCGCGGCCACGTCGTCGAGCCCGCCCGCGGCGCGGGTGGCGACTGCGAGCGCGTCCAGCCACGCCGAGGGCGCGACCTCCGTACCAGGCGGGTGCGGGGCGGAGCCCGAACGGACGACCTCGCCCGAGTCCGCGTCGCACACCACGACCTTGCAGGACTGCGTGGACGAATCGATACCGGCGACGAGTGTCATGGTCGCGATCATCGCAGACGGGCCGGCGGCGCATGCATGTATCGCCATGGAGAGTTTTGACAATGATTTTCAAGAGTCGTTACACATGTCGTCATGTCCAAGCATCGAAAGCTCGCCGTCCCGCTCCTCGCCGCCGCGCTGCTGGCCGCCGGATGCGGTTCCTCCCAGCCCGATCCGGCACCGTCGACGACCGCCTCCGGCTCCGACGCCGACGCGCCCGGCGGCGCCACCGAGCAGCGCCGCGCCGCGCCGCGGCTCGCCGTGACCTACGACGGCGGCGTGCAGGTCGTGGACGCCACGACGCTGCAGAAGGTCGCCGACCTGCCCGGCGAGGGCTATCTCCGGGTGAACCCCGCCGGCGACGGACGGCACGTGTTCCTCTCCGAGGGAACGGGATTCCGGCTCCTCGACCTCGGCACGTGGTCCGCCCCGCACGGCGACCATCAGCACTTCTACACCTCCGCGCCCCGTCGCACGGACATCCGGGTGGCGGCGCCGGAGCCGGGCCACGTGGTTCGGCACGACGGCCGAACCGTGTTGTTCGCGGACGGCACGGGCGCGGTGACCTCCTTCCCGTCCGGCGCGGTTGCCGACCCCAATGCGCCCCGTGCGACCTACACGGCGCCGAAGCCCCACCACGGGGTCGCCGTGGAGCGTGCGGACGGCTCGATGCTGATCACCCTCGGTGATGAGAAGACCCGTACCGGCGTCGCGATCCTCGACAAGGACCGGAAGGAGATCGCGCGCAACGAACAGTGCCCGGGCGTGCACGGAGAGGGCGCCGCCGAGGGCGGCGTCGTGCTCTTCGGTTGCGAGGACGGCGTTCTCGTGGTGCGCGGTAATGACATCGTCAAGACCGCGGCGCCCACGCCCGGCTACGCGCGCACCGGCAATGTGGCCGCGACCGAGGCGCACGCCGTCGTCCTCGGCGACTACAAGGTGGACAAGGCCGCGAAGCCCGAGCGGCCCACCCGGGTCAGTCTCATCGACACCCGCACCGGTGCGGTGAAGCTCGTCGACCTGCCCGCCTCCTACAGCTTCCGCTCCCTCGCGCGGGGGCAGTTCGGCGAGGCGCTGGTGCTCGGGACGGACGGCGTCCTGCGGGTACTCGACCCGGAGACGGGATCGGTGGCGCGCGAGGTACGCGTGACCGAGCCCTGGATCGAGGACGCGAACTGGCAGGAGCCGCGGCCCGCGGTGTTCACCCTGGGCTCGACCGCGTATGTCACCGAACCCGCCACGAGGGCGATCGTCGCCGTCGACATCCCGTCGGGGAAGGAGCTCCGGCGCGGCGTGCTCGAGCACACCCCGGACGAGGTGTCCGGCGTACCCGGGGTGTCGGACACTCACTAGTCTGGGCACATGTTGCGGATCGGACTCACGGGTGGCATCGGTGCGGGCAAGTCGACGGTGGCGAAGGAACTCGCCGCCCTCGGCGCCGTGATCGTGGACGGCGACAAGATCGCCCGCGAGGTGGTGGAGCCAGGGACACCGGGGCTCGCCGCGCTCGTCGAGGCGTTCGGCGAGGGCATCCTCGCCGACGACGGCAGCCTCGACCGCCCGGCCCTTGCGGCGATCGCCTTCTCGGACGACGAGTCCCGCGCGAAGCTCAACGCGATCACCCACCCGCTGGTGGGCGCGCGGTCGGCCGAGTTGATCGAGGCCGCCGGGCCGGATGCGGTGATCGTGCAGGACATTCCGCTCCTGGTCGAGAACAAGCTGGCACCGATGTTCCACCTCGTGATCATCGTGTGGGTCGACGCGGAGGAGCGCGTGCGCCGGCTCGTCGGATCGCGCGGCATGGCCGAGGACGACGCCCGCGCGCGGATCGCCGCCCAGGCGACCGACGAGCAGCGCCGCGCCGTCGCCGACGTCTGGCTCGAGAACACCGGGACGGAGGAGGCGACCCGCGCGGCGGTACGCGCCCTCTGGGCGGACCGGATCGACCCCTTCGCCGAGAACGTCGCCGCGCACCGTCCGGCCGACGGGGCCCCGCTGCTCGACGATCCCGCCTACGACGAGCGGCTGGTCGGGCGGCTGTGGGTCACCCTCGGCGCGGACGCGGCCTCCGTCACGGCCGACGGTGCCGCCGCCGTCGTCGTGCTCGCCGACGGCGTGGCCGTGGACGCGGTCTCCGACCGGCTCGCGGATGCCGGGTTCGCCCCCGTCGGGGAAGGCCTGTTCCGTGGCTCGGATCCCGGTCGCGCTGTGCGGGTGCGTATCGAGGCGTAGGTTCACACACCGGGGGCCGATCGAGCCACTACGACCAGACGAGGTGTGTATGTCCGAGACGCGATCCAGTGCCGCGCCCCCGCCGGCTATCTCCCGCGAGGACGAGGGATACAACAAGGGCATCAAGCCGCGCCAGTTGCAGATGATCGCGATCGGCGGTGCGATCGGCACCGGCCTGTTCCTCGGTGCCGGCGGCCGCCTCCGGGATGCCGGACCCGGCCTGTTCCTCGTCTACGCGGTGTGCGGCGTCTTCGTCTTCCTCATCCTCCGTGCCATGGGGGAGTTGGTGCTGCACCGCCCCTCGTCGGGCTCCTTCGTCTCCTACGCCCGCGAGTTCTACGGGGAGAAGGCGGCATTCGTCGCCGGGTGGATGTACTTCCTGAACTGGGCGATGACCGCGATCGTCGACACGACGGCGATCGCGACCTACTTCCACTTCTGGAAGGCCTTCGACCCGATCCCGCAGTGGCTGCTCGCGCTGATCGCCCTGGTCATCGTCCTGTCGGTGAACCTGGTGTCCGTCAAGCTGTTCGGCGAGATGGAGTTCTGGGCGGCGCTGATCAAGGTCGTCGCGCTGGTCGCCTTCCTCGTGGTGGGCACCGTGTTCCTCGCCGGCCGGTACGAGATCCAGGGCGCGAGCACGGGACTCGGCATGGTCTCGCATCACGGCGGCTGGTTCCCGACCGGCGTACTGCCCCTGGTGGTCGTGACCTCGGGCGTGGTGTTCGCTTACGCCGCAGTCGAACTCGTGGGTACCGCGGCCGGGGAGACCGAGAACCCCGAGAAGGTCATGCCGCGCGCGATCAACTCGGTGATCGCCCGTATCGCGATCTTCTACGTCGGTTCCATCGTGCTCCTGGCGCTGCTGCTGCCCTACACGGAGTACTCCAGCAAGCAGAGTCCGTTCGTCACCTTCTTCTCGAAGCTCGGTTTCGACGGTGCGGGCGATCTCATGAACGTCGTGGTGCTGACAGCGGCCTTCTCGAGCCTCAACGCGGGCCTCTACTCGACCGGCCGCATTCTGCGGTCGATGGCGATGAACGGCAGCGGTCCGAAGTTCACGGGGGTGATGTCCAAGCACGGCGTGCCCTACGGCGGCATTCTCCTGACCGCGGTGATCTGCTTGTTCGGCGTGGTGCTCAACGCCTTCAACCCAGGTCAGGCCTTCGAGATCGTCCTCAACGTCTCGGCGCTGGGGATCCTATCCTCCTGGGCGACCATCGTGCTGTGCCAGATGAAGCTCAAGAGTGAGGCCGACGCCGGGCGCATGACCAGGCCCGCCTTCCGAATGCCCCTGGCGCCCTGGTCGGCGTACATCACACTCGCGTTCCTGTTCGCGGTGCTGGTGCTGATGGGCTTCGACCGGCCGATCGGGACGTGGACGGTGGCCAGCCTGGTCGTCATCATTCCCATGCTGATCGGCGGCTGGTACCTGGTGCGGGGCCGGGTGATCGAGGAGGCCCGCGCCCGCGAGGGCTACACCGGCGAGTTCCCGGTCGTCGCGAATGTGCCGGTCGATGCGGGCAGCGGGAAGCCGTCGTGGTTGCGCCGCTTCTACGACCGGTATCGCGACGCCTCACGGCCGCCGTTGTACGGCATGGCTCTGGTGTTCGCCGGCATGGCCGTCGTCGCGGTGACCGCGTACTACCACCTCGGATGGTGGTCCGTCATCGGCTACGTCGTCGCCGCCGTGATGGCGATCGTCGGATTCGTGCTGGCCTTCCGCGACCTCTCGTAGTCCGCGGCGCGCGGTCGCTACGGGGCGGCCACCGCGAAGTAGTCCCTGGAGTGCAGCGCCGCCAACGGTGTCCAGCGCGGAACGGGCCGGCCGTCGGTGGATTCCTCCGTGGTCGCGGCGGCACCGGACCTCTGGAGCGTCAGTGCGGTGACGGGCTCGTGATCGACGAGCGTCGCGAGGGCGTACACCGCCGCGAGGACGTGTAGGCACATCGTCGACCGGGCCTTGCACGAGCAGTCGGCGGCATCGAGGACCGGCGCCGGACGATGGCCCAGTGCCACCAGGGCGGCGTGGGCGGCATCGTCGGGCTCCGAGCGGGAGCCGAGCGCCTCGCGCAGTGCCTGGGCGGCGGCGGGCGCCATCGGCGCGAATTCGAGGTGGGCCACCGACGCGCTCGCGCCGCTGTGCACGAGCGCGCTGACGCGGCCACCGTCGACCTCGAGCGTCACGCCGCCGTTGCGGGCGATCATTCGGGCCCGCGGCGCGTGCGTATTGGAGGTCCGCGCCGAGATCGGTTCGGCGATGCGCACGAGATCCGCGCCCCAGGTGGTGAATCCGAACGGGTTCACGGCCATGTCAGTTCTCCCGGTTCCGACGCAGGACGTCCAGTAGGCGCTCATCGTCGAGCGCGGCGAGTTCGGAGACGATCGGGCCGTCGTCGGCGTGCACGCCGAGCAGCGCCTTGCGGCGGTGCATCTCGTCGATGTGCTCCTCGAGCGTGGTGGCGGTGGTCAGCGTGGTGACCGTGACGGGGCGGTCCTGGCCGATGCGGTGGGCGCGGTCCGTCGCCTGCGCCTCGACGGCGGGGTTCCACCATCGGTCGTAGTGGAGCACCTCACTGGCGCGGGTGAGGGTCAGGCCGGTCCCGCCCGCCTTGACGCTCATGACGAGGATCGCCGGGCCCGTCCCGGACTGGAAGCCGTCGGCGATCGCGGTGCGCTCGGCGGGGGAGAGGCCGCCGTGGAAGAACGGCACGGGCTCGCCGAGCAGCGACGATGCGGCCCGGGCCAGCAGCTCGCCCGTCTCGCGGTACTGCGTGAACACCAGGGTCGGACGGTGCGCGGCGACGTTCGCCTCGAGGAGGTCCATCGCCACGTCGAGCTTGCCGGAGCGGCCGGACTTGAGGGATCGTGCCGCACCGTCGACCAGGTCGGGGTGGTTGCAGATCTGCTTGAGCGTCGTCAGCACCGCGAGCAGGCGTCCGTGGCGCTCGAGCCCGCTGCCGAATCCGTCGTCCGCGGCACGGACGAGACATGCGTCGTAGCGGCGGGCCTGTTCGTCGCTGAGGTCGCAGAGGATCGGGTTGTCGATCTTCGGTGGGAGCGCCCCGGCCGCCCGTTCCTTGGTGCGGGCCAGCATGACCGGCGCGACAGCGGCGCGCAGGCGGCGCAGTGCACCGTCGTCCCCGGACTCGACGGCGCGCGTGAACCGGCGACGGAACACAGCCTTCACCGGAAATATCCGCGGAGCGACCACACGCAGAATCGCCCAGAGGTCGTCCAGCGAGTTCTCGATCGGGGTACCGGTCAGTGCGATTCGGAACTCGGCGTTCAGGTCGCGAGCCGCACGGGAGACCTGTGTCCGCGGATTCTTCAGGGTGTGCGCCTCGTCGAACACGACCGCCGTCCACCGCGTCGCCGCGAGTTCGGGCGCCGACAGGCGGAGCCGGGCGTAGGAGACGATCGTGACCTCGCCGAGGAGCGCCGGCGCGAACCGCGCGATCTCCCGCCGCCAGTTGGTCGCCAGGCTCGTGGGGCAGACGACGAGGTGCGGGCCAGGTCCGAGCCGGGTGAGCGCGGCGATCGCCTGCAGAGTCTTGCCGAGGCCCATCTCGTCGGCGAGGAGCGCGCCGCCCTGATCGTGCAGGGTGCGGAGCAGCCAGGCCACGCCCGCGGCCTGGTAGGGGCGCGGTTTCGCGTCGAGGACGCCGTCGAGTGTCACGGCGGTCGCGACGGTGTCCGCGAACGCGGCCGTCGCGTAGGTCGCGGACGTGATCGCCGTGCCCGTCGGATCCGGCTCCGCGTGCGCCGCGATCGGCAGCGGCGCCTCCTCGCCCCGGCACCACGCGGACCACGCGGCCTGCGACGCCGACCCCGCCCCGCCCGGCAGGGCGGTCACGTCGACGAGGTCGCAGCGGACGTCCCGGGCGGCGAGGGCGCCGTCGACGGGGACGACGAGGGGGAGGAGCGTTGCGCGCGCGGGATCGTCGAGGTCGTGGGAGGACCAGAGGGCGAACTGGTGCAGGTCGGGGAGGTAGGTGACTTCGAGGCTCAGGGTGCGTCCTTCACAGGAGTCGAATAGAGTACGTTGTACGGAGTACGTCAACAGTGTACATCGTACGGAGAAAGAAGGCGATGAATCCCGAAGACGAGGGCCGGGCGCTGGTCCGGCTGCTGTGGCGGTCGGAGACCGGCGAGCCCGCCCGGGCCCGCAAGGGGCCCAAACAGCGGCTCACCGTCGACGAGGTGGTGCGATCCGCGATCGGGCTCGCCGACGCGGAGGGGCTGGCCGCCGTCACCATGCGTGCCCTGAGCGCGCGCCTCGGCGTCGGACCGATGAGCGTGTACACCTACGTCCCGACCCGTGACGTGCTGGTGGCGCTCATGGTCGATGCGGTCGCGCAGGAGCAGCCCGCGGTCCGGCGCCTCACGACACTGCGGGAGTCGCTCGCCGCCGCCGTGCGGGCGCGCCGCGACGAGTACCTCGTGCACACCTGGCTGCTCGACGCCCCGTCGTGGCGTGACGTGCTCGGCCCGGGGCGGATCGCGCAGTACGAGGCGCAACTCGCGCTCCTGGAGGATCTGCCGATCGGAGACATCGAGCGCGACTGGCTGCTCGTGCTGCTGGAGAGCTTCGCCGCGGGCGCGGCGCGGAGTGCCGGGGCGCGCGGCGCGGCCTCGCGGCCGCTGACGGACGCGCAGTGGTGGGGGGTCGTCGGGCCGGAGCTGGCCGCCGTCATGCCGCCCGGCGGGTTCCCCCTCGCGGCGCGCGTGGGCACCGCCGTGGGTGAGTACTACAGCGCGCCCGGCGATCCCGACGCCGGCTTCGAGCTGGGCCTGCAGGTACTGCTCGACGGCCTCGAAGCCAGGATTCCCGGTCTCAGCGCCACCTGATCGGCGCGCCCTCCGCGGCCAGCCACGCATCCACGTCGTGCCCGTGCGCCGTGACCCCGGCCACGGCGCGGGTCGCGGCGAGGATCGCGCGTTCCGCGTCCTGGTGGCTCAGCAGGTCGGCGGAGGTCGCGGCCACCAGCTCGTCGACATCGATCAGCTCGATCGGGCGGCCGGGGTGCTCGACCAGGTCGAGGTACCAGTCCTCGGTGTGCCACAGGTTCCCGTCGCGCCACACCCGTGCCACGTCGAGGTAGACCCGCTGGTCCCGCTCGTTGCCGGGGGTGAAGTGGAAGATGTTGGCCCGCAGGTCGAACGCCGGGAGCAGCCAGGACTCCAGCGCGTCGAACTTCGGGTGGTCGGAGCGACGGAACATGTACAGCCCGAAGGTCGTCTCTCGGAACTCCTCGACCTCGCGCACGAACCCCTTCGGGTCGGTGTTGGTCATCGCCGGCGGGTCCAGCACCTCCCGCTTGGGCGGATGGATCGCGCCGTCGTCCACCGCGGGATCGGCGGCGAGGCGGAGCACCAGCGTGACCTCGGTCCGGCCCCGCGGCCTGCCGGCGACGGCGCCGGTCGGCCGGAATCCGGCGCGCCGCAGCAGCGCCGCGAGCGCATCGTCGTGCGTGCGCACCAGGATCCCGTCCTGGCCCGCGGCCCGTTCCCGCGCGGCGTCGAGTAGTGCGGGTACCGCGTCCTCCGCGGCGTCGAGCACCGTCAGATCCAGCCAACCGGACCCGAGGGTGCCGATCGCGGCGGCACCGTCGACGCTGATCTCGAACGTTTCTTCCGCCTGCATGGTCCCACGATACGATGCCCGCCGTGCCTCGCTACGCCCTTCTCCCCGCCCCCGCCGCCAACCGCGTCTACGCCGAGGCGGCGGCCGCCATGGTGCGCGCCGAGCTGACCGTTCTCAGTCGCGCCGCGCTGGCGGGGCGGATCGGCACGGTCGACACCGAGACCCTGGCAGGGGTCGAGTACCTCGCCTTCGAGGCCGACGAGCTGACTGAACAGGACCGGGGCTTCCTCGGGCTGACCTCGGCGTTCTACGCCCTGTTCGAGGTCGACGGGGACCGGCTGCGCCCGGTCGCAGTGCCCTCGCCCGACAGGTATCCGTCGGACCTACTGACCATCCTCAAGTACCAGGGCAAGACCAACGAGCAGTTCACGCGGCTCGTACTCAACGTGACCGCGGCGTCGACCTCCAGGCCCGAAGCGGTGCTCGACGGGTCGCTGCACGTCCTCGACCCCGTGTGCGGCCGCGGCACCACGCTGAGCCAGGCCGTGATGTACGGGCTGCCGGTGACCGGCGTGGACATCGACACCAAGGACTTCGAGCTCTACACCTCGTTCTTCACCACCTGGCTCAAGGACCACCGGTTCAAGCACGCCGCCTCGACCACCCCGGTGCGCCGCGAGAAGTCGGTGATCGCCAAGAAGTACGAGGTGGACTTCGCGGCCGACAAGGCCGACTACCTGGCCGGGCACAAGCAGCACCTGACCTTCTACGCGGCCGATACGCTGCTGACCTCCCAACTGGTGAAGCCGGGCACCGTCGACGTGGTGATCGGCGACCTTCCGTACGGCGTGCAGCACGGCAGTCGCGGGCCCCGTGGTCTCGTGCGGAACCCGCTCGAACTGCTGGAAGCCGCGCTGCCGGGGTGGGCGAGCCGGCTGCGGACGGGCGGCGCGATGGGCCTGGCCTGGAACACCCGGGTCGCGCCGCGGGACCGGGTGGTCGAGCTGCTGGCGTCCGCGGGCCTGACGGTGCTGGAGGGGCCCGGGTACGACGACCTGCGGCACCGGGTGGACCGGGTGATCACGAGGGATGTGATCGTCGCCCGTCGTGACTGAGCGGCCGTGACGGACGGGCGCACGGCTCGCGGCGAAGTTGTCAGTGGCTCGGCCTACGCTTGAAGCATGGCATTCGCGGCGGAACAACCGGTGGTGGCGCACTCCGAGCATCGGCCGATCGGGGAGATCGAGCGGGCGTCGGCGGAGTTCACCGTCGTCAGCGAGTACGAGCCGGCAGGGGATCAGCCCACGGCCATCGCGGACCTCGAACGGCGGCTGAACGCGGGGGAGCGGGACGTGGTGCTGCTGGGCGCCACGGGAACGGGCAAGTCGGCCACTACCGCGTGGCTGATCGAGAAGGTGCAGCGGCCCACGCTGATCATGGCGCCCAACAAGACCTTGGCCGCGCAGCTCGCGAACGAGCTGCGGGCGATGCTGCCGAACAACGCGGTCGAGTACTTCGTCTCGTACTACGACTACTACCAGCCGGAGGCGTACATCGCGCAGTCCGATACGTACATCGAGAAGGACTCCTCGATCAACGACGACGTGGAGCGGTTGCGGCATTCGGCCACGTCGTCTCTGCTGTCCCGGCGTGACGTGGTGGTGGTCGCATCGGTCTCGTGCATCTACGGCCTCGGCACCCCGCAGAGCTACCTGGACCGCTCGGTGCAGCTCGAGGTGGGCATGGAAGTGGATCGGGACGCGCTGTTGCGGCTGCTGGTGGACGTGCAGTACAGCCGCAACGACACCGCCTTCACGCGCGGTTCGTTCCGGGTCCGGGGCGACACGGTCGAGATCATCCCGTCGTACGAGGAGCTCGCGATCCGGATCGAGTTCTTCGGGGACGAGATCGAGGCGCTGTACTACCTGCACCCCCTCACCGGGGACATCGTGCGCGAGGTCGAGAACCTGCGCATCTTCCCCGCGACGCACTACGTCGCGGGTCCCGAGCGGATGGCCCGTGCGATCGAGGGCATCGAGGCGGAGCTCGAGGAGCGGCTCGCGGAGTTCGAGCGGCAGGGCAAGCTGCTCGAGGCGCAGCGGCTGCGCATGCGCACCCAGTACGACGTGGAGATGATGCGCCAGGTCGGGTTCTGCTCCGGTATCGAGAACTACAGCCGCCACATCGACGGGCGCGAGGCGGGCTCGGCACCGGCCACCCTGATCGACTACTTCCCGGAGGACTTCCTCCTGGTGATCGACGAGTCGCATGTCACGGTCCCGCAGATCGGCGCCATGTTCGAGGGCGACGCATCGCGCAAGCGCAATCTCGTGGACTTCGGCTTCCGGTTGCCCTCCGCCGTCGACAACCGGCCGCTCACCTGGGACGAGTTCGAAGGTCGTATCGGGCAGACGGTCTACCTCTCGGCCACGCCGGGCCAGTACGAGCTCGGGCAGACGGGCGGGCAGTTCGTCGAGCAGGTGATCCGTCCCACCGGGCTGGTCGATCCGGAGGTGGTGATCAAGCCGACCAGGGGCCAGATCGACGATCTTATCCACGAGATCCGCGAGCGCACCGAGAAGGACGAGCGGGTCCTGGTGACCACGCTGACCAAGAAGATGGCGGAGGATCTCACCGACTACCTGTTGGACGCGGGTATCCGGGTCCGGTACCTGCACAGCGACATCGACACGCTGCGCCGGGTGGAGCTGCTGCGCCAGCTGCGGCTCGGTGAGTACGACGTCCTGGTGGGCATCAACCTGCTCCGCGAGGGCCTCGACCTGCCCGAGGTGTCCCTCGTGGCGATTCTCGATGCCGACAAGGAGGGCTTCCTGCGCTCCACCACCTCGCTCATCCAGACGATCGGTCGCGCGGCCCGCAATGTCTCGGGCGAGGTGCACATGTACGCCGACAAGGTGACCGACTCGATGCGGGTGGCCATCGAGGAGACGGACCGCCGCCGCGAGAAGCAGATCGCGTACAACACGAAGATGGGCGTGGATCCGAAGCCGCTGCGCAAGAAGATCGCCGACATCCTCGACCAGGTGTACACCGAGGCGGAGGACACCGAGCAGGCCATCGGCGGGTCCGGCCGCAATGCCACCCGCGGGCGGCGCGCTCAGGGTGAGCTGCGGTCGGTGTCGGCGGTGAGCGCCGGGATGTACGAGGGCGAGGACGTGAAATCGATGCCGCGCGCCGAGCTCGCGGACCTGATCTCCGAACTCACCGAGCAGATGATGAACGCCGCGCGGGAGCTGCAGTTCGAGCTGGCGGGGCGCATTCGGGACGAGATCGCGGATCTGAAGAAGGAACTGCGCGGGATGGACGCGGCAGGTTTGCAATGACCTGCGAATCCGGTTACATCGGTCGCTTCGATGTGTTCCCTGCCGCAAACTGCCTGTTCCCGGGCCGGATGGGGCTATTGTGTCGGAGAAGTATGCCAGGACATTCCAACCTGGCGGATGTCCGCTAGAGCAATCTAGAGAAAGAGGAGACTCGATGAGTGGCTACAGCACGATCGTCGTCGGTACCGACGGTTCGGAGTCGTCGCTGCGCGCGGTGGAGCGCGCCGCTGCGCTGTCCGCCGGCGCGAAGCTGGTGATCGCCTGCGCATTCCTGCCGAGCGAGGGGGTCGACCCGGCCGCCGCCGACGCCCTGGGTGCCGACGCGTACCAGCTGCAGGGTGCGAACCCCGTCAACGACATGCTGCGCACCGCCGAGGGGCGCGCGCTCAAGGCCGGCGCCGAGAACGTCGAGAAGCGGGCCATCAAGGGCCAGCCGGTCGACGCGCTGCTCGACCTGGTGAAGTCCCTGCCCGAGCCGGCCCTGCTGGTCGTGGGCAACAAGGGCATGAACTCCCTCACCGGGCGTCTGCTGGGCTCGGTGCCCTCGGACGCCGCCCGCAAGACCTCCGTGGACATCCTCATCGTCCACACCACGTAACAACCCGCTGGGGGTTCAGTCCTCCAGAGCGCGCAGCACGCGCGGCAGCGACCCGGACGTGACCACGGTCAGCGTCTGGGTCGCTCGTGTCAGTGCCACGTACAGATCCCGCAGCCCGCGGTCGAACTCGATATCGGCGGGCTCGCCCACGATCAGCCCCGGCTCCACCACGATCACGTGGTCGAACTCGAGGCCCTTCGCGTCCCGGACCCCCATCACGCGGACGTTCGGCCCCGTCAGCCGGCGCAGGGGCGCCACCAGGCTCGACGGTGCCAGGACCGCGGTGAGTCGGTCGGGATCGTCCGGCAGTTCCGCCCGCACCGCGTGGACGAGCGCCTGTCGGTCGGCGGCACCGTCGACCCTGACCAGGCGCGGCGGTTGCGCGCCGGACCGCACCGAGGTGGGCGGGGCCAGCGTGGGGTCGATCTCGGCCAGCACGTCGGCGGCGAGATCCATGATCTCCTTCGGCGTGCGGTAGTTCACCGTCAGCTCGGCGACCTTGAACCGGCCGGGTACGTACGGGTCGAGCGCCTCGTTCCAGCTGGTCGTCCCGGCGGCGTCGCCGGTCTGCGCGGTGTCGCCGACGAGCGTCATCCACCGGTTCGGGCTGCGCCGCATCAGCATTCGCCAGGCCATCGCCGAGAGTTCCTGCGCCTCGTCGACGATGATGTGCCCGAAGGTCCAGGTGCGGTCGTCCCGGGCCCGATCGGCGGTGGTGTTGAACTCGCGCACCGTCTGTCGCTGTGCGAGCTGCTCGGCGTCGATGAGGTCGTAGGCCATGAGGATCTCGGCGTCGAACTCGTCGTCCAGGTCCTGTGGCGCGGAGCCGGTGAGGATGTCGAGTGCCTCCTGGGCCTCTTCGAGGCGCTGCCTCCACTGCCGCTCGGCCTCGTCCGCGTCGGCGTCGTCGTCGCCGAGGAACTCGGCGATCTCGTCGAGCAACGGGGCATCGCCGGGGGAGAAGGCGGGTTTGCCGTCGGCCCCCGTCACCGGGTCCCGACGGAGCTCGGCGCGCTCGGCGTCGGTCAGGTCCGGCGCGGCCTCGGCCAGGCGGTCCTCGTCGCGGAGGAGCTCCGTCAGCACGCGCTGCGGCGTCAGCGCGGGCCACAGCGCGTCGAGCGCGCCGAGCACCTCGCGGTCCTGTGCCAGCTCGTCGCGGATGTCGGAGATGTCGGTGCGGGAGAGCAACATCGTGTTGTCGACGACCGACGAGCCGATCGTGGCCGCGTGCTGCGCGGCCAGCGCGTCGAGCGCGGACTGCCGGAAGATCGCGCGGGCGGTGTTGTGCGGGCGCCGGGAGCTGCGCGCCCGGCCGCGGGCCCGGGTCGCGAGCTTCTTGTCGAGCGTCAGCGGGTACCCGTCGAACTTCAGGACGATCGGCGCGTCGGGCACCGTCTGCCAGCCGCGCACCGCCTGCTTGCAGACCTCGACCATGTCCGTCGAACCCTTGAGTCGGGCCGCGGCCGCGGTGTCCTCGAGGACGGCGATCACGCCCGGGTACAGGTCTCCGATGGTGCTAAGCAGCACGCCCGTCTCGCCGAGGCTCGGCAGCACCTGGCTGATGTAGGTGAGGAAGGTCTCGTTGGGGCCGACGATGAGAACGCCGGTGCGCGAGAGATTCTGGCGGTAGGTGTACAGCAGGTAGGCGGCCCGGTGCAGCGCGACCGCGGTCTTGCCCGTGCCGGGCCCGCCCTGGACCACGAGGACGCCGCGATGCTCGGAGCGGATGATCGCGTCCTGCTCGCGCTGGATGGTCTCGACGATGTCGGCCATGTGTCCCGTGCGGGCCCGGTTGAGCGCCTCGACCAGCGCGGACTCTCCGGCGACGTTCGAGCCCAGGCCGTTCTCGGCACCGTCGGGCCCGGTTTCGAGCGGCTCGCCCGTGAGCGTGAGCCGCTCCGCGACCACGCCCGTCAGATCCCGGCCCCGGGTGCGCACGTGCCTCCGGACGGCGACGCCCTCGGGCTGGGCGGGGGTGGCGAGGTAGAACGGGCGCGCGAGCGGCGCGCGCCAGTCCAGCAGCAGGGTGCTCAGGTCCTCGTCGCCGTCGAGGACACCGATGCGCCCGATGCGTCGGATGGCGTCGACGGATCCGTCCTGGTCGGCCATGTCCAAGCGGCCGAAGTACAGGTTCTGCTCGGCGGCGTCGTACTTGGCGATGTCGTCGGTGTAGAGCTGGTGGTACGAGTCCCGTTCGGAGATCTCCTGCGGGTTCTCGCCCACCTCCTGCAGGTTGTCGCTGCGGCGCCGGCTCGCGGTGTCGCGCATGGCGTCGATCCGGGCGTACACGCGATCGAGGTGGGCCTGCTCCTCGGCGAGCAGAGGATCGACGGCGTCGGTGGTCACGGCACTCCTCGTGGGCGGCTGCGATGAATCAGACCGTCCATTGTCCACGATCCGCGGCGGTCGTGGGGCGAGCGCCCTCACCGACCGGGTCGGGGCCGCCTGCCCAGCGCCTGCAGGTGTGCGGCGGAGGTCGTGTGCCGGGCCACGCTGAGGCCGAGGAACTCCGCGATCGCGGCGAGCTGCGCGTCGTCGAACCGGGCGAGGGCCGCGTGCGCTTCGGCGACGCGATCTCCGAAGAGCTCGGTGATGATCTCGACGCACTGCGGTGTCGGTGTGACCAGGACCCGCCGGCCGTGAGTGGGGTCCGGCACGCGCCGCACGTACCCCGCCGCGACGAGGCGGTCCGTCATCGTCGTCACGGATCCGGGTGTCAGGTTCATCAACCGCGCCAGCTGCCGGACCGGCTGGGGGCCGTGGCGGAAGACGATGTCGAGGCACCGCAGGTCCGTGCGGCCGATGCCCAGGTGATCGGCGAGCGCCTGATCGTCCGCATCGATCGACGCCTGCAGGTCGGCCATCGTGCGGCCGATCGATCGTTCGCGTTCGGCGCGGTCGGTCTCGACAGGAGGCATTCCTCCAGCGTAGTGTTTGACTATCAAACACTCAAGAGGAGGATGACCATGACGGCACCTGACGAACGGCCCTCGGCGACGAACACGGCACTCGGCGGCATGGTCGCGTGGATCAGCGGCAAGGATTCGACGAAGCGCGGACGCTCCCCGCTCGACGGTGCGGTGGGGGAGCTGGTCTCGTGGCTCACCGGCAAGGGCGGCAAGAAGGGCGGATCCCGCGAGTAGCGCGCGGGATCACGCCGGGCACGCCGAGGTCAGCGACGGACGATGGACTTGACCATCAGGTAGCCGAGCACGACCAGGTAGATGATCATCAGGATCCCGACGATGCGGGCGGTCCCGCTGTCCCCGTCCAGGAAGAGGTATCCGAGGCCGGGCACCCCGACGAAGACCGGAAGGAACATGATCGCCGCGGCGCGCCGGGTCCGCCGGTTGTCCGGCGGAGGGGGCTCCGCGTCCCCGCTCCGGAGTCGTTCGCGCGCGCTCGCGGGCTCGACGGGGTCCTCGTCATCGAACATCGGGTATCGCCTCTTCGTAGTCCGGGAGATCGATGCCGTTGATCGCGCGCTCGATGACGGCCGGGTCCCAGTCCGCGGCCGCGAGCTCGCCGGCGAGGACGTACGCGCCGAGCAGCGCGAGACTGGTCCCCTGACCCGACATCGGCGAGGAGCAGAACGCGGCATCGCCGAGCAGTGCCACGCGCCCGGTCGACCAGCGGTCCATCACGACCTGCGCGACCTCGTCGAGGTAGAAGTCGTCGGCGGCGTCGAGGTGTTCGAGGATGCGCGGCGTGAGCCAGCCCATGCCCTCCATCCGCTCGCGGAGCAGGCCCTTCTGCGCTGCGAGGTCACGACGGTCGGTGCCGGGCTCGGGCGAGGCGAACGAGAACAGGGCCATCCCGAGAGTCGCGTCGCGGATCGGGCGCAGGCCGGCGGTCCGGTCGGGCGTGATGCAGTCGATGAGCCAGCGGTCGAGACCGAATTCGTTGGGCACCGTGAAGAAGGCCACGGTGTGCCCGAGGCGACGAATGTGCTCCTCGTGCGGCCCGAAGGCCAGCGCACGGAGGGACGAGTGCAGGCCGTCCGCACCGATCACCAGGTCGAACCGATCGACGGCGCGGTGCTCGAAGGTGACGTCGACGCCGTCGCCGTCCTGTTCCAGTGCGGTGATCCGGTCGCCGAAGACGTATTCGACCCGGGCGTGGGTGGCGTCGTGGAGGACCCGGGACAGGTCTCCGCGGAGGATCTCGATGTCGGCGATGAAGCCGTCACCACCGTCGTCCTCGGCGCTGAAGGATTGGACGACGGTGCCGTCCTCGTCCACGATGCGCGCGCCCGCGGTCTCCGTGCGCGCGGCGCGTACGGCCTCGTCGAGTCCCATCCGGCGGATCACCTCACGGGCCACTCCGCGCGCGTCGACGGCCTGGCCGCCCGGGCGGAGGGCGGGAGCCCGCTCCACGACGGTGACCTGGGCGCCGTACCGCGCGAGCCAGTGCGCGAGTGCGGGTCCGGCGATACTCGCCCCGGCGATCAACACCGTGGGGCCGGTCATGGGTCTCCTCCCCGGGTCACCAGCCGCGTTCGCGCCACTCCGTCAGGTGCGGGCGCTCGACGCCGAGGGTGGTGCCCTTGCCGTGACCGGGATGGACGACGGTGTCGTCGCCGAACCGGTCGAAGAGCTTGTCGGTCACGTCGGAGATCAGGCGCTCGAAGTCCGCCGGGGAGCCGGTCTTGCCCACTCCTCCGGGGAACAGGCTGTCGCCGGTGAAGAGGTGGACCGGCGCACCGTCGAACTCGGGGCGCAGGGCCAGCGCGATCGACCCGGGCGTGTGCCCGACCAGCTCGATCACGTCGAAGACGAGGTCGCCGATCGTGAGTACCTCGCCATCGGAGAGGGTGCGGTCGGTGGGGGCGTCGATGCCCTCCGCGTCGTTGACGCCGGCGGCGGCCGGCACGCCGAGACCCTCCCGGACCTCCTTGAGCGCGTACCAGTGGTCGAGGTGGCGATGCGTGGTGACGATGAGCTCGACGCCGCCCGTCTCCCGCGCGAACTCGAGGATCCGCTCGGCGTCGTTGGCCGCGTCGATCAGCAGCGTGCGGCCGGCGGAATCACTCACCAGGTACACGTTGTTGTCCATACCGCCGACGGAGATCTGGTTGATCGTGGTGGTCACGGGCTTACGGTACCGCGCGGCGGAGAACTTGTCGGTGGGCTTCTCTAGCATTGATCCGGGTCCCGTCTGTGGGCCTGCAAGCTCGGACGGAAGGAAAACGGTGGCTGATCGCCTGATCGTGCGTGGAGCGCGCGAACACAACCTGCGGGGTGTCGATGTGGACCTCCCGCGCGACAGCCTGATCGTGTTCACCGGTCTGTCGGGCTCGGGAAAGTCCAGCCTTGCGTTCGACACGATCTTCGCCGAGGGACAGCGCCGCTACGTGGAGTCCTTGTCGGCGTACGCGCGGCAGTTCCTCGGCCAGATGGACAAGCCCGATGTCGACTTCATCGAGGGGCTCTCGCCCGCGGTGTCGATCGACCAGAAGTCGACGAACCGTAACCCGCGGTCCACCGTCGGCACCATCACCGAGGTGTACGACTACCTGCGCCTGCTCTACGCGCGCGCGGGCACTCCCCACTGTCCGGAGTGCGGTTCGGTGATCGCGCGGCAGACGCCGCAGCAGATCGTGGACCAGGTCCTGGACATGGAACAGGGCACCCGGTTCCAGGTGCTGGCACCCGTCGTCCGCACCCGTAAGGGCGAGTTCGTGGACCTGTTCAACCAACTGCAGACGCAGGGCTACTCGCGCGCCCGGATCGACGGGGTGGTGTACCAGCTCTCGGAGCCGCCGAAGCTCAAGAAGCAGGAGAAGCACGACATCGAGGTCGTGGTCGACCGGCTCGCGGTGAAGTCGTCCGCCAAGCAACGCCTCACCGACTCGATCGAGACGGCCCTGCGGCTGGCCGACGGCATCGTCGTCCTCGATTTCGTGGACCGCGAGGAGAACGACGCGGAGCGGGAGCGGCGCTTCTCCGAGAAGATGGCCTGCCCCAACGGCCATCCGATCGCCGTCGACGATCTCGAGCCCCGATCGTTCTCGTTCAACTCGCCGTTCGGTGCCTGCCCGGAGTGCGACGGCCTCGGCGTCCGCAAGGAGGTGGACCCGGAGCTCGTCGTCCCGGACCCGCTGCTGTCGCTGGCCGACGGTGCCATCGCCCCCTGGTCGTCGGGGCAGAGCGCGGAGTACTTCCTGCGCCTGCTCTCCGGCCTGGCCGACGCGATGGGCTTCGACCTCGACACCCCGTGGAAGGACCTGCCGGCGAAGGCGCGCAAGGCCGTCATCGAGGGGTCCGAGCACCAGGTCCACGTGAAGTACCGCAACCGGTACGGCCGCACCCGCTCGTACTACGCCGAGTTCGAGGGCGTCATGCCCTTCCTGCACCGCCGCCTCGAGTCCACGGAGTCGGAGCAGATGAAGGAGCGGTACGAGGGCTACATGCGCGACGTGCCGTGTCCGGCGTGCTCCGGCGCGCGGCTGCGGCCCGAGATCCTCGCAGTCACGCTCGATCACCCGCGGTTCGGCGAGAAGTCGATCGCCGAGGTCTCCGCGATGTCCGTGGGGGAGTGCTCGGACTACCTGTCCGATCTCAAGCTCGGCGCGCGCGAGGCCGCGATCGCCGGCCGTGTGCTCAAGGAGGTGCAGGCCCGCATCGCGTTCCTGCTGGACGTGGGCCTGGAGTACCTCTCGCTCTCCCGCGCTGCCGGCTCGCTGTCCGGCGGTGAGGCGCAGCGCATCCGCCTCGCGACGCAGATCGGCTCCGGCCTCGCGGGCGTGCTCTACGTGCTCGACGAGCCGTCCATCGGCCTGCACCAGCGCGATAACCGCCGTCTCATCGACACCCTCGTGCGCCTGCGGGACCTGGGCAACACGCTCATCGTCGTCGAGCACGACGAGGACACGATCCGCATGGCCGACTGGGTGGTGGACATCGGCCCGTACGCGGGCGAGCACGGCGGCAACGTGGTGCACAGCGGCACGTACAAGGCGCTGCTCAAGAACAAGGACTCGCTGACCGGCGCCTACCTGTCCGGGCGGCGTGCGCTGCCCGTGCCCGCGGTGCGGCGCCCGATCGACAAGAAGCGTCAGCTCAAGGTCGTCGGCGCCCGCGAGCACAACCTGCAGAACATCGACGTGGCGTTCCCGCTGGGTGTGCTGACGGCGGTCACGGGTGTCTCGGGCTCGGGCAAGTCCACGCTGGTCAACGACATCCTCTCGACGGTGCTCGCCAACAAGCTCAACGGCGCGCGCCAGGTCCCGGGCCGGCACAGCCGGGTCACGGGGCTCGACGATCTCGACAAGCTCGTGCAGGTCGACCAGTCTCCGATCGGCCGCACCCCGCGCTCCAATCCGGCCACCTACACCGGCGTCTTCGACAAGATCCGCACGCTGTTCGCGGCCACGACCGAGGCGAAGGTGCGCGGCTACCAGCCCGGGCGCTTCTCGTTCAACGTCAAGGGCGGCCGGTGCGAGGCGTGCTCGGGCGACGGCACCATCAAGATCGAGATGAACTTCCTCCCGGACGTCTACGTGCCGTGCGAGGTGTGTCACGGCGCGCGATACAACCGCGAGACGCTCGAGGTGCACTACAAGGGCAAGAACATCGCCGAGGTGCTGGACATGCCGATCGAGGAGGCCGCGGAGTTCTTCGAGGCGGTCACCTCGATCCACCGCTACCTCAAGACCCTGGTCGAGGTCGGCCTCGGCTACGTGCGGCTGGGCCAGCCCGCCACCACGCTGTCCGGCGGCGAGGCGCAGCGCGTCAAGTTGGCCGCGGAGCTGCAGAAGCGGTCGAACGGGCGCACGGTCTACATCCTCGACGAGCCCACCACGGGCCTGCACTTCGAGGACATCGCGAAGCTGCTGCAGGTGATCGACGGGCTGGTCGACAAGGGGAACTCGGTGATCGTCATCGAGCACAACCTGGACGTCATCAAGACCGCAGACTGGATCGTCGATATGGGGCCGGAGGGCGGCAGCGGGGGCGGCACCGTCATCGCGGAGGGGACGCCGGAGGACGTGGCTGCGGTGCCCGAGTCGTATACCGGGAAGTTCCTCGCGGAGGTCCTGCAGGGCTGATCGATCGGTTCAGTCCGCGACGGCGTCGGCCGGCGTGGGGCGCGCGATCCGGTGGTGCCCCACCGGGCCCGCGATCGTGACGCCCGCGGTGAGAGCGGCGGCCAGTAGCAGACCGGCGGAGACGTGGGCGAGAAGGGCGGCCGCCCCGGCCCCGGCGCCGGCGCCGATCAGGACGATCGCCAGCACTCGCCGGACCCAGTTGGCGCCCGCGCCGCCGGCGAGGCGGGAATCCGCCGCGAGACCGGTGAGCGTCGACGTCACCACGACGGTCGTCACGTCCGCCACCTTGAGGACCCGGGCCGCCGCGGCCTGCATGCCCATCGCGAGGGCACTCGCGCCGGTGGCGATACCGGTCCACGGCTCGTGCCCCGGATCGCCGACGGTGACCAGTGCCGCGCCGGTCCCGGCGAGGATCACGGTCACCGTGGCGAACACGCCGGTCATCCGCGTCGACCAGTGCCCTGCGTGCCCCCGGAGCAGCCGCCCGGCGACGACGGCTCCTACGCAGAAGGCCGCCAACGCGAGGATCGGCCGGAGGACGGGGAGGTCCGTCGTGCCGGTGAGCCCGACGCCCAGGAGGACCACGTTGCCCGTCATGTTCCCGGTGAAGACGCGATCGAGGCCCAGGTAGCCGACGGCGTCGATCACACCGGTCGAGAACGTGAGTACCAGCATGAGGGCGAGATTGAGCAGGTCGGCTCGGTTCGGCTCGGACGGCATGGGTCTCCAGGGATCGTAGGTTTTCGTATACGAAAACGACGTGCAAGTCGGAATTATCGTATACGGTTGCCGCACTTATCCACTGTGGGAAAGTGAGCAGGCCATGAATCCGGACCCCACTGCGCGGGTGTTCCGAGGCGTCCCCCGGAGGAACGGAATCCTCGCGCTGATCGTCTCGGTGGCGGCCCTGGTCGCGGGCTGCGTCCCCATCCAGCCGGCGATCCCGCCCGGCGACAAGTCCGATGCGCTCGGCGAACCGATCGGTGCCCGCCCGGTTCGCGAGGGTGGCGTCCTGTCGATGGCCCTCTCGTCCGAACCCGACAAGCTGGACCCGGCCACGTCGACCTCGCTCTACACCCGCTACGTCGCCGCCTCGATGTGCGAGAAGCTCTACGACCTGGCGCCGGACGGCACCATCGTCCCGCAGCTGGCCACGGCGCTGCCGGCCATCAGCCCCGACGGTCTGACCGTGACCATCCCCGTGCGCACTGATGCACGGTTCGCGGACGGCACGGCGCTCGACGCCGAGGCGGTCCGGGTCACCCTCGATCGCAACCTGACACTTCCCGGTTCGGCGCGCAAGTCCGAGCTGGGCCCCATCGACACAGTCACCGTGGCCGATCCGGCCACCGTCCGGATCACCCTCAAGCGCCCGTTCGCCCCCTTGACCGCCGCCCTCGCCGACCGCGCCGGCATGATCGTCTCGCCGACCAGGCTCAAGGACCCGCGCCCGTTCGCGGAGAGCCCGGTCTGCGTGGGCGCGTTCAAGTTCGAGCGCAGGATTCCGCAGACGTCCATCCGCCTGGTGCGCGATCCCCTGTACTACGCCGCGCGCGAGGTGCACCTGTCGGAGATCGTCTACCGGATCATGTCCGACGCCAACATCCGCGCGGCGAATCTGCGCTCGGGGAGCGTGCAGGTCGCCGACACCATCTCGCCCCAGGACGCCGATGCCCTCCAGCGGGAGAAGGGGATCACGCTGCTCCAGTCGGCCTCGCTCGGCTACCAGGGCATCACGTTCAACATCGGCAACGCGGACGGCGTCGGTAAGCCGGTGCGGCAGCGTGAGACGCCGATCGCTCGGGACGCGCGGGTGCGCCGGGCCTTCCAGATGACGCTCGATCGCGCGGCGATGGTCAATTCGGTTTTCAACAACTGGCACGAGGCGGCGTGCTCGGCGATCTCTCCCGCCTCGCCGTACGCCACGCCCGCGTCGAACGCCTGCCCGCCCTACGACCCGGCCGCGGCCCGCAAGATCCTGATCGACGCCGGCTACACCCTGCCGGTGCGGGTCGAACTCTCGGTGGCGACATCGCCGGACTCGCAGCGGTACGCCCAGGCGGTGCAGGCGAGCGCGCGCGCCGGTGGCTTCGACGTGGCGGTGCGCCCCGTCGAGTACTCCACGCTGCTCGACGTCCAGGCGCGCGGCACCTTCGACGCGGTGCTGCTCGGCTGGTCCGGGCGCGTGGACCCCGACGCGAACCTCGCCGCCTTCCTCGCGTCCGGGGCGGTGCGGAACTACAGCGGGTACTCCGATCCCGAGGTCGACCGGCTCCTGACGGACGCGGCGCGGACGAACGACCAGGGCGAGCGCGCCAGGCTGTACGGGCTGGTGACCACGAAGGTGCACGAGGACGTGCCGATCGTCTACGGCTACCGGATGCGCAATCTCACCGCGTACGTCTCCGACGTGGCGGGCGTGCGCACGTACGCGGACGGCGTGGTGCGCCTCGAACGCGCGGCCTTCCTGGCCGAGAAGGAGTGATCATGGGCCGATATCTGTTCAGCCGGGCCTGGCAGTCCGCGGTGACTCTGCTCGTCGCGTCGATGGTCGTCTTCGCCGGGGTGCGGGCCATTCCCGGCGACCCCGCGCGCACGATGGCGGGGGAGGAGGCGGATCCCGAGGCGCTCGCAGCGATCCGGGACCGGCTGGGCCTCGACGACCCCATCCCGGTCCAGTACGTGAAGTTCCTCGGGGACGCGCTCCGCGGTGACTTCGGCAGCTCGATCCGCACCGGTACGCCGGTGTCCGACCTGATCGGCTCGACTCTGCCGGTCACGTTGTGGCTCTCGACCTTCGCCATCCTCATCGCCGTGGTGGTCGGCATCAGCGCGGGTATCGTGGCCGAGAGATTCCGCGGCCGCTGGCCGGAGTGGATCGCCAGCGCGGGCGCCGTGATCGGACTGTCGGTACCGAACTTCTGGCTCGGGATCCTCGCGATCACGCTGCTCGCGGTGAACCTCGGCTGGTTCCCGGCATCGGGCTACGTTCCCGTGCTCTCGGATCCGGTGCGGGGCGTCTACTACCTGACCCTGCCGGCGATCATCCTCGGCATCGGCCTCGCCGCGGTCATCATGCGGCAGACGCGAGCGTCGATGATCGAGGCGATGGGCTCGGACTACGTCCGCACGGCACGCGCGAAGGGGCTCGGCCGCGGTCGCATCCTGCTGCGTTACGGCCTGCGCAACTCCCTGGTCGTGGTGGTGACCATCGCCGGACTGCAACTGGGCGGCCTGATCTCGGGCGCCGTGGTCACCGAGAGGATCTTCGGCCTCCCCGGATTCGGCAAGCTCACCCTCGATTCGGTGTTCACCCGCGACTACCCCGTGATCCAGGCCGTCGTCCTCGTGGTCACGGCGTCCTACATCGTGATCAACCTCGTGGTGGACCTGCTGTACTCCGTGATCAATCCCCGTATCCGGGTGGGAGGAGATCGATGACCGCCACGACCCCGTCCACGGCCGCACTGGGCGGCGAGCGGCACCGCGTGCTGCGCGCGGTGTTCGGCAATCCGGTGGGTGTCGCCGGCGCGGTGCTCCTGGTACTCGTCCTCGGAGCGGCGCTCCTGGCGCCGGTCCTGGCCCCCTACGACCCGACCGAGGTCCACTTCGCCACGCCCTACCAGCAGCCGGGCACCGTCGGATTCTGGTTCGGGACGGACGATCTCGGACGCGACATCATGTCCCGCCTGCTCTACGGCACTCGTGCCTCGCTGCAGGTCGGTCTGCTCGCCGTGGGCCTGGCAGTGCTCGTGGGCGCCCCGCTCGGCCTGCTCGCGGGCTACTGGCGGGGCCTGGACGCGCTGATCTCGCGCGTCGCCGACGTGCTGCTCGCCTTCCCGTTCCTCATCGTCGCGGTGGGGATCGCCGCGATCAACGGCGCGAGCCTGGCCGGCGCCGCGATCGCCCTGGGGCTGGCCAAGATCCCCACCATGATCCGCGTGGTGCGGGCCGAGACCATGCGGGTCAAGGAGCTCGACTACGTCACGGCCGCCCGTGCCATGGACGCCGGCCCGGTGCGCATCCTGGGCGGACACGTGCTGCCGAACGTGGCGTCCGCCGTGATCGTGCAGGCGACCGTGATCATGCCGATCGCCGTCATCGGCGAGGCGGTGCTCTCCTTCCTCGGGCTCGGGATCCAGCCTCCCGATGCGAGCCTGGGCATCATGCTCTCCGACGCCCAGCAGTACATCTTCCGGGCCCCCTACGCCGCGATCTTCCCGGGCGTGGCGATCATGTTGATCTGCCTCGCCTTCAACCTGTTCGGCGATGCCCTGCGCGATGCGCTCGACCCGGCCACCCGACGGAGGTAACCATGAGTTTCACCGAACCCGATGCCTTCACCACCCGCCCGACCCTGCGCGGGTCCTTCGGGATGAGCGCCTCGACGCACTGGCTCGCGACCGCGGCGGCGCAGAGCGTTCTCGAACGGGGCGGCAACGCCTTCGACGGTGCGGTCGCGGCGGGCTTCGTGCTCCACCTCGCCGAACCGCACCTCAACGGACCCGGTGGCGATCTGACGGGCGTCTTCTTCGATGTCCGGCTCGGTGCGCCCCGGGTCCTGATGGGGCAGGGCCCGGCGCCCGCGGCGGCCACGCCCGAGCACTTCCGCGCCGAGGGCCTCGACCTGGTGCCCGGGGCCGGAGCTCTCGCGGCCGCGGTTCCCGGTGCGGTGGACGCCTGGCTGCACCTGCTCGCCGAGCACGGCACCTGGGAGCTGTCCGACGTCCTGGCCTACGCGATCGGGTACGCCCGTGCGGGGTGCCCGATGGTCGGACGCGTCGGGGAGACGATCGCCACGGTGCGTGAGCTCTTCGAGCGGCACTGGCCGACATCGGCGGCGATGTGGCTGCCCGACGGAAGGGTCCCCGCCGCGGGTGAGGTGCTGCGCAATCCCGCCTACGCGCGCACCCTGGACCGCTTGATCGAGGCCGGTGCCGGCGTCACCGGACAGGACGAGGCGGCGCGCGTGGCGCGGATCGCAGCAGCCCGGGACGCGTGGTCGACGGGGTTCGTCGCCGCGGCCGCCGTCGATTTCGTCGCCGCACCGCACCGCCACTCGACCGGCACCGATCACGCGGGCGTCATCGACCGCGCCGACTTCGCCGGCTTCCGGGCCGGCGAGGAGGACCCGGTCAGCATCGTCTTCCGCGGCCACACCATCGCCAAGACCGGTCCCTGGGGACAGGGTCCGGTGTTGCTGCAGACGCTGCGCATCCTGGAGGGCTTCGCCGACGACGAGCTCGATCCCTCGACCGCGGCGGGTGCGCATCGCATCATCGAGGCGCAGAAGCTCGCCTTCGCCGACCGTGAGGCCTACTACGGTGACGCCGCGGACGTCCCTCTGCCGCAGTTGCTCTCGGCCGAGTACGGTGCGCAACGCCGCGCGATGATCGGGCCGCGCGCCTCGACCCAATTCCGCCCGGGCACCGTCGACGGCCATCAGCCGTTCGTGCCGCCCCTGCGCGAGGAGTACGACGCGCCATCCGGCGGCGGCGCCGGCGAGCCCACCGTGAACGTCACCGGCGAGTCCCGCGGGGACACCTGCCACCTCGATGTGGCCGACCGCCACGGGAACCTCGTCTCGGTCACCCCGTCGGGCGGCTGGCTGCAGTCCTCCCCGCTCATCCCGGAACTCGGATTCTGTCTCGGCACCCGCCTGCAGATGACCTGGCTCGAACCCGGTGGGCCGGCGACGCTGACCCCCGGGCGCCGTCCCCGCACCACCCTCACCCCGACGCTCGTCCTGGTGGACGGTGCTCCCGTCACCGCGCTCGGCTCCCCGGGCGGTGACCAGCAGGACCAGTGGCAACTGCTGTACCTGCTGCGCACCATCGTCGGCGGGTACACCCCGCAGCAGGCGATCGACGCGCCCGCCTTCCACACCACGTCGGTGCCCGGCTCGTTCTGGCCCCGCACCTGGACGCCCGGAGGCGTGGTCGTCGAGGACCGTCTGGGTGCGGAGACGATCTCGGCTCTCGCGGCGCTCGGACACCGTGTCACCAGGGCCGGGGACTGGGCGCTCGGCCGACTGTCGATGGCGGGGCGCGAACCGGCGACCGGGCTGCTGTGCGCCGCCGCCAACCCGAGAGGAGCGCAGGGCTATGCCGCAGGACGCTGAACCACTGCTCGCGATACGTGGGCTCCGGCTCGCCTTCGCCGGCGACGACGGTGAGACGGAGGTGCTGCACGGCGTGGATCTGTCGGTGGCGCCGGGGGAACGGGTCGCCGTCGTCGGCGAATCCGGTTCGGGCAAGTCGACGGTGGCCTCCGCCGCCATCGGCCTGATCGCATCCGGAGGCAGGGTGACGGGCGGCATCGTCGACTTCGCGGGGACCGACCTGGCTCGCGCGGACGAGCGGACCCTGCGCAGTATCCGCGGCCGGCGGATCGGACTGGTGCCGCAGGACCCGATGTCGAACCTCAATCCGGCCATGCGGATCGGCGAGCAGATCGCCGATACGCTCCGCGCTCATGCGAGCGGGCCTGCGCGAACCCGGCGGGCGATCCGGGCCCGCGTACTCGAACTCATGGACCAGGCGGGGATCCCGGAGCCGGCCCGCCGGGCACGGCAGTACCCGCACGAGTTCTCCGGCGGCATGCGCCAGCGGGTGTTGATCGCGATCGGATTGGCCTGCGAGCCCGACCTGTTGATCGCCGACGAGCCGACGAGTGCGCTGGACGTCACGGTGCAGCGTCAGATCCTCGATCATCTGCAGACCTTGATCGAGGCGCGTGGCACCGCGCTGCTCCTGATCACGCACGATCTCGGCCTCGCCGCCGATCGCGCGGACCGGGTGGTTGTGATGCAGGGCGGCAGGATCGTCGAGGAGGGACCGCCCGCGCGAATCCTCAAGGCGCCGCACGAGGAGTACACGCAGCGGCTCGTCGCGGCGGCGCCGTCCCTGGTCGCGGCCCGGGAGCAGGTGCTACCGGGTGTCGTCGCGGGCGCGGCGACGGTGGAGGCGGCCGCGGCGAAGCAGCCCATCCTCGACGTGCGGGACCTGGTGCGGGAGTACCGGATCCGGGGCTCCCGCGAGAGTTTCCGCGCCGTCGACGAGGTGAGTTTCAGCGTCGACGAGGGGTCGACCACCGCGATCGTCGGAGAGTCGGGGTCGGGCAAGACCACGCTGACGCGCATGGTCCTCGGCCTCGAGCGGCCGACATCCGGCTCGGTCCGCGTCGATGGGGAGGACGTCTCCCAGCTGCGCGGCGTGCGCCGCCGTGCGGCCCGGCGCCTCATGCAGCCCGTCTTCCAGGATCCGTTCGGGTCGCTGGACCCGACCTATTCGATCGAGCGCCTCATCGACGAGCCGCTGCGGGTCTTCGGAATCGGCGATCGCACCGCGCGTCGTGCGCGGGTCGGCGAGCTGCTGGACGCCGTGGCCCTCCCCGGAGCGGTGGCGCAGCGCCGGCCGGGACAGCTGTCGGGCGGGCAGCGCCAGCGCGTGGCGATCGCCCGGGCGCTGGCGATCAACCCGCGTCTGGTGGTGTGCGACGAGGCCGTTTCGGCGCTGGACGTGCTGGTGCAGGATCAGATCCTGACGCTGCTCAGCGATCTGCAGCGCGACCTGGGCCTGGCGTACCTGTTCATCACCCACGACCTCGCGGTGGCGCGGCAGGTGGCGCACCAGGTACTGGTCATGCGGCGCGGCAGGGTCATCGAGCAGGGGCCCGTCGATAGGATCTTCGGCGCGCCGGCCGAGGACTACACACGAGAGCTGCTGGCCGCGATCCCCGGAGCGGACTTCTTCGGATAGGAGGCGACGTGGCCGAGAGCAACGCCGAACGGGTGCGCGCCGAACTGCGCAAGCGGATCATCGCGGGCGACCTGGAGGCCGGGGAGCGGTTGGGCGAGGGAGCGTTGAGTCGTGAGCTGGGCGTGAGCCGCGTCCCGATCCGCGAGGCGATGCGCCTCCTGGAGACGGAGGGCCTCGTCGAATCCCGTCCCTTCGCCGGCGTGCGCGTGGCGGATCTGGCACCCGACGAGGCGGGGGAGTTGTTCGACATCCGCCTGGCACTGGAGCGGGCGACCGCCGGCCGGGCCGCCCGTCGTGCCGCCGCGAACCGCGACGACGGGGTCGAGGACGGGGACTGGGCCGACCTGCGGACGCGGCTCGATGCGGTGCTCGCCGAAGGGGACGCCGCGCTCGCCGCCGGCGACCTCGAGCCGCTGACGCAGCTGAACATGCAGTTCCATCACCTGATCGCCGAGCTAAGCGGCAGCCGGACGATGGTCCTGCTGCTGCGCACGATCGCCGGGTCGATCGAGCGCCTCTACACCGCGGACGCGCGACGCCGGGCTCCCACGTCGTGGCCGGAGCACCACGGCATCATCGCTGCGATCGATGCGGGCGATCCGGACGCCGCCGGGATGGCGATGGCCGCGCACGTACGCAAGTCCAAGCGGAGCTACCTCCGGGGGCGGACGTAGGCGAGCGGTGCACAACCCGGCCGGGCGATTTCCTCCACAGACGGGACCGGATCCGCGTCCGGACCTGCTCGGGACCGTCGCCGGCTGGGGATCGGGTTGTGGAGAACGTGTGCATCAAACGCCTTATCTTGTGTAAATTGCAGCGATGTAACACAAGATGTAGTGTTATCGGCATGAGCAACGTGATCGTCTACACCAAGCCCGCGTGCGTGCAGTGCACGGCGACCTACCGCGCGCTCGACAAGGCGGGTGTCGAGTACACCTCCGTCGACATCAGTCTCGACGAGGAGGCGCGGGAGTACGTCCTCGCGCTCGGCTACCTGCAGGCACCCGTCGTCGTGATCGACGGTGCCGACCACTGGTCGGGCTTCCGCCCGGACCGGATCAAGGCGCTGGTGGCCGCCTGACGCCGCCGCGCGTACGGACGCGCGAACGACGAACGGGCCTTCCGTCGCGGGGATGCGATGGAAGGCCCGTTCGTCGTTCGTCATGCGGGCTGCACGCCGCCGGATCCCGCCTGAGGCCGTGGGCTCCGGTCGCCGCTCACCAGTGGCAACGGCCGGGTTCCCACCGGCCGGGCACCCAGTGGCCCTGCTCGAACCAGCCGGGATGCCACTGCGGCTGCACCCAGTAGCCGGGGTGCCAGCCCCACCGGTCGCCCCAACCCGGCCGCCAATAGCCCGCCTGCCACCAGCCGTTGTGCCAACGACCCTGCGTCCAGTACCCACCGACCCAGCGGCCCTGCTCGCACCATCGGGGTCCGGGGTGCGATACCGCCGGTGTCGACGGGGTGGCCGACGCCGTCGCGGCGGTGACGCCCCCGAGTGGAGCCAGTACTCCTGCAGCGACCAGTACGCCGGCCGCGAGCGTTCTCATCCGTTTCATAGGGGAACGGTACGCCCGGTGTGACCTGGAACACTAGACCTATTTACACAGGTCAGGGTGTTTTTGGGGGATAACCCTGAGGTTAGCTATACACCGGTCCGGTGTACTTCTCGCCCGGTCCCTGGCCGGGCTCATCGGGGTAGGCGCTGTACTCGCGGAAGGCGAGCTGGAGCGACTTGAGGCCGTCGCGGTACGGGCCGGCGTGCGGTCCGAGGTACTCGACGGACGCCGTGGTCAAGCCGGCGAGCGCGGTGATCAGGCGGCGGGCCTCGTCGAGGTCGAAGTGGGGGCTGTTGCGCGGGTCGAAGGCGGCTTGATCGTCGCCCTCGGCGGCGGCCTCGGCGCCGGTGAGGCCCAGTTTCTCCGCCGCGGCGCTCATCAGCAGCATCCACGCGCTGGAGATCACCTCGATCGACGGCGAGTCTGCGACCAGGCGTTCCAGTGTGTCGGGCTCGGGGGACGAATTCGGATTCTCACTCACGACTGTTACAGTGTCATGTGCGACCGCTCCGGACTTGAGCCGGGGCAGCAAGTGGAGTCCACTCCCACCACGTCGACCTCCGGTCGGCTGGTCCGGTCGCCGCGGTGATGTCCGTCAGGAACATCACGCGCGGTCTCCTCGTTGGAGGAGGGGTTGATCGTCGGTGCATGCCGCGACGGCCCGAATCGGTCGGTGTGGGCCCCGCCAGGTGTGAGTCACCTGGTCGGGGCCTTTTCGCTGTGTGGGATCGGGGTCTGAAGCTGCGCGGCGGTCTACGAGTGAAGACCGCTCGCAAGCGTCGCGAGTACCTATATGAGGAGGCCCCATCAGCACTGAGACACGCACCAACGGTCAGATCCGCGTCCCTGAGGTCCGGCTCGTCGGCCCCGGCGGAGAGCAGGTCGGGATCGTGCGGGTTGAAGATGCGCTCAAGCTGGCGTACGAGGCGGACCTCGACCTGGTCGAGGTGGCACCCAACGCCCGTCCGCCCGTATGCAAGATCATGGACTACGGCAAGTTCAAGTACGAGGCCGCGCAGAAGCTGCGCGAGTCCCGGAAGAACCAGCAGCTGACCGTGATCAAGGAGCAGAAGCTCCGCCCGAAGATCGACGACCACGACTACGAGACCAAGAAGGGCCACGTGGTCCGGTTCCTGGAGCAGGGCTCCAAGGTCAAGGTCACGATCATGTTCCGCGGTCGCGAGCAGTCGCGTCCCGAGCTGGGTTTCCGTCTTCTGCAGCGCCTGGGCGCCGACGTGGCCGAGTACGGCTTCGTCGAGACGTCCGCCAAGCAGGACGGTCGCAACATGACCATGGTCCTCGCCCCGCACAAGGGTGCGAAGACCCGCGCCAAGGCGCAACAGGACAAGGAAGCCCCCGCGGCGCGGCCCGCTGCGCCCGAGGCTCCGGCCGGGTAAGCGACTCACGTCGCGAACCCGCTGAAGAACCAGAGAAGAAACGAGACGAGACATGCCGAAGAACAAGACCCACAGCGGTACCGCGAAGCGCTTCAAGATCTCGGGTAGCGGAAAGGTGCTGCGCCAGAAGGCCGGCCGTCGCCACCTGCTCGAGCACAAGAGCTCCCGCGTGACCCGTCGCCTCGACGGCGTGGCCGAGGTGGCCCCCGCCGACGTGCGTCGCGTCAAGAAGCTGCTCGGCAAGTAAGCCGCTCCGCATCACCCGCTAGAACTTTTCACACGTAAGGACGAAGACCTATGGCACGCGTCAAGCGCGCAGTGAACGCTCAGAAGAAGCGTCGTTCCATCCTCGAGGCGTCGAAGGGCTACCGCGGCCAGCGTTCGCGGCTGTACCGCAAGGCCAAGGAGCAGCAGCTCCACTCGCTGACCTACGCCTACCGCGACCGCCGTGCGCGCAAGGGCGACTTCCGCAAGCTGTGGATCACGCGCATCAACGCCGCGGCCCGGGCCAACGACATGACCTACAACCGCCTGATCCAGGGCCTGAACCTGGCCGGCGTCGAGGTGGACCGCAAGAACCTCGCCGAGATCGCCGTGTCCGATCCCGCCGCGTTCACCGCGATCGTCGAGATCGCCCGCAAGGCGCTTCCGGCCGACGTGAACGCGCCCGCCGCGTAATTTTGACGCAGCACCCGCAGCGACCCGCGGACCAGCTCTTCACGGAGCGGACCCCGCGGGTCGTTGCTGCATCCAAGCTCCTGCGCGCCGCGGGCCGCAGGAAGGCCGGGCTCTTCCTCGCCGAGGGCTCCAACGCCGTCACCTCCGCGCTCGCGGCGGGGCTCGTCGTCGAGCTCTACGTCACGGAGGAGGGCGCCGAGCGGTACCCCGAGCTGCTGACCGGCCGCGCGGCGTACGTGACCGAGCGCGCAATGCGCGGGTTGTCGGACACCGTCACCCCGCCCGGCATCGTGGCGGTCTGCCGAGCCCTTCCCGAGGCACGCGTGCCCGACGGTGCGCGGCTGGTCGCCGTCCCCGTCGACGTCTCCGAGCCGGGCAACGCCGGCACCGTCATCCGCGTCGCGGACGCCGTCGGCGCCGATGCGGTCCTGCTGGCCGGCGACACCGTCGACCCGATGAACGGGAAGGTCGTGCGGGCGTCCGCGGGCTCCGTCTTCCACCTGCCGGTGGCGCAGGAACGCGACCCCGAGGCCGCGATCGCACAGCTCAAGGGTGCCGGGCTGACGGTGCTCGCGACCGCCGCCGACGGCGAGGTCTCCCTCGACGACGCGGACGAGCTCCTGGCCGGGCCCACCGCCTGGCTGTTCGGCAACGAGGCCCACGGCCTGCCCCGCGAACTGCAGGCATTCGCCGACCATCGCGTCGCCATCCCCATCCGCGGCCGCGCCGAGTCGCTGAACCTCGCCACCGCCGCGTCGATCTGCCTGTACGCGAGCTCCCGCGTGCAGAATCGGGGATAGAGCCCTACCTGTTCCGGGTAGGACTACTCATCCGCGGGGCCCCGCGGGCCGGAAGCATGGTGGACATGAGACTGCTGCCCTCCCGCACCGTCGTCGTCGACGGCACGCCGGACACCCGCGATCGCGCGATCGACGTCGCTCGCATCCTCAGCCTGCTCGTCGTGATGTTCGGCCACTGCGTGCTCCTGCTCGCCACCGTCACCCCGTCGGGCGTCTGGGTGGGTAACACCCTGGGCGCGCAGCCCGCGCTGCAGCCGATCACGTGGGTGCTGCAGGTCATGCCGCTGTTCTTCCTGGCCGGCGCGGCCTCGTCGGCCTACGGGCTCAAGCCGGGGACGCCGTGGGGTGGATGGCTCCTCGGGCGTGCTCAGCGGCTGGCCCGACCGGTGTTCTGGTACCTGGCGTTCTGGTCGCTCGCCCTGGGCGCGACGCGGGTGCTACTGGGGGAGTCGAGCGCCGCGCGGCTCGGCGGCGAATCGGTCGCGTTGCTGTGGTTCATCGGCGTCTACCTGGTGGTCCTGGCGTTCGTCCCGGCCCTGATGCGATGCGGCGGCGCCGCCCTCGGTGGGATCGTCGTCGGGCTGCTGGTCGCGTGCGCGGGGTTCGACGGTGCGCGCCTCGCCACAGGCTCGATCGAATGGGGGTTCCCGAACTTCCTCGTCGTGTGGTTGATCCCCGTGGTGATCGGCGTGGCGTATGCGCGGCGGCTGATCCCGACCCCGGTGGCGCTGGTGGTCGCGGCGCTCGCCTTCGCGGGAGCAGTGGTCGCGGTGGTGGCGGGACCCTACGATGTGCCGCTGGTCGTGACCGGTGCCGAGACCTTCTCCAACACCACGCCGCCCACGCTCCTCCTCGGCCTGCACTGCGTGTGGGTGAGCCTGTTGTTCGTCGCGGCGGCGCCCGCGATCGGGTGCTGGGCGCGTCGCCCACGGGTCTGGTACCCGGTGGCTGTCGGCAACGGGGGCGCGATGACGCTCTACCTCTGGCACATCCCCGCGATCGCGGTGGCGGCGTTCGCGCTGCACGCGGTGGGCATCGACGCGGTCGACCCGTACCAGTCGGGGTTCTGGGGCCTGATGGCGCTGCGCGCCGCGGTCTTCGCGGTCGTGATGTTCGCGCTGTTCATCCTGCTCTCGCCGCTCGAACACCGTCGCCTGCCGTGGTGGGACGCGCGGGTCGCGGGGCGCGGGGGCCGGGGAGCGCTGGCCGGCGCCCTCGTCTGCCTCGCGGGTGTGGCGGTTCTGCTGATGGCCAAAGAGGGGCTGGGTACGGAGACGGGCTGGTGGGCGCTCGCGGTCTTCGTCGCGGCGCTGGTGGCGGCGCGGGCGGTCGCCGGGACTCGGGCCGACGTGCCGGTGCCCCGCGGCGACCGCGGGCGGAGTGTGATCTGATGAACAGGAAGTGTCGAATAATGTGGAGAGGGTCGAAATGAAGCGCATCGTCATCGCGGGAATCGTCGGACTGGGCGTGGTCGTGGCACCCGCCGCGGCAGCACAGGCCGCGCCTGGCGCACCCGTCAGCGTCACCTGTGACGTTTACGCGCAGCAGTTCGGCGACCAGTTCTCGTCGTTCGCGGGCACGGTGCACGGCACCGGACCGAATCGCGCCGCGGCGCGAGCCAACGCCGAGTCGAAGATCTGGGGTCCGTACGGCTCGATGCCGTACGTCGCCAACTGCCGCTGAGCGGGCGTACCGTCGGACCCGTGACGAGAGCGGCAGCGCGACGCCTGACCGAGCGGTGGCCGCGTACCAGCGGTAATGCGATTCCGTCCGCGGAATCCCGTCGTCTAGTCTGGACCGGTACCGTCCCACCTCACCGAGGAGCCCAGAGCAGTGTCGGAAGACCAGATCGCCCCCGTCGATGACCTCAGCGAAGCCGCGCTCGACGCCTTCGCCGACGAGGCCGCGCGGGCGTTCGACGCAGCGTCCGACCTCGATGCCCTCAACGCCGCCCGGCTCGCGCACCTGGGCGAGAAGTCGCCGCTCGCGCTGAGCAAGCGGGCGCTCGGGTCCATTCCCAAGGAGGACCGCAAGGACGCCGGCAAGCGGGTCAACGTGGCGCAGGGGCGCGCCCGCGCCGCCTACGAGCAGCGCAAGTCCGTGCTCGACGCCGAGCGTGACGCGGCCGTCCTCGTCTCCGAATCGATCGACGTGACGCTGCCCTCGGCCCGCGCTCCGCAGGGCGCCCGGCACCCCGTCAGCATCATCGCGGACGAGGTCGCGGACTTCTTCGTGGGCATCGGCTGGGAGATCGCCGAGGGGCCCGAGGTCGAGACCGAGCACTTCAACTTCGACGCGCTCAACTTCCTGCCGGACCACCCCGCGCGATCCATGCAGGACACCTTCTACGTGGCGCCCGAGGGCTCGCGGCAGGTGCTGCGGACCCACACCTCGCCGGTGCAGGTGCGCTCGATGCTCACCCGCGACGTGCCGATCTACGTCGCGTGCCCCGGCCGGACCTTCCGGACCGACGAGCTGGACGCCACCCACACCCCGGTGTTCAGCCAGGTCGAGGGCCTCGCGGTCGACAAGGGCCTGACGATGGCGCACCTGCGCGGCACCCTCGAGGCGTTCGCCAAGGCCATGTTCGGCCCCGAGACCACCACCCGCATGCGGCCGAACTACTTCCCCTTCACGGAACCGTCGGCCGAGGTGGACGTGTGGTTCCCCAACAAGAAGGGCGGCGCCGGCTGGATCGAATGGGGCGGCTGCGGCATGGTCAACCCGAACGTGCTGCGCGCCTGCGGGATCGACCCCGAGGAGTACTCGGGCTTCGCCTTCGGCATGGGCCTCGAGCGCACCCTGCAGTTCCGCACCGGCCTGTCCGACATGCGCGACATCGTCGAGGGCGATGTCCGCTTCACCCTGCCCTTCGGCGTCCGCGGCTAGCGTCGGACGCGACGGCCCAGAACCCCAGCACACAGCTACTCCAGGAGAAGGACTTCCACCGTGCGCGTTGCACAGTCATGGCTCACCGAGATCCTCCGCCGCGACACCCCCGAGTGGGGCGTCACGGCCGACGAGCTGGACGCGGGGTTCGTGCGCGTCGGCTTCGAGGTCGAGGAGCTCGACTCGCTCGACACCGTGTCCGGTCCGCTGAAGATCGGCCGCGTCGCGCACATCGAGGAGCTCACTGACTTCCGCAAGCCCATCCGCTTCTGCCAGGTCGACGTGGGCGAGGCGGAGCCGCGCGGCATCGTCTGCGGCGCGCGGAACTTCGCCGAAGGCGACCTGATCGTGGCCGCGTTGCCCGGCGCGGTGCTGCCCGGTGGGTTCGAGATCGCCGCCCGCAAGACCTACGACCACATCTCCGACGGCATGATCTGCTCGGTCAGCGAGCTCGGGATCGGCAACGACCACTCGGGCATCCTCGTCCTGCCCGAGGGAACCGCGCAGCCCGGCGACGACGCCAAGCCGGTCCTGGGCATGGACGACACCGTCATCGAGCTCAACGTGACGCCCGATCGCGGGTACGCGTTCTCCGTCCGCGGACTCGCCCGCGAACTCGCCTGCGGCTACGACCTCCCGTTCACCGATATCACCACCCCGTCGGCGAAGGCCGGTAGCGGGAAGGGCGGCGTGGACGTCACCGTCGAGCCCGAGTCGGGCTGCACCCGCTTCACCGCGCTGCGCGTGGAGGGCATCGACCCGAAGGCCGTGAGCCCGTGGTGGCTGCAGCGCCGCCTGCTCACCTCCGGCGTGCGTCCCATCAGCGCCGCGGTCGACGTGACCAACTACCTGATGCTGCTCACCGGCCAGCCGCTGCACGCCTTCGACGCCGACCTCGTTCGGGGTGGCCTGACGGTACGCGCGTCGCGCCCGGGCGAGACCCTCGAGACCCTCGACCACGTGACCCGGAAGCTCGATCCCGAGGACGCGGTGATCGTCGACGAGTCCGGCCCCGTCTCGCTGGCGGGCGTGATGGGCGGCGCGACCACCGAGGTCGGCGCCGGCACCGTCAACGTCATCTTCGAGGGCGCGATCTGGAACCCGGTCAAGGTCTTCCGGACCGGCAAGCGGCACAAGCTCAGTTCGGATGCCGCCAAGCGGTACGAGCGCACCGTCGACCCGGCGATCAGCGTGTGGACCGTCCGGGAGGCCGCGCGCCTGCTGACCGAGATCGCCGGCGGCACCGTCGTCGGGGAGATCACGGACCTGGGCTCCTACGACGAGCGCCCGCAGGTGACGATCGCCGCGGACCGTCCGGACCGCGTCGCCGGCATCACCTACGCCCCGGGGACGACGGTGCGCCGCCTGACCCAGATCGGCTGCGAGGTCGAGGGGAAGAGCAGCCTGACGGTGACCCCGCCGACGTGGCGTCCCGACCTGAACATGGTCGCCGACCTGGTCGAGGAGGTGCTGCGCCTCGAGGGACTGGAGCAGATCCCGCCGGTGCTGCCCGCCGCGCCGGGCGGGCGCGGGCTCAGCGCCCGTCAGCGTCGCCGCCGCGTCGTGAGCCGATCGCTCGCGCACACCGGCCACGTCGAGGTGCTGACCAGCCCGTTCCTGCCCGCCGAGGTGTTCGACACGTGGGGCCTCGACGCCGGTGATCCGCGCCGGAACACGACGAAGGTGCTCAACCCGCTGGAGTCGGACCGCCCGTCGCTCGCGACGACGCTGCTCCCGGGGCTGTTGGAGATCCTGGCGCGCAACGTCTCCCGGGGCCAGCGCGACCTTGCGCTGTACACGATCGCCGAGGTGGTCCTGCCCACCGCCGGCACGGTGGCGGTGGACCCGATCCCCGTCGACCGGCGCCCCACGCCGGAGCAGGTCGCGGAGCTCGACGCCTCGCTGCCGGTCCAGCCCGAGCACATCGCGCTCGTCTTCACCGGGCTCCGCGGCACGTCCGGTCCCTGGGGCACGGCGCGGCCCGCGGACGCCACCGACGCGTTCGAGGCGGTCCGCGAGATCGGCCGCGCGAGCAATGTCGAGCTGACCCTGCGATCCGCGCAGTTCGCGCCCTTCCATCCCGGGCGCTGCGCCGAGGTCCTCGTCGGCGACACCGTCGTGGGCCACGCGGGCGAGCTGCACCCGGCCGTGCTCGAACGCGCCGGTCTCCCGGCCCGCACGTGCGCCGCCGAGGTGGACCTGGACGCGATCCCGCTGGTGGAGAATCTGCCCGCGCCCGTGGTCTCGCCGTTCCCCGCCGTGCTGCAGGACGTGGCCGTCGTCGTCGACGCCTCGGTCCCGGCGGAGACGGTGCGGTCGGCTCTGGCCGACGGTGCCGGTGAGCTCCTCGAGGCGATCTCGCTGTTCGACGTGTTCACCGGCGCGCAGGTGGGCGAGGGCCGCAAGTCGATGGCCTTCTCGCTGCGCTTCCGCGCGGGCGACCGCACGCTCACCGAGGACGAGGCCTCGGCGGCGCGCGACGCAGCGGTGGCGAAGGCGGCCGAGCTGGTGGGCGCCGTCCTGCGCTGATCCTGACCCGGACATGGAACCGGCCCCGGCGGTGCTCGTGCTACCGCCGGGGCCGGAGTCTGTGGGTGACTAGCTGGTGTAGTGCACCTCGGCCAGCTGGTACACGGGGGTGTCGAGGCCCTCGTAACGGGCCTTGAGCTGCAGCGCCAGGTACAGCGAGTAGTGCCGCGACTGGTGCAGGTTGCCGCCCATCATCCACAGGCCGGGAACCTGCGTGGGCTTCCACATGTTGCGCTGCTCGCCCTCCCACGGGCCCGGGTCCTTGGTCGTGTCGGAGCCGAGGCCCCAGCACTTGCCCAGCTGGTCGGCGGTGTCCTGGCCCATGAGGTCGGCGGCCCAGCCGTTCATCGAGCCGTAGCCCGTGGCGTACACCACCAGGTCGGCGGGCAGCACCGTGCCGTCCTTGAGCACGACGGCGTCCTCCGTCAGGTGGTCCACGCCGCCCTTGGCCAGCTTGATGGAGCCGTCGATGATCAGGCCGGCGGCGCCGACGTCGATGTAGTAGCCCGAGCCGCGGCGCAGGTACTTCATGAACAGGCCGGAGCCGTCGTCGCCGAAGTCGAGCTCGTAGCCGGCGTCCTCGAGGCCCTTGTAGAAGTCGGCGTCGATCTCGCGGACCTTGTCGTAGATCGGCTTCTGGAACTCGTTCATGATCCGGTAGGGCAGAGAGGCGAAGATCATGTCGGCCTTGTCGGTCGTCACGCCGCTCGCGACAGCGCGCTCGCTGTACAGATCGCCCAGGCCGTGCTCCATGAGCGACTCGGACTTGATGATGTGCGTCGAGCTGCGCTGCACCATCGTGACCTCGGCGCCGGACTCGATGAGGGCCTTGCTGATGTCGAGCGCGGAGTTGTTCGCGCCGATGACCACGACCTTCTTGCCCGCGTAGGCGTCCGGTCCCGGGTGCTTGCTCGAGTGGTGCTGCTCGCCGGTGAACGTGTCCATGCCGGGGAAGTCAGGGACGTTCGGCTTGCCCGACATGCCCGTCGCGAGCACGAGCTGCTTGGGGTGCAGGGTCAGCTTCTCGCCGTCCTTGTTCACCTCGACGGTCCACTCGCCCTTGGCCTCGTCGTAGGACGCGGACAGCGCCTCGGTGCGCGACCAGTACGGCACCTCCATGACGCGGGTGTACATCTCGAGCCAGTCGCCGATCTTGTCCTTGGGGGCGAAGACGGGCCAGTTGGCCGGGAAGGGCAGGTAGGGGAGGTGGTCGTACCAGACCGGGTCGTGCAGGCAGAGCGACTTGTACCGGCCGCGCCACTGATCGCCGGGGCGGTCGTACTTGTCGACGACGAGCGCCGGCACGCCGAGCTGGCGCAGGCGGGCGCCGAGCGCGATGCCGCCCTGGCCGCCGCCGATGACGAGGGTGTCGGGCTGGACGGTGCGGCCCAGCTCGGCCTCCTCGCGCTCGCGACGCTCGGCCCAGGTGGGTGCATCCACATGGGCCCCGTGCACGGCGCCCATCGGGCGGCGCACGCCGAAGGACTCCTCGTACCCCTTGAGCTCGCGGAGCGTGGTCAGCAGGGTCCACGCGCGGTCGACGCCGTCGTCGCCCTGCCGGATCCGCAGGTGGCCCTTGCCGCGGCCGATGCTCGTCTCGAACTCGATGAAGGCCTCGGCGACATCCTCGCCGGTGGCGGGGTCGGTGGTGGCGAAGCCGGTCGGCGCGGTGTCGTCGAGCCGCTCGGTGAGCATCGCGCGGATCTGGTCGCGGCCCTCGCTGGTGTTCAGGTTCCAGGTGAAGGACACCAGGTCGCGCCAGAAGGCGCCGGGCTCGAACAGCTCCACCGCCGCGGCGATGTCGCGCGCCGACAGCGCTGCCTGGAACTGCTGAAGCCAGGCGTCGATCCGCTGCTGGGCGTCAGTGGCGCTGGTCTGTTCGGCATCCGCGATTGCGGTCATGTCTGTGCTCCTTGAGGTCGGGACTGGAGGTCGTGCTGTGGTGTGAATCACACGCCGGGTGCAAGGGGTGCGGCAAGGGTTGCGTTCCGTTGCAGATGTGACGACGCGGGCGGGGGAAAGCGGGGGCGTGGCCGCCGCGGACTGTGAGTTGAGGCACAATCGAGGGGTGGGACAAACGGTCGAGCCCGCGGTGGCTCTCGGCGAGGATCCGCGCACCTACGCGCGGCTGCTCGCCCAGGTCTACGACGCGACGATGTCGGGCGAGCGACCGCCGGCCCGTCCCCGCGAGGTGATCGGCGACTCGTGGGACCGGGTGCGGGCCGCGGGGCTACGGCCGGACGATGCCGCCGGGCCGGCGATCCACGCCGCCGACCTGGCCCGATTGCGGCGCGAGTCGGGTCTGGCCGGGATGATCGACGAGTTCACCAGTGGGCTCGCCCCGCTCACCGAGGGCGGCTCCAGCATCCTCGTGGTGGCGGATGCCGAGGGCACCATCCTGTGGCGCGGCGGACCGTCGCGGGTACTGCGCCAGGCCGACGGTCTCGGTTTCGTCGAGGGCGCTGCGTGGTCCGAGAGTCGCGTGGGCACGAACGCGATCGGCACCGCGCTCGCGGCCCGGAGCGCCGTCCAGACCTTCTCCGCGGAGCACTTCGCCCGCAGCCAGCACCCGTGGACCTGCGCCGCGGCCCCGATCCGCGACCGGCGCACCGGAAAGTTGATCGGCGTCGTCGACGTGAGCGGCCCGGCGTCCACGGTGCACCCGACCACTCTCGCCCTGGTGGCCACCGTCGCCCGGCTGGCCGAGTCCCGGCTGCACGAATCCCATCTCGCGGGGTTGGACCAACTGCGCACCGTCGCGGCTCCGCTGCTCGCGGGGATGCCCGGCCCGGGCCTCGTCGTCGATCCGCACGGATGGGTCGCGGCCGTCGGGCAGCTCTCGCCCCGGGCGCGGGTCACCCTGCCGGAGATGATGGACGGCTCGCACCTGTGGCTGCCCGAGCTGGGGGAGTGCGCCGTCGAACCGCTCCCGGGAGGGTGGCTGCTGCGGCCGGTCGACGCGGCGGGCTCCCTGGAGCGCACCCGGGTCACGGTGGATCTCCGGTCCGAGCGGTCGCCGCAGGTCAGCGTCGTGGGCTCGGGCGGGCAGTGGCGGCACGGGCTCACGCCTCGGCACGCTCAGATCCTCGAGTTGCTGGCCGACGGTACGGGGCACACCGCGGCGCAGCTCGCGTTGTCGCTCTTCGGCGACGCTTCGCGCGTGGTCACCGTCCGCGCGGAGATCTCGCGGCTGCGCCGTGTGCTGTCCGGTCTCATCGCCGCGCAGCCCTACCGCTTCGCGGACGGGGTGACGGTCGAGGTCCTGCGCTGACGGTGCGCGGTGGCACCGCGGCGGGCGTCCGGCCGCGCCGCTTCACGCGCTCTCAGTGACCGTGGCCGCGGGCTTCTCGGCAGACGGCGCCCAGCGTCGCAACCCGATCGATTCGAACCCGACCACGTACAGCAGGGTCCACAGCACCATCCAGTCGAGGAAGCCCAGCGCGTTGCCGTGGATCCCCGTCGCCGCGGCGGGCTCGTGCAGCACGTGCTGGGCGGCGAACCGGTAGTAGAGCAGGAACGTCGCGACGGCGAGGGTGAAGGTGATCGCCGTCCGCGCGAGGTGATTCGCGACGGTGCCCAGTGACGTCGGCCGGTTTCCGAACGCGTTGGCCCAGAAGATCATCCAGAACGCCCAGCAGACGCCGAGCTGGGCCGGGAACTGGTGGATCGCCGGCCCCAGATCGGCCGCCGCGGCCGAGCCGATGAGCAGTCTCGTCAACGGGAGGAAGGCGAAGTAGAGGCCGGTGCCCACGAGCACGTTCCCGACGGTGGAGATCGCCGCGACGCGGCCGGGGCGGTCGCCGCCCAGGAACTGCCACGGCTGGTTGTCCAGGCACTGTCCGGTGAGGATCACCACCACCACGATCGAGTAGAACCACCCGAGCACCGTGTCGCCGGACATCACCGGGTCGTGCGCCGCGGTCGAGAAGGCCGGGAGGCCGATCGTCAGATACAGCGCGAGCGTCGGGATCGCGATCGCCCCGATCTCGCACAGGCCGGCCCAGGGTTGCCGCAGCCCCAGCTGCGGCCACGGCCAATGCCGCCAGTTCAACACCGACATGACCCAGGTCCCGAAGCCGACGAGGACGAACAGCGCTCCGGTGAAGTACCCGAGCCCGCCGGGCCGGTCGGCCGCGAAGTCGGCGTTCGACGCACCCAGGCCGAGGGCCAGTGCCGCCGTCACGGCGATGCCGAAGACGAAGGTCGCGGCGCACAGGGCGAGTCCGCGTACGGGCTGTCGCAGCCGGTCGAAGCCGGCGAACTCGCAGACGAAGCCCGCGAACACGATGAACAGGATCCCCCAGAACAGTGCCGCGTTGAACGGGAGTGGGTAGAAGTGCCACGGGCTCGTGGTCGGATCGGCCAGGAGGTACCAGGACGCGAGCGCGAGCACGGTCACCACCACGAGATCGGCGATGCCGAACAGTGTCGCGCGGGAGGTGCCGTCAGTGATCGAGCGGCGTGGTGTGGGGTCGGTCGTCGTTGTCATGTGCTTCAGGTCACACCCTGCCGGGGTCGCCGCCCGAGGTTGCATCCGGTTGGCCCCGATCGCGGGGCGATGCAACCGTCCGCAACCTTGGTCCACGTGACCTGAGTCACATATACCGGGGTGAGGCGGAACCCCGCCGAGACGGGTATCGAAGGAGCGTGGGATGAGCGACGTGCGTGTGGCATTGGTGACGGGAGCCGGCAGGGGAATCGGTGCGGGCATCGCCCGGCGACTGGCCGCGGACGGATTCGATCTGGCCCTCGTCGATCTGACCGCCGACGGGATCGACGCCGTGGCGCGCGAGGTCCGCGACGCGGGCCGTCGAGCCGTCGCCATCACCGCCGACGTGACCGACCGCGCTGCGGTCTTCGGCGCCGTCGATTCCGCGGTAGCGGAGCTCGGTGGTCTCGACGTGATGGTCAACAACGCCGGGATCGCCCTCGTCGGCACCATCGCCGAGGCCACGGAGGCGGAGATCGCGCGCCTGTGGTCGGTGAACGTGAACGGCGTCCTGTGGGGTATTCAGGCGGCGACCGCCGCGTTCCGGGCGCAGGGCCGGGCGGAGGGGCGGGTGCGGAAGATCATCAACGCCTCCTCGATCGCCGGACACGACGGTTTCGCCATGCTCGGCCCGTACAGCGCGACCAAGTTCGCCGTGCGCGGGCTCACGCAGGCGGCGGCTCGTGAGCTGGCGAGCGAGGGAATCACGGTCAACGCGTACTGCCCGGGCGTGGTGGGCACGGACATGTGGGTCGAGATCGACCGCCGGTTCGCGGAACTGACCGGCGCCGCGGAGGGCGAGACCTACGACAAGTTCGTCGGCGGCATCGCGCTCGGCCGTGCGCAGACCCCGGAGGACGTCGCCGCGTTCGTCTCCTACCTGGCCGGCCCGGATTCCGACTACATGACGGGGCAGGCGGGACTCATCGACGGCGGGCTCGTGTTCCGGTGACCGACGCGGTGGGAGGCGGCCGTGCCCGGAGGCGGGACCGCGGTGTCTGAGCCCGCGATGGCGTTCGGTGAGGATCCGCGCGAGTACGCCCGGCTCCTCGCCGCCGTCTACGACGCCACGATGTCCGGATCGCGGCCGCCGGCTCGTCCGCGGGACGTGGTCAGCGAGTCCTGGGGGCGGGTGCGTGCCGCGGGCGTCGCACCCGACGCCGACGCTCCCCGGAACGTGCTCGACGTGTGCGCCGTCGAGCGTCGCCGCGATGCCTCGGGCCTCCGCGCCGTCGTCGACGACCTCGCCGCCGGGCTCGCGTCGTTGACCGCCGACGGTCACAACATCCTCGTGATCGCCGACCGGGACGGCACCGTGCTCTGGCGCAGCGGATCGTCGAGGGTGCTCTCCCAAGCCGATCGCCTCGGTTTCGTGCCGGGAGCGCAATGGGGCGAGAAGGAGGTCGGCACGAACGCGATCGGCACAGCGCTGGCCGCCCGCGGCCCCGTGCAGATCTTCTCCGCGGAGCACTACGCGCGCAGCCACCACGGTTGGACCTGCACGGGCGCGCCGATCCGGGACCCCCGCACGGGCCAGATCCTGGGAGTGGTCGATGTGTCGGGACCCGCGGTGACGGTGCACCCGACCACGCTCGCCCTCGTTGCGGCGGTCGCCGGTCTCGCGGAGTCCCGTCTTCGCGCGGACCATCTCCTCCGGCTCGACCGCCTGCGGACCGTCGCGGCACCGATGATCGCCGCGATGTCCGGTCCACGCCTCGCGGTCGACGTCGACGGCTGGGTCGTGGCGGTCGGGGACCTCGCGCCCCGGTCCCGGATCACGCTGCCCCAGCCGATCGTCGGCCCGTCGGTGTGGCTGCCCGAGTTCGGCGAGTGCATCGTAGACCGGTTCCCCGGCGGGTGGCTGATCCAACCCGGCGGCGAGCACGTCGTCTCGGGCGCCGGAGTCCGGGTCGTCATCGACGTGCGGCCCAGCCGGGACCCCGAGGTCGTCGTCACGGGTTCCAGTGGGACGTGGCGCCACCTTCTCCCGCCGCGCCACGTCCAGATCCTGGAGCTCATCGCGAGCAGGGCGGAGGGGTGGTCGGCCGCGCAGATCTCCGAGTCGCTCTTCGGCGATCCGGGGCGCGTGGTCACGGTTCGGGCCGAGATCTCTCGGCTGCGCCGTGGCGTGGCCGGGTTGATCGTGGCCAAGCCCTACCGGTTCGCCGAGGGGGTGTCGGTCGAGTTGCTGCGCTGATGGGACGCCCCCGCTACCGTGGGGCCATGGCTGATGCGACCTCTCCCGAGCCGGAACTGTTCCCCGAGGACTGGTCGACCGGCCTGGTGCTGGTCGCGCATCCCGACGACCCGGAGTACGGAATGGCGGCGGCGGTCGCACGATGGACCGCCCAGGGGAAGAAGGTGGCGTACGGTCTCGCCACCTCCGGCGAGGCGGGGATCGCGGGCATGACGCCCAGCACCGCCGGCCCGGTGCGCGAGGAGGAGCAACGACGGTCCGCCGCGGTCGTCGGGGTCGACGAGGTGCGGTTCTGGGGCTATCCGGACTCCCGGCTGGCGAACACGCCGGAGCTGCGGGAGTCGATTCGTCGGTCCATCGCCCGGTACGAGCCGGACATCGTGATCACGCTGTGGGGTGGGCCGGACTGGGGGCCCGGTAAGCCGAATCAGAGCGACCACATGGAGTTCACCCGGGCGGTCGCCGAAGCCGCTACGGCGGCGGGCGTCACCGCGTATCAGACGGCGCCGGATCCGGCGTACATCGTGGATGTCACCGGGTTCACCGAACGCGCCGTGGAATCGCTGGCCGAACACCGTCAGTACCTGTCCGTGCTCGACCCGCGGACGCCGGTGATCGAGCAGGCGCGGGCGCAGGTCTCCGCGGCGACGGGGCCGCGCGGCGGACTGCGGCACACGGTCGGATTCCGCGACCTGGCGTGAGGCCCCTCAGCCGAGGTGGAAGGCCTGCGTGATGTGGTTGCCGCGCCGGTGATCACCGACCAGGCTGGGGCGGCCGCGGCCCATCTTGACGAGCATGGCGCGGTTCTCCACGCGCGGCGCGAAGCCGTCGAGGACGCGGTTGACAGAACCGCGCACGCCGCCCTGGCGGCGCGGCAGCGACAGCGGCTGCGTCATGGCGTCGGGGGTGAGGTTTCGGTGGTCGTTACGCATGTGATGTCTTTCGGGTCGGCGATGCGGTTCGTTACCACCACCGAGGATGCCGACGATGCCTGACCTCGGGCTTGCCGCACCCTGTGGGAGCTCTGAGGAAGCCTTCGACACGGTGGATGAGCGCGGACTTATGAATACGCTTGCATGATGGTGCATAATCATCGCATGACTGTTTCCGTGGCGATCGCGGGCGCCAGCGGCTACGCCGGGGGAGAGATCCTCCGGCTGCTGCTGAACCACCCGCAGTACCTCTCCGGTGAGCTCACGATCGGCGCGCTCACCGCCGGCGGCAACGCCGGCAGCGCGCTGTTCGAGCACCACCCGCACCTGCTGCCGCTCGCCGACCGCGTGTTGCAGGAGACCACGCCGGAGACGCTGCGCGGCCACGACGTCGTCTTCCTCGGCCTGCCTCACGGCAAGTCCGCGGAGATCGCGGAGGCGCTGCCCCCGTCGACCCTCATCATCGACTGCGGCGCCGACTACCGCCTCAAGGACGCCGGCGAGTGGGAGCACTACTACGGCAGCAAGCACGCCGGCACCTGGCCCTACGGCCTGCCCGAACTGCCCGGCAACCGCGAGGTCCTGGCGGGTGCGTCGCGCATCGCCGTCCCGGGCTGCTACCCGACGGTGTCGACCCTCGCCTTCCTGCCCGCCGTCGCGGCCGGCATCGTCGCGCCCGAGGTCACCGTCGTCGCCGTGAGCGGCACGTCGGGCGCGGGCCGGTCCCTGCGGGTGGACCTGCTCGCCTCCGAGGCGATCGGCTCGGCGCGGGCGTACGGCGTGACCACGCACCGGCACACCCCCGAGATCACCCAGAATCTCTCGGCCGTGGCGGATTCGCCCGTCACGGTCTCGTTCACGCCGGTCCTGGTGCCGATGGCGCGGGGCATCCTCGCCACCGTCTCCGCACCCACGACGGTGACCTCCGCGCAGGCCCGGGAGGTCTACGCGAAGGCCTACGCCGATGAGCCCTTCGTGCACCTGCTCCCCGAAGGGGCGCAGCCGCAGACGAAGTCGGTGCTCGGCAGCAACGCGGTGCAGGTGCAGGTGGCCGTCGACGAGCGCGCGGGACGGCTCGTGGCCACCGCCGCGATCGACAATCTCACCAAGGGCACCGGCGGCGCCGCCGTCCAGTCCATGAACCTCGCGCTCGGTCTCCCCGAGACCGCGGGCCTGAGCATCGTAGGAGTCGCGCCGTGACCGCCGGAAGCTTCAAACTCGTTCGGAACCAGGGCGTGACGGCGCCGCTGGGCTTCAAGGCCGCGGGCATCGCGGCGGGGATCAAGGTGTCCGGCAAGCCCGACCTCGCCCTGGTCTTCAACGAGGGGCCGCACTACGCGGCGGCCGGCGTGTTCACCCGCAACAAGGTCCGCGCCGCGCCCGTGCTGTGGAGCGAGCAGGTGCTCCGGGACGGCCACCTGCGGGCGGTGATCCTCAACTCCGGGGGCGCGAACGCCTGCACCGGCCCCGGGGGTTTCCAGGACGCGCACGCCACGGCGGAGAAGGTCGCGGAGGTGTTGAGCCACTGGGGGACCGAGACCGGCGCGGGGGAGGTGGCGGTCTGCTCGACCGGCCTCATCGGCGACCGGCTGCCCATGGACAAGGTGCTCGCCGGCGTCACCGAGATCGTGCACGAGATGGGCGGCGGCCTCACCGGGGGCACCGACGCGGCGCACGCGATCATGACCACGGACACCGTGCCCAAGGAGACGGCCCTGCACCACTCCGGTGGCTGGAACGTGGGCGGCATGGCGAAGGGCGCGGGCATGATGGCGCCGTCGCTCGCCACGATGCTCGTGGTGCTCACCACCGACGTGCACGCCACGCCGCAGCAGCTCGACGAGGCCCTGCGCTACGCCACGAGCTACACCTTCGATCGACTCGACGTGGACGGCGCCACGTCCACCAATGACACCGTCCTGCTGCTCAGCAGCGGGGCGAGCGAGAAGTCCTGCACCCAGGACGAACTCAACGCGGCGGTGCGCGAGGTCTGCGACGATCTCGCCGCGCAGCTGCAGGGCGACGCCGAGGGCGTCACGAAGCGGATCCTGATCACCGTGACCGGCGCCGCCTCGGAGGAGGAGGCCCTGATCGGCGCCCGGGCCATCGCCCGCGACAGCCTGGTCAAGACCGCGCTCTTCGGCAGCGATCCGAACTGGGGTCGCGTCATGGCCGCCATCGGGATCGCGCCGATCGAGCTGGTCCACGACAAGCTGACGGTCTCCTTCAACGGGCAGCCGATCGCCGAGAACGGTTGCGGCGTACCGGGAGCGCGCGACGTCGACCTCTCCGGGCCGGAGATCGACGTCACCGTCGACCTGGGGCTCGGGCGCGGCACCGCGACGATCCGCACCACGGACCTCTCACACGCGTACGTCGAAGAGAACTCGGCCTACTCCTCATGAACGGCCCCGATCTGACCCCGCTCGAGAAGGCGGGCGTCCTCGCCGAGGCGCTGCCCTGGCTGCTCGACTTCCACGGCAAGACCGTGGTGGTCAAGTACGGCGGCAACGCCATGGTCGACGACGAGCTCAAGCGGTCGTTCGCCCAGGACATGGTGTTCCTGCGCACCTGCGGCCTGCACCCGGTGGTGGTGCACGGCGGCGGCCCGCAGATCAACGCGATGCTGGGGCGGCTCGGCATGGAGGGCGAGTTCAAGGGCGGCTTCCGCGTGACCACGCCCGAGGTGATGGACGTCGTGCGGATGGTGTTGTTCGGCCAGGTCGGCCGTGAGCTCGTCGGGCTGATCAACTCCCACGGACCCTTCGCCGTCGGCATGTCCGGCGAGGACGCGCACCTGTTCACGGCCACCCGCCGGGAGGTCGTGGTCGACGGTGCCCCCACCGATATCGGGCTGGTGGGCGATGTCACGGAGGTCAACCCCGAGGCCGTGAACGACCTCATCTCCGCCGGCCGGATTCCGGTGATCTCGACGATCGCGCCGGACGCCGACGGCGTGGTGCACAACATCAACGCAGACACGGCCGCGGCCGCCGTGGCCGAGGCGCTGGGCGCGCAGAAGCTGGTGGTGCTCACCGACGTCGAGGGCCTGTACACGAACTGGCCCGACCGGTCCTCGCTGACCTCCGAGATCGATACCGACACGCTGGCGGCCCTGCTGCCGAGCCTCGATTCCGGGATGGTGCCGAAGATGGAGGCCTGCCTGCGAGCCGTGCACGGGGGCGTCCCCACCGCGCACGTCATCGACGGGCGGGTGCCGCACTCCGTGCTTCTCGAACTGTTCACGACCAAGGGCATCGGCACGATGGTGACCGCCCCGAATCACACTGAGAAGACCTGGATCTGACACACATGACGAACGAAACGATGCAGCAGCGGTGGAACGCCGCGCTGATGAACACCTACGGCACCCCGGCCGTCGCGCTGGTCTCCGGCAGCGGTGCGGCGGTGACGGACGCCGACGGCAAGGAGTACGTCGATCTTCTCGGCGGCATCGCCGTCAACGCCCTCGGCCACGCGCATCCGAAGATCATCGAGGCGGTCACGCGGCAGGTCTCGACCCTGGGCCATGTCTCGAACCTGTACATCAGCGAGCCGGTCGTCCGCCTCGCCGAGCGGCTCACCGACGCGGTGGGCGTCCCGGGAACGCGGGTGTTCTTCAGCAACTCGGGCGCGGAGGCCAACGAGACCGCCATCAAGATCGGTCGGCGGACCGGCCGGACGAGGATGCTCGCCGCTGAGGGCGCCTTCCACGGCCGCACCATGGGTTCGCTGGCACTGACCGGACAGCCCGGGAAGCGGGAGCCCTTCGAGCCGCTCATCGAGTCGGTGACCCACGTGCCCTACGGCGACGCCGCCGCACTCCGGGCCGCCACCGCTCCCGAGGCCGGCGAGGTGGCCGCGATCTTCCTCGAGCCGATCATGGGGGAGTACGGCGTCGTGGTCCCGCCCGAGGGTTACCTCGCGGAGGCCCGCGCCGCCGCGACCGACGCCGGCGCCCTCCTGGTGTTCGACGAGGTGCAGACCGGGATCGCCCGCACGGGAACACTGTTCGCGTACCAGCGCGCCGGCGTGACCCCGGACGTCTTCACGCTCGCCAAGGGGCTCGGCGGCGGCCTGCCCATCGGGGCGACGGTGGCCGTCGGCGCGGCCGGCGAGCTGCTCACCCCCGGTCAGCACGGCACCACCTTCGGCGGCAATCCGATCGCCGCGGCCGCCGCGAACGCCGTACTCGACGTCGTCGAATCCGAGGGCCTCGCCGCGCGCGCGGACGCGCTCGGCAAGCACATCGCCGCCACCGTCGAGGGGTTCGGCCACCCGCTCGTCACCGGGGTGCGGGGTTCGGGTCTGCTGCTGGGGATCACGCTCGCGCAGCCCGTCTCCAAGGCGGTCGAGACCGGCGCCCGCGATGCGGGCTTCCTCCTCAACGCCGCGCAGCCCGATGTGATCCGGCTCGCCCCGCCGCTCGTCCTCACCGACGAGCAGACGGATCGCTTCCTCACCGCGCTTCCCGCTCTTCTCGATGCAGCCCAGGAGAACTCATGACCCGCCACTTCCTCCGCGACGACGATCTCAGCCCCGCCGAGCAGCGCGAGGTGCTCGCACTGGCCGCGGAGCTGAAGGCCGCGCCCTTCTCCCGGCGCCCGCTGGAGGGTCCCAAGGGCGTGGCGGTGCTGTTCGACAAGAACTCCACCCGCACCCGGTTCAGCTTCGACGTGGGCGTCGCGCAGCTCGGTGGCCACGCCGTGGTCGTCGACACCAAGTCCACCCAGATGGGTCGCGACGAGTCCCTCGCGGACACCGCCCGGGTGCTGTCCCGGTTCGTCGACGCCATCGTCTGGCGGACCTACGCGCAGGAGGGCCTCGAGGAGCTGGCCCGGTATTCGACGGTGCCCGTCGTCAACGCCCTCTCCGACGATTTCCACCCGTGCCAGATCCTCGCGGACCTGCAGACGATCGCCGAGCGGAAGGGAGCGGAGGGGACCGGTTCCGTGGCCGGTCTCAAGCTGACCTACCTCGGCGACGGCGCGAACAACATGGCGCACAGCTACATGCTCGGCTGCGTGACCGCCGGGATGGACGTGACCATCAGCGCACCGTCGGGCTTCCAGCCGGACGAGAGGTTCGTGGCGGCGGCCCGGGCCCGGGCGAAGGAGACGGGGGCCGAGGTCAGCGTGATCTCCGATCCGGTGCTCGCGGTCGCCGGCGTCGACGTGGTCGTCACCGACACCTGGGTGTCGATGGGGCAGGAGGACGACGGCATCGACCGCAACGCGCCCTTCCGGCCGTACCAGGTCAACGCCGAGTTGCTCGCGCACGCGGACCCCGACGCGATGGTGCTGCACTGCCTGCCCGCGCACCGCGGGGACGAGATCACCGACGAGGTGATCGACGGCCCGCAGTCCGCCGTCTTCGACGAGGCGGAGAACCGCCTGCACGCCCAGAAGGCGCTGCTCGCCTGGCTCCTGGAGCACTCGTGACGACCGCCCGGAAGGCCAGACCGTGACCGACCAACCGCTCGCCACCCGGGCCGGGCGGCAGGCGGCCATCGTCGAGATCCTCGCCAACCACCAGGTCCGCAGCCAGGCCGAGTTGCAGGCGCTCCTGGTGCGGGGCGGCTACGAGGCGACGCAGGCCACCATCTCGCGCGACCTCGACGAGCTCGGCGCCGTGAAACTGCGCGGCGCCGACGGCGGCACGGGCGTGTACGTGGTGCCCGAGGACGGCTCGCCCGTGCGGGGCGTGTCCGGCGGCACGGAGCGGCTCTCCCGCCTCCTCGGGGAACTGCTCGTCTCCACCGACCACAGCGGCAACATCTGCGTCCTGCGCACCCCGCCGGGCGCGGCGAACTTCCTCGCCAGTGCGCTCGACCGCTCGTCGCTGCCGGAGGTCGTGGGCACCGTCGCCGGCGACGACACCGTCCTCGTCGTCGCGCGCGAGCCCCTGACCGGCAAGGACCTCGCCGAGCGGCTCGTGGCGCTCGCCTGAATCCGAACACCCTCCACCAGATAGGCTTATCGACCATGTCTAAGGTCCTCTCCACCCTGCCCGTCGGCGAGCGCGTCGGCATCGCCTTCTCCGGCGGCCTCGACACCTCCGTGGCCGTCGCCTGGATGCGCGACAAGGGCGCCGTGCCCTGCACCTACACCGCGAACATCGGCCAGCCCGACGAGCCGGACATCGACGCGGTGCCGGACCGGGCGAAGGAGTACGGCGCCGAGATCGCGCGCCTGGTCGACGTGCAGCCGCTGCTGGTGCAGGAGGGCATCGCCGCCCTGCAGACCGGCGCCTTCCACATCCGTTCGGGCGGCAAGACCTACTTCAACACCACCCCGATCGGCCGCGTCGTGACCGGCACCATGCTGGTGCGGGCCATGAAGGAGGACGGCGTCGACATCTGGGGCGACGGCTCCACCTACAAGGGCAACGACATCGAGCGGTTCTACCGCTACGGCCTCATGGCGAACCCGGCGCTGCGGATCTACAAGCCCTGGCTGGACTCGCAGTTCGTCACCGAGCTCGGCGGCCGCAAGGAGATGAGCGAGTGGCTCGTCGCGCACGGCTTCCCGTACCGCGACTCCACCGAGAAGGCCTACTCCACCGACGCCAACATCTGGGGCGCCACCCACGAGGCCAAGGACCTGGAGTTCCTCAACACCGGCGTGCTCATCGTCGATCCGATCATGGGCGTCGCCCCGTGGGACGAGTCGGTGGAGATCGTTACCGAGGACGTCACCGTCACCTTCGAGGCCGGCGTGCCGGTCGCGATCAACGGTGTGGAGTTCTCCGACCCGGTCGAGCTGGTCCGGGAGGCGAACCGCATCGGCGGCCGCCACGGTCTCGGCATCTCCGATCAGATCGAGAACCGTATCATCGAGGCCAAGTCGCGCGGCATCTACGAGGCGCCCGGCATGGCGCTGCTGCACGCGACCTACGAGCGCCTGGTGAACGCGATCCACAACGAGGACACCATCGCGACCTACCACAACGAGGGCCGCCGCCTGGGCCGCCTGATGTACGAGGGCCGCTGGCTCGATCCGCAGTCGCTGATGCAGCGCGAGGCCATCATCCGCTGGGTCGCGTCCGCCGTCACCGGCTCGGTGACGCTGCGCCTGCGCCGCGGCGACGACTACTCGATCATCGACACCACCGGCCCCAACCTGAGCTACCACCCGGAGAAGCTCTCGATGGAGCGCGTCGGCGACGCCGCCTTCGGCCCCGACGAGCGCATCGGCCAGCTCACCATGCGCAACCTCGACATCGCCGATTCCCGTTCGCGGCTCGAGCAGTACGCCGCGCAGGGCATCGTCGCGGGCGAGACCGCCGCGCTGGTCGGCGAGCTGGAGCGGGGCGGCGCAGAGGCCATCGTCTCCGGCGGCGAGCAGATCCCGTCGGCGCTCGACGAGGCCAGCAACCACGCCGCGTTCGACCTCGGCACCGACTGACCACCCGACCGCGGAAGGGATCGACACGCCAGTGAGCGAGAAGCACGGCACCAACGAGGGCAGCCTGTGGGGCGGACGGTTCGCGTCCGGCCCCGCCGAGGCGATGGCCGCGTTGAGCAAGTCCACCCATTTCGACTGGGCGCTGGCCCCGTACGACGTACGGGCGTCGAAGGCGCACGCCCGCGTGTTGAACGGCGCCGGGCTGCTCTCCGACGAGGATCTGGCCTCGATGCTCGCGGCGCTCGATCAGCTCGGGGCCGATGTGGCATCGGGCGCGTTCCGGCCGGCCGAGTCCGACGAGGACGTGCACGGCGCGTTGGAGCGCGGGCTGATCGAGCGCGCGGGCGCCGAGGTCGGCGGGCGCCTCCGCGCCGGCCGGTCGCGTAACGACCAGGTGGCCACCCTGTTCCGGATGTGGCTGCGCGACGCGGTGCGGCTGGTCGCCGTCGGCGTGCTCGACGTGGTGGACGCCTTCGTCGCGCAGGCGCAGGCCAACCCCGAGACGATCCTGCCGGGCAAGACGCACCTGCAGGCGGCGCAGCCGATCCTGCTCTCGCACCACCTGCTCGCGTACACGCACCCGCTGCTGCGGGACGTGCAGCGGCTGCAGGACCTGGACAAGCGGATCGCGGTCTCGCCGTACGGGTCCGGCGCCCTGGCCGGATCGTCGCTGGGGCTCGACCCCGGCGCGATCGCGGCCGACCTGGGCTTCGACTCCGCCGCGGACAACAGCCTCGACGCCACCGCCTCGCGGGACTTCGCCGCGGAGGCCGCGTACGTGTTCGCGCAGATCGCCGTAGACCTGTCCCGGTGGTCGGAGGACGTGATCCTGTGGAGCACAGCCGAGTTCGGGTACGTGACCCTGGCGGACGCGTGGTCGACGGGCAGCTCGATCATGCCGCAGAAGAAGAACCCCGACGTCGCGGAGCTCTCGCGCGGCAAGGCGGGCCGGCTCATCGGCAACCTGTCCGGTCTCCTCGCGACGCTCAAGGCGCAGCCGCTCGCGTACAACCGGGACCTGCAGGAGGACAAGGAACCGGTCTTCGACTCGGTCGAGCAGCTGCGACTGCTGCTGCCCGCCGTCGCCGGACTGACCGCCACGCTGACCTTCCACCCCGAACGCATGGGTGAGCTGGCGCCCGCAGGATTCACGCTCGCGACCGACGTGGCGGAGTGGATGGTGCGGCAGGGCATCCCGTTCCGCGTCGCGCACGAGGCGGCGGGCGAGTGCGTCCGCGCCGCCGAGTCCCGCGGCGTCGGCCTCGACGGCCTCACCGACGAGGAATTCGCCGGGATCCATCCGGCGCTGACCCCGCAGGTCCGCGAGGTCCTGACGGTGCGCGGCTCGGTCGGCTCCCGTAGCGCCCGGGGCGGCACGGCACCGTCGGCCGTGGCCACGCAACTCGACCGGGTCACCGCGGCCCTGCCCGCCCTGCGGGCCTGGGCGGGCGCCTAGCAACCCGGGAGGGGCCCCGTCATCACCCGCTGGAGCGGGGGAGCGGCGACGGCGACCACCTGCTCGAGCGGGAGCGACGCGAGCGGCTCGAGGCCGACGACGTAGCGCGCCACGAGCAGGCCGAACACCTGGGCCACTATGAGATTCGCTCGGAGCACCCCGTCGCCGGGCCCCTCCTCGAGGCGGACGATCAACTCGCCGAGGGCGATCTCGAGCAGGAATCCCCGCACGATCGAGGGAGCGCCGTCGGTGCCGAGGTTGGTGCGGACCACCGCGACGCCGACCTCGCGCAGCGGCCCGTCCCACATCGTCAGGACGGCACGGAGCAGCGCCCGGGCGGTGTCCTCGAGCGGGGCGTCCCGAAGCGGCGCGCGCACCAGCTCCGGGTCGACCGGTATCGCCAGGGCCGCGAGGTAGAGCTGCTGCTTGGTCCCGAAATAGTGGTGCACCAGCGCCGAATCCACGCCGGCGGCCTCGGCGATCGAGCGCACCGTCGTCCCCGCCAGGCCGCCACGGGCGAACCCGGCCCGGGCGGCGTCGAGGATCTGCGTGCGGGTGTCCGGGTTTCCGGACCGTCGGCCCGAGCGGCCCGCGCTCACGCGACCCTGCGCTGTAGCGTCGCCGCCGCGAGGGCGAGCGCCGCGACCGCGAACCCGGCGACCACGGCGAGGGAGGTCCACATGGTCCCGGTCGGGGATGCGTGGGCACCCACCTCCTGCAGGGCCTTGACCGCGTAGGTCATCGGCAGGACATCGGCGATGCCCTGCAGCCATCCGGGCATCGCGTCGTGCGGGACGAACAGTCCGCACAGGAACAGCTGCGGCACCACCACGATCGGCATGAACTGGACCGCCTGGAACTCCGTGCGCGCGAACGCGCTGAACAGCAGCCCGAGCGCGACGCCGAGCCAGGCGTCGACCACGGCGATGAGCACCACCAGCCACACGCTGCCCGCGGGGTTCATGCCGAGCAGGGTCGCCGCGACCGCCGTCGCGATCGCTGCCTGTGCCGTGGCCGCGAGGGAGAACGCGGCGGCGTAGCCCAGCAGGCGGTCGGCCTTGGCGAGCGGCGTGGTGAGCAGGCGCTCGAGCGTGCCGGAGACGCGCTCGCGTTGCATCGCGATCGAGGTCACGATGAACATCAGCGCGAAGGGCAGCACGCCGAGCAGCACGAGGGCGATGCGGCTGAAGACCGCCGAGCCGCCCGGGGAGTCGCGGTAGAGGAAGTAGAGCAGGACCAGCAGGGCCGTGGGGACCACGACGATCATGGCGACGGTGCGCGGGTCGGCGCGCAGCTGCCGCAGCACGCGGACCGCTGTGGCACGGGTGATGCCGGGGTTGAGGACGGTGCTCACGCCGCAGCCTCCTGGTTGCGGACGAGCGCGAGGAAGGCCTCGTCCAGGGTGGGGGCTCCGGTGCTGCTGAGCAGTTCCGACGGGGTCGGTGAGGCCACGAGGCGGCCCTCGCGCAGCAGCAGGAGCCGGGCGCAGTGGGCGGCCTCGTCCATGACATGGCTGGAGACCAGCAGCGTGGTGCCGGCGGCGGCCATGGCCGCGAATCGCTCCCACAGTTCGGCCCGCAGCAGCGGGTCGAGGCCGACGGTCGGCTCGTCGAGGATGAGCAGCTCGGGGTGCGCGACCAGCGCGCACGCGATGCTCACCCGCGAGTGCTGCCCGCCCGAGAGGGAGTCCGCCCGGCGTCCGGCGAAGGCCTCGAGCCCGACAGCGGCGATCGCCTCCGCGACATCGGCCTTCGCCGAGGCGCGGCGCCCGGGGTACAGCGCGCCGAAGTACGCGACGTTCTGCGCGACGGTGAGGTCGCCGTACACCGCGGGGGACTGCGTGGTGTAGCCGATGCGGGCGCGCAGGTCTGCCCGACCCGCGGGACGGCCGAGCACCGTCGCCGTGCCGCCGGTGATCCGCTGGGCGCCCACGATGACCCGCATCAGGGTGGTCTTGCCGGACCCCGACGGCCCGAGCAGCCCGGTGATCGCGCCCGCGGGGATCTCGGCATCGAGGTGGTCGAGAACGGTGGTGCCCGAGCGGACCACGGTGAGCCCGGACAGGGTGATCGCGCTGGTCATCGCGCCTCCGATCAATTCACTGATCGATGAATTCATGGACGGTTGAATTCTGCGCCCGCGCTCGGGGCGATGTCAAGGGATTGGTCGAGATCGCCTGGAACGTGTTCCGGTTCCGGCCCGGACTCCGGAGAACCTCGGATAACATCGCGGTATGACCGCAGAGCGCACCGTCCGCGGGCTCATCGACGAGCCGCGCTACTCCGAACCCGCCGAACTCGCGGGGCTGTTCGCGCAGCTCGAGCCCGTCTCGATCGAGTTCCTGCTCGGGGACTGGCGCGGCGGCGAGCTGCCGTCGGGTCACCCGATGGACGGCGCCCTCGGCAAGGCCCGGTGGTACGGCAAGAGCTTCGCCTCGGCGAACGACGTCCAGCCCTTGGTCTGCCTGGACGAGCAGGGCGAGAAGTTCTCCGATGTCGCCCTCGGTAAGGGGGAGGCCACGCTGCGATTGATCGATTTCGACGGGACCGTGACCGCGTCGATGGTCTACGACGGGCAGCCGGTGATCGACCACTTCGCCAAGGTCGACGACGACACCGTCATGGGAGTCATGACCGGGAAGAAGCTGGTCGCGCCGTACTTCTACTTCTACCTCGAGCGTGACGCCCGCCCAGCGTCGTCCGGCGGCTGTCTGGCGGACCGGTGACCGGCACCGTCGCGCGGGTCGTCGCCGCGCCGGGCGAGGCACCGTCGCCCCTCGAGGTCCAGATCCCCGCGCCCACCGGCAACCAGGTCCTGGTGCGCATCCACGCGGTCGGCGTCTGTCACACCGACCTGACCCTCGCCGCGCAGTGGCCCGAGCAGGGCATGCCCGTGATCCTCGGCCACGAGGGCGCGGGCGTCGTGGAGGCGCTCGGCCCCGATGCGCGGGGACTGGCCGTCGGCGACCGGGTCTCGCTCACCTTCGACAGCTGTGGCACCTGCGAGTTCTGCGCGGCGGGTACGCCCGGCTACTGCGAGCAGTCGATCACCCGCAACTACCTCGGACTCCCGGGCATCCGCTCGGGGGAGACGGCCGTCACCGGCGGCTTCTTCGGCCAGTCGAGCTTCGCGGGCCTCGCGCTCGCGACGGACCGCAACACGGTCCCCATCGGCGATGTGCCCTTCGCGCTGGCCGCACCGCTCGGGTGCAGCGTCCAGACCGGCGTCGGGACCGTCACCCGCGCGCTGAAGGTGCGGTCGGGGGAGTCCGTCGTGGTCTTCGGGACGGGCGCCGTGGGGCTCGCGGCGGTCATGGGGGCGAAGCTCGCCGGCGCCACCACGATCGTCGCGGTCGACCCGCGGGAGGACCGCCGCGCGCTCGCCCTCGAGCTCGGTGCCACGCACGCCGTCGAGGCCGGTCCGCAGGCCGCGCAGCAGGTCATCGAGGCGACGGGCGGCGGCGCGCACGCCGCCGTGGACACCACGGCCCGCGCCGAGGTGCTGGGGCAGGCCGTCCTGGCCCTCCGACCGCGCGGCACCCTCGCGGTGGTCGGGCTCGGAGCACCGTCGGCCGACCTGCCCGTCATGCTCATCATGGCCCGCGGCCTGCGCGTGATCGGCGTGATCGAGGGGGACTCGGAGCCCGCGGAGTTCCTCCCCGAACTCGCGGCGGCCGTCGCGGACGGGCGACTCCCGGTCGACAAGTTGGTCACCGCGTTCACCGACTTCGACGAGGCCTGGGCCGCGGCCCGCGAGGGCACCGCGGTCAAGCCGGTCTGGCTCCCAGCTGGGTAGCATGGGCGCATGGCCATCGACGCGACGCTGCTGAAGATCCTCGCCTGCCCGCAGGACAAGGGACCGCTGCTGTACGTGCCGGACGAGCTGTTCTACAACCCGCGCCTGCGCCGCGCGTACCCGATCGAGGACGGACTGCCCGTGCTGCTGATCGGTGAGGCGCGGGACGTGGACGCGGCCGAGCACGAGGCGATCCTGGCCCGCGCCGCGCAGTGACCCCCGAGCGCGCGCGGGAGCGGCTGTCCGGCCACCCCCTCGACGCCGCGCGGCTCGTGCTCGGATCCGTCCTCACCGTGGGAGACGTGCGGGCCCGCATCGTCGAGGTCGAGGCGTACGGCTCGCCCGCCGACGGGCCCTGGCCGGACCCCGCGGCGCACACCTACCCGGGGCCCACGCCCCGCAATCAGGTGATGTTCGGCCCGGCCGGACACCTGTACGTGTACCTCTCGTACGGCATCCACACCTGCATCAACGTGACCGCCGGGCCCGACGGTGTCGGCGCGGGCGTGCTGCTCCGCGGCGCCGCGATCGAATCCGGTCTGGACCTGGTGCGGGAACGGCGCGCCGTGCGCGACCCGGACGCGCGGCTCGCCGCCGGGCCCGGACGGCTCGGCCAGGCTCTCGGGCTCACGCTGGCCGACAAGGGCGTCGACGTGCTCGCCCCGTCCTCCGAGGTCAGGCTCGAGATCGCCGCCCGACGGGGCCCGATCGCCGCCGGACCGCGGATCGGGATCAGCAGAGCGGTCGATCTTCCGTGGCGGCTGTGGCTGCAGGGCCACCCCTCCGTGAGTCGTTGACCCGCCCCCAGCGGAAGCCAACCGCCGGCCAAGGTGGAACTGCTCGACTGGGCCCATGATCGACTCCGACCAACTCGACCGAGACCGCGGATTGAACGCGATGAACGGGCGGGCGTTCGCCGACCCCGACGAGGAGCGGGCCGCCCGCGCCCTGATGGGGGCGCCGTTCCCCGCGACCACCGAGGGCCTGATCGAGGCGGGTTGGGGACTGGTTCCCATCCTCCAGACCCGGTCGGCGACCGCACTCGCGACCGCCGCGGAGGCGCGGCTCGCGGCGATCCTCGGCCTACTGGACCTGCGGCGACTGGGACCGGGTGCGGGGCGTGCGCAGGCTGAGCTCGAGCGCCACCGTCGGGCCGCGCATCGCGCGCAGATCCCGGTGGAGGTCGCGGCCGCGGTCGCGATCGCTCTGGGGCTGGCGGGCGTGGGCGCGGTGGTGCTGTGGCTGTTGTCCCTGCTCGGCGCGGTCTTCGCCATCGGGGCCCTGCTCGCGGTCGTGATCCTCGGCGCCGGGATCGTCGGGATCCTTCGCTGGATGGACCGCGCCGAGCTCGACCCCGCCCGCATCACCGTCCGTGGACTGGTGATCGCGCCGTGGCTCGCGGGCCTCCCGCCCGCCACCGCCGCGGCGGTGCAGTCCCTGTTCGACCTCCCGCACGGGCTCGCCGGCGTCACCTTCACGGAGGACCGGGACCTGGTCACCGTCGACGACGGCGCGGGGACCGTCGGGGTGGTGGCGCGGCCCCGATTTCTCCGGGACGTGCAGCGGGCAGCACCGTCGACCAGCGACGACGTGCGGGACCTGCTCACCGGATACCTCCGCCCGGGGGTGCCGGGCGCGCTGGCGCTCCGGGAGGAACTCCCCGCCCCGGCCTGGTTGCGCGGGCCGTTCGACGGCTGGGAGCGCCTGTTCGACCGGTTCGGGACCGTGGGTCCGATAGAGGCCCGGTGGACGGTGCGGGACATGGCCCTCGTCGCCGAGTTGACCCCGGAGTACGAGGCGGAGCCCGCGGCGGTGATGGTCGCCGATCTCGCGGCGATCGCCCGGATCTCCGGAGCCGCCGGGCTCCAGGACGCGGACCGCGCGGCCCGGGCGGTCGCGGACCTGCTGGTGAATCAGCTGGTGCACGGGGACCTGGTGATGTTCACCCGGGGTGGCGGTCCGGCGGACCGCGAGCTGCTGGTCACCGCTCTGCAGGGGGGTGACCTCGGCGATGCGGCCGTTCGTTCACAATGGACCGGTGAGCACTGACATCCTCGAGGAACTGTCCTGGCGCGGACTGATCGCGCAGTCCACCGACATCGACGCGCTGCGCGAGCGCCTCGACGCGGGACCGATCACGCTCTACGCCGGGTTCGACCCGACCGCCTCGTCGCTGCATGCGGGGCATCTCGTCCAGCTGCTCACCCTGCGTCGCTTCCAGGAGGCGGGGCACCGGCCCGTCGTCCTCGGCGGCGGTGCGACGGGGCAGGTCGGTGACCCCCGCGACGTCGGCGAGCGGGTCATGAACTCCGTGGACACCGTCGCGGAGTGGGCGGCGAAGATCGACACGCAGCTGCAGCGGTTCGTCACCTTCGACGGCGAGAACGCCGCGATCCTGGTTAACAACCTCGACTGGCACGGGCAGATGAACGTGCCGACCTTCCTGCGCGACGTGGGCAAGCACTTCTCGATCAACGTGATGCTCGCGCGCGACACGGTCAAGCGCCGGCTCGAGTCGGACGGCATCAGCTACACCGAGTTCAGCTACATGCTGCTCCAGGCCTACGACTACGTGGAGCTCGCGCGCCGGTACGACGCCGCGCTGCAGATCGGCGGCTCCGACCAGTGGGGGAACATCGTCTCGGGCGTCGACCTGAACCGGAAGATCGACGGCCGGCACGTGCACGCCCTGACCACGCAACTGGTCACGTCGTCCGACGGCACGAAGTTCGGCAAGTCCACCGGCGGCGGCTCGCTGTGGCTGGACCCGGAGCTGACCAGTCCGTACGCCTGGTACCAGTACTTCGTGAACACCGCGGACGCCGACGTGATCCGCTACCTGCGCTGGTTCACGTTCCTCACCCGCGAGGAGATCGCGGAGCTGGAGCGTGAGACCGCGGAGGCACCGCAGCGACGCACCGCCCAGAAGCGGCTCGCCGCCGAGATGACGACATTGGTCCACGGGGAGGAGCACACCCGCGCCGCCGAGTTGGCATCCCAGGCGCTGTTCGGAAGGGGAGACCTCGCCGATCTGCCCGAGGGCACGCTCGCGGCCGCGCTGGCGGAGGCCTCCGTGATCGAGGTCGCGGCCGGTGAGCCGCGCACCATCGTCGACCTCTTGACGGCGTCGGGGCTGTGCGAGTCCAAGGGCGCGGCGCGCCGCGCGGTGAAGGAGGGCGGCGCCTACGCGAACAACGTCAAGGTGGAGTCGGAGGAGTGGGAGCCGACCCCGAACGACCTGTTGCACGGGCACTGGCTGGTGCTCCGCCGAGGCAAGAAGTCCTTCGCCGGCGCCCGCATCGCCTGAATCCCCTGGTCATCACCACTGAGGCCGTCCCGTCATCGAGCGCGGGGCGGCCTTTGTGCTGCGGATCACATTCATGGGATTCGACGGTGCGTCGGTCCAGTCAGGCCGCTGACCTGCATAGATGAACGGGATGTTACGAGCTGACCTGCGGATTTGTGCTTCCGTTCCACGGTGCGTAACTTATTCGAAGTCAGAGCGACACCGACCAGGACGGGGCCGAAAAGCCCAGGTCAGAAGGTAGAAACTCTGATAGCTTGACAAGATGGAGCCGAGCCCCGGTTTGACACCGAGATCGACTCCGATATAAGCTGGAACGGTTGCTCCGAGCAGCCAGCCTCCACGGAGAGATCGCCTCTCGAACGTATGACACGGTCGAGGGCACTTGAACGTGCGGTTGAGCGGTTCGAAGCGCTTCCGAGGGTGGCCCGCGAGAGCGAGTTGCACACGGATTTCCGATCTGCTAAGCTTGAACGGTTGCTCCGAGCGGGCCGGCCAGGGTTTTTGACTGGTTGGTTTGGAGAGAGTAGCATGGACTGC
>NZ_JAAXOQ010000012.1 GCF_012396015.1 Tsukamurella spumae | reverse complement strand
CGCATCCACTTCTGCAAGGTCATCGGGTGCACCCCGAAATCCTTCGCGATCTGCTCGATCGTCACACCGCTCTCACGATCCCGGGCAACCCGGACCACATCATCGCGGAACTCTTTCGGATAGGGCTCAGGCACGATGGCCATCCTTCCAGGCTCACCCTCCCGGGCAAGCCAGATCAGATGTCACCTACCCGTGCAGCAGTCCCATCTGCTCGCGAAGGCGCTCGCTCGGGCGCTCGCTCCGGACGCCGAACGGCCCTACTTCAAGGTCGGCGGCGACAACGTCTCATGGGAGGGGTACGACGCTGAGCCGGTCGTGATCTGGGAAGACATGCGAGTGGGCGACATGATCCGCACGGCGAAGAGTCGTGGCATGCTCTTCCGCATCTTGGGCCCGTGGCGCGAAGCGGACGAGAAGCCGATCGTCAACATCAAGAACTCGAAGACGCAGTTGCTGAACCGGGTGAATATCGTCACCGGCCCTCAGGACTACGAGGAGTTCCTGCGGGGGTTGGCGGGCGAGTACGAGTCGATGCAAGGCGGCGTGCGGGTCAAGCACGAGGCGGAGAACCTCGGGCAGGGGTTCCGCCGCTTCCCGGTGATCATCCCGGTCGCCGAGCGCGAGTTCTCGATCTTCGTGAACTCCGGCGTGCTCAACGGCACCCGCGAGTACCAGAGCTACGAGCGGTACGAGCACATGCGCCAGGACCTCGAACTGCTGGCCCGCAGGTGCAAGGCGATCAAGGACACCGCGGAGCGGGAGCGCGTGCGCGGTGAGATCGAGGCGCGCACGGTCGCTCCGATCGTCGAGCAGCACGACCGGATCACCCGTCCCGAGCTGGACGCGATCGAGGGGGCCGATCTGTTCGCAGAGTTCGCTGGAGTCGGCCAGCCGATCCAGCCGAGCGCTGAGGAGATCGCCGCCGCAGAGGAGGCGGCGAAGCGTGACCGTGAGGTCGTCGAGGAGCAGCAGCGCAGGCGGCTCGCCGAGCTGGAGGAGCACAACCGTGAGCTGAAGCTCTGCACCTGCGCGACGCCGCAGGCGGGCGTCTACGCGAGGCACGGAGATGAGTGCCCGGCGCTCTCAGAGGACGAGCGCCAGCGCCGCGCCGAGGCGAAGCAGAAGGCGCTGGACGCGAAGATCGCGCGGCTCCGCGCGAACGGCGGTCTGCTGGTCGCGGGAGGTGCGGCATGAGCACCGAACTCGATGGGCAGTTCCAGGGGGTCGAGGGGGCCGGAGGCCCCTCGCAAGCAGCCGGGGAGGACATGAGCGTCAGCGAAATGTCCGACACGGCTACTGCTTGCCACTCTGGCGTACAGGTGGAGCAGCAGACCGACTCCCAGGTGAACACCGGTCGGGCTGATGCGGAGGCTGTGCGTCAGAGTCACGGCGGCGCGAAGCGTCGTCGTGGGGGCCGAGCGAAGCTCGATACCGACTTCGGAGAGGCCACGCTCGCGGCGCTTCGCACTCGTGCGAAGCGGCTCGGGCTGGCTCCGAGCACGTGGGTGCGGACCGTCGTCCGGGATGCCCTCCACGCCTCTCGGAGCGAGGAGCTGGACGCCGCCGTGGCCGCGCACCTGCTCGGCGTCGAGTCGAGCGTGCAGGCGTCGGCGGACGCTCGGGAACTGGCCGCGCAGATCCGCCCGCTGGCGATCAACGTCAATGACCTCGACCGCCGCGCGCGGGCCGGTGAAGCGGTGGCGCTGTCGGCGGACGTGCCCGAGCTGATCGAGCTGCTGCGCGAGGTCCGCGCGCTGCTCGGGGATCGGACGGCCTCGTGAGCACGACGCACTACAGCCCGAGCGCCAGCGCCGCCGACACCGAGCGCTATATCCGTGGCAAGGAGGACGAGCGGGGCGTCGCGATCACGTGCGATGTGCCGGGAGGCCCCGGCGCGTTCTCGGCGCGCGCTCGGGCGCTTACGCAGAACACAACGCGCGAGGTCGAGGCGCTTCATTACCGCCAGTCGTTCAGCGATGAGGAGTTTGACCCGAAGAATCCGGAGGACGTGCAGCGGGTGAACGATCTGGGCTATCAGCTCGCGAAGAAGATGCACCCGGATTCCGACTGCCTCGTCGTCAGTCATGTGGATGGGCGGGGCAAGAAGCCGCACAACCACATCCTCGTCATCCACCACAACAACCGCACGGGAAAGGCGCTCTCGGACTATCGCACGTTCCACGACCGCAAGGCCGGGAATCAGAAGGGCGTGCAGTCGGCGAACGATGAGCTGATGCGCGAGCACGGGCTCTCGGTCGTGAAGCGGCTGGAGCACGCGCCGAAGGACTGGGAGCTGCGCCGCGAGGACTTCACCGAGGGTGGGCTCGACCGCGAGATGGGCGACCGGATGAGCGCCGCCCTGGCCGATCCCCGCGCGACGGACAAGGCCGGTCTCGAAGCGGTGATCGCGGAGCAGAACCAGCAGCTCGGCGACGACGGGGAGCCGGTGCCGCGGATGCGCCTCCACACCGCCATCAGCAAGCGAGGGAAGAACGTCGGCAAGGAGACGTGGACGCTCTACATCGAGGACCGCCGCGGCGAGTCCGGGCGTGCCGAGCGACGCAAGCGCACGAGTGCGCTCTCGACAGATTTCACCCCGGAGGGCGCGCGGGCGTTCTTCGACTACCACCAGCAGCAGGAGGAGCAGGAACATGAGCGCAGCGCTCGACAGGCTGAAGCAGCAGAACGCGCAGAGCGGATCGCAGCAGCAGCTCGACAGTCCGGAGACGATGGAGGCGTTGACCTCGATCCTCGCCGCCGTCGAGGCGCAGAACGCGAGGCTCGACCGGCTGGCCGAGCAGCAGAAGAAGCTCGCGGGGTTCGTGAAGGTCATGGACGAGGAGACGACGACGCGGCTGGAGCGGATCACGGCCCCGGCGTCGACCTCCTCGCTCTCCAACGACGTGTCCGCGAGGATCGCGAGTATCGAGAGCAGGCAGAACGAGATCGCGAGCACGCTCGGCGAGTTCGCGCAGAGTCTCAACGGCGAGAGCTTGAACGCCGCGTCGCAGAGCTTGGTCGCGGAGGCGCAGAGGAATCACGCGGCTACGGCATCGGCGATTGAGGGGCTCAAGGCGCAGGCCGCGGCGAACCAGAACCTCGTCAGCCAGGTCGGCGGGGCGGTCCAACGGATCGAGAAGCACATCGAGGAGCGGGTCCAGAAGGCCGTCGAGCAGGTCACCGGAGAGGCGTCGACCACGATGACCGCGAACCTCGACGCGTCGAACGAACGGGCCGAGCGGATCATCGCCGCCACCTCGAAGCTGGAGGCCCGTCAGCTGTGGTCGGCCGCCGCCGCGATGTGCCTCGCCCTCCTGCCGGTGGTGGTCGTCGTCGCCGGGCTCTGGATGGGCATCGCCGGGCTCATCACGGGTGCTCAGTGGGCACTGGACGTGGACGGGAGCGTGTGGCTCGGCATCGGGCGGTGGCTCGTGGTAGGCGCTGGCCTCGCCGGGGCCGGCTACGGGCTCTTCGCGTCCGTCCGGTGGGCCGCCGGTCTTGTGGAGACGTGGAAGGGTCGCGGGATGTCGACGTGGCCGAGCTGGCGCAAGAGGTGACCGTGATTCCCGAGGGCAAGCGCGCGGAGCGCGTGCGGCAGCCCTGCTACTGGACGATAGGTCAGTCCGCGCTGTATAGTTCAGTGTATGCTGACCATTGCTTCGCGCCTCGACGTCATGAACCGGCTGGGTCGGGCCATGGCGGACCCGACGCGCTCCCGGATCCTGATGTCCCTGCTCGACGGCCCGAGCCACCCCGCCGTGCTCTCGCGCGAGCTGGGGCTGACGCGCTCGAACGTGTCGAACCACCTGACCTGCCTGCGCGACTGCGGGATCGTGGTCGCCGAGCCCGAGGGCCGCCAGACCCGCTACGAGATCGCCGACCCGCACCTCGCGGCGGCGCTGACGGCGCTGGTGGACGTCACGCTCGCGGTGGACGAGAACGCGCCGTGCATCGACCCGCACTGCTCGGTGCCCGGTTGCTGCGCCGCGACCGGCTCGGGGGACGCCTCGTGAGCGCCGCCTGCGGCTGCGACGAGCCGACCACCAGCGCCGCCGAAGAGGCCGAGGAGGCCGAGAGCCCGTGGTGGCGCGACCCGGGACTGGTGGTGCCGATCCTCTCTGGCGTCGCGTTCGGCACCGGCCTGGTGCTGGAGTGGTCGGGGCTGCACCTCGCGGCGCTGGTCGCGTTCTGGGCGGGCCTGCTGCTGGGCGCGTACACGTTCGTGCCCGGCGCGCTGCGGAACCTGATCGTCAGGCGGAAGCTGGGGATCGCGCTGCTGATGACGATCAGCGCCGTCGGCGCGGTGATCCTCGGCTACGTGGAGGAGGCAGCCGCGCTGGCGTTCCTCTACTCGATCGCCGAGGCCCTGGAGGACAAGGCGATGGACCGCGCCCGTGGCGGCCTGCGCGCGCTGCTGAAGCTCGTGCCGGAGACTGCGACCGTACTGCGCGACGGTGCCTCGGTCGAGGTCCCGGCCAAGGAGATCGCCGTCGGCGACGTGCTGCTGCTCCGCCCCGGCGAGCGGGTCGCTACCGACGGGATTGTCCGGTCCGGTCGCTCCAGCCTGGACACCTCGGCGATCACCGGCGAGTCGATCCCGGTCGAGGTCGCCCCCGATGACGCGGTCTCGGCGGGCGCGATCAACACCGCCGGTGTGCTGGAGGTCGAGGCGACCGCGGCGGGCACCGACAACTCGCTGACCACCATCGTGGAGCTGGTCGAGCAGGCCCAGGCCGAGAAGGGCGAACGGGCCCGGATCGCCGACCGGATCGCCCGCCCGCTGGTACCCGGCGTGATGGTCCTCGCCGTCCTGGTCGGCGTGCTCGGCTCGCTGCTCGGGGACCCGGAGACCTGGATCACCCGCGCCCTGGTCGTCCTCGTCGCGGCCAGCCCGTGCGCGCTGGCGATCGCGGTGCCCGTCACCGTGGTCTCCGCGATCGGGGCCGCGACGAAGTTCGGCGTCGTCATCAAGAGCGGGGCCGCCTTCGAACGCCTCGGCGGCATCCGCCACCTCGCCGTGGACAAGACCGGCACCCTGACCCGCAACCGGCCCGAGGTCACCGCCGTCGTCGCCGCCGACGGGTTCGACGACGCCCAGGTGCTCGCCTGGGCGGCCGCCGTCGAGCAGCACTCCACGCACCCGCTGGCCGCCGCCATCGCCGCCGCGGGCAAGGGAGCCCCCGCCGCGCAGGACGTGACGGAGGAGGCCGGGCACGGCATCGGCGGCCTGGTCGACGGCCGCCGGGTGACGGTGGGCAGCCCCCGCTGGATCGATGCGGGGCCGCTCAAGGCCCGGGTCGAGGACCTGGAGGCCGAGGGCCAGACCTGCGTGCTCGTGGCCGTCGACGGCCAGCTGGCCGGGGCGATCGGCGTCCGCGATGAGCTGCGCCCCGAGGTCCCCGAGGTCGTGCGCACGCTGCGGGCCCAGGGCGTCGAGGTGAGCATGCTCACCGGCGATAACGCCCGCACCGCGCACGCGCTCGCGCAGATCGCCGGGATCGGCGACGTGCACGCCGAGCTGCGGCCCGAGGACAAGGCCCGCATCGTCGCCCAGCTCTCCGGGGCCTCGCCCACCGCGATGATCGGCGACGGCATCAACGACGCCCCCGCCCTGGCCGGGGCGACCGTCGGCATCGCGATGGGCGCGACCGGCTCCGACGCCGCGATCGAGTCCGCCGACGTCGCTTTCACCGGCCACGACCTCGGCCTGATCCCGCAGGCGCTGCGGCACGCCCGCCGTGGCCGGGCGATCATGAACCAGAACATCGTGCTGTCCCTGGCGATCATCACCGTGCTGCTGCCGCTGGCCATCACCGGCGTGCTCGGCCTGGCCGCGGTCGTCCTCGTCCACGAGGTCGCCGAGCTCGTCGTCATCGCCAACGGGCTGCGCGCCGCGCGTGCCAAGCGCCCGGCGGCGGCTGTGTCGCCTGAGACGGCGTCACCGGCCACGGTCCGCGCGGACAGAGATTGAGAGGAGTGGATCATGGAGATCACGTTGCAGTACTTCGACGGGTGCCCGAACTGGGAGGTGCTCGACCGGCGGCTCGCCGAGGCCCTCGACGGCCGATCGGACGTCCGCGTCGCGCATCAGCGAGTCGAGACCGCCGAGGACGCCGCCCGCCTCGGGTTCCACGGGTCCCCGACCGTCCTCATTGACGGCTCCGACCCCTTCGCCGACGAGCACACGCCGGTGGGGCTTGCCTGTCGAGTGTTCCGCACTCCTGCCGGGCTGGCTGGTTCGCCCACCGTCGATCAGCTGCGCGAAGTACTCGATGCGCCTCTATGAGGGTGGAGCACGCGATCATCGCACCGACGCTCAGCGCAGGAAGAGCCGCTTTCATCGAAAACCAGCCAGGATTGTCGTCAACGTTGTGCTGTAGAGCGCGCCGACACTGACAACGGGTGCTACAACCCAGGCATGCGCTAACGCATGTCGATGACGCCGGTGCCGATCTGGATGCGCGAGGTCCGCGCCCCCACGGCCGCCAGCAGTGGGAACGGCGAACCGAGCTGGTTCGCGAAGTGGTGCACGCGGAAGTACGCGCCGTCGGCGCCCACCTCCTCGGCGGCCACCGCGAGATCGATCGACTGATGCAGAACGTCCGCCGCGGACCGCGTCCGCGAACCGGGGGAGTCGGTCCAGTGACCGAAGGACAGGAAGCCGATCTTCTTCATGGCTGCTACAACTGCGGACTGCGGTCCGAATATTCCGCGCACCGTCGGGCGGCGGACCGCTCCCGGGGCAGCGCGAGGCGACCGACCCGTTCCTCTCGAACGAGGTGCGCGTCGACCAGCTCCGGCACGTCGGCGACGGTGACCCGGCCGTACCAGGCATCGTCCGGCTGCACGGTGACCACCGGAGCGTGGTTGCACGGGAACTGGCAGCCGGTCACGGTGACCAGGGCGTCGTCGTCGCCCAGGCCCGCGCGGCGCAGCCCGTCGCCGAACGCGGAGACCAGTCCCGAGGCCCCGCGCGCCGAGCAGCGCGGACCGCGGCACACGAGCACCTGATGGCGGTGCCGGGGCACGTCCTCCCACGCGGGCGAGTGCAGCGGTGCGGCATCGGCCGCCATCGGTGCGCCGCCCGCGGCGATGGCGTCGGCGAGCAGGCCCGCGTCGGGGGCCGCCAGCAGCTGCGGGGAGAGCCGGAGGATCGGCGCACCGTCGTAGCCCCGGAGCCAGTGCGCGGCCACCCGGCGCAACCACGATCGCTTCGGCCCGGGCTGGGCCCAGCCCGTCCCGATGAGCAGCACATCGGGGGTGCCGCGGTCCGCGACGTCGGTGAGCACGTCCACCAGAGCCGGGTCGTGGACCTGCAGGAACGCCGGCTCCGCGGCGGCCGTCCGGGCCAGGTCCGCGAGCTCGTCGGGATCCACGCCGGCGGACATCCCGACAAGGATTGCGGTCACGGCAGTGCTCGGATGCCGTCGGCGACGCGCCGCGCACCGTCGAGCAGGCGGACGCCCGAGGTGGTCTCCGAGAAGGGGATGACCACGAAGCGGTTCTCGCGCACCGCGCGGAGCTGGCTCAACGCCGGGTCCTTGCGCGCCTGATCGATGCGCTCCTGGGCGGGGTGGCCGGCTGCGTCCGCCACGACGATGACATCGGGGTCGGAGCCGACGACGTTCTCCAGGGAGACATCGGCCCAATTGCCCGGCAGGTCCGCGAAGACGTTCACACCGCCGACCGAATCGATGAGCAACTGCGGAGTGCCCTTGCCGGCCCCGACGTAGAGATTCGTGCTGCCGTAGTCCCACCAGAAGATCCGCTGCCCCTTCGCGGCGTCCTTGAGCGCGGGAGTACCCAACTCGGCCTTCTGCTCGTCGATCACCTTCTGCGCTGCGGCCTCGGTCCCGAACGCCTTTCCGGCGGCGGACAGTTCGTCCCAGATCAGATCCCAGGAGGCTCGCTCGGGCTTCTTCGCGCAGCCCGCCGGGGCGAGCAGCGTGGCGATGCCCTGCCCCTGCAGCCGGGTGCGGTCGCCGGCGTTCTTCTCGCTGAACGCCGAGTTGTACGAGCCGTAGACCAGGTCCGGACGCACCGACAGCATCTTCTCCTGCGTCGGGTACTTCGCCGCGAGCACGGGGATCTTCGCGTAGTCGGCCTGGAACCGCGGGGCGACGGCATCGTCGAGGTACGCCGTGCCCACCATCCGGTCGGCGACACCCAGCGCGAGCGCCACCTCCGTCGCGCCCTGGTTCATCGTCACGATCCGCTGCGGCTCGGACCTCACCTCGGAGGCGAAGTCGCACGTGGTGACGGTGACCGGGAACCGGGCGGATGGACTCGCCGCCGACGGTGCCGACGGTGTCGTGCCGCAGGCGGCGAGGAGGCCTGCCGCGACGGGGAGAACGAGAGTGGAAGCGAGGGCACTGGGCCGCATGGGTCGGACTCGATTCGTCTGCCGCTCCGTGCGCGGGGGCGGTGGTGGACAACTGCGAGTCGGCCGGTATCGGACTCGAGGCGACGAAATCGCCTCACACCGTTGCGCGCCAGTCCCGGATTCCCACCGGGTTCCCAATGTCCGACTCGTGGGGGACGCTATCAGGCCGGTCCGGTTCACTCCTGTGCCCGTGAAACCGAGCGTCGTGCGGTGGGAGGTTGGTGGCGAGGCGGATTGTCGCGTTGTGCATGAAATCACGAGCACAACGGGTGCGCCTCCCGGCCGGAGCCCGAGGGTGCGTTGACTACAGTCGAGGCGTGAGTACTACCACCGTCGCGATCCTGGTCGCCGTCGTCGTCATCCTGCTGGTGCTGGCGGCACTGGCCACCGGCTTCTACCTCAACAAGCGGCGCCGCGTCTCGCTCAAGGACGAGACGCCGGAACCGAAGAGCCTCGACAAGTCCGGCGGCTACCAGGCCGGCGGCGGCTTCACCTTCAGTGAGGGCGCCCGCGAGGCGGAGGCCGTCCCGCTGGTGCCGAAGGCCCCGCCCGCGCCGGAAGCCGCGCCCGAGGTGGCACCGAAGGTCTCGCTCAGGGACCTGCAGGAGTCGCGCGACCAGGAGGTCGCCGAGGCGGCGCAGGCGCAGGAGGACGCCCGCCTGGCCGAGGCGGAGCAGATCGACCCGACCATCGCGGATGTCGAGCCGCAGGCGCCGACGGAGATCGAGGAGCTCGAGGACGCGGCTCCCCAGGTCGTCGACGCGCCCACGGAGGCCGAGGCTCCCGCGAAGGCCGAGGCTCCCGCGGAGGCCGAGGCTCCTGCTGCGCAGGCGGCACCGTCGGCCACACGACTGGATGAGATCGCCCCGACGGCGGGGCGCCTGGACCGGCTCAAGGGCCGGCTCGCGCGCTCGCAGTCGACCGTCGGCGCGTCGCTGCTGGGCCTGCTCGGCGCCGGCAACCTCGACGAGGACTCCTGGGAGGAGATCGAGGACACGCTGCTGCTCGCCGACCTCGGCACGCCGACCACGCTGGCCGTGGTGGAGAAGCTGCGCGACCGGATCGCGACGCAGGGGGTCGGCAGCGCCGCGGAGGCCCGCGCGCTCCTGCGGCAGGTGCTCGTCGAGGAACTGCACCCCGAGTACGACCGCAGCATCCGGGCCCTGCCGCACGCCGGCGCACCGTCGGTGCTGCTGGTGGTGGGCGTCAACGGCACGGGCAAGACCACCACGACCGGCAAGCTGGCGCGCGTACTCGTCGCCGACGGCCGCCGCGTGCTGCTGGGCGCCGCCGACACCTTCCGCGCCGCTGCCGCCGATCAGCTGCAGACCTGGGGCGAGCGGGTGGGCGCCGGCATCGTCCGCGGCAAGGAGGGGGCCGACCCGGCGGCGGTCGCCTTCGACGCGGTGGCCAAGGGTGCGCAGGAGGGCGTCGACGTCGTCATGATCGACACCGCCGGGCGCCTGCACACCAAGACCGGGCTCATGGACGAGCTGGACAAGGTCAAGCGCGTCGTCGAGAAGAAGGCCAAGGTCGACGAGGTGCTGCTGGTGCTGGACGCCACCATCGGGCAGAACGGCCTCGTCCAGGCGAAGGTGTTCGCCGAGGTCGTGGACATCACGGGCGTGGTGCTCACGAAGCTGGACGGCACCGCCAAGGGCGGCATCGTGTACGCCGTGCAGCACGAGCTGGGCGTACCGGTGAAGTTGGTGGGCCTGGGGGAGGGCGCCGACGATCTGGCGCCCTTCGAGCCCACCGCGTTCGTCGACGCGCTGCTGGGCTGAAGACCTGTGTACCGAAGATCAACTCTGAGTTGATCTTCGGTACACAGGTGGGGCGCCGTCCCGAAACACGGACGTAACCCGGGGGCCCGACAGCGCCCGAACCGGTTACACACGGGCAACACGGGCGCGACCGCCGGGAAACCGCGGCGACGGAAGCTTTTCTCACTCGCGTCGCACCGGCGGCGCGTCCGAGGAGGTTTCCCAGTGCTTTTGGCTTCCGTGCCCGACGAGATGTTCGGCAAAGTCGACACCGGCACCACCGCGTGGATGTTGATGTCCGCCGCGCTCGTGCTGCTCATGACCCCCGCTCTCGCGTTCTTCTACGGCGGTCTGTCCCGTCAGAAGAGCGTGCTCAACATGATGATGATGTCGATCGGCTCGCTCGGCGTGGTCTCCGTGATCTACGTCCTGTGGGGCTATTCGACCTCGTTCTCCGGCGAGGGCAACTACCTGGGGATGTTCGACAACCCGTTCAAGTACTTCGGCCTGGACCAGCTGACGGCGACGAAGAAGGCGGGCGAGGACACGCTGGTGGTGCTCACCGCCCCGGGTAGTGGCCTGCCGGCGATCGTCTTCGCCGGGTTCCAGCTGACCTTCGCCGTGATCACCGTCGCGCTGATCTCGGGTGCGCTCGCCGAACGCGTGAAGTTCGGCACCTGGTTGGTGTTCACCGCAGTCTGGACGACCATCGTGTACCTGCCGCTCGCCCACATGGTGTGGGGACAGGGGCTGCTGTCGGGTGCGAAGGACGGCATCGCCGCGAAGATGTTCGGCGTCAACGCGGACGGCACGGCGAACGTCGCACCCATCGACTTCGCCGGTGGCACCGTCGTGCACATCAACGCCGGTATCGCGGGTCTCGTGCTGGCGATCATCGTCGGCAAGCGACTCGGCTTCGGCAAGGCCGCGTACCGCCCGCACAACATCCCCTTCGTCATGCTCGGCGCCGCGCTGCTGTGGTTCGGCTGGTTCGGATTCAACGCCGGCTCCGCGGGCACCGCGAACATGACCGCAGGCCTGGCCTGGGTCAATACCACCGTCGCGACCGCCGCCGCCATGCTCGGCTGGCTCGCGGTGGAGAAGTTCCGTGACGGTCACGCCACCACGGTGGGCGCCGCATCGGGCGTCGTCGCCGGACTGGTCGCGATCACCCCGGCCTGCGCGAACCTCACCCCCGTCGGTGCCATCATCCTCGGCGTCGTGGCCGGTGTCGCCGCCGCGTTCGGCGTCGGCCTGAAGTCCAAGTTCGGCTTCGACGACTCGCTCGACGTGGTGGGCGTGCACCTGGTGGCCGGCGTCATCGGCACCATCTCGCTGGGCTTCCTGGCCAAGGACACCGGCCTGTTCTACGGCGGCGACTACAAGCAGCTGGTGGTGCAGGTCGTCATCGCCGCGGTCGCGCTGGCCTTCACCGCGGTCCTCACCGTGGTCATTGCGTACGCACTCAAGCCGCTCGGCTGGCGGATCGACAAGGAGGCCGAGGCCGACGGCATCGACAACTCCGAGCACGCGGAGACGGCGTACGACCTGGTCTGAGGGCGACCGGATCTAAGCTGATTCCACCACCGACTTAAGCGAAGGAAACTCTCATGAAGCTGGTCACCGCCATCGTCAAGCCGTTCACTCTCGAAGACGTGAAGGCCGGGCTCGAACAGGCCGGGATCCTCGGCATGACCGTCAGCGAGGTCCAGGGCTACGGCCGCCAGAAGGGGCATACCGAGGTGTACCGCGGTGCGGAGTACTCCGTGGATTTCGTGCCCAAGGTCCGGATCGAGGCCGTCGTCGACGATGCCGTCGTGGACTCGGTCGTCGACATCGTCGTCGAGGCCGCGCGCACCGGCAAGATCGGCGACGGCAAGGTATGGGTCACCCCCGTCGAGTCCGTCGTGCGGGTGCGCACCGGCGAGCGCGGCAACGAGGCCCTGTAGGAACGTCGATGACGGTGCCGGACAAGGTGATCACGCCGAGCGGGGACGGATCGTCCGGGAGCGGCGGGCAGGGCGGGGCGAAGGAACTGGTCGCCGCCCGGGCCCGCCTGCTCGACCGGGCGGCGGGGCCCCACGGGCTGGACCCCGCTGCCCTGCGCGGCGCCCTGGCGGACCTCGCCGAGGTGTGGCTCACCACCCGCGGGACCGCGGCCGGCATCGGTCCGGACAGCGGGCTGGCGCTCGTCGCCGTCGGCGGACTCGGTCGACGGGAGCTGCTGCCGCACAGCGATTTCGACCTGCTGCTCGTGCACGACGACGGGCTCGATCCGGCGCAGGTCGCCGCCGTCGCCGAGAGCATCTGGTACCCGCTCTGGGACGCGCACATCAAGCTCGACCACAGCGTCCGGACGGTGCCGGAGGCGGTCCGCGTCGCCCAGTCCGACCTGACGGCCGCGCTCGGGCTGCTCGACGCCCGGCACATCGTGGGCGACCAGGAGATCACCAACCTGCTGATCAGTGGTGTCCGCAGGCAGTGGCGCACCGATATCCGGACCCGCGTCGACGACCTCGTTCAGCAGGCCCAGGAGCGGTGGCGCCGCTCCGGCGAGATCGCCCATCGCGCCGAGCCCGACCTCAAGAACGGCCGTGGCGGCATGCGCGATGTGCAGCTGCTGCAGGCGCTTTCGCTCGCTCAGCTGACGGACGGGATCCCGACCCCGTCGGCCTCGCCGGGCGGCTCGACGGGCAACGACCTGGCCGCCGCGTACGGTCGGCTCCTCGACGTCCGCACCGAACTGCACCGCATCTCCGGGCGCGCCCGCGACCAGGTGCGCGCCCAGGAGGCCGACGAGATCGGTGCGGCACTGCGCCTCGGCGACCGGTTCGACCTGGCCCGCACCATCAGCGACAGCGGGCGCACCGTCGCCTACGCGGTCGACGTCGGCATTCGGACCGCGCAGAACGCGCTGCCCCGGCGCGGCCTCTCGCGCCTGCGGCGGGCACCCGTCCGACGACCCCTCGCGGAGGGCGTGGTCGAGCACGCCGGCGAGGTCACCCTGGCTCGTGACGCCCGGCCCGATCGGGACCTCGGCCTGACCGTGCGGGTCGCCGCCGCGGCCGCCGCGTCCGGCCTGCCGATGTCCGCCTCCACGCTGAGCCGCCTCGCCGAGGTCGCCCCCGTGCCCCGCAGTCCCTGGCCCGCGGAGAGCGTCTCCGACTTCCTCGCACTGCTCGGCGCGGGTCGCGGTGCCGTGCCCGTGATCGAGGCCCTCGACCGGACGGGGCTGTGGGCGCGGCTGCTCCCCGAATGGGGCGCCGTGCGCGACCTCCCGCCCCGCGACGCCGTGCACACCTGGACCGTCGATCGGCACCTGGTGGAGACCGTCGCGCACGCCGCGAGCCGCGCCACCGATGTCGCCCGGCCCGATCTGCTCGCGCTCGGCGCGCTCCTGCACGACCTCGGCAAGGGCCGCGGCGGCGATCACAGCGTGATCGGCGCCGAGCTCGCCGGGGCGATCGCGACCCGCCTCGGCCTCGACGAGCGCGACACCGGACTGCTCACCGCCATGGTGCGGCACCACCTCCTGCTGCCCGAGATCGCGACCCGGCGCGATCTCGACGATCCCGCGACCGTCGAGATGGTCGCGGACAGGATCGGCCGAGACCCGGTGCTGCTGGAACTGCTGCACGCGCTCGCCGAGGCGGACTCGCTGGCGACCGGGCCCGGCGTGTGGGGCGACTGGAAGTCCCGGCTCATCGGCGAGTTGGTCCGGCGCACCGCTCGCGTGCTGGCCGGGGAGCCCGCGCCGCAGCCCGCACCGATGTCCGACGAGGTCGTCGCGCTCGCCGCCGGGGGTGGCACGCACGTGCGGATCGCGCCCGCGCCCGCGCTGGGACCGCACACCTTCACCGTCGTGGTCGTCGGTCCCGACCGGCGCGGCGTGCTCGCCCGCATGGCCGCGGTCCTGGCGCTCGCCGGACTGCGGGTGCACACCGCCACCGTCGCCGGTGTCGAGGACTCCGCGGTGAACACCTTCGTCGTGGTCCCGAGCTTCGGTGATCCGCCCGACCCCGCCGTCGTCCGGCAGAGCCTGCTGGCCGCGTTCGACGGCGCCGACGTGCTCGCCGAGCTGGTCGAACGCGAACGCTCGGCGGCGGCCCCCGTCGACCGGTCCGACGCCGCGCCCCCGCTGCGGGTGGCCGCGCCGCCCCGGCTGCGCTGGTTCGACGGTGCGCCCGGCACCGTCGTCCTCGAGGTCCGGGCCGGGGACACCCCGGGCCTGCTCGCGCGGATCGCGGGCGCCCTCGACGACGCCGGACTCGACGTGCGCTGGGCCCGGGTCGCGACGCTCGGCGCCACCGTGGTGGACGCCTTCTGCCTCGCGGTCCCGGCCGACGAGCCGAGCGTGCGGGCCCGCGCGGAGCGCGCCGTCCTCGCCGTCCTGCCCGAGGCCGCACCGCCCGAGCCACCGGAGGGCGGGCAGACGCAGGGCTTTCGGTAGGCTGGAGCAATGTTCGAATCCCTCTCCGATCGGCTCACAGGCGCGCTCAAGGACCTGCGCGGCAAGGGCCGGCTGACCGACGCAGACATCGACTCGACGGCGCGCGAGATCCGCCTCGCGCTGCTCGAGGCCGATGTCGCGCTGCCCGTGGTGCGTGCCTTCGTCGCGCGGGTCAAGGAGCGGGCCAAGGGCCACGAGGTCTCGGCGGCGCTCAACCCGGCGCAGCAGATCGTCAAGATCGTCAACGAGGAGCTCGTCGGCATCCTCGGCGGCGAGACCCGGCGGCTCAACCTGGCCAAGACCCCGCCCACGGTGATCATGCTCGCGGGCCTGCAGGGCGCGGGTAAGACCACCCTCGCCGGCAAGCTGGCGTACTTCCTCAAGAAGCAGGGCCACACGCCCATGCTCGTGGCCTGCGACCTGCAGCGTCCGGGCGCCGTCGACCAGCTCAAGATCGTCGGTGAGCGGGCGGGCGTGCCCACCTACGCGCCGCACCCCGGCACCTCCGTCGGCGGCGAGGGCACCCTGGGCGTCAGTGCGGCCGACCCCGTCGAGGTCGCGCGCGGCGGCATCGCCGAGGCGAAGGCCCGCCAGCACGACGTGGTCATCGTCGACACCGCGGGCCGCCTCGGCATCGACGAGGAGCTCATGGGCCAGGCGCGGGGCATCCGCGACGCCGTGGATCCCGACGAGGTGCTCTTCGTCCTCGACGCCATGATCGGGCAGGACGCGGTGACCACCGCCCAGGCCTTCGCCGACGGTGTCGACTTCACCGGTGTCGTGCTCACCAAGCTCGACGGCGACGCCCGCGGCGGCGCCGCGCTCTCGGTCCGCGAGATCACCGGCAAGCCCATCCTGTTCGCGTCCACGGGCGAGAAGCTCGACGACTTCGACGTCTTCCACCCGGACCGCATGAGCTCGCGGATCCTCGGCATGGGCGATGTGCTCTCGCTCATCGAGCAGGCCGAGCAGCACATGGACCAGCAGAAGGCGGAGGAGGCGGCCGCCAAGATCACCTCCGGCGAGCTGACCCTCGAGGACTTCCTCGATCAGATGCTGATGATCCGCAAGATGGGCCCCATCGGGAACCTGCTGGGCATGCTGCCCGGCGCGGGCCAGATGAAGGACGCGCTCGCGGCGGTCGACGACAGCCAGCTCGACCGGATCCAGGCGATCATCCGCGGCATGACGCCCGCCGAGCGCAACGATCCGAAGATCATCAACGCCTCGCGCCGCCTGCGCATCGCCAAGGGCTCCGGCGTCACCGTGACCGACGTGAACCAGCTGGTCGATCGCTTCTTCGAGGCCCGCAAGATGATGTCGCAGATGGCCGGCTTCGGCGGCGGCGTCCCCAAGCGGCTGTCCAAGCGCAAGCAGAAGGGCAAGCAGGGCAAGAAGAACAACCGTGCCCGGCAGACCGGTCCGGCGGCTCCGCGGATGGGCGGCGGCTTCCCCGGCATGCCCGGGATGCCCGCGGGTATGGACCTCTCCGGCATGCCCAAGGGCCTTGACCAGTTGCCCCCGGGGCTCGAGGGCATCGACATGGCCGCGCTCGAGGAGCAGCTCCGCAAGAAGCGGTAGCCGGGTTACAGTGCCGGGGTGAGCGATCTGCACTTCTCCGGCGTCGTGCTGCCCGGCGGCGAGGGCGAATTCTGGGTGTCCGACGGTGCCGTGCACCTGTCCGATCCGGGCGCGACCGGCCCGCGGACCGAACTGACCGGCTACGCGGTGCCCGGGTACGTCGACGCCCACTGCCACGTCGGCATCGTCGAGGACGGAGAGCCGGACCTGGTCCGCGGCCGCGCGCTCGCACTGGAGGACGTCGCGGTGGGCGTCACCGTCATCCGCGAACCCGGTTCCGACCTCGACACCTCGCCCCTGGACGGGCAGCCGGGCCTGCCGCGGTTCGTCCGGATGGGGCGGCACATCGCGCTGGTCAAGCGGTACACCCGCGGCCTCGGGGAGCAGCTCGAGGATCCCTCGGAGCTCGTCGCCGCGGTGCGTCGCCGGGCCGCCGAGGGGCACCCGTGGATCAAGCTCGTGGGGGACTGGATCGACCGGTCCGTGGGCGACCTCGCGCCGCTGTGGCCCGACGACGCGCTCGCGGAGGCCGTCGCCGCCGCCCACGACGCGGGGGCGCGCGTGACGGCGCACGTCTTCGGCGAGGACGCCCTGCCCGGCCTGCTCGCCGCCGGCGTCGACGCGATCGAACACGGCTCCGGGCTCACCGCGGACACCATCGAGGTCATGGTGGAGAAGGGAATCGGCCTGGTGCCCACCATGATCCAGATCGAGAACTTCCCGTCCATCGCCGCGCCCGCCGCCGAGAAGTTCCCCACCTACCACCGGCACATGCTGGCGCTGCACGACCGCCGGAAGGCGACCTTCCGCGCCGCGTGGGAGGCGGGGGTCGCGATGTACGCCGGCACCGACGCCGGGGGCTTCAACGTGCACGGCGCCCTGCCGCGCGAGATCACCGCCCTCGCCGCGGTGATGCCGCCCGAGGACGCGATCGCCGCCGCGTCGTGGTGCGCCCGGCAGTGGCTCGGCTACGCCGGCATCGACGACGGTGCCCCCGCCGACCTCGTGATCTACGCCGAGGACCCGCGCGTGGCGCTGGCGCACGGCGCGCTGCCGGCACCGTCGGCGGTGGTGGTGCGGGGCGCGCTCGCCTGAGCCCGCGCGACGCGCTTCTTCGGCCGGGGGCGGCCGACCCACCACTGGGCCTTCGGCGCGCGGCTGAGCAGCTCGACGACGCCGAGCGTCACCGTGATGGTGACCAGGTAGGCGACGGCCGTGCCGAACGGGGAGGGGAGCACCGTGGTGAGCCACGGCGCACCGTCGCCCGACTTGGGCAGGAGCAGCACCGAGAGCACCATGACGTGCACGAGGAAGACGCCGAACGAGCGCTTCGCGCCGTACGAGGCGAACCGCGTCAGCCTCGGCAGCCGGTGCCGGTTGCGGGCGAGCAGCAGGCCCGTCGTGTAGACCGCGGCGACCAGCGCGATGTAGAGCACGAAGTTCGCCGGCTGGAACACCGCCGAGGCCACGATCGGAGCGGTCTCGTCGCTCAGGCGGACCCGGTAGAGCGCCTGCGCCGCGACGGCCGTGCCGATCGCCAGCCCGAAGACGAGCGGGGTGTGCCGAAGGAGCACCGCCTCCACCCGCTCGCGGTGGAAGGCCGTGATCACGCCGAGCAGGATGAAGAACTGGTACGGGATGAACGTGGCGTAGAGGTGCCAGAAGTTCTCGCCCCACCAGCCGGTGGTCGGGTTCCAGTAGGTGGCCGCGACGTAGATCCCGACCTGCAGGACGGCGCTCGCGAGCAGGATCCGCCCGTGGAAGCGGCGGGTGCGGCGCACGAACCCGAAGATCAGCGGGAACAGCAGGTAGATCTGGATCGTCACGAAGATGAAGTACAGCTGGTAGCCGTTGAGGCCGCCCCACTTGAGGTTGTTCCAGAAGTCGCCGAGGCTCCGGGGGATGGCCGCGCCGTCGCCGCGGACCGCCATGTCGTAGACCCAGTACGCGAACGCCCAGAGCACGAACGGGATCACCACCAGCTTGAGGCGCTTGCGCCAGAACCGGACGGGGCTCAGCTGCGCACCGCGCTCGACGATCCCGTACGCCAGCACCAGGCCGGTCAGCGCGAAGAACGCGTTCCGCGTGAAGTGCAGGTTCATCGCGATCGCGTTCGTGACGGTGCCGTTGACCTCGTCGTTGGTGTTCGTCAGCGTGTGGATGAACACCACCAGCAGGAACGTGATCGTCCGGACGAAGTCGAGTTGGTGCAGGTAGCCAGCACGGGGCCGCGCGACCGCTCCGTCACCGGTGATCACCGGTGACGAGGAGGTGTGGTCCAGGTGCGTGGCCATGATGAAGAGTCTGTGGTCCGATCCTGCGAGGTGGCTGTACGCGGCCTGGCAGTGGGCTACACCGGGCTGAGGTGCGGGGCACAGGCTGCAACGTCGTGCCGAGTTTACCCGCGGGTAATCTTCTGTTGGGAGTGCAACGCGCCGGAAGTGGCGCGCGTCACGCGAAGACGACCGTGTTCGGCCACCAGTTTACCAGCCGTTCGGCGCCGGGGCGGTGAGCCGCGCGCCGACGGCCGGGTCGCAGGGACGCTCAGTAGTGGAAGACGGAGCGGCGGTCGGCGGGCCCGTCCGTCCGGCCGAGCCGGGTGAGCGCGGCCGCGAGATCGTCGCGCAGCCGGCCCGCCAGATCGCCCGAGAAGCCCTCGCGCACGACGATCCGGAGGACGGTGACGTCCTGGGCGTCCGCCGGCATCGTGTACGCCGGGACCTGCCATCCGTACGCGCGCAACTCGTGCGAGACGTCGAAGGCCGTGAACGGCGCACCGTCGTCGATGGTCAGGGTGACGACGGGCAGGGCCGAGCCGTCGGTGACGACGTGCAGGTGCGGCAGGGTGCCGAGCTCCTTCGCCAGCCAGGTCGCGGTCCCGCGCAGGGCCCGCATCACCTTCGTGTAGCCGTCGCGTCCGAGACGGACGAAGTTGTAGTACTGGCCGATGATCTGCGCGCCGGGACGGGAGAAGTTGAGGGTGAAGGTCGGCATGTCCCCGCCGAGGTAGTTCACCCGGAACACGAGGTCCTCGTCGAGCGCCGCGCGGTCGCGGAAGACGACGAATCCGATGCCCGGGTAGGTGAGGCCGAACTTGTGGCCGGAGGCGTTGATCGACGCCACCCGCGGCACCCGGAAGTCCCAGTGCAGGTCCGGGTCCAGGAACGGGGCGACGAAGCCGCCGCTCGCGGCGTCGACGTGCACGGGTACGTCGGGCCCACCCTGCGCGGCGAGCTCGTCCAACGCCGCGCACACGCCCGCGACGTCCTCGTACTCGCCGGTGAAGGTGGTGCCCAGGATCGTGACGGCGCCGATCGTGTGCTCGTCGACGGCGGCGCGCACCTGCTCGGGGGTGATGACATAGCGGCCCGGCTCGATCGGGAGGTAGACGGGCTCGACATCGAAGTAGCGGCAGAACTTCTCCCACACCACCTGCACGTTCGAGCCCAGGACCAGCTTCGGCCGGCTCGTGTCGAGGCCCTGCGCCTGCCGGGCCTTTCGCCACCGCCACTTGAGGGCGAGGCCGGCGAGCATGACCGCCTCGGAGGAGCCGATGGTGGTCGTCCCCGTCGCCGACGCCGGGTCCGCCGGATCCAGGCCCGGGGCGTGGAACAGGTCCGCGACGATCGCCACCGTGCGCGCATCGATCGCCGAGGTGGCCGGGTACTCGTCGTGATCGATGGCGTTCTTGTCGAAGGACTCGGCCATCAGGGCCTGGCCCTGCGGCTCCATCCACGTCGTCACGAAGGTCGCGAGGTTCATCCGCGACTGCCCGTCCAGCATCAGCTCGTCGTGGATGAACCGGTAGGCCTCGGCCGAGGTCGTCTCGCCGTCCGCCAGCTTGGCGCGGGGGAGGGGGTCGGTGCCGAGTCGTCCCGCGTAGGCGGGGATGAGGACGGCGTCGTCGTCGAGCGGATTCGTGGACATGACCGAACGCTACCGCCGCGGGCCGGGCGTGGCAGCCCGGGCGATTTCGTGCAGCTCGCGCGACATGGCACAATGGATCGCTGCTGACCGGCAGCGGCTGAGATACCGCCCGGCGGTCACGCATGAAGACGGCAAAACCGGGTGCGTTCATCCTGACGCATCGCTGAATTGCACACGTGACAACACACGAAGGAACCAAGGCACATGGCTGTCAAGATCAAGCTCACGCGGCTCGGCAAGATCCGCAACCCGCAGTACCGCGTCGTCATCGCCGACGCGCGCACCCGCCGTAACGGCCGCGCGATCGAGTCGATCGGCAAGTACCACCCCAAGGAGGAGCCGTCGCTCATCGCGATCGACTCCGAGCGCGTGCAGTACTGGCTGGGCGTCGGCGCGCAGCCGACCGAGCCCGTGCTCGCCCTCCTGAAGATCACCGGTGACTGGCAGAAGTTCAAGGGCCTCCCCGGCGCCGAGGGCACCCTGAAGACCGCCGCCGAGAAGCCGTCCAAGCTGGACCTCTTCAACGCCGCCCTCGCCGAGGCCGACAAGGAGCCCGCCGCGGCCGCCACCACGCCCAAGAAGAAGGCCGAGAAGAAGGCCGACGACGCCGCTGAGGCTCCGGCCGAGGCCGCCGCCGAGGCTCCGGCCGAGGGCGAGTAAATGAGCGCCGTCGTCGCTGATGCCGTCGAGCACCTCGTGCGCGGCATCGTGTCGAACCCGGACGACGTCCGCGTGGACCTGATCACCGGCCGTCGCGGCCGCGTGATCGAGGTGCACGTGAACCCGGACGACCTGGGCAAGGTGATCGGCCGCAGCGGCCGCACCGCCACCGCCCTGCGCACCCTCGTCACCGGCATCGGCGGCAAGGGCATCCGGATCGACGTCGTCGACACCGATCGGGTCCGCTGACCCGATGGAGCTCGTGATCGGCCGTGTCGCCAAGTCGCACGGCATCCGCGGCGAGATCGTCGTGGAGGTGCGCACCGATTCACCCGAGCTCCGCTTCGCGGACGGCGTCGTCCTCACCGGACGCCGCCCCCGCGAGAAGCAGAATCAGACGTACACCGTGGCAGCCTCCCGGAATCACTCCGGGAGGCTGCTGGTGCGTCTGCAGGGCGTGAGCGACCGCACCGCGGCCGACGAACTGCGCGGGACCCTCTTCTTCATCGACTCCGCCGACGTGGAGCCCAGCGACGATCCCGACGAGTTCTACGACCACGAACTCGAGGGCCTCGCCGTGCGCACCGTGGACGGTGCGGACGTGGGCGTCATCGCCGAGGTGCTGCACGCGCCCGGCGGGGAGCTCCTGTCGGTGAAAGCCGCCGATGGCCGCGAGATCCTCATCCCGTTCGTCACCGCGATCGTGCCCGAGATCGACATCGCGGGCGGCGTCGTCCTGGTGGACGCCCCCGAGGGCCTCCTCGACCCGGAGTAGCGCATGCGCATCGACGTGGTGACGATCTTCCCCGAGTACCTCGCGCCGCTGCGCCAGGCGCTGCTCGGCAAGGCCGTCGACAAGGGGCTGCTCGAGTTCGGCGTGCACGATCTCCGCGACTGGACCCACGACGTGCACAAGGCCGTCGACGACTCGCCCTACGGCGGCGGTCCCGGCATGGTCATGAAGCCCACCGTCTGGGGTCCCGCCCTCGACGACATCTGCCCCGACGACGCGCTCCTCGTGGTGCCCACGCCCGCGGGCGTGCCCTTCACCCAGGCCATGGCGCACGAATGGGCGAACGAGGAGCACATCGTCTTCGCCTGCGGGCGCTACGAGGGCATCGATCAGCGCGTCTTCGACGACGCCGCGAAGCGGGTCCGTGTGGTCGAGGTGTCCATCGGCGACTACGTCCTCATCGGCGGCGAGGTCGCCGTCCTGGTCATGGTCGAGGCCTTCGGCCGCCTCATCCCGGGCGTGCTCGGCAACCGCCTCAGCCATCAGGACGACTCCTTCTCCGACGGTGCCGACGGGCTCCTCGAGGGCCCCTCGTACACGCGCCCCGAGACCTGGCGCGACCTGACGGTGCCGCCCGTCCTCCTCTCGGGCGACCACGCGAAGGTGGCGCAGTGGCGCCGCGAACAGTCCCTCGCGCGGACGGCGGACCGTCGGCCCGACCTACTGCCACCTGCACAGACATCCTGACCTGAAGGGGCGTTCAGGTGGCTTCAGGTGGGCCACAGCACGCCGCCTGCAGTGTGGTGTCACCGAAGCGAGTGCTTCGAAACCGGCCGCCGCCGGTCCACGTGAAGGAGACATCCCATGCGCAAGATCCAGATCCGTCGCACCGCCGCCGCAGCCGCCGGCCTCGCCATCGTCGGCGGAGGAATCCTCGGGGCGGGCATCGCCTCCGCGGGCGGCGACACCGCCGCGCCGAAGCCCGGCAAGGTCTGCGGCACGACCGGCATCAACGGCGAGGCGCAGAAGACGCTTCCGTGCTCGCAGGTCCCGACCTCGGGCGCCACCTTCCAGATCGACGCCTCCGGCACCGTCCGAGACGGCAAGGGCGTCGTGATCGGCAAGTACGACCCGAAGACCGGCACCGTCACGGGCACCGTCGCCGGGAACGGGCCGGGTGCCAAGCCCGGGACCGTGACCGGTCCCACCGGCGTGGGGGAGAACGGCCAGGGCGTCGTCGTGGGGCCGGTGAAGTAGTACTGCAAAGACAGGTCCGCCCCGGGCGGTACCGTCGAGTCGGATAGGGCAGGCGGTGCCGCCCGCGCTCGAGTGGAGGGAGGGCCGTTGCCCCGCATCCTGATCGCCGACGACGACCAGCGCCTGCTGCGCGGCCTGGCGGAGGGCCTGCGCTGCGAGGGCTACGCGGTCGAGACCGTCGGCGACGGTGCCGCCGCCCTCCTGGCCGCCGAGGTGACGCGATTCGACGTCGTCGTGCTCGACGTCCAGATGCCGCAGCGCAACGGCTACCAGGTGGTGAGCGCGCTGCGCGCCCGCGAGGACTGGACGCCCGTCCTCATGCTCACCGCGAAGGACGGCGAGTACGACGAGGCCGAGGGGCTCGATGCCGGCGCCGACGACTACCTGACCAAGCCCTTCTCCTATGTCGTGCTCCTCGCGCGCCTGCGCACACTGATGCGTCGCGCCGGGCAGCAGCGGGCCGTCGTCCTCACCGTCGGCGACCTGGAGATCGACGTGACCGGTCGCACCGTCGCCCGCGCCGGTGTTCCGATCCCGCTGACCGTCAAGGAGTTCGAGATCCTCGCCGCCCTGGCGCGCAGGCCCGGCCGGCCGGTGTCCAAGACCGACCTCGCCGGGGCCGTGTGGGACGAGGCCGCCGATGTCGCCGACAACCGCATCGAGGTCCACATCAGCGCACTGCGGCGGAAGGTCGATGCGCCCTTCGCCACCGCATCCATCGAGACGCTGCGCGGCTACGGCTATCGGATCCGCCCGTGAGGCACCTCGGGTCCGTCCGGATGCGGCTGGCGCTGCTGACGGGCGTCATCGTGTTCATCGGCTACGCCGTCATCGCGCTGGCGGTGATCTGGCTGCTCACCGATGTCGTGCTCGGCGAGATCACCCCCGCGACCGACGTGCCGCCCTCGAGCGGCGCGGTGTGGGGAACCACCGGGGTGTCGCCGGTCGAGGGTCCGTCGGTGCCCGGATCCAGTACGGCCTTCGAGGTGCGCCAGGCGCTCTCGGAGTGGGGCCGGATCGCCGTCCTCGCGACCGCGCCGCTCGCCGGGGCGATCTCGGGGCTCATCGCGTGGTTCGTCGCGGGCCGGGTGCTGCGGCCCGTCGGCGCCATCGAGCAGCGGTTCCGTGAGCTCTCCTCCGGGGACCTGAGCCTGCGCGTCCCCGAGCCCGCGGGCGACGACGAGGTGGCCCGCCTGGCCCGCACCATGAACGACACGTTGGAGCTGCTGCAGGAATCGTCCGACCGGCAGCTGCGGTTCGTCGCCGACGCGGCCCACGAGCTCCGCGGGCCGATCGGCGCGGTCCGCGCCGACCTCGAGGTGGCGGCCGCCTATCCGGACCAGGTGGACCCCGTCGTCGCGGTCCGGGAGGCGCTGCTCGACGTGGATCGGCTGCAGTCCGTGGCCACCGACCTGCTGACGCTCGCCCGGCTCGAGGCGGGGGAGAAGCCCAAGCGCGAGATCCTGCCGCTGTTCGAGGTGCTCGGGCCCGTGCGGCCCCCGACGGACGTCGCGTACACCGTCGACGTCGATCCCGCGACCCTCGTCGTGGGATCTCGGCAGCACGTGACGCGGCTGCTGCAGAACCTCGTCGACAACGCGGCGCGGCACGCCCGGTCGGCCGTCTCGTTCACCGTCCGGGAGGTCGACGGTGCCGTCGTCCTCGACGTCGACGACGACGGCCCCGGCATCGCGCCGGAGGATCGGGAGCAGGTGTTCACCCCGTTCCTGCGCCTCGACGAGGGCCGGTCCCGCGACGACGGCGGCTCCGGCCTCGGGCTGGCCATCGCCGCCGAGATCGTCCGGGCGCACGAGGGGACGATCCGGGTCGGGGAGGCACCGTCGGGCGGGGCGCGCCTGCGCGTGGAACTGCCCGCGCCGGCACCGATTCCGTAGATCGGTCCCCACGAACCGAGCGGCGCGGCATGATGGCCGCAGCGGGCGTGGGGGCGCCCGGGACTCGGGGGAATCATGACTGTTGTCGACGGTGCGCGCGGTGCCGCCGCGCTCCTGGCCGAGGTCGAGCGGCGCGAGGCGGAGTTGGCCCGCCTGGACGAGGAGTTCCGCACGGCGCGGGTCACCGCGCGGTCGCAGGACCGGACGGTCTCCGTGACCGTCGACGTGCGGGGGCACGTCGTCGACGTCGATCTGGCGCCGGCGTCGGCCCGGGCGCACCCGCCGGAACGGCTGGGGCCCTTGATCGTCGAGCTCGCGCAGCGCGCGGCCGATTCACTGCGCGAGTACTACGCGCGGCGCGCCGAGCTCGCCCGGACCCCCGCATGATCTTCGAACTGGATCCGGCGGCGTGGGAGCGGCTCGCGCGCACCGTCGACGCCCTCACCGAGGCGATGCCCGCACCGGCCGCCCTGCCGCTCCCCGAGGACCGGTACGCGCGGGCGCTCGGCGCGATCCCCGCCGCGTCCGACGCCGCTGCGCGCGAGTTGCACGCGTCGTCTGTGGCGGAGTTGCGGGCGCTCGCCGAGCGCATCCGCGACGGCTCCCGCACGGCGACGGCCGCGGATCGCGCCGCCGCCCGGGCGATCGAGGCGGCGGGATGAGCGACACCGAGTTCTGGCCCCGCTCGCCCGGCGAATTCGCCGGCGCCGCCGAGCAGTACCGCGCCGCGCACGCCGAGGCCCGGCGGATCGCCTCCCGGCTGGGCGTACGGGCACCGTCGGACGTGCTGCTCCGGGCCGGCGAGCTCGACGAGGCCCGGGCCGCCTTCGTCGGCGACTACGCGGTGCTCGTCGAGGACACGAGGGAGCGGATGACCGGCATCGCCGCTCGGACCGCGCTCGCGCGCCTCGATGCCCGCGGCGGGCGCCCGCCCGGCGATCCGGCGGCCGACGAGGCGGCAGACCTCGCGGACCTGCGGGGCCGGGCCGAGGCGCAGGACGCGGCGGAGGAGGCGGAGCGACGATCCGGGGAGCTCGCCGCGGGGCACGGCTCCGCCGTCGGCGCGATGGCGCCCCTCGGGGGCCTGGGCGTGCTCGGCCGGTCCCTCGGGGCCGACGGTGCGCACCGCGCAGCGCACTATGTCGTGCCCGTCGCGGCCCCCGCCGACCTGGACCTGCGGCTGCGGGAGCTGTGCGCGGCCATCGGCGGCGCGGCCCGGGACTGGGTCCGGATCGCGGTCGCGGAGGTCGTGGACGAGGCCGGCCGGCCCTGGCGGCTGATCGGCACCACGGAGCTCGACGGCTATCTACGGCCCGGCGTGGTGCTGCGCGACGGGGAGCTCGCGGCCGGGAACGAGGACTGGCCGGAGCTGTCCATCGCCACCTTCTGCGCCGCCCGCGGCTTCGCGCCCGGCCCCGTGGTCGGCGCGACCCCGCCGCCCGACGAGGTGTGCGATCACTTGCGCGCGTCGGGCTTCGCGCCGAGCTGGTCGGGCGACGCGTGGGCGGCGGGAGGAGGGGACGTCGATGCACAGGTCGACTAGCCTGCCGGAGCTGGCGGAGGCCGTCGCCGCCGTGGCGGCGGACCGTCGGCACGCCGCGGGCGTTCGGCTCGTGGCCGGAGCGCTGGATCGCGCGGCGGACCCGCGGCTCGACGACGCCGGTGAGGTGCTCCTCGACGAACGGCGGGCGCCGGGTTGCCGGCGCGGGGAGGCGCACCGTCTGGCCGCGGCGGCCGAGCACCTCGACCGGGCCGCGCACCGGTGCCGCCGCGACGGCGATCACACCGGCTACGTCCTGGGCTTCCAGGCGGCGCGGGCGCTGTCGGCGTTGCACTTCCTCGTCCGCGACGGCGGGGAGGCGTTGGCCGACATCGCGTACGAGGCGGTGATGGTGTGCGGCGCCACGGAGCCGGTGATCGCCGAACTCGTCGGTGGCCGCCGGTAGGGTGGCCGCGTGAATTCGAGCGCGCCGAGCAAGTCCGTATCCGCCCGCATCGCCGAGGAGCTCTCGGTGGGGGAGAACCAGGTCGCCGCAGCGGTCCAGCTGCTGGACGAGGGGTCGACGGTGCCGTTCATCGCCCGGTACCGCAAGGAGGTCACCGGCAGCCTCGACGATGCGCAGCTGCGCGCGCTCGAGGAACGGCTCGGCTACCTGCGGGAGCTCGACGATCGCCGGGCCGCCGTCATCGCCTCGATCGAGGAGCAGGGCAAGCTCACCGACGAGCTCCGCGCGGCGTTGCTGGCCGCCGATACCAAGGCGCGCGTCGAGGACATCTACCTGCCGTACAAGGTCAAGCGGCGCACCAAGGCGCAGATCGCGCGGGAGAACGGCCTCGCCCCGCTCGCCGAACGGCTGCTGGCCGATCCCACGCTGGTTCCCGAGGAGCTGGCGGGGGAGTTCCTCGGGGAGAACGTCGCGGATGCGGCGGCGGCGCTCGAGGGGGCTCGGCACATCCTCGTCGAGCGGGCCGCGGAGGACGCCGAGCTCGTGGGCACGGTCCGCGAGAAGTTCTGGGGTGAGTCGACTCTGCGCACCGGTGTCCGCGAGGGCGCGGACCCGCAGAAGGCGCAGAAGTTCCGCGACTACTTCGAGTTCTCCGAACCGATCGAGCAGATGCCCAGCCACCGGGTGCTGGCCGTGCTGCGCGGGGAGAAGGAGGAGGTGCTCTCCCTGCAGTTCGACGGCGGCGAGGACGCCTCCTACGAGGCGCTGGTCGCGGCCACGCTCGGGATCTCGAACCAGGGCAGGCCGGCCGACAAGTGGCTGGGCACCGTCGCCCGGTGGGCGTGGCGCACCAAGCTGATGGTCTCGGCGACCGTCGATGCCCGCACCCGGCTGCGGCAGCGCGCCGAGGAGGACGCGGTGACCGTGTTCGCCACCAACCTCAAGGATCTGCTGCTGGCCGCCCCCGCCGGTACACGGCCCACGCTGGGCCTCGACCCGGGCTTCCGCAACGGCGTGAAGACCGCCGTCGTCGACGGCACCGGCAAGGTGCTCGACACGCTCATCATCTACCCGCACCAGCCGCAGAACCAGTGGGACAAGAGCAAGGCGCTGCTGGCGGCGCTCATCGCCCGGCACGACGTGGAGCTCGTGGCGATCGGCAACGGCACCGCCTCGCGGGAGACCGACGCGCTGACCACGGAGTTGCTCGGGGAGATCAAGAAGGCCGGCGCGCGCGTACCCGCGAAGGCCGTCGTCAGCGAGGCCGGCGCGTCGATCTACTCCGCGTCGGAGTACGCCTCCCAGGAGCTGCCGGACATGGACGTCTCGTTGCGCGGCGCCGTGTCCATCGCCCGCCGCCTGCAGGACCCGCTCGCCGAACTGGTGAAGATCGACCCCAAGTCGATCGGCGTGGGCCAGTACCAGCACGACGTGTCGCAGGCCAGCCTCGCGAGGTCGCTGGACGCGGTGGTCGAGGACGCGGTGAACGCCGTGGGGGTGGACCTGAACACCGCGTCGGTGCCGCTGCTCGCCCGCGTATCGGGCGTCACCGAGTCGCTGGCCGCGGCTATCGTCGCGTACCGCGACCGGTCCGGCGCGTTCCGCAGCCGGTCCGGCCTGCTGGACGTCCCGCGGCTCGGCCCGAAGGCCTTCGAGCAGTGCGCCGGCTTCCTCCGGATCCGCGGCGGCGACGACCCGCTGGACGCGTCCGGCGTGCATCCCGAGGCCTATCCCGTGGTCCGGAAGATCCTCGACCGGTCCGGTCTGCAGCTGGCCGAGCTCATCGGCAACACCGCGGCACTCGCGAAGCTGCGCCCGGCGGACATCGCGGCGGATCTCGCCGACGAGCGGTTCGGCGTGCCGACGGTGACGGACATCCTCGCCGAGCTCGACAAGCCCGGCCGCGACCCCCGGCCGGCGTTCGCCACCGCGACCTTCGCCGCCGGGGTCGAGAAGGTGTCCGATCTGAAGCCGGGCATGGTGCTCGAGGGCGTGGTGACCAACGTGGCGGCCTTCGGTGCGTTCATCGACGTGGGCGTACACCAGGACGGGCTGGTCCACGTGTCCGCGATGTCGGACCGGTACGTCTCCGACCCGCACGAGGTGGTCAAGTCCGGGCAGGTCGTCAAGGTCAAGGTGGTCGACGTGGACGTCGAGCGGCAGCGCATCGGCCTCTCGCTCCGCCTGAACGACGATGCCGCCCCCAAGCAGCGCGGGCCGCGCGAGGGCGGGCAGCGCGGCGGCGACCGCGGCGGTCAGCGGGGCGGCGATCGCGGCGGGCAGTCGCGCGGTGGGCAGAACCGGGGCGGCCAGGGCGGGCGGAATCGTGGCGGTCAGCAGGACGGCCGCGGGCAGCGCGGCGGGCGCGAGCAGGCACCGTCGGGCTCGATGGCGGACGCGCTGCGCCAGGCCGGCTTCGGCAAGTGACGGCGTCGTCGTCGGGGCCGCAGCCGCAGGGGCGACTGACCTGCGGTGATGGGTCGCAGCGCTAGGTTGGAGGCATGTCCACCTGGTTCCAGCACGACATCATAGAGGGGGGACGGCTGCCGCTGTTCGCCTTCTTCGTCGGGCTGATCGCGGGCTTCGTGTGCATCCGCATCAGTGTGCGGCTGATCCGGGCCGAGGTGCGGTGGTGGTTCGGCAATGTCACGCCCGGCGGCCTGCACCTGCACCACATGGTGTACGGCGTGGTGCTGTGCATGGGCTCGGCGATCGGCCTCATCGCGAACTTCGACCGGGCCACCCAGACGACGGCGGCGGTGCTGGCCGGGGTCTTCGGGCTGGGCGCGGCGCTGATCCTCGACGAGTTCGCGCTGATCCTGTATCTGCGTGACGTGTACTGGCAGGAGGAGGGGCGCGCGTCGGTGGACGCCGTGTTCGTCGCGGTCGCGGTGACGGGACTGCTCCTGTTGGGTCTGCGCCCGCTGGACCTGGTGGACACCGCCGGGTTCCGGGACTCGCCGGAACGGGCGGCGCAGATCCTGTTCGGCGTGATCAGCCTTGGTACGGCCGCGATCGTGCTGCTCAAGGGCAAGATCTGGACCGGGCTCGTGGGAATGTTCTTCTTCCCGCTGCTGCTGATCGGCGCGATCCGGCTCGCGCGGCCGGGTTCGCCGTGGGCGCGGTGGCGCTATCAGCGCAAGCCCCGGCGGATGGCGCGCGCGCTGCGCCGGGAGCGCCGGCTGCGGCGCCCGCTGATCCGGGTGAAGATCGCCCTCCAGGAGCTGATGGCCGGCCGCCCGGACCTGCTGCCGCACCTGCGGGAGGACGCGGAGCGCGAGCTGGACCGCACCGTCGTGCCCGCGCCGGCCCCGCCCCGTCGACCCAGGTCCATGGCCCGCCGCCTGACGATTTCGAAGAATCGGCGCCGATCTGGCACAATCAACAGGTTGCCCGGGCTGCGTGCTGCCCGGGTGTATCCGACTGCGGAGCAGTCGGCAGGACAGGAGTACGAACCGGTCGAACCCCCGCGGCAGTCGTCGTGACGGGCCGCCAGGGTCCTCTGCTCGCGAAGACATGTAAGAAACGGATGATCCAGCGATGAACACGCTCGACTTCATTGACCAGCAGTCCCTGCGCAGCGATGTGCCCGACTTCCGCCCCGGCGACACCCTTGACGTGCACGTCAAGGTCATCGAGGGCAGCAAGGAGCGCGTCCAGGTGTTCAAGGGCGTCGTGATCCGCCGCCAGGGCGGCGGTGTGCGCGAGACCTTCACCGTGCGCAAGGTTTCCTTCGGCGTCGGTGTGGAGCGCACCTTCCCCGTGCACTCCCCGAACATCGCCAAGATCGACGTCCTCACCCGTGGTGACGTCCGTCGCGCGAAGCTGTACTACCTGCGCGACCTGCGCGGTAAGGCCGCCAAGATCAAGGAGAAGCGCTGACACCAGCGCCGGTCACCGTCCGCCTGGACGAGACCGACCCGCCTGCTCGGTAGTGTGTACCCGTGCCCGAGCAGACGAACTCCCCGGAGACCCCCGAGCCCAGCGATCCCGTATCGCAGGCCGGGGGTCCCGGCATTTCCGGGGCCGACGGCCCCGTCGAGCCCACCCGCAACGGCGGCCGACACGCCGCGCCGGACCCGGCACCGTCGGACGACGGTGGGGAGGAGAAGGCCGAGCGGGAGAAGAAGACCAACTGGCCGCTCGAGGTCGGAGCGATCATCCTGGTCGCGCTGGTGCTGAGCTTCTGCCTGCAGACCTTCGTCGGCCGGCAGTGGTACGTGCCGTCGGAATCGATGGAACCCACGCTGATCGGCTGCGCGGGCTGCACCGGCGACCGGATCGTGACGCAGAAGATCAGCTACTTCACCGGTGACCCGAAGCCGGGCGATGTGATCGTGTTCAAGGGCCCGACCGCGTCGTGGGGGCTCGACCCGGTGCAGAAGGTGCGCTCGGACAACACCGTCATCCGCGGCGTCCAGGAGGCTCTGTCGTACGTGGGCCTGCAGCCGCCGAACGAGAACGATCTGGTCAAGCGGGTGATCGCCGTCGGCGGTCAGAAGATCGAGTGCCGCCCCGAGACCGGTGTCACGGTGAACGGCCGCAAGCTCGTCGAGCCGTACATCGCGGACAACGCGAAGGCCTTCGCCAAGGATCAGGACGCGTGCTGGGGCAAGCCTTTCGGGCCGATCACCGTCCCCGAGGGCAATGTGTTCGTGATGGGCGATAACCGGATGGCCTCGGCGGACTCGCGCTACCACCTCGAGGACGAGCTGCAGGGAACGATCCCCAAGGCCGACATCCGCGGCAAGGTCGTCGCGATCATCTACCCGTTCAGCCGCTGGCAGACCGTCAAGGCGATCAACCCGCAGCAGGGCTGATCCGCGGTGCGGGACCGGTGGCCGCCGCGGCCGGTGGTGCGGGCATCGTCGGGCCTGAGCACCCTGGAGACGGTGCTGGGTCGGGCGGGGCTCGGTCCGGTCGCGGGCATCGACGAGGCCGGGCGCGGTGCCTGCGCGGGTCCGATGACGGTGGCCGCGTGCATCCTGCCGGCGCGGATCCCTCCCTCGCTGGCGCGCCTCGATGATTCGAAGAAGCTGACCGAGAACGCGCGCGAGCAGCTGTATCCGAAGATCCTCGAACTGGCCGTGAGCTGGTCGGTGGTGTCGATCCCGGCGCCGGAGATCGACCGGATCGGGGTGCACGTGGCGAACATCATGGGCATGCGTCGCGCGGTGGCGGGCCTGCAGGTGCGTCCGGGGTACGTGCTGATCGACGGTTTCACCGTGCCCGGCCTGGGTGTGCCGTCGCTACCCGTGATCGGTGGCGACGCATCCGCATCGTGCATCGCGGCTGCCAGTGTGCTGGCGAAGGTGACGCGCGATCGGGTCATGGCGGAGCTCGACGGCGATTTCCCCGGATACGGCTTCGCGGTGCACAAGGGGTACTCGACGGCCGTGCACATGACCGCGCTGACGGAGCTCGGCCCGAGCAGCCAGCACCGCATGCGTTACCAGAACGTGCGGGCGGCACTGGCCGCGTCGGCGGCCGGCGCCGCGGCGGCGCGGTAATCTGGAGCGGTTACGTTCGGTGACCCGAGGTGAGGAGGGCGACGTGAGCGCAGAGGATCTCGAGAAGTACGAGACCGCGATGGAGCTGTCCATGTACCGCGAGTACAAGGACGTGCTGAGTCAGTTCACCTACGTGGTGGAGACGGAGCGTCGGTTCTACCTGGCCAACGGGGTGGATCTGATCCCGCGCAACGCGGACGGCGAGGTCTACTTCGAGGTGCGGATGACCGACGCCTGGGTGTGGGACATGTACCGCCCGGCGCGGTTCCTCAAGCAGGCCCGCGTGGTCACGTTCAAGGACGTCAACATCGAGGAGCTGGACAAGCCTGATCTGCGGCTTCCGGACTAGCGCCCGCCCGTGCGGCGGGGCTCCGTCCACACATTTGCGTACATAATTTCTTTCCTCCACAGGCGCCGCGTTCGCCGGCGTAGCCAGTCGTGCCCCGGCGGCAGGATCGGTCCATGGGGAACAACGAGACGGGGCGTGTGGGCGAGGACGTCGTCTGCGACTTCCTGACCGACCGCGGGTGGACGGTGCTGGATCGGAACTGGCGGTACTCGGGCGGCGGCCTGCGCGGCGAGCTGGACGTGATCGCTCGCGCTCCGGACGGGCTGCTCGCGATCGTCGAGGTGAAGACGCGATCGGGCACGGCCTTCGGCACCGGCTTCGACGCGGTCACGCCCCGCAAGGTCGCCCAGCTGCGGGCCCTGACCTCGCGGTGGCTGGCCGAGAAGGAGGGGGCCTTCGCGCAGGTCCGGATCGACGTGGCGTCCGTCTTCACGCCGCCGGGCGGCCCGGTCACGCTCGAGTACCGGGCGGGGGTGGCGTGATGTCGGCGCTGAGCAAGGTGCACTCCGTCGCGATCACCGGGGTCGACGGTGCCGTGGTCGAGATCGAGGGCTGCATCGGCGCGGGGCTCCCCGCGGTGCACCTCGTGGGGCTGCCCGACACGGTGCTCAAGGAGTCCCGCGACCGGATCCGCGCGGCCGTGGTGAACATCGGGATGAAGTTCCCCGATACCCGGGTCACGGTCGCGTTGTCGCCGGCGACGCTGCCGAAGGTGGGGTCCGTCTACGACCTGCCGCTGGCCGTCGCCATCCTGCTCGCCGCGGAGAAGGCACCGTCGGACCGCGTCGAGGGGGCCGTCCTGCTCGGTGAGCTGGCCCTCGACGGGCGCGTGCGGGGGGTGCGCGGCGTGCTGCCGGCGGTGTTGGCGGCCAAGGAGTCCGGATTCGGGCGCGCCGTCGTCCCACTGGCCAACCTCGACGAGGCGGGGCTCGTGGACGGCATCGAGGTCCTCGGCGCCGCGCACCTGGCGGAGGTCGTGGCCTGGCTGTCGGGCGAGGGCGCGTTGGCGACCCCGGGGCCGCTCCCCGTCGACGGGCCCGATCCCGACGTGCCGGATCTCGGCGATGTCGTGGGGCAGCCGGAGGCGAAGTACGCCCTCGAGGTGGCCGCGGCGGGCGCGCACCACATCATGATGACCGGACCGCCCGGGATCGGGAAGACGATGCTGGCGTCCCGCTTGCCGGGGATCCTGCCCCCACTCGGTCGGCGCGAGGCCCTCGAGGTGAGCGCCATCCATTCGATCGCGGGGAGCCTGCGCGCGGACCGGCCGCTGGTGACCGTCGCGCCCTTCGTCGCACCGCACCAGACCTCGTCGGTCAGCGCATTGGTCGGCGGGGGCAGCGGCCTGGCCCGGCCCGGCGCGGTCTCACTCGCGCACCGGGGCGTGCTGTTCCTCGACGAGTCGAAGGATCAAAGACACCCCACGGTAGGGACTGCAGGATATCGCGGCGACGATGCGAATGTCAGGTACGAGTGTTCAAGTCAGACGTTCGAGAGGATTGCGAACGTGACCGCAGTCGCGACGAGTGCCGTCACCGACAGATAGCCCAACACCAGACCAGCGAGCGCCATACCTCCGCCCTGCTCTCCTGTCCTGCGAATCTGTGCCCGAGAAATGTGCCCGACGGGGATCGCCAGGGGTCCAGCCACGAATCCGAGAACAAGAGCAACGACCGCTAGCGAGTTGGTATGCGGGCTGTAGGGACGACCGCCGACGACTCGATCTGACGTAACCGGCTGTCCGTCGGGCGTATAGCCAACTACCTGGTAGACAGGCTGTCCGTCGGGAGCGTACCCGATTGGGCTGCTATTGGAGTCCGCCCTTTGACCCACCTTCTTTGCTGCTCTACGTATGAAGTATCCAGCTACTGCCGCCACAAGTATCCAGCCGAGGGCGATCGATATGTAGTCCATGACGCAGGACCATACCTGATAGGCGGCAAGACGTTAGGCGACCCACATCGGTGCAGTTCAGCGGGACAAAAGCCGAGCTATGCGACGGATGGCGGGCTTGTTGACGAGCTTGGTAGGTACCGAGCTGGATGCGGCCGAGTCTTCAACGATTTGCTTGATTTGAGATGTGTTCATCTATGCTAATTATCTCACGGTAAGGGCATTCAGTCGATACCGAACTAGCCCAACTTGATTCGCGCCTGGAGCCGTCGTGCCTGGTCATGTAGTGCCTCTGTCTCAAGGAGCAGCGCATCACGCTTGCCCACCAACTCGTCGATCCGGGTGATCAGGTCTCGAAGTCCAGCGGTCGCCTTGCGGATCTTCTCGTTAACCTCATCCTGAGCATCAAGCGCGTCGGCGATCGACATGCGCTGCTCTGCCGTCGGCGGAGGAGTTGGCCTCGCACCGGGTCGGGGTGCGCGTGACTCTGCGCTCGAACCCTTCTTCGGCGCAGGTCCTTGGCGGTCCAAGTTCGCTACTGCGCGATCGATCAAGTCGGCATGGAACTCGGACCGCAGACTCTTGGCTAGCTCTACTCCTGCCTTCGTCTTGAGGATCCTGCTTGTGATCTGCTCTGCAAGCCAGTCGATCGCCTCGTCCTCATGACGAATCAGCGTGCGTGTGCTGATGTTCATAGTGCTCGCGAATCGCTCACGCCGTCGCGTGAGGTCGAGCGACTGAAGCTGCTGTGGAGGAACCAACGCGGCGGCGAGCCACGCGAGTGATCGGTTGCTGGCCTCATCGTTGATCAATCCTTCGAGGTCGCGCTTGGCGGCATCGTATGAGTTCCAGCCGGTCATAAGCACGGGGGATCGCCGGAGAGACTCGACGGTCAACCCGTCCCGACGCATCTCCTTGAGCTCCGTGACTATGCGAGCCTGAATCGCATCCGACCAGTCCTTTGGATCGATCGATGACAACTAACCCTCCATTGTCGTGTCTGTCTCTTCTGTCGTCACTCTAGCAGGTGAAAGGCTCCGAATCTCGTGGCAATGGTGGACCCACCCGCGTGCATCAGGGTTGTCAGTTTCGTTTCACGTCAACCCTCACACTTGACGTAAATAGCCGCATGACGCTAGTTTGACGGTGTTGCCAAAGAGGTGACGGCGATCATCAAGACGGGAGCGGGCGATTGAGTAAGAAGCACATCCAACCTGCGGTGCGGCGCAACGCCAACACGCAGGTCAGCAGGCGGGCTGAGAGGACGGCGAGCGCGCTCGGTGACCTTGAGCATCGCAACGTGGTTGCGAGCATGCGCGACATGAAGGGGGCGCAGCACCTGGTCCGAAGCCAAGCGATTGGACACGGACTGACGGTCGACATGTACAAGCAGTCCAGAGACTTCGTGAATCAGCTCGATCGAATGGCTGACACTCAGGAAGAGCAGGAACTGGCGGCGAAGTACGCGAACCGTGTCGACCAGATCGATGCACAAGCGCACGCGAAGTTCATCGTGAACATGTACGAGCGGGCGCTGGATCAATGAGCGCTGAGTGGGTCGTCGCCGTGATCGGGATGGTGGCGATAGCCATCCTGGTTGCGGCGGGGATCGCCTCCTCACCGGAGGCGGACTCGGTAGAGGCTCAACGACTACCGCTTGATCCGGATGCCTTGACGATGGCAGAGGCCGCTGAGGTTCTCAGTGATCAGGCAAGCAGGCACGCGCTCTCGGAGCTGCAGTTCGCCGTAGAGGTCCAGAACGGAAGGATGAGGAGTCGGAAATGAGCAACGACGAGATTGTGAACCTGCTCGGGTGGGTCTACTTGGCTGGGGTCATCGCGTTCATCGTGGCTGCGGTATGGATTGGTAACAAGTTCGTGCTGCCGCTACTGCAGGAGCGTGACCGGAGGCAGCGCAAGCGCAAGCTCAAGCTGCAAGTGATGCGCTATAAGCGGGATGTGGATCTGCTCGGCGAGATTTGGGACGAACGGGACGATTAGGGAATGAACCGCCTACTGGACAAGCTGATCGTCGGCGCACTTCTGCTGTTCGGGGTCAGCTTGTTCGTCCAAGCGTTGATCGCGATGATCAGTCAGTACCTGCTCGCCATCGTGATCGGCCTTGTGGTGATCGTGCTGGTCGTGATCATGTTCCGGCAGTGGAACTCTCGGTACAAGGGGTAGGAGGTGCGCGCTTTCCGTAAGGCGGCGAAGGTGAGAAGATGAGGGGTAGATGGTCTACCTCTTCATCCTCACCCTCGCCGCTTCTCTATTGGCAACGTCTTTCATCGGCAGAGAGGTGGTGAGGGCATTGGGGCGAAAGCAGGAAGCACTCGACCGGCAGCGAGTGACGTATGGAGTCACCTTCCCGACCGACGTAGCCCCTGAGCAGGTAGTCAGCTTCATCTACGCGCTCGGAGGTGTCGCGCCACGAGGCATGCTCCAAACTGCAGTGCCGACAACAGTATTCGAGGTCGTCGCAGAAGACGGTGTGATCCGGCATAGGCTCCGGATTCCAAGTCCTGATTCCGCCTATGTGATCGCTCAACTCGTCTCGGCGGTGCCAGGGCTCGACTACCAGCCGATCGAGGTCAGTGACACGGACTGGCAACCAACGGCACTCGTGGATCTCGCAATGTCGGCTCCCGACAGGATGCTCCAGATTGCGGACACGGCCGATCTGTCGAGTCGCATCCTCTCATCAATGCAGGGCACCCGTGATGGCGAAACGATTGTCCTGCAGTGGGTCATCACGCCCACAAGTCGAAACAAGCTGCCTCAACCGGGCGCGACAAGCACCAAGTTCAATCTCGTCGACTCGTTGCTCGGCCTGAACTTCGCAACGTCGGATGAGGTCTCAACTCGTCGTTCCAAGCTGAACGAACAGAACTACCTCGTCGCCGGCCGAATCGCGGCGAGCAGTCTCGGCGGCGCCCAGGCTGCAGAGGCGCGGGTCGGCTTCGTTCTTCGCGCACTGCGGGCAGAGAGCGGCCCTCATACGTCGATCAAGGCGAAGTGGCAACGAGCAGGTTCGGCGGGGGAGCAGCTCGCGCTGGCATCGACACCAAACCAGATGCGGATGCAGATGACGGCCACCGAGCTAACCGCTGCCCTCGCCTGGCCGCTCGGCAAGGGCTACGTCGCTGGCTTGGCACGGCGGTATACGCGGCACTTCCCGGTCCCAGAGGTCGTTCCTCGTGATGGCATCGTGATTGGTCGGTCGACACTGCCCGGCAGTGAGCGGAAGGTCGCGCTGACGCCGGGCGCAATGATCATGCACGCGGCTCTGTTCGGCTCGAACGGAACAGGAAAGACGACTGTCGCTGTTGGGATGGCTGAGCAACTTATAGCCGGAGGCCACGGTCTCCTCGTGCTCGAAGCAGATGGCGACTTGATCACGCGGGTGCTCGCCCACGTGCCACCGCACCGACTGCAGGACGTGATCGTCCTCGACTATGCCGACGACACAAACTTTGTAGGCCTGAACTACCTCGACTTGGAAAGCCCTGAACACGTCGCGAGCCGTCTTGTCACGATCTTCGAGAGCATCTACGAGAACCAGTCGATCAACACTCGCGTCCTACTCGGGCACGCGCTTAGAGCGATCGGTTCAGTGCCTGGCAGCACCATCGCAGATCTCCCGACCTACCTGAACCCAACGCGGCGCGATGACGTGGTGTGGGCGAGGCACATCGATGATTCGATCACGGACGTAGAGGTTCGATCCTTCATGAAGAAATGGCGATCGGATATGGGCGGTCGTAACAGAGAAGGTCGCCTCAGGGAGTTCGAACCGGTCTACCGCCGTCTGTACGAGCTGCTGCTACCAGTGCAGAGTCGCTACATGCTCAACCAGCCGACATCAGCTTTCAACCCGCGAGATGCTCTGGAGCAGAACAAGATTGTCTTGGTCAACTTGAAGGGAGTCCCCGAGACGGTCGCCTCGGTTGTCGGATCGATGCTCGTCGGCATCTTCTGGGATTCAGCGAAGACGATCCGCCCTGCGCTCGCAAACTTCATGCTGATCGATGAGTGTCACATGTTCACCAAGATCGATGGCCTAGTGATCGATGCACTCGCAACTGCACGAAAACGCAACCTCGGCCTGGTGCTCGCGACACAGTATCCGGAGCGATTGAGCAGAGACCTTCGATACGCAATCGGCACGAACGCTCGCACTCAGCTCACCTTCACCTGTGGTCCGGAGGCCGCAGGAGTGCTTGCGAATCAGTTCGGAGACCGCAACGTCAACAAGGAGCTGCTGCAGAACCTTGAGCAGTTCAACGCTGTCGGCCGGGTTATGACCGAGCAGGGGCAGAGCCCAGTGCTCAGCTTGAAGACCATCCCCGAAGCGGATGGGTACGGACTGGGGGAGCGGGCGGTCTGGCACTCCAACGCCCGGTACGCGAAGAGCAAGGCCCAGGTCGACCAAGAGGTGCGCGCTACTCGCGGAGTGACGGAACAGCAGGACAGAGACGGTGCGCTCGGCGGGGATGAGCCAATCGAGCCTTTCGATAGCGAGGGATGACAGGATGAATGAAGTCGAGCAACTCCATCGGTTTGCCGATCAGGTTTGCACTGAGGCGACGAACGTAGAGATCCGGGCCGAGAGCATCGCCACCGAAGCGCGCGAGATTCGACATGCTGCCGAGCGGCTCCGTCAAGGTAACGCGACGTACGACGATATCGTCGCACTGCGATCGACTGCGGACGAACTTGAACACCTTCTCCGTAGTGAACTCGACAACGCGTTGGACACTGTCCGATCAATCCGCCTCTGACCAGGCATTATAGGCGTTTACATGCGAGTCCGTTTATGCATAACTAAGTGCATGGAACACAAATGTGTTCTGTCGCAACTAGATTGGAGTAGGTGAGCGCAATGGCCCTCGTTAATCGTCGCGTAAGCGATGTGTCCGGCGAAGAGCTGGACGAAGGTACGTACGTCAACATCGTCGTGAAGAACCACGATGACCTCGACGAACCGAAGCAGATCGACGTGTCCGAGGTCGAGGCGAAGTCGATCAAGACCGTGTCTGGCCTGGTGGAGTTGGAGTTTCGAGCAGCGAACGGGGATTCCCGTACGGTATTCGCGACGAAAACCGAACTCGCCAAGGTGGTCTCAGTCGACATCCTGAAGCGAGCTGACGGCACCCGAGGCCGTCGCAAGGGCTACCGCCCTGGCGAGTGATCCCAACCCAACAAGCGCCCCTCCTGTCTTCTTGAGCTGCCACGCTCGGAGGCAGGAGGGGTTTTCACGTTACTGCGCTGCGTCGATTCAATCCGGATTCCCTACGACCCGTTTGCGCCTGGTCCGTTTCCGTCTGGCGAGTTCTGAAACGCGCACAAGTACGTCCCCTCGGCCAACCGGCCGTCAGGCTTCGTGTCTGGATCGCCGTAGAAGCCAACGACCCAATCACGGTAGATTGAAGTCTTCATCTTCTCGGGGTCTGCCTTCTCGAAGAGCTTCTCCCAGCTAGTCTGCAAAATATCGATCTTATCCTCTGGGATCTCCGTAATAGTCCCACCAGAGGGGCCTAGTTCCAGTGCGGTAGGTTCTTTGAATCCGAACTTTTCCGGCTGCTTCTGACTAAGCGCAAAGATTGATCGCGGATCTTGGGAATCTCGTGGAACTCGGACCTCTAAGGAATCGTGCGCCGCCTCCTTGCAGCTCGCCCCGAACAGCACCTCCTTGCCCGCCTTCGCCTTCGTGGCGGGTGCGCCACCGTCATCGGTGCTCCTTGAGCAGCCCGAGACGAGGAGAGCTGTGGCGAGGAGGGACGCGGCGATTGCGTACGGCGTTCTCATGGGCGGAAAGTAGCACAGGGGCCGTGTCGGGTCTATCGGTTGGCTGACCAGCGGTACAAGAAATTGAAGAGCCCCAGTCGTTTGGACTGGGGCTTTGTCACGGGATCAAGCTGCGACCGGCACGACACGTACGTCGATTACACGCAACCAGCGTTCTGCAAGTGCAAGACCATCGTTGTACGCGTCCCACACATTGGAGTGGACGATCTGGTTGCCGTGCCATCCGGGCTCACCGTGCACCTTGACCTCGTACCGCCACTCACCATGCGGCCGGGTCAGGCTCTCGAGCAGCTCGGCTGGACAGCTCTGCGTTTCACCCTCGTCGTCCGGAGCGCCCACGATCAGACACTCGCCCATGATGGTGTCTACGCCTCTGAATGGGCTGTTGTGTACCCATAGCAGTAGCGATGCTCGGCGGTTCAACGGCAACCCGATGATCTTGCCTTCGTCATGGATCACCAGGCCGGCATCGGGCCGATAGATGTTCATGACGTCGAACGTCCCACCGACGCGCTTCTGCCACGCCTGGTAGTCGCCTGCACCGATGTCGAGAACTGACACCGCCTCATCCTCGTCAGCGGGGACGTGGACTGCGCGAATAGTGCTCATAGCTGTTCCTCTCGTGAAGATGTGCTCTACGCCCGGTTGGGCGCAGAGTGCTCTCCGCGAATTAGAAGGGGCTGCCGTTCCGGATGGTGTCTTCGGACAAGTAGCCGCTGACGTACTCGATAGCCTCGTCAGCTCCGTGTGCGACCACACTCTCTACCTGCTCTGTACCGAGCCCGTTGAGTGCTGCGATCCACTCGCGCTGCAGCGGTGACACAACGCCACCCTTCAAGCGCTTCATTTCAGGCATGAGCAGGTAACCGCGGCCATCGTGCGACTGGCTCGGCGCTATGAGCACGATCAGATCCGGGAAGCCCGGTCGCAAACCAGTAGCTCGGTTGATCGACTTCTGTTTGTGGCTCGTGGTGAAGGTGCTGTTTGGCACTGCAGTGACACGGACTCCACGGTCCTCCAGCCAAGCCACGAGGCGGGCTTGCTCTTCGCGCTCTAGCGGGGTCGTGTTGCTGCTCACTGAGCATCCTCAATGAGGTTAGGTACGGCATTGAGTAGATCGATCTTCTTGCGGCGGGCCGCAGGTACCTCGTCCCAGTCTTGCAAGACATCCCGTGCCGTGTAAGCGAGCGTCAGTAATCGCTGAGCTGCCACCAGTGCCCTGGCGCCAAGAGCCTTGATGTACTGGGGATCTTGCAGCTCCAGGAAAGCGCGCTCGTTGCCGAAGGAAAGCTGATCGTCATCTTCTGTTGGCGGGATGGTCAGATCGATGTGAAGGCGGTCGATCGGACTCATTCTGGCTCGCCTCGTGGCGTGATCAAGTTGAGCGCGGTGAGGCTGGCAATGGCATCGTCGCGGCTAACGTGGCCGCTGTCTACGTCCTGCATGAAATGCTCGAATAGCACGTATCGCTGCAGTTTTTGAATGCCGCGTTCGCGGCGTGGATCGTTGTGCTCTAGTGGTGCGCCCTTCTCCATGATCGAGTCCTTGTTTACATTCAATTATCGGCAGCCCATTGATCTACTGTCAGGCCTGAGGTGAGTTCATCCCTAAAAGCAGGTCGACAAGCTGTCGTGAAGGGTGGCCGAAGAGAGTCAACTTAAACGGAGAAAACGCTCTAGGCATCGCTACTCGACCACCCAGTACAGCTCACGGGACTACAAAACCATGAGCTGTACTTAATCGTCGATCTGAGGTAAGTGTGCCGGTGCCGAGGGGGCATCTCCCTCGCGGTCTGACGGGCACCTGCGCACTACCTACCTCTGTGCTAGTCGAGCAAGAAGCCTCTGGACCTTAGTTGAGTGACGTAGGCTGACGCGTACTGCTCTCCAGAAGGCTGGCGGTTGAGCGTCTTCGTATTCGAGTCGGTGCTGCGATAGAAGCGATGTAGTGTTCATGGGATCTCCGTTATTAAGTTGTTGGTTGTATTATGGTCAATTCTAACGAGATTTGCAATACTCTCAAGTCCCGTTGTAGCGACTGTTGCTAATCGTCCAAACCGCGCCGTACGATCTCGGCCTCCATCAGCTTCAGGGCGTCGATAGTATCGATCGACACCTGTGCGAGTACTTCAGCGCACCGATCGAGTTGTAGATCGTTCATCTCATCAGGTGACGGCAGTACGGCCATAAGCTCTACAAACTTTGTTCGCACCTCCCCGGCGGTCGGCTCTTCAAATTGTCCAAAGTGTGGGTTGATCTCCATTGGAATTCATCCTTGCAGTGATCTGCGGTTAGTTGATGGTTGTGGAAAAGTCGGATCAGTGCGTCGAATTGACTGGCCGGCCTTTTGGTGTTCTTGCGTTGTAGCTAGACAAGAAATTCCTGCTACTCGCTAGCGATCCGGCTAATTGACGAATCTGCTGATATGTGTCGCAGTCCGGATTGGCGTTACCGACAGAGGTAGTCTCGTCGCACAATCCGCATTGGGCGAATCGAAACAATGCGAACTATGAGATAATCGGTTTAGTAATGCGGCGACCGAGCTACGATATCGACGAACTGATCATCTGCGCAGAGGCAGGTCTATCGGCCCGTGAAATCATCGATCAACTCGGACTCCGCGTGGGGGAGCGGGCCGTACAGCGCGCCGTGCGCAAGTACGTTGGCCCGTCCCCGCCGAGACCGGATGCTGCTCGTGACCCGATGCGGCGGCGTGTGATCGCCTGGATGGAGCAGAACGGACTGGATCGGCGCTACTGCTTCGTATGCGGCCGCGTATCGGTCGCTGAGCCCTACCTTCGGCAACTCCGGCAGGATGATGACCTGGGCTCGCTGGCCTTCGTGTGCCGCCACTGCAGGCGCGCGGGCGATCTTTAGGGATTCGCCTTCTGATGCCTGTTGATCAAGTTATTGAGCTGAGCCACCTCCAGGCGACGCTCAGTCTCAGACTGCCGACCGGTGAAGCGGGGCAGCTTTACGCCTCGCTTTCGCAGCGCCGCCGCCTTCTGCTCCACCCCCCTACCGATCGACCCAAGGTTTGAGCGACCTGCTGGGCTGACTCGCTGTTAAGCCAGGTGACCACGAACTCTCGGTTATCGAATCGTTTAAACTTCGCCATCCTCCGTCCTCCTTCTTATACGGCTTATGTGACCACCTTTCGCGCTTGCCTTGCGATGGGACTCTCGGGTCATGAGCGCGAAGCCCTTCGGGGAACGTACCCGCCCGCCTTTGGCCCCGATCTTCTTGTAGTAGTCCTTGCCGTGCCGCTTGATGATCGTTGCTGCGGTCTTCGCACCGCCTTCTCTTGTGCCGCTCATCGGCCGAGTCTCTTGGCGATGCGTCGCAGTAGACCTGGCCGACTGCGACGATCAGCCTCGGTGATCGAGAGTGCTGCATCTTCGCTGTCTCGACGTCGAACCAAGCGCTCGAGGGTCGCGATACGCACGTGGTGGCTGGACACCTGAGCTTCGAGGCCTCCTATGTCGTGAGTAGCCGTCTTTGCCTGTGCCGGAGTGGGTCCGATCTGTGACCCGTGTCCAGGCTTCTTGATGGACACGGGGGGTGTCTCCGGCGTCTGAGTCGCTTTATTGTCGCGACGTCGTGCATCGCGCCATGAGACGTAGTCCTGGGAGTGGGCGATCGTGCGGATGGTCCGCAGGCTGTAGCCGAACTCCTGGACCGTCGGATCGAAGCCGTTCTTCACGATGCTCGTCCGCACTTGGTTATAGATTGCTGGTGTTATTCGTTTGGTGCCTTTACTTGGCATGGTTCCTCTGGTGCTGAGCACCGACCTAGTTGTAGATTAGATTCAGTAAAGCTGCATAGATCTCCGGATCCGTCGGCTGGCAGGGCTCGCATAGCCCGTTCTCGTCCTGGTCATAGATGACCGGTCGTAGATCCATGCATGCGATGCACGGTGGGTTATCCATGATCGACCCCCGCTGTGCTCTGTCTGAGCTTGTCGATCAAGGTACTTGCGTCCGCTGATGTATTAACCTTCATCAGTGCGTTCGCGACCCACGCGTCGTCGTAGCCGGCCTCCCCGGCGAGCTTACCGATGAGCTTCAGTTGACCCTGACTGGCCACCCGCTTAGCCGAAGCCTTTGGTGGTAGTGTGGCCCCTCTACTGGAACCCGATTTAGCGGCTCGTTGTACTTGGTTGCCAGCAACCCCATCATCGTCTTCTTCGGTTGCGATGCCCAGCACTGCTCCGAGCGTGTATCTCTTCATGTAGGTGAACAACGAGCCTTGCTCTTGCGCGTTCTTTCCAGCGATACTTATTGGTAGCTCCGAGATCAGCTTCTGGCCGCTCTTATGGGCCACGATCGTCGTGAGTATTACCTCGCCACTATTCCCGCCGGAAAGCGGCTGTAGCACGGCTAGATCGTTCTTCTTCAAAGGCTCGCGTATCGCTGCCCATATGTCCGCTAGATCCGCGTATGAGTACTCGTAGGTCGATCCGCTCTTCGTGGTCACCTGGGCGGTTCGTTTCTTTTCTACGCTCGGCACCTCAGATTGGAACGAAACGAGTGCAGCATATAGCTCAGAGTTCTCTAAAGATGACTCTGTCGTCACGTGTCTTTTCTCCGTTTAAGATTTATAACTGTGCGCCTATCTCGATGGCGCGAACTGCATGTTGCTTGTCTCCGCCCGGTAGGTTACTTCCATTATGCGCTTATGGCGCAATAAGTCAATAGCAAAAGCGCAATAATTGGAGCTATGCTGTTAGTTATCCACAGGCGCTCAACATATCTCATAGCCACGTGTGAGTCTCTGTGGATCTGACGTGGTCGTAGGCACACCCTGAATATGCTCGTGACCAGGGCATTACACGCTTGACGGCGCGGACTGCTCCGCATCACAATGTGTCTTATGAATTTGTCGCCCCGTGACGCCCAAATAATCGCCCTGGTGGGGAGGTTTGGGCAGGTCGCATCCGGGCAGATCGAGTCGATCCTGTTCCATGAGAACGCGTCCAACACGCCGTGCCAGCGTGCCTTGGTTCGACTCGTCAAAACCAACATGCTGCGACGTATGGGGGAGCGACCGATTGGGGGATGGGCACACGGCTCCGGCCAGTACGTCTACCAGCTCGACCGCAAGGGATGGAACTACCTGCGACGTGAGGGCAAGTATCAGCCGTACCGGGTCCTTGATCGACACCGCCTACAGATCACTGAGTCATACGTGCAGCTTGTGCACGCTGAACGTGAGAGGAATCTACGGCTCCAAGAGACGATCACCGAGCCAGACACGTGGTTCACGGTAGGGCAGGCAGATATCCGGCCCGACCTGTACGTGTGCTTTGACTTGCCGCGTGGGGTGAGGCGGAGGGTATGGCTAGAGATTGACATGGCGACAGAACGTCGGCAGAAGATCACCGATAAGATTGCCCGCTATCGGCACGCGCACCGCTTCTGGGGCGATGTGGACATGTTTGGCGGCCACTTCCCATATATCGTGTTTGTAGCTATAGATGAGGAACGGGCGAGCGAACTGCGCCACATCATCGGAGAGATACCCGAGAGCGCCCGCAAGCTGTTCGACGTGAGGACTACCGAAACCCTTCATGAGTTGTGGACTAACTAATGGGAGTAATGTCAGAACACTCTATGCTGAGTGTTTGGTATCCGTCTTAGTCGCAGCACGAGTTGCCCGGTCACTGGGCTGCCATCGTGTAAGCGCGTGCCGTCGAGCCTCAGCCCGTTCCTTGATCACCTCTGCAGATGAACGTGGTACGCCCTTCTGATCGATAGCGTATTTGATATTGATTAGCTTTGACGGGTTAACCGTTGGTCGTTGAGTTGGCGTGTGTTCTTTTGTCATGTGCTCCCACTATCTCATAGTGTGGAGCTCTTGTGAATATGTTCAATTGTGCTTAAATAGGACTAGACGCGACACGTTGCGCCCGCACCTTTCACACAATTGTACTCCCACCTTCGCCTATGCTCCTCGCGGACCGTAGGCAACGTAACAGCAGGTTTTCTTACCCTCCACCTGCTATGTGAGACCGTCCCATCCTTTGGTGGGGCGGTTTTGTGTATTGCAAGGGCGCGTGTGATGTGCATAAATAGGGAGTACCGTGAGTGCCCACAGTCAATGTTGCACAATACCGGGGTATAAGGATTCGAGAAAAAGTAAAGAGCCAGCTCATTGGCTGACTCTTTTCGTGCTCACAGTCACTTATGATTATAAGGCGCGATCGAACTTTATGCAAGACCTTTTATATGCAAAATGAGTTGTACGATCTCATAACAACAAAGACGTAGATGTGTGTGGAGCAAATTCCAGGCTCTGTCGGAGGCTGACAACCTGGGCGTACCTCTGCACATATCGCACGGCTAGGAGTAAAGATGTGGGAGAGCAACCCTCCATCAGGAGGGGAGGCCTACGAGGTAAAGGCGGTATGGGAAGTCCGCGCCCTGATATTGAAACTAGCGCATGTAACTGAATCGCAGCGATCTATGGTGCTCTAGGGTACGCATAGAGTCTACAGGGTAGCTTTCGTCCCCTTTATGCGCAGTTATCCATAGGGAAGCTGGCTCGACCATTCGATATGCTATTGACTTTGCTTACCATAAGCGCATACTGGAACTACTACTAAATAAACGGAGATCAATATGACAACAGTGGTTAAGTCTACAGATGTGGACAGTTCGGGAAATGTGACGACGAAGTACTTCACCGAGCGCTACTTGACGGCGGAAGAGTTTCAGCAGGAGTTCGGAAGTAGGTATGCGCTTAAGCGAGGGCAAAAGCTGATAGCGATTCGCGACTACATATCAGAGCGGGAGGCTCTGCAGTACGTCGAGATGGAGGTTAGGGAATAATATGTCGCCAAAACAGCAGAGGGCTCTGAAGTTGTACATCGAAGTCCATGGAATGAGGCTGATGCTGCAGCAGCCTCCCTACACGTACGAGCGGATCAGGTTGTTCGACAAAGCTGCGGGTCGTGAAGCGATTGTGGAGATGACTGACATCGTGGCTGAATATGAGACTGAGTTGAAGGATCGTGCGCGAGAGCGCGCCAACTCGCGTCGCCACGTAGTAAAGGCGGTGATATGAGTGGGCGAGATCGGTCCTTAGCGGACGAGTTCTATTCGGCCGCGCCTCAGTTTCGAACCAAAGCTCGTCTCGCGGAGTTGATTGAGCAGCACGTACTCGACCGGATCGATTCGTACCATGAGCCGTTTGCATATGTGTATGAGGGCTTCGCTGGATGTTCCGATGTCAACCCTGACATATGTGCCTGCGCAACTACCACCGACCCAACTTGCATGTACTGCGACAGAGAGGTGAGTGACGGTGATCAGGTTCTTAGCGCGTGGGTGGTGGATGATCCGTTCAATCGTGACCGGAACGATGGTCACTACCAGGTCGTGCACGAAGTGTGTCCACCACAGGAGGCGACTACGTAGGTGGCCGGTCGTCGTAACCGTGCCCCAGCGGAGGTCCCCGGGCACCTCGCGCACCCTGACTGGTCGGACCTGCTCACTCACGCCCTGAATGTTGAAGGCTCCCTGGGTGACACGTATCGCCGCTTCCGCCAGTACAGCACTCGGAACTGTGCGTTCCTACTCATGCAGGGTTGTCCGGTCGAGCCCGTAGCGACGTTCGCCGGGTGGAAGGCCGTCGATCGTCACGTGACGAAGGGAGCGTCGGCGTTCTACATTCAGCGTCCGATCCTCGTGAAGACTGGAGAAGTCGATCAAGAGACCGGCGAGGACAAGAAGATCCAGCGGTTCATGCCGGTCAAGAGCGTGTTCCCGGTGTCGATGACGGAGGGCGAACCACTACCAGAGATCGAGTTGCCGGAGTGGAGTAGGAGTCGCGCGCTTGCTGCTCTCGCAATCCATGAGGTGGCATTTCAGACTCAGGTAGCGAACACTCAGGGCTACAGCGCCGGTAGGGAGATCGCGATCAACCCGGCGGCGAAGTACCCGGCGAAGACCTTCTTCCACGAGCTTGGCCACATCGAGCTAGGACACACAGATTCAGACGCCCACGCCAACTACCTTCGCCATCGCGGTCCAATGGAGCTTGGGGCTGAGGCGGTCGCGCACCTCGTCACGAACGAGCTCGGGCTACTGACGCCTGAGATGGCAAGTGTGAGTCGTGCGTACATACAGACCTGGTCTGCGGGGGAGCGACCCACTGACGGAGACGTGAGAGCGATCTTCAAGGCGGCAGATTCGATCATCGAGGCCGGCCGAGTTCCAAAGGAGCAGGCATGGGCGAGTTGATCCCATTCCGCCCACGGCGGTCCAAGGAGCGTGAAGCTCCTCGCAAGTTCGATCGGCGCAAGGCATTGATGCAGTACTACCACCGAAACCGGCGGGCGTACGAGTGGATCGCGAGTGAGCTGGGCCTGGACGAGACGCATGAGCGAAAGCTGGCACGGCTCGCCATGCGAGTCTGCGATCTTGAGATCCGGTCGCTTGTCGTGGACGGGGCTGAGCGCGAGCACGTGTTGGACGAGCGACAGCGCGTACTGGAGTGGTACCAGGAGGTGCGGGATGAAGATGACCCGACGACCCCCGGTGCCTGATACGCCGCCGTGTGCGCACGAGTGGAAGCGCTACCGAGAGACGATCACGCCGTCTCGGGACGCGAAGGCGATCAAGCATGGCTATGACTATCGCCAGGGCAGGAGCTACTTCATCGTCCTCGCCTGCGGGCAGTGCAAGAGCAAGCGGCGTATCGAGATGGTTGTGGAGAGCTGGTAGTGCGAGCCCCCCCGCTTGACCGACACCATCCCCTTGTCCACATTGCTACACTCCGCCCATGAGAACGCCGTACGCAATCTCCGCGCCCCTCCTCGCCGCCGCCCTCCTCGTCTCGGGCTGCTCAAGCAGCACCGACGACGGTGGCGCGCCTGCCACGAAGGCGAAGGCGGGCAAGGAGGTGCTGTTCGGGGCGAGCTGCAAGGAGGCGGCGCACGACGCTGTGTTCGGAGCTAATAACGACATTGATCCGAGAAAACTGGTAGCACTGGGTGAACAATCACCGGAAGACGGTGGCATAAAGGAGCCTTCCGCCCTGGAAATGGGCGCGCACGGGGGCACGATCTTGAATATTCCTGCCAGCAAGATTGACGCGCTACAGACTAGCTGGGAGAAGCTCTTTGAGAAGGCAGACCCTGAAAAACTGAAGACAGATTCCTCGTATAGCAGTTGGCAGATTGGCTTCTACGGCGATCCAGACACGAAGCCTGACGGCCGGTTGGCAGAAGGGACGTACTTGTGCGCCTACTCCGACTGGACCACACGGGGAGACGGACCAGACGTAATCGCGTCGTAGGGAATCCGGCCTGCGACTGTCGCGAATGCCGTGTGGCTTAGTGACTCTGCCGTGTTCCTGCTTGTGTCTCAAAGAATCGATCTACATTGCCGATTGCCCGAACGATGATCGGCCGCACAAGTACGGTTGCAGTTTGATTTATGTCGATTCGGCTGTTTCTTTTGACTATCATCTTAATTCTAAATATAACACAATAGTGCGATTCTGTAAATAGGTACTTGACTTATTTAACCATAAGCGCATAATGGAGTCACAACTTAATAAACGGAGAACTCATAAATGAATATTGGAAGAATAGGTATCCTGGCGTTGGTGACCGCCGCACTTATCGTGACCGCATTCGCCCTTCAGGCAACGCAGGAGGACGTTGAGCCGCTTGCGGGCATGACGGACCGGATCAACGGCTATCGCGCCTCGCAGGGGCTGCCAGAGCTTGCAGTCGATCGCCGGCTGAACCAGAGCGCCCAGGCTAAGGCGGATGAGATGGCGCGAGAGGGCTACTGGGATCACAACGCGCCAGACGGCACTGAACCCTGGCACTTCTTCACCGAGGCGGGCTACGCGTATGACAAGGCGGGGGAGAACCTGTCTCGCTGCTTCGATGACGGCTTCGACGTAGTGCAAGCTTGGATCAAGAGCCCGGTGCACGAAGAGGTACTGACCGGCGACTACCGACAGGTGGGCTACAGGGTCGCCGAGGACGACGAGGGGTGCGCGCTGGTGGTGGCGCACTTCGGGCGACTCTAGCGGTGTGCCAGCAAAACCCCTCGCTTGACCGACACCATCCCCTTGTCCACATTGCTACACTCCGCCCATGAGAACGCCGTACGCAATCTCCGCGCCCCTCCTCGCCGCCGCCCTCCTCGTCTCGGGCTGCTCAAGCAGCACCGACGACGGTGGCGCGCCTGCCACGAAGGCGAAGGCGGGCAAGGAGGTGCTGTTCGGGGCGAGTTGCAAGGAGGCGGCAGCGTCTTCGTGGCAGATTGGTAGGGGCTCGAAGAGTGGCCCTCGGTTCGTCTACGAACAGAGTGTTAGTAGCCCAGACAAATATGGGATTAAAGAGCCATCGGCGTTGGAACTAGGCCCCTCTGGTGGGACTATTACGGAGATCCCAGAGGATAAGATCGATATTTTGCAGACTAGCTGGGAGAAGCTCTTCGAGAAGGCAGACCCTTCAAAGAGAGAATCCGACTCGACCTACAGTAGGTGGGTCGTCGGCTTCTACGGCGATCCAGACACAAAACCCGATGGTCGGTTGGCAGAAGGGACGTACTTGTGCGCCTACTCCGACTGGACCACACGGGGAGACGGACCAGACGTAAACGCGTCGTAGGCAGCCCGATATCGAAAGGGCGCAGGGCTAACCCGCGCACGCTACTTGCCGCCATCTAGCCATACGTCGAGGCGACGAACAGGCAGAATACGCCGAACGGAGCAAGGCTCAAGGAGAGCTGAACTAGGCGATGCTTCCGCCAGGTAATCTTGCTCATCTCCGACAGTTGCTTCGAGAGAACAGGAAGCAACGGCGTCTGTTCGAGGTGCTCGGCGATTCGTTCAGTCGTGAGGTGCTGAAGATGCCCAAAGTAGATGAAGTTGTTTTCGGCTTCTACCTCGAGCGCCCCACGTCGGAGGCGCGGTCGCACGACCATCCCTGCGCAGATGACTCCAACCACCAGCGCGAATACGCCTACCCAATACCAGGCTGAGGCCCATCCTGTGAGCCCGTTCAGTGGGCGGCCGTCCGCAGAGAGGGTGACGACACCTGCGAGAAGGGCGGACTCAATGGTGAGGGCGAAAGACGCCTTCGTATCGACCTTGCCGGTCCAGTCCGCCAAGGCGGCGTGGATCTTCCAGGCGGTGTCTATGGGGTCGGGTGCCGTCACGAGACCTTCCAATGGTACGACGTTCGGTAGTAGCTGTAGCTCTTCCCTCCGAGGTTTATCGAATAGGTCCCTTGCCACATATTCTTACCATCAGAGATCTTGCAGCTATCCGATAGTCCTGAATATGCACCTTTGCCGATTAATGTCTCGAATTTTGCGTCGTCACCGGTATTGCGAATGTCACTAAGTTTCGCGGCGAGGTTTGGTGCAGCACCAATCGAGATCATGTCATTATTGTCTCGGAACCCTGCTCGGGCTAGTAGCGTATCACCCACTGCAATTCCGCTTGACTGGCGCAACGTCCATCCGGCGTCCTGTAGTTCAGGGATTGATGCGTGAATGGCGGGCGTTAGTTTGTTTGCTACAGCCCACTTGATCATCATGGCCGATTTGACTGCGCGATCCTGTTGATCGGCCCCGGTAAATACGCCCATGACCCGATCGCCGTCGAAGCTCCTTATGTGCCCGCCATGTGAGCGGATGACCTTCGTGCTGACGTTTAGGTAGCCACGGAATACCCTTGCGGCACTCTCCTGTGAAGCGTCGGCTGCCAGCTTGGATGAGTCGTGCATATCGGTATAGAGATACGTCGCTCGAATAATCTTGCCGCCGTTGTAGGCTAGGTCCTCTGGCTTGGGGACTGATTGGTCCTCCGAGTTCTGAGATCGCGTCGTGATCGACATCGACGTGTTAATCGTCTTGTCGATCTGAGTATCGATGTCATCGAGTAGTGACAAAGCAGAACCCTTCGGCGGACGAGTGTTGACCTACTGATCGTACTCGGCACCGCTGACACGACCTGCCTCTTCACAAAACCGCCCTGGCGTGCATAAATGGTTGCATATGGCAGATACATCAGCATCAGGCGAAGAACAGGCGACGAAGAGGCTCGGATCAGGCGAGTTCGATCCGAACATAGGTGCGAAGACCCAGTTCAAGGCGGGGCAGTCCGGTAACCCCGCTGGCAGGCCCAAGGGTCGAAAGAGTCTCTCGAGCACGATCCAGGACCTGCTCAACGATGAGCGCTTCATCGAGCGCCTAAGCGGCAAGCTGCAGGACGAGGTGAAGAAGGCGGACCCTGAGTTCCAGGGCACGGCGATGAAGGCGATCGTCACGACCGCCATGATCGAGGCCTTCAACCCGAACAACCCTCATCAGGCACGGCACGCCGCGCGCGACTGGCTCGCGAAGTATGGCTATGGGACCAAGATTGACCTCGTCTCGGACGGCGAGCGCGTCGAGGTTGCCCCGCTGGTGATCAGCAAGATTAAGCCGCGAGGTCACGACAACGATGGAGCCGCTGAAGCTCAAGCAGAAGCAAGCTGAGGTCATCGAGGCGGCGAATGACCCGACGGTCGATACGATAGTACTGATCGGGGCGGTCGGCACCGGCAAGACAGATATCGCCGCTCACCTGGTGCTTTCGATCTGCCACGCCTTCGCGAAGACCCGTTGGCCAGTGTTCCGTGTGAACCAGTCCACAGCGGTGGAGACGGTTATCCCGAGCTACCTCGACATGGCGGAGCGCATGGGACTGGTCCAGGGCAAAGACTTCGCCTACACGCAGAAGCCGTACCGCATCACCTTCCCCAACGGCTCGACGATCCCGTTCCGTGAGGCTGACGCGACGAAGGACCGCGGCGGCAAGAAGATCAAGGGAATCAACGCTACCGGCAACCACCTGGATGAGGTGGACGAGTTCGAGTTCGAGATGTACCTGCAAGCGACTTCTCGTAAGGGGCGCAAGAACGAGCATGGACAGCCGTCGCTCTCGGTGATCACCGCCAACCCGAACGACGGCTGGCTCAAGGAACACATCTACGACCGGTGGAAAGATGGGACACTGCCCGCTCGTATCAGGGTGATCGAGTTCGGTATCGAGGACTCGTGGCAGTCACCGGGCGACATCGATGCGCTCATGACGAACCCCGAGTGGTGGGTCGAGCGCTTCATGCGTAACAACTGGGATTACTCGGACGAGTCGGCGTCCTTGTTCAAATCGCGCCACTTCGCATCGTCCCTGGTCGACGAACTCGACGCAGCAGCGAAGCGGTCCGCAGGCTACGACGTGGCGTGGAAGGGCGAGGACCGCTCGACCCGTAGCCTGATGTACGGACTGACCGTCGCAGACCTTGCGGTGGTGAAGGCGAAGAACGAGCGCATGGAGACGGCTGAGCAGGCCGAGTGGCTCGAAGCGGATGCGGTCGATAACGGGTACGGGATAGCTGACTTGGCGGTCGACGCTGTCGGCATCGGGGGTGGTGTCGTCGGGGATCTGGTGACTCGTCGTCTTCACCCGTTCGAGTTCATGAGCGGTAGTGCGCCTGATCCAAAGGTGATGCTGCCTGGCGTCGCGCCGGCGCCACTCCACTTCGCCGATCTTCGGTCGCAGATGGTCTACCTCTACGCTCGTGGCCTCGAGCTAGCAATCATCAAGCATTACAAAGGATGCCCGTACCTCAAAGAGCTGCAGAAGGAGGCGATGATGCACAACTTTGACGTCACAGACAAGGTGCTGAAGGTCGAGAGTAAGAAGCAGATCAAGAAGCGACTTGGAGTGAGCCCTGACATCTTTGACGCGGTAATTATGGGTCTCTACGTCGCCCTCCGTCCAGTCCAGCGCTTTGCGTACGAGTCGAAATCAGAGAACAATCGTCCGGATAAGCCGCATACGTCAGGATTGTTAAATAAGCGGTTCTAGTTTACATTGAAGATATATGGCGAAGAGTCTCTCCAAACAAAGATCAAAAGAGATCGGCAAATCCGGCACTAACATATTCGATGGCTTTATCACGGGGGAGGAATACAACCAGGACCTCGTCGGCCGGCGAGCGTATGAGATCTACGATGAGATGCGCCGCAGCAACGCGACCGTTCGTGCTGTGCTCTCCGCGATCAAGCTGCCCGTCATCTCTGCCGTTTGGGGCGTGCAGGCTGCGTCGAGCGACCCGAAGGACGAAGAGGTCGCCAAGTTCGTCGAGTACAACCTGACGAAGATCCTTAAGTGGCGCGCGTTTCTCTCGGAAGCACTGACGCACTTGGACTTCGGCTTTGCTGTGTTCGAGTGCGTCTGGGGTGTGCAGGAGGTTGACGGGATCCCTCGCGTGGTGGTCAAGAAGCTCGCGTTCAGGAAGCAGACCACGATCTCGAAGTGGGTCCAGGAGGACGGCAAGCCTGGCGTCACGCAGTGGACTCATCAGGGCGAGCGGTTCAGCATCCCCGCGGACCAACTCTTAGTCATCACGAATCAGCAGGAGGGCGACAATTACGAGGGTGTGAGCGTCCTACGTTCGGCGTACCAGCACTGGTACATCATGAAGAACCTCTACAAGATCGATGCGATCGGCCACGAGCGCCAGGCGCTGGGCGTGGTCCGGATACAGCATCCGTCTAACGCAGACGGCAAGGACATCGAGCGGGCGGAAGAGGCCGCGCGAAACCTACGTGCGAACGAGGAAGCGTTCATCCGCCAGCCCGAGGGGTGGGCGATCGAGTTCATGGATATGAAGGCGGGCACGCTCAAGGACATCGAGCCGAGCCTGAACCATCACGACCGGCAGATCAGCAAGAACGTGCTCGCTCAGTGGCTCGAGATCGGTGCACAAGGTTCGTCCGGCACTCTCGCCGCGTCAGGGGACCAGAGTCGCCTCTTCGACCTTGCGAACAAGGCCGTTGCTGACAACATCGCTGCCGAGGTGACTGAGCAGGTCGTGAAGCAGCTCGTCGACTCGAACTTCAACGTGACAGAGTACCCGACTGTTGTTGCTGAACAGGTCGGCAAGGAAGACCTGACGACTCTATCGAGTGTGGTGAAGACGTTGATCGACGCCAAGGTGCTCACGCCGAGCGATGCGGACGAGGCGTACCTGCGCAAGTTGATCCGACTACCGAAGGCGGAAGAGGGCGAAGAGCGACGCGTAGTTGATGGGACGCCCGCACCAGCACAGGCCGACGGCGAGCAGGAAGCTGACGAGGACCAGGAGATCGGTGACGCACCAGCCGATGACGTGAAGGCCAACCGCGCGATGCGGGCTCGCTTTCTCTCTGCCTCACGCACCATGAAGCGTCTGCTGGAGAAGAGCCTCTATGGACCGACAGACAAGGATTGAAGCGCTCGCAACTGTGCGCGCCGGCATACGAGCATCGGAAGAGTGGGCGCCGGGGTACAAGAGTGATCGAGCGGCCTTCCGCGCACTGGTCCAGGCTGAAGCTGACCTTCAAGGCGATGCCGAGGAGTACCTGTACTCGCTGTCTCATCGAGTCGATCGATACGTTGACTGGGCGGGATACGAGCGGCAGGTCGCGGCACAGCCGAAGGTCCAGGCTGCAACGCACGAGGACGATCTCATACCTGGCGGCAAGGACGCCGTGTGGAAGGGAGAGGCGCTCGACCTCACCAGAGCGATCATCGAGGCCATCAGTCTCATCGCGACGATCGGTGTAGACGCCGCGCTCAAGCGCTACAAGATGCCCCTTCACATCGACAGCATCCAGGACTTCGTTGCGCTAGCCGCGCAGGAGCACATCGCAGGGCTCGTAAGCGGCGTGACAGATACGACCCGCAACAAGATCCGTCTGAGCATCAAACAATCGCTCACGCGCGGCGAGACAACGTCTGAGGCCATCGAGCGGTTGCGATCGATCATCAACAACCCGGTGCGCGCCGAGATGATCGCGCAGACGGAGAGCGTCAACGCCTACGCGATCGGCCAGCACCAGTACGCGACCGAGACCGGGGCGAAACGGAAGACCTGGGAGTCACTACCGGGTGCGTGTGAGAAGCGGTGCGGTCCGATCAACGGCCAGAAGCGCAAGATCGACGAGACGTTCAGACTCGCGGACGGGACCGAAGTCCTGCTACCGGCAGGGCATGTGCGATGCCGGTGCGGCGTCTACTACGAATATTGATCCTGATACTACTTTTCGTTTATAGCAAGGTAGATTTGGTAAGCATGTGGAGATAGGTCCCTCGCTCGACCCCTGCTCAGAATGCATTGCGCGTCTGAGACGCTAATGTCTGCCGCGTGCGCGAGTTCTTCCGGGGTTATTGCCCACGGAGTGGATCGAGATGCGGCGATGATCTCGCCAAGCGAGCGTTGGCCAAAAGAATGATTTACGCCCAGGGTGCCAGGCATCGACGAACGCCCGACATTGTTCTCGGATCGCTCGGCATCGATGAATTTCTGCCAATCGCCCGATGAATTATTCCGGTTGTCGAACAGCTTGCGGTTCCTGGTGCTTCTCTCAAATGCTACCCAGTCGCGTCGCCCCTTCTCCTCGTCTGTAGCGAGTTGGGCCGCTTTTGCGCTGTCATCTTTAATGAGCGGCCAATAGGTTGAGTAGAAATACGAATTAGCGGCCTTTTTTCGGGTGATCCAGGACCTAGATCGCCTTACGACTACTAGGGCAATCGCCGTACTGACCAGCCCGAATAGTAGAACGAAGATGCGAAACCCTGGAATTATTCCCAGGCCAGTAATGTAGGCAACAGTCACAGTCAAGGGAAGGCTAATAGCTGCAATAACACCGAGTCGGCGCATGGGCTGTACGGCGGCGAAAAGTGCAGCGCCAATCAGAGTGATGTTTGAGTATTCGATGAACGACAAGACTGGCAGCGGGTGCGTGTAGAGGACGCCGTCAGGGATCAACCAGCTTAGACGCTCAAGACGGCCTGAGTCCCAGACCTCCATGAATGATATTACGGACGACATCTCCTTCGCGCTGTAAGTGATCATCGATTTGTGGGATGCTACGAGAATCGAATCGACTATCGCCGCCCCGAGGGCGAACACGATTGCCATCGTGACTACGGACCATAGTGTCGACCGAGACGTTTTGCCGTATTGCTTTATGCTTCGTTCCCCGACTGCGATCGAGAATTCGGGCCCGCAAAAGTTCATCATTGGCGCCCAAATTGACAATCTCTGGGCAACTTTGTTTTTGCGGGTTGCGAGGTACCGCTTTGCCTGAGGCTGCTCCACAAAGTCGGAGTGGAGCGTTCTAACACGTTCGAGGGGAGCAATCGCCAAGGAGGATGAGCGTTGTCTTGAGTACTGCTTTCGGTATTGCGGGCTGAAGGGCGGCGTGCCGGTCATAAGCATCGTTCCTGTGGGGTGAGGGGCTTGATCTGAAGCGCCAGAAACCGAACGGGCGACCAGCAACCGCTTGTCGCGATACCGTACGGCGTTTTCATGGCTGGAAGCTAGCACAGGGGCCGTGGCCGGTCTATCGGTTGAACGGCCGGAATCCATCAACCTGAAACTTGGGTTGCCGTTGCTGGTCAAACGACATACCGAGCCATAAGCTTCGGTTCGTGGCTGACTACAGGAACTCTGCCGGGGGCTCGCGAGTGAAACCAGTTCGATCACGTGGCTTGGCGCTCGTGGTCACGTCGCTGCTGCTCAGCGTCGCAGCGTGTAGCCCTGACACGTCGGAGGGCGACTCGCAATCTGCGGGCAACTCAACGGCGAAGCCGGGGCACCTCGTGGAGTCGGGCAGGACCGAAGTCACGGTATCGGCTGAGTCTGGCGGCAAGGTCGAGCTCAAGTCGGGTGGCGCGCCGATCACGGTGTCGTTGCCTGCGGGAGCGGCTCCGGCAGGAACCACACTTACTGCAACTCCGGTTACAGGGGCGGAGCCCTCGTCGAAGGCAGTGACCTACGTAGGCGACGGTATCGACGTGAAGCTGTCGGGGGACCGTCAGCCCGACAAGCCGGTCCAGATCACCATGGACCTGTCGGGGCAGACCAGCCTTGCCGCGAAGCTCGATGAAGGGCTCGTGCCTGTTGTGCTGTCGGACCCTGGCACGGAGAACGCGCAGGTCTATGACGCGAAGTGGGATCCGACGAAGAAGACGATCAGCGCTGAGGTCGACCACTTCTCGGTCAAGCTCTTCGGCTTCATTGAGCTACCGAAAGAGGTGACCGACTTCGCGGCCGGCTTCGCAGGCTTGAAGCGTCCTGACGAGCCCGCGAACTGTCAGACCACAGTCAATGACTCGACAGGACCGGTGAAGATCGAGGTCAGTGACAACCAGACCCTGTGGCCGTGCCTTGAGGTGAACGGCGGGAAGGTCACTGCCTCGCTGACGAATCGCACCGCGCAGTTCTTCTCGGTCACGCTGGACCCGAAGGATACGAAGTTCACGTCGATACGAGGTCCCTCAACTCCGGGGGCTGCTGCAGACGGGATACACGGCGGAAGTCCGTTGCTTCACCCGTTCTCTGGTGCTCGACTTGAGCTGCCCGACAAGTTCACGACCGCAGAGGCGAAGCTCAGCACTGCGGGCGTCTACTCGATCCTGCAGCAGGCGTGGGGACTGAGTCTCGGCATTATGGGGGACAAGGGAAATAGCGCTATAAAGACTTCGGCGGCCTTGTTGTCGCTCTCTGATTGCATCCAGAGCACGCTTGGCGTTAGAGGCGACAACATCGATGCTGCTTTGCTCGGGGAGATCACCCGGGTCGCGCAAGGCTGCCTCCCGGATACAGGCAAGGAAAAGAAGGCTGCTGAGGTTTCTAAGTCGGTTGAAGGCCCATCGTTGGATAAATTCCTGAAGCCACTCGGTTGGGCGCAGCAATTCACCGGCTTTGCTGGCCAGTTCCTCGAGAACATCAAGCGACTCGGTGACGGCAACAACAACACGACCGTGACGATCACCCGCGCAGCGCCGATCTCGTCTATAGCAGTGCCTTCGACGACGCCGAATACCAATCTCAAGTTGGTGCAGCAAGCCGGGCGAGGTGGCGCACCTCGACTGTTTTCTAGTACGCACGTTGGCCGCAATCACTTCAAGATCACGCCGGACGACGATTACAAGAAACAGGTGGCAGACGACGGTCTCGAAGCCAGGATCATGGTCCAGTGGGAGCTGGAGAACTGGAAGCGCGGCGACAAGTGTTCCGCGATAGTCACAATGACAGGCCCGAAGGGATACGCGGAGACGAAGACTCGCGAGAGCGGCCGCTGCGAGAACGACTGGTCCGACGGTGTGTCAACGCACGTACTGACGGCATACGGTACGTACAACTACACGATAGAGGTCACACATATCCCGACCGGGACGAAGTATGTGCAGACTGACAAGATCCTCGTAGAGCGGGCGCCCGAGAAGTAGGCGGGCAGGATCTGACTACCAGCGAGATGTGCTAGCAGAAAGGCTGTCATGGAGAGCTTTGGCGAAGAGTTAAACAGGGAATTTGAGGCGGAGGACGCTGCGCGGAGCATCGTCAGTTCCACTCTGAAGAGGTACGGGGACCAGGTTGCGCGCGAAGTCTCGGGGTCATTGAAAGAAGCCGCAGAGTTTCTCGGATCAAGAGTGCCGCTCCAATGCTCTGTAATGAGCGGAAAGCTATTCGTACGGGTTGACGGCGACGGGCCCCACCAATTCAGTGGTAGGTCGCGCAGATTTACCTCGGTGACGTTTGGTGTTCCGGCGGAAACTGAGCTTGTTGATTCGGGTTGGAAAATCGATGGCTTCCTGCTAGGGGTGTCTGGCAATCTCTACAACCTCACGCGCAGGAACAACGATGACCAGAACGTGCAGCTCGAGGGCGTGTTGAACTTCGACCAAAACCGTTGGCTCGATGCAGGGGCCCCGGAGTTGAAAAACAATGAGACAGGAATCTTTGCGAAGCGGCGACGGGACAAAGAGATTCAGAGTTTAGTGTCAGGTCTTCGTCATGACGTAGAGCTGCTTCAGCGCGCAGGGGCGATTCCGGGCACCGATATGTATTTCGATCCTCAGCGACTAGTTCACCTCCCTCAGCAGGTTTACCGTCGTGTCGGGACCGCCTGGGATAAGCTTGGCGGCAAGGGCCGCTGGTCTGATGAATTGCGCTTAGATTCTGTCGATCGGTCCTGGTTCGCGGCGAGCGATACCGGGACGGCTCTAATTCGAGCCTATAACATTAACGTCGAGGGTAATGACGTTTACGTTCTATCTGACTGGCTCAAGGAGCAAATCCGTCAGTGTTTACGGGGTTACGAGATGCAGGGTGGATTCGGGCGGCGTTCTCTATTCTAGAAGGCTGTCGCTTTACGTTGATTGCTATTGACAAAAGTCATTTACTTCCGCATGTTTAAAGTAGATGAACCGCAAGCCAGTAATAGCTCGATCAATAAAGGCAGACGCGCAGGGTAACGCGCCAGATTCGATTGAGCTGCTGCGGGTGGGTATATGGCATACTCCGTGGCACGGCGACTTCGCAATTACAACCGACGATCTGCACGAGTTCGTGGCCAACTTTGGCAATGGTGTCGGCCTGGTCGACGCTGATGCGCGTGCCCCTATCAACTACGCCCACGAGTCGTGGGACAAGGCTGCGGCCTGGATCTCCCGACTCCGTGTAAGCGACGACGGCCAAGCGCTCCTGGGTGAAGGCATCGAGTGGACCCCGCGCGCTGCGGAAGCGCTCAAAGACGGTGAGTGGAAGTACATCTCACCCGAGTTCAATCCTCGCGGCTGTCCGTGGGAGGACCCCGAGGAAGAGTTCAGCTTCGTCAACAACGTGCTGACCGGGGCGGGCCTCACCAATATCCCACTGTTCAAGAAGCTCAAGCCGATCATGGCCTCGCGGGTGCCGCCTGGCGGTGTCACTGCTGACCAAGGAGGCGCGAGCAACAAACGTAATCAAGGAGACAACATGACACTAGAAGAACTACGTGCGAAAGAGGTGAAAGACCTTACAGCAGAAGAGAAACAGTTCCTCGCTGACCACAAGGACGAGCTGAATTCCGATGAGATCGCAGCACTCGGTCTTGGTGAGCAGGAGACTGAGGCACCCGAAACACAGGCGCCGACTCCGGCTGAGACTGAAGCGCCAACGAGCGTGAACGCGAGCGTCGATGCACGGATGCGGAAGCTTGAAGCCGATGCCAAAGCGGCACGTGACGAAGCGGCGCAGCTCCGACGTGAGGCTGACGAGCGCGATGCACGAGACTTCGTGACTCAACGCGTCGAGGCCGGCCAGATTAAGAGCGAGCAGTTCGATGCAACAGTGAAGCTCATCCTGGCATCAACGGGAGACGCACGCACACAAGCGAAAGCGCTGCTCGAAGGCTTGCCAACCAACGACAAGATCAACGCGTCAGAGCGTGGATCGGGCGCTTCGAAGGGTGCGGTGTCGGCAACGACTCAAGTATTCGAGAAAGCAGGAGACCTGGTGAAGGCGGACAGCAAGCTCGGCCACCGCGACGCGGTCCTGCAGGTGCTCAAGTCGGACCAGGAGCTTGCGAAGCAATTTAAAGAAGAGGGAGGTCAGTAATGACAGCATTTCGAGATGGAGGCTACGACACAGGTGTAGCGCTAACAGATCTTGCAGCCTACGTGGTTGTGAAGCGGAACAGTGACGACAAGGTAGTGCTGGCAACAGCAGGAACCGACGCCATCGTCGGCGTGGTGGAGAAACCTGGCAAGCAAGATGCTCTCGTGTCCTACGCACGCGTCAACGGCCAGGGCTCGTTCAAGGTCCGCACCGGGGCAGCGGTGGCGAAGGGCGATGAGCTGACTGCTGACGCTGCGGGCACGGCGGTTGTCGCAACGCCTGGCGATCGAGTGTTCGGTGTCGCGCGAGCTGACGCTGCCGAGCACGACGTTGTCGAATACGAAAAAGCTGACCGAGTGGCGGCGTAACGGAAAGGATTGATGGATAACTGAATATGGAACCTTATGTAGACCAACAGCTCACGACGATGAGCCAACTGTGGAAGAACGAGGATGACTCTCTGATCATCCCGAAGCTTCTGCCACGTGTATCAGTTAAGAAGGACTCGGGTGTGTTCCCGATCTGGGGGAAAGAAGCCCTCGTGATCCAGCAGGATCTTTCCCGTACTGGCCGCTCGCTCACTCGTGAGATCAACCTGACCCGTCACACCGACGTGTGGGGACCGCTCACTGAGAAGGCACTCAAGATCTGGGTCGACAAAGACCAGTACAGCCAGTACGACTCACCATTCGAGACGGAAAGCGCGGCGCTCTTGGTCCTCAAGGAGCAGACTGCCCTTGCTGAGGAGTACTCGGGGGCGAAGATCCTGACTGATCCGAATATCATCACGAACAACATCACGCTGACGTCGGGCTCGAAGTTCACTGTCTCCGGTGTTGACCCAATCGCGACGCTCATCGATGCGTTGAAGCAGTTCCGGAAGGCTGCCTTCAAACTGCCGAACACGATGGCGATCGGCTACGACGCTTGGTTGGCGCTGATCAACCACCCAGCAGTGATCGAGCGCTTCAAGTACGTCCAGGCGAGCATCATCGGCAAGGACGAGATCCTTCGCGTGCTTGCGCCGTACGGGATCCAGTCGATCGAGATCGCGAAAGCTCAAGGCTTCCTTGGTGATACTGAGAACCCTGATGTCGCTCCGACTGCAGTTGATCTGTGGGGCGACAACGTGCTCTTCACGTACATCACTCCGCGACCTGAGCTGATGTCTGTCAACGGCGGCTACACGCTCGTCAAGGATGGATACAACTACGTCGACAAGTGGGAAGAGCGAGATCCAAAAGGCCACTTCGTGCGTGACAACGACAAGTATGCCCAGACGATCTTCTCAACTGACGTGTACTACCTAATCGCGGACGTACTTTAAGGAGCCGACATGCCGAAGGTAACGCTGAAGAAGAACGTCAAGCTCGACGGCACGCGAACCTACGAAGCCGGTGAGGTGATCGAGGTATCAGACGCGGAAGCGAATGAAATCGTGAAGCTGAAGATCGGTGAGCGGGTGACTGCAAAGCTGGTAGAGCCGAAGGTTAAGGCCGACAAGAAGTAGGTTAGATCCTAACGATATAAGAGCGCTAACCATGTTGGCGCTCTTTCTGTTTCGTACCGATGTGATCTTTACTAATCCTGACCTTTGTGCGTCAATAGAAGTAGATGGCATATAACGTACAGCTGGAATCGTTTCAAGAATTCATGATCAAGGAGCGCTCGTCGCTTCGGGATGAAGTTGCCGCAGAGGCGCAAACGATCGAGCTGGTGACGGGACAGAATATCCAGGCCGGCGACACGATCTATATCGGCACGACAAAGCTCGAAGGCTGTGAGAGAGCCGTTGTAGCGACTGTGGACGATGAGACGACCGTGAACCTGGTCGAGCCGTTGATTCGTGCTCACGAGGGTCACAGTGCGGTGACAGCCGTACATGGCGACACGATCCGTGTCTTCCGGTCGACCTCGAAGGGGGGACCGTTCAGCCAGCTCGCCGAGCGCGCGATCGATCCTGACCAGATCTCGACCTGGTACCGCGATCCGGACGGCAGCGAGTCCTTTTGGTACCGCTACACGTACGTGAATCAGGCGGGCAGCTACGAGAGCGAGGCGTCGGTACCCGTCCAGGGCTCGAGCTACGGCAACTACGCCAGCCTGCGGGAGATCCGTGAGGAGGCAGGCTTCCTCAATGCCGTGAACCTGGGGGACACGCTGGTCGCGCAGTGTCGACTCAATGCGCAGAACGAGCTCAACGCAGCATTTCGAGGGGTGCTGAGCGTGGCGATCCCATTCGCTCCGGTCCCGCCGATCATCCACACCCTCACCGTCCAGCTCGCAGCGGCCCTGCTGCTTCAAGCGACCTACCCGGGCAGCTCTGCGCTCTGGAAGGACCGTCTCAGTGACGTGCGGGTGAAGATCAAAGCGATCCAGAACGGCGATAGCTCGATCACTGACGAGAACGGCAACGATGTCCGTGGTGCAGGCGTGAGCTTCCACCCTGGCTCAGATGATCCCCGCGCATTCCGGATCGGGATGAGGTTCTGATGACAGCCACCACCCTCAGCGTCGAGGTAGAGGGAGCGGACGAGGTTGCGCTCGCGCTGCGGAGGATTGGCGCGGACGTACATGACCTGAAGCCAGTCATGAGTGACGTGGGGGACTACCTCAAGGACTTCTTCGCGGGCGAGGTGTTCGCCTCGCGCGGAGGGGTGATCGGACACCCCTGGGCGCGCTTGTCGCCTGTCTACGCGGCACAGAAGGCACGTAAGTACGCAGGTCGGGGTGTGCTCGTAGCGACCGGCGAGATGCAACGATCGTTCATTTCGAACGCCGCTCCGATGCAGGTTGAGATCACCAACACGGCAAGACACTTCGTCTACCACCAGTCGGATGCAGCCCGTCGGATCTTGCCCTACCGGCCAATGATGGATGTTCGGTCCGGTGATACGCGCTACGACAGGATCGTCGAGATGCTGGTGGCGCATGTGGCCAAGGCCATCAAGGAGAACACGTGATGGCGAGCCCGTACGAGGCGAACACACAGCGCATCTTGCGGCTGTTGCGGCAGACCTTCGAGGGGGAGGGCGAGTTCAAGGAGTTCTATGACGGTGATCCTGATCAGATACCAGCTTTCAACTTGCCGTGCATCGTTGTCGATCAGACGAATGAAGATACCGAAGCAGCAGCTTTCGGTCAGGACGATACGACAGACAGACTCGTGATCAAGGTTATCTACAACAAGGCTGATGACTACGCATCAGGCATTAATCCAAACAATCTCACTAGTCGAAAGATCCGCCGCGTGATCGGTGAGCGCGACCCAGATAGCGGGCAGTATCTACCTAACACAATCAAACATGCATTGCGGCACACGGGGACCGAGGGTATCACGGCTATCGGTAGTGATCTTGCTATCGAGTACGGGCAGGTGCCGAGACTGAACGGCGATAAAGGTATTTGGACGCAGGAGGGCCATGTTCGCTTTAGTGTTCAGTACAGCACTGATGTAGTCGAGCTGCCCTAGTAAAGAATGATCGAACGTGATAAATATAGGTTATGAAGACGAAGACTCGCAAGCAAAACATAAAAGTTCCGGCGGCTGAAGTGGCGACAGTGATTCGCACGTATTTCGTGCCTGGGGTTGGCGCGATAGATGCTATTGATCTCGAGGATCTGGAACGGAAATTAAGAGAGAGGAAAGAAGGTTGATATGGCGACAGGTGAACAATACATCGGACGAAGGGAAGGTATCGGGCTAAGCATAGAGGCGACGCCAGGTACCGCGGCAACAGCACAGACGTGGCTGCGATGGCTAGACCAAGACCTTCAGAACAAGACGGAAGTGGTCGAGAACGAGAGCGCGATGGGCGTTGTCGACGCAGTTAACGACTCAGAGGTAACGGCGAAATGGGCGGAAGGAACTATCGGAGGAAAGGTGACCGACGAAGGTGTCGGCTTCCTGCTGAGTGGGTTCTTCGGCAAGCCGGTCACTGGAGCAATCGACAACGGCGTATATCCGCACGCGTTTGTGATGAATCAGTCGAGTATTGGAACGACGCTGACTGTATCTCGTAATGACCTTCTGGCGCCTCAACAACATTCGTACGCCGTTATCGACAGGTTGAGTTTCGAAGTAGAGGCCAGTGGATGGGTCCAGGTAGAGGCTGCGATCAAGGCTCGCCTCGGACAAGCGGCAGCGCTGACGCCTGCCTTCGTTGCCGAGACTGAGTTCACAAGCAAACATACGACAGTGAAGCTCTCGCCAAGCGTGGGTGACCTTGACTCTGCGAATCCGATCAAGGCCGCATCTGTGAAACTTGAGTTTGAACGGTCTTCAGAAGCGTTCAACCCACTCGGGACGGACGAAGAGCCCGAATTCGATCGGGGAGAGTTCACCGCTTCTGGTGAGCTGGTCATTCGATATACCGACACGCAGTACGAGGATGACTTCCTGAACAATGCGGTCAACGCGTTACGCGTTTCCCTGGCGAACGGCGATCGAAGCCTGACGTTCTCGTTTTCTAAAGTGCGCTATCGTGAGGTTGAGAGTTCCAAGAACAAGGACGGCATCGTCACACAGACGCTGAGTATTAAAGCTGAATATGATGTCGCGACAGCCAAGTCTGTAGAGGTGCTGCTTAAGAACGGTCGTGCGACCTACGAGGCCGCGTAAGTGGGGCGTCAACTCGCAGTCGTCGAACGGACCGATCTGTCGTTCTACAAGGGCTGGGAGGGCTGCTACGTCGAGTGGGTGCCTTCTAACTATCTTGAGACTATGCGGACCATCCGCACGGACTACTCCACTATGTCTGAAGAAGATGCCGAGCGCGCTGTCCTCGATCTGATTAAGGAACGTGTGGTTGGCGGTAAGGTCAAAGTGCTAGCAAAGGGCGGGAGTGTCGAGCTTGTGGGCCTAGAAAGCTCAGACCTCGAAGCTATGCCAACCTCGATGATTGATCGGATCTACGCCGATATGACGGGGGTGAAATATGATGCCGACCCTTTAGGCGAGACGACGCAGGACGAACCATCCTCGACGGATACCGACTTGACGTCGCCTCCACAACCTACGACTACTACCGAGACGCAATAGTTCGCGAGTTACCAGTGCCGTTGCGCATCGCGGAAGAGATCAAAGTGTTTCGTTACCGTGAGAAGTTCCGTATGAGCTATAACGAATTGCTTCATGAGCCGGCTGCAGAGATCCGGAAGGCTATGCTTGTATGGTCGCTCGACAGTGAACGTGATAAGTTAGAGAGCAGAAAGGCAAACATCTAAACCGCAGTGGCTAGCAATACCATCTCGATACTGATCAAGGCGCAAGACCAAGCGAGCAATACGGTCAAGAGGTCCGGCAGCAACGTCGAGGCCGCGTCAGCGAAGATGGCGGCAGCCGCCAAGATTGCAGCGCTCGCCACGACAGCAGCGGCAGTCAAGATCGGTGTCGACGCCGTGAAGGCGGCGGGCAACTACGAATCGAGCCTGTCACAGCTCAAGCAAGCGTCAGGGGCTACGGCCGACGAGATGGCCCAGATGTCGGCCAAGGCTCAAGAGCTGGGTCGGAGCAACGACTTCGCGGGTGTGACGTCAGCGGATGCCGCGAAGACGATGACCGAGCTATCCAAGGCCGGTCTGTCTGTGAAGGACACCCTGGATGCGTCGAAGGGGGCGATGGCCCTCGCAAAGGCGGGCAACATCGAGTTCGCCGACGCGGCCGTGATCGCGGCCAGCGCGCTCAATGCGTTCGGTCTCCAAGGTGACAAAGCAAACGAGGTCGCAGACACGCTCGCTGCCGGTGCCAACGCCTCGCAGGCCGAACTCTCCGACCTGGCGCTCGGGCTGCAGCAATCGGCCACGGTAGCAAAGCAATTCAAGCTCAGCCTGAACGAGAACGTCACCGCGCTCTCGCTCTTCGCGAACAACGGAATCAAGGGGAGTGACGCGGGTACGTCGCTCAAGACGATGCTCATCGCTCTCTCGAAGCCGTCAAAGGCGTCAGCCAATGCGATGAAGGAGATCGGCTTCAACGCGTACGACGCGCAGGGCAAGTTCGTCGGGCTCCGCGAGATGTCGATCCGACTTCAGCGGGGACTCGCCGGCCTGACTGACGAGCAGAAGCAGAACACTCTCGCCACGATCTTTGGAACTGATGCGTTTCGTGCGGCCGCGGTGCTCTCTGACAACGCGGGCAAGTCTTACGACGGCATGAGCAAGTCGGTCGGGAAGGTTGGAGCCGCGCAGGAAGCTGCACGAGCGCAGATGGGACCGTACGAACGGGCGATGGAGGGTCTGAACAACACACTGGAGGATCTCAGCGTGCAGGTCGGTACCAAGCTGCTCCCGTCCGTCACTGGCTTCGTCAACTTTCTCAGCGGCTCGGCGATTACGACCTTCAACATGTTCTCCGCAGCGCTGTCGGGTCAGGCTCCGGTCCTGACTGGCCTTGGCGTGGGGCTTCTGGCCTACGGCGCAGCAACGACCGGCGTCACCGCTGCGACCAAGGCCTGGACGATGGCGCAAGCCGCCCTCAACCTGGTGATGAAGGCGAACCCTGTCGGACTGTTGATCGCTGGGGTCACAGGGCTGGTAGCCGCTTTCGTCGCTGTCACTGGGCAGACCAACAACAGCACTTCGGCGACAAAGCGTTTGGACAGTGCACGCCGCGAGCTCGCGGCGGCGAACGATCAAGCCAAGCAGGCTGAAGACCGATTGCGCGAGGCCCAGGTGTCTGCTCAAGGCGCCGCTCTATCTGTGGAACGTGCGCAACGCACCTACAACGAGGCGGTGCGACAGTTCGGTCCTCGATCACTCGAAGCACGCGAGGCTGCGTACAGCTTGAAGCGAGCCCAAGAATCGCTCGGCGCAGCGAACAGGGAAACCAAGGCTGCCACAGATGGCAACACTTCTGCTCAGCAGAACCAGGCGAACAAGAAGGCGGCTGTGGTCTCCGCCGAATCGAGCAAACGTGCCGCGTTCTACAGCACCCGGGACGCAGTACTGGGTCAGACAGGCGCTGTGAAGCGTCTGGGGCTGTCGCTCGATCAGCTCAACGGGAAGAAGGTCAGCTACAGCGTCGCGGAGATCACGGAGGCCAACTACAAGAAGGAGCACCCGAACGCCCCGTTCGCGAAGAACGCGATCGGCACCAACTACTCAGCAGGTGGTACGACCCTGGTGGGTGAGCACGGCCCTGAGCTAGTGAACCTTCCGCGCGGTGCGCAGGTACACCCGAACTACAAGACACGACAGATGCAGCCGTCCGGCGGCGACACCATCATCAACCTCTACGGCAACGTCACGAACGAGACACCTCAGGCCGCAGAGGCTTTCTGGGGGAGGATCGACAAACAGCAACGCCTCGCCGCACGGGGGCTCGCATGATCGGGATGAAGTTCGGCGAGTACAACCTGCAGGACCCGCCTCGAATCTGGGTGAGCGAGACGGACATCTACTCATCGCCAGAGTCGCAGGTTCAGGCCGAGACGTTGGCGCGTGCTGACGGGGCAGTGGTCGTCGATCAGCGGCTGAAGCCGAAGCCCTACTCGATCCAAGGCGTGATCCGCCGTGAGTCGATCGCTGAGTTGGAGTTGGCCATCGATGAGTTGAAGCTCGCGATGGCGACGGTCAACCAGGCGATGGACCTGGACTACGCGAACGGCGTCAGGCGATTCCTGTCCTACCCCACTGCCCCGATAATCACACGGAAGGCCCGAAACACCAGTGCACTGTTCAACGTCCAGTTCATCTGCCCGGACGGTGTGGGGTGGAGTCTCGATCGATCGGTACTCCTCAACCCGACAACGATCGTGGACTCCGTGGTGACGCTACCGCTCGTGGTCGAGGGTACCTATAAGGCAGAGCCCGAGTTGACGCTAATAGTCAATGCGATCGGCAGTGGTGTGGCGAGGACCGTGACAATTTCCAACGAGGCAACTCAACGAGGACTTTCGGTTAAGCGAAACTGGCTGCCAGGCGATGTGCTGCAGACTGACTCGTTACACAAGACGGTGTTCGTTAACAGTGTGCCGACGGAATTCACCGGTCAGTTTCCAGAGTGGAAGCCGGGGGCGGGTGGCCTTACCTATCTGGATGACTTCACCAGCCGGTCGGTCACACTGGACGGCGCCTATACCCGTCGCTGGCTTTAGGTTAAAGTAAAAGGATTAACAGGAGACAACTGAATATGGCGAACGTACTGTACAGCAAAGCGAAGGAAGCGCTACTGACTGGAGCGATCAGCTGGACGAGCGACAATATAAAGGCGGTTCTGGTTGACACCGGCGCGTACACCCCATCGGTTACGACCAACCAGTTTCTAACTGATATCCCGTCAGCGGCAAGAATTGCAACGAGCGGTAGCTTGACAGGAAAGTCAGCTACCGACGGCGTGGCGGATGCCGCTGACATTACCTTCCCGTTAGCGACGGGCCCGTCAGTCGAGGCGATTGTCTTATACAAAGACACAGGATCTCCAAGTTCGTCCCGCCTGATCGCATATATCGACGCAGCGCAGGGCTTGCCGATAACGCCGAACGGCGGTGACATCGTCGTGCAGTGGTCGAACAGCGCTAACCGCATCATCGCGCTGTAGGAAGGCTGTAACCATATGCCTTTGACAAGCTGGCACTACGGAACGAAGGCCGTGAACTTCACTGGTGACGTGTTCTCAAACTCAGTGAGAGCCCTTGTTGAAGATGGCAAGTTTGCGACCGCCGCTTTCCCGGCTGATTCTACAGCTAGTTTCCGAGGGACTCTCAAATACAATAGGGGCTACGCGGCTGGAAATATCCTGCCTTCAGCGACTCTGAAGTCCACGTCGTATTCATATAGCGCGGACATCGCCACGCCTTACGCATTTGACCTCGACTTCATTCAAGATCTACAGATGGAGGCGACGATTAAGCCTCCTGGAGACTCCTATCTGTTGCGCGGATGCCGGATATCAGGTTTTGACTTTAGTGACGAGATCACGCCAGATACTACCTTAATCTCGCTTGAGATGAACATCATCTATAAGATCGTTGATGGTGTGTTTTCTATCGATACCTTCAGGGCAAGGGCTAACTATGTCCTGCCGCCGAACAGGCTCCTGGCAGACCCAGTCCGGTCGAGCAACATACTCGCTTCGCCTGATGTCGCTCCCGGCCCGACAACACTGTCAATGCCCTCGATACTGAGCCACGCCACCGTACCTGGCCCACGGGCACTAATGGCGTTGACAGACCCTGCCTCGATTGTCGGCACCGCTGTTGTTTCTGAGCCCGAGCTAGTGCAGCTTGATCCTCCACCGCTCCCGCCCGCTGACTGGTCGGCAGTCGGGAAGCTCGACGTCAAGACCTTCCTCTACAAGGTCTCGAAGCCGGATGGAACCTACGTCGGCGTATGGGCCACTGTCGCGGACGAGCTTGAGTTCACCGAGCGGATCAACTCACCTGGGACCACGACGACGGTGAAACTTGCTCGATCGGCCGACTCGACTGCCGAAGCACGAGCGGGCCTCGTGACGCAGGCAAGCGACCAGATCGTGACCGAGGATGGCCACCGGCTCATCGCGGTATACGAGACACCGAACACAGTTGGAGAAGACACTGACGTCGATCTCAACTACAACGTCGACGTATATGTCTGCTACGGCGAGTTCCACAAGATCGTCACTCAGCTATCCGAACCGATCACAACGGAATCCGAAGACAACTTGATCGTCGTGTCCGGTGCGCCGCTGGGGACACGAGTGTTCAGTGGGTTCGTCCTGGACTACGAAGCTGTATACGGAGACGAGCAGGCAGTGTGGGTCACGCTGTCGTCGCATGGGTTTGAGCTCTCAAACGAGGTGGTGCGCACGGGCGAGAACACCAACGTCACCTTCAATGGGCAGGATACGGGCGCGATCTTCCGTGGAGTGTTGAATTCCAACCCCGGCCGGATGTCCTACGAGCCGACCACCATTATCGACACTGGAGTCACCGATCAGGTTGTGGCGCAGCTAAATACCAAGCTCGAAGTGATGGAGTCGGCGTTTGATCTCGCTCCCGACGGCTGGTGGTGGCGTGGCGACGTGGCTGAGAACAACGTGTACCTCCAGCCGCTCAGTAGCGGCTATGACCACACGTTCATCGTTGGGTGGCACATCAAGGAGCTGCGGCTCAAGCGCTCGCTCGAAAACCTTGTCAATACCGTCTATTTCGTCGGCGGCCAGACGGATCCGAACAACGTGAACACGACGATGTACCGGAAGTACACTAACCCGGCTAGCTATGCGGCGTGGAGAAAAGGTCTGGAACGAATCACCGACCGGCGCTACCTCGTAGGTGCATCGATGGCGCGACGCGCTAACAAGGTCCTCAGTAGGCGACATGCGCCGATATTCTCAGCGACGGTAAAAGTCACTTCAGGCAGGTACGACCTCGAAAGTATTCGGGTGGGGCAGACCGTTGGATTTAAGAACAACGGGAATTATATCGACTCTGTGCCGCCGATGCAGATCGTTTCAAGACAATACACGCCCTCGATGGTGACGTTGGAACTCGGAGTAGTTCTCGACCGTGTCGCAGATACTATGACCAGTATGGAGAAACGTCTCTCTAATGAGACGTATCAAGGTATTCCAGGAATGCCTGGATGATGATAACTTAGTAAGTAAAGGAATATTCGAATATGGCAGATAAAAAGATCACCGACTTACCGCTACTCGCCAAGGCGAATACGGGGGACTATGTGCCAGTTGTGGACTCGACCACGAACACGACGAAGAAAGTCCCGGTGCAGCACGTGGTTCCAGACGCATCGGTAACGCCGGAAAAGCGCTCGGGTGGTTTCAAGCTTGTTGTAACCGAGCTGAGTGGGACTGGCATTAAGAACGTGTCAGGCGCGGGCTTCGCGCCAAAGGCTGTGATCGCAATGCCGCTTAAGTCTAGTAGCACCGTCGACGGCATGATGGGTCTAACTATGTACGATGGATCGACTGGTGTGAACCAGAGAATGGGTGCGAGAACGCAAGCTACTAGCGGTGCATACTCGCGAACCGAGTCCTCGACGGTTGGCGGATTGATCGTGGGCGGTTCATTCGTCTCAGGCGACGAATCGGCTACGTTCGTTGGCCGTATAACTGGTCTGTCTAGCAACGGCTGCACCGTCAACGTATCTGCCAACTCTAGTGGTGTAGGGACTACTGCGTTCCTGTTCTTGGGGTAGGTGATGGCTACGAGGCATGAGAAAGACGAACTCAAGCAAGTACAACTCGATGTAGTCGAGATAAAAACATCGCTCGAAGAAGCAATAAAGCCGACTCTAAAACGCATCGAGGACGCACTGGCTGCTCAGGACTACGTCTCTCGGGCTGAGTTCGAAGGATACAAGAAGGAGCAGCGGCGGAAGACAATCGTCAACACGACGACTGCGGGCGTGTTCGGCGCGATCATCACCGCGGTCACACTCTACTTCATTGATCAGGCATTGGATGGCGGGAGGTGAGCATGTATGAGCAAACCGCGAAGCCGAACTTAAACGTCAACATATCCGGGGACATCCGGTCGTACGGCTACAACGGTGCTACATGGCTGGGATGGTGCTTGCTGTACTCGCGACGCGCATTTGGCGGGGCCGGGCTTGGTACCAGTGCCTGGGACGAGTGGCAGCGCTTTGTTAAGCACAAGCACGCCGATCGCAATATTCCGAAGGGTGTGTACGTCCCGATCTGGTTCGATGGATGGTGGGACGGGAACAGGTCCGGACACGTCGCAGTCTATAAAGACGGCGCAATCTATTCGTCGCCGTACACGGACAAGGCGTCCTACGACAAGCTCGATTCGATCGAAGAGGTTGAGCGAATTTACGGCATGAAGTATGTGGGATGGTCCGAGGATATCGGCGGCAAGCGAGTCATTAAATGCAAAGAGGAGGTGATAATGCCGAAGGATCAAGACGTAAAAGACTACTTCAGGTCTTGGGAGAAGCGCGAGCCTACAGCGGCGGAGCTGAAGGACTACACAGGTAGGACCTGGCGATACCTGGTGGACAAGCTACTTGGTGCGCAGAAGAAGCGAGGCGTTGTCGCTCAAGATCAGGCAGCTCAGTTGCCGAAAGTTACAGCTCAGCTGAAGAAGGCAAACGCAGCGCTGGACGCAGCAGCGAAGAGCGGTGCCGCCGATAAGTCGATGATCGAGAAGCTCGTACGGGAGAACTCGGCGCTCATAAAGAAGCAGGAGCAACTGCAGGCTACGGCGGACGCGAAGCAATCGGAGTTGGATACTGCCACAGCGACCGGTAGCTCGCTGCTGGTTGCGCTCGGTAAACTAATAGGAAGGAAATAGGGATATGGATCAATCAGTTCGAAATAGTAGAATCAGGTTTGCAGTTTACGTGATCGCGGGTATTGCAAACCTCGTGTCGATCTACTTGGTTGCGGTGGGTGCGCTTGGCGCGGCAGAAGCTGCCCTAGTAAATGGTGTGAATGTGTTTATATGCGGCCTGGCGGGATTCAATGTTCCGACGCCGGACGACGATATATAGCGTCAAACAACGTCAGATCGAATATGAGCGCTCCCATCACGTGGAGCGCTCTTCTTGTATCTTCGCGCTTCTAACGCGTGTTGGCTGCGCTATAACGCGCTTGTGCTATACCCTCCTGTCATGGCGAAGAAGATCATCCAGGTAGTGGAGTACGTAGACGACCTCGACGGCTCGCCGTTGGAGGAGGGGCAGGTTCAGACCGTCCAGTTCGGATGGGGAGGCGCGAGCTACGAGATCGATCTCAGCAAGAAGAACGCAGACAAGCTGGAGGCGTTGATCAAGCCGTACGTCGGCAGTGCTCGCCGGACCAGTCGAGGACGTGGCGGCACGGTTGCGAGCAAGCGCCCCGGAACCGGCTCGGGCCGTTCGAAGGACGAGCTGCTCGCTATCCGAGAGTGGCTTCGGGCAAACGGGCACGAGGTCAGCGATCGTGGACGGATCCCGCAGACGCTGCTCGATGCGTATGACGATGCACACTAGATCTAGTGTCTTCTAACCACTTCCCCGGCACTAGACGGATTGCAAGCGTCGGGGAAGTGGTTTGGCTCGAAAACGCTATATGTGCCCTTCCCTACTGGCCCTGAGACACTAGATCGAGAGTGGTCAATATTCTCCACCCCTGTTGGACTGTTCGCCCATGCGAGAGTGGGGGAGTGGCTATACCTTCCACACAATGTCGATGAGGTTTGGATCGAACTTCCACTGCTTGTACGTCGGTACGGTGTAGCCGGAAGTTGCGCCCCGCGGGTGCACGTAGATCGTTCGAACCAGCTGGTCAAGCAGGTCTCGCTGCCACTCGACAGTTTCGCTGTCCCACTTGCCTCGCAAGTCCTTGCCGACATCGATGCCGCCGAGAAGCGTAGTGGCACGGGCTTCGTCGATCGTCGATTCAAGGCTCGCGATCTCGGACTTGGCTGCCGTCCGAAGCTCCTCGAACTCAGTGCGATCGAGGAGCTTCGTCACGTAGTAGTCGTTGTTGAGTTCGGTCAGCCGAGCTTCGAGCGTGCGTAGTTGCGCGGCGAGCGACCGAGTCGGGTTCGAGCCTTCTTGCCGCTCAAGCTCAGCAGCTAGCGCCGGCGAGTCGAGCCGATACATGACGGCTTCCGTGATCAGGTCCACGATTGGATCGGTCCGTCTACTGACCTTGCCGCAACCGCTAGGCATCCCGGTGTTCGTATCGTTGGTCGTGCAGGCTGCGACGGAGACCTTGCTCCCATCGCGCTGGATCTTGGTCTTGTGGTACATCCTGGACTTGCAATGCCCGCAATGCAGGTAGCCGGACAGTAGGTGTTTCCGGAAGGTTCCCGGGTGACTTGAACGAACTCGATGCTCGCGGATGGCGTGGTTGAGATCTTCCCACTCCGATGGGGTGAAGATCGCCGGTGTCTTAGCCTCGTGCTCGATGCCGTGATGGCGCACAATGCCAGCGTTGATCGGCCGGATGAGCACGTTGCGTACCTTCAGTGCGTTCCACTCCTTGCCGTGCTGGGTGGTGATGCCCTGCCTGTTGAGAGAGACTGCAACCGTCCGGAACGAATGCCCTGCTATCACCTGCTGAGCCATGTCTCGTAGGAGTGCCGCTTCATCTTCGCGGATCGCCACGCGTCGTGGCTCGAAGCCGAACGGGCGCTGGCCTCCGAGGAACTTTCCGTCTTTCGCGGCTTGAAGCTTCGCGGCCCTCTGTCTCTCGATCATGTGCTCAACTTCGTAGCGGGCTGCAGCCCCAATGATCCTTGCTTGGAAGCGACCGGCCGGTGTCGATAGATCGATCAGACCAGCCTTCACCGTGTAGGTCGGGATGCTTGAATGCTCAGACGCGGCGACGTAGTCCTCAAGCTCGACCTGGGACCGATGAAGCCGGTCCTGGTGCCAGGACACCACCCCGTCGATTTCTCCAGCCTTCATGAGTTCGAGAAGCCGCTGATAGCCAGGCCGGGGCTTGCCACTGTAGGCGCTGATGTCGTTGTCGCTGAACACGTAGCGAACCGTGAACCCGATCCGCTCCGCGAGCTCTCGGCAGTCTGCCTCCTGGCGGTCCACGCCGAGCCCTGCCCCGGTCTTGTCCGATGAGATCCGGCAGTAGACCGCTGCGGAGCGAAAAGCGTTGGGAGTAGATGTGTTTGGAGCGTCGTGCATAATTATTAACCTGCCCTCATTTTCTCACATCGAGGGGTGTGTGTAAATGTCCGACGAATGCGCGGAGATGGGACCACGCTCCCTCGAGGCGCTGCGGACGCCGCTGGAGGAGGGGCAGATCCGGCTGGCGCGCAGGGACGGTGTGGTGAAGTACCCGTCGCGGTTCCTCCTGGTGATGGCCGCGAACCCCTGTCCGTGTGCGCCCGCGCGCGACAGCGACTGCACCTGCACGGCCACGATCCGTCGCCGCTACCTGGGCCGCCTCTCGGGGCCGCTGCTGGACCGGGTCGATCTCTGGGTGCGCATGGAGCCGCCCGGAACCGGGGCCCTGCACGCGGACGGCGGGGCGGAGGAGTCGAGCGCGACGGTGCGCGCGCGGGTGCGGGCGGCGAGGGAGGCGGCGGCCGCGCGGTGGGGCGCAGAGGGGTGGCTGACGAACTCGGAGGTTCCCGGCGTCGTCCTGCGCCGCCGCTTCCGGCTCCCGGCCAAGGCCCTGCGCCCCGTGGAGGCGTACCTGCGTGCGGGAGAGATCACCGCGCGCGGCGCGGATCGCTGTCTGCGCGTCTCCTGGTCCCTCGCCGATCTCCTCGGGCTGGACGCGCCCGGCGAGGCCGAGGTGACGCAGGCCCTGCAGTTCCGGGACAAGGGGTGGAAATGACGGACGAGGCGAGACGGGCGTGGGCCTACCTCAGCAGGGTGGCGGAGCCGCCGTGCGGGCCGCTGGTGGCGCTGATCGACGCGGTGGGGCCCGTGGTCGCGGCGGACATGGTGCGCCGGCAGGAGTTCGCCGACGGCTTCGCGGAGGCGGCGGACGGCACCGTCGGGCGCGCGCAGACCGACCGTGCGGAGGCCGATCTCGCGCACATGGCACAGCTCGGCGGGAGGCTCGTGACTCCCGACGACGAGGAATGGCCGGAGCGGGCACTGCGGGCGCTCGCGGAGCGAACGCCCTCGGAGTCCACCGAACACGAGGACGAGGTGCGCGAACTCCGGCCGGTCGCCCTGTGGGTGATCGGGGGTGGGCGGCTCGACGAACTGCTCGACCGGTCCGTCGCGATGGTGGGGACGCGCGCACCGTCGAGCTACGGGGAGCGGGTCACCGATCAGTTCGCCGGCGACCTCGCGGCGGAGGGCTTCACGATCGTCTCCGGCGGCGCCTACGGGATCGACGGCGTCGCGCACCGTGCCGCGCTCGCCGCCGACGGCCCGACGATGGCCTTCCTCGCCGGCGGATTGGACCGCCCGTATCCCGCCGGGCACGCCGGGCTGTTCCGTCGGATCGCCGACGAGGGCCTGCTGGTGTCGGAGTACCCGCCCGGCGGCGTGCCCGCACGACACCGGTTCCTCAACCGCAACCGCATCGTCGGAACCGCGACCGGTGGCGTGGTCGTCGTGGAGGCGGGCTTCCGCTCGGGGACCAAGAACACCGCGACCTGGGCGCGTAGACGGGGAATCCCCGTCTGCGCGGTTCCCGGACCGGTCACCGCAGCCACGTCGGTCACCTGTCACCAGCTGATCCGCGACGGGGCCGTGCTGGTGACCCGGTCCGCGGAGGTGATCGAGGAGGTGGGGCGGATCGGCGAGCTGGCGCTCGAACTGCCCGTCCCCACCCGCCCGACGGACGGTCTCGACGGTCCGGCGCTGCGCGTGCACGGGGCACTGCCGGCGAAGTCGGCGCTCCCGGTCACGGAGATCGCGGTGCTCGCCGGGTTGCCCGCCCGGGCGGTGATGGGGCAGTTGGCCCTGCTCGAGTCGCAGGGGCTGGTCCGGCGTGACGGCGCGATGTGGCGGCTGGTGCGGCCGAGTGAGGCGTCCTGAGGGTGATCGCCCGTCGCGCGAGTCGAGGACGTCGACGCCGGCCCGGGCGTTATCGTCGAAACCATGACCGAGGCGCTGGCGGAGTACGAGACCCACCTGCGGCTCGAGCGCGGCCGCAGCGAGCACACCGTGCGCGCGTACCTCGCCGACCTGACCGCCCTGCTCGCGTTCGCGGACGATCGCGGAGTGACGGCGGACCGTCTGGACCTGGCGACCCTGCGGGCCTGGCTGGGGGAGCGGGCGGCCGCCGGTGCCGCCCGCACCACGCTGGCCCGGCAGGCGTCCTCGGCGCGGACCTACACCGCCTGGGCCGCCCGGCGCGGGCTGCTGCCGGAGGACCCGGGAACCCGGCTCAAGGCCCCGCGTGCGCACCGCACGCTGCCGACGGTGCTCACCTCCGACGATGCCGGGCAGGCCCTGCGCAACGCGGCGTCCGGTGCCGCGGAGGGCGACCCGATCGCGGTGCGGGACCTCGCCATCGCGGAGTTGTTGTACGCCACCGGGATCCGCGTGAGCGAGTTGTGCGGGCTCGACCTCGGTTCGGTCGACCATGGCCGGCGCGTGCTCACCGTGATCGGCAAGGGCGACAAGGAGCGGACCGTGCCCTTCGGGGCGCCCGCCGCGGCGGCGCTGCGTCGCTGGCTCGACGAGGCCCGGCCCGGCCTGGTGGGTGCGCGCTCGGGCAGCGCACTGTTCCTCGGGGCGCGCGGCGGACGGCTCGACCCGCGGCAGGCGCGCACCGTCGTGCACGAGATCACGGCATCGGTGCCGGGCGGGCGGGAGGTGGCGCCGCACGGCCTGCGGCACTCCGCCGCCACCCACCTGCTCGACGGTGGCGCGGACCTGCGCGTCGTGCAGGAGCTGCTGGGCCACTCGTCGCTGGCCACCACGCAGCTGTACACGCACGTGAGCGTGGCCCGGCTCCGGGCCGCGCACGAGCAGGCGCACCCGCGGGCGTAGGTCCTACTCGCGCCAGTTGCGCTCGAAGGGCAGGCGCCAGGCGTTCGGGGCGATGAGCTGGTGGATCGAGTTCGGCCCCCACGAGCCGGGCTCGTACTGCCGGACGGGCGGCGGGTCGTCGAGCAGCGGAATCGACCGCTCCCAGAGTGATTCGATGCCCTCGGCGGTGGTGAACAGGGTGTGGTCGCCGTTGATCGCGTCGAGGATGAGCCGCTCGTACGCCTCGAGCACGTCGTCGGCCTGCTCGGTCTCCTCGGTGGAGAACTGCATCGACAGCTTCGACAGGCGCATGCCCGGTCCGGGGCGCTTGCCGTAGAACGACAGCGACACCTTGGACTCGTCGGCGAGGTCGAAGGTCAGGTGGTCCGGACCCTGCTGGCCGATGCCCGATCCGGCCGGGAACATCGACTTCGGCGCCTCCTTGAAGGCGATCGAGATGATCCGCATGCCCTGCGCGAGCTTCTTGCCGGTGCGCAGGTAGAAGGGCACGCCGGCCCAGCGCCAGTTGTCGATCCGCGCCTTGAGCGCGATGAAGGTCTCGGTGTCCGATTCCGGGTCGACTCCGTCCTCCTGCCGGTACCCGGCGTACTGCCCGCGGATCACGTCCTCGGGGCGGATGGGCTCCAGCGAACGGAAGACCTTGTTCTTCTCCTCGGAGATCGCGCGCGGCTCGAGCGCCGTGGGCGGCTCCATCGCGACGAAGGCCATGACCTGGAACAGGTGCGTGACCACCATGTCCTTGTACGCGCCGGTGGGCTCGTAGAACGCGGCGCGCGCGTCGAGGCCCAGCGACTCGGGGATGTCGATCTGGATGTGATCGATGAAGTTGCGGTTCCAGATCGGCTCGAACAGGCCGTTGGCGAACCGGAACGCGAGGATGTTCTGCGCCGGCTCCTTGCCGAGGAAGTGGTCGATCCGGAAGATCTGCTTCTCCCGGAAGGTCTTGTGCACCTCGTCGTTGAGGGCCAGGGCGGACTCCAGGTCCTCGCCGAAGGGCTTCTCCATGACCACGCGCGAACGGTCCACGAGGCCTGCCTCGTTGAGGGTCGCGATCACCTTCGTGGCCGCCTTCGGCGGCACGCTGAGGTAGTAGAGGCGGCGCACCCGACCGGGATCGCCGTGCTCGTCGGCGTCGGCGAGGATCTTCTCCTCCTCCGCCACCTTCGCGGCCAGCGCCTCGGGCCCGGCGGAGGTGTTCACGTAGGACAGCTTGGGTGCGAACAACGCCCACTGCGCGTCGGTGAGCTTGCGGTTGCCGAGTTCGTCGATCGCCTTCTTCGCGAAGATGCGGAACTGCTCGTCCGTCATGTCGTCGAGGCTGGTGCCGATCACCCGCATGTCCGGCGCGAGCCCGGACACCGCGAGGTAGCCCAGGCCGCACAGCAGCTTTCGCCGCGACAGGTCGCCGGTGGCGCCGAACAGAACGACCAGGGTCGGGTCGTCCTGCGAGGTCTTGCGGGAGCGGCGCGTCGATCCGCTCGGGTAGGCGATGGTTTGCGCCTCCTTCAGTCGTTCTGCGTTCGCGTCACCCTCGCCCGTGTCCGACGGTGTGCTGTCGGGGGTTTGTTCGTCCGTCACCGGACCATCGTCGCACTCCCGCCCCGTCCGCGTCGGGTTTGGCTTTCCGCGCGCTCCGGGGCGGCGTCGTTCGGCGCCATCAGGTGCCGCCCGCGTCGGGGAGCAGTCGCACGGGGGCGGCTCCGACGAGCAGCAGCGGGTTGAAGTACTCGGCGGCGTGGCCGGACCCCCGGCGCAGTCCCCAGTGCAGGCAGGCGCTCGCCGGGCACCCCTCGTGGCCCGCGGCGACGCGGCCGAGCGCGGTACCCGTGCCGACCTCGTCGCCCTCCCGCACGAGCGGTGCGTCGATCGGCTCGTAGGTGGTGAGCATCCCGTTCGGGTGCAGCACCGAGACGACGACCCGATCGTCGACGCGTCCGACGTGGTTCACCCTGCCCGCGCCCGCGGCGTACACCGCCTGTCCCGGGACCGCGGCGAGGTCGGCCCCGCGGTGCCCGGGCTGCCAGCGCTTGTGGGGATTGGCGAAGGGCCGCGCGACCGAGGGCCTCGGGTCCAGGGGCCAGTCGTAGTCGCGCGCCATCGCCGACGGTGCGCCCGCGAGCAGGACCGTGAGGGCGGCGACGGAGGAGGCTCGGGTGACGGTGCGCATGCCCCGACGATGCCGCACGGCACCGTCGGGAATCGGGCCGGAAGTGCCTGCCTGTGGAGGAGATCCGGCTATCCACAGGGGCGTGCCGGAGGAGGCTTTCGGACTGCGGTCCGGAGGATTGCGGGAGTACCATGTGGGCCATGACCGCGGCCCCGCAGCATCTTGAGACGATGTCGTTGGACCAGTGGTGCGCCTTGGGGGAGGACACCGCGGCCCGGTACGAGCTGGTACAGGGGGTCGTGCAGGTGTCTCCGAGGCCGAGACCGGATCATTCGTCGGCGATGATTCAGCTGTGTCTGCAGATCCAGCGCCAGATCGATCGGCCGCGTGTGTGCCTGGTGGAATTCGATGTGCTTGTCGGCGCCGGTCCGCACGCCACCGTGCGGGTTCCGGACGTCGTGGTGTTCGATCTGCCCGCGGCGCAGCCGCTACCGGCGGATCAGGTGCGTCTCGCGATCGAGATCCTGTCGCCGGGCACTCGGCGCACCGATCAGGTGACCAAGCGGGAGGAGTACGAGCGTGCCGGAATCGACGCCTATTGGATCGTCGACCTCGACGCCGGCCCGTCCGCGGAGATCCTGACGCTGGAGGGCGGTGCCTACCGCGGCCGGACCGAGCGCGGCACCTTCACAACGTCGGTGCCCTGCGACCTGTCGATCGATCTCGACGCGCTGGAGCCGCTCGGCTGATTCCTACTCGCCCTCGTCCTGCTTGCGCTGGGAGTTGCGACGCCACTCGTCGATCTTGCGTCCCATGCCGGTGGCGACATCCGTGACGCCCTGCCCGACGGTGTTCACGGCGGACGAACCGAAGTCGCGCAGCGTGGTGATCAGCGGGTCGGCGGAGGCGTCGAAGCCCTCCTTGTAGCCGCGGGCCGCGGTGCGGAATTCCTCTGCGGCGCTGGCCTTGTCGTCGTCCACTCGCTGCGGGTACTCGCCGCTCACGATCCGCCCGTAGTCGCCGCGCTCGACCCACCGGTTCAGGTCCGCGGCGCGCAACACCGAGAACGGGTGCGACTGCAGTTCCAGATTGAGCAGCTTGAGCACGCCGTCGCGCAGGTCGCCGGTCCGCTCGTACTCGGCCGCCTGGGCGAGGAAGCGCTGCGTGTCCATCTCGGAGACCTTGGTGCCGCCCGCCGTCTTCATGTGCACGCGCATCGCGACATCGGGGTCCTGCACGCAGAGCAGGCCTGCCCGGTCGCCGGACAGCTCGGACTTGCGCTGCCACTCCATGAGCGCCGCGACGATCGCGCGCAGTGCCCAGCCGCCGATCGGTACCCACCCGAAGCTGCCCGCCAGTCGGAGCAGGTGCATGAGCATCGTGCGGTACACCGCGTGCCCGGACAGCGCGTGGCCGAGCTCGTGGCCCACGACGAACCGCTGTTCCTCCTCGTCGAGCAGTTCGAGCAGGCCGGTGTTGATCACGATGAAGGGCCGGTCCATGCCGATGGTCATGGCGTTCGCCGTCGGATCCTGCACCACGTACAGCTCGGGGGTCGACGAGGCGTCCAGCACGCGCACGCAGTCGGCGAGCAGGTCGTTCAGGTGCGGGAACTGGCGGTCGTCCACCCGGACGCCGGAGGCCAGGAAGAGCAGCCGGTGCTGGCGCTCGCGCAGCAGCGAGGAGATGGCCTTGAGGACCGTGTCGAAGCCCTTGAGGTTGCGCAGCGCGACGAGGGCGGCGCGGTCCGCGGGGTGCTCCCACGCGCGCGTGCTGATTCCCGGTAGTGAGCGGTAGGTTCGAGACACCGAATCGGTCATGAGCCCACGCTACCGTCCGGCGGTGGCCGATCGCTCGGCCAGACGAAGGTCGCCGCGGCACCCACCGCGCACAGCACCATCACCGCGCCCAGGACCACGGGGTTCCCGCCGATCCCGGCGAACAGTGCCGCGATGCCACCGAGCATCATGCGCGCCGCGCCGATCACGGCGGACGCGCTGCCGGCGAGCGAGCCGTGGTCGTCGAGCGCGAGCGCGGCCACCGTCGGCATCACCAGGCCCAGGCTCGCGACCGTCACGAACAACGACGCGATCACCAGCGGCGGCTGCCCGATCGCGAGGGTGACGAGCGAGGCGACGGCGCCCACCACCATGCCCGCCAACCCGATCCGCGCGAGCGTGGACACCGGGACCCGCCCGACCAACCGTCCGGCGACCAGGTTGGTGGCGAGCAGGCCCAGAGCGTTCACCGCGAACACCACGCTGAACTGGGACTCCGAGTACCCGTAGTGGCTCTGGAAGATGAACGCCGAGGTGGAGATGTAGGCGAACATCGCCGCGAACCCGAGTCCGCCGGACAGGGTCAGCGCGACGAAGCGGCGGTCGCGTGCGAGCGAGGCGAAACCCTTCGCCACGGAACCCCAGCCCACCGGTCGACGGTCCGCCGTCGGCAGGCTCTCCGGCACCTTCGCCACGGCGATCGCGAGCAGCGCGACGCCGAGCGCTGCGAGCACCCCGAACAGGCCGCGCCAGTCGGTGACGCGCAGCAACTGTGATCCGGCGAGCGGCGCGATGATCGGCGCGACGCCGCCCACCGCCATGAGGGCCGCGATCATCCGGGCGGCGGCGACACAGTCGAACAGGTCCCGGACGATCGCCAGGCTGAGCACGATTCCCGCGGCGCCCGCCAGGCCCTGGAACAGGCGCGCCACGTCCAGCAGGTACACCGACGGTGCCACGGCGCACAGCAGCGAGCTGACGACGAACAGCGCCATCCCGATCACCATCGGCCGGCGCCGCCCGATCGAATCCGACAGCGGGCCCACGACCACCTGCCCGACGGCGAGGCCGATGAGGCAGGACGTGAGGGTGGCCTGAATGGCGGGCTGCGAGGCGTGCAGGTCGGCGGCCGCGGCGGGGAGGGCGGGCAGGTAGAGGTCGGTCGTGATGGGACCGAACGCCGACAGCGAGCCCAGGATCAGGGCCAGCCGGAGGTTTCCCCGCTGTGCCCGGGAGGAGGATTCCGACACGGGTCGATCCAACCGCAGGTGCGCGCCGCCTGCGAAATCCGGGCTGTGACTACGCCCGGCTCGGGGCGCAGTGCGAGTATTGCGCTCACGATGATTCCAGGGGAACACGGCACCGTCGAACGGCGTTGGCGCTGTTCATGTCCACCACCACGTCCGCGTCCCCCTCGCGGGTCCCCGCACTGCTGAAGAACTTCGGCTTCCAGATCGTCGTCGGCCTGATCGCCGGCGTGCTCCTGGGCCTGCTCGCCCGCAGCATGGCGCCGGCCGCCGACGGCAACGTCAACTGGCTGATCGGCACGCTCAAGACCATCGGTTCCAGCTACGTCAAGCTGCTCACGGTGGCGGTCGTGCCGCTCGTCGTGACCGCCGTGATCGCGTCGATCGCGAACCTGCGCAACGTGACGAACGCGGCGCGGCTCGCGGGCAAGACGCTGCTGTGGTTCGCCATCACCGCGTTCATCTCCGTGATCATCGGCATCATCCTCGGACTGGTGCTGCAGCCCGGCACGCACACCACCGTGACGGGCGCGGGGAAGGCACCGTCGAGCACCGGGTCCTGGTGGGCCTTCCTGACGGGCCTGGTCCCGTCCAACTTCCTCGGCCTGCAGGCCAAGGCCTCCGACGGTTCCGTCTCGCTCAGCTTCAACGTGCTGCAGGTGCTCGTCGTCGCCGCGGCGATCGGCATCGCCGCGCTCAAGGTGGGCGAGAAGGCCGCGCCCTTCATCACCTTCAACGCCTCGCTGCTGGCGATCATCCAGAAGGTGCTGTGGTGGATCATCAGGCTCGCGCCGATCGGCACCGCCGCGCTCATCGGCACCGCGGTCGCGACCTACGGCTGGGACGCGATCGGCTCGCTCGGCGTGTTCACCGGTGCGATCTACCTGGGCCTGTTCATCGTCGGCTTCGTCGTGTACCCGCTGATCGTCAAGGCGCACGGGCTCTCGGTGAAGCAGTTCTTCAGCGGCGTCTGGCCGGCCGCGCAGCTCGGCTTCGTCTCGCGCAGCTCGATCGGCACGCTGCCCGTCACGGAGCGGGTCACCGAGAGGAACCTGGGCGTCCCGCGCGAGTACGCGTCCTTCGCGGTGCCGCTCGGAGCCACCACGAAGATGGACGGCTGCGCGGCGATCTACCCCGCGATCGCGGCGATCTTCGTGGCGCAGTTCTTCCATGTGCCGCTGGGTTTCACCGACTACCTGCTCATCGTCATCGTGTCGGTGATCGGCTCCGCCGCCACCGCGGGGACCACCGGCGCGACCGTCATGCTGACGCTGACCCTCTCGACGCTCGGGCTGCCGCTGGCCGGCGTGGGCCTGCTGCTCGCCGTCGAGCCGATCGTCGACATGGGCCGCACCGCGCTCAATGTCACCGGCCAGGCGCTGATCCCGACCATCGTCGCCAAGCAGGAGGGCATCCTCGACCTCGACGCCTACAACGCTCCGCGCACGGACGTGTACGCGGACGAGTCCGCCGATTCCGATGCGGCGGAGCGGGTTCCCGCTACAGCGTGAGGACCGTCCGCCGACCCGCGGTGTCCGCCCGCCAGATCTCGGCGACGGACTCCGCGGGCACGGCGGTGACGTCGATCTCGATCCCCAGCTCGACCACCGCCTCGAGGATCCGCGGCTGTGCTGCGAGCACCTCGGCGATCGTGAACGAGCCGAATCCGCTGCCCAGCAGCCGGATGTCGGTCGACCGCAGGAGCGCGCCGGGCAGCGCGATCTCCGCGCCCGCCATCGTGCCGATCTGGACGAACTCGGCCGGTCCGCGCTTCTGCAGCGCCGCCAGTGTCAGCTCCGCCGGGCGGCCCCACAGGTAGTCGACCACCATGTCGATCTTCTCGCGGCGCAGCGCTTCCGCGATCTCCGCCTCGGGGGCGCCGAGGTCGATCACCGCGTCGGCGCCCACGGCCGCCAGCACCGCGGTGTTGCGGCCCGCCGCGATCACGCGGGCGCCCAGGTGCCGGGCGACGGCCACCGCGGGCCGCCCGGAGCCGCCCGTCGCGCCCAGGACGAGCACCGTCTGGCCCGGCCGGACCCGGGCGCGCACCGTCATCGCCATCCAGGACGACATGACCGCGTTCATCGCGGCGGCGGCCTGCAGGTCGTCGAGCGCGTCCGGGATCTCGACGAGCGCCGCCTCGGGGACCGCCACCGTCTGCGCCGCGGTACCGCGGGCGGTGACGTAGACGCGCCGGCCGTCCTCGGTGACACCCACCCCGTCGACCCCGATGACGAAGCCCGGGCTCGCGGGGGAGGAGTAGTGGCGGCCGTCCGCGACGCCCCGCGCCAGGTTGTGCAGCGGGACGGCCCGCATGGTGACGGTGACGAGTCCCTCTCCAGAGGGCGGCTCGGGCGTTTCGGTCCAGATCGGGGCGTCGGCGTAGGTGGCGATGGCGGCGTGCACGGCGGTCTCCTTAACGGCGTTAAATTCGAATCGAGCTTAACACCGTTAAGGTGGGGGTGTGGGATTGAACCGGGCGGACGTGGTCACTGCGGCACTGGCCGTACTCGACGAGGTGGGCGTCGAGGGCCTCACGCTGCGTCGGATCGCGGATCGGCTCGAGGTCAAGGCGCCCGCGCTCTACTGGCACGTCTCGTCCAAGGGCGACCTCGTCGACGAGATGGCCACCGAGCTCATGCGGCGCGCTCTGCCCGTCGGGCCGCCGGCCGACGATTGGCGCACCGAACTGCTCGACGGTGCGCGGCGGCTGCGGTCCGTCCTGCGCGCCCACACCGACGGCGCGCGGGTGTTCAGCGGGTCGCGGTTCACCGACGTCGACGTCGTCCGCGCTCGCGAGCGGCCGCTGCGCATGCTGGTCGACGCCGGATTCGCGCTGCGCGACGCCGCGCTCGCGATGTCCACGCTCCGCGACCTGGTCGTCGGTTTCGTCATCGAGGAGCAGGAGGTCTTCGGGCCCGACGGTGCGCCGCGGGCCGGGTACGACCCGGACCACCGCGCCGCGGCGATCGGCGCGGCGGACTACCCGCTCGCGGCGCAGGCGGGACCGACGGCGTGGGGCCCGCCCGACGAGCGGTTCGACGATGCCGTGCGGTTCCTCCTCGGCGGGCTGGCGGCCCGCCTCGCGGGGCCGGAGGCTTGAGTCGGACGGCCGGCGCGCTACGGGGCCGCGGGCGGCATCGTCGACCTGCGGTTCCGTGACGATTTCGCTGGTCGTGCGGACCGGCGTACACTTGCCCTTGCACTCCGTCCAGATGGCGGAGTGACTACGCGTGTTCCCCAGGCGCCGCTCGCGGCGCGCCGTGCAGCGCGGTCTCCTTCCTCGAAGGAGTGCAGCGCGGCGGAACACCAGGACACCGCGCACCGTCCGGCTCGCTGAACTGCGGGAACCGGTCGTCGCGGCGTGTACAACTGCAACTACGAAAGAGGCATCATGGCTGTCGTAACCATGAAGCAGCTGCTGGACAGCGGCGCGCACTTCGGTCATCAGACCCGTCGGTGGAACCCGAAGATGAAGCGCTTCATCTTCACCGACCGCAACGGCATCTACATCATCGATCTGCAGCAGACGCTGACCTACATCGACAAGGCCTACGAGTTCGTCAAGGAGACCGTCGCCCACGGTGGCACCGTCCTCTTCGTCGGTACCAAGAAGCAGGCCCAGGAGTCGATCGCCGAAGAGGCCACCCGCGTCGGCATGCCCTACGTGAACCAGCGCTGGCTGGGCGGCATGCTCACCAACTTCCAGACGGTCCACAAGCGTCTTCAGCGCATGAAGGAGCTGGAGACCATGGAGCAGACCGGTGGCTTCGAGGGTCGCACCAAGAAGGAAATCCTCATGCTCACGCGTGAGAAGAACAAGCTCGAGCGCACCCTCGGCGGCATCCGCGACATGGCCAAGGTCCCCTCGGCCATCTGGGTCGTGGACACCAACAAGGAGCACATCGCCGTGGGCGAGGCCCGCAAGCTGGGTATCCCGGTCATCGCGATCCTCGACACCAACTGCGATCCCGACCTCGTCGACTACCCGATCCCGGGCAACGACGACGCGATCCGCTCCGCCGCGCTGCTGACCAAGGTCGTGGCCTCGGCCGTGGCCGAGGGCGTGCAGGCCCGTGCGGGCGTCGCCACCGGCGATGCCAAGCCCGAGGCCGGCGCCGGCGAGCCCCTCGCCGAGTGGGAGCAGGAGCTGCTCGAGTCGGCCACCGTCGCCGCCGAGGCCCCCGCTGCCGAGGCCGCGGCTACCGAGGCTCCGGCCGAGGCGCCCACCGAGACCCCGGAAGCCTGATCGGCCTCCGGTCGCACTTCCCTTCTACGAACAGGAGCCGCATCAATGGCGAACTACACCGCCGCTGACGTCAAGCGTCTTCGCGACCTCACCGGGTCGGGGATGATGGACTGCAAGAACGCGCTCACCGAGACCGACGGCGATTTCGACAAGGCCGTCGAGGTGCTGCGCATCAAGGGCGCGAAGGACGTCGGCAAGCGTGCCGGTCGTTCCACCGCCGAGGGCCTCGTGGCCGCCAAGGGCGGCGTGCTCATCGAGCTCAACTCCGAGACCGACTTCGTCGCGAAGAACGCGGAGTTCCAGGAGCTGGCCGATGCGATCGTCGCGGCTGCCGCAGCGTCGGACGCCGCCACCGTCGAGGCCGTTCTCGAGCTGCCGCTCGAGGGTGAGACCGTCGCCTCGCGCATCGAGGCCGCGTCGGCCAAGCTGGGCGAGAAACTCGTGCTGCGTCGCATCGCGCGCTACGACGGCCCCGTCGCCGTCTACCTGCACAAGCGCAGCTCGGACCTGCCCCCCGCCGTGGGCGTGCTGGTCTCGTTCTCGGGCGAGGGCGACACCGCTGCCGAGGCCGCTCGCGGCGCCGGCATGCAGGTCGCCGCGCTCAAGGCGAAGTACGCCAGCCGGGACGAGGTCCCCGCCGACGTGATCGAGAACGAGCGTCGCATCGCCGAGGAGACCGCGCGTGCCGAGGGCAAGCCGGAGCAGGCGCTGTCGAAGATCGTCGAGGGCAAGACCGTGGCCTACTACAAGGACACCGTTCTTCCCGACCAGCCGTCGGTGACCGACAGCAAGAAGTCGGTCCAGCAGGTGCTGGACGAGGCCGGTACGAAGGTCCTCGCCTTCACCCGCTTCGAGGTCGGCCAGGAGTAATCCTTCCGTTCTACGCACGAGGCCCGCACCGATGACGGGCGGGTTCACATGATCGTCGCAACACTCTCGATGAGAGGTTGCGGCGATCATGTCGTTTCAGGGGGACTGTGTCCGGTTCGGTGATGCGCTGGCGAGGCTGGTTGATGCCGGGGTGCCGGTGAAGGAGGCCGCTGTTGCGGTTGGTGTGCCGCGGCAGCGGTGTTACGCGATCCTGCGGGCGATAGGCCGGCCGGTAGGCCAGCCGCGTGGGCCGGGCAAGCCTGCCGATCCGGAGTCGATCGTGGCGGTGTTCGATCGGACCGGCTCGATCAACAGGGCGTCGATCGAGTGCGGCGTGGCGTTCTCTGTGGCTCGCCGGATTCTGGTCAACGCTGACCGGGTGTCTGCTGCCAGGCTCACCGTGGGGAAGCCAGAGGCGAAGAAGCAGTTCCTCGCGCTGATCGAGCAGGGGTGGTCGGTGAATTGTGCAGCGCGTGAGGTGGGGGTGAACCGGCGCACGGGCCAGGACTGGCACAGGGGAATCCGACACACGAGCGGTAGGCGGATCTACCCGGACGGCACGGTCGTGGACTATCGCTCCGGATCGGTCTATAAACAGCCCGTGAACAGTGTGAACTGCACAGATGCCGCTGTCTCGGTGATCAGCGATCGGTATCTCTCGCTCGCGGACCGGATCACGATCGCTGACGGTCTGGTGCTCAAGGATTCCATGCGCACCATCGCGGCGAGGATCGGCAAGAACGTCTCCACGATTTCGCGGGAGGTCCGTGCGCACAGCGTCGCCGGCCGGTATCTGCCGCATCAGGCCGATCGGGCAGCCGCGGCAGCTCGGGCGCGGCCGAAGCAGTCCAAACTGGTGGTGAACGCGGTCCTGCGGGCAGCGGTCGAGGAGGGCTTGTCGAGGAAGTTCTCGCCGGAGCAGATCTCGTACCGCCTGCGCCGGGATCATCCCGACGACGAGAGCATGCGGGTGAGCCACGAAACGATCTACCAGGCGTTGTACTTCCAAGCCCGCGGAGGGTTGAAACGTGAAGTGCAGCAAGCACTGCGGACCGGACGGACCAGACGCAAACCGCAGCGGAAGGAAGGGCAGCGCTATCAGCGGTTCATCGACCCGATGGTGATGATCAGCGACCGACCTGCCGAGGTCGAGGACCGCGCTGTTCCCGGGCACTGGGAGGGGGATCTGATCTGCGGTGAGCAGAACAAGACCGCGATCGGCACCCTGGTCGAGCGTTCCACGCGCTACACGATGCTGCTGCACCTGCCCGACGGGCATGACGCCGAGCAGGTCCGCGACGCGATCATCACGGCGATGAAGGACCTGCCCGCGCACCTACGTGGGTCGCTGACCTGGGATCAAGGCGCTGAACTGGCCCGACACAAGCAGGTCGCCGTCGCGACCGACCTCGCCGTCTATTTCTGCGACCCGGCCAGCCCCTGGCAGCGCGGCAGCAACGAGAACACCAACGGGCTGCTCCGCCAGTACTTCCCCAAAGGCACCGATCTGAGCATCTACAGTCACGCCGACCTCGAGCACGTCGCCCAAGAGCTCAACGGCCGCCCACGCAAAACGCTCGACTGGGATACCCCAGCCGAGCGTCTGCGTGATCTAATCACCACCAACTAACAGGCAGTGTTGCGTCGACCCCTTGAAACCGCCACGTCGGTGCGGGCCTCGTCGTCTCTCCGGGGCGTGCGGATTTCTTCAAGCCCGACGGTGGCCGCGGCTGCGAGTCTTGAGGGCATGAACACCACACGCAAAGACATCAACATCTGGCCCGGCATCACCTGTGACGATCCGCTCGCGGAGCGGGAGTGGTTGCGCCGCCTCGGTTTCGAGGACGGCATCCTCGTCGAGGGCGACGGTGACGGCGAGGTCGTCCACTCCGAGATGCTCTGGCCCGACGGTGGCCGAGTGATGGTCTCGAGCCTGTGCAAGGTCGACAAGACCTTCACCAACCCGCCCGGCACCTCCGGCGTGTACGTCGTGGTGCACGACCCCGACGCCGTCTACGCCCGCGCACAGGAACTGGGCGCCCGCCTGGTGCGCGACATGGCGGAGGAGGACTATGGCTCCAAGGGATTCTCCGTCGCCGACCCGGAGGGCAACACGTGGAGTTTCGGTACCTACGCGGGGTGAGCGCTCCCGGGATCGCCCGGGCAACCGCCTACGACATCACCGGCGTGCTCCCCGGGACGCACCTCGCCGTTCCCTCACCGACGCTCACGCTGATCATCGACCTCGGGCACGGTCTGGACCTGACGGGCCCGGGCCTGCCCGAGCGCACGACCTTCCGGCTGTGCATCTCGGGGATGCATCCGACGCCCTACCTGGTCCACCACGACGGCCTGCAGCGCGGCGTCCAGGTGGACGTGCGGCCGAGCCTCGTCCGGGCGCTCACCGGCGCGCCGGCGGCCGAACTCGGGGGAGAGGCGGTCGAGCTCGACGACCTCCGCCCCGGGCTCGCAGCGGAGCTGTACGGGCGTGTCGTGGCCGCGCCCGCGGGGGAACGTGAGGCCGTCGCGGCGGCGGTGCTCGCCCGGCACGCGGTTTCGGGCCGCGAGGTGCAGCCGGACGCCGCGGCGGCCTGGGCCCACCTCGCCGCCCGGCAGGGTCGGGTCACCGTCGCCGAACTCGTCGAGCGGTCGGGGTGGTCGGCCCGGTACCTGGCCATGAAGTTCACCGCCGAGTACGGCATGGGGATCAAGCAGGCGGCGCGGCTGATGCGCTTCGACGCGGCACGGCGCGAGCTCGAGGCGGGCATCCCCGCGGCGGACATCGCGGTGCGCCGCGGCTACGCCGACCAGGCGCACCTGGGTCGCGAGGTGCGCTCCTTCCTGGGCCTGTCACCGTCGGCCTACCTCGCGCGTCGGCGGGGTGAGTTCACGCCTGTGTAGTCTCGCCGGGGTGTCCTGGATCCGCCGTGCGACCGCACTGGCCCTCGTGGCCTGCCTCGTGCTCGCGGTCGCCGGGTCCACCGCGATCGGCGGCGGAAGCGGCTACACGCACTACCAGCGCAACGCCGTCAGCTACATCCCCGACCTCCCGGGCGGGGCGCAGTACGTCTCGATGGGGGACAGTTACGCCGCGTCCGGCTCGCACGCCAAGGTGCGGCCGATGGACCTCTGCGCCCGCAACGGCGACGATCTCGGCCACGTCCTCGCGCAGCGCCTGCAGCCCTACTCGTTCACCGACCGGGCGTGCTCGGGCTCCACGCTCGACGACCTCACCCAGCCCTCGCCGAAGCCCAACACCTCGCCCCAGATCTACGGCGTCGGACCGTTCACCAGGCTCGTGACGATCGTCATCGGGGCCAACTCGCTGGGCTTCGGCAACATCGTCGTGCACTGCTTCGGCGATCCCGACGATCGCTGCGGCGCCGTCGCCACGCAGGACCTTCCGGGCTCGCAGGGCTGGAACTTCGTCCGAGCGCAGTACGCGGCCACCGTCGACGCGATCAGGCGGGCGGCCGCGCCGGACGTGCGCATCGTCCTCGTCGGCTATCTCCCGTTGTTCCCGCTCGACGGTCCGCTGGACCGCGCCTGTCTCGACCGGGCCGGCATCCCGGAGCAGAACGTCGGGCACTGGCGCACCTGGTACCGCAGCGTCGACCGGCTGATCCGTGAGGTGGCCGCCGACCGCGCCGTGATGTACGTGCAACCGCCGCTCGACCACACGGCCTGCGATCCGGATCCCTACACGCGGCTGGGCGGCCCGAAGCTCAAGAAGCAGGAGCCCGAGGCCAACGGACTGCACCCGACGGCCGCCGGACAGCGCGCATTGGGCAACCTGATCGAGGACCGGCTCCGAGGAACCGCGCGGCCCGCATAGGATGGTCGTCGTGACGGACACGGCCCAGGAACTTCAGACGGATCAGGACGCGACGCAGGATCAGGCACGGCACGGCTACAAGAGGGTGCTGCTCAAGCTGGGCGGGGAGATGTTCGGCGGCGGCGAGGTGGGCCTCGACCCCGATGTGGTGACCACGGTGGCGCAGCAGATCGCCGAGGTCTCGCGCAGCGGCCACGAGATCGCGGTGGTCATCGGAGGCGGCAACTTCTTCCGTGGTGCCGAGCTGCAGAACCGCGGCATGGACCGCGCGCGATCGGACTACATGGGCATGCTCGGCACCGTGATGAACTGCCTCGCGCTGCAGGACTTCCTGCAGAAGGAGGGCGTGGACACGCGCGTGCAGACCGCGATCACCATGGGCCAGGTCGCCGAGCCCTACCTGCCGCTGCGCGCCAAGCGACACCTCGAGAAGGGGCGCGTCGTGATCTTCGGCGCCGGCATGGGCATGCCCTACTTCTCCACCGACACGACCGCCGCGCAGCGCGCGCTGGAGATCGGCGCCGAGGTGGTGCTCATGGCCAAGGCGGTGGACGGCGTGTACGACAGCGACCCCCGCACCAACCCGGACGCGAAGCTGTTCACCGAGATCACCCACCGTACGGCGCTGGAGAAGGGCCTCAAGGTGGCCGACGCGACCGCGTTCAGCCTCTGCATGGACAACAAGATGCCGATGCTGGTGTTCAATCTCCTGGAGGAGGGCAACATCGCCCGCGCCGTCGCGGGGGAGAAGATCGGCACCCTCGTCCGGCCCTGACGCCGGCCCGAAGACCACCACCACTGGACAGACAAAAGGACGTGTGACGCAAGTGATCGACGAAACGCTCTTCGACGCCGAGGAGAAGATGGAGAAGGCCGTCTCGGTGGCTCGGGAGGACTTCCAGTCGATCCGCACCGGCCGCGCCAACCCCGGGATGTTCTCGAAGGTGGTCGTGGACTACTACGGCTCGCCCACGCCCATCACCCAGATCAGCTCGATCACCACGCCCGAGGCGCGGCTCGTGGTGATCAAGCCCTACGAGGCGAACCAGCTCGGCAACATCGAGACGGCGATCCGCAACTCGGACCTGGGCGTGAACCCCACCAACGACGGCCAGTTGCTCCGCGTGAGCATCCCGCAGCTCACCGAGGAGCGCCGCAAGGACCTGGTCAAGCAGGTCAAGGGCAAGGGCGAGGACGCCAAGGTGTCCATCCGCAATGTCCGGCGCAAGGCGAACGACCAGCTGGCCAAGATCGTCAAGGACGGCGACGCCGGCGAGGACGAGGTGGCCCGCGCCGAGAAGGAGCTCGACAAGACGACAGCCAAGTACGTCGCCCAGATCGAGGACCTCGTGGCGCGCAAGGAAGCCGATCTGATGGAGGTCTAGCCGTGCCGGAATCCCCCGACTCGGTCGGCGCCGACAGCCCCGCCCCGGGCGCGCCCGCGGCACCGTCGGCCCCCGAGAAGCGCAAGATCAGCGCCGGGCGCAACCTTCCGGCCGCGATCGGCGTGGGCGTGAGCCTGGGCGCGATGATCGTGGCGATCCTGGTCTTCGCTCCGCACCTGTGGGTTGCGCTCGTCGCGGCGGCGGTGGCGTTGGCGACCTGGGAGGTCGTCAAACGGTTCCGCGCCGCGGGCACGAATCTCGAGCTGTGGCCGATGCTCATCGGCGGCCAGGCGATCATCTGGCTCAGCTGGCCGCTCGGCCCCGAGGGGGTGTTGGCGGCGTTCGTGGCCACCGTGCTGGTCGCGATGATCTGGCGGTTGTTGGGACACCAGAGCACCGCCGCACCCAACTCGTTCACCCGCGACATCTCGACGACGGTGTTCGTCCTCGCCTGGATCCCGCTGTTCGCGGCCTTCGGCGCCATGCTGGTGCTGCCCGACAACCGGGGCCCGCAGCGCGTCGTGGCCCTGGTGCTGCTCGTGGTGTGCTCGGACGTGGGCGGCTACGCGGCCGGCGTGCTCTTCGGCAAGCATCCGATGGTGCCCGCCATCAGCCCGAAGAAGTCCTGGGAGGGCTTCGCGGGGTCGATGGTCGCGGGCGCGGTCGGCGCGGTGCTGGTGCTCAAGTTCCTGCTCGACGTGAACCCGCTGTGGGGCCTGCTGCTGGGCCCGGTGGTGGTGATCACCGCGACGCTCGGCGATCTGCTCGAGTCGCAGGTCAAGCGCGACCTGGGGATCAAGGACATGGGCACGCTGCTGCCCGGTCACGGCGGCCTGATGGACCGGCTGGACTCGCTGCTGCCCAGCGCGGTCGTGGTCTGGGCGGCACTGACCGCCCTCATGGGCAGCTGACGGTCCCGCGCTCCCGCACGGTACCCGGCCCGACGGTCCGCCTCAGCGCGCCCGGCGGAGGGCCTCGCGCAGGGGCCGCGGCACGACGCCCTCGCGGCGCCGGGCCTTGCGGCGGGTGACGACGACGCCGATCAGTGCGATCGCCCAGAGCGGGTACTGCGCGAGCCAGGCCGCGCGGAAGCCGTCGAAGGTCAGGCCCGCGCCGGCGCCCATGATCGAGCCCATCGCCTGGATCAGGACGAGGCTCGCGAGGAAGCCGCCGATGTTCACCATGCCCTGTGCGGTGCCGAGCACCCGGGTGGTGTTGAAGGATCGGGCGTAGTCGAAGCCGATCGCGCTGCTCGGCCCACCGACGGAGATCACCAGCACGAGTACCGTGAGCAGCCACACCGGTGAGGGCTCGTCGCGCACCAGGACCGCGGTCCAGACCGCCGCGCTGCCGATGATGATGGCGATCACCATCCACGAGCGGCGGGTCGGGAATCGCCCGGTGAGGTAACCGATGACGGGTCCCGCCGCGAGCGTCGCCACCACACCGAAGGTCACGATCGCCCCCGCCTCGCCGGACGAGAGGCCCTGCGCGGTGGTCAGGTAGGGGACGCCCCACATGAGCATGTAGGCCGTCACCGAGAACATCGCACCCATGTGGGTGAAGAAGCCGAGCCGGGTGCCGGGGTGCATCCACGTGGAGCGCAGGATCCCGGGGATGTCCTGGGCGCGGACGGTGATCGTCGGTGCCACCCTCTCGGGCGGCGCGTCGCGCACGAACGCCAGCACCGCGACCGCGGCGATCAGGCCGAGGCTCGCGGCACCGAGGTAGGCGGGAGTCCAGCCCTCGGCGTGCAGCAGCGCGAGGAAGGGCACCGCGGACAGGATCTGGCCGAGTTGGCCCGTCATGCCGGTCAGTTGGGTGACCAGGGGAATCCGTCGGACCGGGAACCACGCCGGGACCAGGCGCAGTACCGACACGAAGGTGAGCGAGTCGCCGATGCCCACCGCGACGCGGCCGGCGATCGCGAGGGGCAACGACTCGGTGAGCGCGAGGCTCATCTGCCCGGCGGCCATGATGATCGCGCCGGTGAACACGAGCCGCCGCGACCCGAACCGATCCAGCATCAGGCCCGCCGGGATCTGCATGCCCGCGTACACCACGAGCTGCAGGACGACGAACGCCGAGAGCGTCGCGGGCGCCGCGCCGTACCGTGCCGCGGCATCGGTACCCGAGACGCCGAACGAGGTCCGCTGCAGGACGCCGATCACGTAGGCGAGGGTCGCCACCGACCAGACGATCCATGCGCGCATGGATCCATCGTTCCACCGTGCGCTCCGACGGCCGGGCGCGGGTGGGTCACGGCCCGCGAGCCCAGCGGCACGGCCCCCAGGCCGGGCGGCTCAGTCCTGCAGTTTCTTCGCCGCGCGCCGCAGCTGGATGATGCGCAGCGCGCCGGCGAGGCCCACGAGCAGCGCGCCGCCGATCGCGGCGATGAGCAACGAGACGCCCAGCGGCAGGGTGGCCTTCCAGAAGATCAGGTTGATCTCGGTGTTCTGCTGGTTCTGCACGATGAACACGAGCAGGAGCAGCAGCACCACCGCGCCGCCGAGCAGCCCGGACCAGAGCGCGGCCGACCGCGTGTGCTTGACCTGCTGGTAGGCATTGCGGGTGTCGACGCCGCGCTTGCTCGTGGGCGCCGCGTCCGCGCTCTTGCCGGCGGCCGGGCCGGGAGCCGCACCGTCGAGATCTGTTCGGTCCCGCGTCACGGGTAGCCGCGCGTCGTCCGCGGCCTCGTCCGGCACGGGTACTTCCAGAGACGCTTCGCTGTCACGAACGCGGTCTTCGTCCTTCGCCATGGCGGTTATCCTGCCATCTGTCGGTGGGCGGTGAGCGATGACGCGCGGTGGCGGGGATCACCCGCTGATGGTCGTGGTCGTCCGTTCGTCGCTGACGTGGGAGGATGGACTGGTTATGAGCACCTCTCTGCCCCTCGTATTCGACGCCCCCAAGCGCGGCAAGCCGCCGCGCCACCTCGCAGATCTCACCGACGACGAACTCAAGACCGCGGTCAAGGACCTCGGTCTGCCCGCGTTCCGCGCGAACCAGCTCGCGCGCCACTACTACGGCCGGCTCGAGGCCGACGCGTCGACGATGACCGACCTGCCGGCGGGTGCGCGGGACACCGTCGGGCAGGCACTGCTCCCCGAGCTGATGACGCCCGTGCGGCACATCGCGACCGACAGCGGAACCACCCGCAAGACGCTGTGGCGGCTGCACGACGGGACCCTGCTCGAGTCGGTGCTGATGCGCTACACCGACCGCGCCACGCTGTGCATCTCCAGCCAGGCCGGCTGCGGCATGGCCTGCCCGTTCTGCGCGACCGGGCAGGGCGGGCTCGACCGCAACCTGTCGACGGCGGAGATCGTGGATCAGGTGCGCAGCGCCGCGCGGGCGATGGCCGACGGTGACGTCGCCGGCGGGCCGGGACGCCTGTCGAACGTGGTGTTCATGGGCATGGGCGAGCCGCTCGCCAACTACAAGCGGGTGGTCCAGGCCGTGCGCCGGATCACCTCTCCCGCCCCGGAGGGGATGGGCATTTCGCAGCGGCACGTCACGGTCAGCACCGTCGGGCTCGCGCCCGCCATCCGGAAGCTGGCCGATGAGGGCCTGTCGGTGACGCTGGCCGTGTCGCTGCACACCCCCGACGACGAGTTGCGCGACACGCTGGTGCCGGTGAACAACCGGTGGAGCGTCGCCGAGGTGCTCGATGCGGCGCGGTACTACGCGGACCGGACCGGCCGCCGGGTGTCGATCGAGTACGCGCTGATCCGCGACGTGAACGACCAGCCGTGGCGCGCCGACATGCTGGGGGAGAAGCTGCGCAAGAAGTTGGGCCAGTTCGCGCACGTGAACCTGATCCCGCTGAATCCGACGCCGGGCAGCGAGTGGGACGCGTCGCCGAAGGATCGGCAGGACGAGTTCGTGCGCAGGGTGATCGCGCAGGGTGTCTCGTGCACCGTGCGCGATACCCGCGGACAGGAGATCGCGGCGGCCTGCGGTCAGCTGGCCGCCGAGGAGAAGTAGCTCAGTACTGCCACTTGCGGCGGCGCGTGACCAGCCACTGGATGAGGATCGTGCCGAGGATCGCCACGGCGAAGCCGATGAGGAAGACGTCCTCGACCTTGCCCTGGTGGTTGCCGTGCATCATGAACAGCAGCAGCGCGGCGAACAGCACGCCGGCGATGCGCGCGGACCGGGGGGCGTTGCCGCTCCAGCCCCAGTCACGCGACGGGACGTCGGCGACGTCGACCTTCGAAGTGCTCTGACGCTCCAGGTCGGTGGTTGCCACTGCGTTCTCCTTCGTCGCTTCCGTCAGCTGCGCATCGGGGCGACCCGCGATGCACACCGGGCGCGGGCCCGGGATACGCGTGAATCCTATCCCGCTACGACCGTGCGTCGTACGAGGGGCGCGCAAACGCGTGGGTAGCGTGGCGGTGTGATCTTCCACCTCGCGCTCGTCGCCGACTGGAACGCCGCCCGCGCGGCCGGCGAGTACACCGTGTCCACCCGTGGCGCCTCACTCGCGGACGTCGGGTTCGTGCACTGCTCGACCGCGGAGCAGTGGCGCGGCGTGCGGGAGCGCTTCTACGCCGACGTGCCGGTCGCGGACCTCGTCCTGCTGTCCATCGACCCGACGGGGCTCGACGTGCGCTACGAGCCTCCGGCGCCCGGCGTGGAGGAGCTGTTCCCGCACGTCTACGGCCCGATCCCGGTGTCGGCGGTGGAAACGGCGGGCGAGCTGCACGTGGCCTCGTTCCCCGAAACCTCGTGGGGTGAGGCGGATCTGGCGGTGTTGCCGGACGACGGGCACCGCTACGAAATCGTGGACGGGAGCTTACTCATGACGCCACCACCGTCGCAGGGGCACCAGAGCATTGGCGGAAACCTCTTCGTGGCGCTCCGGCTCGCCATGCCTCGGGGCTTCCGCGGACTGTACGAGGTCGGCGTGCGCGTGCAGGGCGGCAACCTCATCCCCGACATCGTGGTGCTCCAGCCTGGAGCCGCCAGAGTTCCTGTGTGGAGTGAGTCCGAGGACGTGGTGCTGGTCGTCGAGATCGCATCGCGCTCCACGCGGGTCACCGATCGCACACTCAAGGCCGCGAAGTACGCGGAGGCGATGATCCCGTCGTACTGGCGCGTCGACGCGGACGGGACCGTGACGATCCACACCGATCCGGACGGCCTCGACTACACGCGCACGCAGGTCGTCCGGCCCGGCGAGCGGCTTCACGTCGACGTCCCGTTCCCCGTCGACCTGGATGCCGCGTCACTCATCGAATGATGCCTTCTAGTCTGAACTGGTGACCACCCGCGTCCTCATCCTCGGCAGCACCGGCTCCATCGGCACTCAGGCGTTGGAGGTGATCGCGGAGAACCCCGACCGCTTCGAGGTCGTCGGGCTCGGCGCGGGCGGCGGCAACGCCGACCTCCTCGCCGCGCAGGCGCGCGCCACGGGGCTCGACGGTGCCCGGATCGGCATCGCCGATCCGTCCCGCGCCGCGGGCTTCGACGGTGCTCTGACCGGCCCCGATGCCATGACCCGACTCGTCGAGACGGTCGACGCGGACGTGGTGCTCAACGGCGTCGTCGGCAGCCTCGGACTCGGACCGACCCTCGCCGCGCTCGACAGCGGCGCACGGCTCGCGCTCGCGAACAAGGAGTCCCTGGTCGCCGGCGGTTCGCTCGTCCTCAAGCGCGCCGCGCCGGGCCAGATCGTGCCCGTCGACTCCGAGCACTCGGCGATCGCGCAGTGTCTGCGCGGCGGCAGCGCGGCCGAGGTGGATCGACTGATCCTGACCGCATCGGGCGGCCCCTTCTTCGGGCGCACTCGCGCCGAGCTGGCCGAGGTCACGCCGGAGCAGGCGGCGCAGCACCCCACGTGGTCGATGGGGCAGATGATCACGCTGAACTCGGCGACCCTGGTGAACAAGGCCCTCGAGGTGATCGAGGCGCACCTGCTGTTCGGCGTCTCCTATGACCGCATCGACGTGACGGTGCACCGGCAATCCGTCGTGCACTCCATGGTCACCTTCGTCGACGGTGCCACCATCGCGAAGGCCTCGCCGCCGTCGATGAAGCTGCCGATCGCGCTCGCGCTCGGCTGGCCGGACCGGGTGCCGGGCGCGTCCGCCGCCTGCGACTTCACCCGGGCCCACACCTGGACCTTCGCCCCCGTCGATGACGAGACCTTCCCCGCGATCTCCGTCGCCCGCGACGCGGGCACCCGCGGCGGCAGCCTCACCGCGGTGTTCAACGCCGCGAACGAGGTGGTCGCGCAGGCCTTCCTCGACGGCCGCACGTCCTTCCTCGCCATCGTCGACACGGTCGCGCAGGTCGTGTCCGACGGTGCGCAGTGGCAGGCCGAGCCGCGCGATATCGCAGACGTGCTGGCCGCCGAGGAGTGGGCCCGGTCGCGGGCGTCGCAGCTGGTGGGGATGGTCTGATCCGACCGGTATTCTGGGGCGCATGATGTACGCACTGGGTATCGCGGCGTTCGCGCTGTGCATCCTCTTCTCGATCGCGTGGCACGAGTGCGGGCACATGTGGGCGGCGCAGGCCACGGGAATGAAGGTCCGGCGCTACTTCATCGGCTTCGGGCCCACGCTCTGGTCGACCCGCCGGCCGAACACCCCCGACGGCATCGAGTACGGCGTCAAGGCCCTGCCGCTGGGCGGCTTCTGCGACATCGCCGGGATGACCCTGCTCGACGAGCTCAAGACGCCCGTCGAGCAGGAGAAGGCGATGTACAAGCAGGCCGCGTGGAAGCGCCTGTTCGTGATGTTCGCCGGGCCGGGTATGAACTTCATCCTGGGTGCGCTGCTGATCTACGGCGTGGCCGTCACCGCGGGCCTGCCGGCGATGAACGCGACCCCGCGGGCGGCGGTCGCGGCCACCGGCTGCGTCGCGGACGCCACCACCAAGCCCAGCAAGGAGCAGCCGAGCAAGCCCGTGGGCGAGTGCCGTCCGAGCCCCGCGGCCCAGGCCGGTCTGCAGCGCGGTGACGTCATCACGTCCGTGAACGGCAAGGCCGTCGACGCCGACTCGGTGTTCGACGCGCTGCAGAGCGCGTCGGGGCCGATCGCGCTGGGGATCGAGCGGGACGGGCAGGAGCGCACGGTCACCGTCGACCCCCTGATCAGCAAGAAATGGCGCCCAACGGCCGACGGCAAGGACCTCACCGAGGTCTCCGGGCCCAGGGTACATGCTGCTCGTACTCACCGCCGACATCGTCAATCCGATCAAGCTCTTCAACTGAACTGGAGTAGCAGGAAATGTCCGTAGGTTTGGGAATGCCGGCAGCCCCGGTCCCCGTTCTGGCCCCGCGCCGCAAGACCCGCCAGCTCAACGTGGGTGGCGTCGGCGTCGGCAGCGATCACCCCATCTCGGTGCAGTCCATGTGCACCACCAAGACGCACGATGTGAACGCGACGCTGCAGCAGATCGCGGAGCTCACGGCGTCGGGCTGCGACATGGTGCGCGTCGCCTGCCCCCGGCAGGAGGACGCCGACGCGTTGCCGATCATCGCCAAGAAGGCGAACATCCCGGTCATCGCCGACATCCACTTCCAGCCGAAGTACATCTTCGCGGCGATCGACGCGGGTTGCGCCGCGGTGCGCGTGAACCCCGGCAACATCAAGGAGTTCGACGGCCGGGTGGGAGAGGTCGCGAAGGCGGCCGGTGCCGCGGGCATCCCGATCCGTATCGGCGTCAACGCCGGCTCGCTGGACAAGCGGCTGATGGAGAAGTACGGCAAGGCCACCCCCGAGGCGCTGGTCGAGTCCGCGCTGTGGGAGGCGTCGCTGTTCGAGGAGCACGGTTTCGGAGATATCAAGATCTCGGTCAAGCACAACGACCCGGTGATCATGGTCGAGGCCTACCGTCAGCTCGCCGCCCAGTGCGATTACCCGCTGCACCTCGGCGTGACCGAGGCCGGGCCCGCCTTCCAGGGCACCATCAAGAGCGCCGTCGCCTTCGGTGCGCTGCTCGCCGAGGGTATCGGCGACACCATCCGCGTGTCCCTGTCGGCGCCGCCGGCCGAGGAGATCAAGGTCGGCGACGCGATCCTGCAGTCGCTGAACCTACGGCCCCGCAAGCTGGAGATCGTCTCCTGCCCCTCCTGCGGGCGCGCCCAGGTGGACGTCTACAAGCTCGCCAACGAGGTGAGCGCGGGGCTCGAGGGCATGGAGGTGCCGCTGCGCGTCGCCGTCATGGGCTGCGTCGTCAACGGGCCCGGCGAGGCCCGCGAGGCCGACCTCGGGGTCGCCTCCGGCAACGGCAAGGGGCAGATCTTCGTCAAGGGCGAGGTCATCAAAACCGTGCCCGAGTCCAAGATCGTCGAGACGCTCATCGAGGAAGCCCTGCGCATCGCGGAGGAGTCGGGGGATAGTGAGACCGGTGCGCCGGTCGTGACGGTGACGTAGGGGCGTCTCGCCCGTCGCCTGGGAGTGCGCGCAGCCGAACGAGTCGATGCGCCAGAGGTGTGAGGAGCTGCCGGTGCTGAGGATGCTGCACGAGCGGCCGGTGCCCGCGCGGGATCTGCCGAAGGTGTTGGCCGTCCTCGATGCCGATCCCGTCGCCTCGTGCATGGTCGCCGGCCGGGTCCAGGAGTGCGGCACCGATCCGGGCAGCCTCGGCGGGGAGCTCTGGACCCATCGCGACGCGGGCACCTCGCTGTGCTTCGCGGGCGCGAACCTCATGCCACTGCGAGGAGACCTCGACGACATGCGGTACTTCGCGGTCCGGGCCGCCCGCGGCGCACGGACCGCAGCGTCCATCGTGGGACGTGCGGAGTACGCGATGCCGCTGTGGGAGGAGCTGGAGCCGGCCTGGGGGCCCGCCCGGGAGGTCCGCCCGGAGCAGCCGCTGATGACGATGACGGAGCCCTCGGATTCCGCGCACCCCGGGGTGCGGCCGGCCACGATGGCGGAGATCGATCGCTACCTCGACGCGTCCATCGCCATGTTCACCGCCGAGGTCGGCATCGATCCGCGCGGCACTGACGGCGGCCGCGCCTATCGCCGCCGAGTCGCCAACACGATCCTCGGCGGGCGCGCGTACGTCCTGTTCGACGGTGCCGAGGTCGCCTTCAAGGCCGAGGTCGGGGCGGTCTCGCGCACCGTCGGGCAGATCCAGGGCGTGTGGGTGCGGCCCGACCTGCGCGGGCAGGGGCTCGGCGGCGCCGGGACCGCCGCGGTCGCGGAGGCGGTGCGACGTTCCGGTCGGATCCCGAGCCTGTACGTCAACAGCTTCAACATCGCCGCGCGGCGCGCCTACGAGCGCGTCGGATTCCGCCAAGTGGCGACCTTCGCCACCGTTCTGCTTACCTAGTACCTCGTGAACACATGGGGGTACGTGGCCGTCGTCGTGCTGATGGCGGTCGGTCTGCTGGGGATCCTGATCCCGGTGCTGCCGGGCTCGACGCTGGTGGCGCTCGGTGTGCTGATCTGGGCGATCTTCACCGGCGGTTCCGCCTGGTGGGTGTTCGCCGCCGCGCTCGCGGCGATGGTGCTCGCGTGGGGCGTGAAGTATCTGGTCGGCGGCCGGACGATGGCGAAGGCGGGCGTCGGGAGGTGGTCGCTCGTCGTGGGCGGCGTCGCCGGGATCGTGCTGTTCTTCGTGATCCCCGTGATCGGCCTGCTCATCGGCTTCATCGGCGGTACCTTCCTGGCCGAAGCGGCGCGCCTGCGCGATGCGCGCGCGGGATGGTCGGCCGCCGTGGCCGCGACCAAGGCCGCGGGCCTGCTCATCCTGATCGACCTCGCCGGTGCGCTCTGCGCGATCGGGATCTGGCTCGCGGCCGTGATGAGCTGACTCATCGGCGGATCCACCGGTCCGGATGTACGCCTACTTTCCGGTTGTGGTGATCCGTGCGGCGGCGCGGCACCCGATGCCACCGCCGATACGGCGGCCTACGCCGCGCGACGGGACCGGAACGGGTACTCGGGCCGCCGGCCATGCTCGAGAAAGGCGATGGCGCGGTCGCGGAACCGGGTTCCCGGACGCGCGGCGAGGTGCTGTGCGGGGTCCCAGACCACCCAGTGCAGTTCGGTGGCGAGCGCGTTGGCGAACGCCAGCACCTCGTCGAAGGCGTCGGTGATGCGGTGCGCGTTCGTCGCGATGGGCATGGAGATCACCATGATCCCGCCCTTGCGGACCTCCAACACCACGCCACTACCGGCGTCGGCGAAGATCTCCGTGTCCAACCGCCCCCGGCGCAGTTCCATGTTCTGGACGAGGTGCAAGCCACCCGGGTAGCCGGCGCAGAACTCGCGGACGGCGACGAGTTGTTCGTCGCGGTCCGAATCCCCGTGGCCGTTGAACCGGGACTCGGTGTCCGGGTCGCGATCGAAGGCGGCGTCGTACTCGCGTCCGTAGTCGCGGTCGTCGGAGCGACTGAAACCGTTGTGGTAGTTGTACCCCAGCGGATCACGGCTCCCGCAGTCGCGGCACTCGTATTGGGACTCGTAGCTGCGCTCGTAGGAGTCGTATCCGTATCCCGCGCGCCGTCCGCGGGGACCGATGACGAACGCGTACTCCTCCGCGATCGGCCCGTTGAGAAAGTGGACGCTCACGCTGGCCTTCGTGGCGCGGATCTCCGACCGCGATCCGTCGGGCCCCCGTGCCACGACCCTTCCCTTGATGACGTGGCCCCTCGGCTTGAGATAGTGGCGAACGAGGAACCGCAGCCACTCCGCCGAGCGATCGAAGTCGGGGTCACGATCCCAGATGATCGCCGTTCCGTCCCGGTTGGACACCCAGTGACACGCGCCGCGCGGAACCTTCGCCCGCTCCGGCACCGGCTGAGCCTGTGCGGCGATCGCCTGCCGTGCCTCCATGGTGAGGGGCGGGTCCACCGCGAACTCGCCCTCGAATGATGCCTCGTTGATCATGGGTCCCCCCGATCGTCTCTTTCCCCTTACTCATTGGACGCGCCAGCCGCTCGATCGGTTCCGTAGGGTGACGGACATGAATCCTCTGACCGCTGCGTTGTTCGACCTCACCGGCCGCACCGCGCTGGTCACCGGTGCGAGTTCGGGGATCGGGGCGGCGATCGCGGAGGCGCTCGACGGTGCCGGCGCCCGCGTCCTGCGCGCCGGGCGGGATCGGGCCCGGCTCGGCCCCGACGGCATCAGCGCCGATCTCGCCCGCGGCACAGCGGAACTCATCGCGCAGGTCGACACGCGACTGGGGGAGGGCGGCACCGTCGACGTGCTGGTCAACTGCGCGGGCAGCAACCCGCGCCCGCCCCTCGGCGACATCGACGACGCGCTGTACCGCGCGATCCTCGCGGTCAACCTCGACGCGCCCTTCCAGCTCGGCCAGCACTACGGGCCGCGGATGGCCGAGCGCGGCTGGGGCCGGATCATCAACGTCGCCTCCACGCAGGCGCACCGCGCCTTCGGCAACAGCGGCGTCTACGGCGTCGCCAAGGCCGGCATCGCGGGCCTGACCCGCTCGCAGTCCGAGGCGTGGGCGCCGCGCGGGGTGACGGCGAACTCGCTCACACCGGGCCTCGTCGCGACGCCGATGACCACCGCCGTGCTCGCCGATCCCGAACGCTCCGAGTACTTCCGGCGTCGCGCGCACACCGGGACGCTCGGCGCACCGTCGGACTCCGCGGCCGCGGCGGTGTTCCTGGCGGGCCCGGGCTCGGCGTGGGTGACGGGCCAGAACCTCTGCGTCGACGGTGGCCTCTCGGTCACCTGAGCCTCACTGGTCACAGCCCCGCGCGGCGCACCGGAACTGTCGGTGCCCCGTCGTAGCCTTGCGGCGTGGAGAAGCTGCGCGCCCGTCTGGTGGTGATCGTCGCGGTCGTCGTGGCGATGATCGCGCCCTCGGCGTGCGCTCCCGAGAACACGAACGGCCCGGGCCCCGTCGCGGTCCGGTTCGGTGCCGCGCTCGCGGACAAGAACTTCGACGGTGCCGCCGCGCTGACGACCTCCCCGGACGCCGCGAAGGCCGCGTTGCGCGCCGCGTTCGACGGACTGCAGGCCCGGGGGGTGCGGATCAAGGTCGGCCAGGCGCGCACCACCGGCGCCACGAGCGAGGTCGAGTACGAGTACGTGTGGGACCTGCCCGCCGACGAGGGACGGTCCAGCCGCACCTGGGACTACCGGGGATCGCTCACCAGCGTCCAGGAGAACGGGCAGTGGAAGGTCCGGTGGGCACCGTCGGTGCTGCACCCGCGGCTCGGTGCGAACCAGACCATGGTGCTGCGCTCGCTCGCCGCGACCAAGGCGCCGGTGAACTCCGCGTCCGGCGGGGCCGTGCTCGTGCCGGGCGTGATCAATCGGATCCGGCTCGAGGCGTCGAAGGTCCCGGCGCCGACCACGGTGCTCGACGTGGCGGGGCAGTTGGTGCGCGCGCTGCAGCCGATCGTTCCGGGTCTGGACCCGGTGCAGATCACCGAGCAGGCCACCTCGTTGCGGGCGCCCTACGTGGTGGCTTCGGTGAATCAGTCCGATCTGCGCAAGCTCGCCGGGGATGTCACCGCGCTGCCCGGGGTCACGCTGGTCGAGCAGGCGGACCTGGTGCCCACCGACCGCACCTTCGCGCCGGCGCTGATGTCGTCGATCAAGAAGAACGTCACGGGTGATCTCGCGGGCAAGGACGGCTGGGAGGTGATCGCCCAGGCCGATACCGGGGCGCGCGTCACGACCCTCGCCTCGACGGCGCCGCAGACCGCGTCCGCGGCCACCGTGAGCATCTCGCCCATCGCCCAGGCGGCGGCGCAGGCCGCGGTCGATACGCGGCGCGACCGGCAGGCGATGATGGTCGTGATCCAGCCGTCCACGGGCAACGTGCTCGCGGTCGCCCAGAACCCCGAGGCCGACAAGCTGGGCTCGCTCGCCACCACCGGCCAGTACCCGCCCGGCTCCACCGGCAAGATCGTCACGGCCACCGCCGCGATCTCCACCGGTCTCGCGACACCGGACACGATCGTCCCGTGCCCCGGGACCATCACGATCGGCGAGCGGTCCGTGCCGAACTACAACGAGTTCTCCCTCGGTGACGTCACGATGCAGCGCGCCTTCGCCCGGTCGTGCAACACCAGTTTCGCGTTCCTCGGCGCCAAGATGAAGCCGGACGCGCTGCACACCGCGGCCGCCGAGCTCGGAATCGGGCCCGAGTACACGATCGCCGCGCTTCCGGTTTCGTCCGGCCAGTACCCGCTGCCGAAGGCCATGGTGAACCAGGTGGAGGACAGCTTCGGCCAGGGCGAGGTCCTGGTCAGCCCGTTCTCGATGGCCCTCGCGGTGGCGTCCGTCGCGCACGGTGGTGCCGTGACCCCGCAGTTGATGCTCGGCAAGCCCACGAAGGTCGACGGGGAGCGGCCCCCGCTGGATCCGAAGGCCGTCGACGGGGTGCGGGCCATGATGCGCGAGGTCGTCGCCTCCGGCACCGCCGAGCTCATCCGCGGTGCCGGCGATGTGCTCGGCAAGACCGGTGAGGCGGAGGTCGACGGTGGCTCGCACGCCTGGTTCGTCGGCTACCGCGGCGATCTGGCCTTCGCCACCCTGATCGTGCTCGGCGGCAGCTCCGACAACGCCGTCGCGGTGACCAAGGAGTTCTTCGACCGCTTCGATGCACCCGTCGCCGCGGTTCCGGGCTGAGGACGTCGCGGCGGCGCGGCGGAGCATCCGCCCGCGGGAACTTCCGAGCGTGGGCCTCTCCCCGCGTCGGGCACCGTCGGGCGGCGGATACGCTGGTGCGATGACTCGCGCTGCACTGGTTCCCGGCACCGTCTCGCCCCGTCTGGCCGTTCCCGCGAAGATCGTGCGGCCCGAGTACGTCGACAAGCCCTCGGCGAACGAGGGGAACGAGCCGTGGGTGCAGACGCCCGAGACGATCGAGAAGATGCGCCTGGCCTCGCGGATCGCGGCCGACGCGCTACAGGCCGCGGGTGCCGAGGTGCGGCCCGGCGTCACGACCGATCACCTGGACCGGGTGGCGCACGAGTACATGATCGACCACGGAGCCTACCCCTCGACGCTGGGCTACCGCGGCTTCCCCAAGAGCTGCTGCACGAGCCTCAACGAGGTGATCTGCCACGGCATCCCGGACTCCACGGTGATCGAGGACGGCGACATCGTCAACATCGACGTGACCGCGTACATCGACGGCGTGCACGGCGATACCAATGCCACCTTCCTCGCCGGCGAGGTCTCCGAGGAGCACCGCCTGCTGGTCGAGCGGACGCACACCGCGACGATGCGGGCGATCAAGGCCGTCAAGCCCGGCCGCGAGCTCAACGTGGTGGGGCGCGTGATCGAGTCCTACGCGAATCGCTTCGGCTACAGCGTGGTCCGCGACTTCACCGGTCACGGCATCGGCGAGACCTTCCACAACGGGCTGGTCGTGCTGCACTACGACGCGCCGAACATCGAGACGGTGCTCGAGCCCGGCATGGTCTTCACCATCGAGCCCATGATCAACCTCGGCGGCCTCGACTACGAGATCTGGTCCGACGGCTGGACCGTGGCCACGACCGACAAGAAGTGGACGGCCCAGTTCGAGCACACCCTGGTCGTCACCGACGACGGCGCCGAGATCCTCACTCTGCCGAGCGATTCCGCCGCCTAGCCCGATGGAGCTGCACGGCGCCCTGCTCATCGCCGGCGCCACGTCGGACGCCGGGAAGTCCACCGTCACGGCCGGACTGTGCCGCCTGCTCGCCCGACGGGGCGTGCGGGTCGCGCCGTTCAAGGCGCAGAACATGTCCAACAACTCCGTCGCCACCGTCGAGCCCGACGGCACGAGCGGTGAGATCGGCCGCGCCCAGGCGACCCAGGCCCTCGCGTGCGGCCTGGCACCGTCGACCCGGTTCAATCCGGTCCTGCTCAAGCCCGGCAGCGACCGGCGCAGCCAGCTGATCCTGCACGGCAGGCCCGTGGGCGATGTGGGGGCCCGCGACTACATCACCCGCCGGCAATGGCTCCTCGATGAGGTGACGACCACGCTGGCCGCGCTGCGCGAGGAGTTCGACGTCGTGCTCTGCGAGGGCGCCGGCAGCCCCGCCGAGATCAACCTGCGCGCCACCGACATCGCGAACATGGGGCTCGCCCGGGCCGCGGACCTACCGACGCTGATCGTCGGCGACATCGACCGCGGGGGAGTGCTCGCACACCTCGCGGGCACCCTCGCCGTGATGCCGCCCGAGGATCAGCGCCTGGTGTACGGCTTCCTGATCAACCGGTTCCGCGGGGATGTCTCGCTCCTGGAGCCCGGCCTCGAGCAGCTGGAGGCGATCACGCGGCGGCCCACAGTCGGCGTGCTCCCGTATCTCAGCGATCTCTGGCTCGACGCCGAGGACTCCCTCGCCGCTCTCGGCACGGACCTGGTCGGCCGCGGAGCGACCGCCGCGGACCCGATCACCGTCGCCGCGATCGCCCTGCCCCGCGTCTCCAACACCACGGACGTCGAGGCACTCGCCGTCGAGCCGGGCCTGACGGTCCGCTGGACCACCCGGCCCGCCGACGTGCTCGCGGCCGATCTCGCCGTCCTCCCCGGCACGAAGAGCACCGTCGGCGACTTGGCCTGGCTCCGCGACACCGGCCTCGCCGCCGCCGTGCAACGCCGCGCGGACACGCGCGCCCCGTTGGTCGCGGTGTGCGGTGGCTACCAGATGCTGGGCCGCACGATCGCGGACCCGCACGGCATCGAGGCACCGTCGGGCACCCGGGTGGAGGGCCTCGGCATCCTCGACCTCGATGTCGAGTTCGCGACCGACAAGACCGTCCGGAACGTCGAGGGGACCGGCCTCGGTGCGTCCGCGGCGGGCTACGAGATCCACCACGGTACCGTCGTACGGACCACGGAAAGCCCTGTGCTGCAAGGCCCCGAGGGGCCGGAGGGAGCGCTGCGCGAGGCCGTCCTGGGGACGCACTGGCACGGCCTGTTCGGCTCCGACGAGTTCCGTCGCGCCTACCTCGCCCGGACCTTCGGCGCCCGGTACGCCGCGCCCACGGCGTCCGGTGCCGGCTACGCCGCGGCCCGGCTCGCCCAGCTCGACGTGATCGCCGACGCGATCGAGGAGCATTGCGATGTCGATGCGGTGCTGCAACCGCTGCGTTCCAGGGGTTCGTTTTCGGCGATCCTGCCGTCAATCCGGATCATCAGTGACTAGCGTTACCGGTCATGGGGATCGATTCAGCGCAGACGGTGCAGGTGCCCGCGGGATCGTGGACCTTCGACGTGTCGGTCGGGGGGTCTGAACACGGCGTACCCGTCCTCCTGCTGCACGGGTTCCCGCAGACCGAGGAGTGCTTCGACCAGGTCCGCGAACGCCTGCACGAGGCGGGGCTGCGGACCATCGCGCCGCGCCAGCGCGGCTACAGTTCCGGGGCCCGGCCGCTGGGCGCCGATCAGTACACGATGAAGCAACTCGCGGAGGACGCCGCCCGCATCCTCGATGCGCTCGACGTGCCGTACGCACACGTCGTCGGGCACGGGCTGGGCGCCACCGTCGCCTGGCACTTCGCCGCCGCCTACCCGCTGCGCGCGATGAGCCTGACCGCCGTCTCCTTCGGTCATCCGTCGGCGTTCGGCGCGGCGATGGCCACCGATCAGGACCAGCGGCAGCGCTCCCGGTACCTCGAGCTGTTCCTGCAGGCCGGTGTCGCGGAGAAGGCGCTGCTCGACAACAACGCGCGCACGCTGCTCGCCACCGCGCCGGGCGGCGGCATCGAGGCGCTCGCCGACGAGCCCGCGCTCACGGCCGCCCTGAACTGGTACCGCGCCAACCTCGTCCCGGGCGGGGAGGGCTTGGACTGCCCCGTGATCGAGGTGCCGACCACGCTGGTGTGGGGCAACCGCGACGCGATCGCCGGCGCCGCCCAGGCCAAGGGCACCGCCCACTACCTGCGCGCCGACTACCGGCTGTCCGAGGTGCCCGACGGTGACCACTGGCTCCCGCTGCGCGCCCCCGCGGCCCTGGCCTCGGAGATCGCGCTGCGCACGCTCCGGAACTGACCGCGCGCTCGCGCGATCGTCCCGGAGCGGCGGGGGTTACTTGTCGCTACCGCAGGTGCAGCTGTCGCCGCACGAGCAGTTCTCGCACGTGCAGTTCGGGTTGGAGCAGCCGGGGACCTTCGAATCATGCTCAATCATGCATGTGACTGTACCCCGTGCGGCGCCCGCGATCACGCGTCCTTCGCCAGTCCCAGCAGCGCGTTCTCGACCAGTTCGGGCAGGGCCGGGTGGATCCAGTACTGCCCCCGCGCGAACTCGAGCGCCGGGATGGAGAAGGACATCGCGGTGATCGCCGATTGGATCAGCGTCGACGCCTGCGGCCCCACGATGTGCGCGCCGATGAGCAGTCCCGTCGAGCGGTCCGCGACGAGCTTGCACACGCCCGCGACATCGCCCATCGCCCAGCCGTAGGCGACGTCGGAGTACCGCTGCACGGCCACCGCCACGTCGATGCCCATGGCGCGGGCGACCGACTCGTTCAGCCCGACCGACGCGACCTGCGGATGCGAGAACACCGCGCCCGGAACGAACCGGTGGTCCGAGGTGGCGGTGGGGGTGTCCCAGCCGGACAGCAGGTTCTCCGCGGTGACCCGGGCCTCGTGGTTGGCGACGTGCCGCAGCGGGAACCGCGTGCTCACGTCGCCGAGCGCCCACACGCCGCGCACGGAGGTGCGCTGATGCTCGTCGACGGGGATGCGCCCGGAACCGTCGAGCTCGATCCCGATGGCCGGCAGCGCCAGGGTGTCGCCGTTGGGCGTGCGGCCCGTCGCGACGAGCAGGACATCGCCCGCCACCGTCGTGCCGTCCGTGAGGTCGACCTCGACGCCGTCCCCGACGGCGCGCGTCGCCGTCACCTCCGTGCGCAGCCGCACGTCCCACCTGTCGGAGACGAGCTCGGTGAAGAGCTCGGAGATCGTCTCGTCCTGCGAGCGCAGCAGGCGCGGGCCCCGCGCGACGATGGTGACCTCCGACCCCAGCCCGGCGAAGACGTGCGCGAATTCGGCGGCGATGTACCCGCTGCCCGCGATGATGACGTGCCCGGGCAGGGCGTCGAGCCGCATGATCGAGTCGCTCGTGTGGACCGGTGCGGAGCCCGCGGTGAACACGGGCGGAACGATCGCGCGCGAGCCCGCGGCGATGACGACCTCGCGCCCGGTGACCACGGAACCGTCGGCCAGTTCCAGACGGTGCAGGCCGTCGCCCGACTTCGGCAGGAAGTGCGCCTCCTGCTGGAAGACGGTGATGTTGGGACACTTCTCGACCCGGTACCGCAGGCCCCCGGCCGCGTACCGGTCGATCCGACCGAACACGCGGTCGCGGATGTCCGCCCAGCGGGTCGCGGTGACCTCGGCGTCGACGCCCAGCGGTCCGGCCCCGCGGGCCTCCTCCGCGACGTCCGCGGGGTAGACGAACATCTTCGTGGGGATGCAGCCCACGTTCAGGCAGGTGCCGCCGAACGCACCGTTGTACGCCGACCCCTTGTCGATGATCGCGACGGACCGGTCGTCGAAGCGGTGGTCGGGGATGGTGTTTCCGGCTCCCGACCCGATGATGACGAGGTCGAACACCTGCTCGTCCATGTCAGGCCTCGATCTCCCGGGCCAGCCAGGCGCCGAGCTCCGCGTAGGCGCGATCGCGCGCCGGCTGCACGGAGAGGAAGACATCGTGCTTGGCGTCCTCGACGGGGACCACGGAGAGGCGGCCGCCGAGCGCGCCGGACCACTTGGCGATCTGCCGGGTGTCGAGCACGACATCGGCGCGGGCCGCCTCCTCGCTCCACTCCTTCGGGGCGAAGCTCTTCGTCGAGCGCAGCACCAGCGACGGGACGCCGATGTCCAGGCCGCGGTGCAGCAGGCTGTGCGCGACGCGGACCGCGCGCAGCCAGCCGAAGCGCACCGGGAACCCCTCGATCGGCTTGATGCGGACGTCGAAATCGAACTCGCCGTGCTGACTGACGTGGATGGTCTGGCCGTAGACGCCGACCGCCTCGACCGGCACGGGTCGGGTGCCGACGGCCTTGCCGATGAGCTTGACCACCGGCGTCGCGACCTCGCGCAGGACCACCGAGCCCTGCAGGTCGAACCAGGGGCTGTCGAGGACGAGGCCCATGATCGGGGCGGTCCGGCCGGCCTTGCGGCGCCGATCCAGCCACAGCGGGGTGATCAGGCCGCCGGTGGAGTGCGCCGCCACCACGATGCCCAGGCCCGGGTGCTCCTGCTCGATCGCCGCGACCGCGAGGTCCAGCTCCCGGTCGTAGACCGTGAAGTCGGTCGCGTAGTGCGCGGACTGGCCCTCTCGCAGCGAGCGTCCGCACTTGCGCAGGTCCAGCGCGTAGAAGGCGTAACCGCGGTCGGCGAAGTACTCCGCGAGCCCGGTCTGGAAGAAGTAGTCGGAGAAGCCGTGCACCCAGAGCACCGCGTGCTGCGGGTCCTCGGGGCCGGCGACGTGCTTGACCAGCGTCGCCACGACATCGCCGCCCGGTTCGCCGTCCGGGTCCGGTCCCAGCTCGAAGGTGTGGGCGACGAAGTCGTCGCCGAGGATGTCGGGGGAGTAGGTCAGCTCAGTGGTCGCCACGACTTCACTGTAGTGAGCGCGGCCGGATCCGGGTCACCGGGAGACACGAGTGCGGGCGACCGTCGGACTGCCCGGTGTGCCGCGCACCGTCGGACTGCGCCAGAGTAAGGTTCTCGCCCAGAAGGGGGCCCCGATGCTGCGGCCCCGCCCCACGTCGAGGAGTGAACTACCAGATGGCCCGTAACGTGATCAGCACGGACGTCGCGCTCGTCGGAGCGGGAATCATGAGCGCCACGCTCGGCACCCTGATCCGCAAGCTGGAGCCCAGTTGGTCGGTCACCGTGTTCGAGGCGCTCGATGCCGCCGCCGCCGAGTCGTCCGATCCGTGGAACAACGCGGGTACGGGGCACTCCGCGCTCTGCGAACTGAACTACACCCCGCAGGCCGCCGACGGCTCCGTCGACATCTCCAAGGCCATCACGATCAACGAGCAGTTCCAGGTCTCGCGCCAGTTCTGGTCGTACGCGGTCGACGCCGGAGTCCTCGACGACCCGTCGGACTTCATCAACCCCATCCCGCACGCCAGCTTCGTGCACGGCGCGGACAACGTCGAGTACCTGCGCAAGCGCTACGACGCGCTCTCCGGGCAGACCCTGTTCGAGGGCATGGAGTTCTTCACCGACCCGGCCACCTTCAGCGAGCGCCTGCCGATCATGGCCGCGGGCCGCAACTTCGGCGACCCGGTCGCAGTGAACTGGTACGAGGGCGGCACCGATGTCGACTTCGGCTCGCTGACCAAGAAGCTGATCAACTTCGTCGGCAAGGGCGGCGCCGTCCACTTCGGGACCAAGGTGACGAACCTGGGGCGCACCAAGGACGGCTGGCGCCTGACGGTCAAGAACCTGCGCACCCACGAGGTGTCCTACGTGGACGCGCGTTTCGTCTTCGTCGGTGCCGGCGGTGGAGCGCTGCCGCTGCTGCAGAAGTCGGGCATCAAGGAGGCCAAGGGTTTCGGCGGCTTCCCCGTCTCGGGCCAGTTCTTCCGCTGCAGCAACCCCGAGCTCATCGACCATCACGCCGCGAAGGTGTACGGCAAGGCCGCCGTGGGCGCGCCCCCGATGTCGGTGCCGCACTTGGACACCCGCGTCATCGAGGGCAACAAGGGCCTGCTGTTCGGCCCGTACGCCGGCTTCTCGCCGAAGTTCCTCAAGGCCGGCCAGTACACCGACCTGCCCCTGTCCGTGAAGCCCAACAACCTCCTGCCGATGATGGCCGTGGGGCTCAAGGAGATGGGCCTGACCAAGTACCTCATCGGCGAGCTCATGCAGTCGCCGGCGGACCGCGTCAAGACCCTCTCCGAGTTCGTGCCCCGCGCCGACGGGCAGGACTGGGAGCTCATCACCGCCGGTCAGCGCGTCCAGGTCATCCGCAAGGGCCCGGGCGGCGGCAACCTCGAGTTCGGCACCGCGGTCATCGCCGCCGCCGACGAGTCCATCGCCGGTCTGCTCGGCGCCTCGCCCGGCGCCTCCACCGCCGTCCCGGCGATGCTCGATGTGCTCAGCAAGTGCTTCCCCAAGCACATGCAGGCGTGGAAGCCGCTGCTGCAGGAGATGATTCCGTCGTACGGCACCACGCTCAACGACAACAAGCAGCTGTTCACCCAGGTCTGGGAGTGGACCGACCGCACGCTGCAGCTGGCCCCGGGCGTCGGGGCCGACGCACAGGCCTAGCGTCGTGCGCCGCGCACCCGGCGACGAGCTCGATGCGAGCACCCTCCACGCACTGCTCAAGCTGCGCGCGGAGGTGTTCATCGCCGAACAGCAGAGTCCCTGGCTCGACATCGACGGGCGCGACCTCGATCCGTCGACGATCCACTTCTGGCTGCCCGACGGTGCGCCCGGGCCCGGCGCTGACGTCGTCGCGACGGTGCGGCTCACCGACGAGGGACCGGGCCTGGCCCGGATCGGAAGGGTGTGCGCGGCACCGTCGGCCCGCGGGCAGGGGCTGATCGGCCTGCTGATGGCGGCCGCGATCGACGAGCTCGGCGACCGGGCGTGCCTCCTGGAGGCGCAGTCCCACCTGGAACCGATGTACGCGAGGTACGGATTCGTCGTCGAGGGTGACGAATTCGTCGAGGACGGCATCCCGCACGTCCCGATGAGGAGGCCGGCACGTGACTGACCGCTACCCGTTCAGCGCGGTCGTGGGCCATGACGAGCTGCGGCTCGCGCTGACGCTGTGCGCCATCGCGCCCGCCGTGGGCGGCGTGCTCGTGCGCGGCGAGAAGGGCACTGCCAAGTCCACCGCCGCGCGGGCGCTCGCCCCGCTGCTGCCCGCCCGGCCCGACGGTGCGCGCGCCCGCCTCGTGGAGCTGCCCATCGGCGCCACCGAGGACCGCGTCGTCGGCTCGCTCGACCTGCACCGCGCGCTCGGCGAGGGTGCGGTCGACTTCACGCCCGGCCTGCTCGCGGACGCCGACGGCGGCATCCTCTACGTCGACGAGGTCAACCTGCTCTCCGACCACCTGGTCGACGTCCTGCTCGACGCCGCCGCGATGGGGCGCGTCACCGTCGAACGGGACGGGATCTCCCGCGCCTACCCCGCCCGGTTCGTGTTGGTGGGCACCATGAATCCGGAGGAGGGCGAGCTGCGCCCGCAGCTGCTCGACCGCTTCGGGCTCGCCGTGGACGTGCACGCGAGCCGCGATGTGGAGGTCCGCGTCGAGGTGATGCGGCGACGCCTGGCCTTCGAGGCCGACCCCGCGGCGTTCGCCGCCGAGTACGCCGACGCCGATGCCGACCTGGCCCGCCGCATCAGCGAGGCCCGCGACCGGCTTCCGGGCGTCGCGCTGCCCGACGCCGAGCTGCGCCGCATCGCCGCGGTGTGCGCCGCGTTCGACGTGGACGGCATGCGCGCCGACCTGGTCATCGCCCGCGCCGCGCTGGCCCACGCCGCCTGGCGCGGCGCCGCCGAGGTCACCGAGGACGATGTCCGGGCGGCCGCGGCGCTCGCCCTGCCGCACCGCAAGCGCCGAGACCCCTTCGACGAGCCGGGCCTCGACGACACCGAGCTCGACCGCGCCTTCGACGACGCCCGCGCCGGCGAGGACCCGGAACCCGAGCCGGACCCCGATCCCGACGGACCCGGAGGCGGCGAGACCCCGGAACCGCCGCCGTCCGGGCCCGATTCGGCGGGATCGCAGGAACAGCACCGGGAATCGGCCGGCGACGCCCCGCTCCCGACCGCGCGGCACCGCACCGTCGCGAAGCTCACCGTGCCCGGCACCGGGACCGGCGGGGCGACGGGACGCCGCTCCAAGACCCGCTCCGACCGCGGCAGCGTCGTCCGCGCCGCGCCGGCGGGCACCGGTTCCGGCCTCCACCTGGCCGCGACGCTGCGGGCGGCCGCGCCGGAACAGGCCGCGCGGGGCAGATCCGACGGGCCGCTGCGCCTCGCCCCGTCCGACCTGCGGTCCCCGGTGCGCGAGGCGACGGAGGGCAACCTCGTCGTGTTCGTCGTGGACCTGTCCGGCTCGATGGCGGCACGGGAGCGGCTCGCGCTGGTCGGCGAGGCCGCGGTCTCGCTGCTCCGCGACGCCTACCAGCGGCGCGACAAGGTGGCGGTGATCGGCTTCCGCGGCACCGAGGCGACACTGCTGGTCCCGCCCACCCGGTCGGTCGACGTGGCCGTGGGCCGGCTCGCCCGCGCCCGCACGGGCGGCCGCACCCCGCTCGCCGAGGGCCTGATCGAGGCGCGGAAGCTGTTGCGTCGCGAGGATCTGCGGCCCGATGCGCGGCGCCCGCTGGTCGTGCTGCTCACCGATGGCCGCGCGACCGCCGGCCGCGACCCGCTGCCGCGTGCGCTGGCCGCCGCCGCGGGTCTGCACGCGGACGCCCGTGCGAGCGTGGTCGTGGACTGCGAGACCTCCGTGGTCCGGCTCGGTCTGGCCGCGAAGGTGGCGGCGGCCCTCGGCGCCACGATGCTCCCGCTCGACGGATTGCGCCCCACCGACCTGGCCCGCGCGGCCTGACGAAGGAGAAGCCATGCCGCAGGGCAAGGTCGAAACGGTGCCGCAGGACGGGCTCACCACCCGGCAGCGCCGCAACCAGCCGGTGCTCGCGGTGCACACCGGTCCGGGCAAGGGGAAGTCGACGGCCGCGTTCGGCATGGCCATGCGGGCCTGGAACCAGGGCTTTCCGATCGGCGTCTTCCAGTTCGTCAAGAGCGCGAAGTGGAAGGTCGGCGAGGAGGCCACGATGCTCGCGCTCCATGAGCTGCACGAGCGCACCGGCGCCGGCGGGCCCGTGGAGTGGCACAAGATGGGGCAGGGCTGGTCGTGGCTGCGCCGCTCCGACGATGCCGAGCAGGACCACGCGGAGGCCGCCCGCGACGGGTGGCGCGAGATCGCGCGCCGGCTCAGTGTCGAGCAGCACCGCTTCTACGTCCTCGACGAATTCACCTACCCGCTCAAGTGGGGCTGGATCGACGTCGACGAGGTGGTCGAGACCTTGGTGAACCGCCCCGGGAACCAGCACGTGATCATCACCGGGCGCGACGCCCCGCAGGCCCTCCTCGACGCCGCCGACCTGGTCACCGAGATGACCAAGGTGAAGCATCCGATGGATGTGGGTAGGAAGGGGCAGAGGGGGATCGAGTGGTGAGGAACGGCTCCGGGATCTCGGGAGTCGCGGTGGTCGGGGAGAGCAGGGGGATCGAGTGGTAGCTCCCGCGGTCGTGATCGCGGCCCCGTCGTCGGGGAGCGGCAAGACGACGATCGCGACGGGGCTGATGGGGGCCCTCGCACGGACGGGCGCCGTCGCGCCCTTCAAGGTGGGCCCCGACTACATCGATCCCGGCTACCACGCGCTCGCCACCGGCCGGCCGGGCCGCAATCTCGACCCGGTGCTGTGCGGGGAGGACCGGATCGCGCCGCTGTACCGGCACGGCGCGCGGGGCGCGGACATCGCGGTGGTCGAGGGCGTGATGGGCCTGTTCGACGGCCGGATCGTGGACGGCCCGGGCGGCGCGGCGATCGAGGGCATCGGGTCCACGGCCGATGTGGCGGAGATCCTCGGCGCCCCGGTCCTGCTCGTCGTCGATGCGCGCGGCCATTCGCAGTCCCTCGCGGCGCTCCTCGCCGGATTCGCCACGTACCGGCCCGGTGTCGCGCTCGCGGGCGTCATCCTCAACCGCGTCTCCAGCGCGCGGCACGAGCGAGTGCTCCGGGACGCCTGCGCGCACGCCGGTCTCGAGGCGGTCGGCGCGGTGCCCGGCGACGCCGCGCTGGAGGTTCCCGCGCGGCACCTCGGGCTGATCCCCGCCGCCGAGCGCGGCGCCGACGCGGTCGACGCCGTCGCCGCGATGACGGAGCTGGTCGCAGGCCACGTGGACGTCGAGCGGATCCGCGAGCTCGCGCGACCCGTCGCGGACGGGCCGGTGTGGTCACCGTCGGACGAGGTGGCGCGTGTGGGCGACCCGGTCGTGGCCCTGGCCGGCGGTCCGGCGTTCAGCTTCGGCTACGCCGAGCACGAGGAGCTGCTGCGCGCCGCGGGCGCGCGGGTGCGGCGCTTCGACCCGCTCACCGACGAGTTGCCCGAGGGGGCGGGCGCGGTCGTCCTCCCGGGCGGCTTTCCCGAGGTCTACGCCGAGAAGCTGTCGGCCAACTCCGTGTTGCGCACCCAGCTGCGCGCCCTCGTGGATGCGGGCGGCGTCGTGCACGCGGAGTGCGCGGGCCTGCTCTACCTCGCCCAGTCGCTCGACGGTGTGCCCATGTGCGGGATCGTGCCCGGCACGGCGACCTTCACCCGGCGCCTGCGGCTCGGCTACCGGGACGCGGTGGCCCTCGCACCGAGCCCGCTGTTCGAGGCGGGGCGGCGAGTCACGGGGCACGAGTTCCACCGCACGGCCCTCGTCGGCGGCGCCGCCCCGGGGGGCTCGCCGGCGTGGGGATGGCGGGACGGCGACGGGGTCCCGACGACCGACGGATACGTCTCGTCCGCAGTGCACTCCTCGTATCTCCACGTGCACCCTGCCGGATACCCCGAGATGACAGAACAGCTGGTCAGGGCCGTCGAATGAGGAATTCGTCTCACCCTGAGTGCTGGTCTCGCGCAGGCTGAGAGGTTCCTGTACAAAAGCCTCATGCACACCTCGCTCAAGCTCGTCTCCGTCACCTTCGCCGCCGCCGCCGTGGTCGCCACCTCCGCCTGCGCCGCCGGTTCCTACGCCGCCCCCGGCTCGCCCTCCGGGTCCGCCAAGCCCAGCGCCTCGGCCAAGCCCAGCCACGCCGCCCCGTCGTCGGCCAAGGCCGCGCCGTCCTCCGCCAAGGCCGCCCCGTCGTCGGCCAAGGCCGCCGCTCCGAAGGCCGTCCCGGTCAAGGCCGGCACCCCGAGCGCGATCCTCGCCTCGACCGCGTGGGAGACCACCTCGGCCAAGGACGCCAAGGGCGCCAAGGTCGCGCTGACCGACAAGGACGTCAAGAACTACGTGGGCTGGGCGTACTTCAAGAAGGACGGCACCTTCACCCTCTACAACCTGGACGACAGCGCCAAGGGCAAGGGCCTGTGGACGGTCTCGGCCGACGGCACGACGCGCGAGATCACCGCGCTGAACGCCGATGGCAGCGTGCAGTACAAGCGCACCGTCGAGATCGTCGCCCTGACCGAGAAGGAGTTCACCTACCGGGTGTACCCCGAGGCCTCGAACAAGGCCGTGTACTTCGACATCGTGCACACCGCGACCAAGCACGCCGAGCCGCGCGCGTAGTCGACCCGGCCGCTCACTAAACTGAGCGGAATGAACAGCCACGGCGCCCCGCACGATCCCTACCTCGTCGGTCTGGATCTGCGAGGGCGCCGTGTCGTCGTCGTGGGGGCCGGCACGGTGGTGCAACGCCGCCTGCCCGTACTGCTCGCCGCGGGTGCCGACGTGCACGTCATCGCCCCCGAGGCCACGCCCGCCGTCGAGTCCACGCCCGGCATCGTCTGGCATCGCCGCGAGTACGCCCCCGGTGACCTCCTGGGCGCCTGGTACGTCCTGGCCGCCACGAACGACCCCGCCGTGAACGCGGCGGTCGTCGCGGAGGCCGAGGTGCAGCGGACCTTCTGCGTCCGGGCCGACCTCGCTCGCGAGGGCACCGCCGTCACGCCCGCCACCGTCGCCGCCGACGGGCTGCAGGTGGGCGTGCTCGCGTCGGGGGATCACCGACGGTCCGCCGCCGTCCGGGACGGCCTGCGCGCGGTCCTCACGGGGGAGTCCGACGGTGCGCCGTCGACCGAGGGCCGGAAGGCGGGACTGGCGGGGAGCGTGGCGCTCGTCGGCGGTGGTCCGGGCGATCCGGACCTGATCACGGTGCGCGGGCGGTCGCTGCTGGCCCTCGCCGACGTGGTCGTCGCCGACCGGCTCGCGCCGCCGCGGCTGCTCGCCGAGCTCGCGCCGCACGTCGAGGTGATCGACGCGGCGAAGGTGCCGTACGGCCGCGCGATGGCGCAGCAGGCCATCAATCAGGTGCTCATCGACCGCGCGCGCGAGGGGAAGTTCGTGGTCCGGCTCAAGGGCGGCGACCCGTACGTCTTCGGCCGCGGGTTCGAGGAGCTCGAGGCGCTCGCGGCCGAGGGCGTGCCGGTGACGGTGGTCCCGGGCATCACGTCGTCGATCGCGGCGCCGTCGGCGGCCGGGATCCCGGTGACGCACCGCGGCGTCACCCATGAGTTCGTCGTCGTGTCGGGGCACGTGGCCCCCGGTCACCCGGACAGCCTGGTCGATTGGGACGCGCTCGGGCGGTTGCGCGGCACCGTCGTCGTGCTCATGGCCGTGGAGCGGCTCGCCGCGATCGCGGCGGCCCTGATTTCCGGCGGCCGCCCCGCCGAGACCCCGGCGGCCGTCGTCGAGAACGCCACGACCAGGGGGCAGCGCACGGTCCGGGGCACGCTCGCCACCATCGCGGCCGACGCGGCCGCCGCCGAGGTGAAGCCGCCCGCGGTGCTGGTGGTCGGGACGACGGCGGGATTCACCGCCGCCGATCCGGCATAACACCTGTCACTTCAGCAACTTGTGCCCCACTCGTGACCGGGATCGACTTCCGAATCCGCCTGCTCACTCGGTAGCCTCGGGCATCATGACCTCTACGATGGCGCCCAGCAGCCCGGCGCAGACCTATCGCGTCAAGGGCAGCGCCGTCGGCATCCCGATCCTCGTGCTGTGCGGGATGATCTTCCTCTCGGTGCTCGACGGCACCGTCGTCTTCGTCGCGATGCCCGAGATCCAGGACGCCCTGGGGCTCTCGGACGCCTCCAAGGTCTGGGTGTTCGGTGCGTACGCGCTGACCTTCGGCGGGTTCCTGCTGCTCGGCGGCCGCCTCGGCGACACCTTCGGCCGCAAGAAGATGTTCCTGCTCGGCGTCGTCGGGTTCACGATCGCCTCGTTGCTCGCGGGATTCGCGACCAACGAGGTGTGGCTGCTCGCCGCCCGCGTCGGCCAGGGCTTCTTCGCCGCCATCGCCGGGCCGACCGCGCTGGCGTTGATCGCGACCACCTTCGCGCCCGGCAAGGCCCGTAATCAGGCCTTCGCGGTGTTCGGCGCCATGGCCGGGCTCGGCTCCATCGCCGGCCTCGTGGCCGGCGGCCTGCTCGCCACCATCGAGTGGCGCCTCATCTTCTGGATCAACGTCCCCGTCGGCATCGCCTGCGCGATCGGCGGCTGGTTCACCCTGGACGAGGCGATGTCCGAGCGGCGGCACGCCCTCGACGTGAAGGGCGCGGTGCTCGCCGTCGCCGGCTGCGTCACCGGCGTCTACGCACTGACCGCGGGCCCGGAGGCGCACTGGCAGAGCACCGCGGTCTACGTCGCCGCCGCGGTCAGCGTCGTGTGTCTGGCACTGTTCCTCTGGGTCGAGCGGTCGGCGAAGAACCCGATCCTGCCCTTCTCCCTGTTCAACAACCGCAACCGGGTCGCGGCGATGGTCGCGATCCTGGTGTGCGGCGCCCTGATCCCGACGCTCGGCTTCTACGTGGCGCTGACCTTCCAGCTGGTGCTCGGGTACTCGCCCTTCCAGTCGGGTCTGGCGCTGTTGCCCTTCGCCGTCGGCTTCGGCATCTCGGTCGCCGTCAGCGCCTCGCTCGTGCGGCGGTTCCAGGCGCGCTGGCTGGTCGCCGCGGGCGGTGTGATCGTCTTCCTACCCTGCGTCTACGTGCCGACCCTGATGAGCAGGGCGCCCGCGACCATCGCCTACTTCCCGCAGATCGCGCTGCCCGTGTTCTTCATCGGCATCGGCGTCGGCCTGGCGGTCGTGCCCTTGCCCCTGGGCGCGGTCGCCGGCGTGCGACCGTCGGAGATCGGCCCGCTGACCGCGCTGATCGAGGTGGCCCAGAACCTCGGCGGCATCGTCGGGCTGGCGTCCGTGCAGGTCGTGGTGACCTCGCGGATCATGGCGGAGCAGGGGCCCACCACCGGGCACCTGCGGCACAAGGAGCTCACGGGCGAGGCGATCCACGCGCTCGCCTCCGGCTACGGGCTCGCGTTCCTGGCGTGCGCGGCGATCCTGATCCTCGCCGGCCTCGTGGTGGTGCCCTTCATGCGGTTCACCCCGGAGGAGATCGCCGAGGGCCAGGCGGCCAAGGAGTCCAGCGAGTCCGGCGGCGCGATCCCGTCGACCTCCTTCCCGGCGCAGGCCTTCGAGGAGGACGACGACGATGTCGCCGACGATTGGGAGCCCATCGAGGGCGACGTGACCTCGGGCCCGATCCCGGTGGTCCGCCGAGTGGATATCGACCGCGCCTACAACGAGAAGCCCGGTGACCCGGAACCCGTCTACTTCACCGACCGGTTCCGCGCGATCAAGCGCTCCGCCGTCGAGGCGCCCGGGGCACAGCCGCCGCGGGCTCCGCAGCGACCCGCGCAGGCCCCGCAGCCGCCGACGCAGAACCTCCCCGCGGCGCGGCCGCAGCGGCCGACACCGTCGGATCCCGACCGCGCCCGTGCGCACCCGAGTGACCCGCTGCCGCGCCGCACCGGCGCGCCCGGCGACGATCTGGCCGGCGTGGCCCGCCCGTCCGGACCGATCCAGCGCGAGAGCGCGGACCTGCCGCGCCCACCCGCGCCCCCGCAGCAGCAGGGGCGAGGGCAGGCACCGCAGCAGCCGTACCCGCCCGGCGTACCCGCGCAGCGGCCCAGCGCCCCGATCCACCGGCCGAGCGCCCCGATCCACCGGCCCGGCGGCCGGGTCCCCCCTGCCGGCCCGCCGATCCAACGCCCGAGCGGCACGATGCCGCGCCCCGCGCAGAATCAGCCCCCGCAGTACCGCGGGTCGGGCCCGCAGCCGCAGGATCCGCGGCCCGCGCCCCAGCGGGCGCCTGCGCCGGCCCCGAGTGAGGGCGGCGGCCGGCACGCCGCGCCCGCGCCCGACGGCATGCACCATCCGGAGTCCTCGGAGCAGGCGGACCGCGTGAGCCGGGCGCGCCGGCACCGTCGGGAGGACTGAAGGTCCGGTCGAGACCGCGGTCGAGCGCCGTCGGCGGGGGCGTGTCGTCCGAATTGTGATCTTCCGATGGCCCGCCCGGCTCCCGATCCCCGGATCGGCCCTGTGGTCTGCGGAAACAGCCGTCGGAAATGGGTGCTGACTGCACGGAATATTCGTCACTCCAGTAACTCGGGTTGCGAAAATCGGCATGAACGATTTCCGGGCACCTTCTATCAGCCGGTAGCCTCGGACTCCATGACTTCCACGACGATGGCCCCCGGCGGCCCGGCGCAGACCTATCGCGTCAAGGGCAGCGCTCTCGGCATCGCCATCGTCGTGCTGTCCGGGATGATGTTCCTCGCCGTGCTCGACGGCACCGTGGTGTTCGTGGCGATGCCGCGCATCCAGGAGGCCATGCACCTGTCCGATGCCGCGAAGGTGTGGGTGTTCGGCGCCTACGCGGTCACCTTCGGCGGCTTCATGCTGCTCGGCGGCCGGCTCGGCGACACCTTCGGCCGAAAACGGATGTTCATGCTCGGCGTGGGCGGCTTCACCTTCGCCTCGCTGCTCACCGGCTTCGCGACGAACGAGGTGTGGTTGCTCGCGGCCCGCGCCGGGCAGGGCTTCTTCGCCGCGATCGCCTGTCCGACGGCGCTGGCACTCATCGCGACCACCTTCGCGCCCGGCAAGGCCCGCAATCAGGCGTTCGCCATCTTCGCCGCGATGGGCGGGCTCGGCTCGGTCGCGGGCCTCATCGCCGGCGGTCTCCTCGCGACCTGGGACTGGCGCCTCGTCTTCTGGATCAACGTCCCGGTCGGCGTCGCCTGCGTGATCGGCGGGCGGTTCGCGCTCGAGGAGTCGATGTCCGACCGGCGGCACGCGCTGGACGTCAAGGGCGCGATCCTCGCGGTCGCCGGGTGCGTCACGGGCGTGTTCGCGCTGACCGCGGGACCGGAATCGCACTGGCAGAGCCCCGCGGTCTACGCCGCGGCCGCCGTCAGCGCCGTGTGCCTGGTGGCCTTCCTCTACGTCGAGCGGACGGCCAAGAACCCGATCCTGCCGTTCTCGCTGTTCCACAACCGCAATCGCGTGGCCGCGATGATCGCGATCCTCGTGTGCGGCGCCCTGATCCCGACGCTCGGCTTCTACGTCGCCCTCACCTTCCAGCAGGTGCTCGGGTACACGCCGCTGCAGTCCGGCCTCGCGCTCGTCCCGTTCGCGGTGGGCATGGGTATCTCGACCCTGGTCGCATCGAAGCTCGTGCTCAAGTACCAGGCGCGCTGGCTCGTGCTGCTGGGCGGCGTCATCGTCTTCCTGCCGTGCCTGTACGTGCCCACCCTGATGACCCGTGACCCGTCCTCGGTCACCTACTTCCCGTACATCGGCGTGCCGGTGTTCCTCATCGGCATCGGTGTGGGCTTCGCGATCATCCCGCTGCCGCTGTGTGCGCTCGCGGGCGTGCGGCCCACCGAGATCGGCCCCATGTCCGCGCTCGTCGAGGTGTGCCAGAACCTGGGCGGCATCATCGGCCTGGCGTCGGTCCAGGTCGCCGTGACCTCGCGGATCATGGCGGACGGCGGGCCCACCAGCGGCGAGCTCAGTTCCGATCCGGCGGTGCACGCGGACCAGCTCAAGGCGCTCGCCTCCGGCTACGGCCTCGCGTTCATCGCGTGCGCGGTGATCCTCATCGTCGCCGGCCTGGTGGTCGTGCCGTTCATGCGGTTCACCCCCGAGGAGGTCGCCGAGGGGCAGGCGGCCCAGGAGTCCAGCAAGTCCGGCGGCGCGATCCCGTCCACGTCCTTCCCGGCGCAGGCCTTCGAGGACGACGACGACGTCGACGACGACTGGGAGCCCATCGAGGGCGATGTCACCTCGGGCTCGTTCGCCGCGATCCGCCGCGAGGACTTCGACCGCGCCTACAACGAGCGGCCCGGCGACCCGGAGCCCGTGTACTTCACCGACCGCTTCCGGGCGATCAAGCGCGGCCAGGTCGACGGTGCCGCACCGCAGGCCCCCCAGCCGCCCACGCAGAACTTCCCCGCGGCGCGTCCGCACCGCCCGGCCCCGGGGCAGCCCGGCCGGCGCCCGGCACCGTCGGCGCCGCCGCAGGCCTACTCGCACCCGAGCGACCCGCTGCCCCGTCCGGCCTCGCAGCCCGGCGCCGACCTCGCCGGCCTGGCCCGCCCGTCGGGCCCGATCCAGCGCGAGAGCGCCGACCTGGAGCGTCCGCCC
>NZ_JAAXOQ010000011.1 GCF_012396015.1 Tsukamurella spumae | reverse complement strand
ACCGGAAATACAACCACACGCACTGGTTGATGATCTGGACCGGGTAGCGGTGGCCTTTGTACGACGGCGTTGGGGTGGGCACGCCACATTCTCCCAGTTTGCCGCGTTCAACAACGTGACAGTGCCCTCAGGAGCGACTCCATCGTCGACGCCAACTGCGAGGCAGACAATGCTCGGGTGTACTGCGCCTCGTCGGGCACGACGTCTGGTATCACCGCTTGGAAAGTGGGCGTGAACGCCGCCGACGCGGATTGCAGGACCGCGACGAGCACGTAGATCTGCCACACATGATCGACCCACGGCAACGCCAGCACCACCGACGCCCGCAGAATGTCGAGACCGACCAGCAGCAGTCGCCGCGGCAGCCGATCAACGTACGCCGTCGCGACCGGCGCGATCAGCACGTACACGACCATCTTGATCGTCAGCGCCGTTCCGAGAACCGCGGCGGCCCGCTCCCCCGCCAGGTCGTACGCGAGCAGGCCCAGCGCGACCGTGGTCATACCGGTGCCGAACAGGGCCACCACCTGAGCGGTGAACAAGCGCCGATAGTCACGAATCCCGAACAGCGACGTCACCTCTCACCTCTCACCGCAGCCAGCCAATATGTGCCTGAGTGCGCACATCATAACCATACGGGCGAGATCGTCGACGGGCTATCCTGGCACCGTGTACGCACATGACGTCACGTCCGAATGGGATCGGACGCCGCCGGACGAGCAGATCGAGGCGACCTGCCTCGCGCTGAAGATGCTCTCCGTCCCGGCGCGCATGCGGATCCTCTGGGCGCTCAGCGGCGCCGGCGAGCTCGACGTCACGACCCTCACCGAGCAGGTCGGCCAGGCTCGCCCTGCGGTGTCGCAGCACCTGGCCAAACTTCAACTCGCCGGCCTCGTCGCGCACCGACGCGACGGCCGCCGACTGCTCTACCGAGTTCGTGGAGGGCACGTGCGACGCCTACTCATCGAGGCGCTCAACGCCGCTGAGCATCAGCTCAAGGACCTTCCCGAGCACGACTGATCCACGGATCCGCTCGAATCACGCTTCAGCGGGTGGTGCTGTCACTACATTGCAGACGTTACGTCCGTCACGCTTCGCACCCAACAAGGCCGAATCCGCCTCTGCAAGCGCGCGCTCCAGCGTTCGGCTCACGTCCACCTGGCCCGTCGCATCGGAGCCGCTTCCAGCCGGACACACGACCCCACCGATGCTCATAGTGACCTGCTCGTCGGACAGAATCGCCGAGGAGTGCTCACGGATGGCAGCTGCGATTCGATGGAGAACGGCGCCCTCCCCCACATAGGCGATAGCGAATTCATCACCGCCCAATCTCCCCACGACCACATCCTCATCCACAATGCCGACGACGACATCGGCGAGCCGAGCCAGCACGGCGTCCCCGACCGCGTGACCATGAAGATCGTTGATCCGCTTGTAATGGTCGATGTCGGCGATGGCGACCACGAACCGGGTGGGGTTGCGCGCGATCAGATCCTGGGTGACATGCATGAACCCCCGACGGTTCAACACCCCGGTCAGCGCGTCGGTGTTCGCCGAGTCCAACTGACGACGCAGTGCGTCCTGAAACTCATCCGCGTACAGTCGCAGAACTACTGTGACTCCGTTCGCTGCTACGACCGAGATGGTCGCGTAATAGACCACCGTCATACCCGGTGCGCCGGATTGCCACGACACGATAGCGAAACCGACGATGACAAGGGTGGTGAATATCAGATGAAACACCATTGTCCGCAGCCGTACGAAATGGGCTGCATATCCGCCGAATAGGGCGAACAGTGCGGTCCCGTGCAGACTCATCATCGGGTTTTGAAAGGTCAATAGGCCCACGGTGAACCCGAAATCCACATATGCGATGAAGATCGTTCCGAGACTCCGCGATGCGGGCGTGGCCCCCGTCCACCACAACGACGCCAGATTGATCCTGGCGACGATGAATGCAGCGGGTAGCGTAGTGGCAGAGATGACGAGGATGGCGACCACCCGCCACCGCGAGCCGGCGGCGCCATCAGGACTGAAGGCGCTCATGAATCCGATCACGCCGACGACGAGCGTGAATCCGGCAATCGCGAAGCGCACCACCCGCTCCGACATCTCGATCTGCCCCAGAAATGGATGCAGTAGCGAAAGATCCGGGTCCGGCCCACCATTCCGGTTCACTCGCAAGCGCCTTTCACTCTTCCGACCCCCCAGGTGCGACAACGGGTACGACCCCCGCGAGGCACTCGTCGTGAAGAAACTCGACAATACCGGATACCGCCGCAGAACCGGCGTCGGCGGCTCCGAGAAGGTTGCACCGCGTGCCACAGAACAATAGCCCTGAGCAAAGGCCACTAGTTGTGGCAACCATGTATTGTACGGCGAATTCTGTCGCCAATAGCCGGCGCACCATTCAACATTCATCAACGCCCGCAGAACCAGGGTTGCAATAATGTGGATCCGGCGGACTGTGTCCTTCAGCGACGCTACCGCAGCCGGACCTCAGCCCCGAGCGGCACTTGCGCCAGCCGGTCCAGGTGATGCTCCGCGACCACGGCGATCACGGGATAGCCGCCGGTCGTGGGGTGGTCGACGCCGAACACCACCGGCTCGCCCGACGGGGGTACCTGGACGGCCCCGGGCACCAGCGCCTGGCTCTGGACCTCCCCCGCGGCTCGGTCGATCGGCGGCCCCGTCAGGCGAAGTCCGACGCGGTCGCTGTTCGGCGTCACCGACCAGACGGTGTCGAGCAGCTGGCGCCAGGCCCCGTCCGGGAAGAGATCCACGTCGGGGCCGGGGACGACGTCGAGCACCGTCGGATCGCTCCCGGCCGGCACTGCGGGCAGAACCTCCGGCGCACCGACGACGCCCGACGGGGCTCCGACGGGCACGACGTCGCCGGCCGCCAGTGCCGGTGGCCCGAGGCGGGAAAGGGTGTCGGTGCTCCTGCTGCCGAGCACCTCCGGCGTGGCGATGCCGCCCCGGACGGCGATCACGAGCCGCATCCCCGCGACAGTGGGCCCGATCTCGAGGCGGTCACCGTCGTCCAGGGCGAAGGGCTCGCCCCGTTCGACGGTGCGCCACCGGCCCTGCGGCGTCTCGATGGTCAGGTCCGCATCGGCGCCGGTCACGGCGAGCACCTGGTTCCCCGCCGCCACGAGTTCGACTCCTCCCCCGGCGTTCTCGATTCCCGCGGCACCGGCGGGATTCCCGACCAGCCGGTTGGCTTGACGCAGCGCGCCGCGATCGGCAGCACCCGAGCGCGTCACGCCGAGCGCGGACAACCCCGGGCGGCCCAGATCCTCCACCAGGCTCTGCAGGCCGGGGTTGCGGACCACGATCCCCCGACCGGATCGCGGCAATTCGACGGGTGGCCCCGCGGGGACCGGGGCGAGGACGCGCTCGCGCACCGCGACGAACCGAACCCGCGTGCCGGGAACGAGCAGCGCCGCCGGATCTCGGTCCAGGGACCACAGCTCGGCGTCGGTCCGGCCGATCAGCTGCCATCCGCCCGGCGAGACGCGCGGATAGACGGCGCTGTACTCGGCCGCCACGGCGACCGTGCCGGCGGGCACCCGCACTCGGGGGACGGAGCGACGGGCCACCGTCGGCCACGGCTCGACCGAACGCAGGTAGGCGAAGCCCGGTGCGAACCCGAGAAAGCCCACGCGCCAGTCCCGTTCGGTATGAATCCGCACGACGCCGGCCTCGTCGGTGCCGAGCTGCTGCGCGACCTCGCGCAGATCCTCACCGTCGTAGACCACGCCGATCTCCACGAGCCGCCCGTCCGAGCCGACTGCTTCCGGGACCGACATCGCGCGCAGCGCCCGGGCACCGTCGGCGGCCGACCGCGGACCGTCGAACACGACGGTGACGCTCGCGCCTCCCGGGATGAGCTCGCGCTGACCGGGTAGGGATTCCGCGACCAGGCGGGCGCGCAGCGCCTCGACGACAGTGGGGTCCACGCGCACGCGGACCGCACGCTCGCCCAACCGGCGGACGTCAACCTGGCGTTCCATGGGACGACCGTAGCGCCGCGAGGGCCTCCGTTCGGCGATGAGGTGTACGCGCCGAGTCGGACGACGGCCGGGAGTGGTCAGGAGCGCGCGGCGGCGGTCTCGCTCGGGGATTCGCCGAACCGCGCGCGGTAGTCCACCGCGAACCGACCCAAATGCGTCAGGCCGACGCCGAGCGCCACGTCGGTCACCGTCCGGCCCGGATGCATCGCGTCGAGCAGCCGCGCGCGGGCCGCGAGCAGGCGACGCTCCTTGACCACCGCCGTGGGCGTCGAACCGAGCTCGTTCCGGCACGCCTCGCGAAGCGCACGGACGCTGACTCGGAGCTGCGCGGCGAGCCAGTCCGGTCCGAGGGCGTCGGCGAGGTGGTCGTCGATCAGCGCCGTCATCCGCGAGCCGAGCGTGGCTGCGCCGTCCGCCGCCGCGGCGAGCGCCGCGCTGTAGTTGTGCGGCTGCACGTCGAGCAGCTGGTTGACCACGCCCCGGGCGAGGTACTCGGACCAGTCCGCGCCGCCGGCCGAGGAGGTGCCGCGCACCGCCTCGTCGCTGAGGAAGCGCACCATCCGCACCCACGCGGCCACGTCGGGCCGGCGTAGGTCCATCCCGACGTCGAAGCGCAGCGGCGTGGTGATCTCGCGACCGAGCCTGCGCATGAGCTCTCGGTCGACGGTGCTGCGCCGCAACCGGACGCACAGCTGCGGATTGCCGCGCTGCCAGGTCATCACGGTGGGGGCGGTGGTCGAGAGAACGCTCGCGAGGTGCGGCGAGGATTGCACGCGCATGGCCCCGTGCTCGACGAGCGCGCGGCCCGCGAGCGGAATCTGCACCAGGTAGAAGTTGCACAACGGCCCGGGCCGGATCTGCACCGGCTCGCCGTAGTCGAGGTGCACCAGCCCCATCGAGCCGACGGTGTCGATGCGCAGCCGCATGTCGATCGCGTGGGCGCGCCCGACCGGATCGAGCCGGTGGTCGCAGAAGAAGTCGGCCACCCGCACGCGGGCCAGGTCGACGTCGCGCGTCCTCAGGACCGTCGGAGCGGTCACATGAACCTCCCTGTGGCGTGGATCACGTCCCATCATGTGCTGCATTCCTGCCCTTCGTCAAGCAGGCGCAATACCGCGAACTGGATAGCCCGCGCGTCAAAGCGGATAGCAGGGCTATGACCTGCGTCACTAACCTCCGGATCCATCGGCGCCCGCACGGCGCCACGGACTCGACGTGAGGTGGAGACATGACGGGAAATCTGGACGGGCGTACAGCGATCGTGACGGGCGGGGCGACCCTGGTGGGGCACGGTGTGGTGGAGGCCCTGCACGCGGAGGGCGCGACGGTGGTGGTCGCGGACATCGACGCCGACGGCGCGCGGGAGATCGCCGACCGGCTCGGCGACCGCGTGATCGCCCGCACGACGGACATCACCGACGACGCGCAGGTCGCGGACCTGGTCGCCGGCACCGTCCGCGACCTCGGAGGGCTCGACATCGTCGTCAACCTCGCCTGCACCTACCTCGACGACGGTGCCGACACCTCCCGCGCGGACTGGCTCACGGCCTTCGATGTCAACGTGGCGAGCGCCGTGCGCATCGCTGCCGCGGCACGTCCGGCCCTGGCGGCGAGCGGACACGGATCGATCGTGAACTTCACGTCGATCTCCAGCTCGGTGGCGCAGACCGGCCGCTGGGTCTACCCCGCCTGCAAGGCGGCCCTGGTACAGATCACCCGCTCCATGGCCATGGACTACGCGGCCGAGAAGATCCGGGTCAACTCGGTCAGCCCGGGCTGGGTCTGGTCGAAGATCATGGACAGCGTCTCCGAACACGACCGCGCGCACACCGACGCGGTCGCCGCCCCCTTCCACCTGACGGGCCGCGTCGCCGACCCGATCGAGGTCGGCCGCGTGGTCGCCTTCCTGTGCTCCGATGCCGCGTCCGTGGTGACCGGCGCCGATTGGGCCGCCGACGGCGGCTACTCCGCGATGGGGCCGGAACAGGCCGCCCCCGCGATCCCCCTGTTGGCCCCCGCGGGCACCGAGTAGGAGAAGAAACAGCCATGCGCATCGCCGTGATCGGAGCCGGTTTCGCCGGAGTCTCCGCAGCCAAGGTCCTCACCCAGTTCGGCCACGACGTCACCGTCTACGAGAAGGCCCCCGACATCGGCGGCGTCTGGAGCTCCTCCCGCCGCTACCCGGGCCTGCGCACCCAGAACAACAAGGGCACCTACTGTCTGTCGGACATGACGATGCCCCGGCACTATCCGCAGTGGCTCGAGGGCGCGCAGGTGCAGGAGTACCTCGACGCCTACGTCGACCGGTTCGGGCTCCGAGACCGGTTCCGGCTGTCCACCACCGTGATCTCCGCGAAGCTCACCGAACCGAGCACCGCCCCGTCGGGTGATGTGACGGCGGATCCCGCGCTCCGACCGGTGACCTGGTCCGTCACAGCGGAGGGTCCGGAGGGCGTGAGCACCGAGGACTACGACTACCTCGTGGGCGCCAACGGCATCTTCTCGGCACCGTCGATCCCGGCGTGGCCGGGCCGCGAGGCATTCGAACGGGCCGGCGGGCGGGTCTGCGCGCCCGGGGACGTGCACGCCCTCGACGAGGTCGCCGGTCGCGACGTACTCGTGGTCGGCTACGGCAAGTCCGCCTGCGATGTCGCCGCCGCGATCGCCCCGGTCGCGGCGAGCACCACGGTGATCGCGCGGAAACTGCTGTGGAAGATGCCGAGGCACTTGGGCGGCGCGATCAACTACAAGTTCCTCATGCTCACCCGCCTCGGCGAGGCCCTGTTCGAGTACCAGCGCCTGCAGGGCGTCGAAGCCTTCCTGCACGGCGCCGGTAAGCCCGTCCGCAACAGCATGCTCGCGAGCCTGCAGTCCGTCGCGACGCGGCAGCTCAAGCTCAAGGAGTACGGGCTGGTTCCGGACGGCGACTTCGAGCGGATCGCCCGCAGCACCGTCAGCCTCGTCAGTGAGGGCTTCTTCGAGGCGGTGCAGGACGGCAGCCTCGGAGTGCGCCGCGACACCGAGATCACCGAGTTGCTCGTCGAGGACGGCCGCCCGGCGGCGCGCCTGGCCGACGGGTCGACGGTGCCGGCCGAGGTGGTCATCGCGGCGACCGGTTGGCGGCAGGACGTGCCCTTCCTGGACGCCGACGTACAGGCCCGGCTCACCGACACGAACGGCGACTTCGAGCTCTACCGCTTCATCCTCCCGCACGAGGTGCCCGGGCTCGCCTTCGTGGGCTACAACTCGTCCTTCTTCTCGCCCCTGTCCGCGGAGATGGCCTCGCTGTACGTCGCGCACGTCCTCGACGGTGCGGCCCAGCTCCCGCCGGTTCCCGAACGGCGCGAGCAGGTTTCGTCCCGGTTGCGCTGGATGCGCAACCGCACCGACGGGCACCACGCCCGCGGTACCAATCTCATCCCGTTCTCGATGCACAACATCGACGAGATCATCGAGGAGATGGGGCTGCGGCTCTCGCGCCGACAGCGGGTACGCGAGTGGCTGCTGCCGCCGAAGCCCGCGGACTACCGGTGGGTGACTGCGCGGTTGCTGGCCCGCCGCCCCCGCGCCGCCGTCTCCGCGGAGCGCTCCGGAGCGGGCCCGAGGCGGGTCGCGTGACGGCCGATGTGGTCGTCATCGGGTCCGGCATCAACAGTCTCGTCGCCGCCGCCGAGCTCGCCGGCTCCGGCCGGTCGGTGTGTCTCATCGAGGCCGCCGACCGGCTCGGGGGCTTCCTCGCGAGCGACGAGCTGACGCTGCCGGGCTTCGTGCACGACACCTATTCGTCGTGGCACCCCCTCTTCGTCACGGGCGGCGCGTACGCGACGCTCGGCGACGACCTGCACCGACACGGGCTCGAGTACGCGAACGCCGAGGACGCCGTGACCGGATCCGTCTCCGGCGACGGCCCCGCGGTGGTCGCGCATCGCGACCCGGCGCGCACCGTCGAGCAGTTCTCGGAGCGCGACCGCGCCGCCTACCTCGCGATGCTCGACCGGATCGGCGGCGACCTCGACGTCATCGGCGGCCTCCTGGGCAACGAGACCCGCGCCCCGGGGGTGCTGGGCCACGCGGCGACGATGCTGCGCCGCGGCCTGGGCCGCACCGAGGGCTGGGTCCGCGACGCCGCCACCAGCGGGCGCCGCTGGGGCCGAAGGACCTTCGAGGGTAGCGAGGTGGACCAGCTCTGGGCACCCTGGCTGCTGCACGCGGGCCTGAGCCCCGACAGCGCCTCGGGCGGGCTGATGATCCCGGTCTTCGCGGCGACCATGCACGGTGCGGGCCTGCCCGTGGCGGTCGGCGGGCAGCGGGCCTTCCTGGACGCCTTCGCGTCGCTGCTCGCCGAGCGCGGCGTCGAGGTCCTGACCGGCGCGCCGGTCGACCGGATCCTCGTGGAGCGCGGGCGCGCCGCCGGCGTCATGGTCGGCGGACGCCGGATCGACGCCCGCGAGGCCATCCTCGCCTCGGTCACGCCGACGGCGCTGTACTGCGACCTGCTGCCGGAATCGGCCGTGCCCGAGGCGGTCCGCGCCGAGGCGCGCGGCTACCAGTACGGACGGGCCGCGATGCAGGTGCACGTCGCACTCGCCGAGCCCCTCCAGTGGTCCGACGATGCCCTCGACGGTGCGCCGCTGGTGCACCTCACCGCCGGGTCGGATTCCGTCGGCATCGCGTGCGCGCAGGCCGAGGCCGGCCTTCTGCCCGCCCGCCCGACGGTGGTCGTCGGGCAGCAGGCCCTCATCGACCCGAGCCGGGTCCCCGCGGGCCACGGGATGCTGTGGCTGCAGTTGCAGGAGGTTCCGTTCGCGCCGATCGGCGATGCGGCGGGAGAGCTCGACACGTCCGGCGGCTGGACCGACGAACTCGTCGCCGGGTACGTCGACCGAATCCTCGGACTGCTCGAGGAAGCGGCGCCCGGCACCCGCGAGAGCGTCCTCGCGATCACGGCGATCAGTCCCGTCGACCTGGCCACGGCGAATCCCAATGCTGTGCAGGGTGATCCGTACTGCGGTGCGGCAGAGCTGGATCAGAACATCTTCTGGCGCCCCGGACCGCTGACCGCGCGGCACCGCACCGCGGTGGACGGCCTGTGGCACATCGGCGCCGCCACCCACCCGGGGCCCGGCCTCGGCGGCGGCTCGGGTCATCTCGTCGCGCAGGAGCTGCTGGGGCGCGACGACGGTGTCCTCACCCGCGTCCGGCGTCTGCTGCGGCGCTGACCCTCCGCAGAGAAGAAGGGGGGCGAACCGGATGACCGGTTCGCCCCCCTCCTCGCTCGTGGCTGTGGTCGCCGCCCTCAGGCGGCGGCGCGGCGCAGGGCGGCGAGGCCGTCGCGGAGCTTCCCGCCGTCCTCGTCGGCGACGGCGGCGTCGACCAGTCGGCGCATCCGGTCGGCGGCGTCGGGCAGCCCGCGCACCAGCTCGAGTCCGTCCATCAACTGGCCGAAGCTGTCGACGCCGTGGGCGTGGGTCTGCCCGTAGCCCTTGAGAACCCGAGCCGCGACCACCACCTCGGTCGCGAGCGCGGGATCACTGCGGCCGACGGAGGTCACCGTGTCGAGCCAGGTGTCGATGAACACCTGCTCGCGGCCGAACCGCAGGGACCGCGGCCGCAGCGGCCGCATCCGGGCGAGGGTCGACAAGGTCGCGTAGCCCCACACCGAGGTGGTGTTGATGACGAACCCGCGGTGGCACACGGTGTCGACGGCCTTGGCGAAGGCCCGATTGTGCTCCAGCGCGCGGCCCAGAGCGGTCGGCATCGTGTCGGTGATCTCGTCGACCTGCGGGTGCAGGTACTCGTGCACGCGCATCACCTGCTCATCGCCGGGCCGCACCTCCGCGCGCACACGGTCCATGCGCCGGCCGCGCACCTTCTGCAGCGCGACGTGCACCGTGTCCTGGTAGCTCATCCACAGCGCGATGTGCCGCGCCGCCTCCACCGTGAGCCGGGCCTCGCCCTCGTGGTCGGGGTCGAGGGCGCTGATCCGGGCGACGCGGTCGAGGTAGCGGTCCGCGTACGCGAGGTCCTGGTACACGGCGGTGCGCTCGAGCCCGTGCAGGAGCATCGACGCCGCGGCCGGCGGGAAGGATCGCGCCACGCGGCGGGCCCGGTCGGCGAGCGCGGGCCCGACGAGGGTTTCCGGTGCGCGCGCGGCGATCTCGTTGCGCTCGGTCTCGCGCTCGGCCTTGAGCTCCTCGGGCGTCTTCGGTCGCCGCACCTGCAGCGTCAGCGGCACGGGCCCGCCGCCCGACGGTGCCGGGGCCTGCGCCCGAGCGGCGTCCTCCGCGAGGCTCTGCCGAGCCCGCTCGTACCCCGCGGCGAACGCGGCGAGGGAGGTCTCGACGCCCTTGCCGCCCTTGCGGATCGCCTCCTCGAAGTCCTCGCGGGGGAAGGGCAGGGCGCCGCTGCCCGCGAGGGCGCCGAACAGGGACGCGCTGATGACGCTGCCGTTGTCCCGGGCGAGCGTGGCGAAATCGCCGGAGACGAGGGTCTTCGCGGCGGCGACGGCCCCGTCGAGCAGGGCCGCGGAATCGACCCGGCCGTCGTCGAGGGTGGACTTCTCGAGGATCGAGTACACCCGGTTCAGCGAGGTGATGAGAGTGGTGCGGTCCGGAGTGACGAAGCCGCGTTGCACCGCGCGACCGGCCTCCATCAGCTCGGAGGCGATGAGCACGTCGACCTCGCCGGGCGTGGGCATGAGCGAGAGGATCGGGGTCTCCCGGGCGCGCCCCGACCCGCTGCGGTGCGCGACGTCCGGCGGGAACAGCTCCGCGTAGTACACGGTGGCGCCCGTGCGCTGGGCGACACCGGCGACCGAGGTGTTCTGCGCGATCCAGCCCTCGTCCTCGCCGAGGGAGACGATCCAGTCGGCGAGAACGCCGCCGCCCTCGCCGCCCATGGCGAGCACGGCGATGGTGATGGGCCGCTGCCCGACGGTCCAGGTCATGAGAAGGCCTCCGTGGATTCGAAGCGGGCCGCGCGGCCCTCGAGGCCGCGGCCCAGGCGCTCGGACACGGCGCCGCGAACTCGGTCGCGGATCCGGTCGACGCGTGTGGGATTGGTGACGACGTCGGTGCGGTAGAACGACGGACAGAGCGCGGCGGCGTGCGCGTTGTTGCCGCACACACCGCAGCCGACGCAGGTATCGGTGACCGCGGCCACGGGGTCGGTCCGCATGGGGTCGGGGTTGGGCGCGATCGTCAGCGACGGGCAGCCCGAGATGCGCATGCACGCGTGATCGCCCGTGCAGGTCTCCGGGTCCACGCCGAACCGCTGGGTGACGACGCGCTTGCCGGCCTTCACCGCGGCGGCCCGCTCGGGCTTCTCGCGGCGCTGCTTGTTCAGCTGGCACTCGCTCTGCGCGACGATGACCTTGGGGCCCTTCTTCTTACTGGTGAGGGCATCGATGAAGACATCGCGCATCTTCGCGACGTCGAACGTGTCGGGCATGGTCCGCGCCCATTTCACGCCGACCCCGCGCACCGCCCGCTCGATCGGGTTGTTGGTGCTCCGGTCGGGCAGGATCGCACGGGAGGAGAGCAGGTCCTGGCCGCCGGTCGCCGCGGCGTAGGCGTTGTCCACCACCACCAGGAGCTGGTCGGACTCGTTGAAGACGGCGTTGCCGACGCCCGAGGTCAGCCCGTTGTGCCAGAAACCGCCGTCGCCCATCACGGCGATCCCGCGCCGGCCGGCGTCCTTGTTGCTCAGCGCGGCTCCGCCGGCGGAGCCGAGGCCGTAGCCCATCGTCGTGGCGCCCAGGTTGAAGGGCTCGTTGATGGCGAACAGGTGACAGCCGATGTCGGCGCTCACGTGGTGCTCCACGCCGGTCTCGCGCTCGGCGAGTTTGAGCGCGGAGAAGATCGGCCGCTCCGGGCAGCCTGTGCACAGGCCCGGCGGGCGGGGTTGCACGGCGCGGCCGTCGACCCGCTCGGTGAACGGGCTGCGCGGATCCCCCGCCGGGAGGAGCACCGCGGGATCGCCGCTGACCAGTTCCGGCGCGTACCGGCTGAGGAACTCGGCGACGCCCTTCGTCACGGCGATCGGGGTGTACTCCCCCGCCTTCGGCAGCACGTCCTTGCCGTGCAGCGCGGTATCGAGATCGTTGCGGCGCAGGATCGCGTTGAGGTTCTGCTCGATGTAGTCGGGCTGCCCCTCCTCGAGGAGCAGGACGGCGTCCTTGTCGGCGCAGAACTCGACGATCTCCTCGTCGATCACGGGGTAGGTCACGTTCATGACGTAGAGCGGGATCGCGGTGTCGCCGAAGGCGTCCGAGCAGCCGAGCAGCTCGAGCGCGCGGTTGAGCGTGTTGTACAGGCCGCCCTGCACGATCAGGCCGATCCTGCCGTCGGCGGGGCCGAAGCTCTCGTTGAGGCCGTGCTCACGGATGTACTGCACGGCGGCGGGCCAGCGGTGGGCGATCTTCTCCTGCTCGTGCTGGAAGCTCGCGGGCGGCAGCACGACGCGGCTCACGTCGCGCTTCGGGTTCTCCATCGCCTGCTGGACGGTCATCTCCGGCCGCCGGTTCTCCCGGGTGGTGAAGGTGCCGTGCAGGTGGCACGACCGCAGCCGTAGCTCCAGCATGACGGGAGTGTTCGACGCCTCGGACAGGGCGAAGCCGTGCTCCACGGCGTCCACGATGGCGGTGTGATCGGGTCGCGGATCCAGCAGCCACATCTGCGATTTCATCGCGAAGGCGTGGGAGCGCTCCTGCATGATCGAGCTGCCCTCGCCGTAGTCCTCGCCGACGATGATGAGTGCGCCGCCGGTGACGCCGCCGCTGGCGAGGTTGGCGAGTGCATCGGACGCGACGTTGGTGCCCACCGTCGACTTGAAGGTGATCGCGCCGCGCAGCGGGTAGTGCACCGAGGCGGCGAGCATGGCCGCGGCGGTCGCCTCCGAGGCGCTGTTCTCGAAGTACACGCCGTACTCGTCCAGGATCTCGCGGGCGTCGCCGAGGACGTCCATCAGGTGGCTGATCGGCGCCCCCTGGTAGCCGCCGACGTACGCCACGCCGGACTGCAGCAACGCCTTCGTCACCGCCAGGATCCCCTCGCCCTCGAACCGGGTCCCCGGTTCCTGGCGCAGCTTGAGGACTTCTTTCGCAAAGGAGCGTTCCGCCATGCCCCGACCTGCCTTCCACATATCACGGGCCGTGTGATGCATCCCACGCTAGCCTCGCTCCGGGATGCGTTGAAGGGCCCGCGCGGGTCCCGCGCCGATCGGGACAGCGGGCTGTCGCGATCTGGATAGCCGGGTGGTTGGACGCGTCCTACCGTCGGGCGCAGCCGCCGCTTTCCGACGGTGCGGCCCTGCGCCGCTCAGCCGACTCCGGCACCTGCCGGGGAGAAGAGGACCCCATGCTCACCGAACTCGCCACCGCCCTCGCGGGCGGAAGGATCCGGGTGCTCGACCTGACCACGCCGCTGTCGGCGGACACGCCGACCCTGCGCCTGCCGGAGCCCTTCGTGAACCTCATCGACTTCAGCCTGGAGCGCGTCGCGGCGTTCGAGCCGACGGCTCCGGCGTGGCAGCACAACAACATCCACACCGGCGAGCACATCGGCACGCACGTGGACGCCCCGTGCCACTGGATCACGGGCCGCGACGGCGCCGATGTCAGCCAGTTGCCGCCCGGTCGTCTCGTCGGCCCCGCCTGCGTGATGGACTTCGCCGACCGCGCCGCGGCCGATCCCGACTGGTTGCTCGACGTCACCGACGTGCAGGGCTGGATCGCGGAGCACGGCCCGATCGAAGAGGGCGCGTGGCTCCTGCTGCGGACGGGCTGGGACCAGTACGGCGGTGACCGCGAGCGTTTCCTCAACGTGGACGAGGGCGGCTCGCACACGCCCGGCGTCTCCGCGGCGTGCGCCCGGTGGCTCGCCGAGGAGGTGCCGATCTCGGGTTTCGGCGTCGAGACGGTGGGCATCGACGCGGGCAATGCGGCGATGTTGGAGCCGCCCTTCCCCGCGCACAACTTCCTGCTCGGCGCCGACAAGTACGGGCTCACGAGCCTGCGGAACCTCGCGCAGCTGCCGCCGCAGGGCGCGGTGATCGTGGTCTCGCCGCTACCGATCGTCGGCGGCACCGGCTCCCCCGCCCGCGTCCTCGCCCTCGTCGAGCACTGATCGGAGGCACGACATGGGCGATCCCACCGGCCCGATCGAGCCGTACAACGCCGTCGGCCTGATCCCAGTGTTCCGTCCGATCTCGGCACGCGCGGATATCGGCGCGAACATCGACCATCTCGAGCACCTCGCCGCGGGCGCGTTCTGGTTGTCCAATCTGGACATCCCGGTCCGCCTGCTCGCGGTCCCCGAGGGCGCGCTGCAGGGTTTCACCGACGAGATCCGCGACGCCGACCACACCGACTACGCGCACACCTGCGCCATCGACATCCCGGGGCCCGAGACCGACCGGCTCGCAGATCTGGCGCGACGGTGGAAGGTCTTCGTCATGGGACAGGCGAAGGCACGGCATCCGGATTGGCCGGACCTGTTCTTCAACGTCGGCTTCGTCATCGCGCCCGACGGGGACATCGTCCTGCAGCACTACAAGCTCAACGCACTGCTTCCGGTGGAGCGCTCGGTCTCGCCGCACGACCTGTTCGACTGGTGGATCGAGAAGTACGGCCGCACCCTCGACGCCTTCTGGCCGGTCGCGGACACCGCGATCGGGCGGCTCGGCGTCATGATGGCGATGGAGGGCAACTTCCCCGAGAACGGCCGTGGGCTCGCATTGAACGGCGCCGAGGTGGTCTACCGCGCCTCTCTTCCAGCGCCGTTCACCGAGAACGATGTCTTCGAGATCTCCAACCGTGCGCGGGCGCTCGAGAACAACATGTACGTCGTCGCGCCCAACATCGGGGGAAGCATGGAGCCCGGGCAGCCCGCGATCGACGCCGGCGGCGGACGATCGATGATCGTCGACTACAAGGGCGCGATCGTCGGCAAGCAGTTCGACAGCAACGGATCCACCTTCGTCTCGGGCACCGTCAACATCGAGGCACTGCGCCATCACCGGGCGTCGGCGCAGGTGACCAACTGGCTCAAGGACGTCCGCACCGAGATGGCCCAGCTCATCTACGAGCAGCCCCTGTACCCGAAGAATCGGTACCTGGATCGGATTCCCCCGCACCACGCCGAATTCCGGCGCGAGGTCATCGATCGGCAGATCGACCTCCTGCAGGACCGCGATATCTGGCGGAGGCCCTTCACCGCACCGTCGGACTGATACGAGATCGACCAGCGGCGGCGTCCCGACAGGGACGCCGCCGCTCGTCGTGCACGGGTCAGCAATGGGCGGCGATCACGGGGTCCACCGCACGTGCGCGGCGAGCTCGGGCTCCTCGTCGCGGAGTAGCGCGAGCCGAGGCCGAACGGCGTCCGTGCGCGCACTGGGCGGCTTGCGGTTGCCCGCGCGGAACTGGTCCGGCCACTCGGCCCCCGGTCCGGCGTACTGCTGGTCGGCCGCGGCGTGCAGGGTCCACTGGGGGTCGTAGAGGTGGGCCCGGCCCAGTGCGCACAGGTCGGCGCGGCCCGCCAGCAGGATCGAGTTGACGTCGTCGTAGGAGGAGATGGCGCCGACTGCCACGACGTGCACCCCCGCCGGCCCCGCGACCTCGTTGCGGATGCGATCCGCGTACGGGGTCTGGTAGCTCCGCCCGAAGGCGGGCCGCTCGTGCTTGGCGACCTGCCCGGTGGAGACGTCGACGAGGTCGACGCCGTGCTCGCAGAAGGCGCGGGCGATCTCCAGCGCATCATCGATGTCGTTGCCGTCCGGGATCCAGTCCGTCGCGGACAGTCGGACGGAGACCGGCCGGTCGGCGGGCCACGCGGCCCGGACGGCGTCGAAGACCTCGAGCGGGAAGCGCAGCCGGTTCTCCACGGAGCCGCCGTACTCGTCGGTGCGGGTGTTGGAGATCGGCGAGAGGAACGAGGAGAGCAGGTAGCCGTGGCCGGCGTGGAACTCGAGCAGATCGAAGCCGGCATCGGCGCCGCGGCGGGCGGCGTCGGCGAACTCGCGCACCACGCGATCCATGTCGGCGCGGGTCATTTCGCGCGGCACCGCACTGTCGGGGCCGTAGGGCAGGGCCGACGGCGCGATGACCTCCCAGTTGCCGGCGTCGAGCGGATCGTCGATGCCCTCCCACATGAGTTTGGTCGAGCCCTTGCGGCCCGAATGGCCGAGCTGCAGGCCGATCTTCGCGCCGGAGTAGGCGTGCACGGCGTCGACGACGCGGCGCCATCCCTCGCGCTGCTCGTCGGTGTAGAGGCCGGTGCACCCGGGGGTGATCCGGCCCTCCGCGGAGACGCAGACCATCTCGGTCATCACCAGGCCGGCGCCGCCGAGCGCCTTCGAGCCGAGGTGCATCACGTGGAAGTCGTTGGGCACGCCGTCCACGGCGGAGTACATGTCCATGGGCGAGACGACGATCCGGTTCTTGAGCCGCAGTTCGCCGATGGTGACCGGATGGAACATCGCCGGGGTCTCGGGCCCGGCGCCGGTGCCGGCGCCGAACGAGCGCATGACCCGGTCGGCGAAGTCGGCATCGCGGAGCCGGAGGTTGTCGAAGGTGATCCGGCGACTGCGGGTGAGCAGGTTGAAGGTGAACTGCACCTGCTCCTGCTCGCGGTAGGTGCCGATGGTCTCGAACCACTCGAGGGATGCCTGCGCCGCGCGCTGCGTCGACTCGACGACGGGCCGCCGCTCCTCCTCGTAGACCTTGAGCGCCGTACCGAGATCGCCGTTCTCGTGCAGGCAGGCCGCCAGCGACAGCGCGTCCTCCATCGCGAGCTTGGTGCCGGACCCGATGGAGAAGTGCGCGGTGTGCGCGGCGTCGCCGAGCAGCACCAGGTTCCGGTGCACCCAGCTGGTGTTGCGCATCGTGGTGAAGGTGATCCACTGCGAGTTGTTCGCGAGGATCCGGCTGTCGCCGAGGTAGGGCGCGAAGATCTCCGCGATCCGGGCGATCGCGGCGTCGTCGTTCTCGCCGGGCGCGAAGGCGCGGTCGGCGGTGGCGTCGAAACCCGCGCGCTGCCATACGTCCTCGGCCATCTCGACGATGAAGGTGCTGCCCTGGTCCGAGTACGGGTAACCGTGGATCTGCATGGTGCCCCATTCGGTGTCCTCCACGATGAACGTGAAGGCCTCGAAGACCTTGTCGGTGCCGAGCCACATGTACTTGCAGCGGCGGCGATCAAGATCGGGCTCGAAGCCCTCGGCGAACCGGGTGCGCGCCGCGGAGTTGAGACCGTCTGCGGCGAGCACGAGGTCGTGCGTCGCCATCAGGTCCTCCACGTCGGGCGCCGGCGTCGCGAACCGTACGTCCACGTCGAGGTCGAGGCAGCGGCGCTGCAGCAGGGCGAGCAGGTCGTGCCGGTTCATGGCGGCGAAGCCCTGCCCGCCCACGGTGTTCCATCTGCCGCGGTAGTGCACGTCGATGTCGGTCCACCGGGCGAAGTGGGATTCCATCTGCCCGTAGATGACCGGGTCGGCGTTCTCGATGCCGCCGAGGGTCTCGTCGGAGAAGACGACACCGAAGCCGAAGGTGTCCTCGGCCCGGTTCCGCTCGAACACCGTGATCTCGTGATCCGGGTCGAGCTGCTTCATCAGTGCGGAGAAGTAGAGGCCGCCGGGGCCGCCCCCGATCACTGCGATCTTCATGTCTCAAGTCCTTCGTGCTGAGGTGGGTCGGTCAGCCGCGAACCGCGGCGTCGGCCTCACGGGCCAATTGATCTCGGAGCCGGAAATGCTGGAGCTTGCCGGAGGGGTTGCGCGGCAGCGCGTCCACGAAGCGGACGTCGCGCGGGTACTTGTACGGGGCGAGGCGGGCCCTCACGCCGTCCTGGATGCGTCGCACCATGGCGGGGCCGGGTTCCTCCCCCGCGCGGAGCACGACGAAGGCGCAGACGACCGCGCCGCGCTCGGTGTCGGGCCGCCCCACGACCGCGGCCTCCACGACGGCGTCGTCCGCGCAGATCGCCGCCTCGACCTCGGGACCGCCGATGTTGTAGCCCGAGGAGACGATCATCGAATCGGAGCGGGCCTGGAACCGGAAGGTCCCGTCGGCATCGCGGACCACGGTGTCGCCGGTGACGTTCCACCCGTCGACCACGTAGCCGAGCTGCCGGGCATCGTCGAGGTACCGGCAGCCCGTGGGCCCGATGACGGCCAGCCGCCCCGGGACGCCGGGGCCGACCTCCGCGTCGTCCGGGCCCAGGACCGTGGCGCGATAGCCGGGCACGGGGATGCCTAGCGTCCCCGCGGCGGTGCGGCCGGGCGCCGTGGAGAGGAAGACGTGCAGCAGCTCGGTGCAGCCGATGCCGTTGACCAGCTCGACGCCGCACTCCTCGCGGACCAGGACGAAGGTCTCCTCGGACAGATGCTCGCCGGCGGAGACGCCCACGCGGACCCCACGGAGCAGACCCGCACCACCGCCCCGGATGATCGCGCGGTACGCCGTGGGCGCGGTGAACAGGACGGTGACGCCGTGCTCGGCGACGACCTCAGCCAGCCGCATCGGGGTGGCGCGCTCGGTGAGCACGGTGCTCGCGCCGAAGCGCAGCGGGAAGACGACGAGGCCGCCCAGGCCGAAGGTGAAGGCGAGCGGCGGCGATCCCGCGAAGACGTCCTCGGGCACCGGACGGAGCACGTGCCGGGCGAAGGTGTCGGCGTTGGCCAGGACGTCGCGGTGGAGGTGCATCGTGATCTTGGGGCGGCCGGTGCTCCCCGAGGTCGGGCAGAGCAGCGCGACGTCGTCCGCGGCGGTCGCGACGGGTGTGAAGGCACCGGTGTGGCGCGCGGCGCGCTCCTCGAGCCGCTCCGGGTCGTCACCGCCGATGAGGACCAGCTCAGCGCCGGAGCCGGTGCGCTCCAGCGCCTCCCGCAGATCGGGGGCCGCCGCCGCGCCGCTGAGGCAGACCGCGGGCGTGGTGCGTTCGAGCAGGTCCACGAGCTCGCCGGGGCGCAGCATCGGCATCGTGGTCACGAGTACGGCGCCCGCCTTGAGGGCGCCGAGCCAGGAGGCCACGAGCCACGGGGTGTTGCCCTCGCGGAGCAGCACCCGGTTCCCGGGCCGCACGCCGAGCTCGTCGACGAGGACCTGCGCCACTCGGTCCGACGCGGCACGCAGGTCCCGGTAGGTCCACAGCAGGCCCTCGGGCGTCCGGATCGCCGGCCGGTCGCCGAACCGTTCCGCGCCCTCGTCGACGAGCGCCGCAGCGGCGTTGAGGCGGTCGGGGTACCGCAGCCCGGGCAGGGTGAACTCGAGGGTCGGCCACTGCCCCCGGGGTGGCAGGTGGTCGCGGGCGAAGGTGTCCTCGTGGGCGCTGGGAGAGAGCGTCATCGTCGGCCTTCCGTCACTGCGCGAGCAGGCCCTCCTGGCACACGGTGGCCAGGTGGGTCCCCTTGCGGTCGTGGAAGCGGCCCGTGTTCAGGCCGCGGGAGGAGCCGACGTTGAGCGACTCCTGCGAGTACAGGACCCAGTCGTCCAGGCGGGCCGGGCGGTGGAACCACATCGCGTGATCGAGGCTGGCGGTGCGCAGGCCCTCATCGGACCACGACGCTCCCAGTGCTCGCAGCGAGGGCTCGAGGATCGTGTAGTCGCAGCAGTACGCCAGCGCGATGTCGTGCACCGTCTGCTCCTCAGGGAGCTCCGAGAAGGCCTTGATCCACACCGCCTGGCGCGGGACGCGGTCGCGGTCGCGGTCGCCGGGCAGGTAGATCGGGTCCGGAACGTGCCTCATCTCGAAACTACGGCCGTGAGACCAGTAGTCGGCGTCGGCACCGTCGCGGCCGGCGAGGGCCTGCGCCGAGCTCGGCAGGCTCTCGGGGTCGGGGACGCCCGCGAGTCCGGTCGCCGCCACCTCGCCGACGAGCGGAGCCCCGGGGATCTCGGTGCCGTCCGCTCCGGCGGCGAAGGAGGCGTAGCAGGTGTAGATGACCTTGCCGCTCTGCAGGCCGCGGACGTGGCGCGTGGCGTAACCGCGTCCGTCGCGCAGGATCTCGACCTCGTAGCGCACGTCGCCTCCGATCTCGGCGGGGCGGAGGAAGTAGCTGTGCGCCGAGTGCACGGTCTTCCCCTCGACGGTGGCGCACGCCGCGGCCACGGCCTGCGCCACGAGGTCGCCGCCGTAGGCCTTCGGCCAGGGCACGTACTGGGTGGTGGCGGTGAAGGCCCGGTGGCCCGCCGGGGCGTCGTCGGTCTCGGTGAGGCGCACCGCATCGAGGAACCGCGCGGAATCGGCCACGTTGCTGTCGAACTCGTTGACGGTGGTCATGCGCGCCGGTACCCCTCGAGCGCCGTGTCCTCGACGTCGTCGAGATTGACGACGATGTTCTCCGGCGTGCGGCAGGTCAGCCAGACGAGGTCGTCCGTGACGGACATGTTCGCCTCGACGTGGGGCATGTAGGGCGGCACGAAGACCCAGTCGCCCTCGGTCATGTCGGTGTACTGGGCGTAGCCCTCTCCGTAGTAGATCCGGCCGTGGCCGGAGAGCACGTAGCCGCCGGTCTCGGCCTCGCCGTGGTGATGCGGCAGCGACCGGTAACCGGGCTTGTTGCGCACCTGGCCGTACCAGATCTTCGTGGCCGGAGTGTGCTGGATGCTGACGCCGGAGACCCGGATGCAGTCGCCGGACTGCGCGGTGTCGGTGCTCTCCGCGCCGTGCCGGGTGACGACGGGGACGTCGCCGGTGGGCAGGAGTGCGGGGTCGACGATCTGGTCGGTCATGGGCTTCGCCTTTCGGGTGATGGATCCGGTCGGGCCGCGATGCGGATCGGGGTACGGAGGAGTCCTTCTCCGGATGTATGTAGCGTTTCTGACGCCCGTCAGATAGGCTGAATGTAGCACGGATCACACACGGGGAACAGACCCTTTCATCACCGATCCGCCTCTGCACGAAAGGAACCCCCATGCCAGCCAAGGTCACCGTCAATCCCGCCCAGCTCGCCGTCCCCCGCGGCTTCGCGCACGGCACCCGCGTCGGGAACACGCTCCACCTCGGCGGGCAGACCGCCATGGACGCCGACGGCACGATCGTTCCGGGGGGCATCGTCGAGCAGTTCCGGCGCGCCTTCTCCAACGTCCTCGCCACCGTGGCCGAAGCGGGTGGGACTCCCGACGACCTGGTGTCGGTGACGATCTACCTCACCGACGTGCAGGACTACCAGCGCAACGGCAAGGAGATCGGACGCATCTGGCGCGAGCTCGCCGGCGATCACTACCCGGCGATGGCGGGCATCGGCATCAGCGAGCTGTGGCAGCCCGAGGCGATGATCGAGATCGCGGGCATCGCGGAGATCGGGTCCGGCGCACGGGGGTAGCCTCCCTGCAGAGCCCGGTGCGGCTCGCCGCACCGCCCGCCGACGAAGGGAGCCGCAGGCCGATGACGGACGCAGTTCGCTCGCAGCCGCTGGTCCGCGATCTCATCGTCTCGCTGTTCGGACTGTACGGCCGCGGCTCCGAGCCCCTGCCGATCTCGCAGATCATCGCCCTGATCGGCACCGCCGGCCCCGACGAGCAGTCCGTGCGCTCGAGCGTCTCGCGGATGAAGTCCCGAGGACTCCTCGACGCCGCCGCCCCGGGCCACTACCTCCTCGCGGGGCGCCGGGCGGCGGCCTTCGAGGCCGGCGACAGCAGGATCTTCGGCGATCACCCGTACGACCCCTCTGCCGCGTGGTCCCTGGCCGTCTTCTCGGTGCCGGAATCGCAGCGCGCCCGCCGCGTCCTGCTCAAGAAGACACTGGGCGAGATGGGCTTCGGCGTCGTGGGCGCCAGCGTTTACATCGCCCCGTCGGGCATCGGCGAGGAGGCCCGCGCTCGGCTCGCCCGGCTCGAGCTCGACGGCTACGTCGAGTGGTTCGACCTGCACGCGCCGTCCGTCGAGCGGCTTCGCACCGAGGCGGCGCAGTGGTGGGACCTCGACGCCGTCGCCGACGAGTACCGCGGGTTCCTCGCGGAGTTCGCACCGGTGCGGGACCGCTGGGACGCGACGCCGGGCGCGGACGCCGAGGCCTTCGCCGATCACCTCCGCCTCGTCACGGCATGGCGCGATCTGCCCTACCGCGATCCCGGCCTACCGGCCGAGGCCCTGCCCGCGGATTGGCCCGGGGCGCACGCCCGCGAGCTCTTCCTGTACCTGCGCGGCGCCCTGGCCGGACCTGCGGCACGGTTCGCGGGGCACCCCGATCTGGAGCGCCGTCCCTGACGGTGCAGGCGTCCTCGGCAGGGGCCGGCGTTGTTAGGATCGCTGGCAGCCCGCCGCCGACAACGAAGGCACTCCCCTGTCCCAGCCCGCCTCCCGCGCCGCGGTCGCCGTGCTCTGCGCCGCCGGGATCGTCGTCGCGCTCATGCAGACGATCATCGTGCCGCTCATCCCACAACTGCCCGGCCTCCTGCGCACCACCCCCAGCAATGCGTCGTGGACGCTGACGATCACCCTGCTCGTCGGCGCCGTCGCCACGCCCATCGCGGGGCGCCTCGGGGACATGTTCGGCAAGCGCCGGGTGCTGCTGGGCAACATGGCGGCCGTCGCTGCCGGGTCCGTCGTGTGCGCCCTCTCCAGCACGCTGCCGCCGTTCCTGGTGGGTCGCGGGCTGCAAGGACTCGCCATCGGCACGATCGCCGTCGGCATCAGCATCATGCGCGACATCGTCCCCGCCCGGCAGCTGGGGTCGGCGGTCGGCGCGATGAGCGCGTCGCTGGGCGTGGGCGGTGCGCTCGGTCTGCCCTTCGCCGCCACGATCGCACGGCACATCAGCTGGCACGCCCTGTTCTGGATCTGCGCGGCCGCGGCCGTCGCCTGCGCCACCGCGATCCTCCGACTCGTACCCGAGGGGCCGTATCAGTCCGGCGGCCGCTTCGACCTGGTCGGCACAGTGGGCCTGACGGCCGTGCTCTCGTTCGTCCTCCTGCCCCTGTCCAAGGCCTCCGACTGGGGCTGGACCGCCCCGTGGACCCTCGGTCTGTTCGTCGCGTTCGTCGTGTCGGCGATCGCCTGGTGGCGCTACGAGCTCCGCGTCCCGAACGCGCTCATCAACGTGCACACCTTGGTCAGTACGCCGATCCTGCTGACCAACATCGCCTCCGTCGCCACCGGATTCGCGTTCTACGCGATGCAGATGATGCCGATCCAACTGCTCATGGCACCCGTACAGGCGCCGGCGGGACTCGGCCTGGATATGGTCTCGGCGAGTCTGGTCCTCATGCCCAGCGGCCTGGTGATGTTCGCGTTCTCCTATGTCAGCTCCTGGATCACCGACCGGCGCGGCGCCCGGGTGTCGCTGGCCGCCGGCGTGGTCGTGATCAGCGGCGGCTACCTCGTCCTGTTGATCGGCCTCGCCGGGCCGTGGAGCATCACCTGGGTCTGGATCCTCGCAGCGAGCGCCCTGGTCGGCGCGGGCCTCGGCATCGCCTATTCGGCCATGCCGGCGCTCATCATGTCCGTGGTACCCGTGTCGCAGACCGGGGAGGCGAACGGCGTCAACGCCCTCATGCGATCGGTCGGCACCTCGATGGCGACCGCCGTCGTCGGCATGGTGCTGACCGGGGCGACCGTGGTCACCGCGACCTCCGCGGGGCCCGTCCGGACGCCGTCCGCGGGCGCCTACGAGGCGACGATCCTCATCAGCCTCGCGGTGTGCGTGGTGGCGGTGGCGTGTTCGCTCGCGATCCCGAAACCTCGCCCCACGCGGTGATCCGGACCGACTGTTAGGTTGGCGTGGTGCCGTTCACCCCGCTGACCGCGCTGCCCCGCGCGCTGTCGACCCGCGCCGCCGGGTTGCTGCGGGGCCTCGCGACGCCCGACCCCATCACCCCCATCGGCGCGCCGGACTGGTCCGGCCTCGACGCCCGCGACTACACGGGCCCCGCACCGGCGGCCGGTTCCCCGATCGACCGGGTACCGCTGGCACCCGCCCTCGGCCTCGACGACGCCGCCCAGGCCTACCGCTTCCTGTACGCGACGGCCAACCAGCACCGTCCGGACGCCGTCAGCACCGCAGCCCTCTTCCTGCCCGGCGGCGACGCCCCGGCCGGCGGCTGGCCCGTGGTGGCGTGGGCGCACGGCACCGTCGGGCTGTGCGACGAGGCGACCCCGTCGGCCCAGCCCCAGTCCGAGCGACAGCAGTTCTACCTGGGCCACTGGCTGCGGCGCGGGTACGCCGTCGTCGCCACCGACTACGCGGGTATGGGCACCCCCGGCCTGATGAGCTACCTGAACGGGAAGGTGGAGGCGCACAACCTGATCGACTCGGTCCGGGCCGCGGGGCAGCTGGGGCTCCCGCTGTCCCGACGGTGGGCCCTGGTCGGCCAGTCACAGGGCGCGGGGGCCGCGATGAACGGAGCCCGGTACGCGCGGGAGTTCGGCGCGGGGTACGACCTGGACCTGCGCGGCGTGATCGCGACCGGAACACCGGCGAACATCGAGCGGATCGTGCAGTTCCTCCGGCCCTCGTTTCCACCCGTGGTGCTTCCGCCGCTCACCACCGTCTAGGCCGCGTACATCCTCGCGGGCATCCGCGACGCCCGGCCGGACCTGGCGGTCGACGACGTGCTCAGCGACGAGGGGCGCCGCGTCGTGGCGCTCGCTGAGCGACTGAGTCTCTACGACACCCGCGAAGCCCTTCGGGGGGCGCGCATCTCGACCTGGGTTAGCGCTCCACTGCGATCGATCCCGGGTGTCTACGACGCGCTGCACCAGCACATGGGAACCCCAGTCGACGGCTACGATCGGCCGATCTTCCTGGGCCACGGCCTCACCGACATCGACGTGCCCGTGGCGTCCGGGCTCTCGCTCGCGGCCGCCCTGGCGTTGCACCGGCAGCCGGTGACCCTCAAGCTCTACCCCAACGACCATTTCGGCACCGTGTACGCGGCCGCCGACGACGCCGCCGAGTTCCTCGCGCGGGTCATGGAACACGAGGAGAACTGACACCGATGAAGGACTTCCACGGCAAGGTCGCCGTCGTCACGGGCGTCGCGTCCGGCATGGGCCGCGAGCTGGCGCTGGAGCTCGCCCGGCAGGGCGCGAAGCTCTCGCTCTGCGACTACGACGCCGCCGGGCTCGAGAACACCGCCGAGGCCGTCCGCGCACTCGGCGCCGAGGTTCACACCAAGGTGGTCAACGTGGGCGAGCGCGAGCAGATCCTCGCCTACGCCGACGATGTCGTCGAGCACTACGGCGTGGTCAATCTGGTGTTCAACAACGCCGGCATCGCGCACCACGCCTCCGTCGCGAAGACCTCCTTCAAGGACTACGACCGCATGATGGACGTGGACTTCTGGGGCGTGGTCAACAGCAGCAAGGCCTTCCTGCCGCACCTCATCGCCTCCGGCGACGGACACATCGCGAACACCAGCTCGATCTTCGGGCTGTTCGGCGTCGGCGGCCAGAGCGCCTACAACGCCGCGAAGTTCGCCGTGCGGGGCTTCACCGAGGCCCTGCGCATCGAGATGCTCTCGAGCGGGCACGACGTGGGGGTCTCGTGCGTGCACCCCGGCGGCATCAAGACCGACATCTGCAACAACGCCACCGTCGCCGACGGTCAGGACCAGGCCGCGTTCGCGGACTTCTTCAACAAGCATCTGGCCCGGACCAGTGCCGATTCCGCGGCGCGGACCATCCTGAACGGGGTCAAGAAGAACCGGGCACGCATCCTCATCGGGCCGGACGCGGTGGCGCTCGACCTGCTCGTGCGCCTCACCGGCTCCGGATACCAGCGCCTGCTGGCCCTCGTCGACGGTCAGCAGTCGCGGTTCATCTGACGCCGCGGGCCGTGGCGTCGAGGATCTCGTCCGCGGCGCGGCGGCCGGAGCTGATGGCCCCGTCCATGTAGCCGTTCCAGCGGCTCGCGGTCTCCGCGCCGGCCCAGTGGATCCGACCGATCGGTGCGGCGAGCGCATCGCCGTACTGCGTCCACACACCCGATCCGAGCCGGCCGCCGTAGCAGCCTCGGGTGAACTCCTCCGCGCACCAATCCATCTCGACGTAGTCGAAGGGCGTCGCGGCCTCGGGACCGAGGTACTTCACCAGTGCCCCGAGAACGAGCTCGCGCCGCTCCGTCGTGGACAGCCGCGCGGCCGTGCGGGCGTGTGCACCCTCGAGGAAGCCGACGAGGACGCCGCAGCTCGCGTCGTCCGGCGAGTTGTCCAGGACGACGTTGAAGGCGTCGTCGAGGCTGATGACGAAACCGCTGAGACCGTCCTCGCGCCAGAAGGGACGGTCGTAGCCGACCTGGACCTTGATCACCGCGCCGGCCGGGATCTGCTGGGTCAGCCCGTCGCGGGCCGAGGGCAGGGCCGGCAGGTACCGGATGCGGCCCGCGAGGGTGGGCGGGATCGCCACGACCACCTCGTCGGCCGTCAGCATGCCGCCCGGGCTTCCGTCCGTGTTCTCGTAGGCGACGGTCACCCCGTCGGCGTCCTGGGTGATGGTGCGCACCACGGCGCCCAGCCGGACCGCGTCGCCCAGTTGCTCGGCCATTCGTTCCGAGATCTGATGGGTGCCGCCGACGACCCTCGAGTCCTGCGCGCCCTTCCGGGTGGTCAGCAGCATCTCCAGGCTCGTGCCCGAGCGGATGTAGGCCAGGAAGTGCAGGAAGGACAGCTCCGCCGCCTCGGCGGAGAACACCGCGGGCACGATGATCCGGTAGAAGGCGCGCGCGATCTCCATGTCGGTGTTCGCCGAGAGCCAGGTGTCGACGTTGTGCCGGTCCAGATCCTCCGCCCCCTCGGCGGCCCACGGCTGCGCCGGATCGACACCGGCCGCGAGCGCCTCGATGGTCACCCAGAGCCGCCCCACCTCGGCGAGCGACGTCTCGTCGAGACCGAAGGTCACGTCGTCGTAGCGGATCGCCCGCCCGCCGATGACGGTGATCGCGTCACCGTCGTCGTAGGACGGAAAGGTCTCGAGGCCCAACTCGGCCACCAGCTCGAGCGCCGCCGTCTGGTCGGGCCCGATCCATTGTCCGCCCAGTTCGACCGGTACGCCGTTGCTCAGGAAGCCGCCCAGGGTGCGACCCGCGACGCGGTCCCGCGCCTCGAGGACCCGCACCGATCTGCCCGCGGCCACCAGCCGGCGTGCCGCCGACAGTCCGGCGAGCCCGGCACCCACCACGATCACGTTCACATCCGCCACGTTCCGCCCCTTCGATCACTCTCAGTCAGTTGTATGACTTGATGAGTGCACTGTAAGGCCCGCCACCCCCCGTGTCGAGGGCTCCACGGAAATCGGATGTGATTTGCTGGGGGACGAATCGAGAGAGCCGGAGGCCAGATGCCCTACGTCGAGTCCGCGGTCCGCGGCCCGCAGATCGTCGCGGCCGCGCACGCGGTCCTGATCCGCGACGGGGTGGCCAAGACCAGCCTGCGCGCCGTCGCGAGCGAGGCCGGCATCCCACTCGGGACCCTGCAGCACGTCTTTCCCAGCAAGCAACAGCTGCTGCAGGCCGTGATCGAGCAGGTCGTCGACGACATCTCCGAGGTGCTCCGCCGCACGGCCGAGACGGACGCCGGACTCGAGCACGCCATCCGCAACGGCATGCGCAACTTCTGGTCCGCGCTCGTGGCCGACGAGCGCGAACTCCAGGTCGTGCAGTACGAGCTGGTGACCCACGCGCTGCGGACGCCGGGCCTCGAGGACCTCGCCCGGGTGCAGTACGAGCGCTACGCCGATGCGGTGCGGCAGTGGTGCACCGAGGCGATCGAGAGGGCGCACGAGACGAGCGCGATCCCGGTGGACCGGCTGGCACGCGTCATTCTGGCCGCCGTCGACGGCCTGATCCTGCAGCACGTGGCCAGTCCCGACAGGGAGCGTTCCGCGGGCGATCTGGAGACGGTCATCGACATGATCGTGACGCTCGCCGCCCCCTCCCCCCGATAGCGCGAACGGGCACCGCCGACCGAGGTCGGCGATGCCCGTTCCGGGAGTCGGTCAGGCCTTCAGCGAGGCCAGGTCCGCGTTGAAGGTTTCGCTCGGGCGCATCACCTTCGACATCTTCTCGGGGTCCGGCAGGTAGTAGCCGCCGATGTCGGCGGGCTCACCCTGGACCGCACGCAGCTCCTCCACGATCGCCGACTCATCCTCGGCGAGCTTGCGGGCCAGCGGCGCGAAGGTGGCCGCCAGGGCGGGATCCTCGGTCTGCGCCGCCAGCTCCTGCGCCCAGTACAGGGCGAGGTAGAACTGGCTGCCACGGTTGTCCAGCTCGCCCGTGCTGCGGGACGGGGCCTTGTTGTTCTCAAGCAGCTTGCCGGTGGCGGCGTCCAGCGTGGTGGCGAGGATCTTGGCCGCACCGTTGTCGTTCTTGATGCCCATGTCCTCGAAACTCACCGCGAGCGCGAGGAACTCGCCCAGCGAGTCCCACCGCAGGTGGTTCTCCTCGACGAGCTGCTTGACGTGCTTCGGCGCAGAACCACCGGCACCGGTCTCGTACATGCCGCCGCCCGCCATGAGCGGGACGATGGAGAGCATCTTCGCCGACGTGCCGAGCTCGAGGATCGGGAACAGGTCGGTGAGGTAGTCGCGCAGGATGTTGCCGGTCGCGGCGATCGTGTCGAGACCGCGCGATGCCCGCTCGAGGGTGTACCGCATGGCGCGCACCTGCGACATGATCTGGATGTCGAGGCCCTCGATGTCGTACTTCTTCAGCTCCGCCTTGACGGCCTTGATCAGCTCGTTCTCGTGCGGGCGGTACGGATCCAGCCAGAACAGGACGGGCGTCCCGGAGTTGCGAGCACGGTTGACCGCCAGCTTGATCCAGTCGCGGATCGGCGCGTCCTTGACGGTGCACATGCGCCAGATGTCGCCCGCCTCGACCTCCTGCGACAGGATGACCTCGCCGGTGGCGTTGTCGACGATGTTCGCGGTGCCGGCGGCGTGAACCTCGAAGGTCTTGTCGTGCGAGCCGTACTCCTCGGCCTTCTGCGCCATCAGGCCCACGTTGGGGACCGTGCCCATGGTACGAGGATCGAACGCGCCGTTGGTCTTACAGAAGTTGATGATCTCCTGGTAGATCCGCGCGAAGGTGGACTCCGGCATCACGGCCTTGGTGTCCTTGGTGCGGCCGTCGGCACCGTACATCTTGCCGCCGGCGCGGATCATGGCGGGCATCGAGGCGTCGACGATGACATCGGACGGCGAGTGGAAGTTCGAGATGCCGCGGGCCGAGTCGACCATCGCCAGCTCCGGACGGTGCTCGTGGCACGCGTGCAGGTCCTTGACGATCTCCTCGTGCTTGCTCGCGGGCAGCGTGGCGATCTTGTCGTACAGGTCGCCGAGGCCGTTGTTGACGTTGACGCCCAGCTCGTCGAACAGCGCCTGATGCTTGGCGAACGCGTCCTTGTAGAAGACCTTGACGGCGTGACCGAACACGATCGGGTGCGAGACCTTCATCATGGTGGCCTTGACGTGCAGCGAGAACATCACGCCGGTCTCGTAGGCGTCCTGCATCTGCTCCTCGTAGAACTCCAGCAGCGCCTGCTTGCTCATGAACATCGAGTCCATGACATCGCCCGCGCCGAGCTTGACGCTCTCCTTGAGCACGTGGGCCTGACCGTCCGTGGTGACGAGCTCCATCCGCAGATCGCGCTCGCGGTCGAGCGTCGTGGACTTCTCACCGTGGTAGAAGTCGCCATGCTTCATGTGCGCGACGTGGCTGCGCGAGGCCATCGACCACTCGCCCATGCTGTGCGGGTTCTTGCGCGCGTACTCCTTCACGGCGCGCGGGGCGCGGCGATCCGAGTTGCCCTGCCGCAGGACCGGGTTCACCGCGCTGCCGAGAATGGTGGAGTAGCGCGTGGCGATGTCGCGCTCCTCGTCGGTCTTCGGCTCGGAGGGCAGGTCCGGGATGTCGTAGCCCTTGTCCTGCAACTCCGAGATCGCGGCCAGCAGCTGGGGGACGGAGGCGCTGATGTTGGGGAGCTTGATGATGTTCGCCGACGGGTCGAGGGTCAGCTCACCGAGCGCCGCCAGGTTGTCCGGAACCTTCTGCGCGTCGGTGAGGCGCTCGGGGAAGGTCGCCAGAATACGAGCAGCGACCGAGATGTCGCTGGTCTGCACGTCGATGCCGGCAGGGCCGGCGAAGGCCCGGATGATCGGCAGGAACGACGCGGTGGCCAGCAGGGGCGCCTCGTCGGTCAGCGTGTAGATGATGGTCTGCTGCTGCGCACTCATGTGTGTTTGCTTCTCCCGAATGTCTTGGTCTTCCGCCCCGTGTGTGAAGGGCTCGGACGTCTCCATGTAACGGCTCACTCAGTATCCTCCCCCACTTCGTCGGCCGTGCGGCGGCACTCCGGCAAACGTGGAACGACCGCGCCGTTACGCTGTCGCCATGGCCGGAGGACTCGCTGCACTGCTCGACGACATCGCCGCGCTCGCACGGATGGCGGCGGCCTCGGTCGACGACGTCGCCGCTGCCGCCGGCAAGGCGAGCGCGAAGGCGGTCGGCGTCGTCGTCGACGACACCGCCGTCACCCCGCGGTACGTGCAGGGCGTGCGCCCCGAGCGCGAGCTCGGCATCATCGCCCGCATCGCCAAGGGCTCGATCCGCAACAAGCTGCTCTTCATCCTCCCGGCGATCCTGCTGCTGAGCGCTTTCGCCCCGTGGTTGCTGACCCCGATCCTCATGCTCGGCGGCGCCTACCTCTCCTTCGAGGGCGCTGAGAAGGTCTGGGAGTGGATCGCCGGGCACGAGGAGCAACCGTCGGGCTCCGACGGGCCGGTGGACGAGAACACCGTGGTGAGCGGCGCGATCCGCACCGACTTCATCCTCTCCGCCGAGATCATGGTGATCTCCTACAACGAGATCGCGGGCGTGGTGCTCTGGGAGCAGGCGGTGGTGCTCGTCGTGGTCGCGCTCGCGATCACCGCGCTGGTGTACGGCGTGGTCGCGGCCATCGTGAAGATGGACGATGTGGGTCTGGCGCTCGCCCAGCGGTCCTCGCCCGCCGTGAGTGCCCTCGGCCGGCGGCTGGTCAAGGCCATGCCGGTGGTGCTGAGCACCCTGTCGACGGTCGGCGTGGTCGCGATGTGCTGGGTGGGCGGGCACATCCTGCTCGTGGGCCTCGACGACCTCGGATGGCACTGGCCGTACTCCGTGGTGCATCACTTCGAGGTGTGGGCGCGCGACCTGATCCCCGCCGTCGGCGGCGTGATCGGGTGGCTCGCGAACACCCTCGCCTCAGCGGTGTTCGGGCTCGCCGTGGGAGCGGTGATCGTGTGCGTCGTACACCTGGTCGCGAAGCTGCGCGGCGCCTCCGCAGCGCACTGAGCCGGTGCACGGGCACCCGGTCAGCGGGTCGAGCGCGGCCGGTTACGGAGCGCCCGCAGCTCCCGCCCGGGCCGCTCCCTCGGCGAGGAGGAACTGCGCGCCGCAATAGGTGCCCATGACCGCGCCCTCGAGCAGCGCCGGCGGGTCGGCCAGCACGAACTTGCGCAGTCCCAGGATCGAATCGCTGAGCAGGAACAGACCCGCGCCCGCGAGCGTCGCGCGACGCGCACCCGTCGAGATCTGCGGGCCGAGCACCGTCGCGGAGGCGGCCGTACCACTGAGGACCGCCGAGTACACCGCGAGCACCGGGGCGAGGGCCGGGGCCGTGCGGTACGCGGCGAGCAGAGTCCTCGGGGCACCTGCCGCCCAGGCCGCGCCGACCAGCGCGGGTCCGGCGAGGGAGGCGTGCGGATCCCGTTGTGCGAGCAGCCCGCTGATGTACGCGGCGTGACCGGTGGCGAAGGCGGTCGCGCCGAGCGCGAAGTCCCTCGGCTCGTCGCGCAGCAGTGCCACGTCGCCCACCCACCCCGCGGCCTGCCCGGCGAGCGTGCTCGTGCGCAGCGGCGAGCGCCGCGACCGGGGGTCGGTGGCGAAGGAGGCGGCCAGCACGGGCAGCAAGAGCGGCTTGGTGAACCGCCGCGCGTGATGCCGGGACGGCCGGGAGGACGCGGAGAGGGTCGCGTCGACGGCGGCGAGTGCGGCGTAGGCGAGTTTGAGGACGGTGCTGGCTCGGGTCACCGCGCAAATCTATCCGTAAGCTCGTGCCGTGAGCAGCCGCATCGTCGACACCTCCGCGAGGGGTCGCATCCACGTCCCTCGCGACCTGGATGCGATCACCGACATCGGGCCCGAGGACCGCACCGATGTCGATCCGCGGGCCGTCGAGCGGGTCTGGCTCGCAGCACGCTCGTGGTACGCCGCCGGCATGCAGCCCGCGATCCAGGTGTGCGTCCGGCAGCACGGTCGCACCGTGCTGAACCGGGCGATCGGACACGCCCGCGGCAACGGCCCCGATCTCCCCTCGAACCGGGACGAGGCGACCGAGCCGCTCCCGGTCACCGTCGACACCCCCTTCTGCACCTACTCCACCGCGAAGGGCGTGGCGGTCACGGTGCTGCACCGGCTGATCGAGCGGGGCGACCTCGCGCTCGACGCGCACGTCTGCGACTACCTGCCGGAGTTCGTCTCCGGCGGCAAGGACCGGATCACGGTGCGGCACGTGCTGACCCACAGCGCGGGCATCCCGATCAACACGGGGCCGCGGCCGGATCTGCGGCGGTCCGAGGACAGCGCGTACACCCGGGAGATGCTGGCGAGCATCAAGCCGATCTACTCCCCCGGCCGGCTCCACTTCTACCACGCGCTGACCTGGGGCCCGCTCGTCCGCGAGCTCGTCCTCGCCGCCACCGGCCGCACGATCCGGGAGATCACCGCCACGGAGATCCTCGACCCGCTGGCCTTCCGCTGGACCAACTTCGGCGTCGCGCCGGAGGACATCGGCACCGTCGGGCTGAGCTACGCGACGGGCGCCCCCGCCCCGGCCGCGATCGAGGCGGCGTTCCGCAAGGTGGTCGGCGGGACCATGCAGCAGATCGTGCCGATGTCCAACTCGCCACGGTTCCTCACCGGGATCGTGCCCTCGTCCAATCTCGTCTCGAACGCGGCCGAGCTGTCCCGCTTCGCCGAGATCCTCCGGCGCGGCGGCGAGCTCGACGGTGTCCGCGTGCTCCGTCCGGAGACCATCGCCACGGCGACGGTTCAGGCCCGCCGATTGCGTCCCGATTTCGCGACCGGCGGAGCGCCGCTGCGCTGGGGCACCGGCTACATGCTCGGGTCGGAGCGGTTCGGCCCGTTCGGGCGCAACGCGCCCCGCGCCTTCGGTCACACGGGGCTCACCCAGATCGCGATGTGGGCGGATCCGGAGCGTGACCTGGCGGCCGCGGTGGTGTCCAGCGGAAAGCCCGGATCCCACCCCGAGGCGGGGCGCTACACCGTCCTGCTGGACGCGATCGCGCGCGAGTTCGCACGGGCCTGAGGCCGACCCCGATAGGGGCCGCCTAACGCTGCGATAGGCCGATCCACCTGGCCTTTCAGGAATATCTTGAACAATTCCAGAAAAGCTGGATTCCGCGGCCGAGCGGACGTATGGTGGGTGATGCGCGGCCCGTCAGCCCGGCCGCAACGCGTTACAGCCGAACACATCTTCCGTACTGAGAGGAACGCCGTGTCCGAGGATCAGACCACCTCCCCCCAAGAGCAGACCAGCGGCGGCTGCCCCGTCGCCCACGGTTCGCTGCGCCCGCCGGTGGCGGGCGGCGGCAACCGCGACTGGTGGCCCGACGAGATCGATCTCAAGGTGCTCGCCAACAACCCCGCCGAGGGCGACCCCCTGGGCGCCGACTTCGACTACGCCGCCGAGGTCGCGACGCTCGACGTGGACGCCGTCCGCGCCGACCTCGTGGCCCTGATGCGCGACTCGCAGGACTGGTGGCCCGCCGACTTCGGCCACTACGGCCCGCTGTTCATCCGCATGTCGTGGCACTCCGCCGGTACCTACCGCACCACCGACGGCCGCGGCGGTGGCGGTGCCGGCCTGCAGCGCTTCGCGCCGCTGAACAGCTGGCCCGACAATGTCAGCCTGGACAAGGCGCGCCGCCTGCTGTGGCCCGTCAAGCAGAAGTACGGCCGCAAGCTGTCCTGGGCCGACCTGATCCTGTTCGCGGGCAATGTCGCGCTCGAGGACATGGGCTTCACGACCGCCGGCTTCGCCTTCGGCCGCGTCGATGTCTACGAGCCCGAGGACGTCTACTGGGGGCCCGAACGCGCCTGGATGGGCTCCGACGGTCGCTACTCCGGCAAGCGCGACCTGGAGAAGCCGCTGGGGGCCACGCACATGGGCCTGATCTACGTCAACCCCGAGGGCCCCGAGGGCGTGCCGGACTACATCGCCGCCGCGGACGACATCCGTGAGACCTTCGCCCGGATGGCGATGAACGACGAGGAGACCGCGGCACTGATCGTCGGCGGCCACACCTTCGGCAAGACCCATGGCGCGGGCCCCGTCGAGAGCGGCCCCGAGCCCGAGGCCGCCCCGATGGAGCAACAGGGTCTCGGATGGAAGGGCGGCAACGGCACCGGCGTGGGCATCGACGCGGTGACCAGTGGCCTCGAGGTCATCTGGACGCACACCCCCACCAAGTGGGACAACAGCTTCCTCGAGATCCTCTACGGCAACGAGTGGGAGCTCTTCCAGAGCCCCGCGGGCGCGAATCAGTGGCGACCGAAGGACGGCGGCTGGGCGAACTCGGTCCCGGAGTCCTTCGGCACCGGCAAGACCCACCCGTCGATGCTCACCACCGACCTGTCGATGCGCTTCGATCCCGTCTACGGCGAGATCACCAAGCGCTGGCTCGACAACCCGCAGGAGCTCGCCGATACCTTCGCCAAGGCGTGGTTCAAGCTCCTCCACCGCGACATGGGCCCGTCGTCGCGTTACGTCGGCCCGCTGGTACCGAAGACCGAGCAGCTGTGGCAGGACCCGATCCCGGCGGGCACCGTCCTCGACGACGCCGAAGCCGCCGCGATCACCGAGCAGATCCTGGCCACCGGCTTGACCACCGCACAGCTGGTCAAGACCGCGTGGGCGGCGTTCTCCTCGTTCCGCCGCTCGGACAAGCGGGGCGGCGCCAACGGCGGTCGCCTGCGGCTGCAGCCGCAGGCCGGCTGGGAGGTCAACGAGCCCGATGAGCTCGCGCAGGTCGTTCGCACCCTCGAGGGCGTGGCACAGGCGTGGAGCGCCGAGTCCGGCAAGACGGTCTCGTTCGCCGACGTCGTGGTGCTCGCCGGCAACGCCGGTGTCGCGCAGGCGGCGAAGGCCGCCGGCGTCGATGTCACGATCCCGTTCACCTCGGGCCGCGGCGACGCGACCCAGGAGGAGACCGATGTCGAGTCGTTCGCGGTGCTCGAGCCCAGATTCGACGCGTTCCGCAACTACGTCGCCAAGGGCGCCCCGATGCCGCCGGAGTACCTCCTCGTGGAGAAGGCGAGCCTGCTCGGCCTCACCGCGCCGGAGATGACGGTGCTCATCGGCGGACTCCGCGTGCTGGGCAACAACTTCGGCGGTTCCGAAGCCGGCGTGTTCACCGACCGTCCGGGCACCCTGAGCAACGACTGGTTCGCCAACCTCCTCGACATGTCGACGAAGTGGGCACCCGCGAGCGACGACGATTCGACCTATGTGGGCACCGACCGCGCCACGGGCGAGAAGAAGTGGACCGCGACCCGGGCCGACCTCGTGTTCGGCTCGAACTCGATCCTCCGCGCTCTCGCCGAGGTCTACGCGGCCGACGACGCCAAGGAGAAGTTCGTGCAGGACTTCGTCGCGGCATGGACGAAGGTCGCCAACGCCGACCGGTTCGACGTGAAGGCCTGATCCTCTTCGCTCGCCCCGGCCGCCGCGCCCCGCACACCCCCGGTGTGCGGGGCGCGCGCTTCCGGGCAGCCACTTTCAGTTAGTCCAAATTAACCATATTCGACATATCCGCCGGTCGGACGCGTACGCTCAGCCCATGCCGTACTTCGACCGGGTCTCCGCCACCGCGTTCCGCCCCACCGAGCACGTCTCGGGCGGCTGGAACACCTCCGAGCAGCACATCGCGCCGCCGATGGCGCTCCTCGCCCACATCGTCGAGCAGGATCGCGACGCCCGCCGCGACGACGGCCTGCGGCTGGCGCGCCTGAGCTACGACATCCTCGGGACGCTGCCGATGGAGACCGTCGAGGTCCAGGTGCGCACCGTTCGTCCCGGTCGCACCATCGAGCTCGTCGAGGCGAGCCTGAGCCACGACGGCCGCCCCGCACTCGTCCTGCGCGCGTGGTTGCTCGACCGCCGGGACACCACCGCGCTGGCCGGGACCGAGTTCGACGCGATCCCTCCCGCCACGGAGATGCCGGCGTGGGAGGCGAGCACCGTCTGGCCCGGGGGCTACATCGCCTCCACCCGGGCACGACGCGTCCAGACCCGTCCGGGCCGCGCCGCGTACTGGGTCCAATCGCCGGTCCCGCTGCTCGACGAGCCCTCCGGCCCGGTCGCCCGCGCGGCGCGGTTCTTTGACATCGCAAATGGGATGACCGCGCGTTTTCGCCCCGAGGAGGTGGCCTACCCGAACCTCGATCTCACCGCACACCTCTTCCGCGACCCCGACGGCGAGGCGCTCGGGTTCGACACCCGCGTCTCCACCGGTCCCGACGGCGCTGGTCTGACGCATTCGATCGTTCACGACGCTCACGGACCGCTGGGAACGATCGACCAGATTCAAACCGTACGTCCGCACTGAGCGGGTGTCGTAAATGTGGTTATATGCGTGCGTTCGAATTCACGCTGTCGATGGGACACTCACATGAACGCTCGGATCACTCGGACGATCGGCGCGATCGCCGCCGTCACGGTCCTTTCCACCGGCCTTGCCGCCTGTGAGAAGGCGAAGGACACGGCGAGCTCCGCCACCTCCGCCGCGGGCAGCGTTGCAGCCGCCGCCACCTCGGCCGCGGGCGACGCCGCCGCACAGGCCACCTCCGCCGCCGGCGCCGCGGTGAGCAATGTCACCGGCAGCGGCTCCGAGGCGAAGCCTGCGGTTCCGTCGACAACGCTGCAGACCGCGGGCGGCACCGAGGTCACCATCACGGATGCGCCGATCCTCGCGGAGTACGCCAAGTACGGCTACGGCAAGGGCCACCTCGGCGCCCCGCTCGGCCCCGTCGCCGCGCTGCCCGACAGCCACGGCAAGTTCCTCACCCTCAAGGGCGGCACCATCTACTGGTCGGAGGCCAGCGGCGCGCACGTCGTCCACGGCGTGATCGGCGACAAGTGGGGCGAGTCGGGCCACGAGGCCGGCAAGCTCGGCTACCCGACGAGCGACGAGACCTCGGAGGGTGGCGTGATCAAGCAGACCTTCCAGCACGGGACGATCACCTTCGCCGACGGTAAGGCCACCGTCTCCTAGGTCGTTCGACCAGGCAGGACCGCTCACAGCGCCGCCCCGATGAACACCGTTCGTGCCTGCCGGCACGGACGGATCGGGGCGGCGCTGCGCGTTCACCGGGACCCCGGAGGCGAGGAGCGCGCGGTTCCGGCCGATCAGCGCACGCGGAGGCGCACGCCCGGCGGCAGCACCGCCCGCGCCGCGAGGAGCCGGTGCGGTGCCACGCCGCGCAGCACCACGGTGACCGGCTCGGTCGTCAGGAGCTCCGTCTCGTGGGAGGTGAATCCGGCGCTCGCGAGGGCACCCTGCAGCTCGGCGGGCGAGATCCACCCGCCCGGTACGGCGATCCGGTCGGCGGCGATCGGCTTCTTCGGGATCGTCGCGAAGGGGTGGAAGGGCGACGCCAGGGACACCGTCAGCAGCGCGGTCAACGCCTCGACGTGCCCCCGGGCCCGCTCCGGCGTGTACAGCTCCGGATGGAAGGCTCCCTCGACCACGAGCTCGTCGTCCGGACCCGGCCAGATGTTGAACAGGCAGTCCTCCACCGGCCCCCACGCCCCCACGTCGACGGTCCAGCCCTCGTGACGCACGTACGGCAGGACATTGACCGCCGGACCGTACAGCCGGCCGGTACGCCACGCAGCCGGCAACGCCGTCAGCAGCTCCTCGGGACGCTCGCCGTCGGCGACCCGCTTCCCCGCGGCCGTCAGCCATCGGTTCACCCGACCGCCCAGGGCTGCGGGCGTCGAATCGGCGAGCACCTCGAGCCGCATCGGTACCACCGCCATCCACTGCACGGGCGTGGCCCGCTGCGCGGGGGTGCGGCGCAGCGCCAACACCACCCCGATCCGGGCGTCGGTCGTACCCAGGTACCGCGCGGTGTACGCGCCGACGGTGCCCACCGCCTCGCTCGGCCACGCCGCCCGGTCGTGCAGGCCCGGAACCCGGATGCTCTCGCGGTACAGCAGCGGTCGCTCCGCCTGTGGGGCCGCACGGGGGGTGAAGGCGATCTCGCGGCCCGGCTGCCCGACGCCGTCTGTGGCCCCCGACCAGAACGTCAGATCCGGTAGGCGCGCCGGCGCGACCTGCGCGGCGACCTCCTCGAGACTCCCGAGCCCGACATGCGGCAGCGGGAGCCCCGCGACCTCGCGCGGGTAGCGCTGCAGGACCCGTCGCGCCAGGAGCTCGAGCCCGTAGCCGTCGAGTACCGCGTGGTGAGCGCGGACCACGAACACGTGATCGGTGCCGACCCGGACGACGGCGATGCCGACCAGCGCGGCACCGTCGGGCGACGGGACCGGGGCGGCGCGCCAGGCGCGGTACTCGCTCTCGGTGTCGAAGGCGCGGACGTCGATCGCTGAACGCGGGGCCGGGACGAAGCCGACGACACCGTCGGCCCCGTGACGCGCACCGAGCCCGGCGACCTCCGTCTCGTCCAGGGCGCCCGCGGCGGCGCGTACCAACGCATGCTCGTCGACCCGCTCGGAGGTGCGCCAGGCCGCCTCGATCCGGAGCGCGGCCGACCCCGGGTTCTGCGCCTCCAGACGCAGCATCGCGAGCTGGGACGGGAGCGGTTGCACCCCGGACACCCTACTCGCGCGGGGTGTCGTACTGCTGACGTTGTAGTCCCGGTACCGGGGTGACCTAGTATGCGATCGACAGACCGACACCGAGATGATCCGAGCAGCGCATGACCACGATCGGAGTCCCCCCGGGCAGCGGCCGCCGCACACGCCGCCACACGTGGGTGCTCGCGATCCTCGACTTCGTCGTCCTGGTGGCCTTCGTGTTCGTGACCGACCTGATCCGCGGCGTGCCCGTCCCGCCGCCGGCGCGGGTCGTGCTGGCGGGCGCGGTCACGGTGGCCGTGTTGTACCTGTTCGGGCTGTACCGGTCGCGGATCACGCTGAGCGCGCTCGACACCGCGCCGCAACTGATCATCGCGGGCCTGTTGCTCTGGCCGTTCGCCGTCCTCGCGCTGTGGGACCACGACCGCGCGCGCTTCGTCCAAGCGGGCCTGTGCTTCCTCACACTGTTCGCCCTGCGCATCGTCTACTACTGGACGGTGCGGCGCGGCCGCGAGCGCCGCCCCGAACGCGGATCGCGCACGCTCGTGATCGGCGGCGGCAAGGTCGCCGGCGAACTGGTGAACTCGATGTTCGAGTATCCGGTGTACGGGCTGCGGCCCGCGCTCGTGATGGACGACGATCCGCTGGACGCCACGGCCTTCCCCGTCGAGGTGATCCCGCGCCGCTCCGACCTCGCGGCGCTGATTCTCGAGCGCGAGATCGACACCGTCATCGTCGCGTACTCCCGCGACCGCGATTCGACACTGGTCGAGCCGCTGCGCGAGTGCGACCACCTGGACTGCGAGATCTACGTGGTGCCCCGGCTCTACGAGTTCGTGCACCAGGACCGCGACATGGACCGGATCCACACGACGCCGCTCGTCCTGGTGCGCCGACTCGCCCTGCGCACCAGCCACTGGCGGATCAAGCGCGTCACCTCCCTGGCCACATCGCTGCTGGGCCTCGTGTTGTTCTCGCCGCTGCTCGTCGCGGTCGCGGTCGCGATCAAGGTCCAGGAGCCGGCCGCGCCCATCCTCTTCCGGCAGACGCGCGTCGGGCAGGACGGCCGGCTGTTCTCGCTGTACAAGTTCCGCACCATGCGCCCCGTGCCGGACGAGGAGTCGGACCGCGCCTGGACGGACGAGTCGCTCCGCATCACCCGGCTCGGCCGTTGCCTGCGCCGGCACTCGATCGACGAGTTGCCGCAGCTGTGGAACGTGGTGCGCGGCGACATGTCGGTGGTGGGCCCGCGCCCGGAGCGGCCGCACTTCGTCGACCGGTTCGGCCAGGAGATCCCGGCCTACCAGTCGCGCCATCGGGTCAAGGTGGGCCTGACCGGATGGGCCGCGATCCACGGGCTGCGCGGCGACACGGACATCAAGGATCGCGCGTCCTACGACAACTACTACATCGAGAACTGGAGCCTCTGGCTCGACGCGAAGATCGTGCTCATGTCGGTGGGCACGGTGCTCTTCGGCCGCGGCGGCGGTTAGTCCGTACGCGAGTGCGGCGCGCCGGCCTCGTCCAGCTCGGCGAGCACGACCGCAGCGGCGTGGCAGTCGGTGTGCGTGAGGGAGACCTCGACCCGGTGCCAGCCCGCTCGCCGTGCGCGCTCCGCGAGGCCGCCGTGCAGGCGCACCTCGGGTCCGTGCGCGCCGCCGACCACCTCGATCTCACGGGGCGGCGCGGCGTCGTCGGGACCGAGCCGCAGCGCTTTGATCACCGCTTCCTTGGCCGCCCAGCGCGCCGCGAGCCGCCGCGGATCGCCCGCGCAGTCCGCGACCTCGGCCGGGGTGAAGACGCGGTCCGTGAAGCGGGTGCCGAAGCTCGCCAGCGAGTCCTCGATGTCGGCGACCGCCGCGAGATCGATCCCGACGCGGTTCATCCGGCGACCCCGTCGACGATCTCGCGCATCCGCATCCGGAACATCGACGCCGAGTAGAGCTCCGCGTGGGCGCGCAACAGCGCCGGGTCGAAGTCCTCGCGCCGGAAGTCCCGGATCGCGCCCGCGAGCGCGGCGACGAAGTCCCCGTGGGCCCCGTCGGGCACGAGGACCCCGGAGGTTCCGGGCACGACGGTGTCGAGGGCCCCGCCCGCGGCGCGGGCGATGACGGGCGTCCCCGCCGCCATGGCCTCCACCGGCACGATGCCGAAGTCCTCCTCGGCGGGCATGATCGTCGCGATCGCGTCGCGCTGCAGGTGCACCATCTCGGCGTCGCTGACCCGGCCGAGGAAGGTGGTCTCCGGACCGGCGAGCCCGCGCAGGGCCGCGTCGTGGCGTCCCTCGCCGGCCACGACCAGCCGCACACCCGCACGCTGCGCCGCACGGATCGCGAGATCGACGCGGCGGGCGGGGACGAGCCTGCCCGCGACCAGGAAGTACCCGCCGGGCGCGGCACCGTCGGGCGTGAACCGGTCGACGTCGACGGGCGGCGCGACCACCCGCGCGGGCACGCCCCACCAGCGTTCGATCCGGCGGGCGACCGCCGTCGAGTTCGCGACCACCACGGACAGGTGCGGTACCGCCGCGGCCTCGACGGCGCGGGTCCGGGCGGCGAGGGCGGCCAGGGCCAGGCGTCCGACGGGGCCGTGCGACTCCGCGGAGCGCTGCTCGGGCATCCAGGCCCACCGGGCCGGCGAGTGGACATAGGCGATCACCGGCACGCCGGACCACGCGCGCGCCGCGGAGACGCCGACGGCGTGATGGCTGATGACCACCGCGTCGACGCCGGCATCGGCGGGGTGTCGGCCCCAGGCGGCCGGGGCCAGCGGGATGAGCGGCGCGTGCGCGCGGCGCCCCAGGGCGCGGTGCACGCGATCCAGGCGGGTGACCGCCATCCGGTCGCGCAGCCCCGGCGGGACGGTCCGCGGGTCGGCGAAGGCGACGTGGACGAGGGCGTCGGGCCATTCCTCGGCGAGCGCGCGGACGACCTGCTCCGAGCCGCCCTGTTCCGTCCACCGTTCATGGACGACCGCGATGCGGGTCATCGGCGCTCAGCCGCCGAGTCGGCGGACCGTGGCGACGATCGAGTCCAATGTGCCGAATGTGTTCTTGCTCATGTCTGAATCTGGGAACTCGATCGCGAATCGATCTTCGATCGCCAGCATCACATTCACGGCAGCGTGCGAGGTGAGCCCCAGTGCATACAGATCGTCACCACCCGCAACGTCCGACATCGCCCTGGCCAGCCTTCCGTGCCGGGCCACGATCTCCCGGATCGGCTCTTCCACACGGTCTCCTCACCTGCGGCGCACCCGCAGCCCCGGAGGGTGCGCATCCGCTTTGCGTTCACGACATGTGCGCCGCCGCCGTACACCCTAGCCTGGTAGCGTGTTGCAGTGACAACAGTTCCACCGCCGGAGATGAGGCCGAATGACCCGGGCCGCGACAGCACGTGTAGTCGACTTTACTGACCTGTACCGCCGTCAGCAGGAATTCCGCACGTCCCTCTTCGACGCGGGGCTCCTCATCCCCACGGGAGTCGACGGCGTGTACGGCCACGGCGCCGGCTTCACGGAGCTGACCTCCGCGATCGACGCGCTCGTCGCCGCCGCGGTCCGCGAGGTGCACGGCGGGGCCGCCACCGTCCTGTCCTTCCCCCCTGTGATGCCGCGCGAGGTCATCGATCGCACCGACTACATCGCGTCGTTCCCACACCTCGCGGGCGTGGTGTCCACCTACCCCGGGGGCGATGCGGAGCACCGTCTGCTCCTCGCGGGGCGCGCCGCCGGCCACGACTGGGGCGGGCACTTCCGCGCGAGCGACGTGGCCCTGGTGCCGTCGGCCTGCCACTGCGTCTACCCCACCCTCACCGGCGAACTGCCGCGGGACGGCGCGTGGATCGACGTCTCCGGCCACTGCTACCGCAGGGAGCCCTCGATCGACCCGGCGCGCATGCAGTCCTTCCGGATGCGGGAGATCGTGCGGGTCGGCTCCGACCGCGCCGCCGTCGCGCACCGCGACACCTGGGCCGCGCGCGCGGCCGATCTGCTCGCCGAGCTGGACCTGCGGGTCCAGCGCGCGCCCGCGACCGATCCGTTCTTCGGGCGCGGGGGCCGCATGCTCGCGGCCAGCCAGTCCGCGGGCAACCTCAAGACCGAGCTGATCGTCCCCCTCTACGGCGACGACCTGCCGGGGGTCGCCGTGGCGTCGAGCAACTACCACCGCGATCATTTCGGGGTGCACTTCGACATCACCACCGTGGACGGCGCGCCCGCCCACAGCGCCTGCTTGGGCTTCGGGATCGAGCGGATCGCGCTCGCACTGCTCGCCGCGCACGGCCTGGACCGCCGGTCCTGGCCGAACGCCGTGAACGCGCAGCTGTGACCGGGCCGGCCATCCACCTCACCGGGACGCAGTGGCCGTCCGTCGCGCCCGGCGGACTCCCCCGCTACTTCGCGGGCCTGTTCGGCGCGCTGCGACGCCGCGCGGACCTGGAGGTCTCGGCGGCCGCCTTCGGCGCGCCCGAGGCCGGCGGCACCTCGTGGGGTCCCGATGCCGGGTCGACGCTCACACGGGTACGGGCGTCGCGACGTCCGGCACCGTCGGGCACCCGCGTCCTCGACCGGCACTTCGCGCTGTTCGGCCCCGCGCCGCACGACGCCCGGCTGGTCACGCACTTCCACGGCCCGTGGGCGCTGGAGAGCGCCGCCGCGGGCGAGGGGCGAGTCGCGGTCGCGCTCAAGGCCCTGATCGAGCGCGCCCGGTACCGCGGCAGCGACCGTTTCGTGGTGCTCTCGCAGGCCTTCGCCGATGTCCTCGTCGAGCGCTACGGCGCCGACCGCGGGCTCGTCGCGGTCATCCCGCCGGGGGTCGACCTTGAGCGGTTCCCCGCGGCCGCCGTGCCCGACGGTCCGCCCCGCGTGCTCTGCGTGCGCCGGCTCGAGCGCCGGATGGGCATCGACGTCCTGCTCGACGCGTGGCGCGGCGTCCGCGCGCGCCATCCCCTGGCGCGGCTCGACGTGGTCGGCGACGGCCCCTTGGGGCGGGAGCTCACCGAACGCACAGCGGAGCTCGGGATTGCGGATACGGTGACCCTCGTGGGTCCGATCGACGACGCCGAGCTGGCGCGCAGGTACGCCGCGGCGACGGTCACCGTCGTCCCCTCGCGATCGTGGGAGGGCTTCGGCCTGGTCGCGCTCGAATCGCTCGCCGCCGGCCGCGCGCCCGTGGTGACCGACATCGGCGGGCTGCCGGACGCGGTCCGGGGCCTCGAGCCCGATCTGGTGGTCCCCGCCACCGACGCGGAGGCGCTCGCGCACCGTCTGGTCGCGGCGCTCGACGGGGACCGTCCGGGCGTGGCCGCCTGTCGCGCGTACGCGGAGCGGTTCGGCTGGGCCACCGCCGCGGAACGCCACGCCGACCTGTACCGGGCGGTGGCCGCATGAGCGCCCGGCGTCCGGTCTTCCTGGGCCACACCGCAGCACCGTCGGGTGCGGAACTGGCTTTCGCCCGGCTCGCCGGCGAGCTGCGGCGCCGGGGCGTTCCCGCGTCGGTGGTGCTGCTCGCCGCGGGTCCGCTCACCGACGTCCTGGAGGCCGACGGCGTGCCCGTGACGGTGGTCCGGGGCCGGTCGGCGAAGGTCCGCCGGGGCTCCGGGCCGCTCGCGGTGGCCCGCGGCGCCGTCGGGATGCTGCGCGACGGTCGGCGGCTCGCGCCGCTGCTGCGCGCCTACGACGCCGACGTGCTGGTCGCGCAGTCGACCAGATCGCTGCTCGTCGGGGCGGTCGCCGCGCGCCGCGCCGGTGTCCCGCTCGTCTGGCAGGTCCACGACCGGGTGAGCGCGGAGTACTTCGGCGGCAAGCGATTCCCCCTCCGAGTGCTGGGCCGGATCGCGGCCGCGGGCTACCTCGCGAACTCGCGCGGGACGCTCGCCACGATCTCGACCGGCGGCAGCCCGACCGCGGTGTGTCCGCCCGGCGTCGACATGACGACCGTCCCCGCGCCGGCTCCGCAGCGATCGCCGAAGGACGTCCGGATCGCCATGATCGCGCGGATCACGCCCTGGAAGGGGCAGGACCTGGTGCTGCGCGCCCTGGCCCAGATGGAGTCCGCCCCGCGGGTGCGATTCGTCGGCGGTGCGCACTTCGACGGCGACGACGCCTACCTCGCCGAACTCGAGGAACTCGTCGGGCGCCTCGGGCTCACCGACCGGGTCGAGTTCACCGGCCACGTGCCGGACCCGCTCGCCGAGGCCGCCGCGGCCGATGTCGTGGTGCACTACTCACGGCTCACCGAGCCCTTCGGGCAGGTCGTGGCCGAGGCGATGGCCGCCGGGCGCGTCGTGGTCGCGGCGGGTGCGGGCGGCCCCACCGAGCTGATCGACGATGGACGCAACGGTGTGCTGGTCCCGCCCCGTCGGCCGGACCTGCTGGCCGTGGCGCTCGACACGCTCATCGAGGACTGGGAGCAACGCGAGCAGCTCGCCGCCGCCGCGGCGGACCGCGGCCGGGACCTGGACCTGAAGACCTCCGCAGCGATCGCGGACTCCCTGCTGGCGCGGGTGGCCCGGGACGGACGATGACCCCGGTCCGGCTCCGCGGGTCCGCGGGCGTGCTGCGCGATGTCGCGCTGGTCTCGGCGGGCCGGTACGGCCAGTACGTGATCACGCTGGTGACGATCCCGCTGTGTGCGCGGGTGCTCGGACCGGCGGGTATGGGGCTGCTCGCCGTCGCCATGTCGACCTACTTCCTGGGTGCCCTGTTCACCGACCTGGGCATCACCGCGTTCACCGCGGCGCGCGTCGGAAGGCCCGGCCTCGACCGACTGCGCGGCGATTACGCCGGGCTGCGGTGCGCCGCCCTCGGCGTGTTCGCGGCATTGTTCGCGCTGACCGTCGTACTACCGGTGCCGCGGGGCGTCGAGATGGCCGCGCTGGGGCTCGTCGTCGGGTCGGTGAGCGCGTCCGGCGAGGACTGGGTGCTCATCGGCGCGCAGCGCTTCGGCGCCGTCGTGCTGCAGCAGACCGCGGGGCGCGTGGTCTACCTGGTGCTGCTGGTGACGATCCTGCCGCGGGTACGGACGCCGGAGGCGGCAATGGCCTGCCTGCTGGCCGGAGGAGTGGTCGCGGTCGCGTGGTCCTGGGCGCGCACCGTCCGCGACTACGGGCGGCCCGCGAGGCCCCGGCCGCCGGTGGCCCTGTTGCGCACCGGAGCGCCCGTCCTCGCCGCCCGGCTGCTCTCCTCGACCTACGGGCCGAGCGCCGCGACCGTCTTCTCCCCCGCTCTGAGCCCCCACTCGCTCGGCCTGTTCAGCGCGAGCGACCGACCCGTGCATGCCGCGGGGTCGCTGTTGGACGCGGTGGGCATGAGCCTGCTCCCCCGCCTCGCCCGGCGCGCGGACGGCGAGTTCTGGGCGGTCGCCCGCCGGACGGTCGTCGTGGTCGCGGCCGGTGGCGTCGGTCTCGCGGCCGCCGCCACCGTGCTCGCCCCGTGGGCGGTGCCCCTCGTCTTCGGTGCGGCGTTTGACGATGCCGTTCCCCTCCTCCAGGTGCAGGCCTGGGCGCTGCCGGGCCTGGCCGTCGCGTCCTTCGTGGCCACGGCCGTGCTGCCGGTACGCGACGACGCGCGGGGCGTGCTGCTGGTCGGCGCGGTCGGTGCCGTCGTCATCGCGGTCGCCCTGCTCGTGGCGATGCGCACGCACGACCCGCTCACGGTGGTGCTCGGGGTGGTCGCGGCGCAGACCGCCGCGGCGGGGTTCTCGGTGCTGCGGGTCCGGCGGCTCGAGTCGGCGGGCGCAGCCGCATGAGGATCCTGTTCGCCGGCGACGACTGGTACGGCAGCAACGCCCGCTCCCTCGCGAACGGCTTCCGCGCGGCGGGACACGAGGTGGACGTCGTCGACACCACACCGGTCACCCTGCCGCGGCGCCTGTCCCCCGCCTGGTGGTTCGCCAAGCGGACCGGGCAACGCGCGCCCGGCACCGTCGACGCCGTGCACCGCGCGCTGGAGTCCCGGCCCACTCCCGACCTGCTGTTCTGCTACACGGCGGTCCATCTGGACCAGGAGCGGCTGCTCGCGCTGCCCGCGGCGCGGCGCGTGCACTACAGCGCCGACGACGTGTCCAATCCCGTCAACACCACCCCCGCGTACCTCGCGGGCGAGCCCGGATGGGACGCGATCGTGACGACCAAGGCGCACAACGTGCCCGAGCTCCTCGCGCGCGGCGCGCGGCGGGTCGTCCACGTCCTCAGCGCGTACGACCCGGCCTGGCACCGTCCGGTCCCGCCGCGGACGGCCCGACGGTACGCCGCGGGCTTCGTCGGCAACGCCCGCCCGGACCGCGCGGAATTGCTGACCGGCCTGGCCCGCGCGTACGGCGAGGACTTCTACCTGGCCGGGAACGGCTGGCGTCGCCGGCTCGGCCTGCGCTCGGGGCGCGCGACGGTGCGCGGTCCGCAGTACGGCACCGACCTGTCGGCGGCGATCGCGGCGATCGGCGCCAACCTGGTATTGCTCAACTCCGACAACCGGGACACGCACACCTGCCGCACGTTCGAGGTGCCGGCGGCGGGCGGGCTGTTCGTGGGACCGCGTACCGGCGAGCACGCGGAGTTGCTCGCCGACGGCCGGGAGGCGCTGCTCTACGACGACCCCGCGGAGATCGACGACATCGTCGCGCGGGTGGTCGCCGACCCCGCCGCCGCCGCGCGGATCGCCGCCGCCGGACACGCCGCGATCACCCGCGGCGGGCACACTTACGAGGACCGGGCAAGGGAGATCATCGATGCACTCGACTGAGATCCGCACCTACTTCGGCCCCGAGGCGGCGCCCCTCTACGGTGCGGTGCACCTGCCCGCATCGCGGTCGGTCCGCGGGGCGGTGCTGATCGTGCCGCCGCTGGCGAAGGAGCAACACGACGCGCTGCGCGGCCTACGACGGCTGGCGGACCTGCTCGCCGAGGACGGCCTCGTCGTGCTGCGTTTCGACTACGCCGGGACCGGCGATTCCGCCGGCGACGCCGGCCGCGCCGACGCCGTCACGACCTGGATCGACTCGATCCGCACCGCCGACGCGTACCTGCGCGCGCTCGGCGTGGGCGCACCCGCGGTCGTGGCGCTCCGCGCCGGGGCCGCGCTCGCGGGTGCCGCCGGGCTCGCACCGCCCGCCGCGGTGCTGTGGGACCCGATCGGGGGCCGGGCCTTCGCCCGGTCCCGGACGGCGCTGGCGCACATGGCGGTCGGCGCGGGACCGGGAACCTGGATCGGTCTGGACGTACACGCGGACGCCGTCGCCGGCCTCTCGCGGCTACCCGCGGACGCGCTGACCGCGCCGCGCACGCTCGTCGCGGCCCGGCCCGACGCGGAGCCGGTCGGCGCCGCGGACGCCGACCGCCTCACCGTCCACGGCATGGCCGAGTTCATCGAGGCCTCGACGCACCTGGTCCGGATCCCCGATCGCGGCCTCGACGACATCGCCGCCTGGCTGTCCGCGGCGCTGCCGGACCGTGCACCGGTCACCGTCGACCCCGAGATCCGCACCCGGGCGCGCCTCGGCCGCGTGGAGGAGCGCATCGAGGACATCGACGGCGCGACCGCGGTACGGACCCTCCCGGCGCAGGGCGCCGCCACCGGCTCCGTGGTGCTGTGCGCCACGGCGAACGACACCCGGCACGGTCCGAACCGCGCGTGGGTCGCGCTGGCACGGGAGGTCGCCGCGCTGGGCGGCGAGGCCGTGCGGTTCGACCGTCGCGGTGCCGGCGAGTCGGGACCCGTCTCCGCCGGCGAGGTCGTGCCCCTCTTCCCCGCGACGGGCATCGACGACGCGGTCGCCGCGGCGCACAGCTGCACGGGGCCGCTGCTCACCGCCGGGCTGTGCTCGGGGTCGTGGTTCGCGGCGCACGCCGCGCGCGCCGTCCGGGCCGACGCGACGGTCCTGGTCAACTCCGTGCTGTACTCCTGGCGGCTCAAGGCCGCGATCGCCGAGGACCCCGCGGAGGACCTCGGGACGCCCCGGTCGGACCCCGCGTTCGCGCACAGTGCGCGCGGGCGGCTCAAACACCTGCTCCGGCGCCGCCTCCCGTACCCGGGCTGGCGCTACCTCGGCCGACGGGGCGTCACCCAGGTCCCCGAGGTGCTGCTGCGGCCCGTCGTCGACGGGGGCACGGACACGGTGCTGGTGCTCTCGCCACCGGACGCCGGCTGGTTCGACGATCAGCGCGGCCCCGAGGGCATCGATTCCCTCGCGCGCCGACGGTCCGCCGGCTCGGTCCGGACGGTCCGCATCCCCACCGGTGACCACCCCGGACACCACCCCGAGGTGCGACGGGTCGTTGCAACCGCGATACTGGACTGGTGCAGGCAGCGGTGAGCGGACAGCGGCGCTTGCGCCGCGTCCTCCCGGCCGTGGTCGCGCTCGTACTGGTGGTCACCGTCGGGATCACCGTGGACCGCGCGTACGTGCAGCCCCAGGTCGACCGGTCGCTCCAGCATGCGGACGCGATCGTGGTGCTCGGCGGCAACCCCTACGACCGGTTCGAGTACGGGCTCCGGCTCGCCGAGCAGGGCCTCGCGTCCCAGGTCGTGCTGTCCAACTCGGTCGGTGAGGACGACAGCCGGATGCACGATCTGTGCGCGCGGCAGATCGCGGGTGTCGACGTCATGTGCTTCTTGCCCAAGCCGTGGACCACCCGCGGAGAGGCACAGGAGATCAAGCGGCTCGCTCAGCTCCGGGGCTGGACCGACATCATCGTGGTCACGACCACCGCGCACGTCGAGCGCGCCCGGTTCATCCTGGAGCGCTGTTACGGCGCCGCCCTGCAGATGACCGACTTCCCCGAACGGCGCGGCCCCGTCGAGACGGTGTTCGGCTGGGGGTACCAGAGCGCGGGCTGGCTCAAGGCTCTGTACCAGCAGGGTTGTTAGCGCGCGTCGCGCAGTAGGCGAGGGCGCCGGCCGCGAGCACGACGATGCCGCCCACGACCGACTCCCTGGGCAGCGACAGCGCCACGAGGAGGCATCCGACGAGGCCCGAGCCGGGCACGATCCGGGCCCGCACCGAGGGGTCGAGCGTCCAGGCCGAGGCGTTCGCGATGGCGTAGTACCCGAGCACCGCGAACGAGGAGAAGCCGATCGCCGCGCGCAGATCGACGGTGGCGGCGGCGACCGCGACGACGGCGCCCACCGCCAGCTCGGCGCGCACCGGCACCCGGCGCTTCTCGTCGACCACGGCGAGCGCCCGGGGCAGGTGCCCGTCGCGCGCCATGGCGAGCGAGGTGCGGGACACGCCGAGGATCAACGCGAGCAGCGACCCGAGGGCCGCGACCGCGGCGGCGACCGTGACCACGGGCACGGGGAACCCGGCGGCGCGGGCGGCGTCCGCGACCGGCGCGGCCGACCGCGCGAGCCCGTCCACTCCGAGGACCGCGACCAGCGCGAGGCCGACCAGGGCGTACACCGCCAGCGCGGTACCGAGCGCGACGAAGATCGCCCGGGGCAGCGTGCGCGCGGGGTCCCGGACCTCCTCGCCCAGGGTGGCGATCCGGGCGTAGCCCGCGAACGCGAAGAACAGCAGCCCCGCCGCCTGGAGCACCCCGAACGGTCCCGCAGCGACGCCCTCGACGGCCCGGGCCGGGTCCGCACCGTCCGCGGTGAGAGCAACGGCCACGAAGGCGACGAGCACCGCGAGTACGCCGGCGACGACGAGGCGGGCCATACGCGCCGAGCGTTCGACCCCGGCGATGTTGAGCGCGGTCAGGGCGACCACCGCGGCGACCGCGACGGCGTGCGCGTGCCGCGGCCAGGCGTAGTGGCCCACCGTCAGGGCCATCGCGGCGCACGACGCCGACTTCCCGACCACGAAGCTCCACCCGGCGAGGTGACCCCAGAACGGGCCGAGTCGGATCCGGCCGTAGACATAGGTCCCGCCGGACTGCGGGTACAGCGCGGCCAGCCGCGCGGAACTGCTCGCATTGCAGTACGCGAGGGCTGCGGCCACCGCGAGCCCGGCGAACAACGCGGACCCGGCGGCCGCGGCGGCGGGCCCGAAGGCCACGAAGACACCGGCGCCGACCATCGCCGACAGGCCCACGGCGACGGCGTCGCCGAGGCCCAGCGTGCGCCGAAGAGCCGGGCCGGTCACCCGTTCTCGGCGCGCGATGCGAGCCGATCGAGCGACGCCGCCAGCCGGTCGGCTGTGGTCGCCCGGGCGCGCGGCAGACGCTGCTCGTCGTGCAGCTGCGTCCAGTCGTAGGTGTGCGTGACGCGCGTGCCGCCGTCCTCCAGCGGCTCGAGCTCCCAGCGCCAGAGGTGCCCCGGCGCCGGTTCGCCGACGGGCGCGGGCCGCCACGCGACGAGGCGCCCCTCGGCGAACTCGACGATGTGATTCTCCCGCACGTGACCATTGGTGAGAAGGGTGCGGAACACATCGCCCGTCGCACGGACGCGCTGGCCGGGAGCGGACTCCGCGAGGTTGTCGTTGCCGTCCCACTCGGGCTGACGCGACGGGTCGGCGATGAACTCGAACAGGATGTCCGCCGGGGCCGCGATGTCGCGGGAGGCGGAGACGATGCGGGTTTCTTCCGATGCGCTCACGCCTGCCATCGAACCAGGTCCATCCGCATCGTGCCGAGTGTTGCGATCACGGTGCGACGAAGCCACCGCGCCACGGACGGGCCGCTGTGGCGGACGCCGCACGGGCGAGCGTCCGGTGCCCGCCCACCACAGTTTATTCTCGGGTGTATGAAAGCTGTCGTGGTCAACGAAGGCAACCTCACCGTCGAGGAGGTCCCCTCGCCCAGCCCCGCCCGCGGCCAGGTGCTGCTCGATGTCACCCGGACCGGGATCTGCGGATCCGACCTGCACGCCCGCCACCACGCCGACCTCGTCGCCGATCTCGCGGCCAAGGCGGGGTACGACGACTGCATGCGCACCGACCAGCACATCGTCATGGGACACGAGTTCGTCGGTACCGTCGCCGAGTACGGCCCCGGTACCCGCAAGCGCTGGCCCGTGGGCACGCGCGTGGTGTCCCTGCCGACCGTCATGGTGGGCAGCGAGCCGCAGCTCGTCGGGCTCTCCGAACGCGCCCCCGGCTCGTATGCGGAGCAGGTCCTGGTCCAGGAGTCGATGACGATGCCCGTGCCGGACAAGCTGTCCGACGAGGAGGCCGCACTCACCGAGCCGATGGCCGTCGCGTGGCACGCGGTGCGCCGCGCCGAGGTCGGCCGCGGCCGAACCGCGATCGTGATCGGCTGCGGCCCCATCGGGCTGGCCGTGATCTCCATGCTCCGCGCGTCGGGCGTGAAGAAGATCATCGCGAGCGACTTCTCCCCCGGCCGCCGCGCCCTCGCGAAGCAGATGGGCGCCCACGTGGTGGTCGACCCCCGCGAACAGCAGCCGTGGGAGGCCTACAAGCAGCCCCGCAACGAGATCCGCAGGGCGAGCGACCTGTTCAAGCTGGGCGTGAGCACCATGGACAAGCTGACGCTCGTCCCCGGGCCGGTGCCGTGGTGGCACGTCTTCCGCCTGGCGGACCGAATCGGCGAGACCCCGTCGGGTCCCGTGGTCTTCGAGTGCGTCGGCGTGCCCGGCATGATCAACTCGATCATCGAGGCCGCGCCGCTGCGCACCCGCGTGGTCGTGGTGGGCGTGTGCATGGAGCCCGACCAAATCATGCCCGCCCTGGCCGGGAACAAGGAGATCGAGCTTCGGTTCGCCTTCGGCTATGACCCGGGCGAGTTCCACGACACCCTGCACATGATGGCCGACGGCAAGGTGAACGTGAAGCCGCTGGTCACAGGTACCGTCGGCCTTGCGGGCGTGGAGGCCGCCTTCGAGGCGCTCGGCGATCCCGAGGTGCACGCGAAGATCCTCATCGACCCGTCGAGCACGGTCGCGGCGCCCTGACCCGCGCTCCGCTGCGGGTCGCCGCGTTCAATGTCAACGGGATCCGAGCTTCCCGCCGGCGGGGCTTCGACGCGTGGCTCGCGGGACGCGGGCCGGACATCGTCGCGCTGCAGGAACTGCGCTGCCCGCCGGACGCGGTCGGCGAGTTCCCCGGCTATCACGCCGCCGTGGACTGCGGCTCCGTCCCCGGGCGCAACGGCGTCGCGATCCTGACGCGGGAAGCACCGTCGGCCGTACGGACCTGGGACTCGCATCCGCCGCGCGCCCGGGGACTGCGTGAGTTCGCCCATGAGGGCCGGTACGTGGAGGTGGATCTGCCGGGCCTGACGGTGGCCTGCCTGTACCTGCCCAAGGGCGGCGTTCCCGCCCACCTGCAGCGGCCCGGGAACATGCGGGACAAGCCCGACGGGGGCGCGAAGTTCGAGCGCAAGATGCGGTTCCTCGACGCGTTCGCGCGGGAGCTGGGTCGCCAACGCCGGGCGGCGCAGGCGGCGGGTCGCGAGTTCCTGCTGCTCGGCGACCTGAACCTGGCGCACCTGCCCCACGACGTGACGAACTGGCGGCCCGCGCAGAAGATGGAGGGCTTCCTCCCCGAGGAACGCGCGTGGCTCGACGCGCAGATCGGCCCGCGGACGCTGGTCGACGTGGTGCGCTCCCTGCACGGCGACCGACCGGGGCCGCTGTCCTGGTGGAGCTGGGCGGGCGAGTCCTTCACCAAGGACGTCGGCTGGCGGATCGACCACCACCTCGCGACACCGCGACTGGCCCGGACGGCGCTGTCGGTCACGGTAGACAAGGAACCCTCTCCGGATCAGCGGTTGTCGGATCACGCTCCGGTCGTCGTGGAGTACGCCTTCCCCTGACTCGCGCCGGCAGCACCAGCGCGCCCCGCGGCCAGCGCGGCCGCGGTGATCGTCAGCAACGCACCGAGGATCAGTGCGGACCCCTCGCCCTGGGCGAGCACGTGCAGCTGTTCGCCGACGGTGACCGCGGCGACCGGGACGCCGATCTGGGCCGCGGCGAGCACGCCGAGCGGCGCGGGCTGCCCGATGACCCGCATCACGACGTGCGCGGCGATCGCCCCGAGTCCCAGCGCCAGCCCGACCACGATGAACTTCGGGTGCGCGACCAGGTCCCGCAGGTCGATGCGGGCCCCCAGCCAGACGAAGAAGAGCGGCGCGAAGAAGCCCTCCTCGATGGCGAAGAGCTGCTTGGCGACGCGGCGGGGCTCACCGACCGCGGCTACGGCCAGGCCCATCGCGAAGCCGGCGAGCATCACGGAGACATGCATTCTCGTCGCGACGGCCGCGAGCAGGAACAGCCCCACGAGGCTCACCCGGAGCTCGACGGCGAACCGTCGTTCCTCCGATACCCGGTGCACCCGCTTGCGCCACCCGCGCTCCTCGGTCAGCCGCATCAGCAGGTACAGCACCACGGCCGCGGCACCCACCGCGAGGGCGCCGACCGCGGCCCGCCCCGCCGTCGACGGATCGATCACCAGCGGCAGGGCCACGACGCAGACGGTGTCCGCGATCGCCACCTGCGCCGTGAGCGCGAGGATCGGCTTTCCGGTGAGCCCGGCGGAGTCGATGATGGGCAGCACCACGGCCGCCGACGACGAGGCCATGAGCACGGCGTACAGCGACGCGTGGCCCGTGCCGAAGGCGGCCGCGAGCCCGGTCCCGAACACCGCCGCGACGACGCCGACGATCACCGCCCGGAGGGCACCGGCCCCGAGGGCGGACCGCACCGCCGGATCCCGCACCGGGACATGGGTGCCCGCGACGAACATCACGAGGGCGAAGCCGATGTCGGCGAGGAAGGTGAAGGTCGGGTCCGACGCGTCCAGAACGCGCAATCCCGTCGCCCCGAAGGCGACGCCCGCCACGACCGGCCCGACGATCACGGGGATGTGCCAGGACGAGCGCAACGCCAGCACGGGTCCCAGCAGCCCCAGCGCGGTGACCAGCGCGAGCGTCGAGAAGGTGAAGGTCATGGGAGGAAGTTACTCCTGCCGGACCGCCCGGAACGCCCGCAGCTCGCGGGCCGTGGCCGATTTCCGAAGAAGGTCCTCTTCTTCGTCGTCGAGCACGCAGACGATGCCCGACGGGAAGGTGCCGTCGGCGACGAGTTCGGCCTTGGCCCGGCGCATCGCGCCGAGCAGCGCGTACCCGTACCGGGCGTGGGCGGCGTCCCAGTCCTCCTCGCCGAGGCCCTCGACGAGCCGCTCCAGCCGGTCCTGCCACGCGTCCAGCGGTGCCCGGCGCGCCCAGCCCCGATCGGATCGGGGCCACGCGGGCGGGTCCCAGAGCTCGTGCGGCGGAACGGATTCGACGGTGCCCAGCGCCGGATGCGGAAGCAGGATCGGCCCGGCGCGCTCGGCGTAGAAGACGGTCAGCACGTAGGCGTAGGGCAGCTCGCCGTCGGCCTGGTACACCAGTGCCCGGGCGACGGTGCGCAACTCGTCGGCCACGACGTCCTCGAAGCCGAACCAGTCGAAGTCGGGCGCACCGGCTCCCGGGGTCACCGCTTGACGACGTGCAGGTCGGCGAGCGTGGTGAAGCAGTCCGCGGCCATGGTCAGGTCCGCCTCGGCGAGCAGCGAACGCACCACGTGTTCGACGCCCTCCTGACCGCCGATGGTCAGGCCGTGGACATAGGGCCGCCCGATGCCCGCCAGGGTCGCGCCGAGGCCGACGACGCGCAGGATGTCGACGCCGTCGCGGATGCCGCTGTCGAAGGTGACGGGCAGGCCCGCGTCGAGAACGCCCTCGAGGTGGCTGATCGCGGGCAGGCCGCCGTTCGACTGGCGGCCGCCGTGGTTGGAGCAGGCGATCGCGTCGACGCCCTCGGCCGCCGCCCGCCGGGCGTCCTCGGCGTGGCAGATGCCCTTGAGGATGATCGGCAGGTCGGTGCTGCGGCGGATCCGGGCCACGTCGTCCCAGGAGAAGGTCGGCTTGCTGAACAGCGACGACCACACGATCCCGGCGTGCAGCGGCGGCGGGGCGTCCACCCCGCAGAGCTCGATGAATCGCGGATCGCTGAGGTAGTTGGCGAGGCACCGCCCGCGCAGGAACGGGATGTAGCCGTTGCGGAGGTCGCGGGGGCGCCAGCCGAGGCTGCCGGTGTCCAGCGTGATGGTCAGCGCGTCGAAGCCCGCCTTGTCGGCGCGGCGCACCAGGTTGTCGGTGAGCCGGTCGTCCTTCGTCGGGTACAGCTGGAACGCCGCGAAGGAGTCGCCCCGCGCGTCGGCGACCTCCTCGAGCGTCGCCTCGGCGAGGGTGGAGTACATCGCCGCCACACCGAGGGCGTCGGCGGCGCGGGCCACCGCGAGATCGCCGCCCTCGTGCACCAGTCCGTTCACGCCGACGGGGCACAGGACCACCGGGGCCTCGAGCTCCGCGCCGAGGAAGGTCGTCGAGAGGTCGCGCACGCTGCGGTCACGGAGCATCCGCGGGACGAATCCGTAGCGCCGCAGCTCGGTGACGTTGACGTCCTGGGTGGTCTCGTCGCCGGCGCCGCCGCGCACGTAGTCGAAGGTCTCGGAGTCGAGCACCTGCTGCGCGCGGGCCTCGAGGTCGTCGAAGGTGTACGGGAAGCGGCGGTGCTTCGCGAGCAGCCCCTCTGCGTAGACGCCGTCCTGGAAACCACCGAAGTCCGCCATGGAGGGACCGTAGCAGTGCCGGTCAGGGAGCGGTCAGGAACTCCAGGGCCTCGACGGTGGCCTTCGGCTCCTGCAGGTGGTAGCCGTGCCGCATGCCGGGGTACACGCGCAGCCGCGCGCCGTCGATCCCGTCCCGCAGGATCGAGGCGTTCTCGGCGAGGCACATGCGGTCCTCGGCGCCGTGCAGGATCAGCGTGGGCGCCTCGATCCACGGGAGGGCCTCGGCGGCGTCGTGGTCGGTGCTGGCCGCGAAGTGGGCGCGCTGCGCGGGCAGTGACCTGGGCCGGGCGAGGATCGCCGCGGCCGCCTCGGGGTGCTCGTCGAGCCACCCGGGGGTGAAGAAGAGCTCGAGCAGGGCGCGTCGGTCCGAGCGGACCAGGATGCGGAGCACCTCGCTGGGGCGTGCCACGCCGTGGGCGTCGCCGACGGTGGTGGCACCGAGGATCAACCGGCGCACCCGGTCGGGATGGTCCGCGGCGAGCCACTGGCCCGCGCGGCCTCCCATGGAGAATCCGTAGACGTCCACCCGGTCGCCGATCGCACCGGCGGCGCGCGCCGCGTCGAGCACCGCGAGGGCGTCCTCGGCGCAGTCCCGGGTGCTCCAGCGCCGCGGGAACGCGTCGTCGCTCTCGCCGATGCCCCGGTGGTCGAAGGTGACGACCGGCCCGGCGGCCCGGAACGCGTCGGCCACCGGATCCCACGACGATCCCGCGAGCGCCTGCCCGGCGAACAGGAGCACCCCGGGCCCCGTGGCGCCCGGCGCCGCGGGGCGGATGGTGTAGGCGAGCCGGGCACCGTCGGGCAGCGTGGCGTGAGGCATGCGGCCAACACTAGGACGTCACATCGCGGCAACGCCGCCGACGGTCCCGCGCCGGGATCGCCTAGAATCACCTCCCGTGTCTGTTCACATCTTCTACGGTTCCTCGACCGGCACCGCCGAGGGCGCCGCGAACGCCATGTTCGACGTGTTCGCCAAGGCCGGCTCCGTCGAGCTGCACGACATGATGGACGGCGAGATCGACGCGCTGGATCCCGCGGACTTCCACGTGTTCTCGTGCGCCACCTACGGCGAGGGCGAGCTGCCCGCCGGTTCGACCGAGTTCTTCGAGGAGCTGCTCGAGGCCGCTCCCGACCTCTCGGGGCTGCGGTTCGCCGTGTTCGGCCTGGGTGATTCGATCTACGTCGACACCTACAACGCCGCCGGCAAGACCATCGTCAAGAACCTGACCGGCCTCGGCGCGACGCAGGTGGGCGACCGCTTCGAGCACGACAACTCCGGCACCGACGACGTGGACGAGAAGGCCGTCGAGTGGGCCGAGAAGATCGTCGACCAGATCTGATCTCCCCCGAGAGGGACGCACCCTGACAGTCGAACGCCGCCGCGGAGCGCAGGTATCCGCGGCGGCGTTCTTTTCGTCGGTGGGTGCTACTGGGGCACGGTCAGCGTCGGCGGGGTCGTGTTCACGCCCGCGCACGCCTCGCACACGGAGGCCGGGATCACGCCGCGGCGCTGCAGGAAGCCGAAGGCGATGCAGCCCAGGCACAGGCCGAGTGCCGACTCGAGCAGCGCGGCGACGACCAGCAGGCCGAGCACGATCTGCGCCGCGAGGTGGTTCCCCGTCACGAAGAGCACCAGCGCGACGGTCGAGAAGACGAGGCCGATGGTCTGCGCGAACCGCTTCGGCGGGCCGGGCACGAGTTTGGCCGGGCCGAGCCGAGGGGCGAGCACGTGCACCGAGAGCCTGCCGAACGGCGAATACCGGGGACCGCCCGCGACGCGCAGCGCGAACCCGACGGCCAGCGCGGCGTACAGCCACCACTGCCCGGCGATGATCGTGACCACCGCGAGGACGACCACGAGGGCCGCGGTCGCGCGGGCCGCGTACTCGTTGACGGGGTTCGGGAAGGAGAAGAGACCACTCACGCCGCCGAGACTATCGCCGGGCGCCGGCCGCGCCCAGAGTTGCGCTCGGGATGATTCTCATCCCCCGGCCAGCCGCAGGAGCAGCGGGATCGAGCCCCGGAGCTGCGCGACCTCGTCCGCGGTGAGGTGCGTGCCGCCGGCGTCCACGAGCCACGCGTCCTGCGCGGCATCACGGGCGTGGAGTACGGCGCGCCCGCGATCGGTGAGGGCGACGGGCCGCCGCCGCCCGTCGGAACCGTCGGCGTCGCCCTGCAGGAAGCCCCGCCGCCGCAGGCCGGCGATCGCGGCGGACACGTTCGAGCGCTTCATGTCCAGGCGGTCGCCGATCGCCGTCGGGAAGGCCGCGGGGCCCAGCGCCTCGACGGTGGTGAGGACGAACAGCTCGGAGCCGCGCAGCCCGGCGGCGGGCAGCCGCCGCAGTCGTTCCTCCAGCAGACCCACCGCGAGGCGCAGCGCCTCGGCATCGCCGGGCTTCACCGGCGCACTACTCGTCGTCGACGGTGCCCGGCCGCTCCGCCGGTGCCACGGGCTCGGCCGCTTCCCCGGCGCCGACTGCGGGGGCGCCACCGTCGAGCAGCTTCGACAGGTCGATCCCCTGCGCGCGCAGTGCCGCGACGATCGACGCGATGGACTGTGCGGACAGGCCCAGCAGTCCCCCGGTGGCGTCGTTGCTCCCGCCGCCGATGATGTTGATGCTGTCGATCGCGGCGGTGGCCTCCGACTGGGCGCGGACCGCGCCCTCGATCGTGGCAAGCACCTGCGGCACCAGCAGCAGTCGCGCGGCGTCCGAGTTGTACTGGTTGAAGGCCTCGGCCTGGGCCTGCTTACCCGCCGCGTCGGCGCGCAGCTCGGCCTCGAGCGCCTCGGCCGCGGACTTGCGGGCCGTCGCCTTCGATTCGCCCTCGAGCCGGATCGACTCGGCGTGCACCTCGGCCTGCGCGAGCTTGCCGGCCGCGTCGGCGCGCAGCTCGGCCTCGACGGCGGCCGCGGCCGACTTGCGGGCATCGGCGGCCGACTCGCCGTCGAGCCGGGTCGAGTTGGCGCGGGCCTCGGCGGTGAGGATCGCGGACTGCCGCTCACCCTCGGCCCGGGTGATCGCGGCCTGGCGCTGCGCCTCGGCGGGCGCGATGACGTCGGCCTCCAGCGCCGCCTCAGCCTGCGCGCGACGCTTGCGCTCGACCTCGGTGCGCGCCTCGATGCGGGCCGCCTCGGCCTCCTCGAGCGCGATGCCGACGTTCTTCTCCGCCCTCGCCTTGGCCAGCGGCCCGGCCTGGTCGGCCTCCGCGTTCTGCGCCTCGGTCTGGGCACGGAGCTGGGCGACGCGCACGTCCCGGCTCTGCTGGGCCTCGGCGATCGCGGTCTCCGCCTCGGTCTGGGCGATCTCGCCCGCCCGGCGGGCGTCGGCGGAGCGGATCAGGGAGTCGCGCTCGGCCTCGGCCTTACCGATGTCGGCGTCGCGCTTGACCTCGGCGATGCGCTTCTGGCCGAGCGACTCGAGGTAGCCGTTGCGGTCCTCGATGCCGGCGATCTTGAGGATGTCGACCTCCATGCCGATGCGCGCGAGGTCGCCCCCGGCCTCCTCGACGACGCCGCGCGCGAGGGCTTCGCGGTTGCTGTTGAGGTGCTCGACGGTCATCGTGGCCGCGATCCCGCGCAGGCTGCCGGCCAGGATCTCGTTGATCTGGTTCTCCAGCTCGGCCATGTTCGCGGTGAGGAAGCGCTGCGCCGCGGTGCGGGTCATCTCGTCGGTGGTGCCGATGCGGACGAGGCCCACGGCCTGCAGTTCGACGGGCACACCGTCGATGCTCCGGGCGTTGCTGAGCGCGATGCGCACCTCGAACGGACGCAGGGGCATGTAGTCGACGCGCTCGAGTCCCGGCATCTTGAACCGGGCACCGCCGCGGACGACCTTCATCTCCCCGCGCCCGGTGAAAATGGCCACCTGGTCCGGCGGGGACTTGATGTAGTTGTGGAAGAAGATCCACATCGCCAACAGGATCACGATCACCGCGGCACCGGCCGCGATCAGGATCATCACCATCTCGTTCCCTCCTGAATCCTTCTGCGTTCGTTCGTGAGGCGCGCCGGCGGCGACGCATCAGTCCTGCGTGTCGAGCGGCTGCACCACGAGCCGGTCACCGTCGACATCGACGATGAGGACCGATTGACCCGGGCGCGCGGACGCCCCCGGGTCGACGAGGACGGCGTTGGTGACGGCGCGCACCGACTCCGAGTCCAGGTAGCGCACCTGCCCCCAGCCGCCCGCGGGGATCTCCATGCTCAGCTCGCCGATGGTGCCGATCGCCGCACGGAGCCCGGCGACGGTGCCGGCCTGGGAGCGACGCATCGCCCGGAGCACCAGCATGAGCACGCCGTAGGCGAGGACGCCCGCGCCCGCGGCCACGATCACCACTGCGGCCATCGGCACCGAGGTTCCGGCGGACAGCGGCCACCCGACGACGCCGAACACCCCGACGGCCGCCGCGAGGGCGGGCGCGCTGAGCCAGGGCAGACCGGCGTCGGCGTGCGGGCCGCCGATATCGGTGCCCCCGATGTCGATGTCCCCCAGGACGAGTGACGCGACCAGGACGAGCACGCCGACCACGGCACAGACTGCGAAAACGGTAACCACGGGCGCCTCCTCTGCGCTCGGATCTCCTGATTGCAGTATAGCAAACAATGCGTACGAGGCGTTCGCTACGGAAATCTGTTTCCATTCTATTAGTTGTGGTCATACAATCCTTGTATGCCTACAAGCATTCCGCACCTCGGACCCCGACGACGAGCGTTGATCCTCGTCGCCTGCAGCCTCAGCCTGCTCATCTCGTCGATGGACGCGACGATCGTCAACGTCGCGCTCCCCGCGATCGGCCGCGACATGTCGGCGTCCGTCACCCACCTGCAATGGGTGGTCGACATCTACACGCTCACTCTCGCGAGCCTGCTGGTCCTGTCCGGCGCCACGGCGGACCGCTTCGGTCGCCGACGGATCTTCCGACTCGGGCTCACGATCTTCGCCGCAGGATCGCTGCTGTGCAGCCTCGCGCCCTCCGTCGAGGTCCTGATCGCGGCCCGTGGGATCCAGGCGGTCGGCGGCTCGATGCTGTCGCCGGTGGCCCTGTCGATCGTCACCGCCGTCTTCATCGATCCGGCCGAGCGCGCCCGCGCGATCGGCCTGTGGGGCGCGGTCGTCGGTGTCTCGACGGCCGTCGGACCGCTGGTGGGCGGCGTGCTCATCGACGCACTGGGCTGGCAGTCGGTGTTCTGGGTGAACCTGCCGATCTGCGCCGTCGCGATCGCCCTTACCTACGCCGTCGTGCCCGAATCGAAGGCCGCGACGCCGCGCAGCATCGACCCCCTCGGCCAGATACTGGCCATCGCGGTCATGTTCACCGCCGTGTTCGGTCTCATCGAACGCGAGCCGCTGGTCCTGCTCGTGACCGCCGTCGCGCTGGCCGGCTTCATCGCCCACGAGCGCCGCCATCCGTCGCCGTTCATCGACCTGCGCTTCTTCCGCAGCATCCCGTTCTCGGCGGCCACGCTCACCGCGGTCTGCGCCTTCGCGGGCTTCGGCGCGTTCCTGTTCACCATGTCGCTGTATCTGCAGAACACCCGTCACTTCTCCGCCGTGCAGACCGGGCTGATGCTCCTGCCCATGGCGCTGTGCGTGTTCGTCGCCTCCCCCGTGTCCGGCCGCCTCGTCGCCCGGTTCGGTCCGCGTCCCTCACTGCTCGGCGCGGGCGTGCTGATGACCTGCGCGACGGTCGCGCTGACCGCGGTCGGGCCGACCACGCCGCTGCTCGTGCTGGGCATCGTGTTCGCCGTCTTCGGCACGGGTTTCGGACTCGTCAACGCGCCGATCACCAACTCCGCCGTCAGCGGCATGCCACTCGATCGGGCCGGGGCCGCGGCCGCCGTGGCGAGCACCAGCCGACAGCTCGGCGTCAGCCTCGGGGTGGCGCTGTCGGGGCTGCTCATGGGAGCGTCGCTGTGGTGGGCGACCGCCGGCTTCACCGCTGTCATGGTGATCCTCGCGCTGGTGTCCACCGGTGCCCGCGCCGAGCGCTCGCGCGAGCGGATCGTTCCCCTGCTCACAGCGAAAGAGGTTGCGGATGTCCGCTGAAAGCCCCGACGAGGTCTGGAGCCTCCTCGTCCACGCCGTCCTCGACAGCCGTTCGGACTGGCGACGCTCCGTCACCGAGCGCACCGGACTCCCCTTCAGCCGGCTGCGGGTGCTCAAGCGGCTGGACCGCTACGGGCCGCTCACGCTCAAGGAGCTCGCCGCGCTCGCGGACATGGACGCCCCGGCGACCACCGTGGCCGTCAACGATCTCCAGGCACGCGGGCACGTGCAACGCACCGTCTCCCCCGAGGACCGGCGCGTGAAGGTCGTCACCATCACCGATGCCGGGCGCGTCGTCGTCGACGCGATGGCGGCGGTCGAGGACCCGGCGCCGCCCGCGATCCGGTCACTAACCCCCGGGGAGCTCGCGCGGCTGGCCGAGCTCGCCCGGACGCTGGCCGGATAGCCCGGCACCGTCGGACGACGGTGCCGCGGCGCTCTGCTCGACCGTCCCGACGGTGACCTTCCGGGTGCGTCGCATCGAGAAGGTCACCTCCTCGACCTCCTCGTAGGACTGCTGGATCGTCCGCGTCTGCTGGACCCCCGGCAGTACCCGCGCCACGATCGGCGGCACGAGCGGGCGCACGAACCCGGCGAGGGTCCGCGCGGCGTCGTCGAGCACGGGCGGCACGAACGGGTTGGGCGTGCGCGCGACCTCCCGCTGCGGTACCGCGGGCGCGGTCTCCGTCGCGCGGGCGGGAACGGGTGGGTTCGTCCGGTCGGACACGGTCGCCTCCTCGGCGGGCTCGGGATCGTCAGTGGCGCTGGTGATCACGGGGATCGGACCCGTGGGAGTCTCGTCCGCGACCGGCTGGTCCGGCCGGAGCGCGGCGAGGCTCGCCGCCTCCGCGGCGGCGGCGATCGGCAGGAAGTCGTCGTCCGGCGCGTGACTCGCGACCGTCGTCCCCGACGGTGCCGGACCCGACGGTGCCTCCCGCACGTACCGGCGCGCCGTCACGGCCACGGGCTCGAAGCCCGCCGCCTCCAGCACCCGGGTCGGATGATCCTGTGCCAGTGCGATTTCGATGCGCCGCTCCTGGTGCCCGCGGTCGATCGCGAGCTGCGCCGCTGCGGCCAGTCGCTCGCTCTCGAGCTCCTGTCGGCGCCGGATGTCGCGGGTGGTGTCGCCGCGCCACAGGCGCAGAAGCAGCGGGAGCAGCGCCAGCACGATGCTCACGAGGTCGATCACGATCCGCAGCGCCGCGGCCGGGAACGAATGGACCGTCACACCGTTCAGCGCGACCCAGCGGGCGCCGATCCCGTCGTCGCCGTCGGCGACCGCAGCCTCCCGCGCGGACTGCGCATCGGAGCGGGCGCGCTCGACCCGCGCGTCGAGGGCCGGGGACCGGGCCGCGCGGGCGGCGGTCGCGCGGTCGAGGTCGGCCTGCGCCGCCGCGAGCCGCTGGTTGGCGGTGCGCGTCTCGGGCCCCTGGCCGGGCACGCCGGTGATCGAGGTCTGCGGGCAGGCCGGGCCCGGCCGGTACTCGCAGCGAGCCACGACGAGCGCCTGATCGCGCCGGGCGCTCGCCTCGGTGACGGAGCTGTCGAGCGCGGCCCGATCGGCCCGCGCGGCGTCGAGGTCGGCCTGCGCGGCACGGACCGCGGGCACTGCGGTTGCGGCGGCGACGGCATCGGCCCGCAGCCGGTCCTCGATCGCACCGTTCAGCGCGAGCATCGAGACCGTCTCGCCGACGACCAGCCCGATCAGGACCGCGACGAGGAACCGGCCGGGCAGCGGTGCGCGGCGGCCGGGAACGGCCAGCAGGAGGCAGATCGTTCCCCCGACCAGCGCCGCGAGTACCGCGAGGACCAGGACCGTCGTCATGCCACCTCCGTCGCTGCGATAGAATGTCGTCGTTCTTCTCTCATCAACCATCGCAGCACCGGGCCGCTCGCGCCCAATCGTGTGGCCGCTTTCACAGTGCGAAGTACCCGCACGAACCGAGTACTTCTACGCATCCGCGGGCGTCCGGCGCACGGCAGGCTGATGCCCATGACCAGTACAGCAACGGCTCCGAAGCCCACCGCAGCGTTCTTCATCCAGTCCGCCATCGCCTTCGCCGTCTCGGCGGGGTCCCTGCTCGTGGGCGCCTTCTACCTACCCGTGGATCCGTGGCAGCGCGGCTTCCTCATCGTGGGCGCCCTGTTCCTCATCACCAGCACGTTCAACCTCGCCAAGGTCGTCCGCGACCAGCAGGAGGCGAACAGCATCCGCGTCCGCGTGGACGAGGCCCGGATCGACAAGCTTATGGCGGAGCACGATCCGCTGCGCAGCGTGGGCTGACATCGGCCCACAGACCCGGTCAGCCGTACCTCGGGCGAACATCCCGAAATCGCTCCAACCGACGGGACGCCACCGATGATGGAGCGATGACCGCCACCATGCGCGCACAGCGCTTCCATGCCGACACCCGGACGATCAGCGTCGAGGACGTACCCATTCCCGAACCCGGTCCCGGCGAGGTGCTGGTGAAGGTCGCGTTCTGCGGCATCTGCCACTCCGATCTCAGCCTCATCAACGGCACGTTCCCGGCGATGCTCCCGGAGGTGACGCAGGGCCACGAGGCGTCGGGGACGGTCGCGAAGCTGGGCCCCGGGGTGACCGGTTGGGCCGAGGGCGACCGCGTGATCGTCGCCGCGGGCCGGCCGTGCACGACCTGCCCGAACTGCCGGCGCGGGAACTTCGCCGACTGCACGCAGGTCAAGATCATGGCGTTCGCCTACGACGGGGCCTGGGCGGAGTACACCGTCGCCCAGGCCGCCGGACTGACCCGCGTCCCGGACAACGTCCCCCTCGAGCAGGCGGCGATCCTCGCGGACGCGGTCTCGACGCCGTACGGCGCGGTCGTACGGACCGGCAAGGTCGGCGTCGGCGAGTCCGTCGGCGTGTGGGGCCTGGGCGGGGTCGGCACGCACGTGGTGCAGCTGGCACGACTCGTCGGGGCGGCGCCGATCGTCGCGGTCGACATCAACCCCGAGGTGCTCGAGCGCGCCCTCGAGGTCGGCGCCGACCACGCCTTCGACTCCCGCGACGAGCAGCTCGGAGCGAAGATCGCCGAGGTCACCGGAGGCCGCGGCCTGGACGTCGCGTTCGACGCCGTGGGCCTCAAGGCGACCTTCGAGCAGGCGCTGAGCCACCTCACCGTCGGGGGGCGTCTGATCTCCGTCGGGATGAGCGATCAGGAACCGACCGTCGGGTCCACGACGATGTTCGGGCTGACCCGCAAGCAGGTGCTCGGCCACCTCGGTTACAAGAACGTCGACATCGAGACCCTCGCGACGCTGGTCTCGCTCGGACGCCTCGACCTGTCCCGGTCCGTCAGCGGGATCGTGCCGCTGGAGGACATCGCGGCGGGCATCGACCGGCTCGAGCGGCACGAGGGCAACCCGATCAGGCTGCTCGTGCAGCCCTGACGCCGGTCCGCGGCGCGACTACACGACCGCGGCGAGATCCTCGCGGAGCGAATCCAGCGCCGGAGTGGCGCGGGGCGTCATGGCCCGCCAGGCGTCGAGGATGCGCTGGCTCTGCCCGGCGTGCCGGACGAAATGGTTGCCGGCGAACTTGGGGAAATCGAAGGGCACCATCGCGTCCATCCGCCGGAGCACGGCACGCACCACCAGTGGCGGCGGCGCGAACACCCGCAGCCCGACGTCGGCGCGCATCGCCTCGGCCATCGCCCGACCCGGACGGCGAAGCCGGCGCAGGAAGGTGGGCCAGTCGCCGCCGACGACCGCCAGCTCGGCCGCGTAGGGCACCATCAGCACGCCGACGGCATCGGCGGCCTTCGCCGGCGTCCGGCCGACCACCTTCGGATACTCGGCGGCGAGCCGACGCGGCAGCTCCGGCGCACCGTCGACCCCGACGGCGGCGAACGCCGGGACGAGCGGCGGCACCCAGTACTCGGCCCGCGTCTCGGTACCGCGCGAGGTCGCGAACGCGAGCAGACCGGGCGCGAGCGTCGCCACCTCGGCGCCCGGGAACATCCGTTGCGCGATCGCCGCATCGCCGATCACCGGGCTGGTCACGCCGATCGCCGCCGGTCGTGCCGCGGCCAGCGCGGCCAGCGCGGCCGCGACGTCGGGCGCGAGCTCGCCGGGCGCGGACGTGAGAATCAGGAGATCGACCTCGCCCTGCACTTCGTCGGCCTCGACCTGCGGGTAGGTCACCACCGGCACGTGCGCGACGGCCCCGTCGGGCGCGACGGCCGTGAGGATCACCCCGTCGCGGCGCGAGGCCGCCCGGACCTCGGCGCCGGTTTCGGCGAGCAGCGCGCCCGCGGCGGCGGTGACCGCCCCGGCACCCTGGATGAGCACGCGCCTGCGTTCGGTCATGTCCCACCCTCACCCCGGAGGCCGCTCGCACGCAACACCTGCCGCTGCACGCCGGCGCGCAGCGCTTCCTCACCGCCGAGCAGCCGGACCTTGCGCCGGGCGCGGGTGATCGCGGTGTAGAGCAGCTCACGGGTGAGCAACCGCGAATCGGCGGGCGGGATCACCACGGACACCGCGTCGTACTGGCTGCCCTGGCTGCGGTGGATCGTCATGGCGTAGACCGTGCGGACCGCGACCAGCTGGTTCGGGTACAGCAACGCGACGTCGGCGCCGCGCGCGAACGCGGCCCGCAGGTCCGACGGGTCGCCGTCGTGGGCGATCACCACGCCCACGTCGCCGTTGTAGACCTTGGTGTCGTAGTCGTTGGCCGTCACGAGCAGCGGCTGTCCGGCGTACCAGCCCGCCCCTCCGGTGCGCGCGCCGGCCCACTCCTCGGCGAGCTGCGCCCACCGGGTGACCCCGGACGGTCCCTCGGAGTGCGCGCAGAGCACCCGGTGCTGCTGCACGCCGGTGGCCGCGTCCGCCACGAGCCCCTGCTGCGCGGCGGCGACGGTGGCCGCACTCGCCGCCCGGACGTCGGCGCGCAGGCTCTCGACATCCTCCGGCTCGCACCACTCGATCGCGCCGCCCCCGCCGTCGCGGGCCAGCTCGATCACGCGGTCGGCGTCACCCCGGCGGACCGCATCGGCGAGCTCGCCGAGCGCGCCCGTGAATCGGCGGCCACGGCGCAGCCGGACCACGCCCCGCCGCGCCTCGCCCAGCTCCGCCTCGTCGAGGACCTCCTCGTCGCCTCCCGTGCGCGCTCGCTCGTCGGCCAGCAGCGCATCCAGCTCCGGCGACGGCGCCGTGGTCACGCCACGCGCCACCAGGTCCCCGAGGACGGCGCCGGCATCGACCGATGCCAGCTGGTCCGGGTCGCCCACCAGGATGAGCCTGGCCTCGGGCCGCAGCGCCTCCAGCAACCGGCACATGATCGTCAGCGAGACCATCGAGGTCTCGTCCACGACCACCACGTCGTAGGGCAGGTGATTGCTCGCGTCGTGCCGGAACCGGCTGGCATTGCCCGGTTTGAAGCCGAGCATGCGGTGGATCGTCTGCGCCGGGATCTCCCGCGGCAGGCCGAGCGCGGCGCCCTGGGTGCGGACCTCGCCGGCGAGCTGTGCGGCCGCCCGCCCGGTGGGGGCGGCGAGCCCGATCCGCAGGTCCGGGCCGTGCTGGTCGAAGAGCAGTGCGAGGATCCGAGCCACGGTGTAGGTCTTGCCGGTGCCGGGACCGCCGGCGAGCACCGTCGTCTGCCCGAGCACCGACGCGGCGGCCGCGAGCCGCTGCCGGTCCGGCCCCGGCTCGGGGAACCGCTCCCGCAGGCCCTCGCGCAGTCGCGCGATGTCCACGCCCGGCGCGGCACCCCCACGCGCGTCGAGCACTGCGCGCACCGTCTCCTCCTGGCGGTGGTACCGGTCCAGGTAGAGGAGCTCGTCGCGCACCAGCCGCAGCGGCCGCAGCGGGCCGGCCGCGCCGCCCACCACCAGCGGGCTACCGCGCAACGCGTCGCGAACCGCGGCAACCTCGGGCCACGGCAGGGCGTCCACGTCGACCTCGCCGTCACCGTCGACGGCGACGTCCCGCAGACGGGAGAGCTCCAGGCACACCGAACCGAGCCGGACGGCGCGGGTGGCGAGCGCTGCGGCCAGCAGCACCGACTCGTCCGTCTCGCCGCCGAGGCGGCCGAGCGCGGCCGCGACGTGCACGTCGGCCGGGCCGAGGACCCCCGCGTCGGCGAAGGTCTGCAGCAAGGTCTTCTCGGCCGTGGTCATGCTGCTCCTCCCGCCAGCGCGTCGGACACCGCGACCACGAGCGCCGCCGGCGGGTGCCACTCGAAGACGCCTGCGCCGCGCGGGGTCTCGGGACCGATCATCGCGCGCACGAAGTGGTACTGCACGACCCCGAGGTGCTTCTCCGGCCGGTAGCCGGGTACTCGCCATCGCAGGAACCGGTGCAGCGCAACGGAGTACAGCAGCGCCTGCAGCACGTAGTGCGACGAGATCATCTCGCGCGCCATCGCCGCGGGCGTGTAGTCGGCCGTGGTGAGGTCGCCGCGGGCGAGCCGGTTGGTCTTGTAGTCGACCACCGTGTACCGGACGGTGCCGTCGGGGCCCGTGACCCGCAGGACCGAGTCGATGCTGCCGGTCAGGTAGCCGCGGAGCGCGGCCCCCGGCACCTCGCGCAGCCGCTCCGCGTAGGGCGCCAGCGGATCGTCGGCGGGCACGTGCGCGTCGAGCAGATCCGCGATCTGCGCCAGCGTGGCCGCGCCGCCGTCGTCCGCGCCGAGCGGGAGTTCGAAATCGAGCTCGGCGAGATGATCGCCGGGCGCGATGCCGGCCAGGGTCAGCCCCGCCAGGTCCCCGACGCCGAGTGGAGTGCGCAGCACCGCGACGAGCGCCCCGGCCAGTTCCGCGGGATCGTCGGGGACCGCGCCGAACTCGGACGCCTCGCGGCAGCGCGTGAGCACCTCGGCCTCCAGATCCGGGGCGCCGGTGTCGACGTGCTCGAGGATCTCGTGCACGAGGGTGCCGAACACGGCCCCGCCCGACAGACCGTTCATCAGGGACGACGGTGCGCCGCCCGCGCCGGCGGCATCCGACGCGGCGGCGACCAGCGGCTCGTCCAGGGGCTCGTCGGCGATGCCGGGCTCGTCCGGCTCACTGCCGGTGTCCGGGGCGGCCTCCGCGGGGCCGTGCGCGGCATCCGCGGTGAGCGCCGAGTAGCTCGTGCGCCGCCAGGTGGGGTCGATCCGACGCTCGGCGCGGCCGAGCACCAGCTCCGGGAAGCCGGCGAACGGGGGACGCCACTGCGGCGGCGCGGGCGCGGACAGGTCCACCGCCTCGATCGACACGGCCGCCTCGACGGGCGCCGCCCACTCCCGCAGCCGCGCGCCGGTCTCGTCGTCGTGCGGAATGGGGGCCTGCTCCGCGGGCACGCGACCGCCGCCCACCTCGGAGAACAGCAGCCGGTGCAGGGGCGATCCCTTCGTGGTGGTGCTCGGCGCCCACCACAGGACCAGCCGCGACTGCGCCCGCGTGGCACCCACGTACAGCAGGCGCAGTTCCTCAGCCGCCTCCTCCTCACGCGAGACGGCCAGCCGCTTGCCGTAGCCCGGCGCATCCTTTCCGCCGACATCGACCAGCCGCTCCCCCGCGTCGTGGAAGGTGAAGGTGTCGCGATCGCCGAAGCCGCCGAAGGAATCCCACGCGAAGGGCAGGTACACCACGGGGAACTGCAGACCCTTGCTGGCGTGGACCGTCATGAGCTGCACCGCCTCGGTGTCGGTCGCGAGGCGGCGCGCGGGATCGGCGGTGCCGCCGCGGCCCGGGTCGGCGATGCGCTCGGCCAGCCACCGGGTCGCGGCGCCCAGGCCGAGACCGTGGGTGACGGTGGCGTGCTGCACCAGCTCGGCGACGTGCCGCAGGTCGGTGAGAGTGCGCTCGCCGCCGATCCGGCCGAGCATCCGCTCGTCGAACCGCGAACGCGTGGCGAGCGCGTCGAACATCGCCGCGAAGCCCGAGCGGGCGAAGATCCCGGCAAGCGTCCGCAGCCGGCCGCTGATCTCGGAGACCAGCTCGTCGCCGCGCTCGTCGAGGTCGCGGGCGGTGAACTCGAACAGCGGCGTGAGCGCGGCCAGGCGGGCCCGATCGCCGCGGCCGGGGTTCTCCAGGGCCTGCAGGAGCCGCAGCCAGTCGACGGCGGCCGCGGTGGTGAACACGCTCGCACCGCCTGCGGCGACCGCCGCCACGCCGAGACTCTGCAGCAGTGTCTGCAGCTCGGCGATGTGCTCGTTCTTACGCACGAGCACGGCGATGTCGCGCGGCTGCAGTGCGCGGGGCCCGTCGTGGGCGTCGTCGTAGCTCTCCTCGGCGACCAGGGTCCGGACGATGTCCGCCGCCGTGTCCCGCAGCACCGCCGCGCGGACGCCGGGCACACGCGGAATGCCGTACTGGGTCTTGGGCCCGACCCCGTTCGACCCGAGGTACCGCAGCCGCAGCGGCGGACCGTCGAGCCGGGAATCCGGGTGGTGCGCGCTGACCCGGCCCACCACGATCTGCGAGTCGCCCAGCGCGACATCGCCGTAGAGGTGCTGCAGGGCGTCGACCAGCGGCCGATCGGAGCGGCGGTTGACGTCGAGCGCCTGGTGCGTGGTGGCGGCCTTGGACGCCTCGAGGTAGCTGTAGACCTCTGCGCCGCGGAAGGCATAGATGGCCTGCTTCGGGTCGCCCACCAGCACGAGCGTGCGGCTGCCGTGGAACGCCGCGTGCAGGATGTCCCACTGCACGGGGTCGGTGTCCTGGAACTCGTCGACCAGCACCACCGAGTAGGCCTCACGGAGCCGCGCGCAGGCCCGCTCCCCGTGCGCAGGGTCGGTCAGCGCGTCGCGGAGCAGCCCCTGCAGGTCGTCGAAATCGCGCAGCCGGCCGGCCCGCTTGCGGCGCTCCACCTCTTTGCGGACGGAGTCCGCGTAGGCGACGCGCAGCGCGACATCGGAGCCCTCCGCCGCGTCGCGCGGCGTGATCGCGGCGCGGGGATTCGCGACGACGGTGCGCGCGAACTGCAGTGCGATCGGCAGCGGGAAGGGCGGCCGCGGCCGCCCCGCGAACATCGCCAGGTAAGCGTCCTCCGCGACCTCCTGGACGAGGTCGCCGATGTCCTCCACGAAGGTGACCCCGGGCTCCAGATCGCCCGCGAGGCCCAGTGCGTCGAGCATCCGCTGACAGAAGCCGTGGGTGGTGGTGATGGTGGCCGCGTCGAAGTCGGACAGGGCGGCGACCAGCCTGCGGTGCCGCAGCGCGACCTCGCCGGGGTCCCCCGCGGCGAGGTGACGGATCAGCTCGTCCTGGGCGGCGCGGGCGGCCTCCGGATCACGGAGGGCCCGTTCGGCGGAGAGCAGGCGCGCACGGGCGCGTTCCCGCAGCTCCTGGGTGGCGGCGCGGGAGAACGTGATGAGGAGCATCTCCCCCAGCTCCGCGACGCCCTCGGCGACGTACCGGGTGAGCAGCCCGACGATCGCATAGGTCTTGCCGGTACCCGCGCTCGCTTCGAGGACGGTGGTGGCGCCGCCGGTGGGTAGCGGCCCCGTGAGCTCGAACGGGGTCACGCCTAGCACCGATTCGCGGGCGGTCATGACAGCTCCTCATGGGTCAGCAGCGGCACCCACAGCCGCGCGGCGAGCGCGCCGAACCGCGTTCCCGCGCGGGAGAACTCCGCCTCGGAGCCCCGCGGCGGGCCGAGCGCATCGTCGAAGGCGGAATCGCCCAGCGCGTACCGGATGGACTGGTCCGTCCCGTCGCCGAACTTCCCGTCGAACTCGGCGCGGGCGGCCTCCAACGAGATCTTCGTGCTCTTGCCGCCGAGCGCGGTCGCGATGTACGCGGGCGAGGACTTGGGGAACAGCGGCAGCGGCTCGGCGAGCCCGCGGTCCCGCAGGTCCACCAGCGCCCGCAGCTCCGCGATCGGATCAGCGGGGGCCTGCAGCCGCGACGCAGAGACACCCCGGTAGCCGCGCCCCAGGATGAGGGCGGAGCGTTCCTCGTAGCCACCGGCGGCCAGCGCGAGCAGCGACACCCACGCCGAGACCCGGTGCTTCGCCGCGAGTTTGCTGAACGAGGCGCGCACGACCCCGTCGGGCCGCACCGCCGGCACGGACCCGACCAGCCTGCGCCCGTCGCCCAGGTCCACGCCGATATCGACGGTGGTCGCGGCGCCCACGAGGTGCGGGCCGGCAACGCGGGCCAAGTCCGCGACATCGGCGGCGACCCGATCGAGGACGGCGGAACCGAGGGCGAAGGGCGGTAGCGTTCCGCGCCGCATCTCCGCCGCCGCGAACCGCTCGGGCGGCGTGCCCGCGAGCGCGGAGGCGAGCATGCGCTCGCCGATCTCCCACTGCTGCAGGCCGTCCGGCGCGATCGTCAGCGCCTCGGCGAGCTCGTCGTCCTGATCCGGCACGGTGAAGTGCAGGCGCTGGCGCAGGAAGGCCTTGACGGGGTGCTCGCAGAACCGCACCAGCGCATCGAGATCGACGTCCTCGACCGCGGACGCGGCCAGCGGCGCGGCGAGGAAGGGCGGAACCGGCTCCGGTGTCGATGCCGCTGCCCTGGCCCCCGCGTACGCCGCGGGATCGTACGAGAAGGGCGCGCCGAGTCCGAACCGGTCGGGGTCGAAGTTGCCGGGGTCGAAGGGCTGCAACGGATGCCGGAACTCGAGCCCCGCGATCTCCGAGCTCTCGTCGTCCGCCGCGTCCCCGACGGCGGCGTCCACGTCGGTGAGGAGGGCCCGCGCCGCGTCGCGGAGTTCGGCGACCGGGACCGCCGGCGGACGCCGCGTGCCCTTGACCGGATCCGCGCCCGTGTAGAAGACCAGCAGTCGGTCGGTGGCGCTGGTGACCGCGTCGAGGAACAGTTCCCGGTCCTCGGCGCGCGGATCGCGCTCGCCGACGCACGGGGTACGCCCCAGGACGTCGTCGCCGGAGTATCGCGTGGACCGTGGGAACACCTCGTCGTCCAAGCCCAGCAGCACCACCACGCGGTGCGGCACCGACCGCATCGGCACCAGCGTGCACACCGTGAGCTCGCCCGTGCGGAAGTTGGCGCGGGTGGGCTTGGCACCCAGGCGCGAGCCCAGCATGGCGCGCACCTCGGTCAGCGTCAGGTCACGGTCCGATCCGTCGCGCAGGGCCGCGGTCAGCTCGCGACCGGCCTGGGTGACCTGCCACGCGTCCGCGGCGGGCACCGCCCCGATCTCGCCGACCAGCCGCTGCAGCGACTCCGCCCAGTCCCGAGCCGGCCGGCGCCCGCGGCTCTCCGCGGTCGCGCGGGTGAGCACGTCGAGGTACTCGGCGAACCGGCCGACGAGGTCGATGTCGGTGGAGTCCACATCGTCCAGCGGCAGGCCCAGGCCCAGCCACGCCCCGTCGGTCTCATCGGCGACGACGCCGAGCACGATCCGGTCCAGCGCGGTGGCCAGTGTGTTCTGCGGGAACCCGCGCAGCCCGTAGCGCTCGCGCGCCGCCTCGTCGAGGCCCCAGCGGGCGCCCGACGGGCCGGCCCACTCCCGGAGCCGTTCGATGTCGGAATCGCTGAACCGGAACCGGCGCCGTACCGGATCGGTGGCCCCCAGGTCGAGCACCTCGGCGACGGTGGCGCGACCGTCGGCGAGTTCGAGGACCGTGACCAGCGCGTCGAGCAGGGGGTTGGTGAACCGCAGCGATCGGTCGGCCAGGCGCACCCGCAGACGCTGGGCCGGGTGTATCGCCTCCCCCGCCTGGCCGGGACCACCGGAGTCCACCACGGCCTGGCCGAACGCGGAACGGATGAGGGGCGCATAGGTCTCGATGTCCGGGCAGGTGACGAGGACCTCGCGCGGCTGCAGCGTCGGATCGTCCTCGAACAGCCGGACCAGCCGCTCCCGGAGGACCTCGATCATGCGCGCCGGACCGTGGCACGCGTGGAACTCGATCGAGCCGTCCGCGGTGCGTCCCGCGGCGAGCGGGGCATCGTCGGCGATACCCGACTGCACGCCGCCGAGGAGGGTCGCGGCGCGGGGCGGCGTCGGGTGGTGCACATCGGCATCCATCAGCGGCGCGACGCGCGCCTGCAGCTCCCGCGCCTCGCGCCCGAGGGACGCGAGCAGGGGGTTCGTTGCGGTCGGGCCGCCGGCGGTGCGGGGCACGGGCCCGGCGGGCGGGGCGGCACCGCCCGACAGCTCGGCCCACAGGGCCGGGCTGGGATGCGGTAGCCACAGGTGCACCTCGCGGCCCACGGCGAGCGCCGCGAGGACCGCCGCCTGGTCTGCGGGGAGGCGGGTGGGTCCGTACACCGACAGCCGCTCGGGCAGGTCGACGATGCCCGGCTCCGCCCGCAACTGCGCGCAGGCGGCCTCGAGCCGCTCGGCGGGGCTGGGCGATCCCGCGAGAGTGCGGACGCGACGGAAGAGCTCGGCCTGCCAGGACAGGTCCTCGGGCAGCTCCCCACCGATGCCGTCGGTGTCGCGGCCCGCCGCCCAGTCCACCAGCATGCCGGGCCGGTTCGCGCCGTAGGAGCGCAGCAGACCCGCGAGCAGCTCCGCGGTCGGATAGCGGCGCCGGGGACGGTGCCCGGGCTGCGCGGCCCAGCCCCCGGGGCGGACCACCCCGAGGTGCCGGGCGAGGACCGCCCCCGAGGGCTCGAAGGCCATCTCGTCGATCGCCGCGAGAACGAGCCACACCAGCCGCTCCCCGCGCCACGGGTCATCGTCCGGCGCGATGCCCGAGGCCGCGGCCACCGCCTCGGCGACCAGACCGGCGGGGGTGGGGAACTCGATGTTCGCGGCGACGCCCAGCCGAGTGGCCAATCCCTGGATGATCCAGCGCTCCACCCCGCGCGCCGGGACCGCGATCAGTTCCGGGCGGAACGGGTCGGCCGCGGGAACCGCGAGCACGTCCGCCAGCGCGTCCACGAGGACGTCGCCACGTTCGGAACGGTGCACGGTGAGCATGTGCGCAGTTCTAACACGAGCCTCCGACAGGTCAGACCGCCCGGGTCAACGCCGCAGGTAGCTCGGCCAGCGAACGGATCGCGGGTGGCTCGCCGCCCACGCCCGCGCCGGACCGGTCGAGCCAGAGGGCACGCAGCCCCGCCACTCGCGCGGCGGCGACGTCATTGGCGTAGCTGTCGCCCACCGCGACGCAGTCCCCCGGCGCCGCACCCGCGAGCTCGCAGGCGTGTAGGAACACCGCGGGATCGGGTTTGCCGATCCCCAGGGTGTCGGTGGTGACGACGTGCGGGAACCGATCGGACACGCCGAGGACCTGGAGTTTCATCCTGGTGGCGGCCGTCGACGAGTTCGTCAGGAGCACCACGACGATCCCCCACCGTTCCGCCGCCTGCACCGCCGGCATCGCATCCGGGAAGAGCCGCTGCGCCGCCGCGAACGCCGGATCGAAACCGCTGCAGTACCGGCGATAGCGCCGCGGCTCCCAGAGCAGCCCGAGGTCCTGCGCCGCGGCCGCGATCCGGGCCTTGCGCATCTCGTGGAACCGCAGTTCCCCGGCGGTGTACCGGGCGAACACCCCGTGCGGGTCGCGCAGGAAGTGCTCGGCGAACCGCTCGCGCGTGGTGGCGCCCGACTCGGGCCACACCTCGAGTGCGGCCGCCCGCGCCGCGGCGCGCATCGCTGCGGCGGTGTCCACCACCGTGTCGTCGACGTCGAGGATCAGCGCATCGCACGGACGCGGCCCGTCCATGCCCGCACGCTGTCGCAGCCGCGCGAGCGTGTCGGACCCCCAGCTCAGGCCGCCGCGAACCGCGGCACCGACCAGGTCCGTCAGTTCCACCCGCGCGTCCTCTCCGTCGCCCTCGCTCGGCCTGCCGCTCGGCCTACTACTCGGCGAACATCCGCTGGAACCGCTGCAGCGAGTCCTCGATGTCGCCCTTGAGCGCCCGCGCCACCGTCGCCCCGATCGGGCCGAACAGCGGCGCGCCGCCGAGATCGGTACGGAGGGTCACCGTCGAACCCGCGCCGGACGGCGCGATGCTCACGGTGAGCTTGTACTTCGTGCCCGCCACACCCTTGCCGTCCAGGACCAGCTTCCGCGGCGGGTCGTACTCGGTGATGACCCAGTCGACGCGGTTGCGGAAGTTCTTCACCTTGACCACGCAGGCGATCCGCGCCCCCTCGGCGAGCTCGGGCAGCGGGCCCCGCCACCCGTCGTGCAGGGTCACCCACTGCGGGAGCGTCTCGAGGTCCGCGGCCTTCGCCCACGCCGTGTCCGGCGCGAGCGCGATCTCGATCCGGCTCTCGACCTTCGCCACACTCACTCCTTCAGCCGTGATTGATGGACTCAACGTAGCGTGCGCGACGGCGCGCACCACCACCGAGCGTAGATTTCTCGCGTGTCCGCCACCGCCGCCTCGATCGTCCTCGCCCTCGTCGCCGCCTTCCTGTTCGCGTGCGGATCCGCCGCCCAGCAGACGGAGGCGGCGAGCGTCGACGAGGGCTCCTCACTCATCGCCGAGCTGATCCGCCGGCCCCGCTGGTGGCTGGGCCTGGTGGGCGACCTCGGCGGCTACGCCTTCCAGGCCTGGGCGCTGGCACTGGGGCCGGTCCTGGTGGTGCAGCCGCTCATCGTCGCGGCGCTGCTGTTCGCGCTGCCGATCTCCGCGCTGCTCAACCACACCCGCGTCACCACCCGCGAGTGGACCTGGGCCGCAGTCCTCGCGATAGCGCTGGCGGTGTTCCTCGTCGCGGGGCGGCCCACCGACGGCGTGCCCGACGCCCCGGGCGCCACCTGGCTGCCCGCACTCATCGCGGTGGGGGTCGTCGCGGCGGCGACCACGGCGATCGGGCTGGTCCGCACGCTGCCCGGGTCCGCACGGGCGCTGTCCTTCGGCGTCGCCGCGGGCACCCTGTTCGGCGTCGCGACGGTGCTCACCAAGCCTGTGCTCACGTCCTACGAGCACGCGGAGTTCGTCGCGAACACCGCCCGGCTGCTGACCGACTGGCGGCTCTACGTCCTGGTGCTGTGCGGGATCGGCGCGATGTACCTGCAGCAGCGGGCCTTCCAGCCCGCCCCGATCTCGGCCTCGCTGCCGGCGATCACCCTCGCCGAGCCGATCTGCGCCGCCGTCCTCGGCGCCGTCGTGCTGCAGGAGTCGGTCACGCTCACGGGCTGGCACGGCGTCGCGGTGATCGCCTCCGGGGTCGTCGGGGCCGTGGCCGCGGCCCGCCTGGCCCGACGGTGACGCCCCGTCCCGCCCGGGGCGGCGGCGTACCGTCGGGCGGTATGACGGACCTGGAGGCACTGGCACGGGCCCCGTTCACCTACCCCGAGGTGGGGGCGACGCGCGGCACCCCGCCCGGGGACGCGCACGTCTTTCGCGCGGAACGCGTCGTGGGCCACGGCCCGGAGGACTTCGCCGCGGTCCGGGACTCGATCCGCGCCTACGGCATGCAGCGCGGAGCCGGGCTGCGGGTCCGGGCCAGCACACCGCGGGCCGAGGCGGACACCGTCATGGTGATGACCACGCCGCTGTTCGGCCCCATCCGCATCCCGTGCCGCGTGATCTACGTCGTCGACACCCCCGACCGGGCCGGCTTCGCCTACGGCACGCTGCCCGGGCACCCCGAGAGCGGCGAGGAGCTCTTCTCCGTCGAACTGCGGGCGGACGGTGCCGTGGTCGCGGTCGTGAGCGCGTTCTCCCGCCCCGGGCGCTGGTACACCCGCCTGGGAGCGCCCGTCGGACGCCTCCTGCAGGCGGTCATGACGCGCCGCTACCTCGCGGCGATGGTCCTCGGGTAGCCGCGACCGTCAGACGCTCTCGCGGCGCCGGCGGAAGGGCACGGGCTCGCCGAGGACCTCCTCGAGCTGCGCGCGCAGGGCGTCCGGAATCGGGGCGGGGCGGCCGGACGCGGCACCGTCCACCACGACCATGGACGCCTCCGACAACGCGGCCACCCGGCCGTCCGCATCGAGCACCTCGTAGCCGATGTCGAAGCCCGACCCGCCGATCCTGGTGACGCGCATCAGGATCCGCACCGGCTCCTGTGAGTACAGCAGCGGGCGAACGTAGTCGATCTCCTGGTGCGCGACGAACATCGTGATCCGGCCCGAGTCCGGTCCCGAGCCGAACCGGATCATGAACCGGATGCGCGCCTCCTCGAGCAGCCGCAGCATCGACACGTTGTTGATGTGCTGCAACGCATCCATGTCCGACCAGCGCATCGGGACCAGTACCTCGTGATTCGTCATGGGACTATTGTCGAGCACAACCCCCTTCCCTCTGCTCACCGGGAGACGCGATGCGCGCCACACGACTGTTGACCGCCGCCGTGCTCGCGGCGAGCCTCACCGCCTGCTCGACCTCGAGCGACGGCGCCTCCGCGCCCTCGTCCGGTGCGGCCGGATCGGGCGGCACCGTGATCGTCTACGCCGCCGCCAGCCTGCAGGCCACCTTCGAGAAGCTGGGCTCCGAGTTCGGCGCGAAGCACCCCGGCACCACCGTCAAGTTCTCCTTCGGCGGCTCGTCGGGTCTGCTCGCACAGCTCACCCAGGGCGCGCCCGCCGATGTCTTCGCCACCGCGGACACCCCCACCATGGACAAGGCCAGGGCGGCATCGCTGGTCGCCGACCCGCAGCCCTTCGCCACCAATGTCCTCACCATCGCCACCGCACCCGGCAACCCGAAGGGCGTCACCTCGCTCGCCGACCTGACCAAGCCGGGCGTCAGCGTCGTGGTGTGCGCGCAGCCCGTGCCGTGCGGCACGGCGACCGCCAAGGTCACCAAGGCCGCCGACGTGACCCTGCACCCCGTCAGCGAGGAGGACTCCGTCTCGAGCGTTCTCGCCAAGGTCCGGCACGGCCAGGCCGACGCAGGCCTGGTCTACAAGACGGACGTCAAGGGCACGAACGGCGCCGTCGGGTCCGTCGACTTCCCGCAGGCCGACGGTGCCGTCAACGTCTACCCGATCGCGGCGCTGACCGCCGCCGAGAACGCCGCGGGAGCGAAGGAGTTCGTCGAATTCGTTCGCGGTCCGCAGGGCCGGGCGGCCCTGGCTGCGGCAGGCTTCGGGGCACCCAGCTGAACCGGTCCGCGCGCTCCGCTCCCGGCCCGGACAGGGCGTTCCCCGGCTGGATCCTCGCTCCCGCCGCGCTCGGCGCCGCCTTCGTGCTCGTTCCGCTGATCGGCATCGTGGCGAAGGTCGACTGGCCGCGGTTCGGGGACCTGGTCACCTCGGAGGACTCGCGGGCCGCCCTGCTGCTGTCCCTGCAGACCTCGTGCGCGGCGACGCTGCTGTGCATCGTGCTCGGCGTTCCGCTCGGGGTGATCCTGGCGCGCAGTCGATCCCGGTTCGTCGGGGTGCTCCGTCCGCTGGTCCTGCTGCCACTGGTGCTGCCCCCGGTGGTCGGCGGCATCGCGCTGCTCTACGCCTTCGGCCGCCGCGGCCTGGTGGGCCAGTACGGCGGGATCGGCGGGCACATCGCGTTCACGACGGTGGCCGTGGTCCTGGCGCAGGCCTTCGTCGCCCTGCCCTTCCTCGTGCTGGCCGTGGAGGGCGCGCTGCGCACCCTCGGCACCGACTACGAGCGGACCGCAGCGACCCTGGGCGCCTCGCCGTCGATCGTGCTGCGCCGCATCACCCTCCCGCTGGTGCTGCCGTCCATCGCCTCCGGCGTCGTGCTGACCTTCGCGCGGGCGCTCGGCGAGTTCGGCGCAACGCTCACCTTCGCCGGATCCCTCGCGGGCACCACCCGCACGCTGCCGCTGGAGATCTACCTGCGCAACGAGACCGATCCGCAGGCGGCGGTGGCGCTGTCGCTGGTACTGCTGGCCGCGTCGGCCGTGATCGTCTCGGCGGTGTACGGGGTCCGCGCATGGCGGAGATGAGCCCCGGGCTGACCGTCGACCTGACCGTGGCCGCGCGCGGCGTCGACGCCCGGTTCACGGTTCCGAACGGGGAGACCCTCGCCCTCCTCGGACCCAACGGGACCGGGAAGTCGACCGTCGCCGACGCCGTGGCCGGGCTGGTCCGGCCCGACTCCGGCCGCGTCGTCGTCGCCGGGCAGACCGTCTTCGACGGTGCCGGGCGGTGGGTCCCGGCGCACCGTCGGCGCGTGGCGCTGCTGGGCCAGACCGCACGACTGTTCCCGCATCTGCGGGTGCACGCCAACGTGGCCTTCGCGCCCCGCAGCGCCGGGGCGGACCGCCGATCCGCCGCGGCCGCCGCGGACCACTGGCTCGAGGCGGTGGGGGCCGCACAGCTGCGGGATCGGCGCCCGCACGAGCTCAGCGGCGGCCAGGCGCAGCGGGTCGCGCTCGCGCGTGCCCTGGCGGCCGAGCCGAAGGTCCTCCTGCTCGACGAGCCCCTCTCCGCGCTCGACGTGGGCGCCCGGGCCGAGGTCCGATCGGTTCTCCGTAGGTTGCTCGACGGCCGCACCTGCGTGCTCATCACCCACGACGCGGCCGATGTGGTGGCCCTCGCCGATCAGGCGGCCGTGCTCGAGGACGGCCGCGTCGCCGACCAGCGTCCCGCCGCGGACCTGCTGCTCTCCCCCGCGACGCCCTTCGCCGCCCGGCTGGCGGGGATGAATCTGCTGCCGGACGGCGACGGGGCGTGGGTGTTCGGGCCCGACGACCTCGAGGTCGGCGCCACGAACGACGACGGTGCCGGACTGTCCGGCACCGTCGTCGAGGTGAGTGTGGCAGGCGGGCGCTGCCGGGTGACGAGCAGGGTCGCGCCCGCGGGGACCGCGGGCACCGTCGACCTGGTGGCCGAGCTACCGGCCGAGCGGCACCGGGAGTTTCCTCCCGGCGCCGCGGTCCGCCTGGTGCCGGACCTGACCCGCGCGCGCCGGGTGACTACTGCTCGTCGTCCGGATCCGACACCTCGGTAGCCTCGTCGGCGGCCGCGGGGGGCGTGCGGTCCACACCGGCGAGCAGCAGGTAGACCTGCTTGATCGCGTCGCCGAGAATGGTGTCGACCGCGGCCGTCTGCTCGGGATCGCCCGTACGGGCGACGCGCCGGGTGACCTCGTGCAGCTCGCGCAAGGTCTCGCGGAGGTGCCCCCGCTCGGCCGAGCCGCCGTCGAAGCCGGCGAACGGGTCCGGGGCATCGGCGAGCGCGGTCTCGATGTGCTCGCGGCCCGCGGTGGTGAGCGTGGCGACCTTGCGGCCGTTCTCCCGCTCGATGGTGATCAGCCCCTCGTCCTCGAGCTGGCTGAGCGTGGGATAGATGGCGCCGGGGCTGGGCTTCCAGGCCCCCGCCGTGCGCTCCTCGATGGAGGAGACGATCTGGTAGCCGTGCATCGGCTCGGTCTCCAGGAGCCGGAGCACTGCGATGCGGACGTCGCCGCGCTGGACGCCGCGCCGGCCGCGGCCACGACCGCGCCCCCGTCCGGGGCCGCCCGGGCCGAAGGGGCCGGGTCCGCCGGGACCGAAACCGGGCCCGCCGGGTCCGAAGCCTCCGGGGCCGAACCCCGGCCCGCCCGGACCGAATCCACGGCCACGCCCGCGGCCGCGTCCCTCGCCACGGCCCTCTCCGGGGCCGCACTCGGACGGGAAGCCGCTGTTGCGGAATCGTGCATCGAAGTGCTCGTTGTGAGTGTGCCTACGCATGGTGGCACTCCTTTCGGTAGGGGGTCGCATGTTTCGCAACCCGATGCGTTCACGATATATCGCGATAGTTCATTTGGCAACCCCCAACGCGAGAAGCCTCCGCCCGGTATCCGGGCGGAGGCTTCTGACGTGGTACGACGGTGCCGGTCAGGCCTTCGTCGAAGCGATTCGGGCGACGACGGCGTCGGCGAACTTCACCGCACCGTTCTCGATGCGCTCGAGGTGCAGATCGGGCTGGACGACCTGGACCTCGAGGATCAGCGGGTCACCCCCCGGGGTGCGGACGAGATCGACGCGCACGTACAGCGGCGGGTTCGCGGGATCGATGGGCTTGAGCGCGGCATCGGCGATCTCCCGCTCGGCCGCCGTCGGCTCGACATCGGTGAGCTGCTCGACGGGGCGCCCCGCACCGGGCTCCGCGTTCACCTCGGCGGCCAGGTCACGACCGAAGGCGTGGCTGTACTCGCCGCCGATGTAGACCAGCGAGACCCCGCCGACCTCGCCGACGTACGGGAAGACCATGACCGACGTACCCGCCGCCTTGATCTCCTCCAGCTTCGCGCGACTGGCCGCGCCGTCCTCCGGGCCGAACCGGAAGGCCTCCGCGAGGCCGCCGCTGATCGTGGGCCGGACGACGTGCTCGACACCGAGGTAGTCGTGATCGAGCGTGGCGTCGTGCACGGTGATGAACTGCGCCGGGACCATCGGCAGGCCCTCGGACGCGTAGTCCGCGAGGTAGCGCTTGTCCGCGTACCAGCGGACGAGCGGCTCGGGGTTGAGCACGAGCGACTGTGCGGCGGCGCGCCACGCCCAGCCCAGGAAGTCGTCGTAGCGCTGTGCGTAGTCCCACGCGCCGGTGATCACGACCGCGTCGAACTGCTCCCAGTCGACACTCGAGTCGGACCACACGGCGGCCTCGGCGTCGTGGCCGGCCGCGCGCAGGGCGGCGAGGATCTCCTGGCCGCGGTCGTCGAGATCCGGCTGCGCCGCGGAGGTGGCAAGAGCGATTCGGTACGTCACGCCGGACAGTATGGCAGCCATCGGCGTTCCGCCGTCGCGACACCCGCGGGAACTGCGCCTCCCGCGGGGCCCGAGCGGATACGCTGTGCACCGTGAGGGGTGATTTGCAGGCGCACATCGAGACGGCTCGCCTCCACCTCGCGCCCGCCGCCGGCGCCTCGAGCTCGTCCGCCTTCGACGGACGCTTCCACATCGTCGACCGGCACAGCCGCCGCACGCTGGGCCGGATCGCCCTGCGCGCCTCCCGGCACAGCAGTGTGCGCGGCCTGGAGTTGAGCTACTCGGTGGCGGAGGCGCACCGTCGACGGGGGTTCTGCGCCGAGGCGGCGCACGCCCTGGTGGGCGACGCCTTCGCGCGCGGCCTCACCGGTCGCGTCTACGCGTCCACGGCCTGGTCGAACCTCGCGTCGCGCCGCGTCCTCGCCGGGCTGGGCATGTCGCAGCTGGACATCGCGATGCTCGACTGGGAGTCGCTGCAGGGCGAGGTCGACCTCGGCGCGGAGGGCGATGCGGACCTCACGCCGTATGCACGGGTCGAGTACGAGATCCATCGCACGGACTGGCTGGAGCGACGGGCCGCCCGGAATCGTCCGGATCGCGACGCTCGCCCCGCTTGACGGCGATCACGCCCGCCACGATCGCCACCGCGCCCACGATCTGCAGAGGCGTGAGCGCCTCCCCCAGCATCAGCCAGGCCACCACGCCGGACGCGATGACCTCGGAGAACCCGAGGAAGGACGCGAGTGTCGGGCCCACCAGGTTGATCGCGACGATGCCGGCGACGTAGGCCAGTCCCGTGGCGACCGCGCCGATGACGACGGCGGGCACCCACCACGGCGTGGTGCCGAGACCGCCGAGAACCACGGGCGCGGTGGAGATCCGCACCGGAGTCAGACCGGCCAGAGAGGTCAGCGACAACACGACCGCACCCACGAGCAGGCCGCCGGCCGCAAGGGCCAACTGGTCCACCGCGGGCTTCGAATCACCCTCTTGCGCCGCGGTATCGAGGTCGTCGGCGCGGGTACCGTCCTCGGCGAGCAGGAAGTACGCCGCCAGGCCCACCAGCGACACGAACGCCCAGACCAGGCCGATCGGCGAGACGACCGCACCGCCCGATGCCGCGCCCACGACCGCGACCAGCCCCGCGACCGCCAGTGCCGCACCGAGCGCGGTGCGCACCGTCGGGCGCTTCCCGAACCGGGCCCAGAGGTACACCAGCACCAGCAGCGGCGCGGAGAACTCGATGAGCAGCGCGACCGTCACCGACATGTGCGCGATGGCGTTGAAGTACGCGAGCTGCACGGCGAGCACAGCGAGCAGTCCGTAGGCGAGCACCGTGAAGGGCGCGTGCCGCAGCGTCGCGAGCCGCGCGCGGGCGAAGATCAGCATCGGCACCAGCGTGACGATCGCCGCGATCCAGATGCGCACGAGCACGACGCCGGCCGGGCTCCATCCGGCGGCGAGCAGCGGCTTGCCGAACGGGCCGGACATCGCGAACGCGAATCCCGAAACCAGAGCGATAGCGATACCCCGACCCATGCGTCACCTCCGTGTTCATGTCATCAGTAAGGAGTCAAGTGAGGTACGCTAGTGACAGTAGCGGCACCTGTCGTAAGGAGTCAAATGAAATTCGCTCATGACACCGAGCCCTCGCTGATCATGGCCGCCGACCTCGTGAACACCGACTACGGACACGAGGAGCGGCTCGGCACCGCCGCGGCGCTGAAGGAGTTCCTGCGCCGCCACGAGTTCACGGGCTGGAGCTCCGCGGAGAGCAAGGACCTCGCCCCCATCCACGAGCTGCGCGCGGAGCTCGCACGCGTGTGGGCCGCCGGCCATCCCGACGAGGTGGCCCGGCTGGTCAACGAGATGCTGGCCGCCACGCCGCAGCAGCCGCGCCTGACCCGGCACGGCGCCTGGGACTGGCATCTGCACTTCATCCCCGACGACGCCCCGTTCCCCGTCCGGATGCGCGCCGAGTTCGCGATGGCCCTCGTCGACCTGGTCCGCAGCGGCAGCGTGGACCGTCTGAAGACCTGCGCGGCCGACGACTGTGACCGGGTTCTCGTCGACCTGTCGAAGAATCGTTCCCGACGCTTCTGCACCGAGGGGAACTGCGGGAACCGGACCCACGTGGCCGCGTACCGCGAGCGCCGCGCCACGGGTTCGGGCGTGCGTCGCGACGAGAGTTGAACAGAGGACTACGGTAGGACTGCACATGCCGGGGATCCCGGCTACGACGCGATACCAGGAGCAACGAGAGTAATGAGCGACGGAACGCACCGCCACAGGGTGGTCGTCATCGGTTCGGGCTTCGGCGGCCTGTTCGGCACCCGGGCCCTCAAGCGCGCGGACGTCGACGTGACGATGATCGCGAAGACCACTCACCACCTGTTCCAGCCGCTGCTCTACCAAGTCGCGACGGGCATCCTGTCCGAGGGCGAGATCGCCCCCGCGACCCGGATGATCCTGCGCAAGCAGCGCAACGCGGAGGTGCTGCTGGGCGAGGTCTCCGACATCGATCTCGAGAACCGCACCGTGACCAGCCACCTGCTCGAGCGCGAGACGGTCACCCCGTTCGACAGCCTCATCGTGGCGGCCGGCGCGGACCAGTCCTACTTCGGCAACGACCAGTTCGCCGAGTTCGCGCCGGGCATGAAGACCATCGACGACGCGCTCGAGCTGCGCGGCCGCATCCTCGGCGCCTTCGAGCAGGCCGAGCTGTCCAACGACCACGAGGAGCGCATGCGCCTGCTCACCTTCGTGGTGATCGGCGCCGGCCCCACCGGGGTCGAGCTGGCCGGGCAGATCGCGGAGATGTCCGACAACACGCTCAAGGGCGCGTTCCGCAACATCGACCCGACCGAGGCGCGCGTGATCCTGCTGGACGCCGCCCCGGCCGTGCTCCCCCCGATGGGCGAGAAGCTCGGCACCATGGCGGCCAAGCGGCTCGAGAAGATGGGCGTCGAGATCCAGCTCAACGCGATGGTGGTCGACGTCGACGCCGACGGCCTCATCGTCAAGGAGAAGGACGGCACCCAGCGGCGCATCGAGGCGCAGTGCAAGGTCTGGTCCGCCGGCGTCGCCGCCAGCAAGCTGGGCAAGGTGCTCGCGGAGCAGTCCGGTGCCGAGACCGACCGCGCCGGCCGTGTCAAGGTCCTGCCCGACCTGTCGATCCCCGGCAATCCGAATGTCTTCGTCGTCGGCGACATGATGCTGGTCGACGGTGTGCCGGGCATGGCGCAGGGCGCGATCCAGGGCGCGACCTACGCCGCGAAGGCGATCAGCGCCGGCCTCAAGGGACAGACCCCGGCCGAGCGCAAGCCCTTCAAGTACTTCGACAAGGGGTCGATGGCCACCGTCTCGCGCGCCAGCGCCGTGGCGAAGGTCGGCAAGCTCGAGTTCGGCGGCTTCCTCGCCTGGGTCGGCTGGCTCGCCCTGCACCTGTGGTACATCGTCGGCTACCAGAACCGCGTCATCACGCTGACCTCGTGGGCCATCACCTTCCTGACCAACAAGCGCGGCCAGATGACGATCACCGAGCAGCAGGTCTACGCGCGGACGGCGCTCGACGCGCTGCAGTCAGGTGCGAGGCCGGCGATCCCGCCGGTGCACACCAGCTCGCCCACGAAGGCGCTACCGAAGTCCGCACCCAAGGCGGACATCCAGGTGCAGGCCCCGGGCGCACCGTCGGCCGAGGCGGAGAAGGCCGAGAAGGCCGGCTGACACCGGCCCCGCACACGACGAACGAGCGCGCTCCCGACCGGGGGCGCGCTCGTCGGCGTTTCGAGCGCTCGCCGCTACGCGTCGATGTTCTGCAGCCGGACCTGACCGCGCGCGACGGCCTTACCGTCCTCGGAGTCGATCTCGACCAGCCACAGCTGCTGCCGGCGACCCCGGTGGACGGGAGTGCTGCGGATCGACAGGACGCCGGTGGAGAGGGCGCGCAGGAAGTCGGTGTTGTTGTTCACGCCGACGACGTGACCGCTGCCGCCGAGCCAGATCACCCCCGACACACTCGCCACCGACTCCACGATCGCGCAGTACACGCCGCCGTGGGTGATGCCGAAGGGCTGGTGCAGCTCGGGGCGCAGGGTGAGCGTCGCCTCGACGCCGTCCGGCGTGAGAGCGGTGTACTCGAGGCCGAGGAGCGTGTCGAAGCCGGCGGAGCCCTGAGCCTGGATCCCGTCGATGACCTGCTGCTGTCCGGGGGTCGGTTGCGTCATGAACCCACCCTAGGACGACGCGTCGTCGGGCCGATCTCCGGGCCGGATTCCGGGAAGACCCCGATGCGGGACCGGACCGCCGGGCGGCATCGTGGAGTCATGACCGAGAACATGCCCTTCACCCAGTCCCCCTCCGCCCCGGCACCGCAGAAGCGCTTCGCCCGCGACCTCCACAACAACTGGCTGGGCGGCGTGTGCGCCGGCATCGCCCGCTACTTCGGCATCGACGCCACGCTCGTGCGCGTGTTGTTCGTCGTGTCCTGCCTGCTGCCGGGTCCGCAGTTCCTGCTGTACCTGCTGCTGTGGCTCGTCATGCCGAAGGACTGATCCTCTCGCGGTGCGATCGCACCCGGAAACGAGAGCGGCGGGCCCGGGGCTCAGCCATCCCCGGACCCGCCTAGGCACAGACCGGGCGGATTACTGCAGCCCTCAGTTCGCGAACCGGTCCGATGTGGATCTCGTGTCGCTCTCGGCGACGTCACTTATTCTAGGGCAGCCTCGCCTAACTTAGCAAGCCCTCATCGATGTGGCGTGGATTACGACATCCTGTCGTAGCGATCCGCACCATCCCGGGTAGAATCGGTCCAATGGCGGCATTGGGAGATCTCGAGCGCGCGGTCATGGACCACCTCTGGGCGTCCACCGAACCGCAGACCGTGCGACAGGTGCACGAATGGCTCTCTGCTGACCGCGAACTCGCGTACACGACCGTGATGACGGTGCTGCAGCGGCTCGCGAAGAAGAAGCTGGTCACGCAGATCCGCACCGATCGGGCGCATCGCTACGCCGCGACCTTCGGCCGCGAGGAACTCGTCGCGGACCTGATGTTCGATGCGCTCGCCCAGGCCGAGAGCTCCCGCGAGGCCGCGCTCGTCCATTTCGTCGAGCGCGTCGGGGCCGATGAGGCGCAGGCGCTGCGCCGCGCGCTGGCCAAGCTCGAGGCCGGGGTCGACGGCACCACCGAGCGTACCGCGCGATCGTCGTGACCCAGTAGGCTCAAGCCCATGGCGGCCCTGATCTTCGGAGTGCTGGCCCTGCTGCTGGCGGGACCGGTGCCCACCTGGCTGTCCCGGGCCACCTGGCCGATCCGCACGCCCCGCGCCGCCCTCGTACTGTGGCAGGCCATCGCGCTCGCCGCCGTGCTGTCGGCGTTCAGCGCCGGGCTGGTCATCGCGAGCCGCCTCCTCGTCCCCGGCGCCGACGGCCGCCCCACCACGAACCCGATCGACGAGATCCGGCAGCTCGGCGTCGTGCCGTGGACGGTGTCGGTCATCGCCTTCGCGTTCACCCTGGTCATCGGCGCGCGCCTGATCACCTCCACCGTCCGCCTCGCCATCCGCACGCGGTGGCGCCGGGCCCGGCACCGCACCGTCGTCGACATCCTGTCCCAGGCGGTCGACGGTGACCATCCCGTCTCCGCCACGGACCTACGGGTGCTCGGGGTGGACGAGCCGCTCGCCTACTGCCTGCCCGGGCTGCGGCACCGCGTGGTGCTCAGCGTCGGCACTCTCACCCAGCTCAGCCACGAGGAGTTGACCGCGGTGCTCGCGCACGAGCGCGCGCATCTGCGCTCCCGGCACGACCTGGTGCTCGAGGCCTTCACCGCGGTGCACCACGCGTTCCCGCGCCTCGTCCGCTCGTCGGCGGCGCTCGACTCGGTCAAGCTGCTGGTCGAGCTCCTCGCCGACGACGAGGCCGTCGCCGCCGCCGGCCCGCTCCCCCTGGCGAACGCGCTGGTCACCTGCGCCAAGAGTCCCGCGCCGCGGGGCGCGCTGGCGGTCGGGTCGACGGGAACCGTCGTCCGGGTCGAGCGGCTGTCCATGGCCCCGGCCAGCACGATGTTCAGCGGCGCGGTCTACCTGCTCGCGGGCCTGATCCTGGTGGTGCCCACGGTGGCCGTGGCCGTCCCCTGGCTCACCGAGCTCTCTCGCCTGATCCTGCACTGATCGCGGTCGTGAGCCGCGCCACGACGCCATCGAGTAGGATGACGACACGTGCAGTTCCTTCCTGATAGCCGCCCGCAGTACGACCTGACCTACGACGATGTCTTCCTCGTCCCGAATCGGTCGGACGTGACCTCCCGGTTCGACGTGGATCTCTCCTCGGTCGACGGCACGGGCACCACCATCCCGCTCGTCGTCGCCAACATGACGGCGGTCGCCGGCCGTCGCATGGCCGAGACCGTGGCCCGGCGGGGCGGCATCGTCGTTCTCCCCCAGGATCTTCCGCTGCAGGCCGCGGCCGACACGATCTCCTATGTCAAGAGCCGCGACCTCGTGGCCGACACCCCGGTCACACTGAGCGCGGAGCACTCGGTGAGCGACGCCGTCGCGCTGCTGCCCAAGCGTGCGCACGGCGCCGTCGTGGTCATCGACGGCGACGATCGCCCGATCGGCCTCGTCACCGCGGCGGCGTGCGAGGGCGTCGACCGGTTCGCCCGCCTGCGCGACGTGATGACCACGTCCTTCGTGTCCGCCGCCACCGGTACCGCGCCCGAGGCCGTCTTCGACCTGCTGGACAAGGACCACTCCGACCTGGCCGTTCTCGTCGACGGCGACGACCGCCTGCACGGCGTCCTCACCCGCACGGGCACCGTCCGGGCGGGCATCTACAGCCCCGCGGTCGACGGTGCCGGCAAGCTCCGCATCGCCGCCGCCGTCGGCATCAACGGCGACGTGGCCGCCAAGGCCCGCGCGCTCGCCGAGGCCGGTGCCGACGTGCTGGTCGTCGACACCGCGCACGGCCACCAGGCCAAGATGTTCGACGCGCTCGAGGCCGTCGCCGCGCTCGACCTGGGCCTGCCGCTCGCCGCGGGCAATGTGGTCGCCGCGGCCGGCGCCCGCGATCTGGTGAACGCCGGCGCGACCATCGTCAAGGTCGGTGTGGGCCCCGGCGCCATGTGCACCACCCGCATGATGACCGGCGTCGGGCGGCCGCAGTTCAGCGCCGTGCTCGACTGCGCGGCCGCCGCCCGCGAGCTCGGTGCCCACGTCTGGGCCGACGGCGGCGTGCGGCACCCGCGCGATGTCGCGCTGGCGCTGGCCGCCGGCGCCTCGAACGTCATGGTCGGCTCGTGGTTCGCCGGCACCTACGAGTCCCCGGGCGACATGAAGTACGCGACCGACGGCTCCGCGTACAAGGAGAGCTTCGGCATGGCGTCCAAGCGCGCCGTCGCCGCTCGCACCGCCGGCGAGGGCGCCTTCGACCGCGCCCGCAAGTCGCTGTTCGAGGAGGGCATCTCCAGCTCGCGCATCCGCGTCGACCCGGAGGCCCCCAGCGTCGAGGACCTGCTGGACCGCATCACCTCGGGGGTGCGCAGCTCGTTCACCTACGCCGGCGCCCGGTCCGTCCCGGAGTTCCACGCGAAGGCCACCGTCGGCGTGCAGAGCGCGGCCGGCTTCGCCGAGGGCAGGCCGCTTCCCGGCGGTTGGTGAGGACTCGATGGATCGCCGGTAGGATGCAGTGGATTCCACCGACGATCCTCTGGGAAGGACCATGAAGCCCCGAAGACCCGGCAAACGCCGCCGACGACGAGCGCAGACCGCACTGACCACGTCGAGGAGGCGCGCCGATGGCTAGCGCCCTGATCACGGTCGGCGCCATCGTCGGCTTCCTCGCCCTGACGCTGGGCACGGCGCTGTTCGTCGCGGCCGAGTTCTCGCTCACCGCGCTCGAGAAGTCGACCGTCGACGCGGACGTCCGCGAACGCGGCGACCGCCGTTCCAAGCAGGTGCAACGGGCCCACCGGACCCTCACCTTCCAGCTGTCGGGCGCCCAGCTCGGCATCACGATCACCACGCTCGTCACCGGTTACCTGGCAGAGCCGGTGCTCTCGAAGTTCCTGCGCCCCGCACTGGAGTGGACCGGCGCCCCCGAGGCCGTGGTCGCCGCCCTGACCGTGGTGCTGGCGCTGGTCCTCGCCACCTCCCTGTCGATGGTGCTCGGCGAGCTGGCGCCGAAGAACCTCGCCATCGCCCGCCCGCTGCAGACCGCGCGTTGGAGCGCCGGCCCGCAGGCCGCCTTCTCCGCGATGTTCCGCTGGGCCATCACCTTCCTCAACTCGGCCGCGAACCGGCTGGTCCGGCGGCTCGGCATCGAGCCCGCGGAGGAGCTGAGCTCGGCGCGGTCCGCGCAGGAACTCAGTGCGCTGGTGCGCAATTCGGCCGCGTCGGGCGCGATCGACGAGATGACCGCGGAGCTGGTGGGCCGCTCTCTGGAGTTCGGCGAGCTCACCGCGGAGGACCTCATCACGCCGCGGCAGCGGATCGACTCCCTGGACGCCGACGCCACCGTCGCCGATCTCGTCGCGCTCTCGATCGAGTCGGGCCGCTCCCGGTTCCCCGTGGTCCGGGGCGACCTGGACGACACCGTCGGGCTCGTGCACGTCAAGCAGGCGCTGACGGTCCCCGCGGACCGCCGATCGACGGTGCCCGTCACCTCGATCGCGACCACGCCGCCCGTCGTCCCCGCGACGCTCGACGGCGACGCCCTCATGGAGCAGCTGCGCGCGAACGGCCTGCAGATGGCGCTCGTCGTCGACGAGTACGGCGGCACCGCGGGCATCGTCACCGTCGAGGACCTCATCGAGGAGATCGTCGGCGATGTCCGCGACGAGCACGACGACAACGAACCCGTCGACGTCCAGCGCACCGACACCGGCTTCCTGTGCTCCGGCCTGCTGCGCATCGACGAGGTGGAACGCGACACCGACTACCGCGCGCCCGAAGGCGACTACGACACCCTCGGCGGCCTGGTGATGTTCCTCCTCGGCCGGATCCCGGCCGTCGGAGATGTCGTCGAGCTCCCGCAGCATTCCTCGCTGCTCGAGGACGACGGTGCCGCCGCCGCGCCCGTGTGGATCGCGCGCGTCGCGCGGATGGACGGTCGCCGCGTCGACCTGGTGGAGCTGAGCCATGACTGACGTGCTGTATCTGTTCCTGACGGTGCTGCTCCTCGCGGCCAATGCCTTCTTCGTCGGCGCGGAGTTCGCGCTCATCGCGGCGCGCAAGGACCGCCTCGAGACGCTGGTGGAGCAGGGCCGGGGCTCGGCGCGCGCCGTGCTCCGGGCCTCGGAGCGACTCTCGCTCATGCTGGCGGCGTGCCAGCTGGGCATCACGATCTGCTCGATCCTGCTGGGTAAGGTCGGCGAGCCGGCCATCGCCCGGATGCTGGAGGTCCCGCTCGACTGGGCGCACGTGCCCCACGCCCTGCTGCATCCGATCTCGTTCGCGGTGTCGATGTCGCTCGTGGTGATCATGCACATCCTGCTGGGCGAGATGGTGCCCAAGAACATCGCGCTCGCGGGCCCCGAGGCCGCGGCCATGCTGCTGGTCCCGCCGCTGCTGTGGTTCGTCCGGATCGCCCGCCCGCTCATCGCCGTGTACAACTGGCTCGCGATGCTGGTGCTGCGGGCGCTGGGCGTGCAGCCCCGCGACGAGCTCGAGGGCACCGTGTCCGCGGGCGAGCTGCCCGAGCTGATCGCCGAATCGCACGATGAGGGCCTCATCGACGCCGAGGAGCGCGTCCGGCTCACCCGTGCGTTGCAGACCTCGCGTCGCACCGTCGCCGATGTCGCGATCCCGCTGACCGAGATCCGCGGACTGCAGGCCGTACAGGGCACGAGCGGCACGTGGGGACCCACGCTCGGCGACATCGAGTCCGCCGTCGCGGAGACCGGCTACTCCCGCTACCCCGTCCGCAGCCGCGACGGCGCGTTCACCGGGTACCTGCACGTCAAGGACGTGCTGCCGGACATCATGGACGCCGCCGTCGGACCGGACACGGTGATCGGCGCGGGCCGGATCCGCCCGCTCCCCGTCGTCGACGGTGCGCTGTCGCTGGACCAGGCGACCTCGCACCTGCGGCGCCTCGGCGGCCACCTGGCCGCCGTCTCCGACGACCACGGCCGAACCATCGGCATCGTCGCCCTGGAGGACGTGGTGGAGGAGTTCATCGGTACCGTGCGCGACGGGACCCACCGGGTGTGACGGTGCTCCTCACCGATGCGCAGTGGCGGCCGCTCGCGGACGCCCACCGCGCCCGCCTCACCCCGTTCGTGGACGCGCATCGGCGCCGCGCCGCCCGTGGGGACAAGCATCCCGTCTGGGACTTCCTGTTCACCTACTACGGGCACCGGCCCGCGCACCTGCTGCGCTGGCATCCCGGCCTGGGGGTCGAGCTCGACGGTCCGTGCGCGGCTGCGGAGTTCAGCGGGGTCCGGGGCTACGTGGTCTCCGGGACGCGCGTGACGCTGGATCCGGCCCTGCTCGCCAAGCGCGCCGCCACCGCGGAGTACGTGGCGCGTCTGCTCGAGGCCACCGCGTCCCGCGCGCCGGTCTTCGGCTGTTTCGGGCTGCACGAGTGGGCGATGGTCTTCCGCGAGGCCGACCGGACACGGCACCCGGTGCCGCTGCGGCTCGGGCCGGAGGGCACCGACGACGTGGTGCGCGCCGGGAGCCTGCGCTGCACCCACTACGACGCGTTCCGGTTCTTCACCCCCGATGCCGCGCCGCGCAATCTCGTGGCGCTGTCCCGCGAGACGCAGGTCGCGAGCGAGCAGCCGGGCTGCCTCCATGCCGGCATGGACCTGTACAAGTGGGCCTTCAAGCTGGCGCCGGGCGCACCGTCGGACCTGGTGGCGGACGCCTTCGACCTGGCCCGGGACGCCCGGGAACTGGACATGCGCGCCAGCCCCTACGACCTCGCCGACCACGGCTTCTCCCCCATCGCGATCGAGACGCCCGAGGGACGGCGCGAGTACGTGCGGCAGCAGGTCGCGCTCGCCGAGCGCGCGGCCCCGATCCGCGATCTGCTGTTGGCCGTGGTCCGCGCCTGGCCCGCCGTACGGCCCACCTGACCGCGGATACGACGGGGCCCGGCGGACTCCCCCCGAGTCCGCCGGGCCCCGTGCACCCGCTGTTCCGGCTTAGGTGGCCGGCTTCTCGATCTTGACGTCCTTACCGAACTCGGTGAGGTTCAGGGTGATCGGCAGCTCCTTGAGCTTGACCTCCATGCGTGTCACGTTCGGCTTGGGCATCGGGTTCGCGGAGGCGTCGAAGACGATCCACAGCGTGATGGGCAGCGACGCGCCCGCGTTGCCGCGCTGGGCGATGTCGGTGATCTGCGGCAGCAGCGGGTCGAGGATCTTGGTGTCGACGGTGCCCGAGACCTTGACGGTCTTGAGGCCGTTGACGGTGTCCTTGCCCTCGACCTTCGGGTTCTCCAGCGAGTCGAGGATCGTCGCGAGCCCCTTCTCCTGATCCAGGATGACGGCGGGGTCGTAGACGCCCTTCTCGCCCGTCTTGCCCATGGGCTGGTACTTCGCGCCACCGAGGTTCGCGTAGAGCACGCCGTCGATGACGACGAACTTCGTCTGGACGTAGTTGTCCTTGACGCGCACGTTCGCATCGCCCTGGGCGGCGACCCGCTTGGTGTCCTTGAACGAGATGATGTCGCCGTTGACGCTGGTGACGGGCAGTCCTTGGATGCCCTTGTCGACGGCGAGGGTCAGGTGCTCGGAGTAGGTCTCGCGCGTGGCGAGGGCAGCGTCCTTGACGATCTGGACGGTCGGCAGGCCGTTCGCGTCCACCGACGGTGCGGCGGACGGGGCCCCGGAGGCCCCGCTCTGCGCCGCCGCGGTAGTGGTGGTGCCGCCGCTCGACGAGGTGTCGTCGGTCTTCTTGTCCGCGCAACCGGTCAGTACCAGCGCACCGGTGGCGAGCAGCGCGATCGCCGCGCGCGATGCCGTGAACTTCATGGGTTCCCCCCTTGAAATCTGACCGGGCGACATCGCGCCCGGCGTGAATGAAAAGCGGAAGTCCCGCCTCACGGAAGAAGTATGCATGAATTCGGGAGCCGATCGATGCATTCGCGCGCCCGCATCCCCGGCGAATCGGACACTGGATGGTAGCGGCAAGTCCGCCTTCAGCGATCCATTAGCGTACTTGGAGATGGTGTACGGGACCGGGAAACCGGTACTGGCTCAGGAGGCAACCACACGTGTCCACCAATATCGATCCGCCGGCGGAGCGCGCCGAGCGCACGGGCGACGATCCGGGTCCCCGCGATCTCACCCGTGGCACGGACCCGGGACGCGGCGGCGGCGCAGGTCGCGACGGCGCGGCGGGACCGGATCAGCGCGACCCCGGTCGCCGCCCGGCGGGACCGCGGGGCCGCGACTTCCAACCCGGCGCCGGCGACCCGGGCCCGCGGGATCTGGGTCGCGAGCCGGGCCCCGGCGGCGGCCCGCAGCTGTCGAACGTGTGGGTCTACAAGGGCCGCGCGTACGACCTCACGGAATGGATCAACAAGCATCCGGGCGGGGAATTCTTCATCGGCCGTTCCAAGAATCGCGACATCACCTCGATCATCGGGTCCTATCACGCCAATCCCGAGAAGATCGAGAAGATGCTGCAGCGGTTCGCGCTCGATCGCGACGCCGAGGTCGTGGACGTGCACCCGAAGAACAATGCGCCAGCGTTCCTGTTCAAGGACGGCTTCGACAGCTGGCGGGACACGCCGCGCTACCGGTTCGACGATCCGAAGGACCTGCTGCACGCGGTGAAGGCGCGCCTGCGGGACCCGGCGATGAAGGCGCGCGTCAAGCGCATGGACCGGTGGTTCAACATCACCGCCGCGCTCCTGGCCGTCGCCTATGTCGCGGTCATCGCGGCCCGCCTCAGCGTGCCGGCCTGGATGCCGATCTGGCTGTTCGTACTGCTCATGGTGATGCTGCGCAGCTCACTCGCCGGGTTCGGCCACTACGCGATCCACCGGGCGCAGAAGGGCGCCACGAAGGTCCTGGTCAACGCGTTCGACATCAACTACGTCGCACTGTCCTTCGTCACGGCCGACGGGCACGCCCTGCTGCATCACCCGCACACGCAGAGCGAGGTGGACATCAAGAAGAACGTGTTCACCATGATGATGGACATCCCGCGCTGGTACCGGATCCCGATCCACACGCTGCACAAGTTCGGCCATACCGCGACCGGCATGACGATGCGGCTCTTCGAGATCGTCAAGCTCACCCGGCAGGTCGGCGTGGCCGACATGTACGGCTCGCTGCGCGGCGCACTGCCCCACTTCATCGGCGCCTTCGCGATGCGCGCGCTGCTGATCGGCGAGTTTCTGCTGTTCCTGTTCCTGGGCGACATCTGGGCGTGGGTCGCGCAGTTCGTCGCCGTGCTGTGGGTGAGCACCTTCCTGGTGGTCGCGAGCCACGACTTCGAGACCGACGTCGACGACCTGCCCGAGGTGGAGACCGAGGACTGGGCGATCAACCAGCTCAACCAGGCCTACGACCTCAAGATCTCGGGCAACCGGTACGTGGACTGCTTCCTCTCGGCCGGGCTGTCCAGCCACCGCGTGCATCACGTGCTGCCCTACCAGCGCAGCGGCTACGCCAACATCGCGACCGAGGAGCTGATGGCGGAGGAGGCCGCGAAGTTCGGCGTCGAGTGGCTCCCCCGTCGCAGCTTCTTCTTCGACCGCCTGCCCGACCAGGTCAGCACCTTCCTGGGGCAGAAGGCGCGACCCGCCCAGGAGCAGGGCCACGGCTTCCTCCGCGAACACTTCTCGCCACAGGCCCTCAAGACCTCGGGTTCGTACGTCGTCGCGGGCTTCACCGGTATCGGCACCGTCTGATCCGGCTCCCGCCGCCCACATCTTCCAGCTCAAGGAGATCACCATGAACACGCAGGAACAGCGCATCGCCCCGGAACTCCCCGGGACCAGTGTCTGGCGCGGCGCCCCGCCGGCGCCGCCCACCTCGGTCGCGGTGATCGAGTCCCTCGCGACGGGCTCTCCCTCACAGGTCTACGACCAGGCCGAGTCCGCGGACCGCGTCGCCTCCCGGTTCGACGACCCGCGGCAGGCGGAGCGCATCCGCCGGGTGTACGCGAAGACGCAGGTGGCCGAGCGACATCTCGCGCTCGACCCGCTCACCGAGGAGTTCGCGGCGTTCAGCGCGCGCCCCGACACGATCCGCGAGCGGATGGACCTGTTCTTCGAGCACGCCGCGCCGCTCGCGATCGACACCGCCCGCCGCGCGCTGGGCACCGTCGACCCGGCGGACGTGGGCCAGCTGGTGTTCGTCACCAGCACCGGCTTCCTCGCCCCGGGCGTCGATGTCGCCGTGATCCGCGCGCTCGGCCTCTCGCCGGGTACCAGCCGCGTGGTGATCAACTTCATGGGCTGCGCCGCGGCGATGAACGCGCTGCGCGTGTCCACCGACTACGTCCGCGCCCACCCGGACCGCAAGTCGCTGATGATCTGCCTCGAGCTCAGCTCGGTGAACGCCGTCTTCTCCGGCGACCCCAACGACGTGGTGATCTCCAGCCTCTTCGCCGACGGCTGCGGCGCCGCGCTGATCGGCGCGAGCGAGGTCGGGCACCCGCTGCCCGCCGGGAACATCGTCGTGCGCGACACCTTCAGCCACCTGCTCGACGGTGCCGAGGACGGGATCGTCCTCGGGGTCAACGCCGACGGCATCACCTGCGAGCTGGCGGAGTCCCTCCCCCAGTACATCGTCGACGGGGTCGCCCCGGTGATCGACGGGGTGCTGCAGCGCAACGGCCTCGACCGGAACGCCGTCGCACACTGGGCGATCCACCCGGGCGGCCCGAAGATCATCGAGTCCGCCGCGACCGCGCTGGGCCTGCCCGAAGAGGCCTCGCGCCTGAGCTGGGACGTGCTCGCCGGCCACGGGAACATGCTCAGCGTCTCGCTGCTGTTCGTCCTGGAGCGGCTGCTCGCGCGGGTCGCGTCCGACGGGGCCGACGGCGCACCGTCGACCGGGATGGCCTTCTCGTTCGCACCGGGCGTGACCGTGGAGGGGTTCCTGTTCGACGTCGTGACCACCGGCGAATGAGCGCGCCGTGAAGCTCCTGAAATTCCTCATCTCGATCTCCCCGGCGGCGATCGCCGCGGCGGTCGCCGCGGGCCTCGTCGCCGGCGCGGCCAACGCCTACCTGTTGACGCTGATCAACGGGCTGGTCGCGCCGGGCCCGATGCCGACGGTGACGGTCACCCAGTTCGTGGTGACCGCCGTCGTGGTGGTGGTCGCCGGCGTCGCGTCGCAGCTGATCCTGCTGCACCTGGCGCAGGCCGCCGTGTACCGGCTGCGGGCGCGGCTCTCGCAGCGCGTGCTCGCGGCGCCGCTCGAGCACATCGAGCGGCTCGGCGATCACCGCCTGCTGGCGACGCTCACCGAGGACGTGCGCTCTCTGTCGATGGCCGTGTCCGGTATCCCCGGGCTGTGCATCGACCTCGCGACGATCATCGGTGCGCTCACCTACCTGGCCACCGTGTCGGGCGCGCTGTTCGCGGTGTCCGTCGCGGGCACGCTCATCGGCATCGCGTGCGTGGAGACGGTGCTGCGCCGGGTCCGGGAGACCTATCGCCGGGCCCGCGAGCTCGACGACGCCCTGATCGGTTCGTTCCAGGAGGTCACGCACGGCATCAAGGAACTCAAGCTGCACCGCGGCCGCCGCACGGACTTCCTGGACCGGAAGCTGCTCGGCACCGCTGAGGACCTGCGCGGCAAGCACGTCGCCGCCGGAACGCGGTTCGCCGGCGGCCAGGCGCTCGGTCAGGTGCTGCAGCTGGGCACCATGGTGCTGATCCTGTTCGTGCTCGCCAGGGCGCTGGAGCTGCCGCGGGAGACGATGATCGGCTACGTGCTGGTCACGACCTTCCTGTCGATGCCCATGCAGAGCCTCATGCACCGCATCCCCGATCTGCTCCGCGGTGATGTGGCGCTGGCCAAGATCCGCGGCCTCGACCTGTCGCTGGAGACCGCTCGCGACGAGTCGGCCCTCCCGTACGACGGCCGTCCCCTGGCCGAGGGCAGCGTCGAACTGCGCGGCGTGGGATACGAGTACCTGCCCGAGCCCCCGCAGCACGGACCCGGCCAGCACCCGCCGCACGGCGGCCCCGGTGGCCCCGGTGGCCCCGGTGGTCCGCCGCCGCACCCCGGCCCCGGTATGCCGCCGCCGCCAGGAGCGCCCGGCGCGCCGCACGGCTTCCGGCTCGGCCCCATCGACCTGACGCTGCGTCCCGGCCAGGTGACCTTCGTCGTCGGCGGCAACGGCAGCGGCAAGTCGACGCTCGCCAAGTTGCTGTCGGGGCTCTACGCGCCGCGGATCGGCGAGATCCGGATCGGTGGTGAAGTGGTCGGTCCGCACAACACCGAGTGGTTCCGGCAGCACACCACCGCGGTCTTCTCCGACTTCCATCTGTTCGACGACTACCTGGGCCTCGCCGCGGACGACCTCGACGACCGCGTCCGCTGCCTCCTGCACGACCTGGAGCTGGCCCACGCGGTCACGGTGCAGGACGGGAAGCTCTCGACGCTCGCCCTGTCGACGGGGCAGCGCAAGCGGCTCGCTCTGCTCACCGCGCTGCTGGAGGACCGGCCCGTCTACCTGTTCGACGAATGGGCGGCCGACCAGGACCCCCGGTTCCGTGCGGTCTTCTACGACCGCATCGTCCCCGACCTGCGGCAGCGCGGGAAGACGGTGGTGGTCATCACCCACGACGACCGGTACTTCGATCGCGCCGATCAGCTCGTGAAACTCGACTACGGTCAGGTGGTCACGCCGTCGCCGACGGGGATACTGCGCGGAGTAACATGATGCGCGTACTGCTTACGACTGCCATTTGAGGGGTTTGATAGCCATGGCCGATACCGCCCGCACGTCCGTCGCCGGCCTCGAAGTCGCGACGGTCCTCTACGACTTCATCAACAATGAGGCCCTTCCGGGCACGGGCGTAGACCAGGACGCGTTCTGGACCGGTGCCGCGCAGCTGATCGGCGACCTGGTCCCGAAGAACCGGGCGCTGCTCGCCACGCGCGACGAGCTGCAGGCGAAGATCGACGCCTACCACGCCGCCGCTCCCGGCGAGATCACCGACTTCCCCGCGTACAAGCAGTTCCTCGCCGACATCGGCTACCTCGTCCCGGTCCCCGAGGACCGCGAGATCACCACGGCGAACGTGGACACCGAGATCACCTCCACCGCCGGCCCCCAGCTGGTGGTCCCGATCCTCAACGCGCGCTTCGCGATCAACGCCGCGAACGCCCGCTGGGGCTCGCTGTACGACGCCCTCTACGGCACCGACGCCATCTCCGAGGCCGACGGCGCGGAGAAGACGAAGGGCTACAACAAGGTCCGCGGCGACAAGGTCATCGCCTTCGCCAAGAACTTCCTCGACCAGGCCGTGCCGCTCGAGTCGGGCTCCTGGACCGCGGTCTCCTCGCTCGCGATCGCCGACGGTGCGCTGGTCCTCAACGGCGGCGACCTCGCGCTCGCGGACCCGACGGTGTTCGCCGGCTACACCGGCGAGGCGGGCGCACCGTCGGGCGTGCTGCTGCGCCACAACGGCCTGCACCTCGAGATCCAGATCGACGCGTCGTCGCCGATCGGGCAGACCGATCCGGCCGGCATCAAGGACGTCCTCGTCGAGTCCGCGGTGACCACGATCATGGACTTCGAGGACTCGGTCGCGGCCGTCGACGCGGACGACAAGGTCGTCGGGTACCGCAACTGGCTGGGCCTGAACAAGGGTGACCTGGCCGAGGAGGTCACCAAGGGCGGCAAGACCTTCACCCGCACGCTGAACCCGGACCGCAAGTACACCGCCGCCGACGGCTCGGAGCTGGTGCTGCACGGCCGCTCGCTGCTGTTCGTCCGCAACGTGGGCCACCTCATGACCACGGACGCGATCCTGCTGGACGGCCAGGAGATCGGCGAGGGCATCCTCGACGGCATCGTCACCTCGCTCATCGCGATCCACGGCCTGTCCGGCGAGATCCGCAACTCCCGCACCGGCTCGGTGTACATCGTCAAGCCGAAGATGCACGGCCCGGAGGAGGTCGCCTTCGCCGCGGAGATCTTCGCGCGTGTCGAGCAGATCCTGGGCCTGCCCGCGCTCACCCTCAAGGTGGGCATCATGGACGAGGAGCGCCGGACCTCGGTGAACCTCAAGGCCGCGATCGCCGCCGCCAACGACCGCGTGGTGTTCATCAACACCGGCTTCCTGGACCGCACCGGCGACGAGATCCACACGTCGATGGTCGCCGGCCCGTTCGTCCGCAAGGGTCAGCTCAAGGCGCAGACCTGGTACCCGGCGTACGAGGACAGCAATGTCGACATCGGCCTGCACGCTGGCCTGCAGCACAAGGCGCAGGTCGGCAAGGGCATGTGGGCCATGCCCGACCTGATGGCCGCGATGCTCGAGCAGAAGATCGCGCAGCCGAAGGCCGGCGCCACCACCGCGTGGGTGCCCTCGCCCACCGCCGCCACCCTGCACGCCCTGCACTACCATCTGGTGGACGTGTTCGAGGTGCAGAACGAGATCGCCAAGCGCGATCCGGCGTCGGTCGACGACATCCTCTCCATCCCGCTCGCGAAGAACGCGAACTGGTCGGACGAGGAGAAGCGCGAGGAGCTCGACGAGAGCGCGCAGTCGATCCTCGGCTACGTCGTCCGCTGGATCGACGCGGGCGTCGGCTGCTCGAAGGTCCCCGACATCCACGATGTCGCGCTGATGGAGGACCGCGCCACGCTGCGCATCTCCTCGCAGCTGCTCGCGAACTGGGTGCGCCACGGCGTGGTCACCGAGGACGAGGTCGTCGAGGCGTTCAAGCGCATGGCGCCGGTCGTCGACAAGCAGAACGCGGGCGACCCGACCTATCGCCCGCTGGCGCCCGACTTCGACACCAACATCGCCTTCCAGGCGGCGAAGGACCTGGTGCTGCTGGGCGGCACGCAGCCGAACGGCTACACCGAGCCGATCCTGCACGCGCGCCGTCGCGAGTTCAAGGCCGCGAACAGCTGAGCCCCGACACCGCTGGAACCTCCGACGCCGGGCCGGGCGTGATCGAGATCGATCGCGACCGGCCCGGCGCCGTCATCGTCCTCGTCGACGGGACGCCGCAGAGTTACATCGACACCGTCGACCCGACGAACCTGGTCTTCGAGTACGTCCGGAGGATCGGGCACGTCGCCGACCTGGTGCGGCCGGCCGGCGCGCCGATCACCGCCGTGCACCTGGGCGGCGGCGGTTTCACGCTGCCCCGCTACATCGCCGCGACCCGGCCGGGCTCACGGCAGCAGGTTCTCGAGATCGACCGCGCGCTCATCGATGCGGTCCGGGCCGCGGCGCCTCTGCCCAAACGCGAGCAGATCAAGATCCGCTGCGCCGACGCCGCACTCGCCGCCACGGTCCTGCCGCCGGGCATGCTCGGCACCGTCGACCTCCTGGTCCTGGACGTCTTCGCCGGTGCTCGCACCCCGGCAGCACTGACGACCACGGAGTTCTTCGCGTCCCTGACTCCCCTGCTCGCGCCCGGCGGCACCGTCGCGATCAACATCGCCGACGGTCCGCCCCTCCCGTTCGCCCGGTCCGTCGCGGCGACGGTGGCGGCGGTGTTCGGCGAGGTCGCGATCGCGGCCGAGCCGGGCGTGCTCAAGGGGCGCCGGTTCGGGAACCTGGTCGTGGTGGCCGGCACCGTGCCCGACGGCTTGCGCCGCAGGCTCGCCGGTGATCCCTTCCCAGGAACCCTGCTGATGGACGACGAGGTGGCCCGGTTCATGGGCGGCGCGAAGCCCTTCACCAGCGCGAACGCGCAGGAGTCCCCGATGCCGCCGCGCGGCGTCTTCGGGTAGGTTGCTCTCGATGGGATCACATCGTTCTGGAGCAGGCTCCCGCGGCATCGCGCGCTGGTTGATCGCCGCGGTCGTCGCGGTCGTCGTCGTGGCCGCGGTCGCCGGGGCCATGGTCTGGCTGTCCGGGCGTTCGGAGCAGGAGGGCCGCAACGCCGCGTCCACCTGCGTGCGCGGCGATCTCGCGGTGCACGTCGCTGCCGCGCCCGCACTGGTCGAATCCCTGCGCCGCGTGGCGGACGCCTTCAACTCCTCCGGGACCGTGTCGGCGGACTACTGCGCGAAGATCGACGTGGGGGGCATAGACTCGCCGGTCGCCCTCGCAGCACTGTCGGGCACCTGGGACCCGAAGCTGGGCGCGGCACCGTCGCTGTGGATACCGGAGAGCACGGTCTGGACGGCACGCCTGGCGGCGGCGAAGCCCGCGGAGGTGTCCGGGCAGCCGACCTCGATCGCCTCGTCTCCGGTGGTGCTGGCGGTGCGGGGCTCGGCACGCCCGGCCTTCGCCGACATTCGCTGGCTCGACCTGCCCGGCAAGCAGCGCGACCTACGGGTCGCGCTGCCCACGCAGGCCGATTCGGACGGCACCTATCTCGCGGCGCAGTCCGTGGCGGCGGCGGTCGCCCGCACGGGCGGCGCTGCGCTGTCCGACGATGCCGCCAAGAGCCCGGTGGTGGCCGGGTCGCTGTCGCGGTGGGCGGCGGACGCCCCGAAGTCCACCGGCGCGGTCGCCGCGCTCGAGGCGCTGACCAAGCCCGGCGACGCCATCCGCGCCGTGCCCGTCACGGAGCAGCAGCTCGCCGCCTTCGCCCGCGGCCGGAGCGACGCGATGCCGGTGGCCGTGTACCCCGCCGGCCCGACGGCATCGGCCACCTACCCGGCCGCCGTTCTCGACCGCGACGACACCACCGATGCGCACGACCGCGCAGCCGCCGACTTCGTCGCCTATCTCACCGCGGGCGATCACGCGAAGCCGCTGGCGGAGGCCGGTTTCCGGGTGTCAGGACAGCCCACCCCGGAGAAGACCGCTTCGGTCGAGTTCGGCACCGTCGAACCGCTGGCCTCCCCGTCGAACGCCGCGACGATCGCGCTCGCCGACGCCCTGAACCGCCGGTAAGGGCGCGCCCCGAGCGATCGGCTTCGTCCTCGAGACCGACGATCCGCGCTTCGACAGTCGCACCCCCGCCGCGATCGTGGTCGTCGTGGGCGCGGACTCGATGGTCGGGTGACGCGACGACGGTAGTCGATTCACCGCGCCACCACTGCACGGTCCGGCCGAAGTCGCTACGGTTATCGAGGACACAGACGCAGGCGTCGCGGTGAAGCAGGCGGCGAAGACGGTCCGCGGAAGAATCCAACGGAAGGTTGCATCATGGCGCTTCTCGACAAGATCAAGGAACTTCTCGGCAAGAACCCCGACCAGGTCAACACGGTGATCGACAAGGCGGGCACCGCGGCGAAGAGCAAGTTCGCCGGCCACGATGCCCAGATCGACATGGCCACCAACAAGATCAAGGACGTCACCGGTGGCAACACGCCGCCCGCCGGCGACGAGCCCGCGCCCGGTACGCCGCCGCAGGGCTGACTCCAGCGCGTGAGTGCGGTCGGTTTCCCCCGGAATCCGTGGGAAACCGACCGCACTCGGCGGCCCCGGTTCATCGATACCGGTTGGTCGATCGAATACCGTGCGAGGAAGAGGGCCCTACTCCGCGAACGCCTCGATCGGCGGGCAGGAGCAGACCAGGTGACGGTCGCCGTACACGCCGTCGATGCGCCGCACTGACGGCCACACCTTGGCGCGCGCCCCGCCGGACGGCAGGCCCTGCGGGTACACGGCCGTCTCACGCGAGTACGGGTGGTCCCACTCGGTCACGAGGCACTCCGCGGTGTGCGGGGCGCCGCGCAGCGGGTTGTCGTCCACGGGCCACTCCCCCGACGCGACCCGCGAGATCTCCGCCCGGATCGCGATCATCGCGTCACAGAACTCGTCGATCTCGCCGAGCGACTCGCTCTCGGTGGGCTCGACCATGAGCGTGCCCGCGACGGGGAAGCTCATCGTCGGGGCGTGGAAGCCGTAGTCCGCGAGGCGCTTGGCCACGTCGTCGATGGAGACGCCGGTCTCCTTGGTGATGCCGCGCACGTCGAGGATGCACTCGTGCGCCACCCGGCCGTTCTCGCCCGTGTACAGCACGGGGAACGAGTCGTTCAGGCGGGCGGCGATGTAGTTCGCCGAGGCGATCGCGGTCAGCGTGGCCTCCCGCAGCCCGGACGCGCCCATCATGCGGATGTACGCCCAGGTGATCGGCAGGATCGACGCGCTGCCGAAGGGCGCGGCGGAGATGGTCGGGCCGGTGCCCAGCGAGGGCTCCAGCGGGTGCCCCGGAAGGAAGGGCGCGAGGTGGCTGCGGACGCCGATCGGGCCGACGCCGGGGCCGCCGCCGCCGTGCGGGATGCAGAAGGTCTTGTGCAGGTTCAGGTGCGAGACATCGCCGCCGAACTTGCCGGGCCGCGCCAGCCCGACCAGAGCGTTCATGTTGGCACCGTCGACGTAGACCTGACCGCCGGCCTCGTGCACGGCCGCACAGATCTCCCGCACCTCGTGCTCGTACACCCCGTGCGTGGAGGGGTAGGTGATCATGATCGCGGCCAGCTCGTCGGCGTGCTTGGCGATCTTCTCCTTGAGGTCCGCGGTGTCCACGTCGCCCGTGTCGCGCGACGCGACGACCACCACGCGCAGCCCCGCCATCACGGCCGACGCCGCGTTCGTGCCGTGCGCCGAGCTCGGAATCAGGCAGACGGTGCGGTGCGCATCGCCGCGCGAGAGGTGGTAGTTGCGGATCGCCAGCAGGCCGGCGTACTCGCCCTGCGAGCCGGCGTTCGGCTGCAGCGAGACCTTGTCGTAGCCGGTGATCGCGACGAGCCACTCCTCGAGCTGCGCGATGAGCGCGCGGATCCCCTCGGTGTCCGCGGCGGGCGCGAACGGGTGCAGCCGCGAGAACTCGGGCCAGGTGATGGACTCCATCTCGGCCGTCGCGTTGAGCTTCATCGTGCACGAGCCCAGCGGGATCATCGAGCGGTCCAGCGCGATGTCCTTGTCGGCGAGCTTGCGCAGGTAGCGCAGCATCGCCGTCTCGGTGCGGTAGGCGTGGAAGGCCGGGTGCGTCAGGAACTCGGACGTGCGGTTCTCGATGTCCGACGGTGCCGCATCGACCGGCTGCGTGTCGAACGCCGCGAGCACGGCCGCCACGTCGGCGGAGGTGCTCGTCTCGTCGAAGGCGACGGAGACGTGGTCGTCGTCGACGCGCCACAGGTTGTAGCCGGCGGCCTTGGCGGCGGCGAGCACGGCGTCCGCGCGACCGGGCACGTTCACGAGCACGGTGTCGAAGAACGCGTCATGGACGACGGCGGAGCCCAGCGCCGCGGCCAGCGACGAGGCCCGCGCGTGCACGCGCAGCGCAATGGCCTTGAGCCCCTCGGGGCCGTGGTAGGAGGCGTACATCGCGGCGAGCACGGCAAGCAGCACCTGCGCGGTGCAGATGTTGCTCGTGGCCTTCTCGCGGCGGATGTGCTGCTCGCGGGTCTGCAGGGCGAGGCGGTAGGCGAGGTTGCCGTCGGCATCGACGGACACGCCGACGAGCCGGCCGGGGATCTGCCGGGCGTGCTTCTCGTGGACCGCGAGGTAGCCGGCGTGCGGTCCGCCGAAGCCCAGCGGCACGCCGAAGCGCTGCGTGGTGCCGAAGCAGGCGTCGGCGCCCTGCTCGCCGGGCGGCGTCAGCAGGGTCATCGCCAGCAGGTCGGCACCGACGGCGACCAGCGCGCCGCGCTCGTGCGCGGCGTCGATCACGGCCTTCACGTCGGGGATGCGGCCCGAGGCGCCCGGGGTCTGCAGGATGACGCCGAAGAACTCACCGTCGGGCAGGCTCTCCGACAGGTCCACGACGACCACCTCGATGCCCAGCGGCTCCGCCCGGGTCTCGATCACCGCCAGGGTCTGCGGGAACACGTCACGGTCCACCAGGACGCGATTGCTCTTGGACTTCGCCGCCCGGCGCAGCAGCGTCATCGCCTCCGCAGCGGCGGTCGCCTCGTCGAGCATGGAGCTGTTGGCGATCTCCATGCCGGTGAGGTCGGAGACCATGGTCTGGAAGTTGAGCAGCGCCTCGAGGCGGCCCTGGCTGATCTCGGGCTGGTACGGCGTGTACGCGGTGTACCAGGCGGGGTTCTCGATGATGTTGCGCAGCAACACCGGCGGCGTCAGCGTGTCGTAGTAGCCGAGGCCGATCATGGTGCGGTCCACGGTGTTGCGGTCCGCGAGGGCGCGCAGCTCGGCGAGCGTCTCGTGCTCGTCGATCGCCGCGGGCAGGGCGCCGAGGCCGTTGTCGCCCTCCGGGTCGAGGATGGCCGACGGGACCGCGGCGCGGGCCAGATCGTCGAGGCTGTCGACACCGATGACGCGCAGAATCTGGTCGAGCTCACTCGCGTCGGGGCCGATGTGGCGCGCGGGGAAGTTGCTCGCGGATGCGTTGTCGGACACTGGGGACCTCCGGGGCGGTGTGCCCTCTCCCTCAGTCGCCGGCGGCTCCAGAGGCGCCCAACCCGCGTGGTCCTGGTGCCTGAGAGATTGACGGAGAGGTGCTGCTCCTTCGGCGCCCGTTGGGCCCGTGCTCGACGGTGCCCGCTGGGCTCTCCCACGCGGTGTTGCGGCGCACGGCGATTCTAACGCATTTCAACAGAACGTCCGTACGGTGAGGTCGGACGAGAGCGGCGCCCTACCCGGTGGCGCGGGCGCGGTTGCGGCGACGGGAGGCCAGCTCGTCCTCGGGGGCGGCTTCGGCGGCCACGCCGTCGGCACGCTCGCCGGGGAAGTCGGCGATGGTGCCGGTCAGCTCGCGCATCGCGCCGGAGACGGCGATGCCGAACACGCCCTGGCCGTGCTGCAGCAGATCCACGACCTCCTCGGCGCTCGTGCACTCGTAGACGGTGGTGCCGTCGGAGAAGAGGGTGATCCGGGCCAGGTCCTCCACGCCGCGCTGGCGGAGGTGATCGACGGCGACGCGGATGTTCTGCAGGGAGATACCGGTGTCGAGGAGGCGCTTGACGATCTTGAGGACCAGGACGTCCTTGAAGGAGTACAGCCGCTGCGTGCCCGAGCCGCCCGCGCTGCGGATGGACGGCACGACCAGCGACGTGCGGGCCCAGTAGTCGAGCTGGCGGTAGGTGATGCCGGCGATCTGGCAGGCACTGGGGCCGCGGTAGCCGAGCAGCTCATCGGGGATCGTGTCGTTCGGGAACAGGCCGGGCGCGATGTCGTCCAGCGAGCCCTGGGTGCCCACGGCGGAATCCGCCTGCGGCGCGTTCTGCCCCGTGCCGTCCTGATCGGTCACTGCCGTCTCCCTCGTGAGGTCCGTGCGCACTCCTGAGAGTACGCCTGCCGCGTGGAGGCCGTCGGTGTAATTCCCTCGGTGCCATTCGCGGTGTTCGGCGTGAACGCTATGGCGCGAAGGGCGCCGAATCAACGCGACACACCGACACCCTCAAGTTGAAGTTGAGGTCGAGATCGAATCGTGACCAAACCGGTCAGGACTCCCCCGGTGCCTTGAAGTCGTCGGCGGAGATCGAATCGAGGAACTCCTTGAACGCCTCGACCTCCTCGTCGGCGGGCGCCTCCTCCGCGGATTCGCCTGTCTCCGAATCGGTCTCCTCGTCGGGCAGGAGCAGCCCGGCCTCGGCGAGCACCTCCTCCTCGGCGAAGATCGGCACCTCGAGGCGGACCGCCATCGCGACGGAGTCCGACGGGCGGGCGGAAACGGTCTGGTCACCGTCGAGCACCAGATCCGCGAAGAACGTGCCCTCCTGCAGGCCCGTGATGCGCACCTCGGTGACGGAGCGGCCCAGGGTCTCGAGCAGGTCGACGATCAGATCGTGCGTCAGCGGGCGCCGCGGCTCGACACCCTGCAGCTTGATCGCGATCGCCGTGGCCTCACCCTGCCCGATCCAGATGGGCAGGTACCGGGGGCCGGAGACCTCACGCAGAAGCAGCACCGGATCGTTCTGCGGCGGGTCCATCCGGATGCCCGCGACGGTCATCTCGATCATGCCTTCAGCTTACCGGCGCACCGGTCGTCAGCGAACGGCGTCCTTGACCGCGGCCTTGACCAATTGCGTGTGGAAGGTCACCGACAGGGCGGCCAACTCGCGCACCAGCTCGGCGGCGCGCTCCGCGGCCCCCGCGTCGCCTCCCCGGGCGATCGGGTTGGCGATCTGGGCGATGAGGCCGGCCTCGCGGTCGGCGGAGGTCTTGAAGGCGCGCAGGTGCCGCGCCTCGAGCCCGTACTCGGCGAGCGCCTTGGCGGCCTGCACGAGCGCGACCGCGTCCTCGTCGAAGAAGCCCGCCTTACCGGAGGTGAGCAGCGCGGAGCGCTCCAGCTCGCGGAGGAAGGCCTCGTCGGCGCCGGACCGCGCGAGCAGGTCGGCGCGGCTGATCCTGGTCTGCCGGCGCGCGGAGAAGTCGGTGGCGGGCGCCGTCTTCGAGGACACCGCCGCGAGCACCCGGGGCGCACGCGGGGCGGGGCCCTCGACGGCCTCGCCCCGATCGTGCGCGTCCAGCTGCTCCTTGATGATCTTCAGCGGCAGGTAGTAATCGCGCTGCGCGGTGAGCACGTACTTGAGCCGCTCGCAGTCCTTCGGTGAGAACCGCCGGTACCCCGACGGGGACCGGTCCGGCGTGACCAACCCCTCCGACTCGAGGAATCGGATCTTGGAGATGGTCACGTCCGGAAACTCGTCACGAAGACGTTCGAGGACCGCCCCGATCGACATCGCGCTCGGGGCGGATTCCTGACGTGGTGCCGTCACAGAGTTCAGCCGGCCGCCGGGACGAAGAACACCAGCCGGAACTTGCCGATCTGGACCTCGTCACCATTCGCCAGGGGCGAGGCGTCCACCGGCTCGCGGTTGACGTAGGTGCCGTTGAGGCTGCCCACGTCGACGACGGTGAAGCCGCCCTCGACGGAACGGAACTCCGCGTGGCGGCGCGACACGGTCACGTCGTCCAGGAAGATGTCGCTGTCGGGGTGGCGGCCGGCCGAGGTGGTCTCCTGGTCCAGCAGGAAGCGGGAACCCGCGTTCGGGCCGCGCTTGACCACGAGCAGTGCCGCGCCGGCCGGGAGGTTCTCGAGGCCCGAGACGGGCGCATCGTTCTCGGGGCCGCCGGAGGCGTCCATCTCGCGGATGATGTCGGCGCGGAACACCGAAGTGGTCTCAACGGGGGCCGAGTCGTTGCCCTGGTCGTTCTCGCTCACATCGCTCCTTCGTCAGTGATTACTGCACAGGTCTTGTCGTTCACGGAACCGGGTGGACCTGTCGTCCACGGTACCGCGCCCGCCGGCTCGAGGGCGGCCGGATTCAACGGCTCTAAAGCCGTTCTAAGGAAAAACGTCGATCGCGGGACAACCGTCCCGCGGGTGTGTCAGGCCTCGCTCGTGAGCGCCTTGTAGGCGTCCGCGTCGAGCAGCTCGCCGAGCGCGGTCTCCAGGTCCTCAGGGGACGGGGCCTCGATCTCGGCGATCCAGCCCTCGCCGTACGGATCCGAGTTGATCAGGTCGGGGCTGGAGTCCAGCTCGCCGTTGATGGCGACGACGGTGCCGGCCAGCGGTGCGTAGATGTCGGAGACGCTCTTGGTCGACTCCACCTCGGCGAACGAGTCGCCCGAGGCGACCTCGGCATCGTCCTCCGGCAGCTGCACGAACACCACGTCACCCAGCTGGTCCTGCGCGAAGTCGGTGATCCCGATCCGCACCACGGTGTCGCTCTTCTTCAACAGCCACTCGTGATCGGGGGTGTACAGCAGTTCTCCGGGAAAGCTGGCGCTCAACGTGAGAATCCTTTCGCGAGGGCGGCGCGGGTTGCGCAGCGCTTACAACTTAGTGCGCGCCATACGGATCGAGCAACACGCCCCCGGCTAGCGGACGCGGGGCAACCGGCGTACCACGAGGACCGTCTGGCACCAGTAGAGCACCAGGGTCCACCAGTACATGCCCAGGCCCCAGAGCAGGAACGCCCACCCGAGCGGGTGCATGACGGCACCGAGCGCGTTGTCGAAGGTGCCGGCGAGCAGCATCGGCAGCGCGTACATCAGCGCCATGGTCGCGGCCTTACCGAGGTAGAGCGTCGGCAGCGCGGTCAGCCCCCGGCTGCGCAGCAGCGGGACGGTTCCGGCCAGGATCACCTCGCGGCCGATGACGAGCCCGATCACCCACCAGGGCAGGATCTCCCGCACACCGAAGGCGATGGGAATCGCGATCATGTACAGCCGGTCGGCGGCGGGGTCGAGCAGCTCACCGAGCCGCGTCTGCTGGTTGAGCAGCCGCGCCAGCTTGCCGTCGAGCCAGTCGGTGAAGCCCGAGACCATGAGCACCACCAGCGCCCACGCATCGCTGTGCTGCACCAGGAGCAGCCACAGGAACAGCGGCACGCCCAGCAGGCGCAGCACGCTGAGCGCGTTCGGGACGTTGACGGGGCTGCTCGCGCTCCCGCGGTCCGACGGTGCGCCCTCGCCCCCGGGTTCGGTGCTCCCGGACGTGTTCACGTGTGGCTCAGATCATCCCGAACATGTTCGCCATGCCCTTCGTGGCGAACGGGTTGTCGTGGACCATGTAGGTCCAGGTGAGGGTGTTCCGATCGAGATCGGCGCCGACGAGGTCGATGCCGTCCGCGGTGATGTCGGCCTCCCGCAGGGTTTCCCGGGCGCGGCCCAGGGCATCGTCGGGCAGCTTGCGGAACTCCTCGATCACGAGCCGATGGAACTCGTCGAGCGGCGACTGCCGACCCAGCGCGCGCAGGTGGATCGTGGTCTGCACCTCGGAGACGAAGGCCAGATGCTCGGCCCACGTGCGGTCGAGATGGAACAGGAAGGCCTCGCGCGCAGCCTGCTCGAGCACCTCGTCGGACACGCCCGCCTCGCGCAGCTCCCCGAGTCGCTCCGGCTCGAGCTCCGCGAAATCGACCAGCGGCCGGTCGGTGGTCAGCAGGGTGTGGCGACGGGCCATCACCAGGTCGCGCTGCTGGTTGACCAGCTGGTTGTAGCGCCACGTGTTGGCGTGCGTCTCGAGCATCCCGCCCTCCGCGACGCGCTGCGCCGAGTCGAGCATGTCGGCCGCCTTGCCGCGGGGGAACTCCCCGGTGTCCGGGTCGGCGCCACCGGGGGAACGCTTCAGCGGCAGATGTCGCTCGACGATCGGATCCTCGACCGAGGCGAAGATGACCGAGGTGCCCGGATCGCCCTGCCGGCCGGCGCGGCCGCGCAGCTGCTGGTCCAGGCGCTCGGTGTCGTGCAGGCCGGTGCCGACGACGGCGAGGCCGCCGAGCTCCGCGACCTCGTCGTGTTCGGGGCTCTCGTCGCCCGCGTCGTGGCCGCCGAGCTTGATGTCGGTGCCGCGGCCCGCCATCTGGGTGGAGACGGTCACGGCGCCCTTGGTGCCGGCGTCGGCGATGATCCGGGCCTCGTCGGCGTCGTTCTTGGCATTGAGGACCGTCGCGACCACGCCCGAGATCTTGAGCATGTGCGCGAGCTCCTCGGACTCCGCCACGTCGTGCGTGCCGATGAGCACCGGCTGCCCGGTCTCGTGCACCTCACGCACGTATTCGACGATCGCGGCGACCTTGTTGCCCTTGTTGTCGAAGACGCGCATCGGCTGATCGACGCGCACCGTCGGCGTGTTCGGCGGGATCTGCGAGACGCCCAGATCGTAGAACTGGCGCAGCTGCTCGCCCGCGGCGATCGCCGTGCCGGTCATGCCGCACACCAGCGCGTAGCGCTGCAGCAGCGCCTGCACCGTGATCGTGTCGATCACCTCGCCGGAGTCGGTCTGCGAGAGCCCCTCCTTCGCCTCCACCGCGGCCTGCAGACCGTCGGGCCAGCGCTGCAGCTCGGCGACGCGACCGCGCGAGGAGTTGATCAGCTTCACCTGACCGTCGCGCACGATGTAGTGCACGTCCCGCTCGACGAGCGAATAGGCGTGCAGCGCGATGTTCACCTGCGGGAGGGTCGACGCCACATGCGCGTCGGAGTACAGATCGATGCCCCCGAGCTCCGTCTCGACCAACTGCGCGCCCTCCTCGGTGAGGAAGGCCGACTTGCCGTCCGAGTCGATCTCGTAGTGCTTGCCCTGGCGCAGCCGGGCCACGACCTCCATGATCGCCGCCTGCGGCACGTCGCCCTTCACCGAACCCGCGAGGACCAGCGGGATGAGGGCCTCGTCCACGAGCACGGAATCCGCCTCGTCGACGATGGCCACGTCCGGCTTCGGCGAGAGCAGATCCTCGGCGCGGGTCGCGAGCTGATCGCGCAACACGTCGAAGCCGATCTCGTTGACCGAGCCGTAGACGACGTCCCGGGAGTAGGCCTCGCGGCGCTCGGCCCGGGTGGAGGATTCCGCGACATAACCGACCGTGACGTCGAGCAGGTCGAAGAACGGCTTCATCCACTCCGCGTCGCGCCGAGCGAGGTAGTCGTTCGGGGAGATGACGTGGACGCTACGACCGGCGAGCGCCATGCCGGCCGCCGCGACGGCGCCGGCGAGGGTCTTGCCCTCGCCGGTCGCCATCTCGATCACGTCGCCCTCGAGAAGCCGGTCGGCACCCTGCAGCTGGACGTCGAAGGGACGCAGGCCCAGGGCCCGGTCGGCGCCCTCGCGCGCGATCGCGATGAACTTCGCGCGGTCCTCGGACTTCTCGTCGTAGACGTCCAACGCCAGGGCGGCGTCCGGGAACTCCTCGTCGGAGAGGCCCTGCGCCCACTCGTCGAAGTCCGCGGACCGCTCGATCAGCGCGACGGACCGGGACTGGTTCCGCGTACTCTGCGCGCCGAGCACCTTCCACACCTTGCTGCTGAACCTGCCCACGTGACCTCCGCACTCGACGCTCGACCGCTTGCGCAGTCGAGACTACCGGTGCCGGTCCGTCCGGTTCAGAGCGCCGCGAAGTACGCCGTGGAGAACGCCACCGATCCGATGGACACGCGGTACATGTCGCGGTTCACGTTCTCCAGGGTGTCGCGGGCGCTGTGGTAGTTCGGGTCGTAGATGTCCCCGACGGTGCCGCCCCACTGCCGCTGCTGGTCCTCGGTCTTCTTGCCGTCGGCGCCGGTGTCCATGCCGCCGGACGCGATGCCCACCTCCTTGAAGGGCCCGTAGTCCGAGCGGCCGTCGAAGGCCGAGGCCTCGACGTGGACGTTCCGCCACGCGAAGTAGTTCCGGAAGACCTGTTCGATGACGCCGGAGCCGGCCGGGCCCGCGCCGCCCTCGAGCTTGGAGGAACCGTCACCGTCGAAGGTGAAGTAGCCGCCGTTGGGCGAGCCGAGCATGTCGAAGTTGAGGTAGCGCTTGATCTTCGACGCCTCGTCCGGGCTCAGGGAGGTCACGTAGTGCTCGGAACCGACGAGGCCCTCCTCCTCGGCGCCCCACAGGGCGAACCGGACCTTGTTCTTGACGTCGGCGTTCACGCCGAGCTTGACGGCGGTCTCCAGCACGGCTGCCGAGCCCGAGCCGTTGTCGTTGATGCCGGGGCCCTCGGGGACACCGTCGAGGTGCGCACCGACCATCTGGACGTTGCCGGCGTCGCCCTTCGCGGTCTCCGCGAGGACGTTCCAGGTCTTGGCCTTCTCGGTCTTCGCGTCGACGGTCAGGACGAGCTCCTGCCCGTCGACGATCGCCGCGTTCTGCGCGACCCCCACGACGGGGATGGAGGCACCGTCGTCGAGGCCGAGCGTGCCGCCCTTCCAGTCGCCGTCGGCGTTGTTGGTGATGATGAGGGCTTTCGCCCCCGTCGCCGCGGCGGCCTTGTACTTCTCACCGAACTGGCACTTCCCGCGCTGCACCACGGCGATGGACCCGGGCGTGACCTTCTGCAGGTCCTCCGCGGTGCAGCCGAGGTTGCCGGTGACGACGGCCTTGGCGGTGAGGGTGCCGTCGGTGGCGCCCGAGTACTGCAGGGCCGCCGCCTTCACCGGCGCCCCCGCGGACTGGACCTCGACCTTGGTGGCGCTCCAGCTGGCCTGGGTGAACTCCTGCCGGACCGGGTTGTAGCCCGCGTCCCGGAGCACCTTCTCCGCGTACTCGACGCTCTGCTCGTAGCCGGGCGTCCCCAACGCGCGGTTACCGCCGTTGCGGTTCGCGATGTCCTGGAAGGCCTCGAGGTGCTTGACCGCACCGTCGAGGGTCACGGCGTCTGCGAGCGCCTTGGCCTTCTCGGTGGCGCCGGCGTCGTCGGCCGTGCCCGCGGGGGCCTGGCGGGCGCTGCTCGGTGCCGCCTTCGACGTGTTCGCACCGCTCGCGGCGCTCGTCGACGCGGCATCGTCGCCGGAGGTGCCGCACCCGGCGGCCACGAGACTCACGGCGGCCAGTGCGGACACGACCCGGACAGTGGTGGATTTCCTTCGCTTGTGCAACATGACCCCATTACACACACATGGGCGGAGGATTGCGGCGTGAACACGCACACTTATCCGGTCGAGGTCGAGTGGTCGGCGCCGGGCGGGACCGCCGACTACCGCACCTATCCGCGCGAGCACCTGCTCAGCTCCGCGGCGACGACGTCGATCGCCGCGTCCGCCGACCCGCACTTCCTCGGCGATCCCGCGCTGTGGAACCCGGAGCAGCTGCTCGTGGCGGCGGCCGCGAACTGTCACATGCTCTCCTACCTCGCACTGTGCGCGCTGCGCGGCGTCACGATCGTCGAATACACCGACACCGCGGTCGGCACGATGGTCGAAACCTCCGGTGCCGGAGGCCGGTTCACCGAGATCCGGCTCGCTCCGCGGGTGGTGCTGGCGCCCGGCGCCGATGCGGACCTGGCGCTCGCGCTGCACCACGAGGCGGGCGAGCAGTGCTACATCGCCGCCAGCCTGAGCTGCCCCGTGACGCACTCCCCGCGGATCGTGACCGGGTAGCGATACCGTCCCGGGTATGGCCGAGACACGATCCACCGCCAACGACCCCGCCGGGGCCGAGCTCGCACGTCGTCTCGCCGCCGCCGGAATCGCCGTCGAGACCTCTGCGCTGCGCCGCGCGCAGTACGCGTACGACGCGTCCAACTACCGGGTCGAACCCGTCGCGGTGGCGTTCCCGCGCACCGTCGACGATGTGGTCGCGGCGGTCCGCGCGTGCGCGGAGCTCCGGGTCCCCGTCATCGGGCGGGGCGGCGGAACGTCGATGGCGGGTAACGCGATCGGCGCCGGACTCGTGCTCGACTTCTCCCGGCACATGAACCGGATCCACACGATCGACGAGGCCGGCGGCGTCGCCGACGTCGACCCCGGCGTCGTCCTCTCCGTCCTGACCCGCACCGTCGAGGAGCGGACGGGCGGCCGGAGAACCTTCGCGCCGGACCCCTCGTCGCGGACCCGGGCGACGGTGGGTGGCGCGGCCGGCAACGACGCCTGCGGCAACCACTCGGTGCGGTACGGGCGGATGTCCGATCACGTGCTCGAGCTCGACCTGGTCACCGCCGACGGTGCGCGGCTCACCGCGGGCCCCGGCGGGCTGCGCGCGACCGACCCGTCCGACGGGCACGCCGCGACGCGCGCCGAGGCGCTGAACGAGCGGCTCAGGGCCCTCGCCGCCGAGAACCTCGCGCGATTCCGGCTGGAGCTGAGCACGATCCCCCGCCAGGTGTCCGGGTACCACCTCGATCATCTGCTGCCGGAGCGCGGATTCGACGTCGCCCGCGCGCTGGTCGGCTCGGAGGGCACCTGTGTGGTCGTCGTCCGCGCCAGGGTCCGCCTCGTACCGCGCCCGGCGAGCGCGCTGCTGGTCTGCCTGGGCTACCGGGACGTCGTGGAGGCGGCGCGCGACATCGAGACGATCCTCGCCTTCTCCCCCGCGGCGGTGGAGGGCGTCGACGACGCCATCGTCACGACGATGCGCACCCGCCGTGGGGCCGATTCGGTCGCCGCGCTGCCCGAGGGCGCCGCCTGGCTCTACGTGGATCTCGACGGCGACGACTCGGGCACCGTCGCCGCGCGGGCGCAGGAACTCCTCGCCGAGCTGCGCGCAGCAGGGCGGCTGGTGGACGGCCGCACGGTGCCCGACCCGGCCGAGCGGGCGTCGCTCTGGCGGGTCCGGGAGGAGGGCGCCGGGCTGTCCTCGCGCCTGGCGTCGGGGCAGGAGTCGTGGCCGGGATGGGAGGACTCCGCGGTGGCCCCCGAGCGGCTCGCCGACTACCTCGCCGACTTCCGCGATCTGCTCGCCGAGCACGGCCTCGACGGCGTGATGTACGGGCACTTCGGCGCGGGCTGCATGCACATCCGGATCACCTACGACCTGCGCTCGGACGAGGGACGGGCGGTGTTCCGCCGGTTCACCGCCGCCGCCGCGGAACTCGTGGTGCGGCACGGTGGTTCGCTGTCCGGCGAGCACGGCGACGGCCGCGCCCGGTCCGAGTTCCTGCCGGTGATGTACTCGCCGGCGATGCTCGCCGCGTTCACCGCCTTCCGTCGGATCTTCGACCCCACGGGCCTGCTCAACCCGTCGTCGATCACCGATCCGGCGCCGATCGACGCGGACCTCGCGCTGGCGGGCGTGCCGGACCGCGGTTGGCCCACCCGCTTCGCGCTGTCCGACCCGTGGGCGGCGAGCCTGCAGCGGTGCATCGGCGTCGGCAAGTGCCGCTCGGACGCGGGCGGGGTGATGTGCCCGAGCTACCGCGTCACCGGCGACGAGACCGACTCCACCCGCGGGCGCGCGCGGGTGTTGCAGGAGATGGTGCGCGGCGCACCGTCGGTCGATCGGGGCTGGCGGTCGGAGGAGGCGCGCGAAGCCCTGGACCTGTGCCTGTCCTGCAAGGCGTGCTCGACCGACTGCCCGACCGGCGTCGACATGGCGACCTACAAGGCGGAGTTCCTCTCCCACTACTACGCGGGGCGACTGCGGCCGCTCTCGCACTACTCGATGGGTCGGCTTCCGTTGTGGCTGAAGCTGACCGGATTCGCCGCGCCCGTGGTCAACGCGGCGCTGCGCACGCCCTTCGCCCGGGTCGCGCGCAGGCTCGGCGGCGTCGCCCCGGACCGGCGGTTGCCGCGGTTCGCCTCCCGCCGGGAGTGGCGGCGCGCGGTGCGTGCGGCGCTCGCCGCGCGGCCCGTGCCGCCCGACGGTCCGCGCGTGGTCCTGTTCGCCGACACCTTCACGCGGGGCCTGCGCCCCGGGGCCGCCGGCGCGACTGCGCGGGTCCTCGTGGACGCGGGCCGGCGTGTGGACTGCACGGCCGCCGCCTGCTGCGGCCTGACCTGGATCTCCACCGGCCAGCTGGACACCGCGCGCACGCTCCTCGCCCGCGCGGCGGACGCGCTCGACGACGGCACCGACGACCCGATCGTCGTCGTGGAGCCGAGTTGCGCTGCCGCGCTGCGCAAGGACCTGCCGGAGCTCGTTCCCACCGACCGCGCCCGCCGCGTCGCCGCGCGCGTGCACACCGTCGCCTCCTACACCGACGCGATGCTCGCTACCGGATGGCGCCCCGTGCCCGCCGCGCCGCTGCCGGACGAGGTGGTGCTGCAGACGCACTGCCACGAGTACGCCGTCTTCGGCGCCGGTGCCCACCACCGGGTGCTCGCCGCCGCCGGCACGACGCCGCGCGACGCGACCGGATGCTGCGGCGTCGCGGGCAACTTCGGGTTCGAACGCGAGCACTTCGCGGTCAGCATGCAGGTGGCGGAGCAGGCCCTCGCGCCGGCCCTGCGCGCCGCGCCCGACGGTGCCGTCGTCGTCACCGACGGCTTCTCCTGCGCCATGCAGGTCACGCAGCTCGGGCTGTCGGGGCCGGGCTCGCACCTCGCGGAACTGCTCGATCCGGGCCCGCCCGGGGTCAGGTCGCGTCGAGGTGCTCGAGGATCAGCGTCGTGATCGCCTCGGGCGCCTGCTCAGGCGCCCAGTGCGAGACGTCCTCGAGCATTTCGAACCGGTACGGCCCGGTGCAATGCTCGCGCGTCCCGAAGGCCGCGACATCGCCGAACGCGGCGTCCTCGGTGGACCAGACGTAGAGCGCGGGGGTCTCGACGGGGCCGATCGCCGCGGGCGGGCGCCCGGCTCGGTACCAGTTCAGTGCCGCCGTCATCGCGCCCGGTTCCTGCAGGCGCTGCACGTACTCGTCGACGGCGTCGCGGGGCACGTCCCGCCCGAACACCTGCCGCAGCGCCCGGGCGTCGTCGGCGAGCATGGCCTTCTCGGTTGCGGGCGTGTTGCGCCACTCGGTCATGTACCGCGAACGGTTCGCCTGGTCCTCGTCGGTCCGCATGGCCGCAGCCAGGGCCGCCGGGTGCGGCGTGGAGACAACGGTGAGAGAGCGCAACCGGTCCGGATGTTCGGCCGCGGTCCACCAGGCGACGGCGCCGCCCCAGTCGTGGCCCACCAGGTCGAACCGCTCCCAGGCCAGAGCATCGGCGATCGCGATCACGTCGGCGATGAGCGAGGTGATGCCGTACTCCGCGGGGCGCTCGGGCCGCACGTCCGGCGAGTAGCCGCGCTGGTCGGGTGCGACGGCACGGAATCCGCGCTCCCCCAGCGCCGCGACCGAAAAGCGCCATTCGATCGACGCCTCGGGGAATCCGTGCAGGAGGAGCACGGGGCGGCCGTCCTCCGGACCGGCGGCGATGGCGTCGAAGGAGCCCGCGGCGGTGGGAATGCTCAGGTGTTCGGTCACGGATCTCACGCTAGGCCACGCGCGTGTCGGTGGAGCGTGCGACAGTGACGCCATGACCGAACTCAGCACCCTGTCCCCCGCCGAGCGGCACCGCGCCGTCGCCGCGACCTTCGCCGGCGTCGCCGACGCGATCACCGACTGGGACGCTCAGACACCCGTCCCCGAGTGGAAGGCAGGGGAGGTCGTGGGCCACCTCGTCGAGTGGCTTCCCGGCTTCCTCGCGATGACCGGCGTGGAGCTGCCGGGTGCGCCGTCCGACGCGGCGGTGCCCGCCGCGGCCTTCGGACAGCTCACGGAGGCGGTGCAGGCCCTGCTCGACGCACCGGACGCCTCGCGGATCGTGACCACACAGATGTTCGGCGACCGGCCGCTCGACGGGCTGATTGACCAGTTCTACACCGCGGACGTGTTCATGCACACGTGGGATCTGGCCCGCTCCAACGGGATCACCCCCGACCTGGACCCGGCGTTCGCGAAGACCCTGCACGGCGGTTTGGAGTCGATGGGCCCGATGCTGCAGCAGTCGGGTCAGTTCGGTGCTCCGATCCCGGTGCCGGACGGCACTGACGAGGCGACCGCCCTCATGGCCTTCATCGGCCGGGACCCGGCGTTCGGCGCCTGATCAGCGCGCCTGGATCTGCAGGCCGGACACCATAGTGTTCCGGGCGGCACGGTACGCGGGTGCGTCGCCGCGCGAGGTCATCAGCGTCAGGGTCACGGTGTGCACGCCCGCACTGGACGGGACGCCGACCGCGACGAGGGTCGCAGGGTGCGGCTTCGGCTCCGCACTGCTGGTGAAGTCGTAATCGACGGTGGCGCTGGGGAAACCGCACACCGTGCCGGTGCGCACCGACTTCGTCCCGAAGGAGGAGCGGATCGCCCCGACCGCCCGGTCGACCGCCGCCTTCGCGTTCGCGCTGTCGCTCTTGTCGACGGTGACGACGGCAACGGGCGCGAACTCATCCGCGATGAGCGAACGGTTGACCAGCGCGAGCCTAATGTCGCGGCCGGCGGTGTCGAAGCGCTCCCACCCGGCGGGCTTGGGCAGCTGAACGATCGGCTCCGTCGCCGCGCGGGAGGGCACGGTGACGAGCTGCGCGGTGCTCACCGCACAGCCCGGCGCCGCCGAGGCCGCAGGAGCGAGCAGCGTGCCGGCCGTCGCGCTCACCGTGAGCGCGAGGCCCACCGTACCGGCGATCGTCGCGATCTTGAAGCGAGCATTCAGATCAGTCATATACGGACGGTAGCACCCCGCTTCGCGATGATCAATATCGCCCGTTCGGCACCGGTCGCCGGGCAGCGGTCACCTCAGCGCGGGGTGCAGATCACGACAGGGATGTCGCGATCGGTGCGCTTCTGATAGCCGTCGTAGCCGCGGTAGGACTTGACGATCTGCGGCCACAGGTCCGCCTTCTCCTCCGTGGTGGCCGCCTTCGCCGTCCACGGCGTGGTCACCTCGTCGACGGTGATCTCGACGTCCGGGTTCGCAGCCAGGTTCTTGAACCAATCCGGGTTATCGGAGTGCCCGCCCTTGGAGGCCACGACGACGACCCGGTCGGCCGAGAACAGCGGTGCCGTGAGCATCGTCGAGCGACGCCGGCCGGACGAGCGGCCGATCGTGTGCAGCTCCAGCGTCTGCATGCCCAGCACGCGCTTCGGGAACCGCCCGCCGGTGACGGCGAGCAGGGCTCGGTGCCCGTTCTCCAGCCCCCACGCGCCCATCTCGGTGACCTTGTCGGAAAGACTCATGCCGTCATTGTGCCGGGTCGTGCGGCCCGGCGCTCGTGTGTGCTCGAGCGCGTCGTCGCCCATGTCGGGACACACCATCCGGATCGCCGCGCGCCGGTGGCTCGGTCAGGCCTGCCGCAGTCGATGAGCGGCGCCACCGGTCAACCCCGGCGAGACGTGAGGGTGCAGCGCGATCGAGTGGTCGTAGTACTCGTCGGTCATCGGCAGGTACGGGATCGGTTCCTCGGCCCCGACGGTGCCGAGCCGTTCCGCCAGTTCCTCGCCGAGCCGCCGGACACCGTCGGCATCGACGCCGTGCACGTCGGTGACGAGGTGCGGCACGAGCGTCTGCATCCCCGTGTACCAGAACGTGCCGTGCAGAAGTGGCCAGAAGACGTCCTCGACGTCGCCACTGATCCCGCGCGGCGAGATGGAGCCGGGCCTGTCGCCCGCGGTGACGACGGCCAGAGCGCGGCGCCCGGCGAGGCCGCCGTCGCCGTACTTGCGGTTGCGCCCCGTGGCGGGATCGGGCACGTCGTAGGCGAAACCGCGCTCGAAGACCCGATCGATCCAGCCCTTGAGCATCGCGGGCGGGCCGTACCACCACAGCGGGAACTGCAGCACCACGAGGTCAGCGGCGACGAGTCGCCGCTGAGCGTCCCGCACGTCGGCACCGCCCTCCTCGACGAGGACCGGATCGAAGCGCTCGGCGTAGAGGTCCGCGACGTCGACGGACCAGCCGTCCCGCCGCAGCCGTTCGACGCCCGCGTCCCGCAGTGCCGCATTCAGCGACTCCGCCCGCGGATGCGCGTAGACCCAGTGTGCGTGCTTGTGCGCGTCATCGCCCATGTCCGGAGCAACCATCCGGATCGCCGACCGATTCCATCGACCGCGGAAATAGAAGAGTCCCGAGACACCGTGTGTCTCGGGACTTCTCGGTCGGGCTGACAGGATTTGAACCTGCGACCACTTGACCCCCAGTCAAGTGCGCTACCAAGCTGCGCCACAGCCCGTGGCCCGCTCATGCGTGCTGTCAGAGAGTACCCTATGCGTCACTCGGACAAGAAATCGCCAGCACTGCACCCCCGACGGCCCGTGAATCCGCGCTACAGTCGACCGCATGAGGCGTGGACTACTCGTGCTGGCGGCGGTCGTGGCGTCCGTCGCCGTCGCGACGCCCGCTCTCGCGGAACCCGCCATCGATGCGGACCGGTACCGCACCGACGGCGGCGACTACGCCTTCGCCTACCGCTACGACGGCAGCAAGCGCATGTGCACCGTCTCCGCCGATCCCACGACCGTCCGGTGCGGCGTGTCGGCCCCCGCGGGCACGAGGATCACCGTCAAGGGACGCAGCGTACGGCCCGAGGCGATCGAGATCACCGCGCGCGGCTGGCGCTATCTGGAGCGGATGACCTCGCAGGACCGCCCCCGCACCCTGCCCGAGGGGGCGCGGCTGTCCGTGCACAGCGCTTCCTGCACATCGCTGCGCGACGGCGGCCTCGAGTGCTCCATCGACTCCGTCGGGTTCAAGCAGGACGACGGCCGCTTCTCCACGCGGGGCACGAAGACGGGCTAGGCCACCAGCTTCGCGCGCAGCCGCCCGACGACACCGTCGTCCAGGCCCAGGCCGTCGCGCACGTATCCGTCGAACCCGCCGTACTGCGTCGCCGCCTCGGCGAAGGCGGCCTCGAGCGCCTCGGGGAACACGCCGGCGAGTACCCGCGCGGCCGCGCCGATCTCCGGGCCGCGTTCGGCCGCCGCCGCGTTCGCGATCTTGTCGATGGTCGCCGCGGAGTAGTGGTTCGTGAGGAGGTAGTCGGCCATCACGTCGTCCGCGGACATCCCGATCAGTCGCTGCACGATCGCCGCGGCCCAACCCGTCCGGTCCTTGCCCGCGGTGCAGTGGAAGACCTGCGCGCCGGGATCGTCGGAGATCGCTCGCACCAGACCGGCGAACTGGACCCGGGCGTTGGCCTCGGTGACGAACATCCGGTAGACATCGGTCAGCATGCCCCGGGCACCGTCGGCATCCTTGAGCGACTTGGGGTCCAGGGCACCGAGCTCGACCTCGTCGCCGATCACGTTGAACCGGACGTACCGCGCACCGTCGGGCACCACGTCGGGTTTCGGCGTGACCTCGACCGTCATCCGCAGGTCGAACACTCCCGTCAGGCCCGCCGCCGCGAGCCTCCCAGCGTCGATCGACGCGGCGTCGAGGGCATTGGAGCGGTACAGCACCCCTCGCCGCATGCGTCCACCCTCGGCCGCGTATCCGTGCGGTCCTGCAACATCGCGGAAATTGTCCACACACCGAGCGTAATCGAACAGTCGGACCGGGCGGTCAGTGCCGCTCGTACGGGATCTTCTCCCCCGCCGTCACCGCGAAGGGAAGTCGGTTGCCCGCCGGCGGCAGGGGGCAGGTGGCGAAGTCGATGAACGCGCACGGCAGGTTCACCGCGCGGTTCAGGTCGACGGTCACCGGCCCGCCCCGGAGGACCTCGCCCGCGTCCAGCGGGATCGACACGCTGCGGTTCGCGGCATAGGTCGACACCCCCGAGGTCTCGTCGGTGAACAGCACCTGCAGCCCGCCGGCCTTGCCGTTGAAGGCGATCAGGCGGTGCTCGACGCCCCCGTGCTCGAGCACCACCTCGCCCGGGGCCAGGTAGACGTGCTCGAGCCCCTCCGCGACCGCCCCGACGGTGATCGACCGCGGTGCGGCGTAGGGCTCGAACCGACCGGTCAGCACCCACGCGGGGTCCGGTTCGAACGCCGGCACCCCGCGAAAGCCCTGCACGGTCGCGGCGCTCGGGTCGCGCACGCGGATCAGATACCCGTCGCCGCGGTGCACCACCTCGATCTCGACATCGCCGGCGCGCACCAGCTCACCGGCGGCGACGGGGCCCGTTTCGAACCGGCGCGTGCCCTGGACCGCGAGGTCGTCGCCGGGCTCCGCGGTCACGTACGCGGCGACGCCGTCGTGGTGCCAGCGGCCCGGGATCCCCTCGAACCGCTCGGGCTCGCGGCCGAGCCGTTCGAGCCGCGTGATGGAGAGCCAGCCGGTCGGCGCCGCGAGCTCGCGCTCGCGGTGCTCATGCCAGGCGTTCCATGCCTGCGCGTACTCCGGTGTCGCGGTAGTGGCGGTCATCGTTGCTCCTCGGATCGTCGAACTTCCCCTGGGTCCAACGCGACTGGCCCGTACCCTCATCGCATTCCGCGCACCCTGCGCGCAGACCTGGCGTCGCGACTCGCGGCGGTATCCGCAGTGCGAGCGCGATCAGCGCATCGACCGGCACCTCTACCGGCACCTCGACGCGGGCGGCGAGCCGCGCACCGTCGGCCCCGCGGACCAGCAGTTGCCGCATCCGCGCCCCGGCGAGCCGGGCGCCGGGCCACGCGACGTCGGCGAGCTCGGCGTGCGCGGGCACCGCACCGTCGACCTCGCACAGGACGACGGGGCCCGAGCGCACCAGCCGCGCGATCCGCACGACCACCACGGGGTGGCCCGACGGTCCGCCGTCCGCCAGCAGCGACGCCGGGGTGCCGGCTATGAGCACCTCGTCGCCGTCCATGGCGGTGCCGTCGGGCCAGATCGTGGGGTCGAAGGACCGGGCGACGCCGGCGCGGGCGAGTGAGGGCAGAACCTCCATCAGAGTCACGCCTACCGGTCTACGCGGGCCGCGGCGCGGGCGGAAGGTCCGGCGCCGTCAAGGTCGCGCTAAGAGGGTCAGACGCCGTCCTCGGCGCAGGGCAGCACACCCGCCTTGACCGCGGCCTGCACTGCGGCGTAGTCCTTCTCATTCTGATCGGCATAGGCTCCCGCGAACTGCGCGATGGCCTCGTCGAACTCCGTGGACTTGCCGAGGTACGCAGATGCCGCCTCGCCGCCCGGAGACTGGGCGTGCGCCCGGGCGAGCACGACCGCGCAACCCTGGCAGTACTGCGCGAACTGCTGGACGGTGAGCAGTTCCGGCGCGATCGAGCCCTTCATGTCGCGGAACTGGCGCCAGTAGAAGTCGTATCCGCCGATCGTCGGCGTGTAACCGAGGAAGGAATCGGACTGCGCCTGGAGCTGCTGCTGCCCGGCGATCGCGCGCCAGGCCTGCGCCCCGCTCGACGGTGCCCGGGGCGGCATCACCGCGGGTCCGAGCTTGCCGTAGGTCTGCAGGACCGACTGGGTCGCTTCCTTGACCTGGAGGAAGAGCGTCTCAGTGGTGCCGCCCGGGGTGTCCCGGCCGAGGAGCACGATGAAGCAGCGGGTACCGACGCTACCCACGCCGACCACCCGCAGCGCCCAGTCGAGCACCCGGAACTGGCCCAGCAGTGCGGCGGCGTCGGGCCGGAGGGTGTCGAGGTAACTGCCGAAAACGCCGTCGAAGCCCTCGATCAGCTTGGCCGGAGCGGGAACCAGCGTGGGCGGGTCCGCGACGATGTGCAGCTCGCCGTCCTCCCGGGTCGCCGTGATCTTCTCCACCATCCGGGCCGAGGTGCGCTTGCGGGCCTTCTTCGCCGTCTGCTCGATCAGTTCCTGCAGCGGTTTGTCGCCGGCCGCTTGGGCGGTGAGCGCGTCCACGTCGACCGACGCGTAGTAGCGGTCGAGCGCGGTCATCCCCGTCAGCCGGGCGAGCGTCGTCCGGTAGGCGCCGACGGCGCCCACGACGGCGTCGCTCCCCTGCGCCTCGGTCTGCCCGTTGTCGCGCGCCGCGATCATGATGCTGGCCGCGAGGCGTTTGACGTCCCACTCCCACGGAGCATTGCCCGCCTCGTCGAAGTCGTTGACATCGAACAACTGCCGACGCTCCGGCGAGGCGAACAGGCCGAAGTTCGAGATGTGCGCATCGCCGCAGCTCATCACCGTGACCCCGGTGTTCGGCTGATCGGAGAGGTCGTGCGCCATGAGTGCGGCGCCACCGCGGAAGAACGCGAACGGCGAGTGCACCATGCGCGCGATCCGCACCGGGACCAGCTCCTGAATCCGCTTGCTGTTCTGCTCCCGGATGATCGCAACCGGATCGCGATCGTCCGGGGTGAACGCCGACTGCGACGCTCGAGAGACCGTCTTGCGCAGATCCTTGCCATTCGCCGCACGTGCCGTCATGGTCAACGATCGTAGTCGCGTGGAGCCCGGTCGAGGGCGCGGTCCGCGCCGTCCGTCCGCCGACGCTCCACCGAATAAGGACACCCTAAGAATCGAGGCGTACGGTGGAGGACGTGACTCATGCTGAAACCGATAACCGCACCGCACCCGCCCGCCGCCAGCGCCCCGTCCACGAGCTCACGATCGTACGCACCGAGCCCGTCGGGAGCCACCTCGTCCGCGTCCACGCCGAGGGCGAGGCCCTCGCGACCTTCGGCGATCCGGACCTGCCCGGTCTGGCCGCCACCGACTCCTACGTCAAGATCCAATTCGGCGACGCCACCCGCACGTACACCGTCCGCTCCTTCGACCGCGCTGCACGGCGCATCGCGATCGACTTCGTCGTACACGGCGATGAGGGGCTGGCCGGGCCGTGGGCACAGCGCGCGCAGCCCGGCGACACGATGCGCCTGATGGGCCCGGGCGGCGCCTACTCCCCCGACCACGACGCCGCCTGGCACCTGCTCACCGGCGACCTGTCGGCCGTGCCGGCGATCGCGGCGGCGCTGGAGGCCCTGCCGGACGATGCCCGCGGCGCCACGATCATCGAGATCGAGGCCGACGGCGACCGCGTCGATCTGCGCGCGCCCGCGGGCGTGGACGTGCGCTGGACGGTCAATCCCGACGTGGCCGACACCGAGTTCCTCGCCCGGCAGGTCGCCGTCGCCGATTGGCCGACCGACCGGACGAGCGCGCACGTCTTCGCGCACGGCGAGCGCGAATCGATCAAGGCGATCCGCAAGGTCCTGCGCGAGCTCGAAGTGCCGCGCGAGCGCATCTCGATCTCGGGATACTGGGCCCGCGGGCGCGCCGAGGACGCCTTCCAGGCGGAGAAACGCCAGCCCATCGGCCAGATCGACTGATCCGCGGGCTACCCTGGCTCGGTGCCGAGCCCGCTGCATCGTCTGTCATCCGCGATATCCACCCCGCGCCGCCGGGTCGCCGCAGCTGCGGCCCTGCTGGCGATCGCGACGGCGCTCGGATTGGCACTGAACACCTGGCACGGGTTCCTCGACCTCCTCGTCTACCGGCTGGGGGCGCGCACCTGGCTCGACGGCGGCGCCCTGTACGGGCAGCTGCCGCCCATCGGTGACATCGCGCTCCCGTTCACCTACCCGCCGCTCGCCGCGATCGCCTTCGCCCCGCTCGCGATGCTCCCCGAGGGAGCCGCCGGGGCCGTGATGTTCGCGCTGTCGCTGGGCGCCATCGGGCTCACGCTGTGGCTGGTGCTCGCCCGCGTGCGGCCCGCGATGGACCGGGGCACCCGGCTGGCGATCGTGCTCGCCGGGACGGCGCTCGCCGAGTACCTGGAACCCGTGCGCGAGACGCTCGGCTTCGGCCAGGTCAACGCGCTGCTCATGGCCGCGATCGCCGCCGACGTGCTGACCCGGAACCCGCGCTGGCCGCGCGGACTGCTGATCGGCATCGCGATCTCCATCAAGCTGACGCCGGCCGGCTTCCTGCTCCTGTTCCTGCTGCACCGCGACTGGCGCGCGCTCGCGACCAGCATCGCCGGGGCCGCCGGCTCGGTCGCGCTGGCGTGGGCCGTGATGCCCGACGAGTCGCGCCAGTACTGGTTCCACACCCTCAAGGAGACCAGTCGGATCGGACCGCCGTACTTCGCCGGCAACCAGTCGATCAAGGGCCTGGTGTTCCGCCTCGGGTTCGACAAGGGGATCTCGACGGCCCTGTGGCTGGCACTGTCGCTGGTCGCCGTGGCACTGGCCGCCGTGTGGATGCACCGCCTGCTCTCCGACGGCGCGCTGCCCGTCGCCCTGATGGTCAACGCCGCTGCGGTGCTGCTGATCTCGCCGGTGAGCTGGTCGCATCATTGGGTCTGGGTGGCACCGGCACTGCTGCTCGGCGTCCTCGCCATCGCCGACGGTGCGCGGGGGCCCGCGTTGGGCCGAACCGTCGCCCTGGGTGCCGTGTTGTTCTACGTCGGACCGCACTGGCTGCTGCCGAGCCGCTCCGACCGCGAGTTGGCATGGGCGTGGTGGCAACAGATCATCGGCAGCGCGTACGTGCTGTTCACCGTCGCCGTCCTCGCCGCAGGCGTCTGGAGTGTGTGCCGTCACACCGACGACACCCCGGTGACAGTCAGCACAAAAGCACGTCGCGGAGCGGGGATTTCAGACAACACCGGATAATTTGTCTACCCGTGGACCTCAATCCGGTGCCGGGCTTCTCCCCGTCCTCCGCCCAACTGCGGCGACGCGGAATCGCCTTCACCGCGTGCATCGCACTCATCGCGGTCGCGGTGTGGGGCGTGCAAGCCCTCCGGCCGGATGACGCATTCACCTTCACCCTGCGCACGCCGACGGTGGCCGCCGGGATCACCGAGGGCGCGAAGGTCCGGATCCAGGGTGTCGAGGTCGGCACCGTCACCTCCGTCACCGCCCTCGGCAACGCGCAGCAGGGTGTCACCCTGCGGCTCGACGGGCCGCAGGGCCGCAGCCTGACCAACAACGTCGAGGCGGCGTTCTCCGCCGGCAACCTGTTCGGCGTCTCCGAGGTGATCCTCACCCCGCACGACGGCGGCGGGGCCCTGCGCGACGGTGCCCAGCTGGCCCCGACCAAGCAGATCACGGACAGCACCGTCTCGAACATGATCGCGACGATCGGCGATGTCAACAACGACGCGCTGCGGCCGCGGATGGGCCAGATCCTGATGAACGTCGACGCATCCTCGAAGGCGATGCTGCCACTGCTCACAGCGCTGGGAAGCGTGGCGCAGGCGATGCAGGACACCCAGCGGCTCTCGACCGCGTCGACCTTCCCCACCGCGGTGGCGGCGATCAAGGCCGCGGATCCCGCCATCGGCGCGATGATCCCCACCTTCCGCTCGACGCTCGACTTCAAGCCCCTGCACAACGGCGACTCGAAGCGCGTCATGGCGATGCTCGACCAGATCAACAACGAGCGCTACGGACTCACCGCCGCCCTCGAAGCCATCCTCACCCCCGACGCCATCCAGGGCCTCAAGACCGCGTCGCCGATGCTGGTGAGCCTGATGCGGCCGATCCTCGCGGCGTTCCCGGGTGGCAGCGCCACCGGCGTGGGCATCCAGCTCGGAACGCTCATGGACGATGTCCGCAAGGCGATGCCGAACACCCCGAACGGCCCCGTGCTCAATCTGCGCCTGTCCGTGGAACTCCCGGCCATCGCCGCAGTGCTCCCTCCCGGCACCGATGTCCCGCCCGCTCCCGCCAAGCCCGCACCGGCCGCGCCCGCGGCGCCGGCGAAGCCCGCCCCGTCGACGACAACCCCCGCCACTCCCCGCTGACCCCGGCACACAGCCGACCGTCGCCGCCCCAGCTGCAGCGACGGCGGGCCACGTCGTCCCCCACGCGCCACCGTCGTCCCCCGCGCGGCGCCGAACCGCGCCTCCTGCGTTCATTCCCCCATCGGACGCCGCGCTTCTCGTGTGGGCTCCGCCGTCCCCCACGCGACGCCGAATCCCCCACCAGACGCCACTTCCCCCTCCCTGAACGCCGACTCCCCCACGGCGCGCCGTGCGGGCCTGGCCGTCCCCCACTCGGCACCGGCCACGACCTGGACGCGCGGCCACATTGTTCTAAACAGTTGACACATTGTAGCGGTTCGTGATCAACTCCTTGTATCAAACACCCGATACAAGGAGTCAAAATGCGTCGCTCCCTCATCGCCGTCGCGGCGGCCATCACAGTCCCGGCGTCCACCGCAGCATGCAGCACCAACACGACCGTGACGACAGGCGAGAGCGCAACCGCGAGTGGATCACTTCCGGCGTGCGAGGGATCGGCCACGTCGGAGCACGGCCTCGGTGAAGCCGTGCAGGCTTCTGCCGCCCAGCTCTCCACGATCCGGCCGCGCTTCAGCACCGGTCTGGGCACGGTCACGGACAATGCAGGCCGACTCACGGTGTCTCTACGTTTGTGTTCTCCCGGTGCCACACCGGACCAGACCCGGGATGCGGCGACCGCAGTCGCCAAGTCAATCGCCGCGAGTAGCGTACTGAGCTCAGCCGTTGACGAGATCCACGTCGAGAACCCCGATTCGTCGATCCGCCTGGTCACGAAACCCTTTGACGCCGCCCGGTTCAGGTCAGGCGCCAGTCTCGCCGACAGTCGCACGCTGTGGCACACCGATACGCAGGAGCGCTGATCAGGTGGCTCCTCTACTGATCCTCGCCGTCCCCGCATTCCTGGTCGTCACGACCATTGTGATCATCAGGCTCATCGTCACTCTCTCCCGAACGCAAGGTGTACTTCCGCCGACCGACGAATCACGCCGCGCCTCACGGTGGAGTGCGAGTGCCCTGGCAATCTCCTTCGGAGTCGCGATTCTCGCCACGACCTGGGTCTTCGCCACCGATCGACTCGGGCGGGGCGTGCTACTCGCCGGTCCGGTGTTCCTCACGGTCCTCCAGCTCGGTGTCCTGGCCACCACGGTGATCATCGGTACCGCCGTCAGATCGAACAGTGGCACTCGAGTCGCGTCACTGGGCACCCGCCGCGCGTACGACAGCGCACCCCGACTTCTTGCCACGATGACCGGCGCCGGCGCCGTCCTCGCGGTCACGATCGGAGTGATCGCCTGTCGAACAGCCTCTGTCGACAGCGGATCCGGCGAGTTCAGAGCCTTCGAATACACCACTGCCGAGGGAAGTCGAAGCACGTACAGCCCGTTCGCAGGGGCCTTCTATTCAGGACCGCTCGTGCTGACTCTGATGACATCGGTCGTCATCGCCGCTTTGACACTCGTGGGGGCACAGAGATGGGGTGCATTGGACCAGCCCGGAGCTGATCGCGCTCTCCGGATGAGCATCTCCACGCGAGCTGTCGCAGCAACCGCAATGATCACCTCTCTCCTCCTCGTGATCCTCGGACTCTCTCTGAGCCAGGCGGCTTTCCGTGTCGCGTCCGCGCCGGACGATTCCGGCTGGTGGGCGATCGGGCGGGTCTGCTTCCCTGCGGCTGTGCTGGCGGGCGCACTTCTCGGTACATGGGCTCTCGTTGCGTTCTTGCTTCCCACGCTGGGTCGGCGAGGCGCGGCATGACCGGCCCAGCCATCGTGGTGCGCGCGGACGATCCGTTGCCCCCGTACGAGCAGATCCGTCGGCAGATCGCCGGGGTCATCGCATCGGGCGGCCTCCACCCGGGAGACCGGCTGCCCCCGCTGCGGCAGCTGGCCCGGGATCTGGACGTGGCGGTGGGCACCGTCGGGCGGGCGTACCGCGACCTGGAGGCGCAGGGCTGGGTGGAGTCCCGGCGCGGACGCGGGACGCATGTGCTCACGCCGCCCACGGCCACCGTCGCGCCGCCGACGGAGTCCCTGGAGCGCTTGGCCCGGGACTACCTCGCTGCTGCGATGGAGCTGGGCTTCACGCAACAACAGGCGATCGACGCCGTCCACCGCTGACCGTCGTGTCCTAATCGGACAGAATCCGAGAGCGAGCGGAAAGACGAGGTCAGGCCAACGCGCGATCGCGAGTGGGACGGACACGCAGGAGCAGCAGCAGCCCCAGTGCCAGCACCACGATGATGCCGCCGATACCGGCGCGGTCGGTGCCGAAGGCCCACACGAACAGGCCGAACAGTGCCGGGCCGAGGAAGGACGCGGCGCGCCCGGTGGTCTGGTAGAGCCCGAACATCTGTCCCTCCCGCCCGGGCACCGTCATCCGCGCCAGCATCGACCGGGCGGAGGACTGCGCCGGGCCCACGAACACAGTGAGCATCAGGCCGAAGATCCAGAACATCGTCTCACCGCGGACGAACAACAGCACCGTCCCCGCGACCAGCATGCCGACGAGGCACGCGACGATCACCGGCTTCGGGCCGATCCGGTCGTCGAACCGCCCGGCGATCACCGCGCCGAGCGCGGCCACCACGTTCGCCGCCACACCGAAGAGCAGCACCGTCGACGCGCTCATCCCGTAGACGGAGTGCGCGAGCACCGCGCCGAAGGTGAAGGTCGCCGCAAGACCGTCGCGGAACACCGCCGACGACACCAGGAACCACACCACGTTGCGGTCCTCGCGCCACAGCGATCCGATCGTCGCGAAGAGCTCGCGGTACGCGCCCACGATCCCCCGACGGTGCGCCGTCCCGTCGGGCGGGAGTTCGGGGACGACGAACAGGACCGGCAGTGCGCACACGCCGAACCAGACCGCCGCGAACACCGCCACCAGTCGGATGTTCAGCCCGCCCTCGGTGGAAAGGTCGAGGAAGCCGCGCGTCGGGCCATCACCGGCGATGAAGCCGAAGTTGCAGAGCAGCAACAGCACGATGCCGCCGAAATACCCACAGGCCCAGCCGATTCCGGAGACGCGTCCGATGGTCTCGGGGGTCGAAACCTGCCGCAGCATCGCGTAGTAGGGCACGTTCGCCAGCTCGAAGGCGACGGTGCCCACGGCCAGCAGAAGCAGGCCCAGCCACAGGTACTGGTTCTCGTCGCGCACGAAGAAGCAGCCGGCGGTGCACACCGTGACCACGGCGCTCCACACCGCGAGCGAGAATCTCCGCCGTCCCGCCGCATCGGACCGACCGCCGAGCACGGGCGCGAGCACCGCCACGAACAGGCCGGCCGCGGCCATCGCCCACGACAACCAGCTGGTGGCGCTGATCGGCCCCGGCAGATCCTTCCCGACCGTGCCGGTGAGGTACACGGTGAAGATGAACGTGGTCATCACCGCGTTGAACGCGGCGCTCCCCCAGTCCCAGGTGCACCACGCCACCACCTGGCGGCGCGGCACGGGTGCGGTCGGTACCTCCACCCCGGCGGTCACGGTGCTACTTCTTCGCGCGCTTCTCGCGCACCCGGACGTTCACCCGCACGGGCGACCCCTCGAAGCCGAACTCCTCCCGGAGGCGACGCTCGAGGAACCGGCGGTACCCCGCCTCGAGGAAGCCCGAGCTGAACAGCACGAAGGTCGGCGGGCGGGTGGCCGCCTGCGTCGCGAACAGCACCTTGGGCAGCTTGCCGCCGCGCAGGGGCGGCGGGGTCGCGGCCATGACCTCGCGCAGCCAGTTGTTCAGGCGGCCCGTCGGGATGCGCTTGTCCCACGATTCCAGCGAGGTCTCGATCGCCGGGACCAGCTTCTGCAGCGCGCGGCCGGTCTGCGCGGAGATGTTGACGCGCAGCGCCCACGGGATCTGCACGAGTTCCCGGTCGATCTCCTTCTCCAGCTGGTAGCGCCGGTCCTCGTCGACCAGGTCCCACTTGTTGTAGGCGATCACCAGCGCGCGGCCGGACTCGATCACCATCGACAGCACCCGCAGGTCCTGCTCGGTGATCGGCTGCGAGGCGTCGATGAGCACGATCGCGACCTCGGCGGCCTCGATCGCGCCCTTGGTGCGCAGCGACGCGTAGAACTCGTGGCCGCTGGCCTGGTTGACCTTCTTGCGCAGGCCCGCGGTGTCGATGACCTTCCACGTCTTGCCGCCGAGCTCGACGAGCGAGTCCACGGGGTCGACGGTGGTGCCCGCGACGTTGTCGACGACCGAGCGGTTCTCGCCCGTGAGCTTGTTGAGCAGCGAGCTCTTGCCCACGTTCGGCTTGCCGATCAACGCGATGCGGCGCGGTCCGGTGCCACCGGTGCCCTCGCGGGGCGTCTCGGGCAGGGCCTCGAGGATCACGTCGAGCAGGTCACCGGTACCGCGGCCGTGCGCCGCGGAGATCGTGTGCGGCTCACCGAGACCCATCGACCACAGCGATGCGGCCTCGGCCTCGGTGCGCTGATCGTCGACCTTGTTCGCGGCGAGGATGACCGGGGTCTTCGACCGGCGCAGCACGCGGGCGACAGCCTCATCGGTCGCGGTGGCGCCGACGGTCGCGTCCACGACCACGACGACCGCGTCGGCGGTGCGCATCGCGACCTCGGCCTGCTGCGCGATCGACTGCTGCATGCCCTTGGCGTCGGGCTCCCACCCGCCGGTGTCCTGCACGAGGAACCGGCGGCCGGCCCAGTTGGCCTCGTAGCTGATCCGGTCGCGGGTGACGCCGGGGATGTCCTCGACCACCGCCTCACGGCGGCCCAGGATGCGGTTCACCAGCGTCGACTTGCCGACGTTCGGGCGGCCCACGATCGCGACCGTCGGCAGCTTCGCCGCCGCCTCGGCGGCCTCCGCCTCGAGATCGGCGAAATCGCCCTCGTAGTCGGCGAAGTCGCCCTCGTCGTCCCAGGTGCCGTCGGCGGCATCAGAGCCGGCGTACTCGAACTCGTTGTCACTCATCGCGTGACCTCCTTCTCGCGGGAGGCGGCCAGCGCGCGGTCGGCCAACTCGGCCACCGCCGCGACGGTCTCCTCCAGGTTCATGTCCGACGAGTCCAGTTCGATCGCGTCCTCGGCCGGCCGCAGGGGCGAGACCTTCCGCGTCGAGTCCAGCCCGTCGCGGCGCTGCACCGAGGCGAGCACCGCCTCGTAGTCGCTGGGCAGGCCCAGCTCCAGGTTCTGCGCGTGGCGGCGCTGCGCGCGCGCCTCCGCGGATGCGGTCAGGTAGATCTTCACCGGTGCGTCGGGGAAGACGACGGTGCCGATGTCGCGCCCCTCCACCACGATCGGCGTCTCGTCGTCCGCCGCGATCGCCCGCTGGTAGTCCACCAACTGCTCCCGCACCTCGGGCACGGCGGAGACCGCGGAGACCGCCGCGGTCACGTCGTCCTCGCGGATCCGGCGCGTGACCGAGATCTCGTCGAGCTCGACCTGCTCGGACAGCGGGTCGCAGCCCATCGCGAGCGGCAGGTCGGCGGTGCCGGCGGCGATGGCCGCCGGATCCGTCAGATCGAGCTCCTGGTCCAGGGCCCACACCGTCGCGGCGCGGTACATGGCGCCGGTGTCCAGGTACCGCGCGCCGAGGTTCTCGGCGATGCGGCGGGCCACCGTCGACTTGCCCGTCCCGGACGGGCCGTCCATCGCGATCACGAGCGTCACAATCCCACCGCCTTGTACAGCGAACCCACTTCGTCCCGGCCGAGCACGCGCAGCGAGCCCGGGCGCTGATCGCCGAGCGCGACCGACCCCACGTGCGTGCGCACCAGCCGCTCGACGGGATGCCCGACCTCCGCGAGGAGTCGCCGGACGATGTGCTTGCGCCCCTCGTGCAGCACGATGCGCACCATCGACCGGCCCTCGGAGGCCTCGAGCACGGAGAACTTGTCCGCCCGCACCGGGCCGTCCTCGAGCTCCACGCCGCTCCGCAGCTTGCTCCCGAGGCTGCGCGGCACCTCGCCGTGCACCCACGCCAGGTAGGTCTTGGGCACCTCGTACGACGGGTGCATGAGGCGGTGCGCCAGCTCACCGTCGTTGGTGACGAGCAGCAGGCCCTCGGTGTCGGCGTCGAGCCGGCCGACGTGGAAGAGTCGCTGCCCCGCGGCGACGCGCTCGGCGACGATGTCGCCCACGCAGGGGCGGCCCATGTCGTCGCTCATCGTCGACTGCCAGCCGCGCGGCTTGTTAAGCACCAGGTGCACGAGGTTCTCGTTCACCAGCACGCGCACCCCGTCGACACGGACCACCGCGACGTTCGGGTCGACGCGGCGCCCCTGTTCGATCACGATCTCGCCGTCGACCTCGACGCGGCCATCGGCGATCATGTCCTCGGCGACGCGCCGCGACGCGACGCCGGCCTGCGCGAGCACCTTCTGCAGCCGGATCTGCTCGCCCGGTGCCGCGAGCGCGGCGGTCGGGTCCGACGGTGCGTAGTCCTCCGGGTCCGGCACGGGGACGTTCTGCGTGCGTGCGGGTTTCGCGTTCGAGAGGCGGGGTACGCCACCCTGGCGCCCGGCCTGCTTCTGGGCCCTCTTGGCACCCTGTTTCGGTGCGCTGGTTCGGTTTCTGTCCGGTGTGCCATCACGGCGAGCGGGTCTGTTCATGATCGTTCCATGATCGCAGGTCGCGGCCGAAATCGGTATTCGTCAGCGCGGCGCGGCGCGCAGCTCACTCAGCGAGCGGTTGCGGCGGCCCATGAACAGCACCGTCGCTCCGACGGACGTGAGCACGATGGTCCAGACCAGACCGGCCCTCGGCGGGAAGAACAGCGGATCGCCGCCCTCCTTCGCGCCGGTCAGGTCGTCGAGACCGCTCATCATCATCGAGGGGAAGATCCAGAGCAGGATCGACAGCACCGCGGCGAGCCCGAGCAGCCCGCTCGCGATCGCACGCCCGCGCAGGCCGAAGACGGGGCGCAGCGTCGCGACGATCACCAGGATCAGCGCGACGATCGCGAGCCCGGCGGTGACATAGCCCCACGGGATCACGCCGTCGGTGCTCGCACCGGCCCCGTGATCGCCGGTGTCCACGGTCCGGCCGGTGCCCGTGAACCCGACCGGCACGCCCACTCTGCCCACACTGAGCCCGAACCACGGCGCCGTCGCCGCCCAGACGGTGAACACGGCCACGAGCCCGGTGAGAACGAGCGGCCACCAGCGGCGCACCGTCGGACCTGCGGCGCCGAGCGGGAAGGCCTCCCGGAGGACGGCGGAGAGATCAGGCATCGGGATCGAATCCGATCACGTCGGCGCTCCTGCGGCCGAGTTTGGCGAACCGCGGCTCCTCGTCGAGGTGCGAGCTGAGGTCCTCGATCACGTCGACCTCGGGGAGCAGGGGCGCGAGCGGCGGCAGCTCGTCGAGCGAGGTCAGGCCGAGCCGCTCGAGGAACATGTCGGTGGTCACGTAGGTCGTGGCGCCGGCGATCGCTCCGGCCTCGGCGATGAGACCGCGGGCCGCGAGGGTGCGCATGACGCCGTCGACGTTCACCCCGCGCACCGCGCCGACCTGGGAGCGGGTCACGGGTTGCTTGTAGGCGATCACCGCGAGGGTCTCCAGCGCGGCGCGGGTGAGCTTGGAGCGCACCCCGTCGAGCAGCAGGCGCTCGACATAGGGCGCGTACTCCGCCCGGCTGTAGAGGCGCCACCCCTCGGCGGACTCGCGCAGCTCCATCCCGGAACGGCGCTCGGTGAGTTCCCCGGCCCATGCGCGCAGGTCGGCGGTGATCCGCTCCTCCGGCTCCTCCAGGGCGGCACCCAGCTGCTCGGCGGTCGCGGGGGCGTCCACGACGAGGAGGAGCGCCTCGAGCGCCGATCGCAGCTCGTCGGGCTCCATGCCCTCGACCAGGGCGAAGCCCTCGGCCTCCTCGGTCATCACGGCTCCTCGTTCCAGTTGTCGTCGGGGGTCTCGTCGTACTCGTCGCGGGTCCCGCCCACCACGGTGCCATCGTTCTCGCCGGACCAGCGGACCTTGAGGTCGCCCAGGGCCTCGGGCTGATCGAACAGCACCGCCCGCTCGCGGTAGAGCTCGAGCAGGGCGAGGAACCGGGCGATGACGGCGATACCCGAGTCGCAGTCGGCGACGAGCTCCGCGAAACCCGCCCAGTGGTCCGGTCGCTCGCGCAGGCGCGCCGCGATGAGCTTGGCCTGCTCGGGGACCGACACCTTCGGCACGTGCAGGTGCCCGAGGCCCACCGTCGGCTTCACCTTGGGCGTGAACGCGGACACCGCGACCAGGGCGAACTGCTCCGCCGTGACTCCCAGCCGGACGGGCGGCACGAGCTCCTCGAACCGGGGCTCGAGGCCCACGGCCCGGGGGTAACGACGGTTCGCCTTCGCCTCCAGCTGGGCCATCAGCTCGGCGACCTGCTTGTACGCGCGGTACTGCAGCAGCCGCGCGAACAACAGGTCGCGGGCCTCGAGCAGCGCGAGGTCCTCGGCGTCCTCGACCTCGCCCGCGGGCAGCAGACGCGCGGCCTTGAGGTCGAGGAGCGTCGCCGCGACGACGAGGAACTCCGTCGTCTGGTCCAGGTCCGCCTGTGCGCCGAGCTGCTTGGTGTACGCGATGAACTCGTCCGTGACCACGTGCAGCGCCACCTCGGTGACGTCCAGTCGGTGCCCGCCGATCAGCTGCAGCAGCAGGTCGAAGGGGCCCTCGAAGTTCGCGAGCTTCACCGTGAAGCCCGACGGCGCCTCCGGCTCCCCGTCCGCAGGGGCGGCGCCGTCGGGCACGGGATCGGGAGCGTCGGGCGCGGCCGACTCCGCCAGTGCCTCGATCGGCTCGGCGTCGATCGGCTGCGTGTCGGTGGGGCTCACTTCTCCTGCGCGATCACCTCGCGCGCGAGGGCGCGATAGGCATTGGCGCCGGACGACTTCGGCGCCCAGGAGGTGATCGGCTCCCCCGCGACGGAGGTCTCCGGGAAGCGGACCGTGCGCGAGATCACCGAGTGGTACACCGCGTCGCCGAACACCTCGACGACGCGGGCCATCACGTCGCGCGAGTGCAAGGTGCGGGCGTCGAACATCGTGACCACGATCCCCGCCAGGTCGAGCCGCGGGTTGAGGCGGTCCTTGACCTTGTCGACGGTGTCGGTCAGCAGCGCGAGACCGCGCAGTGCGAAGTACTCGCATTCCATGGGGATCAGGACCTGCTCGGCGGCGGCGAGCGCATTCACCGTCAGCAGCCCCAGCGAGGGCTGACAGTCGATGAGGATGTAGTCGTAGCGGTCCAGCACCGGGTACAGCGCCCGGCCGAGAGTCTGCTCGCGGCCCACCTCGTTGACCAGCTGGATCTCCGCCGCCGAGAGATCGATGTTCGACGGCAGCAGGTCGAGCCCGTCGACCCGGGTGCGCAGCAGCACGTCGTCGGCGGAGACGCGCGACTCCATGAGCAGGTTGTGCACCGTGAGCTCGAGCTCGTGGTGCGCCACACCGAGGCCCGCGGACAGCGCGCCCTGCGGGTCGAGGTCGACGAGCAGCACCCGGCGGCCGTACGCCGCGAGCGAGGCACCGAGGTTGATCGTGGTCGTCGTCTTGCCGACGCCGCCCTTCTGGTTGCACACCGCGATGACGCGCGCGGGGCCGTGGCTCGTCTTCGGCGTGGGCTCCGGGAACTCGACGTACGGCCGACCGGTGGCGTCGAGGCTGTCGTCGTGCGGATCCCGAGCCGCAGGATGGTGCGCGAGATCGCCCAGGTCCAGGCCAGGGTTCTCCGCGTCCGGCGCTGCCGCCAATGTCCACCTCCAGATACGTCCCCACCCACCCTAATGCGCGCGGTGCACGCGCTGCCGCAGCGGCACGCGGGTCAGCCCCGCAGCTGCGTCGGTGCGCTGGGATCGAACGGCGCGGTCCCCGGGTTCGACGGTGCGCCCCGGCCCACTTCCCGACGGTGCCGCAGCCAGTCGATCAGCCAGCCCAACAGGCCGGTCACGAGGATCGGAAATATCAGTCCGATGATGAGCAGCGCAATCCAGCCGTGCTCGGTTTGGACGCCATTGACATACGCCGCGGCATGCGCGACCAAGCCTGCAACCTGCCCGAATAGGAACCCGGCGACTAGCGACCACAGCCACGCCAGTCCTCGGCGGCGGCCGAGCCCCCAGGCCAGCGGAGTCAGCAATGTCAAGCCCGCCGAAACCCAGTTGGACAGCACGAGCAGGAAAGAATAATCGGACCAGACCCAGATGGCCGCTGCGAGAATCACGACACCACCGGCCGAGAGACGGCGGACTACCGTATTCGCGGTGGCAACGAGGTAAATCGCCGTAATCAGCAGTCCCACCGCCGACCAGGGGAGCCCCACAGGAAGCGCAGCCCAGAACCGCGCGCCTCGCACCCCCTCCAAACCGAGGAACACAATCGCCGATAGGGCGATCACCGCGGCGCTGACCAACCAGTTCCCACGTGGCAGCAGGGCACGCGACGACGCGCGACCACCGGCCCGATCAGCGTCGGTACGCTTCCGGGCGATCTCCTCGAGCAGCGGAAGCGACACCGCATCGGCCGTATCAGGAGCGACCGCACGCAACTCGTCATCGAGAATCCCGACGGCGCTCGCGAACGCCTTCTCCAGCCCGGCGAAGGTGCGCTTGGACACCTCCGTGGCACGGACCCGGTCTCGGTCCTCGGTGAGCAGCTGCCCGGCGGGCGCGCCGGTGCGCGCTCCGATCATCCGCACCAGCGCATCTCGTAGGCCATCGAGTTCGAGCTCCGCGCGCGCCGCGACTCCACTGTCCAACGCGTCCCGGGCACGGAGGGCCGCCTGGCACGCGGCGTCGACCGGGTCCACCGGGACGGGCGACGGCTGGGTCGGTAGGGCAGGCCGGATCGTCGGCATCGCGTACGGGACCGGCGCGGCCTGCAGGGTCACATCGGAATGCGGTGCGAGGAGCGCGGTCTGCAGTGCGGCAGCGAACTCGCGACTCGATCCGAACCGCTGCGCCGCATCCTTCGCCATTCCGCGGGCCAGCACATCGTCGACGGAAGCCGGCAGACCGCCCCGTCGGGAACTGAGCGGCGGCACTGGCGAGCTCAGATGACCCGAGATCACCTGCACCGCGTTCGTGCCCGCGAACGGGGGTACCCCCGCCAGCAGGTGATACGCCGTGGCGGCCAGTGAGTACTGATCCGAACGGGTATCGACGGCGTCCGCCCGCAGTTGCTCTGGCGACGCGTAGTTCAGCGTCCCCACCGTCACGCCCGTCCCCGTCAGGTCGGACGCCTCCGCCCCCATCCGCGCGATACCGAAGTCGGTGAGCATCACGTGACCGGCCGCGCTGACGAGGATGTTCGCGGGCTTCACGTCCCGGTGCACGAGCCCACGGGCCCCGGCGAAATCGAGGGCGTCGGCCACCGTCGAGATGATCCTGGCGACCTCCGGCACCGGAATCGGGCCCGCCGCGGCGAGCTTCGCGACGTCCGTCCCGTCGATCAGCTGCATGCTGATCCACAACCGACCGTCGTCCTCCCCCTGGTCGTGCACCGGAACGATCGCCGGATGCGCAAGCGAAGCAGCCAGCTCGGCCTCCCGCTGGAATCGCGCCCGGTACTGCGCATCGCCACTGACCTGCGCCCCGAGAACCTTGATCGCATCCGACCGCGGCAACCGCGGATGCCGCCCGACGTACACCTCGCCCATGCCGCCCGCACCGAGCCGCCGCTCGATGACATACCCCGCGAACGTCGTCCCCGGTTCGATCACACCAACCTCCCCTGCTGTGTGGTGAAACAGTAGCGCGCAGCTGCTCGAACGCAGGGCGTTCATTGACCACTCCCCGGGGAGGATATGCATCGAACGCATACCCTGAACCAATCGATGCAGTTCAGAAGGTATGCATCGGGCGCATCACTCCGCGACCGACCCCACCTCGCACGCGGCCGCGCCGAGCTGTTCCGGCGTTCAGCCCAAAGCCCGCGGATGCGCGGATGCGTACACCTCGCGCAGCGCCTGCACCGTCACCAGCGTGTAGACCTGCGTCGTCGTCACCGAGGCGTGGCCCAAAAGCTCCTGCACCACGCGCACGTCGGCGCCGCCCTCCAGCAGGTGCGTGGCGAACGAGTGGCGGAGGGTGTGCGGGGACACGTGCACCGTCGAAGTATCGATCCCCGCGCGCTCCGCCGCCGCGGACAGCACCTGCCACGCCGACTGCCGGGACAGTCTCCCGCCGCGCACGTTGAGGAAGAGCGCCGGATTCGACCGCTTCACCAGCGCCGGCCGCCCCCGAACCAGGTACGCGTCCAATGCCGCCAGCGCCGGCCGGCCGATCGGCACCACCCGTTGCTTGCCGCCCTTGCCGAGCAGGACCACGGACCGCGACTCCGCATCGATGTCGTCGACGTCCAGCGCCGTGACCTCGGAGATCCGTGCCCCGCACGAGTACAGCAACTCCAGCATCGCCCGATCCCGCAACCGCGAAGGCGTATCGGACTCGGCGTCTCCGCCCGCCGCCTCGAGCAGCGCGATCACCTGCTCGACGGGCAGCGCCTTGGGCAGCCGCTTCGCGGGCGCGGGCGGGCGCACCTCGCGGGCGACATCGGCCGCGGTCATGCCCTCGGCGGCCGCGAACCGGTGCAGCCCCCGCACCGCGATGAGCGAGCGGGCGGCGGAGCTCGCCGCCAGCGGCGGATGGTCGTCGGAACCGGAGCGCAGGGCCACGAGGAACCCGCTGACCTGGGCCTCGGTCACGGCACCGAGGTCGTCGACACCGAGCCCGAACAGGTACTCGCGGTAGCGCGCGAGATCCCGGCGGTAGCTGCTGAGCGTGTTCGCGGCGGCGCCGCGCTCGACCGTGAGGTGATCGACGTACGCGCGCAACTGGTCCTCGAGCGGACCGGTGAGCCGCGCGACCGCCACCCCTACGCCCCGCCCTCCACAGGCCGACCCTTGCGGGCCGCGAGCGCCGTCGGACGCCCGGGCCAGGGCGCATCGGAGCAGCGCAGCGGCGTGTCGTCGTCGGTGACCATGGTGGCGGCCAGGATCGCGCTCACCGAGGTGGAGTTGACGATCTCGCCGGAGAGCACCATCCGAACGGCGTCGGGCATGGCGATCCACTCGACCGTCATGTCGAGCTCCTCGTCCTCCTGCTCGGCCATCTCGCAGTACCGCAGGTCCGTGGCGAGGAAGACGCGCACCATCTCGTCCGTGAAACCGGGCGACGGTGCCAGATCGACGAGGACGTGCCAGTCGCGGGCACCGAGTCCCGTCTCCTCCGCGAGCTCGCGCTGCGCGGCGCAGACCGGCTCCTCCTCACCCGTGTGATCGAGCAGGCCGGCGGGGATCTCCAGCAGCCGCCGCCCCATCGGGTGGCGGTACTGATTGACCATGGCGATCGCGCCGTCGTCGTTCATCGCGACGACCGCCACGGCACCGTCGTGCTCGACGACATCACGCATCGCCGTGCCGCCGCCCGGCATCGTCACCTCGTCGCGACGGACAGCGAAGATCGGACCCTCGTACACCGTCTCGCTGCTGAGCGCCTGGAAGTCGTGCGGCTGCACGGAACCGAGCGATTCGAGCTGCTCAGTCATCTTCTCGGCCGTCGGAACTGTCATCCTTCGACGGTACCTCTTCCACGGCGGTGCGGACGCCGACCGGGAGTTCCAGCTCGGCCCGGTACTTCAGGGCCGCGCCGACGAACGCGGCGAACAGCGGATGCGGGCGCGTGGGGCGCGACTTCAGCTCGGGATGCGCCTGCGTGCCGACGAGGAACGGATGCGTCTCCTTCGGGTACTCGACGAATTCGACGAGGTGCCCATCGGGTGAGACGCCCGAGAACTTCAGGCCCGACTCGGCGACCTTGTCGCGGTAGGCGTTGTTGACCTCGAACCGGTGCCGGTGGCGCTCCGAGACCTCGGTCGCGCCGTACGCGTTCGCCACGATCGAGCCGCGCTCGAGCGAGGCCGGGTAGGCACCCAGACGCATGGTGCCGCCCAGGTCCGCCTCGCCGGCGACGGCCTGCTCCTGGTCGGCCATCGTCGAGATGACCGGGTACCGCGTGTCGTCGTCGAACTCGGTGGAGCTGGCACCGTCGAGGCCCACCGACCGGGCGGCCTCGATCACGATGCACTGCAGGCCCAGGCACAGGCCGAGCAGTGGCACCCCGCGCTTGCGGGCGTAGCGGATGGCGCCGAGCTTGCCCTCGATACCGCGGATGCCGAAGCCGCCGGGGATCAGGATGCCGTCCATGTCGCGCAGGGCGGCCGATGCACCGGCGTCGGTCTCGCAGTCGTCGGAGGGCACCCAGGAGATCTGGACCTTGGCCCAGTTGGCGAAGCCACCGGCGCGCAGCGCCTCGGTGACCGACAGGTAGGCGTCCGGCAGGTCGATGTACTTGCCGACGAGCGCGATGTTCACGGTCTCGCGCGGCTCGTGGACGCGCTTGAGCAGATCGCCCCACACGGTCCAGTCCACGTCGCGGAAGGGCAGGCCCAGCTTGCGCACGACATAGGCGTCGAGCTGGTTGCGGTGCAACACCTTCGGCACGTCGTAGATCGACCCGGCGTCGGGGCACGAGATGACGCCGTCGATGTCGACATCGCACATCAGCGCGATCTTGTTGCGCTGCCCCTCCGGCACATCGCGGTCGCAGCGCAGGATCAGCGCATCGGGCGTGATGCCGATGCTGCGCAGGGCCGCGACGGAGTGCTGGGTGGGCTTGGTCTTGAGCTCGCCGGACGCGGCGAGGTACGGGACCAGCGAGACGTGCAGGAAGAAGACGTTGTCGCGGCCCACGTCGTGGCGCACCTGGCGGGCGGCCTCGAGGAAGGGCTGCGACTCGATATCGCCGACGGTGCCGCCGATCTCGGTGATCACGACATCCGGGACGATGCCCTCGGCGTCGGGGGCCTGCATCGCGAGGATGCGCGCCTTGATCTCGTCGGTGATGTGCGGGATCACCTGCACGGTGTCACCGAGGTACTCGCCGCGGCGCTCCTTGGCGATCACGGTGGAGTACACCTGGCCGGTGGTGACGTTCGCGATGCCCGACAGATCGCGGTCGAGGAACCGCTCGTAGTGGCCCACATCGAGATCGGTCTCGGCACCGTCCTCGGTGACGAAGACCTCACCGTGCTGGAACGGGTTCATGGTGCCCGGGTCCACGTTGAGATAGGGATCGAGCTTCTGCATGGTCACACGCAGACCACGCGCGGTGAGGAGCTGCCCCAGACTGGAGGCCGTCAGGCCCTTACCCAGCGAGGACGCAACGCCCCCGGAGACGAAAATGTGCTTGGTGGCGACACGCGCGCCAACGCGAGGAGAGGGCAACGAGACTCCCGTATTCGAGCGGATGGACCTGCTTCATCTACGGGACTCCAATCTATCACCTGCCGTCAGCGAACACCCGATCCGTAGGCGCGGACATCGCCGCGCGTCGCCTGAACGAGGGCGAGCACCGTCGACACCTGCCCGACGGCGGTGTCGGCGTCGTCGACCGTGGCGAGCCGCGCGGAGAGCTCCTTGTCCTGGCGTACGACGACGATCGGGCCGCTGCCCTGCGATGATCCGGTCCGGCCGGCGAGCACGGCACCGTCGCCGTGTCGGGACAGTCCGGCCGCGAGCCGGCCGATCGCCTGCCCCTGTCCGGCCCGATCCCCCGGAACTGTTCCGCCCGTCACGATCACCACGGCGCGCGCGCCGGGCACCGTCGGACCCGCGAAATCGACGAAGCCGGCCTGCTTGAGGGCGGCCAGCGCGTCGGCCCGTCCGTTCGACGGGGGCCGGACGCTCCCCTTCGACAGGAGCACGGCGCCCAGCAGGTCGCCGGCGCGGGCGCGCGGGTCCACCAGTGACGGGTCGACGGTGACGCCGTTCGGGGCCGCGTTGTCGACGACGCCCCGCAGCCGCTCGGCCTTGTCCTCGGCGTAGAGATCGTCGGTCAGCTTGAGGGTGCCTGCGACGGTGCCGCCGGCCTGCGTGATCCGTCGGGTGATCTGCGCGAGGTCCCCGGTATCGGCCGCGGGCGCGGTCACGAGGAGCACCGGGACGCCGGTCAACCCCCGCCCCAGGGCCGACGGTGCCGCGGCGTCCGCGAAGTCGTCGGCCGCGCGGGTGCGGTCGGTGAGCGCCGCGTTGCGTTGCTCGAGCTGGGAGACCTGCGCACGCAGGTCCGTGAGATCACGGTCCGTGGTGAACCGGGAGAGGACTCCCCCGCCCAGCGCGACGCCGACGGCGAAGGCGAGCAGCACCGCCGCCCAGACCAGCGCCGGGCGGCGGGCGCCGGGCGAACGGAGTCGGCGCGACGGGCCGGGCACCTAGAGGGCCCGGAACTGGCCCTGGACCCAGAGCGCGAAACGGTTCCACTGATCGATGGCCCACTGCAGCAGGTCGTGGCCCTGGTTGGAGACCAGCACCGCGACGACCACGGCGACCAGCGCGGCGAGGATGAACAGCGCGATCGCACCGCCGTGCCCGCGGCTGCGGTACAGGGTGGCGACGGCCTTGCCGTCCACGAGCTTGGTGCCCACCTTGAGGCGGGTGAGGAAGGTCGACGGGTTCGACTCGCGGCGGCCGGCGTCGAAGAACTCCTCCAGCGACGCCGAATGGCCGACGGAGACGATGAGGGACGCGCCGTGGTGATCGGCGATGATCAGCGCGAGGTCGGCCGCGGAGCAGGTGGCCGGGAAGGTCATCGCGCCGATGCCGAGGTCCTGGATCCGCTCGAGGCCGGGCGCGTGGCCGTCGGGCGCGGCGGGCAGCACGACCTGCGCGCCGGAGCGCAGCGTGTTCGTGGTGATCATCTCGGGGTCACCGACGATGAGGTCCGGCCGGTACCCGGCCTTGACGAGGGCGTCGGCGCCGCGGTTCACGCCGATCAGCACCGGCGCGTACTCCTTGATGAAGGGCTTGAGGCGCTTGAGGTCCTCGACGTGGTCGGCACCGTCGGAGACCACGAGCACGTGGCGGTCGCTGAGGTTGACCTCGACGTCGGGGATGCCGACACCGTCGATGAGCAGGGGCGACTCGACGCGGATGAACTCGACCGTGTTGCCGGCGAAGGCCTCGAGGTGATCGACCACACCGGAGCGCGCGGCGAGCATCCGCGAGGTGACGTCCGTGTCGGTGAGCTCCTCGCCCTCGGCCAGCTCCCGCTCGCCCGCGTAGACGCGGCCCTCGTGCACGCGGACCTTGGCGCCGTCCTTGATGCGGGAGAACACCTCCTTGCCGGCGTCGTCGACGAGCTCGATCCCGGCGGCCGCGAGCACCTCGGGGCCGAGGTTCGGGTAGCGGCCGGAGATGAACGGCGACGCGTTGACCACCGCCGCGACCCCCGCCTCGACCATGAGGTCGGCGGTGGTGCGGTCGAGGTCCAGCTCGTCGCACACCACGATGTCGCCGCGGCCGATCCGGCCGAGCAGACGGGTGGTGTTCTTGTCGACCCGGGCGGTGCCGGTGACGCCGGGCAGGTTCGACGTAGTGCGGGACAGCAGGCCAGTGAGCTTCATGCCGCACATACTGCCCCGCCAGTCACAGAAGTCACGGGAGGCGCGCCGACAACACTGGAAACTTTGATCTACTTCGGACGCAGCGGTTACTTGCTCGCGTGCACTCCCGACTGCGCGACCTTGTCCGAGTCGGCCGCCTCGAGCAGTTCCTCCGCGTGGGCGCGGCCGGTATCGGAGTCCCCCAGGCCGGCGAGCATCCGGGCCAGCTCGGCGATCCGCTCGTCGCGCGACAGCGCGGTCAGAGTGGAGGTGACCGAGCCCTTGCCGGTCTGCTTGCCCACGGTGAGGTGGGTGTCCGCGAAGGCGGCGACCTGCGGCAGGTGCGTCACGACGATGACCTGGTGCCGCTGCGCGAGCGCCGCGAGCCGCCGACCGATCTCGACCGCGGCCTTGCCGCCCACGCCGGCGTCGACCTCGTCGAAGACCATCGTCAGCCCGGACTCGGTCGCGGCCAGCACGACCTCGAGCGCGAGCATCACGCGGGAGAGCTCGCCGCCCGAGGCGGACTTGCCGATCGGCAGCGGGTTCGCGCCGTCGTGAGCGACGAGCCGGAACTCGACGACGTCCGTGCCGTGCGCTCCGGCGCGGCGGGGCGCACCGTCGACCACGACACCGGTCCCGTCGGCCTCGGGCGAGAGGGCGTCGGGCGCCACGTCGACGGTGATCGACGCGCCGCCCATGGCCAGCTTGCGCAGCTCGCCCGTGACCTTCTTGCCGAGCGACCCCGCGGCCTTGACGCGGGCCGCGGTGAGCGCGAGCGCCGCCGCGGCGAGGTCCACCTCGAGGGCGGTGACGCGGGACTGCAGCGCCGCAAGACCTTCCGCGGAGGTGTCGATCCCCTCGAGTCGCCGGCGCGCCTCATCGGCCCAGGCGATGACGCCGTCGATGTCGGGAGCGTACTTGCGGGTCAGGGTCTTGAGCTCGGACTGGCGCAGCAGCAGCGACTCGAGCTCCGACGGGTCGCTGGGCAGGTCCGAGAGGTACCCGCCGAGCTCGGTGGCCACGTCGCCGGCGACGGTCGCGGCCTCCTCCACCCGTTCGGCGAGCGCGCGCAACGCGGCGTCGTCGGACCCGGACAGTGCCGCGCGGACGGTGCCGAGCAGATCGAGCACCGCCCCGGCGCCCTCACCGTCGGCGCCGTAGCCCGATCCCGTCAGCGCGGCGTAGGAGGTGTCCGCGGCCTCACGGAGCGAGTCCAGATCGGACAGTCGCTTGATCTTCTCGGTGGTGTCCACGTCCTCGCCGGGAACCGGCTCCACGCCGTCGATCTCGGCGAGCGATGCGGTGAGATGGTCCTGCTCCAGTGCGAGCTCGCGGGACCGGGTGGTCCGGTCGGCGAGCTCGGCGCGCGCGGCGAGCCACGCCTCGCGCACCCCCTGGTACGTTCGCAGCGCCTTGCTCGCGGGCGCGCCCGCGAAGGCGTCGAGCAGGTCGCGCTGCCGCTCGGGGCGCAGCAACCGCAGCTGGTCGTTCTGGCCGTGCACGGTCAGCAGGGGTCCGGCGAACTCGGACAGGGTGCCCACCGGCACGCTCCGGCCGCCCAGGTACGCGCGGGACCTGCCGTCCGCGGCGACGCTGCGCACCGCGATCACGGCATCGTCGTCGAGCTCGCCCCCGGCATCGTCGACGACCTCGCGCACGGCGTCAGCGGAGCTGGCCCCGGACAGGGAGAAACGCCCCTCGACCACGGCCTTGTCGGCCCCGGCGCGGATCCGACCGGGGTCGGCGCGGGCGCCGGCGAGCAGGTGCAGGCTGGTGACCACCATGGTCTTGCCGGCACCCGTCTCGCCGGTCAGCACCGTCAGGCCCGACGCGAACTCCGCGGCGGCCTGCTCGATCACGCCGAGCGAGTTGATCCGGATCTCCTCGAGCACGTCCCTATCCCCCGATCCCGGCGTCGCGGCGCCGCCCCGTGCCGTCAGTGCCCTCTCGGCGGCCGCGCCAGCCGCTGATCGGCAGTTGGAACTTGTGGACCAGGCGGTCCGTGAAGGGCGCCGCCCCCAGCTTGATGAACCGCACCGGCTCCGCGCCGCGCCGGATCTCGATGCGCCCCCGCTCGGGCACCTCCATCGTGCGGCGCCCGTCGCAGAAGGCGATCGCCTCGGACCGGCTGCCCTCGACCTCGACGGCGATGGTGGACCGCGGGCTCGTGACCATGGGCCGCGCGAACAGGGCGTGCGCATTGCTCGGTACGATGAGCAGGGCCTCCAGGTCGGGCCACATCACGGGGCCACCCGCGGAGAAGGCGTAGGCCGTGGACCCCGTGGGGGTCGCCACCAGCAACCCGTCGCAGGCGAAGCGGGAGACAGGGCGCCCGTCGACCTCGGTGACCAGCTCCAGCAGGCCCTGCCGCGACCGGTTCTCCACGGAGACCTCGTTGAGCGCCCAGCCCTGCGTGACCAGTTCGTCGCCGTCGTGGATCGCGATGTCGAGCGTCATCCGGGGTTGCACCGTGTACCGGCGGTGCACGAGATCGTCGATCGTCTCCGGCACGGTGTCGAGCTCGGACTCGGCGAGGAAGCCCACGTGGCCCAGGTTGATGCCGATGATGGGCACGTTCGCGCGGCGCGCGAGCTCGGCGCCGCGGAGGAATCCGCCGTCGCCGCCGAGGACGACCACGACCTCGCAGCCGACCGCGGCGTCGTCCGCCGCCTCCTGCACGTCGCTCTCGAGCTTCATGTGCACGCCGGCCGCGTCGAGGCGGCGGCGGATGTCATCGACGGTGCGGTCCACGTCGCTGCGCAGCGTGTGCACCACCACCAGGAACGTGCGGTCGCTCATTGCGGTCCCTCCGTCACTGCCGTCATGATCATCTCGTCCACATCGTCCGGGAGGCCGACGGGGCCCTCCTCGCGCCGCAGGTGCAGGAAGTACTCGACATTCCCCGACGGACCCGGCAGCGGACTGAAGGTCACGGCCCGAGTGGCCAGCCCGGAGGCCGCTGCGGCCTCCGCGACGCCGCGGACCGCGCTCGCGCGCAGGCGCGGGTCCCGCACCACCCCACCGGTTCCCAGGTTCCCCTTGCCCACCTCGAACTGCGGCTTGACCATCGGCAGCAGGTCGCCGCCGACGGCGGTGCAGCGCGCGAGCGCGGGCAGCACGAGGCCGAGCGAGATGAACGACAGGTCGCCCACCACGAGGTCGACGGGGCCGCCGACCTGCTCGGGCTCGAGGAACCGGACGTTGGTGCGGTCGAGGACGGTCACGCGTGCGTCGTCGCGCAGGCGCCAGACCAGTTCGCCGTAGCCGACGTCGACCGCGTACACGCGCTCCGCGCCGCGGTGAAGGAGGACGTCGGTGAAGCCGCCGGTCGACGCGCCGGCGTCGAGGCACCGTCGGCCCTCGACTGCGACGTCCGGGAACGCGGCGAGCGCCCCGAGTAGCTTGTGGGCCCCGCGCGAGGCCCATTCGATCTCCCCCGCGACCGCAGTGACGTGCACCGGGTCAGCGGGGTCGATCTGGTTGGCGGCCTTGCGGGCCACCTGCTTGTTGACGGTGACCCGCCCGGCCTCGATGAGTTCCCGCGCGTGCTCGCGGGACCGGGCCATGCCGCGGCGGACCAGCTCGGCGTCGAGCCGCACTCTGCGCGCCATCGCGTCAGGCCCGATCCACGGTGTCCAGGGCGTCGACCAGCAGGCGGTGCGCCTGTTCGAACAGGGCGGCCTGCCGCCCGAGGGTCGCCAGCTCGCCGACCCCCGCGACCGCGCCGGGGTCGACGACCGGGGCCGCGTCGAGTTCGTCGACGCGGTGCATGAGGTCCTCGACGGCGATCCGCACATCGGCGGGCTCGTCCCCGCGAAACACAGCTGCGTCCACGGTGACCACGCTATCGGATGACCAGACGCAGGCCCGCGCGACGCTCCTCCGAGAGCTCCCGCGCCGCCGCGACCGCCGGGTACGCGGCCTGCGCCGGGTCGGCGCCCGGCGCTCCGGTGACGATCAGTTCGTCCCCGTCGACGGTGGCCGTCCACCCCTCACGCGGCCCGGGCACGGACGCCGCCCGCGCGGCGCGGAGCCCCGCGAGCGTCGCCGCGAGGTAGGTGGGCTGGTGCAGGTCCGGCGCGCGGATGACGTCCGCCACGCCGTTCACGCCGGTGAGCACGAGGTAGGTGTCGACGCCGAGCGCGTTACCGCCCTCGATGTCCGTGTCGAGGCGGTCGCCGACGACGAGCGGCGTCCGTGCGCCGGTGGCCTCGACGGCGTCCGTGAGGATCCGTGTGCCGGGCTTGCCCGCGACCTGCGGGACGCGGTCGGTGGCGTTCATGACGGCGGCGACCATCGAGCCGTTGCCCACGAGCAGACCGCGCTCGGTGGGGAGCGTGGCGTCGGTGTTGGTGGCCACCCAGACCGCGCCGGCGCGGATCGCCAGCGCCGCCTCGGAGAGCAGTGCCCATCCCGTCTCGGGGTTGTGGCCTTGGATCACGGCGCGCGCGTCCTCGGCCCGCTCGACGGGGACGAGCCCGCGCGCCTCGACCTCGGCGTGCAGCGCGGGGGCGCCGACGACCAGCACATCGGTACCGGCGGGCACGAGGGACGCGAGCAGGCCGGCGCCCGCCTGGGCGCTGGTCACGACGGCAGCGTCGGGGGCCTGGAAGCCCAGGTCCCGTAGGTGCCGCGCCACGTCCGACGGTGCGCGACTGGCATTGTTGGTCACGTAGGTGACCGGAAGCCCGTCGAGCGCCTCCGCGGCGCCGGGGATCCCCACGGCGCCGGCGTAGACGGTGCCGTCGAGGTCGACGAGGAGACGGTCGTACGCGGAGACCAGGCTGTTCGTCATTCGCGGGCGTCGTCTCCGGCGACCGCGTCGTCGCCGGCGACCGCGGCATCCGTCTCGTCGAGGTCCTCTGCGGACAGCTCGGCGACGCGCTCCTCGGCGTCGGTGAACTCCTCCTCGTCGGCCGCCGCCGCGTTGAGGAACCAGGTCAATGCGTCCGCGCGACGATCCGCGTTCAGCAGGGCCTCGGCGTAGGCGTAGAACAGGCGGGCGGCGTGGAATCCGCGGCGGGACGGATCGAGGTCCTCGGCCTGCAGGGTCACGACGGCCTTGTCGTAGTCGCCCATGTCCATCCGTGCGCCGGCCTCGACGATCCGCAGTTCGGTCCGGTCGTCGCCGGTGAGCGTGGCCGCCTCGTCACCGCGCGCGGTCTCGATGGCCTTCTCGGGACGGCCGAGGCCGCGCTCACTGTCGGCGATCATGGGCAGCAGGTTGAGCGTCCCGCCCATCCGCTTCGCCGCACGCAGCTCGCTGAGGGCCTCCGACCACTCGCCGTTCATGTAGGCCGCGATGCCGCAGGCCTCGCGCACCGCGGCGATCCGGCCGGCACGCTCGCGCGCCGCCCGCGCATGGGCCAGCGCCGCGGCGGGATCGGAATCGAGCAGCCGCCCGGCCATCACCAGGTGTGAGGACACGAGCTGCGCATTGTTCTTGTCGAGGCTGAGCATGTCGCGGCGGATCGCCGGATCGAGCTCTCTCGGGTCGACGTCGTTCGGGATCGACGGCTCACCGGCACGTGTCCGCGGCCGCTCCGAGCGCTGGTCATCGCGCTGGAAGCCACCTCCCGGACGACCGCCGCCGCCACCGGGACGCGAGCCGTTGCGGGGGCCCGATCCGCTGGAACGCCGGTCGCCGCCGAAGCTCCGCCCACCACGGGAATCGCCACCACGCGAATCTACGCCGCGGTTGCCACCGAACTCGCGCCGTTCTCCACCACGGCGATCGCCGCCACGCGAGTCACCGCCGCGGCTGCCGCCGAAGCTGCGCCGATCGCCACCACGCGAATCTCCGCCACGGTTGCCACCGAAGTCCCGGCTGCCCCGGGAGTCACCGCCACGGTTGCCGCCGTGCTCGCGACGCTGACCGCCACGCGAGTCACCGCCACGGTTGCCACCGAAGTCCCGGCCACGGCCGTCACGGCGATCGCCCCCACGGGAGTCACCGCTACGGCCCTGATACCCGCTGCGCTGGCCGCCCGAACGCTCGCCGCTTCCACGCCGGTCATCGTTGGTGCCCCGGCCGGCGCCTCGATCGTTGCCTCGCCCGGTGCCACGTGACGAATCTCCGCCGTTGCCACGGTCCGCCCGATCGGCGGGATTGGTGAATCCGGCACGCTGCCGGCGGTCGCCGCTCGAATCGGCCACGGTGCACCCACTTCCCGTCGCCTCCGCGGCGACTCACGCTATTACTGTACTTGGACATGACGAAGGCCCCTGGGGAGTGGAACACTCACTGAGCGTTCGACACGATCCCCAAGGGCCTTCATCCTGTATCTAATTTTAGTCCGGCGGTGTCCTACTCTCCCACACCCTCACGAGTGCAGTACCATCGGCGCTGAAGGGCTTAGCTTCCGGGTTCGGAATGGAGCCGGGCGTTTCCCCTTCGCTATGGC
>NZ_JAAXOQ010000010.1 GCF_012396015.1 Tsukamurella spumae | reverse complement strand
GCAGTCCATGCTACTCTCTCCAAACCAACCAGTCAAAAACCCTGGCCGGCCCGCTCGGAGCAACCGTTCAAGCTTAGCAGATCGGAAATCCGTGTGCAACTCGCTCTCGCGGGCCACCCTCGGAAGCACTTCGAACCGGTCAGTCCCACAGCTGAACCCTCTCGACCGCGCTGGGCGCCCGAAAGTGTCTTGCTTTCGTGGGGCTGGCTGCTCGGAGCAACCGTTCTAGCCTAGCAGGCCGGAATTTCGTTCGCAACTCGCTCTCGCGGGCCACGATTCGGCGTTCCGAACCGCTCACCACATGGAGAAACCACACGATCCCGCAGAGCGGAGTCGAGGAGAAGGCTTCTCTTCCGTGGTGGTCAGCGCGATGATCCTTGCGAATCTTCCCGGTTTCCGAACTTCCGGCGACACGTCGAGATCCAGATTCATTGGACTGCTGTGGGCCTTGCCGGGCGGCGCCTGGGCGCTGCTGACTCGATATAAGTTACACACGTCGAACTCCGAACACAAATCGGCAGGTGGTCCCACCGATCCGTGCTCACGAGACGCGTTCGATCCGGCCTCCGAGCGCCGTCACGTTGCCGACGAAGTTCGGGTAGCCGCGGTCGATGTGGAACACGTCGTGCACCTCGGTCACCCCGTCGGCACAGAGGCCGGCCAGGACCAGGCCCACGCCGGCGCGGATGTCGGTGGACCACACGGGCGCACTCGAGAGCTGCTCGACTCCCCGGATCACCGCGTGATGCCCGTCGGTCCGGGCGTCGGCGCCCAGGCGCACCATCTCCTCGACGAACCGGAACCGCGCCTCGAAGACGTTCTCCGTGATCATCGACGTGCCGTCCGCGACGCACGCCATGCCGATGGCCATCGGCTGCAGGTCCGTCGGGAACCCCGGGAAGGGCAGCGTCGCCACGTTCACGGCGCGCGGCCGCTCCGGCGACGCGATCCGGAACCCGTCCGCGCGTTCGGTCACCGTCGCCCCGGCGTCCTGCAGCTTCTGCAGGACGACCCCGAGCGTGTCGGGCGCGATGCCGTTGACGGTGATGTCCCCACGCGTCATCACGGCGGCGAAGCCCCACGTGGCCGCGACGATCCGGTCGCCGATCACGCGGTGCTCCGTGGGATGGAGCTTGTCCACCCCACGCACCATCAGCGTGTCGGTGCCGATCCCCTCGATGTCCGCGCCCATCTGGACGAGCATCGAGCACAGGTCGACGATCTCCGGCTCCCGCGCCACGTTGCTGATCACGGTCAGCCCCGTCGCCAGGACCGCGGCCATGAGGATGTTCTCGGTGGCGCCCACCGACGGGAACTCGAGCGTGATCTCCGCCCCGGTCAACGCATCCGCCTGCGCGACCACACAGCCGTGCTCGATCGAGCTGGTCGCACCGAGCGCGCGCAGCCCGGACTGATGCATGTCCAGCGGGCGCGAGCCGATCGCGTCTCCACCGGGGAGAGCCACCACCGCTCGGCGCTCGCGCGCCATCAACGGGCCGAGCACGCACACCGACGCGCGGAACTGCTTGACCGCGTCGAAGTCCGCACGGTGGTTCAGCACCGCGGGAGTCGTGATGCGCGCCGTGTCCCCCTGGAGCTCCACCTCGGCACCGAGACCCCGGAGCACGTCCGCCATCAGCGGCACGTCCAGGATCTCGGGGCAGTTCGTGAGCACCGAGGTGCCCTCGGCGAGCAACGTGGCCGCCATCAACTTCAGGACGCTGTTCTTCGCGCCCCCCACGGTGACCTCGCCCGTCAGCCGGGCCCCACCGTGCACCAGAAACTTCTCACCCACACGGGTCACCCTATGGCACAGCGCCGCCCCCTGTGACAGCCTGTGACCATGGCCGTCCACCTCACCCGCATCTACACCCGCACCGGCGACGACGGGACCACCGGACTCGGTGACTTCTCCCGCGTCCCCAAGTCCGATTCGCGCCTGCGCGCCTACGCCGACTGCGACGAGGCCAACGCGGCGCTGGGGCTGGCGGTCACCGTCGGGAATCCCGGACCGCGCCTGCGCGCCGTGCTGGTCCGGATCCAGAACGAACTCTTCGATGTGGGCGCCGACCTGTCGAACCCCATCGTCGCCGATCCGGAGTACCCGCCCCTGCGCGTGACCGGCGACTACATCGAGCGGCTCGAGGCGTGGTGCGACGAGTACAACGCCGACCTGCCCAAGCTCGACTCGTTCATCCTGCCGGGCGGCACTCCCCTGGCCGCGTACCTGCACGTCGCGCGGACCGTCGTCCGGCGGGCCGAGCGCGCGGCGTGGGACGCGGTCACCGAGCACGGCGAGTCCGTGTCGGCGCTGCCGGCCAAGTACCTCAACCGGCTCTCGGATCTGCTGTTCATCCTCTCCCGGGTCGCGAACCCGGGCGGCGACGTGCTGTGGGTGCCGGGCGGCGAACGTCAGGACTGACGACGCGGGCTGGGCCTGGACTCGAGCCAGGACTGGAACGCGGTCAGCCCGTCCCGCGCGAAGGCGAGCTCGGTCTCCCCGTCGGGCGTGACCGCATGCACGATCACCATGTCGGGATCGATCACGTCCAGCTCGGTGCCGCGCGGCGCGCGGCGCCCGACGATCTCGGTGCCGCTGCGCGGCAGCGTCCAGCTGGGGCCGAGCCGCACGCTCGACAGGCGGTAGTACCGCAGCTCGTGATCGTCGTACCGCAGCGTCCCGTGCCGCCAGCCGTGCTCGTCCTCAGCGGGCAAGTACCGCAGGATGATCGGGACGCCGGCGACGCGCAGGCTGTACAGGCGCAGCACCACGAGGGCACCGACCAGGAGCAGGACGAGGACCGCCACGGTCACGCCGAACACCAGGCCGGCCATCGCGCCCGCCCTCACCCGTCTCGTGTGCGAATAGCAGAAAGCCGGTGGCCCGTTTCACCGGGCCACCGGCTTTCACGCTGCTGCTTCCAGCCTACTTGTTCGCGAGGAACTCGATCGCACGCAGTTGCCCCTGCGCGACCGCCTGCTCGTCCGAACCCTCGGCGGCACTCTCGAGTGCGCGCCGGACATCGGACTCGACCAGCGACGAGGCCCACTCGGCCCCGTCCGCCAGTACCGTCACCTTCTCGCCGGTCACCGAGAGGAACCCACCGCGGATGGCCGCGGAGAGTCGCTCGCCGCTCACCGTGTCGATGGCGACGGCGCCACCGGAGATGAGCTGGCCGAACAGCGGCTCGTGGTGCGCCAGGACACCCAGCTCACCCTCCGTGGTCTGGGCGATGACGAAGGTCGCATCGCCCGACCACAGCCGCTCCTCGACGGAGACGACCTCTACCTGAAACGCCGTGTCAGCCACTCGAGACTACTTCCCGGCGATCTTCTTCGCGGCCGCCTCGACGTCGTCGAGACCACCGCAGGAGTTGAACGCCTGCTCGGGCAGGTGATCGAACTCGCCCTTGCACACGCGGTCGAAGGCCTCGATGGTGTCGGCCAGCGGCACGACGGAGCCCTTCTCGCCCGTGAACTTCTCGGCGACGATGAAGTTCTGGCCGAGGAACTTCTGGAGACGGCGAGCGCGCTGCACCGTGACCTTGTCCTCCTCGGAGAGCTCGTCCATACCGAGGATGGCGATGATGTCCTGCAGCTCCTTGTACTTCTGCAGGATGCGCTTGACCTCGTTGGCGACGCGGAAGTGCTCGTCGCCCACGATCGAGGCCTCGAGGATGCGCGAGGTCGAGGTCAGCGGGTCCACGGCGGGGTAGATACCCAGCTGCGAGATCGGACGCGAGAGCTCGGTGGTCGCATCGAGGTGCGCGAAGGTGGTGGCCGGCGCCGGGTCGGTGTAGTCGTCGGCGGGCACGTAGATGGCCTGCAGCGAGGTGATCGACCGGCCCTTGGTCGAGGTGATGCGCTCCTGGAGCTCGCCCATCTCGTCGGCCAGGGTGGGCTGGTAGCCCACGGCGGAGGGCATACGACCCAGCAGGGTCGAGACCTCGGAGCCCGCCTGCGTGAAGCGGAAGATGTTGTCGATGAACAGCAGCACGTCCTGGTGCTGGACATCGCGGAAGTACTCGGCCATGGTCAGGGCCGAGAGGGCGACGCGCATACGCGTGCCCGGCGGCTCGTCCATCTGGCCGAACACCAAGGCGGTGTCCTGCAGCACGCCCATCTCCTCCATCTCGAGGTGGAGGTCCGTGCCCTCACGGGTGCGCTCGCCGACGCCCGCGAACACCGAGGTGCCCGAGAACTCGCGAGCGATACGGGTGATCATCTCCTGGATGAGCACGGTCTTGCCGACGCCGGCACCACCGAACAGGCCGATCTTGCCGCCCTTGACGTACGGGGTCAGCAGGTCGATGACCTTGATGCCCGTCTCCAGGATCTCGGTCTTGCCCTCGAGCTGATCGAAGGCCGGGGGCTTGCGGTGGATGCCCCACTGCTCGCCGTCGCGGCCGAGTCCGGGGGTGTCCAGGCAGTCGCCGAGAGCGTTGAACACGTGGCCCTTGACGACATCGCCGACGGGGACGCGGATCGGGAAGCCCGAGTCGGTCACGCCGGTGCCGCGGACGAGGCCGTCGGTGGGCTGCATCGAGATGGCGCGCACCAGGTTGTCACCGAGGTGCTGCGCGACCTCGAGGGTCAGCGTCTTGGCCACGGACGGGAGGGTGATCTCCGCGTGCAGGGCGTTGAACAGGTCGGGAACGGCGCCGCGCGGGAACTCGATGTCGACGACGGGGCCGATGACCCGCGTCACGCGACCGGTGGCCGCAGCGGTGCCCGCCGACGCGGGCTGGGTTGCTGTAGTCATTACTTCTACTTTCCCGTTTCTAGTTCGCGAGGGCGCCGGCGCCACCGACGATTTCGCTGATTTCCTGGGTGATCTGTGCCTGGCGCAGCTGGTTCGCCTCGCGGGAGAGCGAGACGGCCAGCTCGTTGGCGTTATCGGTGGCCGCCTTCATGGCCGTACGACGCGCCGCGTTCTCCGACGCGGCCGAGTCGAGCAGAGCCGCGAAGACGCGGGTGGCGACGTACCGCGGGAGCAGGGCCGACAGCAGGGTGTCCGCGCCCGGCTCGAAGGTGAAGTTGCGGTCCGGCGTGTCCGACGGTGCCTCGTCCGTCTCCTCGACCACGAGCGGCGCCATGCGGCGCACCTCGGGGTTCTGGGAGAGCATCGAGACGAACCGGGTGTAGACGATGTGCAGCTCGTCCACGCCGTGCGTCTCGGCACCGTCGACGGTCACGTACTCCTGCGAGCCGGCCTCGAACAGCTTGACCAGAGTCTCGGTCGCCGCGGCGGCGTCCGAGTGGTGCGGCTGCTGGGAGAACCCGGTCCACGAGCCCGCGACGTCCTGGCCGCGGAAGCGGAAGTAGTCCACGCCCTTCTGGCCCATGACGTAGAGGACGGGCTCCTTGCCCTCGCTCTTGAGCAGCTGGATCAGCTCACGGGTCTCGCGCAGCACGTTGGAGTTGTAGCCACCGCACATGCCGCGGTCCGAGGACACGACGAGGATCGCCGCGCGCTTCGGATTCTCGCGCTCGGTGAGCAGCGGATGGTCCAGTGAACCCGACTTGCCCGCGAGCTCGGAGAGCACGGAGGTCATCTCCTCCGCGTACGGCTTGGCGGCCGCGACCCGGGCCTGCGCCTTGGAGATCCGCGAGGTCGCGATCAGTTCCTGCGCCTTCGTGATCTTCTTGGTCGAGTTGACAGACCGGATCCGCGAGCGCAGCTCTCGGATACTAGCCATTGCGCTTGACCTTGATCGTCTCCTGCTCCACGTCCTCGGCGGGCAGCGCGCCGGCCTCGGCCTCGTTGACGACCCGCGAGCCGTCGGAGGCCAGGAAGCTCTCCTTGAAGCGGTTGGTCTCCGCGACGAGGGCAGCGGCCTGGTCCTTCTCGAGGACCTTGCCGCCGGCGATCGACTCGTAGACACCGGCCGCCGCGTGGTGCAGGTGGCTGAGCAGCTCACCGTCGAAGCGGCGTACGTCCTCAACGGGCACCGAGTCGTAGTGACCCTCGCCGCAGAGGTAGATCGAGACGATCTCGTCCTCGACCGACGACGGGCTGTACTGGTCCTGCTTGAGCAGCTCGACCCAGCGGGCGCCGCGCGCCAGCTGTGCCTTCGAGGCGTCGTCGAGGTCCGAGGCGAAGGCCGAGAAGGCCTCCAGCTCACGGAACTGCGCGAGCTCCAGACGCAGCGAGCCCGAGACCTTCTTGAGGCCCTTGGTCTGCGCCGCACCACCGACGCGGGACACCGAGGTGCCGACGTTGATCGCGGGGCGGACGCCCTTGTTGAACAGGTCGGACTCGAGGAAGACCTGGCCGTCGGTGATCGAGATGACGTTGGTCGGGATGAAGGCCGAGACGTCGTTGGCCTTGGTCTCGATGATCGGCAGCGCGGTCATCGAGCCGCCGCCGAGCGCGTCGGACAGCTTGGCCGAGCGCTCCAGCAGGCGGGAGTGCAGGTAGAAGACGTCGCCGGGGTACGCCTCGCGGCCCGGCGGGCGACGCAGCAGCAGCGAGATGGCGCGGTAGGCCTCGGCCTGCTTCGACAGGTCGTCGAACACGATGAGAACGTGCTTGCCCTGGTACATCCAGTGCTGGCCGATGGCCGAGCCGGTGTAGGGGGCGAGCCACTTGAAGCCGGCCGAGTCGGACGCGGGAGCCGCGACGATGGTGGTGTACTCCATGGCACCGGCCTCGTCGAGCGCGGACTTCACGCCGGCGATCGTCGAGCCCTTCTGGCCGATGGCGACGTAGATGCAGCGGACCTGCTTGGTCGGATCGCCCGACTCCCAGTTCGCCTTCTGGTTGAGGATGGTGTCGACGCAGACCGCGGTCTTACCGGTCTTGCGGTCACCGATGACCAGCTGACGCTGGCCGCGGCCGATGGCGGTCATGGCGTCGATGGCCTTGATGCCGGTGGCGAGCGACTCCTCGACGGGCTGGCGCTCGAGCACCGTCGCGGCCTGCAGCTCGAGGACGCGCTGCTCCTCGGCCTCGATGTCGCCCAGGCCGTCGATCGGGTGGCCGAGCGGGTTCACGACGCGGCCGAGGAACTTGTCGCCGACGGGCACGGACAGCACGTCGCCGGTGCGGCGGACCTGCTGGCCCTCCTGGAGCTCCTCGTAGTTACCGAGGATGACGGCGCCGATCTCGTCCTCGTCGAGGTTCAGGGCCACGCCGAGCACCCCACCGGGGAACTCGAGGAGCTCGTTCGCCATCGCGCCGGGCAGGCCCGTGACGTGGGCGATGCCGTCGGCGGTATCGGAGACGGTGCCGATCTCCTCGCGGGAGGCGTCGGCCTCGAACGTCGAGACGTACTGTTCGATCGCGCCCTTGACGTCGTCGGTTGAGATCGTCAACTCAGCCATGAGTTCTCGTTTCCCTCTGTGTGGTTCGGTGGAAGTTTGGGTGTGATTAGCGGGGCAGCTGGTCTGCGGCCCGGTCGAGGCGGGAGGCGATGTCACCGTCGATGACCTCGTTGCCGACGGTGATGCGCAGTCCGCCCAGGAGCTCGGGCGCGACCTCGGTCTGCACCGCGATCTTGCGCTGGTAGATACGGGCCAGCAGGTCCGCGGTGCGGGTCTGCTGCGCGTCCGTCAGGGCGACGGCCGACTCGACGATCGCCACCGACTCGCCGCGCCGGGCGGCGGCCAGATCGGCGATCGAGGCGACGCCCGCGTCCACGCGGCCGCTGCGGATGAGGCGCACCGTCTGGCGGAGCAGAGCGGCGGTGAAGTCGTTCACCTTGCCCCCGAAGACCTTGTCCAGCAGCGCGACTCGGCCGGCGGCCGGGACGCGCGTGTCGGAGAGCATCGCGGTGAGCTTCGGCTCGGCCTCGAGGATCCGACCGGCGCGGAACAGCTCGTCCTCGGTCTCGTCGAGCTTGCCGGCGCGCTCAGCGCCGAGCAGGATCGCGACGCGGGCCTGCCGCTCGACCGCGGTCGCGAAGTCCGCCGGGGCCGACCACTTGCTCGCGGCCGCATCCTGGACGAAGGCCACGGCCTCGTCGGAGATCTTGCCGCCGAACAGGTTCCCGACCAGGGCACGCTTGCTCTCCGGCGCGTCCGAGGACTCGGCCAGGTGCTTGCGCAGGGTGGGCTGCTCGTTGATGACCTCGACGACGTTCGCGAGGTCCTCGGCCGTGCGGGCCAGCACCGCGTCGTCGACCGACGCGGTGCGCTGGTCGAAACCGGCGGACAGGGCCCGGATCGAGTCGCGGCTCGAGGCGCGCATCGAGCGCGATCCGATCCGGTCGACCTCGGTGATCCGCGCCGCGTCCGCGCCCTGCGACATCTGCTCGAGCTCATCGAGCGAGCGGTCGACGGACGCGCTCTGGTTGGCCGGGTCGGCCAGGTGGCCGCGCACCAGCTTCGCCGCGGCGTCGACCGCCTCGGTGCCGAGCCCGGTCCGGAGTCCGCGGATCAGGTTGCTGCGGTTGAGCGCCGTCTGCCCTGCGCCGTGCTCGCCGATGCGCGCGACCTCGCGCTCGGTCTGCGAGCGCAGCTCGTCGCGGATGGCATCCGCGTCGCCACGGGCCTCGTCGCGGATGCGGCTGCCTTCGCGGGCCGCGTCCTCACGCGCCCGCTCCCCCGCCGCGCCGGCCTCGGCGAGCTTCGTGCGCGCGGCCGCGGAGGCCTCGAGCTCGAGGCGCACCGTCTCCTGGCGCTGCTGCATCGCCTTGCGGACGACGGGGACGACCCACTTCCACAGGATGAACAGGACCAGGAGGAAGCCGACGAACTGTCCGATAAAGATGTCCATTTAGTTCTTCACCACCGAGTCGCGGTTGATCTGGTCGAGTTCAGCCTTGAGCTTCGGGTCCTGCGTCACGTCGAAGCCCAGCACCCGGCTGGCGAGTGTGGCCGACAGCGGCGCGAGATCGCCTCGCGCCGCTGCGGCCGAGGCTTCGCCTGCGCCGCGCAGCTGCTCGGTCTCCTGCCGAGTGAGAGCCTCCGCGTCGGCGGTCGCTCGCTGCTTCTGCTCCTCCATCGCGGCGCGACCGGCTGCCCGGGCGTCGTCGCGAATGGAACCGGCCTCGGCACGCGCGGTGCGGACACCGTCGTTGTACTCCGACTCGGCGTCGGAGAACCCCTTGGCGGCGCCCCGCTGGTCCTTGACCGTCTGATCGATCATGGCCTCGCGCTCGTCCAGCACCTTGGTGATGGACGGAACGACGAAGAACCAGATGATCCCGAGCACCACCAAGAAGATGATGAGCTCGACGAAAAAGGTGCCGTTGGGGACGAGGAAGTTACTCTGCTTTTCAGCCTCAGCGAGCTGCATGACGTCAGTTCCCGTTTCTAGCGAGGGCGGTCAGGGTTTAGGACGCGCCCGGGGTCGCGAACACGAACAGAGCCATGAACGCGAGGTTGATGAAGTACGCGGCCTCGACCAGGCCGACGGTGATGAAGAACGGGGTGAAGAGGCGACCCTGCGCCTCGGGCTGGCGGGCGATGCCCGCGATCAGCTGAGCACCGGCCAGGCCGTCGCCGACACCGGCGCCGATGGCGCCGCCACCCATGATCAGGCCGCCGCCGATGAGCGCACCCTGAACGATCTGCGGATCTGCTGCCATTGTTACTTTCCCTTTCGTTTCTGGTAGTACGCCTACCAGGGTCTGTGGTCGCGTCGGCCGGGGCGGCCGGGCGAGGTTTCTAGTGCTCTTCCGTCTCCATGGCCTGCGAGAAGTACAGGATGGTCAGGAGCGAGAAGATGAAGGCCTGGATCAGACCGACGAACAGGTCGAAGGACTTCCAGATCGCGTTCGGCAGCCACATGATGTACGCCGGGAAGAGCGCGATGAGCGCCACCATGACGGTGCCCGCGAACAGGTTGCCGAAAAGACGGAGGGTGAGCGAGACCGGCTTCGCGATCTCCTCGATGATGTTGATCGGGGCGAGGCCGATGGCGTGACCCTTGACCAGCGCCACCGGATGGCCGATGATGCCGCGCTTCTTGACGCCGGCGGCGTGGATCCAGACGAACACCACGGCCACGAGCGCGAGCACGAAGTTGATGTCCGAGGCGGCGGGGGCGAAGAGCTCACCCGAGCCCTCCCCCTTGCCGTACTGCACCGGCAGCACCGCGAGCCAGTTGGCGACGAGGATGTAGACGAACAGCGTGACCGCGAGCGGCAGCACGAAGGGCGCGACGCGCATGCCGATCGACGACTCGATCTGCTGGCGCATCTGGATCGTGATCGTCTCCCAGAACAGCTGCACGCCCGACGGCACACCGGTCGAGGTGACCTTGGCCTTGAGCACGAACGCGAGAGCGATCACGACGAGCGCGGCGATGACCGTGGACAGAATGGTGTCCGTGTTGAAGGTCATCCCGAGCCACTCGGCCTGGCGGTGATGTCCGGGCGAGATGGCGCCCTCGGCGAGGAGATTCGTGCTCATGACTGCTGACGTAGTCCTTTCAGAACAGGGATCACGGTGTTGAGGACGAGCACGATCTGTCCGACCGCGAGTCCGAAGATCACGCCCAGCCCGGAGGGCCGGAAGAAGTAGGCGATCGCGAGCGCGATCACCGAGACCACGGCGAGCCTGACCACCGAGTTCACGGCGACGGGAGCCTTGCGCGGCTCGTCCTCAGCGGTCGCGTTCGCGACCTTGATGACGATCAGCTTGGCGTTGAGCAGGGCCAGCAGACCGCCCAGGAAGAACCACGCGGCGAACCAGACCTGGCCGAAGGACGCGGCGATTCCGGCGACGACGACGGCGATGCCCGCAAGGATCACGAACGGGTTGGTGAAGGTCACAACGCCTCGAGCGGCGGCACCATCGACCTCAGGGGCTGGCGTCGTCAAGGCCCCTCCTCAGGGTCGGGGTCGCACCTGCGATGGATTCGCGGCGACCGGGCGGCGTCTGCCGAATCCGTACTGTGGGTCACATCACGGACTCTTTGTGATTAGCTGAGACTCTACCAAGAAGTAGGGACGCCCCCCACATCGGGGCTGCGCCTGTATCCCGCCTATCAACTACACACGATAGTACAACAGGACGGGCGTTATGCGTTATCGGGTTCGATTGTTCGACGACGCATGTGACCTCGTTCTTTCGGAGTAGCGCTCCCGCAGCCGCGGCAGGATCCGCGGCACCACGGTGAACACGAGCGCGCACAGCAGGCCCGCTCCGAACAGCGGAGCGATCAACGCCGGCCGCAGCATCGTCGAGGCCGCGGCACTCAGGCCCAGCACACCGACCCACAGGTAGATGACCACGACCACGCGCCGCTGGCTGTGGCCCAGACCCAGCAGGCGGTGATGCAGATGCATCTTGTCGGCGGTGAAGGGATGGACCCCGGCGCGAGTACGCCGGACCACCGCGAGCAACAGGTCCAGCATCGGCACGAACATCACCGCGACGGCGAGCAGCAGCGGGAGCAGGAGCGCGAAGATGTCCGTGCTGCCGTACGCGTTCTGCGAGATCCGGCCCGACGCGGAGGTCGACGCCGCCGCCAGCGTCAGGCCGAGCAGCATCGACCCCGAATCCCCCATGAAGATGCGGGCCGGCTGGAAGTTGTGCGGCAGGAAGCCGACGCAGGCACCGAACAGCGCCGCGGAGATGAGGGCCGGCGGGTACGACGGCGCATCGCCGCCCGAGTCGAACATCAGCCCCACGGAGAAGATGAGGATGGCGAGCGCCGCCAGCGCCGCCACGCCGGCCAGCAGACCGTCGAGCCCGTCGATGAAGTTCATGGCGTTGACCGTCGCCACCGCGACCACCACGGTCAGGAGGCCGGCCTGCAGCTGGTCCAGGACCACCGTCGTATTGATCCCCGGAACGTAGACGACGTTCCAGGCCACCCCCAGCACGACCAGGAGCGCCGCGGCGAAGATCTGGCCCACGAGCTTGGTCAGCGCGTCGACGCCCCACCGGTCGTCGATGATGCCGACCACCACGATCACCGCTCCGGCGACCAGGACCGCGACCGCATCCTTGGAGTAGGCGAAGCCCCGGGTCAGGGCCGGCAGCTGGGCCGCCAGGAAGATCCCGGCCAGCATCCCCGTGTAGATGCCGAGCCCGCCGAGGCGGGGGGTGGGGACGACGTGGACATCGCGGGCGCGGGGCACCGCCACGGCACCGAACCGGGTGGCCACCACCCTGACCAGGGATGTGGCGAAGAATGTGACAACTGCAGCTGTCAGCCCCACTACCAGCAATTCTCGCATCGGGACTCCGGCAGACCCGGCCCCGATGACCGCCCCGCCCGACGCCTCGATGTGCACCCGTGCGAATCTACTCGCACCCCCGTCGCGCGCCGGTCCCCCCGGCTCGGCGTTGCGAATCCGTCTCAGCGGAATATGTTCTGACCTGAGCCGATGGACGATCACCCTCGTTCCGTCGAAATGTTACTGACGAGTCGCTCACCCTGCGGTCGCGAAGCAGGCCAATGACGCACATCCCTCGTCGGACCGTTATAGTGTCCTCGGTCATACACCTGAGAACGCAGTATGTGGGTCACAGTGTGGCCACAGTCGAGAGGAGACGTTCGCGGTGACGGAATCCGTTGTGCAGGGCGCTGGACGCGCCAAGCGGCCTTCGTATTGGTCGATCATCAGCAAGAACTTCTCCGGGACCGTGGTGGATTCCTTCCGCACCATCGGCCGGAGCGTGCGGATGCTCATCATGTCGCTGGTCGCCCTCGTCACCGACACGGTGCGCGGCCGGCTCCAGTGGAAGGAAGCGCTGAACCAGATCTGGTACATGGTCGGCGTCACCACGTTCCCCGGCATCCTGATCGCCATCCCGTTCGGTGTGGTCATCTCGATCCAGATCGGCAACATCATCGCCCAGCTCGGCGCGGACTCGCTGTCCGGCGCCGCGGGCGGTCTCGCCGTCATCTCCCAGGGCGCCCCCATCGCCACGGGCCTGCTGCTGGCCGGCGCCGGCGCCTCGGCCATCGCGGCCGACCTCGGCGCCCGCACCATCCGCGAGGAGACGGACGCCATGCGCGTCATGGGCATCAACCCGCTCAACCGTCTCGTCGTGCCCCGTCTGCTCGCAGCCTGGATCGTCGCGCCGCTGCTGAACATCCTCGTCATCGCCGTCGGCACCGTGGCCGGTTACCTCGTGGCCGTCGGCGGCCAGGGCGTCACGCCCGGCGCCTACTGGCTCTCCTTCGGTTCGTTCGCGCACCCGATCGACGTGTGGATCTCGCTGTTCAAGTCGCTCATCTTCGGCACGGTGATCGCGATCATCGGCTGCCAGCGCGGCCTCGAGGCCCGTGGCGGCTCGCGCGGCGTCGCCGACGCGGTGAACGCCACCGTGGTCCTCTCGTTCGTCGTCATCTTCGCGCTGAACCTGCTCATCACGCAGGTCACCACGATGTTCTTCCCGATGCAGGTGGGCTGACACATGGCAACCGTTTACCGCCCACGGGGCACACGCTGGTTCTTCAACCTCTTCGGCACCTCCGGTTCCGCGTGGGGCGTCTTCGACACGATCGGGCACGTCGTCTCGTTCGTCGCCGAGGTCATCCGGACCATCCCGCACGCGCTCAAGCACTACCGCTCGCAGATCATGGTGATCCTCACCGACATCACCTGGGGCCGTGGCGCTCTCGTGGTCGGCGGCGGTACCGCTCCAGTCCTCGCCGTGCTCGGCATCACCGTCGGCGGCATCGTGGCCGTGCAGGGCTTCGCCATCCTCAACATGCTCGGCATGGGCCCGCTCACCGCCGTCGTCGCCAGCTTCGCGAACACCCGCGAGTTCGCCCCGATGCTCGCCGGCGTCGGCTTCGCCGCGCAGGCCGGCTGCCGCATGACGGCCGAGATCGGCGCGATGCGGATCAACGAGGAGATCGACGCGCTCGAGTCCCTCGGCCTGCGGTCCGTCTCCTTCGTCGTGACGACCCGCGTGATCGCCGGCCTCATCGCCGTGGTCCCGGTGTACCTGATCACGCTGATCCTGTCCTGGGCGTCCTGCGCCTGGGTGGTCAAGTCCGTGTACGGCATGCCATCGGGCACCTACGACCACTACTTCAGTCAGTTCGTGAGCGCGTCCGATGTCATCTACTCCGTGATCAAGGTGGCGGTCTTCCTCACCGCGGTCATCATCATCCACTGCTATCAGGGCTTCTTCGCCTCCGGCGGCCCGGAGGGCGTGGGGACGGCGTCGGGTCGGGCGATCCGCGCGAGTCTCGTCGCCGTCGTCGTCCTCAACCTCGTCATGACCGTCGTGCTGTGGGGCTTCACCTCCCCGGTCTACTTCAAGGGGTAACCAATGGGAGTCGTATCCGTACCAGGAATGTCGATCGAACGCTCGGTGCTGCGGCGCCGGGGCGTGATCGCCGTGGCACTGATCCTCGCGATCCTGCTCGTCGGCTGGCTCGTCAAGGCCCTGTGGCCGAAGGACGAGTTCTCCTTCACCCTCCGCTCCCCCGCCGTGGCGGCGGGCATCAAAAACGGTGCCCCCGTGCGGATCCAGGGCATCAAGGTGGGTGAGGTGACCGGCATCTCCGCGCTGGGCAACGGCCAGCAGGGCGTCAAGGTCACGATGAAGTCGGCCGACGGCGAGTCGCTGACCAACAACCTCGAGGCCGCGTACTCCGCGGGCAACCTGTTCGGCGTCTCCGAGGTCATCCTGACCCCGCACGACGGCGGCGGGGCGCTCAAGGACGGCGCCCAGATCTCGCCGACGAAGCCGATCACCGACAACACCGTGTCGAACATGATCATGACGATCGGCGACGTCAACAGCGACGCGTTGCGTCCGCACATGAGCCAGATCCTGCTCAACTTCGACGCCTCGTCGAAGGCCATGCTGCCGCTGTTCACCGCACTCGGCAGCGTCGCGCAGGCGGTCCAGGACACGCAGAAGCTGTCCACCGCGCAGACCCTCCCGCTGATCACGCAGTCGATCCAGAACGCCGACGCCGCCACCGCGGCGCTGATCCCCGGCATCAAGACGCTCTACGACTACGCGCCGTTGCACGACAAGGGCTGGGTCAACCGCGGCCAGGCGACGATGAGCGCGATCACGGACGAGAAGAACAGCCTCACGGCCGCGCTGCAGAAGATCCTGGATCCGAAGGCGATCGAGGGCCTCAAGACCGGCTCCCCGATGCTGGTGAGCCTGATGCAGCCGCTGCTGGCCGCCTTCCCGAACGGAAGCGCCACGGGCGTCGGCATCCAGCTGGGCCAGCTCATGGACAACGTGCGCAAGGCCATGCCGAACACCCCCAACGGCCCGGTGCTGAACCTGCGTCTGTCGGTCGACTTCCCCGCCATCGGCGCGATGCTGCCGCCGGCACCGACCTTCCAGTACATCCCGCCGAAGCCGGGCGACAAGCCGACCGAGACGAAGCCTGCCACGCCGAGCCAGGGCGCACCGTCGTCCGCGAAGCCGAGCAGTTCGACGAGCACCCCGACCCCGAAGCCTGGGAGCTGAGCCACCATGAAGTCAATGAAGGCGACCTCGATCAAGATCGTGGCCTTCGCCGCAGTGATGATCGTCCTGTTGCTGTTGGTGATGCAGGCGCTCACCCGGCCGCCGGGCGGTGACCTGAGCACCTACCACGCCAAGTTCAAGGACGTGTCCGGGCTGAAGGTCGGCGACGACGTCCGCATGCTCGGCGTGCAGGTCGGCAAGGTCAAGGACATCGCGGTCGAGCAGTCCAGCGACCACCGGATCTCCAACGCGGCCGTCACCTTCTCGCTGCAGAACGATCGCAAGTTCCGCGCCGACGACACCCTGGCGATCCGGTACCAGAACCTCACCGGTTCGCGGTTCCTCGAGCTCCAGCCGAACCCGAAGAGCACGGCCGCGCAGGTCAAGCCGGGCGCCACGATCGAGGAGAAGTACACGCAGTCCTCGTTCGACATCACCACGGTGTTCGTCGGACTCAAGCCGGTGCTCTCCACGCTGAACGCCGACGACATCAACCACCTGACCCAGTCGGTGCTCAGTGTCATCCAGGGCAACGGTCAGGGCCTCGGCCCGCTGCTCGACTCGCTGGACAAGCTGATGACGGTGTCCAACGACCGGCAGAAGGTGCTCACGCAGCTGATCACCAACCTGGGCTCGGTGTCGCAGTCCATCGGCGGGGCCTCCCCCGGCCTGACCAAGGTGCTGCAGCAGCTCGACCTGTTCGCCCGCACCCTGGCGAGCAATGTCGACTCGATGCGCGACTGGTCCGACAACACGTCGGGCGTGATCACCCGCACCAACGCGCTCCTCGCGGCGCTCGGACTCACCCGCGGTGACAACCCGCCGCTGGACGCGATCGTCGCGAACGCGATGCCGCTCGCCGAGCAGGCGGTCAACGCACTGGCCACCCTCCCCGGCATCGTCCAGCTGCTCAACGAGGGCACGAAGCCGCAGGCCGGGAGTGCCGTCAACCTGACGTGCACCAACGGTCAGGCCAAGCTGCCCGGCATGATGAACCTCTTCGTCGCAGGCCAGAAGGTGACGGTATGCAATCCAAAGTGAGTATGTTCAACCGTCCGCTGCCGACGGCGGTGCAGGAGCGTCGCTACCAGCTCAACTGGGGCATCGTGGGCGCCCTGATCGCGGTGCTCATCCTGCTGATCTGCGGGTATCTCTTCGTCTTCCAGCCGGGCACCAAGGAGTACTCGGCCGACTTCAAGGAGGCGCAGGCCGTGCGCAGCGGCGTCGACGTGCGCGTCGCCGGGATCAGCGTCGGCTCCGTCTCGAACGTCGAGCTGCTCGACGATCGCGTCCGGGTGAAGTTCCGGGTCGACAAGGACGTCTTCGTCGGCGACACCACCAGCGCGTCCATGAAGATGCTCACGACCGTCGGCGGCTACTACATGGCCCTGTCCCCGTCGGGCACCAAGCCCCTCGGTGACAAGCCGATCCCGCCGGATCGCGTGTCCATGCCGTACAGCCTCCTCGAGACCTTCCAGCAGGCCACGCCCAAGGTCGAGAAGATCAAGGCGACCCCGATCCGGGAGTCCATGTCGCAGCTGAACCAGGCGCTCGAGGACCAGCCCGAGTCGATCCGCAACACCGTCTCCACCTTCAACCGGATGTTCGAGAACATCCTGCGCCAGCAGGATCAGGCGGGCGACTTCGTGAAGGTGATGGGCGAGTACTCGACCACGGTCAACCAGAACGGTGACCTGCTCCTGTCGCTGATGCGGAACATGAGCATGTTCTTCTCCGCGGCGGAGGTGAACCTCTCCGGTTTCCAGTCCTACCTGACCGGCCTGACCGAGTTCACGCAGCGTCTCAATCCCCTGCTGAACGTGTACCTCAACAACATCGACCCGCTCGCCAGCCGCTTCGACGCGCTGGTGGCGAAGGCCAAGGACGTCGTCAAGCAGGCCGAGCCCGCGATCGCCAACGCCAAGGAGCTGCTGGCCGGACTGCAGAAGACGATCGCGCCGGACGGCACGATCCAGCTGAACCAGTCCGAGAAGACCTTCCTGGCCACCAATGTCTGCATTCCGTCCCCGGGGGTGACCTGCTGATGCGTAAGTTCCTCGGTTCGCGCGGCGCCATGTCCGCGTTCGTGGTCCTCGTGGCCGCGGCCCTGGTCCTGGGCGGTGTCGCCTTCAAGGGCCTGACGTCCAAGACCACGTCCTACTGCGCCGAGCTCGACAACGGCGTCGGCCTGTTCACCGGCAGCAAGGTCGCCCAGTTCGGTTACCCGATCGGCGAGATCACCAAGATCACCCCGAACGGCGCCACCACCCGCGTCGACTTCGACCTGCCGGCGGACCGCAAGCTGCCGACCAATGTCGGCGTCGTCGCGATCGCCGACTCCCTGGTCGCCCAGCGTCGCCTCGAGCTGCTCGAGACCTACAAGGGCGGCCCGACCTGGCAGCCGGGCAAGTGCATCACCAACACCAAGACCCCGCTGTCGATCACGGAGTCCCTGCAGGCCGTGTCCAAGGTCGTCGACGACCTGACCACCGCCGGCGGCGACGCCGAGTTCCGTAAGGCGATGGCCTCCATCCCCGCGCTGAACAAGGCCACCCAGGGCACCGGCCCGGAGATCTCGCAGCTGACCAACCGGCTCGGCGAGCTCATGCGCAACCCCGGCCCCGGCATGGGCGATGTCGCCGCGATCCTCGACGCGTTCGCACCGGCCTCGGACGGCCTGGTGCAGAACTGGGGCGAGTTGCGCGACTTCCTCACCAAGTACGCCTTCCGCATCAAGAACGTCGCCGAGCCGCTGATGGACGTCGGTATCAACGCGTTCCCCGGGCTGACCCCGCTGATCAAGACGCTGGCCACGGTCTTCGACAAGTACGGCGCCTTCATCGCTCCCCTGCTGGAGATCACGGTGCCCCCGACGACGCTGCTCGCCGCCGGCACCAAGCAGTTCGGTGACGTGCTGAACATCCTGCCGCCGCTGATCCGCGCCTTCCAGGTCAGCGTCGACAAGAAGACCCTCGCCACGAAGATCACCTACCGGCCGCCGTCAGCGCTGGTGCCGTCCAACAACCCGGCCCAGACCTGCAACAACCTGAACCGGTTCGCACCGGGCCAGTGCAAGGTCGCCGACGCCGGTCATGTCAACGTGGAGCTCATCTCCACGGTCCTGCGCGCGACGGGAGCGGCGTACTGATGCGCAATCCAGTGAACAAGCGGACCCTGCAGGTGGGGATCGCGTCGATCGCGGCGGGCACGATGCTGGCCGGTTGCAACCTGGGCTTCAACCCGTCGACGATCCCCGCCCCCGGCCAGCCCGGCGGCGGCTCGGGCTATGTCGTGCACCTCGACTTCACGAACGTGCTGAACCTGCCCGACCGCGCGCGGGTCGTCTTCGACGGTGTCGTCGCCGGCCGCCTGCAGAAGGTGACTCTCGCGGACGACAAGGCCGTGGTCGACGTCAAGATCCAGGACGGGGTCAAGGTCCCGAACACGGTCACCGCGACGCTGCAGCAGGACACGATCCTCGGTGACACCTACGTGGCACTGAAGTCCACGCCGAACAAGCCGGGTGTCCCCCTCAAGGCGGGCGATACGCTGCCCACCTCGCAGACGAAGCCGCCCACGCAGATCGAGGACATCCTCAGCGACCTGGCGAACTTCCTCGGCAGCGGCAGCCTGATGCAGCTGCAGGACACCTTCAGCCGGATCAACGACAACCTGCCGGCCGACCCGCAGAAGCTCTCGGGTCTGGTGAAGACGGTGTCGCAGACGGTGGTCGACCTGGGTAAGCAGAACGACAACGTGAGCCAGGCGATCACCTCGGTCGGGAGCCTGGTCACCACGATCAACGACAACGACGACATCCTCGTGGCGCTGCTCAAGCCCCAGGACGACTGGCTGGGCGACTCGCTCAGCCTGACGACCGGAGCGATCAAGGTGCTCAGCCGGCTGTCGGACGCCCTGTCCCCGCTGATCTTCAGCGCCCCGCTGCTCGACACCTCGACGGCCGCGGTCGCGGGCGTGCTCAAGCCGCTGATGTTCCCGGGCTGGCCGAACATGAACGGTCGCCAGGCCAACCTGGCGAACCTGGAGGACCTGCTCAAGAACAAGATCCTGCCCTTCCTGAGCAGTGGCGCCAAGGTCAACGTCAAGGAGCTGGGCACCAACGGTGGAGTCCCCACCGCCGAGGCCGCGCGCCAGGCGGTCAACAACCTTCGGATGGTCGGAGCAGTTCCGTGAAAAAGAGCACCTTCTTCAGTCTCCTGACCTTCGCGCTGGTCCTGGTGCTGGGTACGGCCTACATCGCCTTCTCGGTGCTGAACTGGCGTCCCCTGACGAACTACCGGTCGGTCACCATGAAGCTCGACAACGCCAACCAGCTGCTCCCCGACTCGTCGGTGCTGCTGCGCGGCGTCAAGGTCGGCAACGTGGAGTCCATCGAGCGCCGGGACGGCAAGGTCGTGGTGAAGCTCCGCTACGACGGCGACTACAAGATCCCCGCGAACACCGGCCTGCGCATCGAGCAGTTGTCGGCCGTCGGTGAGCCCTACGTGGACTTCCGCCCCGACAGTCTGCAGGGCCCGTACCTGGCGGACGGCGCGACGATCGACACCGCGAAGATCAAGGAGCCGCTGTCGCTGCCCGAGACCTTCAAGCTGATCTCCGGTCTGACCAGCAGCATCAACTCGACGGATCTCGGTGGCATCACCGAGACCCTCGCGGACGCCACGAACAACACCCAGGGCTCGCTGCCGAACCTCTCGCAGGCCGGTGACCTCCTGGCCCGCACCATCTCCTCCCGGATGCCCAACATCCGCCGGATGATGGAGAACACGCAGAACTACCAGTCCGACATGAACTGGCTGCCCGGCGCGATCTCCGAGTTCGGCCCGGCCACCCGGACCTTCGTCACCAAGGACGTCGAGATGCTCAAGGCGCTCGACACTCTGATGAAGGGCATCGACGGCCCGAACGTGCTGGTCAACACGGTGAATCCGAACCTGTTCAAGATCGCCCCGAACACCAGCAAGCTGCTGGCGAACCTCGGTCCGATCTCCGCCCCGATGGTGCCGATCGTGCAGGCCCTGACGGACGTGCTGCCCCAGATCGACATGGCCGCGCTACTCTCGCAGGCGTTGAACACCGTCGGCTCGGACGGTGCCGCGAACCTCACGGTGGTGATCCCGCCGAGGAAGTAGCGTCCGCCCCGAACCGCCACCCTGGCCGCCTCGCGGCCGCGACGAACCACGACACGATTGGCTGCGCGACAAAGTGACTGATTCCACCCCGGACGACAAGAACCTCACCGACGAGGCCGCGACGACCGAGGACACCGTGCACGAGGCCGCGGACGCGGCCACCGCAACCGAGGCCGAGGCCGAGGCCGCGGCCGAGGCGGAGACCGCCACGGAGGCCGCCACTGAGAAGGTCTCGACCGCCAAGAAGCGCCCCGCTCCCCCGGCGGACGAGGACGACGCGGACGAGGACGACGAGGCGGAGACCGCTCCCGTGCGCCGCAGCCGGCCCGCTCCCCGGCCTGCTCCCCGAGCCGCCGAGGCACGGCAGGGCTCCGGCCTCGCGGCGGGTGCCACCGTCATGACCGTGCTGGCCACCGTCGTGGTGATCGCGCTGCTGGCCGGCACGATCGCGTTCGGGCTGCTCTGGAACAGCAAGCGCGGCGAGGTCAACGACCTCAAGAACGCCGCCGCGGACAAGGCGCAGGCCGAGAAGGTGGCCGCGGAGTACGCGGTGGGCGCGTCGACCTTCGACTACCACGACCTGGGCCCGTGGCGCACCGCGCTCGTCAAGGGCGTCTCTCCGGAGCTCAAGGCCAAGATGGACGCCGTGGGCGGCGCCATGAACCAGCTGCTGCAGCCGCTGCAGTGGGTGTCCAAGGGCACCGTCCTGGACGCGGTGGTCAACTCGCAGTCCGGGCCGGTCTTCAAGGTCAACGCCTACGTCCGGGTCGAGGCCACGAACGTCCAGGCGAGCAGCGGCCGCGAGGTCGTCACCGTCTACAACGTGACGATGGACAAGAGCAAGGACTGGCAGATCACCGACGTCGGCGGCGTCGGCGAGAACATCCCCTCCAGCGCCGCGAACCAGCCGGCGGATCCGACTCCGGGAACCCCGACCACGCCCGGCGCGGCGCCCGCGGCGACGCCGGCCCCCGGCAACTGACGGAACCCCGTTCCACGGCGAAGCGCCGAGGCCCCTCCCGGGCCTCGGCGCTTCGTCGTTCCCGGGTGATCACCGTCCACACCGTCACATGGCTCAGCCCAGGGATTCGACGGTGACGCCGAGGACCTCGGCGATCCGCGCCTTCGTGACGGCGCCCTCCCGCAGGACCCGGGGCTGCGGGCCGGACAGGTCGACGATGCTGGACGCGACGGCGTGCTCGGACGGGCCGCCGTCGAGGTAGACCTCGACCGAGTCGCCCAGCTGATCGCGGGCCTCGTTCATGGTGGCCGCCGGCGGCTTGCCGGAGACGTTCGCGCTCGACACGGCCATCGGCCCGACCTCGCGGAGGAGCTCGATCGCGACGGGGTGCAGCGGCATCCGCAGCATGACGGTGCCGCGGGTGTCGCCGAGGTCCCAGGCCAGGCTGGGTGCCTGCTCGACGACGAGGGAGACGGCGCCGGGCCAGAACGCGCGGGTCAGCTCGCGCGCCTGGTCGCTGACGCGGGTGACGAGCCCGTCGATGGTGTTCCAGGAGCCGACGAGCACGCCGATGGGCATGTCGGGCCCGCGGTGCTTCGCGGCGAGCACGTCGGCGACGGCGCGGCTGTCGAAGGCATCGCACCCAATGCCGTAGAGGGTGTCCGTCGGCATGACGACGAGGCGGCCCCCCTTCAGCGCGGCGCGGGCCGCGCTGATGCCCGCGGCGCGGGAGTCGGGATCGGTGCAGTCGTACGCGATGCTCACACGTCCATCCTGCCAGTGACGTAGCGCGGCCTCCCCGCGAGGTCCCGGTGCTCGGTGACCGCGCAGAAACCCGCCCGGCGCAGCAGCTCCGCGGTGCCCGCGCCGTTGGAGTCGTCGTGCTCGATCCCGACCTCCCCACCGCCGGCCAGCAGACGGGCGGCGAGCGGCGCCAGGTCGCGGATGAGGTCCAGGCCGTCGGCACCGGAGTACAGCGCCAGGGCGGGGTCGGCGGCGGCCTCCACGTCGAGCTGCGCACCGTCGGGAACGTAGGGCGGGTTGCTCACCACGAGGTCCGGGCGGCCGACGGTCCGCTCGATCAGGGCCGGCAGGCCCGGGTCGCGGACGTCCGCCGCGAGCACCGTCGCACCCGTTCCCGCGGCGTTGCGCCGGAGGTAGGCCAGGGCCTCGGGGTCGCGTTCGACGAGCACGACGCGGGAGTCGGGCACCGTCGCCGCGAGGTACAGGCCCAGGGCGCCGGAGCCGGCGCAGAGGTCGACGATACCGGCGCCGCGTCCCGCCTTCCGCGCGGCCCGGACCGCCAGCAGCTCGGTCTCGGGGCGCGGGACGAAGACACCGGGCCCCACGGCCAGCGTGAGCGGCCCGAAGTACGCGCGGCCCAGGATGTGCTGGAGCGGCTCCCGGGCGGCCCTGCGGGCGATGAGGGCCGCGTACGCGGCCTCCTGGTCGGCGGTGGCGTCGTCGGCGATCGGGATGCAGCCCCGATCGATGCCGAGGGCCTCGGCGAGCAGGATCTCCGCGTCGACCCGGGCCGACGGTACGCCGGCCTCCGCGAGGCGGGCCGTCGCGGCCGCGGCGAGCCGGGTGGGCCGGGAGGTCACTCGGCCTCGAGGCGGGCCTGACGGTCCGCCACCTGGAGCGCGTCCAGCAGCCCGTCGAGCTCCCCGTCGAGCACCTGGTCGAGGTTGTGCGACTTGTAGCCGATCCGGTGGTCCGCGATCCGGTTCTCCGGGAAGTTGTAGGTCCGGATCCGCTCGGACCGGTCGACGGTGCGGATCTGTGCCGCCCGGGAGTCCGACGCGGCGGCCTCGGCCTCCTCCTCCTTGAGGGCCTGCAGGCGCGCGGCGAGCACCTGCATGGCGCGGGCCTTGTTCTGCAGCTGCGAGCGCTCGTTCTGACAGGTCACGACGATGTTCGTGGGCAGGTGGGTGATGCGCACGGCCGAGTCGGTGGTGTTGACGCCCTGGCCGCCCTTGCCGGAGGACCGGTAGACGTCGATGCGCAGATCGCCCTCGTCGATCTGCACCTCCTCGACCTCGTCGGGTTCCGGGTAGACGAGCACGCCGGCGGCCGAGGTGTGGATGCGGCCCTGGCTCTCGGTGGCGGGGACGCGCTGCACGCGGTGCACGCCGCCCTCGAACTTCATCCGGGCCCAGACGCCGTCGATCGAACCGTCGGCGGCGGGCCCACGGGACTTGATCGCGAAGGTGGCGTCCTTGAATCCGCCGAGGTCGGAGTAGGTGGCGCCGAGGGTCTCGACCTTCCACCCGCGACGCTCGGCGTAGCGCAGGTACATACGGGCCAGGTCGCCGGCGAACAGGGCCGATTCCTCGCCGCCCTCACCGGACTTGACCTCGAGCACCACGTCGTCGGAGTCGTGCGGGTCGCGCGGGGCGAGCAGGTCGGTGAGCTGCTGCTCGAGGACGTCGATCTGCTCGGTCAGCGCGGTGACCTCGTCGGCGAAGGACGCGTCGTCGGCGGCCAGCTCCTGCGCGGCGGCGCGGTCCTCCCGGGCCGCCTCCAGCTTGCGATGGGTGGCCATGATCGGCGCGAGCTCCGCGAACCGCTTGCCCACCCGGCGCGCCGCCCCGGCGTCGTTGTGCAGCGCCGGGTCGGACATCTGCTGCTCGAGACCGGAGTACTCGGCGAGGATGTCGTCGATGGCGGAGGGGGACGAGGCGCTCATGAGGGGACTTTCCGTGAGTGGGTGAACGGGCCGTGAAACGCGCCGACGCCCGGCCTGCCGGGGCAGGACGGGCGTCGGTGGGGCGACTACTCGGCGGCGGCAGCCTCGGTGGCCTTGCCCGCGCGCTTGCCGTAGCGCTTCTCGAACCGGGCGACGCGGCCGCCGGTGTCGAGGATCTTCTGCTTGCCCGTGTAGAACGGGTGGCACTGCGAGCAGACCTCGACGTTGATCCGGCCGTCGGCCTTGGTGCTGTGCGTCTCGAACGTGTTGCCGCAACCGCACACGACGGTGGTGGCCACGTACTCGGGGTGAATACCCTGCTTCATGTTTGCCGTTCCTTCTCAGTTCAGTGGTCGCCGGGTCGCCCCTGGCTGCGCCAGGACCGTGAACCGGAACCCATACCGACGTTCCAGTATGCCAGAACGCCCTGGCCGTCGAGAAATTCCCGGACGGATCCGGAGGGGTCGGTGCGCGGCCGGCCACGGCGCGACGCCGCCCGGCCGTCCCCTCTTTGGTGGTTGACTGGCGCGCCCCAAGTCGACCGGTGTTAGCTTCCAGCAGTCACCCACGCCGGCGCCGGGAGCGTAGCGAGCGGGCCGAGTAGTCACGGAGCGGGAGTACAAGACGTGAGCGAGTCAGGCAATGGACCGACGGGCACCGAGCCCCCCGGGACCGTGATCGGCGGATACGTCGTGGAGCGTCTCCTCGGTGCGGGCGGCATGGGCGCGGTGTACGCGGCCCGGCATCCGCGCCTGCCCCGCGTGGACGCGCTCAAGGTGCTGCCCGCCGCGTTCTCCGACGATCCGGTCTACCGCGCGCGCTTCGAGCGCGAGGCCGACATGGCCGCCGGCCTCGACCATCCGAACATCGTGCCCGTCTACGACCGCGGCAACGACGAGGGCCGGCTGTGGATGTCGATGAAGCTGGTCCCCGGGCAGGACGCCTCGGGCCTGCTCGCGAGCAATCCGCGCGGCCTTCCCGTCGACCAGGTCCTGACCATCGTCGACGGGGTCGCGGCGGCGCTCGACTACGCGCACGACGCCGGGCTGCTGCACCGGGATGTCAAGCCGGGCAACATCATGATCGACACGACCGGTGCGACGCCGCGGATCATGCTGGGCGACTTCGGCATCGCGCGGCAACAGCAGGAGCACAGCGACCTGACACAGGTGGGGATGGTCGTCGGCACCCTCGACTACGCCTCCCCCGAGCAGCTCGCCGGGGATCCGGTGGACGGCCGCAGCGACGAGTACAGCCTGGCGGGGACGACGGTGCAGCTGCTCACGGGCGCCAAGCCCTACGGTGCCAGCAGCGGCACCGCCGTGATCCGCGACCACCTCATGGCGCCGCCGCCCGTGCCCTCGCGGCTGCGCCCGGACCTGCCGCCCGCCATCGACGCCGTGATCGCCCGCGCGATGGCGAAGCAGCCGCAGCAGCGCTTCGCCACCTGCCGCGAGTTCGCGCATGCGCTGCGCGCCGCCGCGTCCGGCACCTACGCGCAGGGGCAGGCACCGTCGAACCCGCACCGGGTGCCGACGCCCCCGCCGGGCCCCGCGCTCCGGCCCCCGACGCCCCCGCAGACCGCCCAGCTGTTCCAGGGCGCACCGTCGCAGCCCGTCCAGCGCCCGTCCGGCCCGATCCCGGGCCCGCCGGTCCAGGGGCCGCAGGGCACCTGGCAGGGCGCGCCCGTCGGGCTGGCCGCGCAGGGGCAGCAGCAGGCCGGTTCCAAGCGCGGCGTCCTCATCGGCGCGGTGGCGGCGGTCGCGGTCGTGGCGGTGGCGGGGATCTCGGTGCTGGCGTTCAGTCTCTCTGGGTCCGATGACACCGCGGTGGCCGCGCCGACGAGCACCTCGAGCGCGTCCGCGACGTCGACCACGCCTCCGGTGCCGGTCAACAACACCTCCACGCTCCGCGAGGGCTACATCGATCCGTGCCTGCTGCCCGCGGCCACGATCTCGACGCTGGGCATCAGCGCGCTCGTCGACGATCCGGGGCAGCGCTCGGCCACCGGCGTGAAGTTCGCGTGCAAGGGCTCGGACTCGAAGGCGAGCAACGCGGACGTGCGGTTCGCGACCTTCGTCGACTCCAACGCGTGGGAGTCCGGCACGCCGGTCACGGTGCCCGGCACCACCAAGTGGCGCACGTTCACCGTGCCGAGCATCAACACCAGCACGCCCGACTACTGCGTCACCGCCTACAAGTCCCTGACCAACGGCGTGCTGTACGTGGGCCTGCAGAAGGTCGGCAACCGGGACTGCAGCCGCGGCACGCAGATCGCCACCGCGATCACGCCGTTCCTCCCGCAGTAGGGGTGTCCGGGCACCGTCGGCATGCCCGACGGTGTCCGCCGCTCCCCTGAAGGCGCAACGGCGCCCCACTCCGATGGAGTGGGGCGCCGCCGTCGTGATGGGTCAGTCGTTGTCGGCGAAGCCGCTGTTCTTCTGCACCGTCATGAGGAACTCGATGTTGTTCTGCGTCTTCTTGAGCTGGCTGATCAGCAGGTCGATGGCCTGCTGGCCGTCCAGCGCGGCGAGCAGCCGGCGCAGCTTGTTGACCACGGCCGCCTCGTCGGGGGCCATGATGAGCTCGTCCTTACGGGTGTTCGACGCCGCGACGTCGACGGCCGGGAAGACGCGCCGCTCCGAGATCTTGCGGTCCAGCTTGAGCTCGGCGTTGCCGGTGCCCTTGAACTCCTCGAAGATCACGGTGTCGCCGGTGGACCCGGTCTCGACCAGCGCGGTGGCGATGATCGTCAGCGAGCCGCCGTTCTCGATGTTGCGCGCCGCGCCCAGGAACCGCTTCGGCGGGTACAGGGCCGTCGAATCGATACCGCCCGAGAGGATGCGGCCCGACGCGGGGCTCGAGTTGTTGTAGGCGCGCCCCAGGCGGGTGATCGAGTCGAGCAGCACCACCACGTCCTTGCCGCCCTCGACGAGGCGCTTGGCGCGCTCGATGGCGAGCTCGGCGACCGAGGTGTGGTCTGACGGGGGCCGGTCGAAGGTCGAGCTGATCACCTCGCCGCGCACGCTGCGCTGCATGTCGGTGACCTCTTCGGGCCGCTCGTCCACCAGCACGACCATGAGGTAGCACTCGGGGTTGTTGGTGGCGATCGCGTTGGCGATGTCCTGCAGCACCGTGGTCTTACCCGCCTTCGGCGGGGCGGAGATCAGCGCGCGCTGGCCCTTGCCGATGGGCATGATCAGGTCGATCACGCGGGTGGTGAGGATGTTCTGCGCGGTCTCGAGGCGCAGTCGCTGGTTCGGGTAGAGCGGCGTGAGCTTGTTGAACTCGGGCCGGTTCTTCGCCGAATCGACGTCCTGGCCGTTCACCGAGTCCAGGCGCACCAGCGGGTTGAACTTCTGCCGGTTGTTCTGGTTGCCGCGGCCACCGCCGCCACCGCCCTGGTTGCCGCCGTCGTTGTTCTCGCCGTCGCGGGGCATCTTCACGGCGCCCGTGATCGCGTCGCCGCGGCGCAGGCCGTTGCGGCGGATCATGTTCATCGACACGTACACGTCGTTCGGCCCGGCGATGTAGCCGGAGGTGCGGACGAAGGCGTAGTTGTCGAGCACGTCCAGGATGCCGGCCACGGGCTGCAGGACGTCGTCCTCGCTGACCTGGGGCTCACCGTCGTTCTGGCCCCGATCGCGGCCGCGGCGACGCTCGCGGAAGCGGCGCCCGCGGCGCCCGGTCCCATCGCCGTCGTCGTCCGGGCCGTTGTTCTGGTTCCGGTTGCCCTGGTTGTTGCCCTGGCCGCCCTGGTTGTTGCCCTGGTTCCGCTGCCGGTTCTCGCCCTGCTGGCGGTTCTCGCCGTCCTGGTTCTGGTTGCGGCGCTGGTTGCGCTCGCGACGCTGGCCGCCCTCGCGCTGCTGGCCCTGCTCGCCGTCGTTCTTCGGGGCGTCCGACGGTGCCTCCGCCTTCGGGGCCTCCGCCTTCGGGGCGTCCGCCTTCGAGGCCTCCGCCTTCGGGGTCTCCGCCTTCGGGGTCTCCGTCTTGGGAGCCTCCGCCTTCGGGGCGTCCGTCTTGGGAGCCTCCGCCTTCGGCGCGGCCTTGGCGGCCTTCGGCGCGGCCTTGGCCGGGGCGGAACCGCCGCCCTGCTGGGCCGTGATGGCGGCGATCAGATCGCCCTTGCGCAGGCCGGAGATGCCCTTGATCCCCAGCTCGCTCGCGATGCCGCGGAGCTCGGCCAGCACCATGCCGTTGAGGCCGGAGCGGCGCCGCTCGTCGGCGCGCGCGGAGCTCGCCGTGGCGGTGCCCGCGTCCGGGCTGGTGGTCACGTCCGTATCAGTCACGGAGTTCCTTTCACTTCCCCAGCCGCGCTGTGCGTCGGAGGGGCCTACCGTGTTTCGCCGGGCCCGCCTGCGTTGGTACACAGGTGTTTTCCGCGGGGCGACGCACGTCATCTGAAGGTGCTTGTCTGCGCCTCGGCTGCCGGAACCGCGGTGTGGGGCGGGGGATGGTGTCTCTCGGCCTGGAGCGGGTACCGGCGCGCCAACACGTCCGGGACTGGTCGTCAGACTGAGGTGGCAAGGTGCCGAAACAGCGTCCGCACATTAGTCGGACACGTCTGCCATGATAGCCGCCCTGTCAACGCCCGGCAATCACCGGTCCCCGGCGCGTCCCGGTCAGGACCTGGACACCCCGTCGGCGATCGCGAGTTCGCGGACGGTGAAGCCCGCCTCCGTGGCCGCGTCCGACAGCCTCGCGGGCAGGACCTGCGGGGTCAGCGCGAGCACCGTCGGGCCCGCTCCGGAGACGGCAGCGGCGACACCGGCGGCGCGCAGCCGCTCGACGAGTCCCGCCGACTCCTTCATCGACGCCGCGCGATAGCGCTGGTGCAGGCGGTCGTCGGAGGCCTCGAGCAGCAGGTCGGGGTGCTCCGTGAGCGCGAGCACCATCAGCGCGGCCCGGGAGGCGTTGAACGCGGCGTCGGCGTGCGGCACCAGCCGCGGCAGCAGCCCGCGGGTGACCGAGGTCGAGGACTGCACGTCCGGCACGAACACGTACGCCCGGATGTCGGGGTGCACGTCCATCCGCCGGGCCCCGTAGTGCACGGGGGCCGACGGTGCCGCGCTCGCCGCCGCGTGATCGCGGTAGCCGGCCACATCGGGCACCGGGACCGCCGGAACGGTCCAGGAGACGACGCCGCCGCCGAGCACGCAGGCGGAGGCGTTGTCGGGATGTCCCTCGAACTCGGATGCGAGCTGCACCATCTCATCGGTGCTCAGGGCGCGGGGCGCGTCCGCGTCGGTCGCCAGTGCCGCGGCGGCGGCGATCCCGGCGACGGCGGCGGCGGCCGAGGAGCCCAGTCCGCGCGAATGCGGGATCCGGTTCACGCAGGTCAGGCGGAGCCCGGTGGCGGAGACGCCGAGGTAGTCCAGGGTGCGGCGGAGCGCGACCACCACGAGATGCCGGTCGTCGGTGGGCACCTCGCCGGCGCCCTCCCCCGTGACGATGACGGTCAGGTCCCCGCCGGAGTCGGGGTCCGCGGGGTCGACGGTCTCGACGGTGACATCGTCGTAGAGCCCCAGCGCCAGGCCGAGGGTGTCGAACCCGGGGCCGAGGTTCGCGCTGGACGCGGGGACCGTCACGGTGACCTTGAGGCCGACCGGGAGCACGAGCGGGGCGTTCGAAGCGGGTGACACGGCCGCGCTTACTCCGTCAGGCCCATGGCGGCGGCCACGGCGACGGGGTCGATGCCCACGCGGGCGATCTCGGGCAGGCTGCTCAGCGCGGTGTCGGGGTCCTTGAGGCCGTTGCCCGTCACGGTGCAGACCACGGTCGAGCCCTTCTCGATCCAGCCGTCCGCGGTGGCGGCGAGCAGGCCCGCCACGGACGCGGCGGACGCCGGCTCGACGAACACGCCCTCGGTCTTGGCGACCAGACGGTACGCCTCGAGCAGCTTCTCGTCGGTGGCGGCGCGGAACTGGCCGTTCGACTCGTCCTTGGCGGCGACGGCCTGGTTCCAGGACGCCGGGCTGCCGATGCGGATGGCGGTCGCGATGGTCTCGGGGTTCTTCACGGGAGCCCCGTTGACCAGCGGCGCGGCGCCCGCGGCCTGCACGCCGAGCATGCGCGGGCGCGACCCGATGATGCCGTCCGCGTGGTACTCGCTGTAGCCGCGCCAGTACGCGGTGATGTTGCCGGCGTTGCCCACAGGCAGCGCGTGCACATCGGGCGCCTTGCCCAGCGCGTCGACGATCTCGAAGGCCGCGGTCTTCTGTCCCTCGATGCGCACCGGGTTCACGGAGTTCACCAGGGAGATGGTGTCGAAGGTGGCGGTGGTCTTGCGGGCCAGCTCGAGGCAGTCGTCGAAGTTGCCGTCGACCTCGATGATCCGCGCGCCGTACATGACTGCCTGCGCCAGCTTGCCCATCGCGATCTTGCCCGCGGGCACCAGGACGGCGCACTCGAGGCCCGCGATCGCGGCGTAGGCGGCGGCCGAGGCGGAGGTGTTGCCGGTGGACGCGCACAGCACGCCCTTCTTGCCGGTCGCCTTGGCCTCGGTCACGGCCATCGTCATGCCGCGGTCCTTGAACGAGCCCGTGGGGTTGAGGCCCTCCACCTTCAGGTGCACGTCGCAGCCGGTGAGCTCGGAGAGCGCCCGCGCGGGCAGCAGTGGGGTCGCGCCCTCACGCAGGGTGACGGGCTCCCAGCCCGGCTCCCACGTGTCGCACACGGGCAGACGGTGCCGGTACGCCTGGATCAGGCCGGGCCAGGGCTGGTGCACGGGGGTGCTAGTCATTGGTTCCCTCCAGACGGAGCACGGAGGACACGGCGGTCACCACGTCCAGGTTCTTCAGGGCCTCGACGGTGGCCGACAGGGCCGCGTCGGGTGCCCGGTGGGTGAGGATCACCAGCCGCGCGCCCCGCTCGGGGGTGTCGGCCTGCTGGCGGACGGTGCTGATCGACACGTCCCGCGCCGAGAACTCGTTCGCGACCGCGCTGAGCACGCCCGGCCGGTCCGCGACCTCCATCGCCACGTAGTAGCGGGTGAGCACCTCGCCGATCGGCGCGATGGGCAGCTTGGCGTAGGCCGAGTCGCGGGGCCCGCGCCCGGAGACGACCTTGTTGCGGGCCGCGGCCACCAGGTCGCCCATCACGGCGGAGGCGGTCGGGGCGCCGCCCGCGCCGGCGCCGTAGAACATCAGGCGGCCCGCGTTCTCGGCCTCGACGAAGACGGCGTTGTAGGCCCCGTCGACGCTCGCCAGCGGATGCTTGAAGGGCACCAACGCCGGGTACACGCGGGCCGAGACCCGCTGGGAGCCCTTCGAATCGGTGAACTTCTCGCAGATCGCGAGCAGCTTGATGGTGCAGTCGAAGGCCTTCGCCGCTTCGATGTCGGCCGCGGTGACGCCCGTGATCCCCTCGCGGTACACGTCATCGGCCTTGACGCGGGTGTGGAACGCGATGGAGGCGAGGATCGCGGCCTTGCTGGCGGCGTCGTAGCCCTCGACGTCGGCCGTCGGGTCGGCCTCGGCGTAGCCCAGGCGGCCGGCCTCCTTGAGGACCACCTCGTACGGATCGCCGTGCTCCGCCATGTTGGAGAGGATGAAATTGGTGGTGCCGTTGACGATTCCGGCCACGAGCTCCACCGAGTCGCCGGCCAGGGACTGCTGCAGCGGGCGGATCACGGGGATCGCGCCGGCCACCGCGGCCTCGAAGTACAGGTCGGCGCGGGCCTTGTTGGCGGCGTCGGCGAGCTGGCCGGTGTACTCCGCGAGGAGTGCCTTGTTCGCCGTGACGACGGACTTGCCGGCCTTGAACGCGCTGAGCATCAGCGAGCGGGTGGGCTCGATGCCGCCCATCACCTCGACCACGATGTCGACGTCGTCGCGGCCGACGAGGGCCTCCGCGTCGTCGGTCAGCAGGCTCTTCTTCAGGCCGAGGTCCTTGAGGCCGCGGTCCTTGCCGGTGTCGCGCACCGCGATCCCGCGGATGACCAGCTTCGCGCCCACGCGCGCGGCGAGATCGTCGGCGCTCTCCACGAGGATCCGCGCCACCTCGGTGCCGACGGTGCCCATGCCGAGCAGCGCGACGCCCAGTTCCTTGTCCTGATCAGTGTTTTCAGTCATCAGAGCACCTCCAGGTTCACCAGGTCGTCCACGGTCTCCCGACGCAGGATCAGCCGCGCCGCGCCGTCTTTCACCGCCACGACAGCCGGTCGCGGCTGCATGTTGTAGCGACTGGACATCGAATAGCAGTACGCCCCCGTGGCGGCGACGGCCATGAGGTCGCCCTCCGCCAGATCCCCGGGAGTGAGCGTGTCGCGGACCACGATGTCGCCGGTCTCGCAGTGCTTGCCGACGATCCGCGACTGCACGGGCTCACCCTGCGGGTCCCGGCTCGCGACCACGGCCGTGTACTCCGCGCCGTACAGGGCGGTGCGGATGTTGTCGGACATGCCGCCGTCCACGGAGACGTAGCGGCGGAAGCCCTGTGCCGCCACGTCCTCCGCATCGACCGCGACGTCCTTGATCGTGCCGACCTCGTAGAGCGTGATGCCGGGAGGCCCGGCGATCGCGCGGCCGGGCTCGACCGCGATGTGCGGGGTTCTGAGCCCCAGCGCGGCGGACTCGGTCTCGACGATGTGACGCAGCTTGGCCGCGAGGTCCGTCAGCGGCGGCGGGTCGTCGTGCGAGGTGTACGAGATCCCCAGTCCGCCACCGAGATCGATGGTGCTCAGCTGTGCGGTCTTCTCCGCGCCGAAGCGGGCGACCACGTCGCGCAGCAGCTCCAGCACCCGGCGCGCGGCGATCTCGAAGCCGTTGACGTCGAAGATCTGCGAGCCGATGTGGCTGTGCAGGCCCACCAGGCGCAGGTTCGGCGCCTCGAACACCGCCGTGACGGCCTGCATCGCGGGTGAGTCGTGGACGGTCGTCGCCGCCAGCGAGAAGCCGAACTTCTGGTCCTCGTGCGCGGTCGAGATGAACTCGTGGGTGTGCGCCTCAACGCCGGGAGTGAGCCGGATCAGCACCTCCTGCACGACCCTCCGCTCCCCCGCGATCGAATCGAGACGCGCGATCTCGGACAGCGAGTCGATGACGATGTGGCCGATGCCCGATTCCACCGCGAGGTCCAGTTCGGCGGCGGACTTGTTGTTGCCGTGCAGCGCGATCCGCTCAGCGGGGAATCCCGCGCGCAGGGCGACGGCCAGCTCGCCGCCGCTACACACGTCCAGGTTCAGGCCCTCGTCGCGCACCCAGCGCGCGATCTCCAGGGACAGGAACGCCTTCGACGCGTAGTGCACCGCGGCGTCCTCGCCGAAGGCCTCCCGCATCGCGCGGCACCGCGCACGGAAGTCGTCCTCGTCGATCACCAGCAGCGGCGTTCCGAAATCGGCGGCGAGCTCGGTCACGGACACGCCGGCGACGGAGACGGCACCGTCGGCCTCCCGGCGGGCGTGCGCGGGCCAGACGGCCCGATCCAGTTCGCTCACGACTGTCTCACATCCGGTCCGGGGCCGAGACGCCCACGAGGGCAAGGCCGTTGGCGAGCACCTGACGAGTGGCGGCGCACAGCGCCACGCGGGCGCGGTGCAGATCGGTCGGCTGCTCGTCGCCGAGCGGCAGCACCCGGCACTCGCCGTAGAAGCGGTGGTACGCACCCGCCAGCTCCTCGAGGTAGCGCGCGATGCGGTGCGGCTCACGGAGGTTCGCGGCGCCCGCGGCCACGGCGGGGAACTCCCCGAGCGTGCGCACGAGGTCGCCCTCGCGGGCGTGGTCGAGTAGGCCGAGATGCTCCGTCGAGGGCTCGATGCCGAGTTCCTGCGCCGACCGCGCGATCGCCGAGAGGCGTGCGTGCGCGTACTGCACGTAGTACACGGGGTTCTCGTTGCTGGCCTGCGCCAGGAGGTCGAGATCGAGATCGATGGAGGTGTCCACCGAGCTGCGCACCAGCGAGTAGCGCGCGGCGTCGACACCGACGGCCTCGACGAGGTCGTCGAGGGTGATGACGGTGCCCGCCCGCTTGCTCATCCGGACGGGCTTGCCGTCCTTGACCAGGTTCACCAGCTGGCCGATCAGCACCTCGATCCGCGCCGGGTCGTAGCCCAGCGCCGCGGCGGCGGCCTTGAGGCGGCCGATGTAGCCGTGGTGGTCGGCGCCCAGCATGTAGATCGCGAGGGTGAAGCCGCGGTCGAACTTGTGCTTGATGTAGGCGATGTCGCCCGCGATGTAGGCGGCGTTGCCGTCGGACTTGATGACGACGCGGTCCTTGTCGTCGCCGTAGTCGGTGGCCCGCAGCCACCAGGCGCCGTCCTGCTCGTACAGGTTGCCATTGGCCTTGAGCTGCTCGACGCTGCTCTCCACCAGGCCCGAGGTGAACATCTCGTCCTCGTGCGTGAACACGGCGAAGTCGGTGCCGAACTCGTGCAGCGTGCGCTTGATGTGCTCGAACATGAGCTCCACACCGTCGGCGCGGAAGGCCTCGACCCGCTCGGCCTCCGGCAGGTCGAGGATGCCCTCGTGGCCCTGGATGACGGTGGCGGCGATGTCGTTGATGTAGTCGCCGGCGTAGCCGTCCTCGGGGGTCGGCTCCTGCCGCGCCGCCGCGTCGAGCGAGCGCGCGAAGCGGTCGATCTGCGCGCCGTGGTCGTTGAAGTAGTACTCGCGGGTGACCTCGGCGCCCTGCGCCTCCAGGACGCGGCCGAGGCTGTCGCCCACGGCGGCCCAGCGGGCGCCGCCCAGGTGGACGGGCCCCGTCGGGTTGGCGGAGACGAACTCGAGGTTGATCAGCGCACCGTCGAGCGCCTTCCCGTGCCCGAACGCACCGGCCTGCTCGAGGACGGTCGCGATCAGCTGGTTCTGCGCGTCCGCGGCGAGGCGGATGTTGAGGAAGCCGGGGCCGGCGATGGTGGCCTCGTCGATGCCCGCGGCGGTGCCGAGCGCCTCCGCGAGCCAGGTGGCGAGGTCGCGCGGGTTCACGCCGGCCTTCTTCGCGACCTGCATCGCGAGGTTGGTCGCGTAGTCGCCGTGCTCGGGGTTGCGAGGCCGCTCGACGATGACGCGTTCCGGCAGCACGGAGACGTCGAGGCCGCGCTCGGTGAGCACGGTCGTCGCGGTGGCATGCAGGAGTTCCGAAAGGTCAGCGGGAGTCACCCGACCATCCTAGGGTGCGCCTGACCGCCCGGTTTCCGCCGGGCCCGCCCTATGCGCTAACCTTGCTACGCCCTGCGCCCCCGTAGCTCAGGGGATAGAGCGTTCGCCTCCGGAGCGAAAGGCCGCAGGTTCGAATCCTGCCGGGGGCACTTTCTTTTCGTCGCCGATTCTCCGCCCGGCAGATGCCTCCCCACCAACGATGATGTTACGTTGCGCATCATGAACACTGCGCGGATGTGGCTGGTCACCGGTCTCGCCATCTCCTCTGCGATTTCCGGATGCGCGGCAGGCGGTGAGGGACCGCGAATGTACGGGCCGACGCTGCTGCAGTCGACGGCGACGTCCGAGGCCGAGTCGCTCCCGCCGGGGATGGTGCGACTGACCACGGCCAGCCTCGGCGCCATCGTGCGGCCGTCCGGCTCCGCTGCGATGTGCCAGCTCGGCGCCATCCTCGCGCGAGGGAATGGTGCCGACCAGGTCCGCTACGCCGTCGTGGGCAAGGACTGCGCGGCGCCGGTCGGAACCCGGATCGAGAACGCGGACGACAAGAGCACCCTGGGCACCGTCGCCGCGGTGGCGACGGGCACGAACGGCGCCTGGTCCGCGGTCGCCGTTCGACTCGACGACGGGGTCGGCTGGATGTCGATGGCGCCGGCCGCGGTGATCCGCTCGCGCGACAAGGTCGATGTCCAGGGGCTCGGCGAGCACTTCAGCGCGACGATCGACTCGGACGCACTGCTGCACCTCGACGGATTCTCCTCGCCGTTCGGCCGCTCAGGCGCATCCGTCTTCAGCACCAAGGGGCGCCTCGTCGGGATCTCAGCGGGCACCGGATCGCTCGCCGTCCCGATCGCCGAGCTGATACGAACCTTCGCGGCAATACCGGGCTTCGGCGGTGTCGCACTGCTCTGACACCCCGCCGACGGCTCGTTAGTGATGAAATGGATAGGTGAGTACACCGGTTCCTGATCCTCTGCCCCGCGTCGCGCGTGTGCGCTCGCTCGTCTTCGCCGACGGTGCACCGATCTGGCGGTGGCAGGCCGGGCTGCGGGCCGCGGCCGCAGTGCTCATCCCCGGCGTCGCGATGGTCGCCGCGGGGCAGGCGCACGCGGCGCTGTTCGTGACCTTCGGGGCGTTCGCGCTGCTCTACGGTGAGGGGCGGCCGTACCGCATCCGGGCCCAGGTGGTCGCGGCGGCTGCTGCCGCATTGCTGCTCTCGGTAGCCGTCGGCGCGCTGATCGGCGGCCTGTTACCCGCGGGCGGGATGGCCCTGAGGATCGGCGCGGTGCTGCTGGTCACGGTCGTCGCAGTGGTTGCGGTGTACGTCGTCGACGCGCTGCGCCTCGGGCCGCCCGGGGCGCTGTTCTTCGCCCTCGTCGGAGCCGGCGCACTGATGGCCGTCGAATCCGGGGCGTCGCCCGGCATGCTCATGTTCGCGGCAGCCTGCGGCGCCGTCGCGTCGGTCGTCGTGTCCATGGCGGGTGCCACGATCGATTCCTCCCGCCCGCAACGCGAGGCCGTCGGCCGGGCGATCGGCGCGGTGAACGGTCTCCTCGCGGCGGACGGGCCGCGATCGGCGGAGCGGCGGCACGCCGCGGGCGCCGCGCTCGTCGCGGCGTGGTCCACGCTCGACGACGCCCGGTCCGCCTCCCGCCCCGCCGATGCGGACCTGCTGGTCGCGATGAGCGAGGCCAATCGCCGGTTCGCCGCCGACTCGGCCGACGCCCCCGATTCCGAGGTCGACCCCACGCGACAGATCACCACCTCGCGGCTGCGGCCCACGATCGGCCACCGGCTGCGCCGCTCGCTGAACCGGTCCTCGCATGCGGCGATCACCGCCGCCCGCGTCGGAATCGCCTGCCTCGCAGCAGGGGCCATCAGCATCGCACTCGATTTCGATCGCCCGCACTGGGCGGCGATCAGCGCCCTTGTCGTGCTGCAGACCGGGTTCGACCGGGTCCGCGGCACTGCCCGGGCGCTGCACAGGTTCCTCGGTACGGCCGTCGGCCTGATGCTGTTCGCGGGCCTTCACGCACTGTCGCTGCAGGGATACGCGCTGATCGCGGTGATCGCCTTCCTGCAGTTCACCATCGAGATACTCATCGTGCGCAACTACGCCGCAGCGGTCGTGGTGATCACGCCCGTCGCACTGATGGCCAGCGGCGCCGGCATCGTCTCCGGTCCGGCCGCCCCGGTGATGCGGGATCGGCTGCTCGAGACCGTCGTCGGGGTGATCGTGGCGCTGCTGGTGATGTACCTGCTGGTGCCGAACGCGCACCGTCGGACCTTCGTCTGGACCGAACGACAGGTCCGGGACGCCGCGCTGCACCTCATCGACGTGTCGGCCGCGGAGCCGGTCGGCGCGCCGGAGGCCCGCACCGCCGCGCGGGATCTGCACTTCGAGCTCGAGGGCGCCGTGCGCTCCGGCATCAACTCCATGCACAACGAGCCCGAGTGGGCCTCCGAGCGGTGGCCCGACCGAGCGGCCCTGGTCCACGACGGCTACGACCTCGCGTCGGCGTTCTGGACCACCCCGTCCGATCTGCCCCTCGCCGACGGCGACGCTCTCCGCCGCCGCTTCGAGTAGGCGCGGTACTCGGTATCGGGCACGGGCGCTGAGATGTCGCTCTCCGCGGCGCCGACCTCGCGGCACGCCGGGGCGCCGCCGCAGAGAGCGACATCTCAGCGGTCCCGGGGAGTAGCGCCGCTACGGCCCGGAACCGCCGGGGAACGGTTCAGCGCTTCTTCGCGTAACTGTGGAAGATCCGCGGCGCGAGCCGGCGGAGCACCTCGACGAGCACGATCGCCAGGCCGCCGAAGGCGAAGCCGATGCCCACCATCTCGGGGTCGCTGATGTCGAGGAAGAACTTCTCCTGCGCCAGCGGGATCGAGAACAGCACCACGTAGAAGGCCACGGACGCACCGACGAGCAGCACCTTCCACCACGTGTACGGTCGCGCGACGATCCCCAGCACCCACAGCGACCCGACCAGCAGCGTGATCAGCGCCGCCGTCGAGGCCTTGATCTGCTCGGGGCTCAGTGTGGCGGCCTTCGCCCCTATCGACGCCCCGGAGCCCCCCGGATTCACCACGAGGTAGCACAGGAAGGTCGCCAGGCCGACCGCGATTCCCGACGGTGCCGCCAGCCGCAGGACCCGCGCGACGAACCCGGTCTGGGCACGCTCGTTGTTGGGGGCCAAGGACATCACGAACGCGGGGACACCGATGGTGAACCACGCGGCGATCGTCACGTGAATCGGCTGGAACGGGTACGAGATCGGCGCGAAGCCGAAGATCTTCGCGCCCAGGCCCGCCAGGCCCACGAGCCACGCCAGCAGCACGGCGTACACGGTCTTGGTGAGGAACAGGTTCGCGACGCGCTCGATGTTGCCGATCACTCGGCGACCCTCCCCCACGACGTACGGGAGGGTGGCGAACTTATTGTCCAACAGCACGATCTGCGCGACCGACCGGGCGGCGGAGCTACCGGAACCCATCGCGACGCCGATGTCGGCGTCCTTGAGCGCGAGCACGTCGTTGACGCCGTCACCGGTCATCGCGACGGTGTCGCCACGGGACTGCAACGCGGTGACCATGGCCCGCTTCTGATCGGGGCGCACCCGGCCGAAGGTGACATTATCGGTGACCACCTGCGCCAGCTCGTCGTTGTCGACGGGCAGCTTCCGCGCATCCACCGAGGAGTCCGCCGAACCGAGCCCCAGCGAATGCGCCACCGCGCCCACCGATACCGCGTTGTCGCCGGAGATCACCTTGACGCCCACGCCCTGCGATTCGAAGAAGTCGAGGGTGTCCCGGGCATCGACGCGCACGCGCTGCTCGAGCGCGATCAGCGCGCGGGGCACCAGGTTCCCCGGCGCGGCGAGCCCCTCACCGTCGGTGTCCACGGGCACGTCCGTCGACGCGACCAGCAGCACCCGGAGCCCCGTGGACCCGAGCTCCGTGGCGCGGCGGGCACCGTCGGACTCCGGATCCAGGAGGACGTCAGCGGCTCCCAGGATCCAGTTGCCGTGCGGCGCATCCCCGTCCGCGAGGGAGATGCCGGACCACTTCTTGGCGGAGCTGAAGGGCGCGACGGCGGCGGCGCGCCACGACGGCGCGTCGGGATAGGCCTCGGCGATCGCCTGCACGCTGGCGTTCGGACGCGCGTCGAGGTGGGCGATCGCGGCGAGGGCGCGCTCGATCTCGGCGCGGTCGCCGTCGAGCACGTCGAGCTCCGAGAGCCGCATGCCGTTCTCCGTGAGCGTGCCGGTCTTGTCGGCGCAGACCACGTTCACGCGGGCCAGCCCCTCGATCGCGGGCAGCTCCTGCACCAGGCACTTGCGCTGCCCGAGGCGCACGACGCCCACCGCGAACGCGATCGAGGTCATGAGCACGAGGCCCTCGGGGACCATCGGCACGAGCGCCGCGACCATGCCCAGGATCGCCTGGTTGAGCTCCTGCTTGGAGATGACCAGCTGGTTGAACACGGTGAGGATGCCGGCGGGGATCAGCAACCACGTGATCACCTGCAGGATCTTGTCGATACCCGACCGGAGCTCGGAGTTGACCAGGGTGAACTTGCTGGCCTCGTCGGCGAGCTGCGCGGCGTAGGCATCGGCGCCGACCTTCGTCGCCCGGTAGGCGCCCGACCCGGAGACCACGAAACTGCCGGAGAAGATCTCGTCGCCGAGCTGCTTGTCGACGGGATCCGCCTCGCCCGTGAGCAGCGACTCGTCGACCTCGAGCGCCTCGAACTCGATGGTCTCGCCGTCGACGACGATCTGGTCGCCCGCGCCGATCTCGATCACGTCGTCGAGCACGACCTCGGACTGCGCGACCTCGGTGGAGACACCGTCGCGCCGGACGACGGGATGGGCCTGCCCGACGATCGCCAGCGAGTCCAGGGTCTTCTTCGCGCGGAGCTCCTGGATGATGCCGATACCGGAGTTGAACACGATGAGCAGGCCGAAGAGCCCGTTGATCAGCGAGCCCGTGAACAGCACCAGCAGGAACAGCACACCGAGCATCGCGTTGATGCGGGTGAACACGTTGGCGCGGACGATGTCCCACGTGCTCCGGCCCGACCGGTTCGGCAGGGTGTTGACCCGGCCGTCGCGCACCCGCTCGGCGACCTGCGCGGCGGTGAGGCCCGACGCGGGACGGCCGGATGTCATGTCGGGTGCAACAGTCATGCACGTGAGTGTAATGACGGCAGCGCCGCCCGGCGCTCGCTCGCCGCCCCCGGGCCGCAGCGAGGTCGTACGCTGGGCGCCATGACCGCCTTCACCGTGGCCCGGTCCATCGAGATCGCCGCGCCTGCCGACACCGTCTTCGGCCTCATCGACGACTTCCACGAGTGGCGGCACTGGTCGCCCTGGGAGGGCCTCGACCCCCAGCTGCACCGCGAGTACAGCGGCCCGTCCGAGGGGCCGGGCGCTGCGTACGCGTGGCGCGGGAACCGCAAGGCCGGCGAGGGCCGCATGAGCATCTCGGCGACGGAGCCCGGACGATCCGTGGACGTGGACCTCAAGTTCCGCAAACCGATGGCCGCGAACAACCACGTGCGCTTCGACATCGCCGCGGCGGGCGACGGCGTGCGCGTCACCTGGACCATGACCGGGGAGACCACCGGGCTGTTCTCCCTGCTCGGCAAGGTCCTGCCGATGGACCGGTTCGTGGGCAAGGACTTCGAGAAGGGCCTCGCCGCCCTCAAGGCCCGCGCCGAGAACCGGTAGCCGGCGCGCTCGTCGGCGGGCGGCGCACCGCCCCACCGTCGCAGCTGAGAATCCGGCGAATCCGCGAACAGATCCGGCACCGCGCCGCCAGGTGTGCACCAGCCGCTGAGGCCGAATTATCGGCAGCGCGCTGCTGATACTCGCGGGCGCTGCTGACGATCGGCAAGCGCCGAGCGGAAACGGCCGCACGCTGCCGAAACCGTCCCTCCCCGTCATGCGGTCACATCAGGTTCGCTTCGAGTGCCACCTCGGTGACGCCGTCGCGTCCGCGCAGCGCGTCGAACCGGCCGGGGACGCAGCTGAACACGATCACCTGGGCGCCGCGGCCGGCCTCGACGAGAGCGTCGGCCATCGCGCCGAGGCGGGCCGGGTCGCTGTGGCCGAGGGCGTCGTCGAAGATGACGGGCGCACCATCGGCACCGTCGACCAGACGGGCGCAGGCCAGCCTGCTGAGGACCCCGAGCTGCTCCTGCGCGCCGCCGGACAGGGACTCGAAGGGCACGGTGACCCCGTCGACGGTGCGCGAGGCGATCGTGAGGTCGTCGCCGACGGTGATGGTGAGCGGATCACCGAAGACGGTGCGGCCCAGGTCCTCCAGCGCGCGCTGGTACGGCGCCTGCACCCGGGCGCGGCGCGCGTCGCGGCGCGCGGTGAGCGTGTCGTGCAGCAACGCCGCCGCCCGTGCGCGCTCCTCGACCGAGGTGAGGGCGCGCTCGGCGTGGACGTGCTCGGCCGCGGCCGTGTCCAGCCGATCGCGACGACCGTCGGCCTGGAACAGCTGCAGCTGACCGTTCAACGCCGACAACTCGTCGCGAGCGGACGCCTCCGCCGCCTGCGCCTGCTCCGCGTGCAGCTTGGCCGCGCCGAGCCGGGCTGCGAAGCCCGCCACATCGGCCTCCTGCGCGGCACGATCATGCGCGGCGGCGTCCGTCGCCGCCGCCTCCCGCGCCGCGACGGCGGCATCGGCGGCGACGCCCAGAGCATCGTCGGCCGCCTCGGCGCGCGCCCGCTCCAGCTCCGCCGTCAGCTCGGCCGCCCGGCTGTCGACGTGCTGCAACCGATCCGCCGCGACCTGCGCGTCGGTGGTCGCGCGCAGCAGCTCCTGCTGTTTGCTCCCGAGCTGCTCGCGCGTGCGCCTCTCCTCGTCACGCGAGGACACCTCGGCCTGCGTGGCCTCCATGAGGTTGGCCTTGGCGCGTTCGGGATCGACGGCGAGCAGCTCCGGGGCCACCGCCGTCTCCAGCGCCACGATCCGCTCGGCGGACTCCTCCGCGAGCCGCCGCAGCTCCTCCGCGGTGTGCTCGCCGAGGGCGTGAGCGAGCGCGATCCGCGCCTCCTGCAGCTCGATCTCGATGGCCTCGCGCTGCTCGTGCAGCTCCCGGGCCTCCTCGACGCTCGCGGCGCCGGCGTCGCGGCACGCGGCCAGGAGGGCGCTGTGCGCCGCCTTGACCTCGGCCGCCGCATCGGCGCTCTCGCCGCGCTGGACCACCTCGATCCGGACCGCGCCGGGCACCTCGATGACCATGCCGTTGCCGGCGACGACCTCCACCGGCTCCTCGCCGATGTTCCGGCCGTCCACGAGGACGTCGGAGAATCCCAACCGTTCCAGCTGCAGGGTGGCCGCGAGCGCCGAGAAGCGGGCCTGCGCCCGCTCGTGGCGCTGCTCCGCCACCGCGATGGTCTGCAGGACACGGCGGTCGATCGGGTTCTGCGCCAGGCGGTTCCGCGCGCCCTCCACGTCCTTACCGAGCAGCTGCGCCTGCTCGATCCGCTTGCCGAGCCGCTGGTAGCCCACGGACTCCCGGGCGTAGTCGACGGCGTACTGCGCCTGCGCCTTGCGCTCCCGCCGATCGGCGGCGACCGCGGACAGCTCGTGCACCGTGGTCTCCAACCACGACGCCTCCGCGGTGAGGACCTCACGGTCCGCGAGCGCCCGGTCGCGCACCACCCGCACCTGCGCGGCGCGCTCGGTGGCGAGCGCCTGCTGCTCCAGCAGCCGCCGCCGACGGTAGGCCGCCTCCCCCGCGTGCTGCTCCCGCAGGGTGGCGGATTCGAGCACTGCGCGGGCCTGAGCCGCCTGCGACTGCAGCCGCGTCATCCGCTCCTGGTCGGCGCCGACGGCCTCCAGCGCCGCGACGGCGGCGGATCGCGCTTCCGCCAGGGTGGACAGCCGCGCGGAGGCGAGGGCGTGCTGGTCCGCGACCCGGTCGACCTCGCGCAGGGCGGCCTCCGCCGCATCCAGGGCGGCGCGCGCCGCGGCCTCGCGCGCGCGGGCGGCCGACAGCTCGTTCGTGGGGCGGCCGGTGGGCGTGAAGTACCGTGCCCGCTCGGCGGCGACGGCCTCGGCCAGGCGCTCGGCGCCCGGCTCGTCCTCCCCCGCGCCGCCGGACGCCGCGTCGAGCGCCTTCGCGAACGCGGAACTGTCGCGCAGCGAGGGCTGGCCGGCGCCCGGGCCCTGCAGCACCGTCAACGCCTTGAGCAGATCGCCGTCGACATAGGTGCGCATCTGCTCCGCCACCCACGATTCCGCGCTGCCGCCCGTGAGCTGCTGCGGCGCGGGCTCGAGCACCGTCAGCACCGTGCCGGGGCGCCGGTGGTACTGCTTGGCGTAGACGAACCGGTACGGCCCGACGGTGAGCTCCGCCTCGACGAACGGCCCCGCATCGCGATGGGCCGGGCACACGGCCTCCACGCGCTGCGACTTCGAGGTGGCCTTGACGTCCAGCAACAGCTGCAGCGCCTCCACCATCGACGACTTGCCTGCCTCGTTGGGGCCGTGCAGCAGCGTGACGCCGGTATCGGCGAAGGAGATCTCCCGCTCGGCAACGCCGCGGAAATCCTTGATGGCCAGGCGGTGCAGCCTCATGCGCCGACCTCCGCCCGGGTGAGGCGGTAGAGCAGGGCGAGCGCGCCCGAGGCATCGGCCGCGCGCTCACCGCCGCTGCGGGCCACGCCCAGCAGCTCCTGCGCCGCATCGGCGGCGGGGCCCGTGAGCTCCAAGGACTCCAACTCGGACTCCCCCGGCAGCACTGCGAGATCCGTCTTGCGCTCCCACAACTCGACCGCGGCGAACCGCGCCCTCAGGGCCTCGATCTCCGCGTCCAGCTCGGCCTTCGCCGCCAGCCCGACGGTGCCCGTGAACCCGACCTTGACCACGGTGCGGTCCTTGTCCGGCAGCGCCGAGAGGGCGCCGACCGCGGCGGCGACATCGCGCTCCGAGGACAGCGGGAACTCCCGCGACGCGAAGCGCCAGGTGCCCACCCGGACCGGGGTCACCGTCGCGGCGCCGGTCTCCGGGACGTCGACGACGAGGACCGAGCCGGACCCCGTCTCCTTGTGGTCGAAGTTCGTGACCTCGGGCGCGCCGGAGTACCAGATGTCCTGCGCCACCTCGGTGACCGAGTGCCGATCCCCCAGCGCCACGTAGCGCAGGGCGCCCGCGGCGATCCGGGCGGACAGCGCGGCCACGTCGATGAGGCGCTGGTCCTGCGCGCCGACGGGCAGGGTGCCGCCGTGGCCGACGGCGATGCGGATCACGCCCTCCGCCGGCGCGGGCGCGGGCGCGACGGCCTCGGTGAGCGGATCCCCCGCGGGGTGCTTGGAGAACCAGGGCGCCGCGAGCAGCTCGACCCCCGGGCGCACCTCGTGCACCCCCGGCGCGTCCAGCACGATCACGTTGGCCGGACGGTGCCGCGCGAACACCTCGGAGGTGTAGATGGACGCCGCATCGAGCGGATCGTGATTGCCGGGCAGCAGGTAGACGGGGCAGCCGAGGGCACCGATCCGGTCCAGGCTGCGCGCGATGACCGCGGGCGCCAGGCGGTTGTCCTCGAAGACGTCACCGCAGACGACGACGAACTCGGCCTCCTGCTCCGCGGCGACGGCGCCGAGCCGGGAGATCGCGTCCAGCCGGGCATCGGTGAACCGGGCCTGCGCATCCGCGTCGAGGAAGTGCCGCGTCATCCCCAACTGCCAGTCGGCCGTGTGCAGGAACCGCATCTCTCACCCCCTCGGATCGTCACCCTCAGGGTAGTGATCTCCACTGACATGTTCCGCCACCGACGCGGCCCCTCCCCGACGCTCACTCCCCCGCCGGGCTCACGACACGCCGCGCTCGCACATCCGGCAGGTACCGCTCCGCGAGCTCGAAGTCGGCATCGTCATGCAGGATGACCAAGCCGCGGGCTGCCGCAGTCGCGCAGATGAGCAGATCCACTGTCGACAGCGCCCGCACCGCTCCTACCCCGACGAGTCGATGCTGCGCAGACTCAATCCAGGACCAGACCGCCTTGGGCACGGGCACGTCGGGGTACATCTCGAAGAACAGCTCATTCATCTGGTCGTACTCGGCCGCGTTCCGGGCCGATCTACGGAACTCGGTCCGCTGTGGCGCACATGACCCCACCGAGCCCGCAGACAGCACTCCAAACCATTTCTCTGCGAGGGCATCGTCACGATTGATCCGCCACAGCGCCGACGAATCGACGAGGTAGCGGATCACGCGCGGCCCGACTTCTCTTCCTCACGGAGAGCGCGCCAGCCCTCGTAGTCCCAGCCCTTCGCCTGCTCACGTAACCGCGCGAACGCCTCGACCCTTCGGTGCTGCGCGAGGTACTCGCGTAATGCCAGGTTGACGGCCTCCTTCTTGGTCCGCACGCCGGCGACGCGCATCACACCGTCCAGCACCTCGTCGTCGAGATCGATCTGAGTGACTGACATGCGCCGCCTCCTTGTGGGTTCTGTATATAGAGTATCAACATCACCAACATTTCGCAGGTCACCGCGGGTCACGGAGGCGATCGTAGAGCTCCGCCAGCTCGTCGGAGGCCTCGGCCACGTCGGCGGGCTTCGTGCCGGTACGGCGCAGCGCCATGCGCAACAGCGCGGGATCGAGCAGGGTCATCGCGTCGATCGGCGCGGGCTCGGGCAAGGGCGGGAGGTCGAGGCCGTCGCCGTAGAAGGCAGCCGGGCCCGCGTCCCAGGCCTCGGGATCCCACGGTTCCCGGGCACCGTCGGGCGACGGTGCCGCCCCGCCCGGCCCCGGCGCGGAGTCGGTGGAGACCCGCGCCAACAGACCCGCCAGGGGCACCCCCGCGAAGTCCAGGACCAGCGACGGGTCGGTGTCGGCGGCCGCGCAGAACTCGTAGGTCAGCGCGAGCGCGTGGACGCAGGCACCCGATTCGTCGGGGCAGGCGCACTCGACGACGACGTCCGACGCCGACTCGGGCAGCACCAGCTCCCCCAGCGCGCGGCCGAGCTCGCCGCGGGTGACCGAGAGCAGCTCGCCGGACGCGCCCTGCCCGACCAACAGCGACACCACCGCCGCCGCGTCGCCCGGCACCCGCGAGAGCGCGACGGCGAAGGGATCCAGCTGGCTGCCCTGGACCGTCGCGGTGACCGACCCCGGCACCACGGCCATCGCGTACACCTGGTGCTCGGAGTACAGCCGCCGCGCGTACTGGACCTTCCGCCGCTCCGTCACATCCTCGCGCTGCTGGATCAGCCGCCGCGAGAACCACGTTCCGCCCATCGGCCGCGCCGTGTCCCGGGCCGTGCGCGCCATCTACACCACCGCCTCGTCGCGCAGGGCGATCAACTCGTACAGCTCGTCGTTGTTCAGCTCCGTCAGCCAGGCCTCGCCCGTCTGCACCGTCATCGACGAGAGCTCCTTCTTCGCCGCGATCACCCCGTCGATGCGCTCCTCGAGGGTGCCCGCGCAGACGAACTTGCGGACCTGCACCGCGCGGGTCTGCCCGATGCGGAAGGCCCGGTCGGTGGCCTGGTTCTCCACCGCCGGGTTCCACCAGCGGTCCACGTGCACCACATGATTCGCGGCCGTGAGGTTGAGCCCCGTTCCGCCCGACTGCACTGTCGCCACCAGGGCGGGAGGGCCGTCGTCGGACTGGAACCGGGCCACCAGGGAATCCCTGTCCCGGCGAGCAACGGCACCGTCGAGCACCGGGACCTCCGCGCCGAGCAGGCCCGCGAGCCAGGGCTGCAGCATCCGCGCGAACTCGGCGTACTGGGTGAAGACGAGGGCGCGCTCCCCCTCGGCCGCGACGGTCTCCAGGACGTCCGCGAGCAGCTCCAGCTTGCCCGAGCGGTGCTGCCCGCGGCGCAGCAGCGGCGATCCGTCCCCCAGGTAGTGCGCCGGGTGGTTGCAGATCTGCTTGAGCCTGGTCAGCGAGGCCAGGACCAGGCCCCGCCTGCCCATGCCCTTCGACTCGCGGAGCTCCCGCACCAGCTCGTTGAGCACCGCCTGGTACAGCCCCGCCTGTTCCGGCGTGAGCGACGCGCGCACCGTGAACTCGGCCTTCTCCGGCAGCTCGGGTGCGATGGTCGGATCGGTCTTCTCGCGCCGCAGGATGAACGGCGAGGTCAGGGTGTTCAGGCGACGCACCGCGGCCCTGTCCTGTTCCCGCTCGATGGGCATCGCGAACCGGTTGCGGAAGGTGCGCGCCGAGCCGAGCAGGCCTGGGTTGACCAGGTCGATCACCGCCCGCAGATCCTCCAGTCGGTTCTCCACCGGCGTGCCGGTGAGCGCCACCCGGTGCCCCGCGGGGATCGACCGGAGCGCCTTCGCGGCGGCGGTGTTGACGTTCTTGACGTGCTGCGCCTCGTCCACGACGATGCGCCCCCAGTGGTGCCCGGCGAGCAACTCCCGGTCGCGGGCGGCGAGCGCGAAGGTCGTCAGCACCACGTCGGACTCCCGCGCGATCCGCCCGAACTCCTCGCCCGTGGGCCGATCGCTGCCGTGGTGCACATGGATCCGCAGACCGGGGGCGAAGCGCTGGGCCTCCGCGACCCAGTTGCCGACCACGGACATCGGGCACACCAGCAGCGTGGGCCGCACCGACGGCGCGCCCTCGGTGTCGCCGGGCCCAGCGAGCCGCTCGTGGCAGAGCAGCGCGAGCACCTGGATCGTCTTGCCCAGGCCCATGTCGTCGGCGAGGACGGCGCCGATCCCCGCGCGCCACAGGCTCACCAGCCATTCCAGCCCGCGCAGCTGGTAGGGCCGCAGCTGCGCCGCGAGCGTCGACGGTGCCGCCACGACGGCGGGCGCGATGGTGCCGCCCCGGTACACCGAGTCCAGCCAGCCGAGCCCGTCGACGGCGGCCAGCGGGGCGGGCAGCGCGGCGGGGTCGGCGATCATGCCCAGCAGGTCCTGCAGGTCCGTGCCGGACTCCGCCGCCGAGCGCTGCTCGGCCACGAACCGCGCGGCCTGCGCCAGTGTGCGACGGTCCGCGCGGACCCACTTGCCGCGCACCTCGACCAGGCCGGACGCGGCGTTCGCCAGGCCCGCGAGTTCGCTCGCGGTGAGCACCACGTCCCCCACCGCCAGCTGCCACGCGAAGTCCTTGATCTCGGCGAGCCCGGCCTGCACGGTGAGCGCCGTGCGTCCCGGCTGCTCCCGGCCGACGAGCCGCAGCGCCGGCCGCACCGTCGCGATCGACGCCGGCAGCAGCACCTCGTACCCGGCCTTGGTCAACCCCGGAGCCCCCTGAAGGAACAACGATTCGGCCTCGGTGGTGGTGAGCAGGAAGTCCAGCGAGGTCGCGTCCTGCCGGGCCCGCTTGAGCGGCGGATACACCGCCAGGGCCCGGGCCAGCTCGCCCGCCAGGTCGTCCAGGTCGACGGGGCTCATCCGCGCCGGATCCGCCCGGACCGGGGCGGCGCCCGGGACACGGCGACAGACCTCGAGCCGCCACGGCGCGTCGGACGGGGTCACCCGCGGGTCGAGCGGGTTCTCCCCCGGGGCGCGGCCGTCGGGCTCGACGAGGCGCAGCACCAGCAGCGTCTCCGCGGATCGGACGCTGCCCGACCACTCGGTCCACGCCGCGGCCGCCCCGGCATCGGCGACGGCGGCGGGCGGGAGGGGCGCACCGTCGACCAGGGCACGCAGCGCGGGGGCCGCGACCCAGGACCACGGGCCGTCGCCGAGGCGCCGGCGCGCGTAGCCGTCGGTGAGCTCCGCGCCCATGTCCAGGACGGCGGCCAGGTCGCCGGTGCGGCGCAGCACCGGCGGCATCGCGGCCGCGGCGGTCTGCACCCAGGTGCGCCACTGCACCGACTCGATCGGTGCCCACCGCACGGCCCAGTCGCCGTCGTCGACGCGGAGCGCGGGGCCGACCGCGCCCGCCGCGACGAAGCGTTCGACCGACCGCGCGACCCAGCGGAGGAATCGCAGGTCACCGGCACCGTCGGACGGGTCGAGCCGGTCCAGCAGGTCCAGGGCACGGGAGGGCCCGAGGGTGAGGGCGGGCACCACGAGCCGCCCGTTCGGCCCCGTCAGCGCGACGGTGCGCCGGGGCCGTCGGTCGCCGAGGACCTCGGCGATCGGCGCGGGGAGCGCCGCCCGGTCCGGCTCGGCGGTGGGCTCGCCGACCTCGTCGGTGAACCACAGCGCGAGGCCGAGGCCGGGCCGCCACAGCCCGTGCGCGGTGGCCAGTGGACGGGGCACGGCCTACTCCGGCGTCGCGCGGTACGCCTCGTGCCGATGGCGCAGGCGGTGCCGCAGGTGCGAGCGGACGGCGGGCCACTCGTGGCGGAGGATCGAGAACAGCACCGCGTCCATGAGCGCGCCGTTGCGGTAGCGACGATGGCTGCGCAGCACCCCGTCCTGCTTGGCCCCGAGGCGCGCGATGGCCTCGCGCGACTGCGTGTTCACCCACTGGGTGCGCAGCCCGATGCACTCGCAGCCCAGTTCGTCGAAGGCATGCTCGAGCAGGAGGAGTTTGGACTCCGCGTTGGTGCCGGTGCCGTGCGCGGACGCGCGGTTCCACGTGTAGCCGATCTCCATCCGCGGGACCGCGGGATCGATGTCGTAGTAGGTGGTCATGCCGAGCACCCGACCCGCCGCGTCGATCGCCGTGAAGGGGATCATCCCGCCCTGCTCCTGCAGCGCGAGCCGGCGGTCAATCTCCGCCCGCAGCCCCGCGGGCGAGGGCACCGACGTGTACCACCGGTCCCACAGTTGCCCGTCCTCGAGCGCCTCCAGCAGGCCGCCGTGGTGCTCGTGCGAGAGCGGCGCGAGCGTGACGAGGTGCCCCGCCAGCGTGACGGGCCGAAGCGGCGTGCGGAAGGTCATGGCTCGCAGGCTACGCGGAGGGACCGACGAGTTTCTCGAGCGCGCCGCGCACCCCGTCCGGGATCGCCGTCGGGCGCCGGTCCTCCCGATCGACGAAGACGTGCACGAACCAGCCCTCCGCGGCCGGGGCGCCGGCACCGTCGAACAGGGTGACCGCGTACCGCACGCTGGAGCGCCCCAGCTTGGTCACGGCCAGTCCGGCGGTCACGGGCTCGGGGAAGGCGAGCGGGGCGTCGTAGCGGCAGTGAGATTCCACACAGAGGCCGATCACGGTTCCCCGGTGGATGTCGAGGCCGCCCTCGCGGATGAGGTAGGTGTTGATCACGGTGTCGAAGAAGCTGTAGTACTCGACGTTGTTGACGTGCCCGTACACGTCGTTGTCCTTCCACCGCGTGGGAATGACCAGGGTGTACGGCTGCTCATCGATCGTCGGCATGCCGCCCGACGGTACGCCGCCCACCGGCCCGGCAGTCGCGCCGGTGGGAACTTTTCGGGGGCCGTCTTCGGTTAGATGGGGTGCAAGGCCCCACCTCGATCGCGTCCCCACGGAGGTCACCATGGCGAACAAGAAGCCCGCCCCCCTCTCCCCCGAACAGCCCGCGCTCCCGGCCGTCCAGCACGACGGTGGCGGCCCCCTCGGATCGGTCATCGATCGCGCGGCCCGGCTCCAGGGCCCGGCGGTCGCGAGGTACGTCGCGAGCGTCCGGGCCGACCACCCCGACGAGTCGCCCGCGCAGGTCATCGAGCGGCTCGAGAAGCGGTACATGCTGGCCGTGACGGGCAGCGGCGCGGCCGTCGGCGCGACGGCGGCGGTCCCGGGTGTCGGGACGGTGGCCGCCCTCGGTGCGGTGGGCGCCGAGACGGTCGTGTTCATGGAGGCGTCCGCGCTCTACGCGCTCGCGGTCGCCGAGGTCTACGGGATCCCCATCGACGACCGGGAACTGCGCAGGGCCCTCGTCCTCACCGCGGTGCTCGGCGACGCCGGGCTCGGCGCACTCCGCGCCACCGTCGGCGCCAAGAACGCCACCCTGCTCAACCTCAAGAAGAACCCGGCCATCCCGGGACTGGGCAACCTGAACAAGCAGCTCATGAAGATGTTCACGCGCCGCTTCATGGCGAAGAAGGCGCCCTTCGTGCTCGGCAAGCTACTGCCCGCGGGTATCGGCCTCGTCGTCGGCGCCGGCGGCAACCGGGTGCTCGGCAAGGGCGTGATCAAGAACGCACGCGAGGCCTTCGGCCCGGTCCCCACGACGTGGCCCACGCCACACCTGCGGGTGGTCGAGGGGACGGCGACGACGGCGACCGGCACCGCGTTGCCGGCGCCCGGAACGGACTGAGCGGGTCGCCTCTAACCGAGGTAACCGTCCCGCATTTTCCGTGGTGGACTACCCTGAACCGAGCGGACTTGCGCCGTCTGTGATCCAGTGCGGCGCGCGCCCAAGACGACGATGATGAATCGAGGCGAGGACCTGCCGTGAGCAGCAGTTCTGTATCGGATTTCGGCCAAAACGAATGGCTGGTCGAGGAGATGTACGAGCGGTTCAAGGCCGACCCGAAGTCGGTCGACCCGAGCTGGCACGAATTCCTCTCGAACTACACGCCGGGTGCGGCGCCGAGCAACGAGGCGGCGCCCCCGAACGCCGCAGCCCCCAGTGCGGCCGCAGCCCCCGCCGCAGCACAGCCGGCCGCCACCCCCGCGCCGCAGGCGGCGAAGACGACCGACACGACGCTGACCCCGGCGCCCGCCGCCCCGGTCACCCCGGCACCGTCGTCCCCCGCCAAGCCCGCCGCGGCGCCCAAGGCCCCCGCGCCCGCCGAGTTCCCCGCCGAGGAGGAGCACACCGTGCTCCGCGGCGCGGCGAACGCCGTGGTCAAGAACATGAACGCCAGCCGCGAGATGCCGACGGCAACGTCGGTGCGCTCGATGCCGGTCAAGGTCATGTTCGACAACCGCGTGGTGATCAACAACCACCTCGCGCGCACCCGCGGCGGCAAGATCAGCTTCACGCACATCCTGGGCTACGCCCTGGTGCAGGGCGTCAAGGCCTTCCCGAACATGAACCGGCACTTCGCCGAGATCGACGGTAAGCCCAACGCCGTCACGCCGCCCCACATCAACCTGGGCATCGCGATCGACCTGGTCGGCAAGAACGGCAGCCGCAGCCTCGTGGTCGCGGGCGTCAAGGGCGCCGAAGCGATGGACTTCGGCGAGTTCGTGGCCGCGTACGAGGACATCGTCCGTCGTGCCCGCCAGGGCAAGCTCGGCGCCGAGGACTTCGCGGGCGTCACCATCTCGCTGACCAACCCCGGCGGCATCGGCACCGTGCACTCGGTGCCCCGCCTCATGGTGGGCCAGGGCGCGATCATCGGCGTCGGCGCGATGGAGTACCCGGCCGAGTTCCAGGGCGCGAGCGACGAGAAGATCGCCGAGCTCGCGGTCGGCAAGCTCACCACGCTGACCTCGACCTACGACCACCGCATCATCCAGGGCGCCGAGTCCGGCGACTTCCTGCGGTACGTCCACGAGCTCACGCTGAGCGACGCCTTCTGGGACGACATCTTCCGCGCGATGCACGTGCCCTACGAGCCGATCCGCTGGCGGCAGGACATCCCGCCGCACGGGATCGACAAGGACGCGCGCGTCCTCGAGCTCATCGCGGCGTACCGGGCGCGCGGCCACCTCATGGCCGATGTGGACCCGCTGCGCTACAACAACGACAGCCTCGAGTCGCACCCCGACCTGAACGTGCTCACCTACGAGCTGACGCTGTGGGACCTCGACCGCACGTTCAACGTCGGCGGCTTCCACGGTGCCGAGCGGCTCAAGCTGCGCAAGGTGCTCTCGGTGCTGCGCGACGCGTACTGCCGGCACGTGGGCATCGAGTACACGCACATCCTCGAGCCCGAGCAGCAGAAGTGGCTGCAGGAGCGCGTGGAGACGAAGGACGTCAAGCCCACCGTCGCCGAGCAGAAGTACATCCTGTCCAAGCTCAACGCGGCCGAGGCCTTCGAGACCTTCCTGCAGACGAAGTACGTCGGACAGAAGCGCTTCTCGCTCGAGGGCGCCGAATCGGTCATCCCGATGATGGACGCGGTGCTGGACCAGGCCGCCGAGCACGAGCTCGACGAGGTCGTCATCGGCATGCCGCACCGCGGCCGCCTCAACGTGCTGGCGAACATCGTCGGCAAGCCCTACAGCAAGATCTTCACCGAGTTCGAGGGCAACCTGAACCCGGCGCAGGCGCACGGCTCGGGCGACGTGAAGTACCACCTCGGAGCCGAGGGCAAGTACTACCAGATGTTCGGCGAGAACGAGATCACGGTCTCGCTGGTTGCGAACCCGTCGCACCTCGAGGCGGTCGACCCGGTGCTCGAGGGCATCGTGCACGCCAAGCAGGACATGGCGAACCCGCCCGAGGGCGAGCATCCGATCATGCCGCTGATGCTGCACGGCGACGCGGCCTTCGCCGGCCAGGGCGTCGTGGCGGAGACGCTGAACATGGCGAACCTGCCCGGCTTCTCCAACGGCGGCACCATCCACATCGTCGTGAACAACCAGGTGGGCTTCACCACCTCGCCGGAGCACTCGCGCAGCTCGCAGTACTGCACGGACGTGGCGAAGATGATCGGCGCGCCGATCTTCCACGTCAACGGCGACGATCCCGAGGCCTGCGTGTGGGTCGCGAAGCTGGCGGTGGACTTCCGGGAGAAGTTCGACAAGGACGTCGTCATCGACCTCGTCTGCTACCGCCGCCGCGGCCACAACGAGGGCGACGATCCCTCGATGACCCAGCCCGGCATGTACGACGTGATCGACACCAAGCGCGGTGTCCGCAAGTCCTACACCGAGGCCCTCATCGGTCGTGGCGACATCTCGACCAAGGAGGCCGAGGACGCGCTGCGCGACTACCAGGGCCAGCTGGAGCGGGTGTTCAACGAGGTCAAGGAGCTCGAGAAGTTCCAGGCCGAGCCCGCGCCGTCGATCATCGCCGATCAGCCGCTGCCGAGCTCGCTGGTGACCGCGGTGCCCCTGGAGCAGATCCAGCGGGTGGGCGACGCGTACGCCAACGTCCCCGAGGGCTTCACCGTGCACCCGCGCGTGGCCCCCGTGGTCAAGCGCCGCTTCGAGATGTCCCGCGAGGGCGGCATCGACTGGGCCTTCGGCGAGCTGCTCGCGTTCGGCACGCTGCTCGAGGAGGGCCGGACGGTCCGCCTGGCCGGCCAGGACAGCCGCCGCGGCACGTTCACGCAGCGTCACGCGGTGCTCATCGACCGGCAGACCGGCGCGGAGTACACCCCGCTGGACAACCTGGGCCCCGACGGTACGCCGTCCCCCGGGCGGTTCATGGTCTACGACTCGGCGCTCACCGAGTACGCGGGCCTGGGCTTCGAGTACGGCTACTCCGTCGCCGACGAGTCCGCGCTGGTGTGCTGGGAGGCGCAGTTCGGCGACTTCGTCAACGGCGCGCAGTCGATCATCGACGAGTTCATCAGCTCGGGTGAGGCCAAGTGGGGCCAGACCTCCGGCGTCACGCTGCTGCTGCCCCACGGCCACGAGGGCCAGGGACCGGACCACACGTCGGCCCGGATCGAGCGTTTCCTGCAGCTGTGCGCCGAGGGCTCGATGACGGTCGCGATGCCGTCGACCCCCGCGTCGTACTTCCACCTCCTGCGTCGCCACGCCCTCGACGGCGTGCGCCGCCCGATGGTGGTCGCGACGCCGAAGTCGATGCTGCGCAACAAGGCCGCCGTGAGCCCCGTCGAGGACTTCACCACGGGCAAGTTCCGCTCGGTCATCGACGACCCGGCCTTCGAGATCGACGGCGGCGACCGCAGCAAGGTCACCAAGCTGCTGATGGTCTCGGGCAAGCTCTACTGGGAGCTGGAGGCGCGCCGGAAGAAGGACGGCCGCGACGATGTCGCGATCATCCGCATGGAGCAGCTGTACCCGCTGCCCTCGCGGCGCCTGCCCGCGACGCTGGACAAGTACCCGAACGCCACCGACATCCGGTGGGTCCAGGAGGAGCCCGCGAACCAGGGAGCGTGGCCGTTCTTCGGCCTCGCCCTCCCGGAGCTCGACGGGCGCCTGGCCGGCATCAAGCGCGTCTCGCGGCGCGCCATGTCGGCGCCCTGCTCGGGCTCGTCGAAGGTGCACGCCGTCGAGCAGGCCCAGATCATCGACGAGGCCTTCGTCCTGTAGAGATGACCTCCCGATGACGGGATCAGGATCGGGCGACGGGGTCGCCGGCAACGCGCCGGCGGCCCCGTCCGCCGTTCCGTGGCGCGCCCGGCGCACGGTGGTGAGCCTGACGGTGTTCGTCGCGACCCTCGCCGCGGGCTGCGGCGGGTTCGTGGCCGCCATGGCCGCCGCCTACGGGCTCTCGCGCGCCTTCGAGGGGGATGCCCTCGGCGACTTCTTCGGCGAGTGGATGCCGATGCTCGGGTTCGTCTGCGCGATCCTGTTCGGGTGGGCGACGGTGCGCGACCGATCTCGACCGCCGCCGGATGGCGATCAGCTCGCGCTGGTGATCAGGCTCCGGCGGACATGAGGTCGATCCCGACGGCGCCGGCCATTCCCACGAACATCGTGACGAGGTGATCGACCACCTCGTCGCGGGTCATCGCGGCGAACCCGGCGTTCTCGTCGAGCCACTGCACGAGGGTCTCCTCGACCACGGCGATCCAGCCGTGCACGGCCAGGACGAACTGCGGCGAGGCCCGCAGACCGATGTTGCCGGCCTGGTCCACGAAGTGCCGGACGATCTGCTCGCGGACGGCCTTGACGGCCGTGCGGATCCGCGGCTCCGACCAGCTCACGCCCGCCAGCATGGGAAGCAGGGACTGCCGGTTCTCGATGATGTGGTCCACATAGGTGCCCAGCGTGGCGTTGAGGATCGGCATCACCTCGGCGAGATCCTCGGGTTCGCGCTCAGGGGTGGCGATTTCGCCGACGATCCGGGCCTGCTCCTCGACGAGCGCGACCTGGAAGTCGAGCTTCGAGTCGAAGTAGTGGAACAGGAGGCCGGCCGAGACTCCGGCCTGGCTCGCGATATCCTCGATGGACACCTGCTCGAGCGCCTGATGTTTGAGGCTGAGTAGGCCCAGGTCGATGAACTGCTGGCGCCGAGCCTGGGGGCTGAGCCGGGTGCGCTTGCGCCCCACCGCTGCGGCGACGGACTTTCTGGTCACCTACTGAATCATACTCAATAGGTCGTTGACAGACATCGGTTCCCATCCCTACTGTCGGGTAAGTACGCCGCGCAGCGGCGCATCCGAGCAGTTCAGCCTGCAGAGCGTGAGGATCACACCATGAAGAGTTTCCGCGGCAAGGTCGCCGTCATCACCGGCGCCGCCTCCGGCATGGGCCGCGAGCTGGCCCTTCAGTTGGCCGAGGAGGGCGCGAAGCTCTCGCTCTGCGACTACGACCCCGCCGGCCTCGAGCAGACCGCGGAGAAGGCCCGCGCGCTGGGCGCCGAGGTGCACACCAAGGTCGTGAACGTGGGCGAGCGCGAGCAGATCCTCGCCTACGCCGACGAGGTCGTCGAGCACTACGGCACGGTCAACCTGCTGTTCAACAACGCCGGCATCGCGCACCACGAGCCGATCGAGACCACGTCCTTCAAGGACTACGACCGCGTCATGGACATCGACTTCTGGGGCGTCGTGAACGGCACGAAGGCCTTCCTGCCCGCGCTCATCGCCTCGGGCGATGCCCACATCGTCAACACCAGCTCGCTGTTCGGGCTGCTGGCGGTGGGCGGTCAGAGCGCCTACAACGCCGCGAAGTTCGGCGTCCGCGGCTTCACCGAGGCCCTGCGGATCGAGATGCTCTCCAGCGGCCACAACGTCGGCGTGTCCTGCGTGCATCCGGGCGGCATCAAGACCGCCATCGCGCGCAACGCCACCGTCGCCGAGGGCAAGGATCAGGCCGGCACCGCCGAGCTCTTCGACAAGTACCTGGCCCGCACGGAGGCCTCCGATGCCGCGCGCACCATCCTCAACGGGGTCAAGCGCAACCGCGGTCGCGTGCTCGTGGGCATGGACGCCAAGGTCATCGACGTCCTGGTCCGTCTCGGCGGCTCCGCGTACGAGCGCGTGAACGCCATGATCGACAAGCAGCTCAACAAGCGCATCTGAATGGCAGTAAATTGATCATGTGCCATACATGATCAGTCGCGGGCGGCCCCGGTACCTCGTGCTCGGGGTCGCCCTCGTCGCATTCTCGGCCGCGTGCTCCACGCCGGTCCCGTCACCGGGGCCGACGGTGACCGCGTCCCCCGGTCCGGAGTCGAGCACCGCACCGTCGGCCACGTGGAGCGCGCTGCCGACATCCGGACGCGTCACCGCGACCGGCCCGTCCCGCGGCCCGGGCACCGGTGCCACGCTCGACGCCGTCGTTCACTGGATCGACGCGGGCAGGCAGGTCGATGACGCCGGGTTCCACACGGCGAACGACTGGCGCACCCCCCGGCACGACGACCCGAACCGGATCCACGCTCTTCCGCCTCCCGGTCCCGATGCCGGCCCGATCGGCCGGGGGCTGCGGCATCAGCGAGTACCGCCTCGCCGCCCTTTCCTGTCTGCCCGGGATCGACCGGGGAGTGCCGCGGCCGGACGGCCTGACCGGCCAATGGATCGGCAGCTGGGTGGATTTCACCGGCACCGCCGTCACCGTCGGGAGCCTGCACGGCGACCCGGGCGTGTTCAACAACGGCGTCGGCGAGCCGGTCCCCTACGGCACCGCCGTCACCTCGGGCGACTACCGGTGCCGCCCCGCCGAGGAGGGCATGTACTGCCGTTCGCTGCGGCACCGATCGGCGGTCCTCATGGGCCGCGCGTTCGCGGCCTACGGATGCCGGGAGGTGCCGCCGGAATGGGGCGTCGGGCGCTAGTACACCTGCGGCTGAGATCAGTGCAGCGGGTGCTCCGCCGCCCAGTCGTCGGTCACCTGCTCGACGGTCCGCTCCCCCGACTCGACCTTCGCGACCATCTGCGCGAGGTCGGCGGTGGTGAGCTCGCCGGCGACGGCGGACAGCCGCTTCGTCTGGGCCACCGTCAGCCCGTCGCGACGCACCAGCGGCACGACGGCGCGGGAGGGCACGACACCGTCGGGATCCGCGACCTGGGTCAGGTCCCGGGCCGACGGCGAGAGCGTCCCGAGCTGCGCGATCGACGCCCGCCCCTCGGTCACGGCGCGCGCGGCGGCGGCCTCGTCGGGCACGACGAGGACCGGCCCCGTCGGGCAGCCGTAGCGCGCCTTCGGGTCCGACGGTGCCCCCGACGGGATCGCGACGATCCCCGACAGTCCCTCGCACCCGCGCAGCGACGCCGCCGGGGCGGCCTTCGACACGAACAGCATGGGCTGGTCGAGCGCGAGCGTCGGGTCGCCCAGCCCCAGCCCCTCGGGCAGCACCGCGCTCAGGGCCACGAACTGCGCATCCCACTGCTCCCGCGGATTCTCGGCCTCCGACTCCTTCGCCTTCGTCGGCTGCGCGGCGCCCGGGCGGTAGCGCTCCCAGAGCTCGCCGGTCAGCGCCGGCGCGATGGTGAGCTCCCCCCGCTCGACGGCCGCCACCGCGGCGTCGCCGGGCCCGAGCCCCAGCTTCGTCTGTACGGGGGTGCCCGCGGCGCGCAGCGCGTTCGCGTAGAGGAGCGCCTCGATGCGGGGGGCGGCACCGTCGGACGACCCGACGGTGACGGTCCCCGGCGCGGTCCGCGGCCCGAGATCGGACAGATCGCCCGCGTCCGAACAGCCCGCGCCGCCGAGCGCGACGAGGGTCACGACCGCGGCACCGAGCTTGCGAGATCTCACGCCTACTTTCTACCCGCCCACCGCGCGAGCCGGACACCGGCCCGCCCGCGCGGTGGGGGCCGCGACCGCACCCGACTACCATCAGCCGCATGCCGTCCATGCCGTCCCTGCCCCGGCCCGGCGCGACCCGCCGCGAGGTCCCCGAGGTCGGCGTCCCCCGCGTGCCCGTGGCGCGCGCCGTCGTCGACTGCGGCGTCTACGTCGACGGTGAGCGCCTCCCGGGCCGATTCGGGTACGTCGAGGCGATCGAGGAGGTCCGGCGCCGCGGCGAGGGCTACGTGTGGGTCGGGCTGCTCGATCCCGATCAGCACCAGATGGACGAGGTTGCCCGCGTCTTCGGGCTGCACCCGCTGACCGTCGAGGACACGCTGGTCACGCACAACCGGCCGAAGGTGGACCGGTTCGACGACACGCTGTTCCTCATCCTCAAGACGGTGAACTACGTGGGCCACGACCGCACCGACCCGATGGCGCGCATCGTCGAGACCGGCGAGGTCATGGTGCTCGTCGGACCGGACCACGTGATCACCGTCCGGCACGGCGACCACGGCAGCCTGCGCCGGGTCCGGCGCAATCTTGAGGGCAATCCCGACCTGCTCAAGCTGGGGCCGTCGGCGGTGATGCACGCCGTGGCCGACCACGTCGTCGACACCTACGTCGCCGTGTCCGACCTGCTCGAGGACGACATCGATCACGTCGAGGAGGAGGTCTTCCGCGCCCGGTCGCGCACCAAGGTCGACGAGATCTACCAGCTCAAGCGCGACATCGTCGAACTGCGTCGCGGCATCCACCCCCTCTCGCACGCCCTGCGGCGGTTGACCTGCGACTTCACCGATCTCATCCCCGGTGAGATCCAGCGGTACTTCTCCGACGTGCTCGACCACCAGGCGATGGTCGCCGACCACGTGGAGACCTACAACGACGTGCTCAGCTCGCTGATCGACGCCGCGGTCGCCAAGATCGGGATGCAGCAGAACGAGGACATGCGCAAGATGTCCGCGATCATCGGTCTGGTCGCGGTGCCCACCATGATCGCCGGCATCTACGGCATGAACTTCGACAACATGCCCGAACTGCACTGGCACTACGGCTATTTCATCGTCCTCGCCGTGATGGCCGTCGCCTGTGTCGGGCTGTTCGCCCTGTTCCGGAAGATCAAGTGGCTGTAGCCCCACGGCGGCGTGCAGAACAGCGACCTGCGACTCGGGACGTGTTCAGGATGTCGAGTCCTGCGGCGTCAGAGGCGTTGTCAGACACCTCCACCTGCGGAGAACCCCCATTCGTGAGCTACACCTCGCGGGCTGCGGGCCGGCCCGGATCGGCGGGATCGATGCCCGCCTCGGCCCACGCCTCCCGCAGCGCCGCCGCGCCCTTCAGCCGTACCCATGCCGCCTCGTTGGCGGTGATCGGGTCGGCGCGCAGGAACCGGACCGGTTCGCCGCCGTCGCGCTCCAGGTCCGGCACTACCGACTCCCCCAGCAGGACCGCCGTGAACGGCGCACCCGCCCACAGCGGCGCGCTCAGGTCGACGAGCGCGTCGGGGGCGAGCACCAGCCCCTCCACGGCCGGCGTGGCGGCGAGGATCGCGAGCGAGCGGTGCACGCCGTCCAGCGCCGCTCCTGGTCCGTCCGTCGCGGGCCGCAGTTCCAGGACGACCTCCGCGCGCGGCCCGTCGTCGACGGTGACCAGCGCGTTCGGGTCCGTGATCGCGTGCCGCGAACAGCCGACGCTGGCGAACGCGACAACGCTGTCGCCCACCCAGCGCTGCACCGTCATCGGCTCGAGGCCCAGGAAGGTCACCGATGCCGACGCGGGCGGTGCGAAGCCACGCCCCGCGTAGTGCTCGGCAAGGTGTCCACGGACGGCGTCGACGACGGAAGACATCCGTCAACTACACCACCCGCGAGGTTCCGGCGTACACACGACCTCCGAAGGAAACGAGGCTGATCGCCTCTGCTACGCGGGTCCGGCGGTGCTGCCGCGGTCGATGAACCGCGGCTCGCTGAGGCTCTGTAGGGACTCGGGCGGCGCACCGTCGATCCTGCGGACCAGGAATTGGACGGCTCGGCGGGCCATCGCCAGGTGATCCGGGCCCACGCTGGTCAGCCGCGGGCGGCTGAGCTCGCCGACCTCGGGGCCGGTGTGCACGGTGATGACCGACAGATCGCGGGGGATCACCACGCCCCGGGCGGCCGCCGCGGACACGAACCCCAGTCCGGCGGGCTCGTTGTGCAGGAGCACGGCGGTGGCGGCGCTCGCCCGGATCTCGTCGAACGCCTCCCAGCCGGCGGCGAAGGTCTGCGCGATCGGGTACCGGCGCAGCCCCATCCCGTGGCGCGCGGCCGCCGCGATCTCCGCGGCGCGCGATCGCGCGACCACGCCGGGCTCCTCGATCCGCTTGACCCCCTCGCCGCGCGCCACCAGTGCGACCTCGCGGTGGCCCAGCTCGGCGAGGTGCGTGAACGCCGACTCGGCGGAGGCGTCGAAGTCGGCGTCGCAGAACGCCGTACCCGCGGTGTCGTCGGTGCGCCCGAGCAGGACGAACGGCGTCTCGGTCCCCCTCAGGTGATCGACTCGAACGTCCCGGCGATACACCTCCATGACCACCACCCCGTCGACGAGCCCCTGCCGTACCGTCTCCTCCACGAACCCGGCGTCGTCGGCGGGGCCGGGCAGGAGGAGCAGGCGTCGACCGGACGACCGGGCCTCGTCCGCGGCGGCCGAGAGGTAGCCGCCGGCGTCGACGCCCAGCCCCAGGAACTCCGACGGCACCAGCAGGCCCAGCAGGCTGGTGCGGCTCCCGGCGAGCCCCTGCGCGAGGACATTCGGCGTGTAGTCGAGCTCCTCCATCGCGGCGAGGACTCGTCGCCGGGTCTCGTCCGAGATGGGGCGCGACCCACTGATCGTGTACGAGACGGTGCTGCGGGTCACGCCCGCGAGCCGCGCCACGTCCGCCATCGTCGCCACGATCGATCCTCCTCGCAAAGTTGTCGACACGGATCCTCCCGGTGGACTACCCTAACCACAGCATCGACGCGCGTCGATGAATTCGCGAACGACCGACGAGGAGCGACGTGACACTGAAGGATCTCGAGTCGCCGGACTGGTGGCGGCAGGCGGTGGTGTACCAGGTCTATCCGCGCAGCTTCGCCGACTCGAACGGCGACGGCATCGGCGACCTCCCCGGCATCACCTCGCGCGTCCCCTACCTTCGCGAGCTGGGCATCGACGCCGTGTGGCTGAGCCCGTTCTACCCGTCCGAACTCGCCGACGGCGGTTACGACGTCGCCGACTACCGCGACGTGGACCCGCGACTGGGCACCCTCGACGACTTCGACACGATGGCCGCGGCACTGCACGACGCGGGCATCAAGCTCATCGTCGACATCGTCCCGAACCACACCTCGGACCAGCACGAGTGGTTCCAGGCCGCGCTGGCCGCCGGACCGGGCTCCCCCGAGCGCGCCCGGTACCACTTCGTCGAGGGCAAGGGCCCCGACGGGGACCAGCCGCCGAACGACTGGCAGTCGCACTTCGGTGGCGGCGTCTGGGAACGCGTCGTCGAAGCGGACGGCACCCCGGGCCAGTGGTACCTGCACTTCTTCGCGCGCGAACAACCCGATCTGAACTGGGACAACCCCGAGGTCCGCGCCGATTTCGAGAAGACCCTCCGATTCTGGTCCGACCGCGGCGTGGACGGCTTCCGCATCGATGTCGCGCACTACCTGACCAAGGACCTGCGCGAGCCCTTCGCGCCCTTCTCCGAGGTCGGTCTGGGCGAGAACGTCGAGGCCCACGGGCATCCCTTCTCCGACCGCGACGAGGTCCACGACGTGTACCGCGCGTGGCGCAAGGTCTTCGACGAGTACACGCCGCCCCGCATCGCGGTGGCCGAGGCATGGGTGCACCGCAGCCGCGTCGCCCGGTACGCGAGCCCCGAGGGCCTCGGCCAATCGTTCAACTTCGACCTGCTGCTCGCGGAGTTCGACGCTTCCGAGTTCCGGGACGTCATCCAGGACAGTCTGGAACTCGCCGCCGAGTCCGGCTCATCGTCGACCTGGGTGCTCTCGAACCACGACGTGGTGCGGCACGCCACCCGCTACGGCCTGCCCGCGGGCAGCGGGCGGCACGCCAAGGACTGGGTCCGCAGCGGTGGCTCTCCCGACGACGTGGACACCGAGCGCGGCGACCGCCGGGCCCGCGCCGCCACGCTGGTGCTCCTCGCACTGCCCGGCTCGACCTATCTCTATCAGGGCGAGGAACTCGGCCTCCACGAGGTCGGCGACATCCCCGGCGACGCCCGCCAGGACCCCACCTACTTCCGCACGGGCGGCGCGGAATTCGGCCGCGACGGCTGCCGCGTTCCGCTGCCGTGGACGAAGGACGGCCCGTCGTTCGGATTCGGATCGAACGGCGCGCATCTGCCGCAGCCGACCTGGTTCGGCGACTACTCGGCGGCCGCCGAGGAGGCCGCCCCCTGCTCGATGCTCTCGTTCTACCGCGCCGCGCTGGCGCTACGCGAGACGCTGCAGACGGACGAGTCGCTGACCTGGATCGAGCACCCCTCGCCCGACGTGCTGGCCTTCGAACGGCCGAACGGCTGGCGGTCGATCACCAACTTCGGGGCGGTCCCCGTCGACATGCCCGACGGTGAGGTCCTGCTCGCGTCGGCGCCGGTCGACGGCAGCACCCTGCCGGGCGAGACCACGGTCTGGATGCGCTGAACGGTGGCCGGTCAGAAGAACCTGCCCGGCTGCCAGGGCTTGTTCTGCTCGGACACCTCGTCGATGATCTCCGGGCTCCACACGTGCCTGCGGACCAGCCGGTACCTCTCCCCGGCCACGAAGAAATAGACCTCGGCGTCGGTGGAGGACTCCATGATCCCCGCCTCGCGGGCCATCCGCACCACGGGGACGAACTCGTCGTCGTACCAACGCCGGGCGACCTCCTCCCGGTTGAGGAAGGTCCGCAACTCCTGGACCAGTCGGAATCCCCAGGCCTCCACCATCTCCGCGAGTCGCGAGTAGTCCCAGGCGTTGGTCATCCGGACCTCGTCCATCGCGCCGGCCGGCAGCGGAACACGCTCCTCGAAGAGCCGGCGATGGTCCTTGAGGAGCAGGTCCGAACGCACGGCGATGCCCTCGGCGTCCACCCGGGTGATCACCTCGGTGACATACGCGTCGATCGTGGTGAAGCCGCGCGCGAACGCGATCGACACCCGATGGTGCCCGTCGACCACGAAGTACAGGTCACCGACCTGTTTGACCTCGATCGGGGGCATCGACTCGCCGCGCCGCTGCGCCGCGGCCAGTCGCTGCCAGCGGGCACGCAGTGCCGGCGAGCGCGGCCGGAAGTACCTGTCGAAATCACGGGTGCGGTCCACGCTGCCCACGATCTGCGCCACCGGGATCACCTGCAGGCCCAGCTTCCGATCGCTCACCAGGCCGAGGGCGGAGACCACCTCGTCGTAGGGCAGGACGTCGTTGACATCGCCCGGCCGGCGCCGCACCCACGCCGCGAGCCGGGAGATGTTGGCCCGGCGCCGGGACCGCTCGAAGTCCGAGCGCGCGTCCGCGTCGGGGAATCCGGTGTCACGCGCCACGTCGCCGCTCTCTGATTCTGATCCCCCGATCCCGTCCAGTGCTTCCGGGCGTGATGTCGAAGTACGCGTACCCGACGGTGTTGAGCACCGGAACGCCGTCGATCGTACGTTCCTGCCCCGGGTGACCGAAAGGGTGCACGTGCCCGTGCACGAAGACCTGCGGGCGCAGCGTCCGCACCAGCCTCCCGAGGGAGGCGAAGCCGCGATGCGGAGCATCCTTTCCGTCGCCCACCCCTTCCGCGGGCGAGTGCGTGAGCAGCACGTCGACGGTGCGCCGTCGCCACCGGGCCGCGGCGCGCACGCGCCAGGCGCGCCGCGTCTGCTGGGCCTGCGTCCACTGGTTCGCGCCGCCCCGGTAGCGGATCGATCCGCCGAGGCCGGCGACCGTCAGCCCGCCGACCGTGACGACCCGCCCGTCCGCGTTCACGCCCCCGCGCGGCCCCGGCGGCTCGCACGGCAGACCGCCCCGCAGGTAGCCGCCTCGGGTCCGGCGGTAGCCGCGGTGATCCGGATCGTGGTTACCGGGCACGAAGACGCACGGCACCCCGTAGCGGTCCACGAGCGCCTCGAGGTATCCGCCGGACAGATCCCCCGCTCCGAGGATCAGGTCCGGAACGAGCTCCGACGACGCCAGGGCCAGGCCCGGAACCTCCTCGTCGCTGACGGCGAGCACACGCACCGGACTACAGCGCCAGGTTCAGACCGGTCGATGCGTCGAACACGGCGATCTTCGAGGGGTCGTAGTACAGGTCGATCTCGGCACCGCGGGCGGCGGCGGAGTCGGCGGACAGGCGCGCGACGATCTCGTCGGCACCGGCCAGCGGCGTGCCCGCCCCCAACGCGTTGAGGTCCGCGAGAGCATCGGTGGCGATGGCCTCGGCCGGAACGCCGAAGTGGATGTACTTGTCCGATCCCATGGACTCCAGGACGTCGACGGTGGCCCGGAAGGTGAGACCGCCGACGCGCTGGTTGGGGTCGAGCAGCCGCGCGTCCTCGAAGTGCTCGGGCCGGATGCCCACGATGACATCGCCGGTCCGGTTGCCCGCCGCAGCGGCCTTCTCGGCCAGACGGGGCGAGTCGAGGAGCAGGATCTCACCCAGGGCGGTGTTGATGCCCACCGACGTGAGCCGGCCGGGAACGAAGTTCATCGCGGGCGAGCCGATGAATCCTGCGACGAACAGGTTCGCCGGCCGCTCGTAGAGCTCCTGCGGCGCCCCGACCTGCTGCACGTCGCCGCTCTTGAGGACGACGACCCGGTCGCCGAGGGTCATGGCCTCGGTCTGGTCGTGGGTGACGTAGACCATCGTCGTGCCGAGTCGCTTCTGCAGCCGCGAGACCTCGGTGCGCATCTGTACGCGCAGCTTGGCATCCAGGTTCGACAGCGGCTCATCCATGAGGAAGGCCTTCGGGCTGCGCACGATGGCGCGGCCCATCGCGACGCGCTGACGCTGGCCGCCCGACAGCTGGCTGGGCTTGCGGTCGAGGTGCTGCATCAGGTCCAGGCTGCGCGCAGCGTCCTCGACCTTGGCGTTGATCTCCGCCTTGGGCAGCTTCGCCAGCTGCAGCGGGAAGGCGATGTTCTCGCGCACCGACATGTGCGGGTACAGCGCGTAGGACTGGAAGACCATCGCGATGTCGCGATCCTTGGGGGCCTTCTCGTTGACGCGCGTACCGCCGATGCGCAGCTCGCCGTCGGAGATGTCCTCCAGACCGGCGATCATGTTGAGCGTGGTGGACTTGCCGCAGCCCGACGGGCCGACGAGGATCACGAACTCGCCGTCGGCGATCTCGAGGTTGATGTCGCTGACGGCGGTGGAGCCGTCCGGATAGGTCTTGCGCACGTGGTCGAAGACGATGTCTGCCATGGTTCTCTCCTAAGGATGCTTACCGGGCTAGCCCTTGACGGCGCCGGACGTCAGGCCGGCCACGATGCGTCGCTGGAACAACAGCACGAAGATGATGATCGGGATGGTGATGATCACGGCCGCGGCCGAGATGGTGCCGGTGGGTTCCTCGAACTGCGAGCTACCGGTGAAATTGATGATCGCGACGGGCGCGGTGATCGACGCGTCGGTCGCGGTCAGTGAGACCGCGAACAGCAGGTCGTTCCAGGCTGCGATGAAGACCAGGATCGCTGCGGTCACGACTCCGGGCGCGGCGAGCGGAGCGACCACGCGCCGGAACGCCTGCGCCGGAGTGGCCCCGTCCATCTGCGCCGCCTTCTCCAGCTCCCACGGGATCTCGCGGAAGAAGGCCTGGAGCGTGTAGACGCAGAGCGGGAGCGCGAACGTGATGTTCGGCAGGATCAGGCCCGGCCAGGTATCGAACAGGCCGGTGGCCCGCTCGATGTTGAACAGCGGCGTGATGAGCGAGATCTGCGGGAACATCGCGATCAGCAGGGTCGCCGCGACGAAGACCTGCTTGCCAGGGAAGTCCAGGCGCGCTACGGCGTACGCGGCGAACGTGCCGATGAGTACCGCGATCAGGGTGCTGATCAGGGCGATGCCGATCGAGTTGATCAGCGGCCGAAGGAAGCCGGCGTTCTTGAACACGGAGACGTAGTTCTCGAAGGTCGGATTCCTCGGGATGAACTTTCCATCCCCCACCGACGATGCCGGCTTGAGCGAGAGCGAGATGATCCACAGCAGTGGGATCATCGTGAAGGCGACCACGATCAGGTTGATCACGGACCAACTGAGCGTGCGGCCTGCGGTGCGCTGTGCCATGTGTTTCCCCCTACCGCTTTCCCGCATCGGCACCGGGAGCCGCGGCTCCGAACGCCTTGACGAAGATGAACGCGATGATCGCGACGCAGATGAAGATCAGCACCGAGATCGCCGAGCCGATGCCCAGGTTGAAAGCCTTGAACAGGTTGTCGTAGCCGAGGATCGACAGCGATGCGGTGCCGTTGCTGCCCTTCGTCAGGACGAAGATGTTGTCGAAGATGCGGAACGCGTCGAGCGTGCGGAACAGCAGCGCGACCAGGATCGCGGGCTTCATCAACGGGATGATGATCTTCGTCAGGCGCGTCCACGCGCCGGCACCGTCGAGCGCCGCCGCCTTGAGCAGATCGTCCGGCACCAGCGCCAGGCCGGAGAGCAGCAGCAGCGCCATGAACGGCGTCGTCTTCCAGACCTCGGCCAGCACGATGATCATCAACGAGGGCACCTGCTGCGTGAGCGGCGCGGAGCCGTCCGGCAACAGGTTGGCCAGGTAGCCCGTGCCCGGCGTCCAGGCGTAGAGCCAGGAGAACGACGCGGCGACGGTGACGATGCCGTACGGGATCAGCACGACGGTGCGGACCACGCCGCGGCCGACGATGGTGCGGTGCATGACCAGCGCGATCGCCAGGCCGAGCACGAACTCGATGATCACCGACGCCACGGTGATGAACGCGGTCACTCCGAACGCCGACCACCAGTAGCCGTCACTGAGCACGGTGAGGTAGTTGCTGAACCCGACGAACTGCGTATCGTCCGGCGCGCTCAGCGACGCCTTGTGCAGGCTCAACCAGACGGCGTAGACGATCGGATACGCCGTGACCGCGAGCATCAAGACGGCCGCGGGCGCGATCAGGTACAGGCCCAGACGTCGCTCACTCTGCTTCCCCTCAGAGCGGGCTGGCTTGCGGGATCGCTTGCCCTCGGACGGCAGCTCGTGCCGCCCCACTTCAGCGGTTGTCACGGGACGAGCCCCTTCCCATCGACGGCCTTCTGCGCGGCGTCGATCAGTTCATCGGCGAGCGACCTCGGGTCCCAGCCACCCACGGGAGCGAGCTTCGCCGCGAGCAGGGTCGACATCGCCTGGTAGGACGGCGTGAGCGGGCGGACCGCCGCGGTGTTCTCCTGCATCTGATCCCGGATCAGCTTCGCCGCCGGGTAGACCGTGATGAACTCCGGGTCGTCGTACACCGCCGGGACGGTGGGCGGCGTGCCCGCGTCGAGACCGTAGATCTTCTCGGACTCGTTGTTCGTGAGGCACTCGACGGCCTTCCAGGCCAGATCGGGGTGCTGCGCGGTCTTCGCGACCATCAGGTTCGCCCCGCCGAGCGTGGCCTTCGCCGGAACACCGGCCTTGACCTGGGGATACGGCGCGAAGTCGAACTTCTGGCGGATGAGCTGATTCATCTGGCGCAGCTGACCGGCGTCGGGCTTGTCGACGCCCTTGAACTTCGCCAGCTCGTTGCCGAACCACGGCACCGATCCCGCGGCGGCGTTCTGCTGCATCGACGGCAGCACGAACGGCCAGTTCAGCTCGAACAGCGATTCACCACGCTCCATCGACAGGCGGGCCTCGGTCTCCATGAAGTTGGTGATGCCCGCGGCGTGACCAGGAGCCGTGGTGACGTCCTTCATGATCTGCAGCGCGCGGATCATGGCGTCCTTGTTCTGCTGCTCACCGAGCACCAGCGTCGTCCCGTCGTCGCCGACGATCCGTCCGCCCTCGCTCTCGAGCAGGGAGTTGAACCACACCACCATGCCCTCGTACTGGGCCGCCGTGACGGCGATCCCGGTCGGGCCTCCCGCCTTGCCGGACTGCGCGGCGTAGTCGAGCAGTTGCTGCCACGTGAGCTTGGGCGGGCTCGTGATCGGCTTGCCCGTGAGCTTGGAGAGCAGATCCTTGCGATACCAGAGGAGCTGCGTGTTGGCCCACGCCGGCACGCCGTAGACCTTGTTCTGATAGGTCGCCGTCTTGAGCGGGCCCGCCAGCACGCGCTTCTTGGTCCGCTCGACGACATCGTCCGGCATGTCCACCAGCCAACCGGCGGCGGCGAACTCGGCCGTCCACGTGACGTCCAGCGCGAGGATCGACAGCGACTTGTCGTTGCCGGTGATGCGGCGCGCCCACTGCAGTCGCGTGTCGTCGGCCGATCGGGGCATCGTCTCGGTGACGACCTTGTAGTCACTCGTCGAGCAGCCCGCGGCCGCCTTCTTCAGGGCCGGGATGCTGTCCGCACCCGTACCGACGGTGATGACCACGCCGGACTCGCTGGACCCGCACCCCGCCAACAGTGAACTCCCGAGGGCCACCGTCAGTCCCACCGCCAGCGCCCTGCGGCGAACCGGTTTCCACTCCATCGCCCATCCTCCTTGCGCCGCCCGATCGAACGGCATTGCGAAAACTAACACACGCCCGTGGTGACGAACACCACATCTTGCATTCCCGTGCCAATCGCGCTCGGCTCGCCCCGCGGCCGCGTCACGAGACGACCCGAACGAACGAACATGCTGCGCACCAATGCTTTTCGTGGGACGAACGATGACCTTGCGGTCCCCTCGATCGTGGTCGGCTACGACCCCGGATCACGGGGGCACGGCAGTCGTGTGACGCGCGACGAGGCGGGTGTCCAGGACCACATCCTCCGCCGTGCCGCCGTCCAACCGGGCCAGCACCAGCCGCGCGGCTTCCATCCCGAGCCGTCGCGCGGGTTGCGCCACCGTGGTCAGGTCCGCGAGACCGGCCATCGGGTGATCGTCGACGGCGATCACGGACATCTGCTCGGGCACCGCGATCCCCATCCGCCGCAACGTGCGCAGCGCACCCAACGCCACCTCGTCGGAGAAGCAGAAGACTGCGGTCGGAGCCGGCACCACGCCGAGCAGCCGCTCCATCGCCTCCGCACCGCCCTCGATCCCCCACGGCGCCGTGACCATCAGGTCGTCCGACACCGGGATCCCCTGTGCCGCCATGGCGGACCGGTAGCCCTCGTCCCGCGCTACGTCCGCGTCCCACAGGACACCTTCCGGGTCGCTCGTGCGGATCAGCCCGATCCGTCGATGCCCCATCCGGACGAGGTGTCCGACGGCGCGCGTCGCCGCGAGTCGATCGTCTATCGTCGCGGACGGCACGCCCGGCGGTCGGGACGACACCGCGACCACCGGCGCCGACATCCGCGCCACACGATCGAGGATCTGTGCATCCATCGGGAAGCTCACCGCGATCAAGCCGTCCACGTCCTCCTCGGGAACCGTCCGGAAGAAGTCGAGTCGTTCGGCGTGTGTACGCACACAGCGGAGCACGGTCGTGTAGCCGCGCTCGCGCAGCGCCTCCTGCGCGCCGTCCGCTACGGCCGCGTAGTACCAGGCGTCCAGACGCGGTACCACCACGCAGATCCGGCCGGCACGGTTGCGCACGACCCGCGCCCCGGAGTCCGCGACGTAGCCGAGCGCCGCCGCCCCGTCGACGATCCGCCGCCTGGTCGCCGGCGCGACGCCCGGCTTGCCGGTCAGTGCCCGCGACACCGTCGAGATCGAGATCCCGAGGCGCTGCGCGACGTCCTTCATCGCGACCTGCTTCTTCGGAATCATCCTTCGATGATCGCACCGAGGCGGACGCCGCGAGCAAGTATTTGCAGAACCGCCTCGCGATGCGCTGCCCCCACTGCACGCCGCGGGACGTACTGGAGGTTCTCGTCATGCGGGCACCGTACCGCACTGTGAGCTGCGCCACGAGGAAAGCGGTTTTGCAAATGTTTGCAACCCCGCGGTCCGGGTTGCGCTAGGGCCGCGACGCACCGCGCCCCTGCTGACGGCCTGCCCGCCGTGCCGAGGGCTCCTGGGTGCGCACCATTGTCGCGCCATGCAGAAAACGCATAACCGAACTCAGAAAAAGGGCTCGCTACCTGCACAGACGAGGGTATGCGCCAGGCGCATCACCATCGGGAACAACACACCACCCGACTTGCCGAGGCTCCTCGCGCCGGCGATCGGACCCTACTGAATGTTCAACCGCGCCAGCATGTCCCGGGCCTGCTCGGCGACCTGGGGATCGCACAGCACGTCGTACCGCCCGGCCACCAGTTGCATCGTCGACGAGAAGTCGCGGGTGCCGCGCGAGGCCCAGTACGGCACCGCCGCGCTGATCAGACCGAACACCACACCGCCGACGATGCCCGCGATCACGGTGGGCAGCACGTTCGCGCCGCCGCCCACGAACAACCCGACCAGCAGGCCGAGGAACAGGCCGAGCCACGCGCCGGACGCGGCGCCCGCGCTGAGCACACGCCCCCAGGTCAGGCGCCCCGTGATCCGCTCGACCTGCATCAGGTCCACGCCCACGATCGTGACGTTCTGGACCGGGAACTCCTGGTCGGAGAGATAGTCGACCGCGCGCTGCGCCTCGGCGTAGGTACCGAACGAACCGATCGGCCAGCCCTTCGGCGGCGTCGGCAGCCCCCGGAACGGCTGCCCGGCGGGCCCTCCGGCGCGATTCTGCGACCCGGGACCGGGTAACGGTTGCGACATTCGACGCCCTCCCTCACATGCGGTACATAACGAAACTACCCTGAACACCATGTCGGCTGCCTCCAGAGTATTCGTCGCTCGACTGTCCGGCCTCCCCGTCGTGGGCCCGGACGGTGAGTCGGTCGGCCGTGTCCGGGATGCGGTGATCGGCCTGCGCGCCGATCGCAAGGCGCCACGGGTCCTCGGCCTCGCCGTCGAGCTGGCCAACCGCCGGCGCATCTTCGTGCCGATGCTGCGCGTGACCAGCGTCGAACCGGCCGCCATCACCCTCAACACCGGCTCGGTCAGCCTGCGCCGCCTGCACATCCGGCCCGGCGAGGCCCTCGCCCTCGGCCAGCTCCTGGGGACCAAGGTCCGGATCGAGGAGCCCGGCGAGGAGTACGACGGTGCCGACGCGTCCGTCGTGGACGTGGGGATCGAGCAGACCCGCACCCGGGACTGGGTGGTGCACCGTCTGGCCCTCAAGATCCGCGCGACGGGCTGGAGTCGGCGCGGCGGCGTCCAGGTGGTGGACCTCCCCCACGTGTCCGGCTTCACCACCACCGCGCTCACGGGCGCCGATCACGACATCGCCGAGGCACTGACCGTGTTCGAGGACATGCGCGCCACCGATGTCGCGCAGGCCCTGCGCGAGTTGCCGCCACAGCGACGGCTCACCCTCGCGGCGGCGTTCGACGACGAGCGGCTCGCGGACGTGCTGCAGGAGCTCGGCGACGACGACCAAGCCGAGGTCATCGCCTACCTGTCCAAGGCGCGGGCCGCCGACGTGCTCGAGGCCATGGACCCCGACGATGCCGCCGACCTCCTCGGCGAGCTCCCCGACAGCCAGCGCGAGGAGCTGTTGGCCGTGATGGACCCGGAGGACTCGGGGACGGTCCGCCGCCTGCTCACGTTCTCGCCGTACACCGCGGGCGGCATGATGACGCCCGAGCCGATCGTGGTCACCCCGTCGACCACCGTGGCCGAGGCCCTGGCCCGGGCCCGGAACCAGGACATCACCCCCGCGCTGGCCAGCATGGTGTTCGTGGTCCGGCCCCCGACCGGGACCCCGACGGGCCGCTACCTCGGCGCGGTGCACCTGCAGCAGCTGCTGCGCGAGCCCCCCGCGGACCTGGTGGGCGGCATCGTCGACACCGACCTGCCGAGACTCGGGCCCGACGACCCGCTCGGCGCCGTGACCCGGTACTTCGCGGCGTACAACCTGGTCAGCGGGCCGGTGATCGACGCGGAGAATCACCTGCTGGGCGCCGTGTCGGTCGACGACGTGCTCGACCACCTCCTGCCCGACGACTGGCGCGACGAGGACGACGACAACACCGTGGAGGTCACCGGATGAAGGACCGCTCCCGGCTCGATACGCCGCGGCTGGGCCGCAGTTTCCAGCTGAACCTGGGCGACGACATGATCGGCCAGGGCGCCGAGCGCGTGGCGCGGTTCCTGGGCACCGGCCGCTACCTGGCGATCCAGACGGTGATCGTCGTGGTCTGGGTGATCATCAACATCAGTTGGATCGCACTGCGCTTCGACCCGTATCCGTTCATCCTGCTCAACCTGGCGTTCTCCACGCAGGCGGCGTACGCGGCGCCGCTGATCCTGCTCGCGCAGAACCGGCAGGAGAGCCGCGACCGCGTCTCGCTCGACGAGGACCGCGCCCGCGCCGCCCAGACCAAGGCCGACACGGAGTTCCTGGCCCGCGAGCTGGCGTCGGTGCGCCTGGCCGTCGGCGAGGCCGCGAGCCGTGACTACATGCGCCGCGAGCTCGACGAGGTGCACGAGAAGCTGGACGCACTGACCGCGCTGCTGCAGTCCCTGGAACGCCGCAGTCACGCGCCGGCCGCCTCCGAGGAGCGCGCCGATGCGCCCGACTGATCCCCGCGAGCTCCTGCATCCCGTCCTGCCCGCGGAGACCTATCGCAGGCTCGGGATCGCGCCGCCGCGGCCGCCGCAGCAGTTCGCGCCGGGCGGCCCCGTCTCGTCGGCCGGCACGCCCTTCGTGACGGGGCGCGCAGTCACCGGGGCGGTGCCGAATCCGCTGCCGCCCCAGCCTCTTCCGACCGCGCCGTCCGCACCCGTGCCGGCCCCGGCGCCCGTGCCGTCTGCGCCCGCGCCAGCCTGGCCGGCCGCACCGTCGGGACCGCCGCAGCGCGACCGGTCCGTGGCGATCGTGGTGGGCGCGACGGCGCTGATCATCGCGATCATCATCGGCGCCACGTGGTACATCCTCGCGCACCGCGGCAGCGACGACGAGCAGCAGATCCGTGATGTCGTCGCCGCCGAGACGACGGCGATCAACAACCGGGACCTGGCGGCGCTCATCGCAACCCGCTGTTCCGCCGACGCCGCGCTGCTGCAGCTGCAGTACACCGCGCAGACCTTCGCCGCCGAGATCGACTCGACGCTGGGGCCGAGCGGACGCTGGAAGGTGACCGTCGGAGCCGTACGCATCGACGCCGACGCCGGCACCGCGACCGCCGAGCAGACGACGGTGCCGATCGGCTCGGCGTCGAGCGTCGCGCAGACCGTCACAGACACCGCCACCCTCCGGAAGGAGTCCGGAGGGTGGAAGGTGTGTGTCAGTACGTCGCGGGTGCGTTAGCGGGGCCGACGGTGCCGACCGGTCGCCGGCGCGACGGTGCCGCTCAGTAGCGGTAGTGCTCGGGCTTGTACGGGCCCTCGACGTCGACGCCGATGTACTCGGCCTGCTCCTTGGTGAGCTTGGTGAGGTGCCCGCCCAGGGCCTCGACGTGGATCTTCGCGACCTTCTCGTCGAGGTGCTTCGGCAGGCGGTAGACCTCGTTGTCGTACTCGTCGGGCTTGGTCCACAGCTCGATCTGGGCGATCACCTGGTTGCTGAAACTGTTGGACATCACGAACGACGGGTGGCCCGTCGCGTTGCCCAGGTTCAGCAGGCGGCCCTCGGAGAGCACGACGATCGACTTGCCGGTGTCGCCGAAGGTCCACTGGTCGACCTGCGGCTTGATGTTCAGCCGCACGGCGCCCGACTTCTCCAGGCCGGCCATGTCGATCTCGTTGTCGAAGTGGCCGATGTTGCCGAGGATCGCGTGGTCCTTCATCTGCTTCATGTGCTCGAGCAGGATGATGTCCTTGTTGCCCGTGGAGGTGATGACGATGTCGGCGTCGCCAATCGCATCCTCGACGGTGACCACGTCGTAGCCGTCCATGAGGGCCTGCAGGGCGTTGATCGGGTCGATCTCCGTGACCTGGACGCGCGCGCCCTGGCCCGCGAGCGACTCGGCGCAGCCCTTGCCCACGTCGCCGTAGCCCGTGATGAGGACCTTCTTGCCGCCGATCAGCACGTCGGTGCCGCGGTTGATGCCGTCGATCAGCGAGTGGCGGGTGCCGTACTTGTTGTCGAACTTGCTCTTGGTGACCGAGTCGTTGACGTTGATCGCCGGGAAGGCCAGCTCGCCGGCGGCGGCGAACTGGTACAGGCGCAGCACGCCGGTGGTGGTCTCCTCGGTGACGCCCTTGACCGACTCGGCGATCTTGCTCCACTTCGTCGCGTCCTTCGCGAGCGATGCGCGCAGCAGGGCCAGGAACACCTGGTACTCGGCGCTGTCGGCGCTCTCGTCGGTGGGCGGGACGACGCCGGCGGCCTCGAACTGCGCGCCGCGCAGCACCAGCATGGTGGCATCGCCGCCGTCGTCGAGGATCATGTTGGCGGGCTCACCCGGCCAGGTCAGCATCTGCTCGGCGGCCCACCAGTACTCCTCCAGGCTCTCGCCCTTCCACGCGAACACCGGCACGCCCTGCGGGGCCTCGACGGTGCCGTGCGGCCCCACGACGACGGCCGCGGCCGCCTCGTCCTGGGTGGAGAAGATGTTGCAGGACGCCCAGCGCACCTCGGCGCCGAGGTCCACCAGCGTCTCGATGAGGACCGCGGTCTGCACCGTCATGTGCAGCGAACCCGAGATCCGCGCGCCCTTGAGCGGCTGGACATCGGCGTATTCGCGGCGCAGCGCCATCAGGCCGGGCATCTCGTGCTCCGCCAGGCGCAGCTGCTTGCGGCCGGACTCGGCGAGCGAGAGGTCCGCGACCTTGAAATCGATTCCGTTCGCCGTATCGGCGGTCAACGTAGAAGTCACGCGCTCCAGGCTATCGCGGCCTGCAAGGATGAACCCCTCCGCCCGTCATGCGATCGTGAAACCGGCGGGTTCATGAGTCGGGAAGCCACATACGGCCTCGTGATGCAGAAACCTGCCGAGTTCACGATGAGCGGCTCACGAGAACGTCCGTCGCCACGACTCGATCTGCTGGCACAGTCCGTCGATCTGCGACAGCAGGTGCTCGCGCACGGTGCCGTACGATCCCTTGTAGCCGCGCGCAAGGTCCTCCGCATATCTGAGCACGTCGAGTACACGGCCGTCTTCGGTATCGACCCCCCATACCGAGATGACCTGCGTCGCGAAGGGCGTCACCGAAACGCCGGCTGCGGCTTCGGCCGCCGGACCGGGCTTCTGCCACGTGGAGCCGCCGAATCTCGCGAACTCCGCGGCCTGCCAGTCGTTGTGTCGGTCGCGCGCCGCCAGCGCCTCGGCCCACGCGTCACCGGTGATGATCTCCGCGCAGCTCAGAGGGTGGGGGTTGCCCGGCCAGCCGTCGGCGACCTCCAGGAACTCGCGGTGCTCCGGGTGCAGCTGCCGACCCAGGTGCCCTTCCAGCGCGGTGATGTCCGACGGTGCGGCCGGCGGGTTCGGTGGATCGGGGACGGGGTCACCACTGAGCTCTGCGAACTCGACGCGCAGGGCGGCGAGACGATCGACGATCTGCTGCATCGTCGGCGGGTCCAGCCGGAGATCCCTGCCCCAGTACCTCCCGTGCGGGCCCAGCTCCTCACCGTCGAGCCACTCGGTCAGCGCCGCCAACTGGTCGACGAGGTAGTCCTCGAAGGAGTCGTGGAAGCGGTCGCCATGCGGCGTCATCATCAGTTGGCCGGCGCGGTACCCCTGGGAGTCCCGATGCAGCATGAACGTCTCCCAGTAGGTTCCGTCGCTGTCGGCGATCCGCAGCCAGTCGTCGTCGCTGCGCCACTCGACGAGGACGTCCCCGTCCGCCAGCCTGATCCCGAGCCCTTCCGACTCACTGATCGTGCCGTGACCGATCTCGTCGCACGGGAGCAGCGCGGTGTCCTGATTCCACTCACGCCAGCCATTCGCGACGGTGAGGAACTCGCGGTACTGCGCGGGGATCCGGAACCCCAGCCGCTCCTCCGCGGCGACCAACTGCTCCTCCGTCGCGCCGGGATTCGGCCGCGACATCTCGTACAGATCCGGATGGATCCGGACCAGCCGTTCCCGCTGTACGAGGAATGCCTCGATCAGCTCCCGCCAGCGTGCTACCCCCACGTCGGTGTTCACGATTCTGAATCGTACGCCGCACCTGTCCGACCCGGACAGAATCGGAGAGAGCGCCCACCGAAGCGCCCACGCATTCGCGCGTCCTGCACTCGTGGCGCGGAAACATCCGCGCCGACGCGAACGTCCACCAACGCAGAACCGGGGCCGACGCGCGCTGCGTCGACCCCGGTCCAGAGCAGATGATCAATCGGCGAGCGACTCGATGACCTCGCCGCGCGCCCGCTTCCCGACCAGCGAGTGGTTCATCGAGTACAGGAAGTAGACGACCACGCCGAGCACCATCCAGCACAGGAACCGGAACCAGGTCTCGAGCGACAGGTTGAGCATCAGCCACCCGCAGGCGACCACCGACAGGATCGGCACCAGCGGCACCAACGGCGCGCGGAAGCCGCGCTTGAGATCCGGGCGCTTCCTGCGCAGGACCACCACGCCCACCGACACCAGGACGAAGGCGAACAGCGTGCCGATGTTGATCAGCTCGGCGAGCTCGCTCAGCGGAATGAGCCCGGCGAAGATCGCGACCACGATGCCGACGCCCACCGAGATCCGCACCGGCACACCCCGGTCGGAGGTCTTGGCGAGCTGACGGGGCAGCAGGCCGTCGCGGGCCATCGCGAAGAGCACGCGGTTCTGGCCCATGAGCAACACCATGACCACGGTGGTCAGGCCGGCGAGAGCGCCGATGGAGATGATCGTGGCGGCCCAGTCGACGCCGTTGAGCTTGAACGCGTACGCCAGGTTCTTCCCGGAACCGTCGCCCGCGCTGGTCGCGAGGTCCTTGTAGCTCGCCATGCCGGTCACGACCACGGTGACGGCGATGTAGAGCACGGTGACGATCGCGAGCGAGCCCATGATGCCGCGGGGCACGTCGCGCTGCGGATTCACCGTCTCCTCCGCGGAGGTGGCGACGATGTCGAAGCCGATGAACGCGAAGAAGACGATGCCGGCGCCGGCGAGCACGCCGTACCAGCCGTAGGACGAGCTGCTGCCTGCGAGCGCCTGGAACAGCGTGGACGTCCAGCTCACCCCCTCGCTCTTACCCGGAACCGATTCGGGCACGAACGGGGTGTAGTTGGAACCCTTGATATAGAAAGCTCCGACCGCGATCACGAGCAGCACGACCGCGACCTTGATCGCCGTGATCACTGCGGAGACCCGCGAGGAGACCTTGGCACCGAAGGTCAGCAGTACCGTCAGCACTCCGACGATGAGCATCGCGCCCCAGTCGACCTTGAAGCCACCGAGGTGGAACACCGCCGGACCGGTGTGGAAGACGGTGCCGAGATAGCTCGACCAGCCGCTGGCCACGGCGGCGGCGGCGATGGAGAACTCCAGCACCAGGTCCCAGCCGATGATCCAGGCGACGAATTCGCCGAACGTGGCGTACGAGAAGGTGTACGCCGAGCCGGCGACGGGCACCGTCGACGCGAACTCCGCGTAGCAGAGGGCCGCGAGACCACAGGCGATCGCGGCGATGACGAACGACACCGTGACCGCCGGGCCCGAGTAGTCACCGGCGGTCGACGCGCCGATCGTGAAGATGCCAGCACCCACGACGACGGCGACGCCGAAGATCGTCAGGTCCCACGCGGTCAGCTGCTTCTTCAGCCGGGTGCCGACGACCTCGGTATCGGCGATGGACTGCTCCACCGATTTCGTACGCAACAGTGGGTTTGCCATCCGGTGCTCCTGTGTTCGTCGTTGTGGGACGGTGTGACGACTCATCAAACACCACCGCTGCTCTCCGCGAAGCATTTCGGACACAAGCGGACACCGGTCCGTGCGCAGCTCCGGTCGACATTACCGGCCGGTGTTACTCGCCGGTAGTCGAATCCTGTTGGCGTACCGGCGAGTAACGCTTACCGTCGGCCCTATGACCAAGACTTTCGCGCACACCACGGACCAGACCGTCGCTCAGCTCCTCAGCATCGTCGAGGGTGGAGACGATGTGCTGCTCACGCGCGACGGCAAGCCGCTCGCCGTGCTCAGCAAGGCCCAGCCGGAGACCGTCGCCGTGTCCAACATGCAGACCTTCGACATCCCCGAGACCTTCTACGAGAACCTCGGCGGCGTCTAGCCCCCCCCCGATCGCCCCATCGGGGGCGATCAGTCGGCTCAGTGCCCGCCCACCAGCGTCCGGAAGAACTCCGCCGCCGGTGAGTGCGCGCTGACCACCACGCCCGGATCGGACGCGGCCATCCACAGGCCGCTGCCCGCCGGGACATCGATCACCCGGCCCGCACTGCGCACCGTCACCGTCCCCGACGTGACCACGAGCAGCTGCGGGCCGCGTGCGTCCAGCTCCACCGACGCGGCGCGCTTGAGCGCCGTCCCGTCGAGTCGCACGCGGGAGACCCGGAACTCGGGCGCCGGCGTGGAGAAGATCACCTCGGGCCCGACGGTCGAGGTGCGGGGCGCCAGGTCCGACGGTGCGCGCGGCGTGAAGTCCAGCACGCGCAGCAGCTCCGGCACGTCGACGTGCTTGGGCGTGAGGCCACCGCGCAGCACGTTGTCCGAGTTCGCCATGACCTCGACGGCGACCCCGTTGATGTACGCGTGCAGGTTGCCGGCCGCGAGGTACAGCGCCTGCCCCGGCTCCAGGACGATCCGGTTGAGCAGCAGCGCGGCCAGGACACCGGCATCGTCGGGGTACCGCTCCCCCAGCGTCAATGCGAGTTCCGCCTCGCCCTTGAACGCGGACGCGCCGCTCTCCAGGTAGCGCACGCACCCGGCGAGCACCGCGGGCACGAGCACCGCGAGCGCGGGCTGCGGCAGCGTGATCCACGTGGTCACCAGGGCGCGCAGGCCCTGCGAGTCCGGTTGGCCGGCGAGTAGGCCCAGGTAGCCGTCCAGCTCGGGGACGGCCAGCACGCGCAGCAGTTCGACGGTGACGGCCGGGTCCCGGAAGCCGGCGAGCGCCTCGAACCGGCTGAGCGCGATGACGACCTCGGGCTTGTGCGCGGCATCGCGGTAGTTGCGTTCGGGCGCGTCCAGCGGGATGCCCGCGGCGTTCTCCCGGGCGAAGCCCTCCTCGGCCTGCTCCCGTGACGGGTGCGCCTGCAGCGAGAGCGGCTCGTCGGCGGCGAGCACCTTCACCAGGTAGGGCAGCCGGTCCCCGAACTCGGCGCGGCACGCGGCCCCGAGCTGTCCGTCCAGGTCGGCGCCGATGGCGGACAGCAGATCGCCGCCGGACCCGTCGCCGGCACCGTCGTACAGCGTGGCCGGGTCCGCGGGGTGCGCCCCGAACCACAGCTCCGCCTCGGGATGGTTCGACGGAACGGACCTGCCCTGCATGGTCGCCAGGACGGTCCGCGAGCCCCATGCGTACGGGCGGACGACACCCTCGATCCGCTCCATCACGCCTCTCCCGTCAGGCGCCGGTAGACCGACGCGAGATCGAACCGTACCGCGAGCGCCAGCAGCTCCTGCGCATCGGCGCGCGGGCCCGCCGTGTCGGGCGCGCGACGCGCCCCCTCGTCCACGGGCAGCGGCTCCACGTCGGGCAGGGCACGCAGCCGGGCCTGCACCATGGGCGCGCGCTCCTCGATGGTGACCACCAGGACCCGCAGCGGCGTCTGCGCGGCCGGGCCGTCCAGGAACGGGTCGTGGAAGAGCGCGTCCGACCCGCTCAGCGCGCCGCCCCGCGGTGCCGCGGCCAGTTCCGGCACGGCCAGCTCGACATCGGCGAGGCCGACCGCGGCGACCACCTGACCGCCCAGGGTCAGCGCCTGGGAGGCCGCGTGTTCGGCCACCGCGAGCCCCGCGGCCGTGTCCGCGGTCAGCGCGATCCGGCGGCCCGCCATCCGCGCCGCCAGTCGCTTCGCGGGGTTGGACTCGACGTCGCGGTCGGGTGCGCCGCGCAGCGCCTCGTCGTCGAGCGTGTCGGCGAGGGCGAACAGGAAGCCCTCGCCCGGCGCGGCCGACCGGTCGATACCGGCGATCCGGCCGAGCACCGCGAGCAGGGCCGCGGCGACACCGATGAAGCCGAAGCGCTCCGGCACGCGCAGGCGGGGCGAGAGGTCGACGGTGCGCCCCGCCGCGGCCTCGGCGACCGGGCCCTCGAGCGGAACAGCGACGACGACGGTCGCGCCGCGCCGCGAGGCCACGGCGATCGCGCGCGCCAGCACCAAGTCTCCCGCGTCGAACCCGCAGACCACGACCACGTCGAGTGCGCCCACCCAGGGCGGCAGTTCGGTCGAGCGCACGAGCGGCACGTCGAACCGGCCGGCGGTCAGCGCCTCGACGAACCCGGCCGCGGCGGCGGCCGGACCTGCCCCGCACACCACGACGACCGCGCGCGGGGCGATGCCGTCGAGCGGGTCGAGGGCACCCTCGTCGACGGCGGCGGCCACGGCGCGCGCCTGCGCGCCCGCCAGGGCCGCGGCCCGCAGATGTCCGCCCACGTCGGCCGCGATCAGACCCGCCGGATCATCGAGATCGGTGAGCCCGTTCGGTCCGCTTCCGGCACCGATGATCTCGGTCACGGCTTCCTCCCGTCCCAGCAGCGCGACAGCGCGATCAGGCACGTACGATCGCCAGGATCCGCTCGGTCAGTGCGCGCACCTCGTCCGGTGTCGCGGCTTCGACGTTCAGCCGGAGCAGCGGCTCCGTATTGGAGGCGCGAAGGTTGAACCAGGCGCCCGAAACCAACTGTACCGTCACGCCGTCCAGTTCATCGGTGCTCCGGATTTCGTCTGCGAAAGCATCGAGTACGGCGCGCGTGCGCTCCGCCTGGTCAGCCACCGTCGAGTTGATCTCGCCCGATGCGGCGTACCGGTCGTAGACCCCCATCAGGTCCGAGAGCGGCTTGTCCTGTTCGCCGAGCGCGGCCAGCACGTGCATCGCCGCGAGCATCCCGGAGTCGGCGCCCCAGAAGTCGCGGAAGTAGTAGTGCGCGGAGTGCTCTCCGCCGAAGACGGCACCGGTCTCGGCCATCTGCGCCTTGATGAACGAGTGGCCCACGCGGGTGCGGACCGGGGTGCCGCCGTTCTCGACGATGATCTCCGGCACCGCCTTGGACGTGATCAGGTTGTGGATCACGGTGGAACCGGGGTGCCGGGCCAGTTCCCGCTCGGCGACCAGCGCCGTGACGGCCGACGGCGAGACCGGCTCGCCCTTCTCGTCGACGACGAAGCAGCGATCGGCGTCACCGTCGAACGCGAGGCCGATGTCGGCACCCTGCTCGAGCACGAACCGCTGCAGGTCGACGAGGTTCTTCGGGTCCAGCGGGTTCGCCTCGTGGTTGGGGAAGTCGCCGTCCAGCTCGAAGTACAGCGCGCGCACGTCGAGCGACTCGACGGGGCCCAGCACGGACGGCACGGTGAACCCGCCCATCCCGTTGCCGGCGTCGACCGCGACGCGCAGCGGGCGCGAGCCCGACAGGTCGACGAGGCCCCGCAGGTACGCGCCGTACTCGTCGAGCACGTCGCGCTCCGTGAGGCGGCCGGCGGCACCGTCGTACGACGGGACGCCGTTGGCGACCTGCTCGGTGATCACGCGCAGCCCGGTCTCCTGCCCGACGGGCTTGGCGCCCGCCCGGCACAGCTTGATGCCGTTGTAGGCCGCGGGGTTGTGAGAGGCGGTGAACATGGCGCCGGGCCGGTCGAGCAGGCCGGAGGCGAAGTACAGCTCGTCCGTGGAGGCGAGGCCGATGAGGGTGACGTCGACGCCCTGGGCGAGGACGCCCTCCGCGAACGCGGCCGACAGCGAGGGCGAGGAGTCGCGCATGTCGTGGCCGACCACGGCGGCGGTCGCGCCCTCGCCGCGGATCAGCGCGCCGAAGGCCGCGCCCACGTCGCGCACGAAGGCCTCGTCGATCTGCTCTCCGACGATGCCTCGGACGTCGTACGCCTTGATGACGGCCTGCACGGACTCCAGCGTTCGAACCACGCTCGACGACCTCCTGTGAACGGCGTGCGGGAGCCCGGCGGCCCCCGTAACGGACGCCCCACCCTATCGGCAATCGGGCCGGGCCCGGCATCCGACGCGGGCGACTCTCAGTCGACGGGGTCCGGCAGCACCCGGAGATGGCCGCGGCGGCCGGTCGGGGCCGCGTGCTTGGGACCACCGCTGCCGGGCGGAGCCGACGGGGCGGGCGGCACGTCGTGCACGGGGCGCATGGCACCGATGGACGGGAGGGACCGGAGCGGGCCGTCCGACGGTGCCGGGTCGATCCGGACGCGATCGCGCGCGGCGCGCTCGTGCACGGTGTCCGCCAGGGCGGTCAGGTCGTCGTCCAGGGCGGTGTTGCCCACCGAAGCCGCACTGTAGGTGGGCAGGTTGCGGAGCATCTCCCAGCCGCGGGGCGCGGTGGTGCGGCCGGCATGGAACTCGCAGAGGTCCCACGCGTGCGGTTCGGCGGTGGTTCCCAGGGGGCCGAGCACGGCGATCGACTGGCGATAGTCGAACGTCAGCGTCGCCACGGCGTGGTTCCTGCAGCCGGGGCGGCAGCACTGACGGACGGAGTTCACAGGAGAAAGGTTAACCCGTGGCCCGTTGGGCGCGCTCCCGACACACCGCACGACCGTGCGCGACGGCCTCGATCGGCGACCTCCGCCTACACTGAGAGCATCATGAGAGCGAGGAGACCGGCGTCGGACAGCGGCGCGCAATTGCGCCGCCGGGTCGCGAGGGATCGGCGCGGACACGGCCTGCGCGGCCCCCTGGTGCCACGCGGGCTCCCGGCGCACCGCAGCCGGTCGCAGAGCTTCGACGAGGTGGTCCTCGACGCCTTCGCCGAGATCGACGGGCTCTGGCACGAGCGGTTGACGGACCTCGACATCGCGGTGGACGACGTGCCCGGGATCCTGCCGCACGACCCGGACTCGGTGTCGTGGCCCGAGGAGGTGGAGGCCGACGGGCCGATCCCGCTGGCGCGCATGGTCCCCGCCGGCATCGACCGACGGGGCAATCGCACGCGCGCACGGTTGATCGTGTTCCGCCGCCCACTACAACGGCGAGCCAAAACGGAGGCCGATCTATTGGAGGAGATCCTCGCGATCCTGGTTCACCAGATCAGCGGGTATCTCGGCGTGACCGAGGAGACGCTGCTCGCCGGCCCCGACGCGCTCTGACCCGAACGGTCAGATGATGCCGCGCTTGAGCTTGCGGCGCTCGCGCTCGGACAGGCCGCCCCAGATGCCGAAGCGCTCGTCCTTGGACAGTGCGTACTCGAGGCACTCGTTGCGCACCTCGCAGCCCAGGCAGATGCGCTTGGCCTCGCGGGTGGAGCCGCCCTTCTCGGGGAAGAACGCCTCAGGATCCGTCTGCGAGCACAGTGCGCGGTCCTGCCACTGGTCCTCGACAGCCTCGTAGAGCTCCTCGAAACCCGTGGGCACCAGGCTCAGGTGCGCACGGCTGGACCCACCGGAGAAGCTTCCGAACGGTTCACGATGAGCGTCGATCGTCACCGGCCCGCCTCCCTCGTTGCTTTCGTGGTGTTCGATGGTGGTTCTCTTCACGATGTGCCCGCCGCGAGCAATCACGCCGCGCTGAATGACACGGTTGTGATTACACACGTGCAAAGCCGCCACGTCAAGCTGAACCGGAAAATTAGCTAATACCACCTGGATGGCCCGAACCCGGGCCTCGACACGTGGTTGAGATGTAATCCGCGTCACACTCCGCAGATCTGACCGGCTCGGCGACCGAGGTCGCCCCGCACCGTCCATCATGCCACTCGGAACACCTCGGTCCCCAACCTCCGAGGTCATCGCCCACCGGGCGCCCGAGGGCCCCGCGACCCCGTCGGCGGCGCGTCCGCGCGGCGACCACTACCCTCGGTGAGGTGAAGGTGACGGTGCTCGTGGGCGGTGTCGGCGGAGCGCGATTCCTCGAGGGCGCGCGGGAACGGTTCGGGGTCACCCCCTTTCCCGAGCGGGACGGCGCATCCCCCACCGACGGTGCCCCCGGGAACGGGGGCGACACGGTGACGGCCGTGGTGAACGTGGGCGACGACGCGTGGATGCACGGCGTGCGGATCTGCCCCGACCTGGACACGTGCATGTACACCCTCGGCGGCGGCATCGACACCGAGCGCGGCTGGGGGCACCGGGGCGAGACCTGGAACGCCAAGGAGGAACTGGCGAAGTACGGCGCCGATCCCGACTGGTTCGGACTCGGCGATCGCGACCTGGCGACGCACCTGATCCGCACACAGATGCTCAGCTCCGGTTACTCGCTCACGGATGTCACCGCCGCGCTGTGCAACCGCTGGCAGCCGGGAGTCCGCCTGCTGCCCGCCACCGACGGCCGCCACGAGACGCACGTCGTCGTCACCGACCCGGATTCGACGGACGGCGCCAAGAAGGCCATCCACTTCCAGGAGTGGTGGGTGCGCTACCGCGCGGACATCGAGACCTTCGGCTTCGCGCAGGTCGGCGGCGCCGACGGCGCGGGATCCGGGAAGGCGCAGGCATCTCGGGCGGCGATCGCCGCGATCGAGGACGCCGACGTGGTCTTCCTCGCCCCCTCGAACCCGATCGTCTCGATCGGCGCGATCCTGTCGGTGGGCGGCATCCGCGCCGCGCTGCGCACCACGCGGGCGAAGATCGTGGGCGTCTCCCCCGTCATCGGCGGGGCGCCCCTGCGCGGCATGGCCGATCGCTGCCTGGAGGTCCTCGGGATCGAGACCAGCGCGCAGGCCATCGGCGAGCACTTCGGGGCGCGCAGCGGCAACGGCATCCTGGACGGCTGGCTGGTCTCGAACGACAACGGGGCCGACGCGGCCGTCGACATCCCCGGCCTGCCGGTCGCCGCGGTACCGCTGCTCATGAGCTCGCCGCAGGCGACCGCCGCCATGATCGACGCCGGCCTCGAGCTGGTGGGCCTGTGAGCGCCCGGCCCGGGGCCGAGCGCGGGGCACCGTCGCGACCCGAGCGCGACCACGGCGCACCGTCGCTGGAGATCCTGCCGGTGTTCGGCGTGCCCGAGGTGACCGAGGGCGACGACATCGCGGCGCTGCTCGCCGCCGCCGCGCCATGGCTCGCGGACGGCGATGTCGTGGTCGTCACCTCGAAGGTCTTCTCCAAGGCGGAGGGCCGGGTCCTGGCGGCACCGTCGGACCCGGACGAGCGGGACGCGTTCCGGCGCAGGCTGATCGCCGAGGAGGCGGTGCGCGTGCTGGCCACGAAGGGCCGTACCTGGATCACCGAGAACAGGCTGGGGATCGTCCAGGCCGCGTCCGGGGTCGACGCATCGAATGTCGCGTCGGACACCGTCGCCCTGCTCCCCGAGGACCCGGACGGCAGCGCCGCGGCCACCCGGGCCGGTCTGCGGGAGCGGCTCGGCGTCGACGTCGCCGTGCTCGTCACGGACACCATGGGCCGCGCGTGGCGCACCGGCCAGACCGATGCCGCGATCGGCGCGGCGGGCATGGAGGTGCTGCACGGCTACGCCGGCGCGGTGGACGCCTACGGCAACGACCTGGTGGTCACGGAGATCGCCGTCGCCGACGAGCTCGCCGCCGCAGCGGATCTCGTGAAGGGCAAGCTCGGCGGCGTCCCCGTGGCCGTGGTCCGGGGCTTCGCCGTCCGGCCACCGGCGGAGGGCTCGCCGCTGGCCACCGCCCGCGGCCTGGTCCGCCCCGGTGAGGACGACCTGTTCCACACGGGCGTGGAAGCCGCTCGGCGGCAGGCGCTCCTGGTCCGGCGGTCGGTGCGCTCCTTCTCCGACGAGCCCGTCCCCGAGGGCGAGATCCGGGAGTCCGTTGCGGACGCCCTGACGGCCCCTGCGCCGCACCACACGCATCCCGTGCGGTTCGTGTGGGTGCGCGACGAGCAGCGCCGCACGGCGCTCCTGGACGCGATGAAGGACCAGTGGGCGGCGGACCTCTCGGGCGACGGCCGCACGGCCGACTCCGTCGCGAAGCGGGTCCGGCGCGGCCAGTTGCTCTACGACGCCCCGGAACTCATCCTCCCGTTCATGGTTCCCGACGGTGCGCACGCCTACCCCGACGCCCGCCGCACCGCCGCGGAGGAGACGATGTTCACCGTCGCCGTGGGCGCCGCGGTCCAGTCGCTGCTGGTCGCCCTCGCCGTGCGCGGCATCGCGAGTTGTTGGGTGGGTTCGACGATCTTCGCCGCCGACACCGTGCGCGAGGTGCTCGCCCTGCCCGAGGACTACCGGCCCGCCGGCGCGATCGCCGTCGGGTACCCGGCCGATCCGTCGGTGCTGTCCGTGCCGCGGCCGCCGCTGCCGCCCGGCGAGATGCTGATCGTCAGGTGACCCAGTGACTTTCGCCTCCCTGCACGCCTCCGCCGTCGATCTCCTCGCGCGTTTCGACGCCCGCACCGGCTGCGACGACGCCCTGCGCCACACCGTGCTCGCCTTCCTCGACGCGCAGCCGAACGCGTGCGCCCGCGCCAACGTGCCGGGCCACATCACGGCGTCGGTCGTGATCCTCAATCAGGACCGCACGCACGTGGTGCTCACGCACCACCCCCGGGTCGGCGAGTGGCTGCAGCTGGGTGGGCACTGCGAGGACTCGGATTCGACGGTGCCCGCGGCCGCGCTCCGCGAGGGGCACGAGGAGTCGGGGCTGGCCGATCTCGTGCTCGACGCGGACCTGCTCACGCTGCACACCCACCCCATCCGCTGCTCGCTGGGGGTGCCGACCCGCCACCTGGACCTGCGGTTCCGCGCCTTCGCCGTGGGCCCCGGAACCCCGACGCTCGCGATCAGCGAGGAGTCGAACGACCTGCGCTGGTGGCCCGTCGACGCCCTCCCCGAGTCGGCCGAGCGCACCACCGTGGCCCAGCAGGTGCGCGCCGCCCTCGCGCGGGACTGAGCGCGGCCCGCTCGCCCGCGCCGATGACCTGCCTGAGCCCCGTCAAAGCCCCTGCCCGCGACCGTAGACCGCGATCTTGTACTCCGTCGCGGCGAGGGACAGCGTTAGCTCGCGCAGACGGCGTCGAATCGTGTCGCGATGCTCGATGAGCATGTCCAGCCGCTCCTGGACGGAATCGTCACCGACCTCGACGAGATCGATGTAGTGCTGCAGGTCGCGCATCGGCATGCCGGACAGTCTCATTCGCGTGATGAACACCAGCCGGCGTTGCGCCTCGGCATCATAGACCCGATGCCCCGCGGAATCTCGATCGACAGTGATCAGTCCGGCTCGTTCGTAGTAGCGGAGCGAATGCGCGGACAGGTCGAGCATCTCCGCCACCTCCGTAATGGACCTGACCGGCGGGTCCTCGCCCGCGGCGACCAGCCGGTGAATCACCTCGACGGAGGTCGTCCCGTCGATCTCCGCGTATTCATCGACCTCGCGCAGTACACGCGCCATCACATCGTCCGTCGCCATCGCCTCGTCACGCTCCTATCGCGGGATAGTCTGCGGAGCGGGCCACCTCGGCCCATTCACGCACATCGTCGGCCGCGGTTGCGTAGGCCCGCGCCAGCCGGTCCACCGCTTCTGCGCCGATCGGCAGCCGGAGCGGAACCTGCTCCGATCGAACCACGTCACCGATGATCCGGGCAGCACGTACCGGATCGCCCTCCTGAAGTCCGTCCGCCGTCGTGAGATCGCGCTGGACGGCGCCGACGGTTTTCGCATACACGTCCGATGACGAGGCCACCGCCAGCGAGTGCGCAGTATTGAAGCCTGTTCTGAACCTGGACGGCTCGACCAGAAGCACGCGGATTCCGAACTCCGCCACCTCGGCCGCAAGCGCCTCGGACCACCCCTCGAGCGCGAACTTGCTCGCCGAGTACGCCCCCACACCGGGAAACGACAGGCGCCCACCCTGGCTACTCATCTGCACAATCGTTCCCGTCCGACGGTGCCGCATACCCGGCAGAGCAGCACGGGTCAGCGTGGCCGCCGCGAAGAAGTTCAGTTCGAGCTGTTCGCGCAGCTGCGCCAGGTCCAGATCCTCGGCGGACCCGCTTATGGCGCGACCAGCGTTGTTGACCAGCACGTCCACTCGCGACCGCCGAATCGTTGCCACGAGCTGCTCGACCATCGGTTCGACGCGCAGGTCCGCTGCGATCACGTCGATGCGGCCGGGATGTGTCGCGACGAGATCGGCCACGGATGCCGGATCACGGACGACGGCGACCACCCGGTCACCACGCTCCAACGCGTCCTCCACCAAGCAGCGACCGAAGCCCTGCGAGGCACCGGTGACCAGCCAATTCAATGCCTTGTTCGATGTCATGCCCGCGACGCTAGGGCTTCGAGTGCGCTCGAACGCAAGGCGCGGATCACGCGGTCCAGTTCGCGGCCTGAGCCCCGTCAGATCGTGAACGTGCCCTCGAGCCGGCTCCGCGACCCGGGATGCACGAGCCGCGCGACACTGACCAGCCCCTGGGCCGACCAGGTCTTACGCACCATCACCAGGCAGGGTTCACCGCGGGGGATGCCCAGCAACTCGCACTCCCGCTCCGTGGCGAGGGCCGCCTCGATGACGTGTTCGCCGCGCGTCAGCGGCGCGATCCGACTGAGGTAGCTGTTCGGCGTCTCGGCGGTGAAGTCCTGCGCCCCGTAGTCGGGCACGAGCGCCGGGTCGACGTAGCGATCCTCGACCTGGATCGGCTTGTCGTCCTCCGAGTGCACGAGCAGCGAGTGGAACGCCGGGCCGAGCCAGAGCCCGTGCGGCTCACCGGCGGGCTCCTCGCGCACGAACTCGACCCGGATGCCGTGGCGGTGGCCGCGTTGCTGCACCTCATCGGCGATGTTGCGCACCTCGAACAGCGGCGACGAGCTCTTGGTGGGCGCGACGAAGGTGCCGACCCCGGCCATCCGGACCACCAATCCCTCCGCCGCGAGATCACGCAGCGCCCGGTTGACGGTCATCCGCGCGAGCCCGAGGGCACCGACCAGACGGTTCTCGGACGGGAGCCGGAATCCCTCCGGCCAGTCCCCTGACTCGATCTGCGCGCGCAGGACCGTCTTCACCCGCTCGTAGGCGGGGGTGGCGACGGTTCCGGCGGCGGCGACGCGGCCGGCCAGCTCGGCGTCACTGAGGGGGTCCTGGGGCATCTGTTCTCCTGCCGGCGACAGTGGGGCGCTTGCCCCCGAGTCTAGCGGAGCGAGGGTGTTCAACCTCTTGACAAGGGGTTGACTAGACAGCACTATACAATTACGCAGTGAGCTCGATCACCATCCGAGCCGGCCCCGCCCTCCGGCGCCGAAGAGAACAGGAACCGCGATGACCACCACCGACCGCTCCCTCCCGGGTGCCCGCCCCGTCCGCGCGCCGCGCGGTAACGCACTCACCACCCTCGGCTGGCAGCAGGAGGGCGTGCTCCGCATGCTCATGAACAACCTCGACCCCGAGGTCGCCGAGCATCCCGACGGGCTCGTCGTCTACGGCGGCACCGGCCGCGCGGCACGCAGTTGGGAGGCGTTCGACGCGATGGTGCGAACCCTCAAGACCCTCCGGTCCGACGAGACCATGCTGGTGCAGTCCGGCAAGCCCGTGGGCGTCTTCCGCACGCACGAGTGGGCGCCGCGCGTGCTGATCGCGAACTCGAACCTCGTCGGGGACTGGGCGAATTGGGAGGAGTTCCGCCGGCTCGAGGATCTCGGCCTCACGATGTACGGCCAGATGACCGCGGGTTCGTGGATCTACATCGGCACGCAGGGGATCCTGCAGGGCACGTACGAGACCTTCGGTGCGGTGGCCCGCAAGCGATTCGGTGGCACCCTCGCCGGCACCATCACGCTGTGCGCCGGGATGGGCGGGATGGGCGGCGCGCAGCCGCTCGCCGTCACGATGAACGACGGTGTCGCGATCTGCGTCGACTGCGATGTCACCCGGATCGACCGGAGGATCGCGCACCGGTACCTCGACACCAAGGCCGACGACATCGACCACGCGCTGCGGTTGGCCACGCAGGCGCGCGACGCCCGGACCCCGTTGTCGATCGGCCTGGTGGGCAACGCCGCCGAGGTGTATCCGAAGCTGCTCGAGATGAGCGCCCCGATCGACATCGTCACCGACCAGACCTCCGCGCACGATCCCCTCGCCTACCTGCCCTTCGGGATGGACTTCGCCGACATGGCGACGATGGCCACGAAGGACCCGCAGCGGTTCACGGAGGAGGCCCGCGACGCGATGGCCGCCCAGGTGGAGGCGATGGTCGGCTTCCAGGATCGCGGCGCCGAGGTCTTCGACTACGGCAACTCGATCCGCGACGAGGCGCGTAAGGCCGGCTACGACCGTGCCTTCGACTTCCCCGGCTTCGTGCCCGCGTACATCCGCCCGCTGTTCGAGGAGGGGCTGGGCCCCTTCCGATGGGCGGCGCTGTCGGGTGATCCGAAGGACATCGAGGCCACCGACCGGGCGATCGTGGAGCTCTTCCCCGACAACGCCCATCTGCGCCGCTGGATCGAAATGGCCGGGGAGCGAGTGGCCTTCGAGGGCCTGCCCGCTCGCATCTGCTGGCTCGGATACGGCGAGCGGCACCGCGCCGGCCTCAAGTTCAACGAGATGGTCGCCAGCGGCGAGATCTCCGCCCCCATCGTGATCGGGCGCGACCACCTGGACTCGGGCTCGGTCGCCTCCCCCTACCGCGAGACGGAGGCCATGGCCGACGGTTCCGACGCCATCGCCGACTGGCCCCTGCTCAACGCCCTGGTGAACACCGCCTCGGGCGCCAGCTGGGTGTCGATCCATCACGGCGGCGGCGTCGGCATGGGGCGCTCCATCCACGCCGGCCAGGTCTGCGTGGCGGACGGCACCGAACTCGCCGCGCAGAAGATCGACCGGGTGCTGCACAACGATCCGGGGATGGGCGTGATCCGGCACGTGGACGCGGGCTACGAGCACGCGGCAGCGGTGGCCGCCGAGCGCGGCGTGCGAATCCCCATGCGTGAGAACTGATCCGCGGACCGACGGAGGGAACCCACGATGTCTGCAACGAACGCCAAGGCGCCGCTGCGGGAACGGCGCACGATCGATGTCGTGCCCGACTCCGAGCGACACGGCACGCCGCGCAGCCAGTTCACGCTGTGGTTCGGAGCCAACCTGCAGATCACCGCGATCGTCGACGGTGCGCTGGCCGTCGTCTTCGGCGCGGACGCCCTGTGGGCCATCGCCGGACTACTGCTCGGCAACATCCTCGGCGGCACCGTCATGGCGCTGCACGCCGCCCAGGGGCCCCGCATGGGTATCCCCCAGATGATCTCCAGCCGCGCGCAGTTCGGCGTGCGCGGTGCGGCGATCCCGCTGGTGCTCGTGATCCTCATGTACCTGGGGTTCGCGGCCACCGGCACGGTCCTCTCGGGGCAGGCGATCAACCGGCTCCTCGGAGTGGACCGGCCCGCCATCGGGATCGTCGTGTTCGGAGTGCTGACGGCGATCGTCGCGATCGTCGGGTATCGCTTGATCCACATCCTGGGACGGTGCGCCACGATCATCGGGATCGTGGGCCTGGCGTACCTCGTCGTCCGGCTGTTCACCACCTACGACGTGGGAACGGTCGTCGGCGTCAAGGGATTCGACCCGGTCACGTTCCTGCTGGCGGTCTCGCTCGGTGCGGGCTGGCAGCTCACCTTCGGACCGTACGTGGCGGACTACTCGCGGTACCTCCCCCGGTCGACCTCGGAGCGGGCCACGTTCTGGGCCACGTTCTGCGGCAGTGTGATCGGCTCGCAGCTCTCGATGACCTTCGGCGCCCTGGTCGCGGCGTGCGCGTCGACGTCCTTCCTGGGCGACCAGGTCGGCTTCCTCGGCGACCTGGCCGGGCCCGCGATCGCGGCGCTGGTGGTCTACCTCGTGATCGTGGTCGGCAAGCTGACGGTCAACGTGCTCAACGCCTACGGCGGGTTCATGTCGGTGCTCACCACCGTCACCGCCTTCGGTGGCGGGTCCCGGATCTCCTCGCTCGCCCGCACGCTGTACATCGTGGGCTTCGTCGCCGTCTCGGTGTTCATCGCGCTCGCGGCCAGCGCCGACTTCCTGGAGAACTTCAAGAACTTCGTCCTGGTCCTGCTGATGGTGTTCACGCCGTGGAGCGCGATCAACCTGATCGACTACTACCTGGTCTCCCGCGAGCGGGTGGACATCCCCGCGCTGTACTCGGCCTCCGGCCGCTACGGGGCCTGGCGCTGGGCCGCGCTCGTGTCCTACGCGGCGGGCGTGCTGATCCAGATCCCGTTCCTGGCCCAGAAGATGTACACCGGCCCGATCACGAATCTGCTCGGCGGTGCGGACATCTCCTGGATCGTGGGCCTCGTCGGCACCTCGCTGATCTACTACCCACTCGCCAAGCGCACATCGTGCGCGCCGGACGCGATGATCTATCCGGCACAACCCGGGACCGCCGACGCACCGCAGGCGGGTGCCCGATGACCACGACTCTCGTCACCGACATCGCGACCCTGGTCACGAACGATCCCGAGCAGGGCTCCGGCGCGCTCGGCGTGCGACGCGACGCCGCCGTCGTGTTCGACGGTCCCACGGTCGCCTGGGTCGGCGACGCCTCGGCGGCACCCGCGGCGGACCGGGCCCACTCGGTCGCGGGCCGCACGGTGCTGCCCGGCTTCGTCGAAAGCCATTCGCACCTCGTCTTCGACGGGGACCGCGCCGAGGAGTTCGCCGCGCGGATGGCCGGCAGGCCCTACGCCGCGGGCGGGATCCGCACCACCATCGCCGCCACCCGCGCCGCCTCCGACGAGGTGCTCTCCGCCACGGTCGCCCGACTCGTGCACGAATACCGTCGCAGCGGCGCCACGACCGTCGAGATCAAGGGCGGATACGGTCAGAGCACCGCCGACGAGTTGCGCGCCGTGCGCATCGCGGGCCGGTTCACCGAGGAGGTGACGCTCCTCGCGGCACACGTCCCGCCACCCGAATACGAGGGTCGCGCCGCCGATTACGTGGACATGGTGGTGCGCGAGATGATCCCGGCATGCGCACCGCACGCCCGCTGGATCGACGTCTTCTGCGAGAGCGGTGCCTTCGACGCCGAGCAGTCCCGGGCGGTGCTCGAGGCGGGTGTGGCGCACGGCCTGATCCCCCGGGTGCACGGCAACCAGTTGGGCCGCGGGCCCGGCGTCGCTCTCGCGGTCGAGCTCGGCGCGGCGTCGGTGGACCACGTGACGCACGTGAGCGCCGCGGACGTGGACGCACTGGCCGATTCGCGGACCGTGGCGACCCTCCTGCCCGGTGCCGATTTCTCGACGCGCAGTCCGTATCCGGACGCGCGAGCGCTGCTGGACGCCGGGGTCACGGTGGCCCTCGGCGCGGACTGCAATCCGGGCACGAGCTACACCACGAGCCTTCCGTTCTGCATCGCGATCGCAGTCCGCGACCTCCACATGACGCCCGACGAGGCGGTCTGGGCCGCGACCGCGGGCGGTGCGGCCGCACTGCAGCGCGACGACATCGGCGTCCTCCGCCCCGGCGCCCGCGCCGACATCGCGGTCATCGACGCCCCGTCGTACATCCATCTCGCCTACCGCCCCGGCGTCCACCTCATCAGCGACGTGTTCGCGCAGGGAGTCCTCCAATGAGTCTGCGCCCCGCCCCCGAGTGGACGGGCCGGATCGACGGGGCCGGCGACGAACACCTGCGCTGGCACAGCGCGGTCCGGCCGTTCACCGATGCACCCGGGCCGGGCGCCGTCGTCGTCGGATTCGCCTCGGATGCGGGGGTGCGCCGCAACCACGGGCGCCCCGGGGCCGCCGACGGCCCCGACGCGCTGCGGGCGGCGCTGGGACCGCTCGCGCTGCAGCAGCCGCTGTCGATCGAGGACGCGGGCACCGTCGTCGTGGGGGGTGACGCGCTGGAGGCGGGCCAGGCCCTCCTGGCGACGACGGTGACGACGGCGCTCGACGCGGGCCGGCTCCCCGTCGTGCTCGGGGGCGGGCACGAGGTGGCCTACGGCACCTACTGCGGGTTGGCCGCGTCCCGGATCCGTTCGGGGCGGAAGGTGGCGATCGTCAACCTCGACGCGCATTTCGACCTCCGCGAGGCGGACCGCGCCACCTCGGGAACCCCGTTCCGGCAGATCCTGCTGGAGGAACGCGCCCGCGGCGCCGAGGTGCGGTACGCCGTCGCCGGGATCGCCCGGACCGGAAACACCCGCGCGCTGTTCGACACCGCGACCCGGCTCGGGGTCACCCACCTGCTCGACGAGGACTGCACGCACGAGCGGACGATCGACTTCGTCGACGAGGTGCTGGACTGGGCGGACCTCGTGTACCTCACGATCGACCTGGACGTCCTGCCCGCGGCCACGGCCCCCGGGGTGAGCGCCCCCGCCGGGCTCGGGGTGCCGCTCACGGTGGTCCACGCCGCCGTCCGCCGGGTCGCGGAATCGGGCAAGCTCGCCGTGGCCGACGTGGCCGAACTCAATCCGGCCTACGACATCGACGCCCGGACGGCGCGCACCGCCGCCAGGCTGATCGACACCATCGTGACGACGTCCTCGCGAACTAACCGGCGCCACCGATCCGGATGCCCTTGCCGACGGTGACCACACCCCCCGCCGAGACGTTGAAGCGGTCGCGTTCGCGGTCCAGGTTCACGCCCAGGATCTCGCCGCGGCCGACGACGACGTTCTTGTCGAGGATCGCGCGCCGCACCACCGCGCCCGGCTCGATCCGCACACCCGGCATGAGCACCGAGCCCTCGACGGTGGCACCGTCGCCGATGGTGACATTCGCGCCGATGACGGAGTTGCGCACCGTGGCACCCGAGATGATGCTGCCGGCGCCCACCATCGACTCCTGCGCGAGTCCGCCGCGGGCGAACTTGGCCGGGGGCAGGTTGTCGTTCTCACAGCGGATGGGCCACTGCCGGTTGTAGAGGTTGAAGATCGGGTACACCGATACCAGATCCATGTGCGCGTCGTAGAACGCATCGATGGTGCCGACGTCGCGCCAGTAGCCCGCGTCGCGTTCGGTGGCGCCCGGAACCTTGTTGTCGCTGAAGTCGTAGACCGCCGCCTCGCCCCGGGCCACGAACGCAGGAATGATGTCGCCACCCATGTCGTGGTCGGAGTCCGGGTTCTCGGCATCGGCGATGATCGCCTCGACGAGCGCCTGCCGGCTGAAGACGTAGTTGCCCATCGACGCGAAGGTGACGTCCGGATCGTCGGGCGTGCCGGGCGGATCCGCGGGCTTCTCGAGGAACTGGGTGATGCGCCCCGCGTCATCGGACTCGATGCAACCGAAGGCCTTCGCCTCGGCCCGCGGCACGCGGATGCCGGCCACCGTGACCCCGGCACCGGACTCGATGTGCGCCTGCACCATCTGCGACGGGTCCATCCGGTACACGTGGTCGGCGCCGAAGACCACGATGTAATCCGGATCGTCGTCGGTGATGAGATTCATCGACTGGTAGATGGCGTCGGCACTGCCCGTGAACCAGCGCTTGCCCACCCGCTGCTGCGCCGGCACGGGCGTGATGTATTCACCGCGGAAGCCGAACATGCGCCAGGTCTGGCTGATGTGTCGATCGAGCGAGTGCGATTTGTACTGGGTCAGTACGCACAGGCGCTGGTACCCGGCGTTGACCAGGTTCGACAGCACGAAGTCGATGAGGCGGTACGAGCCGCCGAAGGGCACTGCGGGCTTCGCGCGGTCCGCGGTCAGCGGATACAGGCGCTTGCCCTCGCCGCCGGCGAGGACGATTCCCAAGACACGAGGCTGGTTGCTCACGGGGTCCACGCTAACCCCATTCCGGGCGCACGTGCAGTGTTCTGCGACAGTGCATCCGAACGCACTGCAAAGCACAGACGTACGGGCGGACAACCACAGACGAACCGCAGCATCCGCGCTGCACGGAACATCCCACGGACCGGCACCGCAGGCTCTAGCGTGGACGCCATGCGCGTAGCGATGATGACGAGGGAGTACCCACCGGAGGTCTACGGCGGGGCGGGCGTGCACGTGACGGAGCTCGTCGCCCGACTGCGCGACCTGTGCGAGGTGGACGTGCACTGCATGGGCGCCCCCCGGCCCGATATGGACGACGTGACCGTCTCCGACCCCGATCCCGCACTGGCCGGTGCCAACACCGCCCTCGAGATGTTCTCCACGCAGCTGCGCATGGCGAACCTCGCGGCCGGGGCCGAGGTCGTGCACAGCCACACCTGGTACACGGGCCTCGCCGGGCACGTGGCCGGGCAGCTCTACGGCGTGCCGCACATCCTCACCGCGCACTCGCTGGAACCGCACCGCCCGTGGAAGGCCGAGCAGCTCGGCGGCGGCTACCGCCTCTCCAGCTGGTCCGAGCGCAACGCGGTCGAATACGCCGACGCGGTGATCGCCGTCAGCCGGGGCATGGCCAAGGACGTGCTCGAGGCCTACCCGAATCTGGATCCGGGCCGGGTCCACGTGGTGCTCAACGGGATCGACTCGCAGGTCTGGCACCCGGCGCCGACCTTCGGCGAGGACTCGCCGCTCGTCGAGCGGCACATCGATCCGGACCGGCCGATCGTCGCCTTCGTCGGCCGGATCACGCGGCAGAAGGGCGTGAAGCACCTCATCGCGGCCGCCCACCGGTTCGATCCGGACGTCCAGCTGGTGCTCTGCGCCGGCGCGCCCGACACCCCAGAGATCGCCGCGGAGACGGCGGACGCGGTGGCCGCGCTCGCCGAGTCGCGTGACGGGGTGCACTGGGTCCAGGACATGCTGCCCACCCCCAAGGTGCGTGAGATCCTCAGCGCCGCATCGGTGTTCGTCTGCCCATCCGTGTACGAGCCGCTGGGCATCGTCAACCTCGAGGCCATGGCGTGCGGCACCGCCGTCGTCGCCTCGGACGTGGGCGGCATCCCCGAGGTGGTCGTCGACGGCGAGACCGGCACGCTGGTGCACTACGACGAGGCCGACACCGCCGCCTTCGAGGCGGACCTCGCCTCCGCGGTCAACGCACTCTGCGCGGATCCGGCCCGCGCCGCCGCGTACGGCGCCGCGGGCCGTGCCCGCGCGGTCGCCGACTTCAGCTGGGAGTCCATCGCCGCCCAGACGCTGGAGGTGTACCGGCACGCGCTCGCGGCCCGCGCCTAGCGCCCGGTCCCCCGGGGCCGACGGTGCCCCGCTACCGCAGGCGGTAGACGCTGACGGTGCCCGACGCCGTCACCGCTGCGGTGCCGGACGCGGTGAGCCGCCCGATCGCCGCGGCGCGATCCTCCGGCGAGCCGTGATGCGCGCTGGGCCCCATCGCGACGAGGTCCGTCGCGGCGGCGGCCGTGAGCTCCATGATCCACTCGTGCTTCTCGCGGGAGAGCAGCTCGAAGTCGTGCAGCGCACCGTCGAGCCTGGCAACCTTGCCCTCCTCGACGGAGATCATCCCGAGCGGCTCGACCAGCTGCCGGAGATGATTCGGGCCCGGCGTGAGCACGACGAGTCGCCCGCCGGGCGCCAGCACGCGCGCGAACTCCGCGGCGTTGCGCGGCGCGAACACCGAGAGGACGGCGGCGACGGCACCGTCGGCGATGGGCAGTCGCGCCCAGCCGTTGGCGACCACCGCGCCGATCCCCGTCCCGCGTCGCGCCGTGCGCCGGGCGGCGGGCTTGGACAGGTCGAGCCCGATGCCGGTGCCCCCGGCCCCGGTGTCGGCGCGGGCGGCGCACACCCGCGCCAGATAGGCGCCCTCCCCCGCGCCGCAATCCAGGACCGGACCCGGCGGGGCGTCGGCGGCGGCCGCCGCGACCGCGGCGTGGAACTGTTCGTAGTGCCCGGTCGCGAAGAAGCGCTCGCGCGCGGCGATCATCGCCGCGTCGTCCGCGATGAGGCCGCTCGCGTCACCGGCGAGCAGCGAGACATAGCCCTGGCGAGCGATGTCGAAGCCGTGCCCGCGCGGGCACAGCAGGGTCCCGCCGTCGGCCTCCAGCTCGCCGCCGCAGTGCGGACAGGCGAGAGCCGGCAGGACCGCGGTCAGACCGGGCGGGACGTGCACCACCGAATACCCCCGAAAAGCGGAGATCCCGCGCGGTTCGCACCGCACGGGATCTACAGAAACAGCAACTCCACCGATGTCACGACGTGACGCCGCGCAGCTCCTCGCCGAGGGCCGCAGCCTCGTCCGGCGTCAGCTCCACCACGAGTCGTCCACCACCCTCCAGGGGTACGCGCATCACGATCCCGCGCCCCTCCTTGGTCGCTTCCAAGGGGCCGTCCCCCGTACGTGGCTTCATCGCCGCCATCCGTTGCTCCCTTCAGATCCTTCACCCGCCCCGAGCACGCCCGAACCGGGTCCGCTCCACATTCTAGCCTGTGCGCTGCGGCGATCGGCGCGGACTCGGGCGACGGCCCCGCTAATCGCCTCCCTCGGAGCCCTCCGGGACGGCCGCCGGGGGCCCCTGCTCCGCGGCGAGACGCGCCCGCAGGACGTCGATCTCGCGTGCCAGGCGTTCGAGCGCCCAGTCCACCTCGGCGGGCTTGTACCCGCGTACCACCTGTTGGAATCGGAGCGCGCGGACGTCGGCGCCCGCCACGTCGTCCGCGGGGAGCACCGTCGGCGTGGCGCCGGTCTCCAGCGGCGGAGTCTCGTCGCCGCGCCCGAACACGAGCGCAGCGACGCCGTACAGGACCGCGGCCACGGCCAGCAGTCCCAGGGCGTACAGCACGATCACCATGGGGCCATCATGCCCGAACCTCCCGCAGGAAGAGGACACCGTCGGCCTCGGCCGGCCGGTCCGGGTCGAGCGGGAAGTACGCGCCGCGCGTGTCGCGGTCCGCGCGCCGCACCGCGCCCCGCAGCCGCTCCCGGAGCTCCGGGCCGCGGTACAGGCGGGCCGGGACGTCCTGGGTGCGGAACAGCTCCCCCTCGACGGTGCCCGGTCCCGGCTCCGCCAGACCGTGCGCGGGCGCCGCGCCGATCGCCATGGCCACGAACCGGTACCCGTCGCCGAGCCGCGCCGCGACCTGCGCCCCCGCGCTGAACCACCGCACCGGGTGCGGGCCCATCCACATCTCGCTCGCGCCGCGCTGCAGGTGCAGGTTGTGCGCGAGCACGACGGTGCCGCCCCGCTCCGCCTCCCGGCCCGCGATCGCCAGCAGGTTGCGCCCCATCATGGCGTCGCGATGCGCGCTGAGGCGCCCGAGGCGATCGGGCGTGTCGGTCGCCATGATCGCGTGGTACCGCAGCAGCCCGACCGCGGTGCGCGCGTCGGCGCGCAACCGCCACCCCGCGTCCCCCGGCCCGGCGAGCTCGGGCGCGCGCTCCTCGAGCAGGGCGCACAGGTCGTCCGCCAGGACGCGCAGCCGCTCGGCGTCGACGGTGCGCCCCACGCCCCGGTCCGCCTCGTACATCGCGCGTTCCTCGGTCCACCGCGCGTCGTCGCCGAGCAAGTCGTCGAGGGCGGACTCGGCGGGGACGTGCGCGCCGAGGTCGGCGAGTGCGGCCCGCAGCCGCAGCAGATGCTCCCGCGGACTCGGCGCGGCTGCCATCTCCATCGGGCCGTCGAAGCCGTAGAACCGCACCGGCGACTCCAGGTCCCGGTTGATCTCGCGAAGCCGGACCAGCAGCTCCCGCGTCGCGTCCAGTCGGTGCAGGTAGGGATGGCTGAGGCCCTCCTCGAGCACGCGCTCGAGAGCGAGGTCCGCGCCGGCCAGGTACTCGTCGACCAGGGGCGCGCGGTGAAATTCGGACTCCACGGCGATCGAGCGGTAGCCGCCGCGCAGCACCAGGTCCTCGACGACCGCGTTGCGGGCGCGGAGGATCTCCTCGGAGCCGTGCATCGGCTCGCCGAGGGCGAGCAGGCGGGTCGCGGTGGGCAGGGCGTCGAGGAGGTCGACCAGGTCGACGGGGTGGTGATCCATTCCTTCAACGGTATCGTTGAACACTCCATTGATACTTCCAGTCGATCAACCCCTGAGAACAGCCATGAACCCTCAACCAGTGCTGCGCCCCGTCGACCTCGCGCGGCCGCACGGGCTCTCCACCCAGGCGATCCGCAACTACGAGGAGCAGGGGATCCTGCCTCCGGCCGCGCGCACCCCCGCGGGCTACCGGGCGTACACGCAGGCGCACCGTCTGGCCCTCGACGCGTTCCTCGCACTGGTCCCCGGGTGCGGGCACGCGCGGGCGGGGCAGATCCTGCGCGCCGTGCACCGGGACGACCTCGACACCGCCCTCGCCCTGCTCGACGAGGCCCACGCGGAGGCGGCCGAGGATCGCCGGACCTTTCGCCGCGTGCGCGCCGCGCTCGACGGCCTCGATGATCCCGAGGACGACCCGGGGCCCGCACTGCTCGTCGGCGAGGTCGCCGGGCTGCTGGGCGTGGTGCCCGCAACGCTCCGCACGTGGGAGCGCGCGGGGATCGTTCGGCCGCAGCGGGACCGGGCCACGGGATACCGGGTCTACCGGGCGGCCGACCTCCGCGACGCCCGCATGGCGCAGCAGCTCCGCCGCGGCGGCTACGGCCTCGCCCGCATCGCGGAGCTCACCGGACGCGTGCGGGACGCGGGCGGTGTGGAGCCGTTGCGCGAGACACTGGACGGCTGGCGGGCGTCCCTGGCCCGACGGGGCCGCGCCCTCCTCTCCGGTGCCGCGGCACTGGACGCGCTCCTGTCCTCGTGAGGTCTGCGGGTGTCGGGCCCGCGATCCGCCGCAGCGCGGCGAGGTGGGACTGGAAAGCCGTGCGCCCCTGTGCGGTCAACGACAGCCAGGTGCGGGGACGCTTGCCCACGTAAGTACTTGCGGTCAGCGGTCCAACGACTCCACGGGCGGGCGGTCCTGCAGGTACAGATCCGTCGTGACCTCGGTGAAGGCGTCGCCGGGGCCGGGATCGACGAGGTACTGCGTGATGCCCGCGCCCGAGTCCTCGATGCCGCAGCGCCGCAGCGCGACGCCCATGATCTGGCGGCTCATCACGCCCAGGTCCCGCAGGTCGCGGTTGCGGTGCTTGCGGACCGACAGGTTCACCTGCGCGATGCCGGCCAGCCCGTAGCGCGCCTCCGCGTCGAGCAACAGCCCGATCTCCACGCCGTACCCGGGCGCGAAGGGCACGGACGCGAGGAACTCGCGGGTGCCCGCGTACTCGCCACCGAGCGGCTGCAGCACGGCGCGCAGCGGCGGCCGGAGCGCGGCCAGCAGTGGGCGTGCGACGAGCTCCGTGACGCGGCCCCCGCCGGTCGGGTCCTCGCCCTGTTTGAACACGCGCAGCGGCCGCCGGTAGTAGGCCTTGACGAGATGGACCTCGGGATGGAACAGCATGGGCCCCAACAGGCGCGGCACGTAACGCGGATCCGGCTCGATGAGGTCGGAGTCGATGAAGGCGATCAGGTCGCCCGACGATGCGGCGACCCCGCGCCAGAGCGCCTCGCCCTTGCCCGGCACCGGCGGCAGCCCGGGAACCGCCTCCTCCCGGCTGATCACCGTCGCCCCCGCGGCGCGGGCCCGCTCCGCCGTGGCATCGGTCGACCCGGAGTCCAGCACGATCAGCTCGTCCACGAGAGTGCCGACCAGGGGCGCGATCGTCGCGACCACGCCGCCGACGGTGGCCTCCTCGTTGAGGGCGGGCATCACCACGGACACCGTCCGGCCGCGTTTGGCGGCCACCAGTTCCTCGACGGTCCACCCCGGCTCGGAGAAGAACCGCTCACTCGAATGCGCCTGCGGCGCCTCGCCGCTCACGCCAGCCCCCGGATCACCCGAGCGGGCGGGCGCGCGCCGTCGATGGCTGCCACCATCCGCACCACCCGCAGCGTCTCGGCGACCTGGTGCACGCGGAAGATCCGCGCGCCGGCGTGCGCGGCGAGCGCGGTCGCGGCGAGGGTCCCGGCGACCCGCTCCTCGAGCCCGGCGTCGAGCGTCTCACCGATGAAATCCTTGTTGGACAAGGCCATCAGAACCGGCCAGCCGGTGTCCACCAGAGCGCCCAGGTCGCGCAGCAGCGCGAGCCCGTGGTGGGTGTTCTTGCCGAAGTCGTGGGTCGGATCGATGACGATGCCGTCCTCGCGCACCCCTGCCGCGAACGCGGCCTCGGCTGCGGCGGTGAGCTTCTCACGCACGTCCGCCACCACGTCGGGGTACCGCACGCGATAGGGCCGGGACCGGGGCACGGCGCCTCCCGTATGCGAACACACCAGGCCCGCGCCGGTGGCGGCCGCGACGCGCGGCAGGTCCGGGTCGGCGCCGGCCCAGGTGTCGTTGATGAGGTCCGCGCCCGCGTCGACCGCGGCCTCGCCGACGGCGGCGCGCCAGGTGTCCACGCTGATCAACAGGTCCGGGTGCCGGTCGCGCACCTGCGCGATGAAGGGCACGGTGCGGGCGATCTCCTCGGTGACATCCACATCCTGGCCGGGACCGGCCTTCACACCGCCCACGTCGACGACATCGGCGCCCTCCGCGACCGCCGTGTCGACCCGCTCCAGCGCCGCGTCGACGGCGAAGTAGCTGCCCCTGTCGTAGAACGAGTCCGGCGTGCGGTTGATGATGGCCATCACCAGGGCGCGGTCCGTGGGAACGGGGCGGCCGCACAGGGTGGAACGCACTCCATCCGGGCCGAGCGAGGCGCCGTCCACCCTAGGTCCGCAGGTCCGGGACCTTGGCGGCCGCGACATCGGCCGCGTAGCCGTCGTAGGCGGGAACGTAACCGTCCGCGCCGCCGACGAAGACGTACAGCGGGTCCTCGCCCGCCTCCGCGAAGCCCTGCTTGCGCAGCTCGCCCTTGAGACTCTTGAACGTGGAGGTGACCTCCAGGCTGGGAACGACGCGCGCGTACAGCGGGATCGCGTACGCGGGCAGCTCGTTCCGCAGCACCGCGGCGAGGGCGGCACCGTCGAAGTCGTGGCCCTCGGCGAGCTTCACGGCGGCCATGCCGGCCTTGCCGTCCGCGCCGGGGATCGCGACGCCGTAGACGATCGAGCCCTCCACCTGCTCGGCCTCGTCGAGCGCGCCCTCGACCTCGGTGGTGGCCACGTTCTCGCCCTTCCAGCGGAAGGTGTCGCCGAGTCGATCGACGAAGGCGATGTGGTCGAAGCCCTGCTTGGTCACCACGTCACCGGTGTTGAACCAGACGTCGCCGTCCTTGAAGCCGTCGCGGATCAGCTTGGCATCGCCCGCCTTGCCGTCCGTGTAGCCGTCGAAGGGCGCGGCCTTGGTGATCTTCGTGAGCAGCAGGCCGTTCTGCCCGCGCTTGACCTGCTTCATCCGGCCGCGCGAATCCCTTAGGGGCCCAGCGGTGTCCAGGTCGTACTCGACGACCGCGTGCGGCAGTGGGCACAGCCCGACGGTGCCCTCGATGTCGAAGACGTTGACGAAGGCGATGTTCGTCTCGCTGGCCGCGTAGAACTCCATGATCCGGTCGATCCCGAAGCGCTCCTGGAACTCCCGCCAGATCTCCGGCCGCATGCCGTTGCCCGCGGCCACGCGGATCGTGTTGGACTTGTCGCTGGGCTTCGGCGGCTGGTTGAGCAGGTAGCGGCAGATCTCGCCGATGTAGATGAACATCGTCGCGGCGTTCTCGTTCGCCTCGTCCCAGAAGTTCGACGCGGAGAACTTGCGCCCCACGGCCAGCGTGGCGCCGGAGACCAGCACCGAGCCGAGCGCGACGAGCGCGGCGTTGTTGTGATACAGCGGAAGCGGGCAGTACATGACGTCGTCGCCGCGCATCCGGACGGCCGTCGCGCCGAATCCGGACATGCCCTTGAGCCATCGGTAGTGGGTCATGATCGACGCCTTCGGCATGCCCGTGGTGCCCGAGGTGAACACGTAGAAGGCGCGCGTGCTCGCGGGCAGCGTGGCGGTCACGGGCAGGTTCTCCGTGGCGCGGGGATCGCGCTCGCGCAGCTCCCGGGCCTGCCGGGCCAGTTCGTCGATGGTGAGCAGCACCCCGTCGGCGGGGCGGTCCGCGGCGTCGAGCGAGTCGAAGGCCTCGAGGTCCTCCTCGTCGGTGATGATCGTGCCGGTCTCGAGGATGCCGAGACTGTGCGCGAGGACGGCGCCGCGCTGGTTGTAGTTCACCAGGCCCGCGGTGGCACCGACCTTGACGATCGCCAGCATCGCCAGCACCATCTGCGGGTGGTTGTGCATGACGACGCCCACCACATCGCCCACCTTCACGCCCCGTTGCTCCAGCACGCGCGCATAGGTGTTCACCGTGGCATTGGCCCCGCCGTAGCTGATGCCCTCGCCGTGGAAGCGGAGGAAGTCGCGCGCCGGGTGCTGCGCGGCCCGCTTCTGGAACACGGTGCCGATCGTCTCCTTGCTGGTCTGCGTGCGCAGCAGGATCGACGGCCCCTCCTTGATCAGCAGGGGCAGATCGGGCAGCAGCTTGCCGACGCCCCGGGCCAGGTCCGCGATGCCAACGGTGGTGTTCTTATGCGTAGAGCTCACAGCGGCGAGCCTACCGTGGTGCCGCCGTACCACGGCACGCGTCGAGAGCGGCCGTGACCTCCGTCGCCCGCTGCAGCCGACCGAGAGCCGCGTCACCGACGAACCCCCGCGTCTTGAGGCCGACGATCCAGTCCAGCAGCGGCGCGTAGAAACCCTCGTGGTCCAGCACCACCACCGGCTTGTCGTGCATGGACAGATAGCCGGCGGTCCACGCCTCGAAGAACTCCTCGAGCGTTCCCACGCCGCCCGGGAGCACGAGGAAGGCGTCGGCGTTGTCGTCCATGAGCTGCTTGCGCTCGCGCATGGTGTCCACGACGATGAGCTCGGTCGCGCCGTGGTCGGCGACCTCGCGGGCGACCAGAGCCCGCGGGATCACCCCCAGGGTGCGGGCACCGCCGTCGCGGGCGGCCTGCGCGACCGCTCCCATCATGGAGACGTGGCCGCCGCCCCACACGAGGCTGTCGCCTCCCGCCGCGATGCCCCGGCCCACCTCGGCGGCGAGGGCGATGAACTCCTCGGGGACGGGCCGCGAGGCGCAGAACACCGCGATCGCCGTCACGTCGGGTCCGCCGCGTCGATCTCGCGCACGGCGTCGGCGTCCCGGATGATCGCGATCGCCTCGTCCACCGAGTCGGTGACCGTGATCAGGTCGGCGTCGCCGGGCGAGATCATCCCCTGTTCGGTGAGCGTGCCGCGGATCCAGTCGACCAGCCCGGCCCAGTACGCGGAGCCGAGCAGCACGATCGGGAAGCGGGTCACCTTGCGGGTCTGCACCAGCGTCAGCGCCTCGAACAGCTCGTCGAGCGTGCCGAAACCGCCGGGCAGGCACACGAAGGCCTGCGCGTACTTGACGAACATCGTCTTGCGCACGAAGAAGTAGCGGAAGTTGATGCCGAGATCCACCCAGTCGTTGAGGCCCTGCTCGAAGGGCAGCTCGATCCCCAGGCCCACCGACAGCCCGTCGGCGTCCTTCGCGCCGCGGTTCGCGGCCTCCATCGCGCCCGGGCCACCGCCGGTGATCACCGCATAGCCCGCGCGCACGAGCCCCGCGCCCAGCGCACGACCGGTGGCGTACTCGGGCGAATCCTGTTTGATCCGAGCGGAACCGAACACCGTGACCGCCGGAGGCAGCTCGGCGAGCGCACCGAAGCCCTCGACGAACTCCGCCTGGATCCGCATGACGCGCCACGGGTCGCGGTGCAACCAGTCGGCGTCGTCCGCGTTCGCGAGCAGCCGCTGGTCGGTGGTCGACGACTCCAGGGCCGCCGCGCCCTGCACGCGCACGGGCCCGCAATAACGCAGGTAGTGCTCCTGAGGCTTCTTATCCGCTGCCATGACGCCCACGCTATCCCGCGAGGAAGGCCCGCAGCACGGCGGCCACCTCGGTGATCTGCGCGGTCTCGACCTGTTCGTCGCGCTTGTGCGCGTAATTCGGGTCGCCGGGGCCGAAATTCACCGCGGGGATGCCCAGCGCCGCGAATCGGGAGACATCGGTCCACCCGTACTTGGCGCGGTACCGGCCCCGCGCCGCCTCCACGAGCCGCGCCGCAGCGGGCGCCCCCAGGCCCGGGAGCGCGCCGGGCGCCGCGTCGGTCACCTCGAAGCCCAGCGCACCGTCGGCGATCGGCGCGGCCAGGACCTCCCGGACGTGCGCGACGGCATCGTCGACGGTGCGGTCCGGCGCGAACCGGAAGTTGACATCGACGAAGGCCTCGTCGGGCACGACATTGCCGGCCACGCCGCCCTCGATCTTCACCGCGGACAGACCCTCGCGGTACTCGCAGCCGTCGATGTCGACGGTGCGCGCAGTGTACGCCTGGAGGGCGGTGAGCACGGGGCCGAGCTTGTGGATCGCGTTGTCGCCCAGCCAGGACCGGGCGCTGTGCGCGCGCACGCCGCCCGCGGTGATGCGCACCCGGATCGTGCCCTGGCAGCCCGCCTCGATGAGCCCGCCCGAGGGCTCGCCGAGGATCGCGACGTCCGCGGCCAACCACTCCGGGAGCTCGCGCTCGATCCGGCCCAGGCCGTTGAACTGCGAGGCGATCTCCTCGCACTCGTAGAAGATCAGCGTCAGATCGTAGGCGGGCTCGGCCATCGTGGCGGCGAGGTGCAGGAAGACCGCGTCGCCGCTCTTCATGTCGACGGTGCCGCACCCGTGCAGGATCCCGCCCTCCCGGCGGCTGGGCACGTTGTCGGCGATCGGCACCGTGTCGAGGTGACCGGCCAGCATCACGCGTTGCGGCAGACCGCGATTCGTCCGCGCGAGCACGTTGTTGCCCACGCGGAGCACCTCGAACCGGTCGAGGCCGCGCAGCGCCGCCTCGACCTCGTTCGCGATGTGCTCCTCGTCGTGGCTCACGCTGGGGATGTCCACCAGCGCGGCGGTGAGGTCGATCGGGTCCGAGGCGATGTCCAGAGTCACACCCCCAGGCTATCGGCACTGCGGCCGGTGGCGCGGCACACTGGACGCGTGCCCGAACTCCTCGCGAAACGTTCGTTCCCCGCGGTGACGGTGCTCGTCGTGGTCGTGTGCGCGACGATCGTGGCGGCGCGGCCGCTCACGGCGGGCATCGACGCCCGGCCCGCTCTGCGCACGGCGGCGACGGTGTTCGTCGGGATCTTCGTGCAGGCCACGCCGTTCCTCGTCCTCGGAGTGCTGGTGAGCGGCGCCATCGCCGGTTTCGTCTCGGCCGAGGCCCTGCGTCGGGTGCTGCCGCGGCGGCGCGCGGCGGCCGTCGTGGTCGCCGGGGTCTCGAGCGCGGCGCTTCCCGGGTGCGAGTGCTCCGCGGTCCCGGTCGCGGGGCGGCTGCGCGACCGCGGTGTACCCGACGGGGTGGCCCTCACCTTCCTGCTCGCCGCTCCGGCCGTGAACCCCGTGGTGATCATCGCGACGGCCGTCGCCTTTCCGCAGACGCCGATCATGGCGGCCGCGCGGCTCACCGGTTCCCTGGCGACCGCGCTGGTCGTGGGCTGGCTGTGGCTCCTCATCGGCAGACCCGAGTGGATCCGACGGCCCCCGGACGCCGCGTTGGCCGGGTCGCTGCCGGCGGGCGTGCGCGGGAAGCTGGCCCTCGCGGGCGAGACGGCCCGACACGACCTCGTGGAGTCGGCCGCCTACCTCGCGGCGGGTGCGGCGCTCGCGGCGGCACTGCACGTGCTCGTGCCCGCGTCGTGGATCGACCACCTCGCCGGGAACATACTGCTCACGATCGCGGTCATGGCGGTACTCGCCGTGGTCATGGCACTGTGCAGCGAGGCGGACGCCTTCGTCGCGGCGTCGCTGACCGCGCTCCCCCTCATCCCGCGCCTGGTCTTCCTCGTCGTCGGGCCGGCGGTCGATCTGAAGCTCATGGCGATGCAGACCGGCGTCTTCGGGCGGCGGTTCGTCGCGCGGTTCGCGCCCCTGTGCCTCATCGTCGCCGTCGTGTGCGGCACCGCAGCGGGTGCGCTGTTCGTGGGGTGGCGGTGAGATGAACCGACCCGCCCGGAACCTGCTCCTGCTGCTGTTCGGCAGTGCTGTCGCCATCGCTACCGCCACCGGCACCTACCTCAACTACGTACGCCCGGTGATGTTCTGGTTCCTGGCGGCCTCGGCCGTGGTGGTCGTGGTCCTCGCCGTCGGCGGGATGGCGGCCGACATCGCCGAGGTACGTGCGGACGAGGAGGACGAGGAGTTCGACGACGCGCACGGCCACGGCCACGGTTCCGGCCGCATCGGATGGGTCCTGCTCGTACCGGTGCTGCTCCTGCTGTTCTGCGCGCCGCCGGCTCTCGATCCCGGCACCGCGCAGCGCACCGTCGTCGTGGCCGCGACGACGGACGAGCCCGGACGCGCCTACCCGCCGCTGCCACCGGGAGACGCCCCGCGCATCGCCCTCAACGACTTCCAGAACCGCGCCGTGTCGGACACCGCGGGCACCCTGGACCGGGACGTGACGATGACGGCGTACGTCACCCACATCGACGGGCGCCCCTTCCTCACGCGGATCATGATCTGGTGCTGCGTGGCGGACGCCCGCCCCATCGAGATCGAGATCGAGGGCGCTCCCGCGCTTCCCCCGGACGGCACCTGGGTCACCGCCGTCGCCCGGCTCGTCCCCGGGACCGCGACCCGCGCGCGCCACTACCGGCCGATCGTGCGTCTCGTGAGCGCCCACCCGGTGCCGCCGCCGAGCCCGCCCTACGACTCATAGTCGGGAGGCCGGGCCGGTACCCTGATCGGGTGACGAATCGTGGAGCAAAGGCGTACGGACTGGCCACCCTGACCGATGACGGGACGGTGCTCGACACCTGGTACCCCGCGCCGGAGCTGACGGACGGCGGCGGCACCGTCGGCACCGTGCAGGATCCCGCCGGGGCTCCGGAGCTCCTGACCGCCTCGGCCGGGGCGGACGCGGCGCGCAAGGTGCGGGTCGTGGTCGTGCAGACCACGATCGCGGACCTCGCGGCGGCCCCCGTCGACGCGCACGACGTGTACCTCCGGCTGCACCTGCTGAGCCACCGCCTGGTGCAGCCGCACGGCCTGAGCCTCGAGGGCCAGTTCGGCCTGCTGGCGAACGTGGTGTGGACAAACTTCGGCCCCTGCTCCCCCGTCGACTTCGAATCGGTCCGCGCGGCGCTGTTCCCGCGGGGCCATGTCACGGTGTACTCGGTGGACAAGTTCCCGCGCATGGTCGACTACGTGCTGCCCACCGGCGTCCGGATCGGCGACGCGGACCGCGTACGCCTGGGCGCGCACCTCGCCGAGGGCACCACCGTGATGCACGAGGGCTTCGTGAACTTCAACGCCGGCACGCTCGGTACCGCGATGGTCGAGGGGCGCATCTCCGCGGGCGTCGTCATCGGCGACCACTCGGACGTGGGCGGCGGCGCGTCGACCATGGGCACGCTGTCCGGCGGCGGCAAGGAGACGATCGCGCTCGGCGAGCGCTGCCTGCTCGGCGCGAACTCCGGCCTGGGCATCCCGCTCGGCGACGACTGCGTGCTCGAGGCGGGCCTCTACCTGACCGCGGGCACCAAGGTCACCGCGCCGGACGGGACACAGGTCAAGGCCCGCGAGCTGGCCGGCCGGAGCAACCTGTTGTTCCGCCGCAACTCCGTGACCGGCGCCGTCGAGGTCGTGCCGTGGAAGAGCGAGGGCGTGGAGCTCAACGCCGCCCTGCACAAGAACTGACGCCCGAAAGCGGAGAACGGCGGCCGACACTCGTCGGCCGCCGTTCTCCGCCCCCGCCCAGTGAAGACTATTTCGCGGAGACGCGTGACGGGGCGGGCGTGCCACAGCCCATCCACGACAGCATGGTGTCGTGGACGCCGAGCGATACGTGATCGTCGACCGCGACGAGCACGCCGGGCACCGCGCGGGACGAGTGCGCGCCGTCGCAGTCCGGATCCGTCGATACCAGGTGTGATTCGACGATCCACAGTCCCACACCGCACAACACGACGGCGAGGCCGAGCGCCGACATCAGCGCGATTCGCATTCTTGTGAATCTCATCTTCGCCCCCTCAAGCGCAGCTGAACCTCGATCATCTTTGCTATAGCGTATCACTGAATCGCGGATCGCGAGCAACCCGCCGGCGGGCCCGGCGGACACCGGCTCGGTCGTCGACGGTGCCGTGGTCCGCACCTGCGCCGCCGCGGGCTTCACCCCGCGCCGCGCGCACCAGGTGTCGCAGACCTCCACCCTGCTCGCCCTCGTCGCGGCGGGGCTCGGGATCGCCCTGGTCCCCCGCACCGCCAACTCCATCCAGCTCCCCGGTGTCCACTTCGTGGACCTGCCCGACACCGAGAGCGTCGAGCTGGCCCTCGCGTGGCGCACCGCCGACGACTCACCCCTGCTCGCTCGCGTCCTCAGGGCACTGAGCGAGACCGACCTCACCGACGACCGGAAGACCGCGGCATGACCGACCTGCGCATCACCGCCATCGAGGCGATCCCGTACCGGATCCCCTACGTCAAACCACTGAAGTTCGCCTCCGGCGAGGTCACCCACGCCGACCACGTACTCGTTCGGGTACGCACCGCGGGCGGACTCATCGGCCACGCCGACGCGCCGCCGCGGCCCTTCACCTACGGGGAGACCCAGGCCGGGATCGTCGCCGTCATCGACGGGATCTTCGCACCCCAGCTCGTCGGACTCGACGCCGATCGGCGCTCGGCCCTGCATGCCCGGATGCACCGCACCGTCGGCAATCCCGCGGCGAAGGCCGCCGTCGACATGGCCGTCTGGGACGTGCTCGCACAGGCCTGGGGCACGTCCGTGCACCGCGCTCTCGGCGGCCACACCGACCGGATGCGCGTGTGTCACATGCTCGGCTTCGACGCCCCCGCCGCGATGGCGCAGGAGGCCTCCGCCATCCGGGACCGGTACGGCATCACCACCTTCAAGGTGAAGGTGGGTCGCCGGCCGATCGACCTCGACGTCGACGTGGTCCGCGCCCTGCGGAACACCCTCGGCGACAAGGCCGAGCTGTACATCGACGGCAACCGCGGCTGGACACCGTCGGAATCGCTGCGCGCGCTCGACCTGCTCGCCGACGCCGGACTCACCCTCGCCGAGGAGCTCTGTCCGGCCGACGACGTGCTCGGCCGGCGCCGGCTGGTGGCGAACTGCCGCGTCCCGTTCGTCGGCGACGAATCCGTGACCACGCCCGCGGAGGTCACCCGCGAGCTGCTCGGCGGCGGCGCCACCGCCGTCTCCATCAAGACCGCCCGCACGGGATTCACCGGCTCGCAGGAGATCCTGCACCTGGCGACCGGGCTCGGCGTGGAGGTGGTGATGGGCAACCAGATCGACGGCCAGCTCGGCACCGCCTGCACCGTCGCCTTCGGCGCCGCCCACGCCGCCACCAGCGCCCGCGCCGGCGAGCTGTCCAACTTCCTGGACATGGCCGACGACCTGCTCACCGAGCCGCTGCGCATCGTCGACGGCGAGCTAGCCGCGCCCGCAGGACCGGGCATCGGGGTCACCGTCGACCCCGACAAGCTGGCGCACTACCGCCTGGACGGGTGAGCAGCCCGTCCCCCCAGCCTCTTTCTTTCATCAGCCCACCCGAGGAGAAGATCATGACCACCACCGAATTCGATGCCAAGGCCGCCGATTCCGGAGCCGGCGCCACCGCAGCGTTCCTGAACAAGCAGGGCGGCGCAGCCGAGACCCCACCAGAGCGCGTCTCGCAGCTCGCCACCGAGGTGCTCACCGCCGTGCACGATGTGATCCGCCGCCACCGGGTGACCTACCCCGAGTACGACGCCCTCAAGTCGTGGATGATCGGGGTCGGCCAGGACGGGGAGTGGCCGCTGTTCCTGGACGTGTGGGTCGAGCACGTCGTCGAGGACGTCAACAATGCACACCACAAGGGCAACAAGGGGACCATCGAGGGCCCGTACTACGTGCCCGACTCGCCCGTGGTCAGTGAGAACGGCAAGGGCACCCTGCCGCAGCGCGCCGACGAGGCGGGCACTCCGCTGCTGTTCGCGGGCCAGGTCCGCGATCTCGACGGTGCGCCCCTGCCCGGCGCCAAGATCGAGATCTGGCACGCCGACGCGCACGGCTTCTACTCGCAGTACGCCCCCGGGCTCCCGGAGTGGAACCTGCGCGGCACCGTCGTCGCCGACGGCGAGGGGCGGTTCGAGATCACCACCGTCCGGCCGGCGCCGTACATGATCCCCACCGACGGCTCCTGCGGCAAGCTCATCTCCGCCGCCGGCTGGCACGCCTGGCGCCCCGCCCATCTGCACCTCAAGGTGTCCGCGCCCGGGAAGGACCAGCTGACCGCCCAGCTGTACTTCCCCGGCGACGCGCACAACGACGACGACATCGCCTCGGCCGTCAAGCCCGAGCTGATGCTCGATCCGCAGCCCGCCGCGGACGGCAACGGCGAGACCGTGGTCTACGACTTCGTGCTCGACCCGGAGACCCGCTGATGGCGCTGTACGCGGTACGCATGGACGTCGCCATCCCCGACGACGTGGACCCGGCGGTCCGGGCTGAGACCATCGCGATCGAGAAGGCCTACAGCCAGGAGCTGCAGCGCGGCGGCGAGTGGGTGCACATCTGGCGCATCGTCGGCCAGTACTCCAACATCTCGATCTTCGATGTCGCCGACAACGAGCGGCTGCACGAGATCCTCTGGGGCCTACCGCTGTTCAAGTGGATGACCGTGGAGATCACGCCGCTGGCCGGCCACCCGTCGGACATCGCGCTCGACGGCTGATCCCGGTCAGGCCAGGCGTTCGGCGGCGGCGGCGATCCGCTCGTCGGTCGCGGTCATCGCGATGCGGACGTGCTGCGCGCCCTGCGGGCCGTAGAACTCGCCCGGCGCGGCGAGGATGCCGCGCTCGGCGAGCCAGTCCACGGTGTCGCGGCAGGGCTCGCCGCGGGTCGACCACAGGTACAGGCCGGCCTCGGAGTGGTCCACGGTGAACCCCGCCCCACGGACCGCGTCCAGCAGCACCGCCCGGCGGGCGGCGTAGCGGGCGCGCTGCTCCGCCTCGTGCTCGTCCACCGACAGGGCGTAGGTCATCGCGGCCTGCACCGGGAAGGGCAGGATCGCGCCGGCGTGCTTGCGCACGGCCGCCAGCTCCGCGATGAGCGCCGGGTCGCCCGCGAGGAAGCCCGCGCGGTACGACGCCAGGTTCGAGGTCTTCGACAAGGAGTGGATCGCGATCAGTCCGGTCGGGTCACCGTCGGACACCCGCGGGTCGAGGATCGAGACCGGCTCCGCCTCCCAGGCCAAGCCCAGGTAGCACTCGTCCGAGGCGACGATCGCGCCGCGCGCACGCGCCCACTGCACGACCTTGCGCAGGTGGTCGACGCCCAGGACCTTGCCGGTCGGGTTCGACGGCGAGTTCACGAACACCAGCGCGGGCCGCTCCGGGCCGAGCTGGGCGGTACCGTCGGCCCGCACCGGCCGCGCCCCGGCGAGCAGGGCACCCACCTCGTAGGTCGGGTAGGCGACCTCCGGAATGACGACCACGTCGTCCGCGCCGAGCGCCAGCTGCGTGGGCAGCTGCGCGATGGCCTCCTTGGTCCCGATCACGGGCAGAATCGCGTTCTCCGGCAGGGCGACGGTGCCGTACCTGCGGCTCAGCGCCGACGCGGCCGCCTCCCGGAGCGCGGGAGTGCCGATCGTGGCCGGGTAGCCGGGGAACGCGGAGCCCTCGTACAGGGCCCGCCGGATCGGTTCGGCGACGGGATCGACGGGCGTGCCCACCGACAGGTCGACGATGCCGCCCGGATGCGCCGCGGCCTTGGCCCTCGCGTCCGCGAGGGTGTCCCACGGGAAGTCCGGCAGCCGTGAAGCCAGCGACGGACGACTCATGTGCGCAGTCCCGTCAGTGCTCGGTGTTCATGGGCGGGAGCGCCTTGATGAAGGGGTGGTCGTAGTCGATCTTCCCCTGCTTCGCGGCACCGCCGGGCGAACCGATCTCGTTGAAGAAATCGATGTTCGCGCTCACGTACTCGGCCCACTCGTCCGGCACGTCGTCCTCGTAGAAGATCGCCTCGACCGGGCACACCGGCTCGCAGGCGCCGCAGTCCACGCACTCGTCGGGCTGGATGTACAGCATCCGGTTGCCCTCGTAGATACAGTCGACCGGGCACTCCTCGATACATGCCTTGTCGAGCACATCCACACAGGGCTCTGCGATGGTGTACGTCACCTGTCATCTCCTTCGCACCGACTGCTTCTCCTGCACAGTATTCCGGTCCGTTGGAACCTGTCACAAAGAAGTATCGCCTAACTTGCCGGAGTGTGATTTCATTCACTCGTGCACGTAATCGTCGGTGTGTTCGGATTGCTCGTCTTCCTGTTCCTCGCGTACCTGCCCACGCGGAACACAGCCATGCTCAAGAAGAAGGCGCCGTACATCCTCGGCATGCTCGTCATCCAGTTCGTGCTGGGCCTGATCATGCTCAAGACCCCCATCGGCAAGACCGTGATCGACGGACTCTCCAGGGGCTTCAAGAACCTCCTGGGGTTCGCGCACGAGGGCACGACCTTCGTCTTCGGCGGTCTCGTCGACTTCAAGACGAACCCCGACGGTGCCGGCCCGTTCTTCATGAACGTGCTGCTGCCGATCATCGTGATCTCCTCGCTGATCGGCATCCTGCAGTTCATCAAGCTGCTGCCGCTGATCATCAAGTACCTCGGCCTGGTGCTGTCGAAGGTCACGGGCATGCCGAAGCTGGAGTCCTTCAACTCGGTGAGCTCCGCGATCATCGGCCAGTCCGAGAACTTCATCGCGATCAAGAAGATCCTGCCGACGCTGCCGCCGAACCGCCTGTACACGCTCTCCGCGTCGGCGATGTCGACGGTGTCGATGTCGATCGTCGGCTCGTACATGGTGATGATCCAGCCGAAGTACGTCGTCGCGGCGATCGTGCTGAACCTGTTCGGCGCGTTCATCGTCGTCTCGCTGCTCAACCCGTACGAGATCGCACCCGAGGACGATGTCTTCGCCGCGCCCGAGCAGAAGAAGCAGTCCTTTTTCGAGATGCTCGGCGAGTACATCATGGACGGCGCCAAGGTCGCACTCACGGTGGCCGCCATGCTGATCGGCTTCGTCGCTCTGCTCGCGCTCATCAACGGCCTGTTCGCGTGGGTGTTCAACGGCACGACCTTCCAGGACGTGCTGGGCCATGTCTTCGCGCCCCTGGCCTGGCTCACGGGCGTCCCCTGGGGCGAGAGCGTGCAGGCGGGCCAGATCATGGCCACCAAGCTCGTCAGCAACGAGTTCGTGGCCATGCTCTCGTTCACCCCGCAGAACCCCGGCGGCGCCGTGGTGATGAGCGAGCGCGCCACCGCGATCGTCCAGACCTTCCTGGTCTCGTTCGCGAACTTCAGCTCGATCGGCATCATCGCCGGCGCCGCGAAGTCGCTCGCCCCCGAGCAGGGCGACCAGATCGCCAAGTTCGGCCTCAAGCTGCTCTACGGCGCCACGCTGGTCTCGTTCATCTCCGCCACCGTCGTCGGCCTCATCTCCTGACCGGGGCCCGACGGTCCGCCCTCGTCAGTTCTCCGGTTCCGGGTCGGCGATCTCGCTGGTGACGGCGGTACCGGCGAACACGGCTTCCAGGCCGAGGATCTTGGCACCGTCGGACGCGCGGGCCTCGACGACGCGCAGCGTCGCGAACTCGCCCAGGTAGCCCGCCACCGCACCGACGCCGGGCAGCTTGCCCATCGTGTCGAAGACGCCGCCGGGGCGTGGGCGGGATTCGAGGGCCGACCGCGCGGACCTCACGGTGTGCAACACGTCGCGGACCGCGCCGAACGCGGAGAAGACGCCGCCGCGGACCTTGTCGGCGCTCTCGCGCACGGGGACGAGGTCCTGGAAGCCGGGCCGGTCACCCAGCAGCGCGCGGGAGTCGATCTGCCGACGGGAGAGCACCCGTGCGACGAGGTCGATCTGCTCCGGCACCTGATCGACGCCGTGCTCCCCCGCGACACCGACGACCACCAGGGTCTGGTTGGCGAAGCCCAGGTAGGTCTGCACCGGCAGCAGGCGCGCAACGACGCCGAGCGCGCCCGGCCAGGCCACCGCCACCGTCGACACCGCGCCGACGGGGATCACCCACCACCGGGACCGGCCGTTCGCGTCCCGCTTGAGGTAGTCGTTGACCAGCGGAACGGGCGACAGGCCGGCGAGCGTCGAGACGAACCGCGCCCCGGCCACCGCCGGACGGGCCACCGCCACGAACACCCCGACGGTGCGGGCCAGCTCCAGATCCGTCACCTCGCCCGTCACGGCGCCGCCGCGCGGCTCCAGCGCGTTCACGCGGCACCCCGCTGCGCATGCGTGGTGGTGCGCTCCCGGGCGGGTCGCCCGATCCCGTTCGCGATCGCGTGCAGCTCCGCCACCGTCTTCTCCGATCCGTGGGCCGAGCCCGCCATCCGCGAGATCGTCTCCTCCATCAGCGTGCCACCCAGGTCGTTGGCGCCGCCCTGCAGCATCGCCTGGGTGCCCGCCGCGCCCAGTTTCACCCACGAGGTCTGGATGTGATCGATCCGGCCGTGCAGCATGACCCGCGCCAGCGCGTGCACGGCGCGGTTGTCGCGCTTGGTCGGCCCCGGCCGCGCCGCGCCCGCGAGGTACAGCGGGGCGCTCTGGTGCACGAAGGGCAGCGGCACGAACTCGGTGAAACCGCCCGTGCGGTCCTGGATGTCGCGCAGCACGTTCAGGTGCGTGACCCAGTGCGACGGGTTGTCGACGTGGCCGTACATCATCGTCGAGCTGGACCGGATCCCCACCTCGTGCGCGGTGGTGACCACGTCGATCCACGCGGAGGTGGGCAGCTTGCCCTTGGTGAGCACCCATCGCACCTCGTCGTCGAGGATCTCCGCGGCGGTGCCGGGGATGGTGTCCAGGCCCGCCTCGCGGAGCCCGATCAGCCAGTCCCGCACCGACTGGCCCGAGTGCGCGGCACCGTTGACGATCTCCATCGGACTGAAGGCGTGCACGTGCATCCCGGGCACGCGGTCCTTGACGGCGCGCACCAGGTCGGCGTAGCCCGTGGCGGGCAGGTCCGGATCGATGCCGCCCTGCATGCAGACCTCGGTGGCGCCCACCTGCCACGCCTCCTCGGCGCGGTCGGCGACCTCCTTCATGGACAGCGTGAAGGCATCGGCGTCGCCCTTGCGCTGCGCGAAGGCGCAGAACCGGCAGCCTGTGTAACAGATGTTGGTGAAGTTGATGTTCCGGTTGACGACATAGGTCACCACCTCGCCGACCGCGTCCTTGCGGAGCTGATCCGCCAGGGCCACCAGCGCTTCCAGTCCGTCACCGTCGGCGTACGCGAGCGCACGGTACTGGTCGTCCGAGAGCCCGCTCGGGTTCTTCTCGGCCGCACGCAGCGCCGACAGCACGTCCGACTCGACCTTCTCCGGCGCCGACAGCGACAGGACCTGCTCGCGCACCGACTCCCAATCGCCGAACGCCGACCCGAGGTCCGAGCGCGTGTCGGTGTTGCGCCCGTCGATGTCGATCGCCGTGTTGAGATCGGTGCGGCCCGACGACGCCCACTCCTCGTCCGGCTCCTGCCAGGGCAGGCCGACGGGCATCGCGTCCGGGTTCGCCAGGCCGGTCCCCGGGTCCGCGAGGGCGGCCACGTGCGGCGCCACTCGCGGGTCGATCCACGGGTTGCCCGCCCGCACGTACTTCGGCTGCGCCGTGAGTCGCTGCCGCAGTTCGAAACCCGCCGCGGCGGTGATCTGCGCCAGCGCGTCCAGGTCCGGCCAGGGCCGCTCGGGGTTGACGTGGTCCGGGGTGAGCGGCGAGACGCCGCCCCAGTCGTCCACGCCCGCCTCGAGCAGCAGTCGGCACTCGTCCGCGGAGACGAGGTTCGGCGGCGCCTGCACGCGCATCGCGGGCCCCAGCACCATCCGGGTCACGGCGATCGCCGCGCGGTAGACCTCGAGGTCCGCGTCCAGGGCCGACCGCATCGCGGTGTCCGGCTTAGCGCGGAAGTTCTGGATGATGACCTCCTGCACGTGGCCGAAGGCCTTGTGCGCCTTGCGGATGGCCATGATCGACTCGGCGCGCTCGCGCTCGTCCTCGCCGATGCCGATGAGCAGCCCCGTCGTGAAGGGCACCGACAGCCGGCCGGCGTCCGTGAGCGTGCGCAGGCGCACCGCGGGGTCCTTGTCGGGCGAGCCGTAGTGCGGCTGTCCCTTCTCCGTGAACAGCCGCTCGGAGGTGGTCTCGAGCATCATCCCCATCGACGGCGCGACGGGCTTGAGCCGCGAGAGCTCCTCCCAGCTCATGACGCCCGGGTTGAGGTGCGGGAGCAGGCCCGTCTCCTCCAGCACCCGGATCGCCATGGCGCGGACGTAGTCCAGCGTGGAGTCGTAGCCGCGCTCGTCGAGCCAGGTCCGCGCCGCCTCCCAGCGGTCCTCGGGTCGGTCGCCCAGGGTGAACAGGGCCTCGTGGCAGCCCAGTTCGGCACCACGACGCGCGACCTCGAGGATCTCATCGGGCTCCATGTAGGCGCCATGGCCCTCGGCGGCGAGCTTGCCCGGGACCGTCACGAAGGTGCAGTAGTGGCACCGGTCGCGGCACAGCCGCGTGATGGGGATGAAGACCTTCTTGGAATAGGTGACCTGCAGCGCACCGTCGGCCCCGATCAGGCCCGCCTCCCGCAGGCCCGCATCACGCACCCGCGCGGCGGAGCGACACAGGTCGTCGAGGTCGTCGCCGCGGGCGGCGAGGAGGACCTGGGCCTCGTCGACATTGAGCACGGCGCCGTCGCGTGCACGACGCAGCGCGCGGCGCATCGCCGACGCGGTCGGCACGTAGGGCTCGGGGGAATCGGGTGTGCGCGGCTCGGCCGTCTGCTGGCGTACCGAGGGCATCGGCAGCAGGGCGGGGGTCGGCGTGTCAGCGTCCGTCACTTCTCCGATGATGCCAGGTATCCGGAGACTACCGGCATTCCGATTCCACAAAGGACGACCAGGAGCAGCCGCCAGTCGTAGAAGACGGTGCTGTTCCCGGGCCCACCCAGCAGGAACGCGACGATCACCACGAGGAAGGCGATCACGGGAAGCGCGGCGTGGAAGGACTCTCCCCCGAGTCGGCGCGCCGCGACCGAGAGCAGCGACAGGAACGCGCCGAATACCACCGCCGACAGGGGCAGCGGCACGGACCCCGCGTAGGTGTACAGGTACATCGTGGCCCCCACGGCGCAGACGGCGCCGCCGAGCGCCGCCACGCCGAGCAGCGCGCGGTCCAGCGGCGCCATCAGGCGATCCCCGCGAACAGGTCGCGCTCGATGCCGTCCGGTCCCGGCGCCGCGGTGCCACGGGCGAGCACGAAGGACTCCTCGCCGAACACCGGCTGCGCGATCCGGTTGGTGAGGGCGAACGCGGTGCCCGTCGGGTCCACCGCCAGCTGCGTCTCGTGCGCCCGCAGCGCGGCCGCCCTGCGATCGGCGACGGCGGCCACGTCGATCCGGGTCGTGACCTCGGCGTCGTCGTGGGCGGGCAGCTCGTCGGGGGCGGCCACGCGCCAGTCCGCGGGCAGCGCCGCGTCGTGCAGCGCGTCCAGCCCGGCGTCGAGGTCGCCGCGGGCCGTCACCGTCCAGTACAGCTTCTCGACCCGCCAGGGCTCGCCCGGCAGCGACGGATCCGCAGCCGCCTCGACCGCCGCGTGCGTCACCGCGTGCGCGGCGATGTGGTCGGGGTGGCCGTAGCCGCCGACCTCGTCGTAGGTCACGACGACCTGCGGCCGCCGTTCCCGGAGTACCCGCACGAGCGCCGCCACCGGGCCACCGTCGGGCCGCCCGGTCGCGACGGCGGTCGCGAAGGCGCGCGGGTGCGCCGCCGCGGGTGTCCCCGCCATGCCGGAGTCGCGCCAGCGCCCCATGCCGCCCAGGAACAGCGGCCGCAGCACGGGCCCCGACGGGTCGCTGAGCGCCGCGAGCGCCGCGGTCAGCTCGCCGATCCGGTATCCGCCCAGCTGGTCGGCGTTGTCGGAGGTCAGCTGCGCGAACCGCGGCTCCATGACCTCGCCCTCGTCGCCCAGCGTGCAGGTCACGACCGTGACCTCGGCGCCCTCGGCCAGGTAGCGGGCGATCGTGCCGCCGGTGGTGATGGTCTCGTCGTCGGGATGCGCGTGCACCAGCAGCAGCCGGTGCGGTGCGGCGTCGGGCGTCGTCACTTGCGGGCCCACCCTTCGACACCGCTGAACACGCCGTCCTGCGGCGGTCCCTCGAGAGTGACCCCCTGCACCGTCGGGCCCACGGCCGAGAGGGTGACGTCCTGCAGGATCGGCAGGACCGTGGCGCGGGACCACAGGTCGGCGTCGATCGCACCGAGGTCGAGGGCGTCGCCGCGCAGGCCCGCGTGGGCCAGGTCCTGCAGGTCGGCGTCGCACAGGCCGGCCAGGTTGCCGCCGACCGTGGTCGCGGCGGGGTCGTTCTCGGGATTCGGCGCGGCGGGGGTCGTGGTAGCGGCGCGCCCGGAATCCTGCGAGGGCGGGGCGGGGCAGGCGACGCGGGCCGCGAACCGCTCGACGGGCGTCGGGCCGGTCCCCGACCAGCCGACGACCGCGTCGACGGCCCCGTCGAGCAGGGCCGTCCCGGCCACCACCTGCGGGTCCAGCGCGACGACGGACGCGAACACGCCCATCGCGCGCAACTGGTCGGTGGCATTGCTGGCCACCGCGAACGCGGGGACATTGCCCTGCGGAACGCCGATCCGCAGGAACATCGGCACCCCGTCACGCACGTACTGCTGCACGCTCTCCCCCGGCGACGGGGACGGCGGAACCGGCAGCGCGGAGGGATCCGCGCTCGTGGACGGGTCCGCGGTGCCGGTGGGCGGGGGCGGCGTGGGCGGCACGCTCTGGCTCGGCGGGATCGGCGCGGTCTGCAGCGAATAGCCCGCCGCCGCGAGGGCCTTCTCCAGCTTGGCCTTGGCCTCGGCCGCCGGGGGCCGGGGCGGCATGGTCGGCGCGTACCCCGGGTCCGACGGTGCCAGCACCTGCGCGCGGGCGGGCCGGACCGTGTCGCCCCCGGAGCCGACCGTGGTGAGCAGGTCGACGTTGACCGCGTCGAGCAGGGCGCGCCGCACCGCGACATCGGTGAGGAACTTCGACCGGGTGTTCAGTGTCAGGGACAGCACGCGCGGGTCGACCTGCTCGATCGCGCGGACCTGGTAGATCGAGGTCAGCTGGGCCAACAACGACGGTCCGCCGTGCACCGAGACGACCTGCACGTCGCCGGTGCGCACCGAGTTGGCGAGCTGCGTGTCGCTGCCGCCCTTGCGCAGCACGATGCGGTCGACGAGGGCGGGCTTCATCCAGTAGCGGTCGTTGCGCTCGAGGGTCACCTCGTCCCGCGCGACGTCGACCTTCTTGACCAGGTAGCCCGCGCCGGACGCCGGGATCTTCTCGCGCATCGCGCCGTTGAAACCGCCGGGCGAGCCCTTGACGAGGTGGCTGGGCAGCAGATTCTGGAACAGCGTCCGCCACCCCGGCAGGGGCGCCTTGAGCGTGACGATGACCCGCTTGCCGCCGGCGCCGGAGGCGACCGATTCGATCTGCCGATAGGGGGCCGAGCCGACGGTGTCGGGGGCGGTGATCATCGACTGCCACAGGTAGACGAAGTCCTCCGCGGCGATCGGCGCACCGTCGGACCACTGCGCGTCCTGCCGGATGGTGTAGGCGATCTGCAGAGGCGCCGGCTGCTCGATGGTCGGGATCAGATCGGTGTTCTGTGTGAGCGTCACCCTGCCGTCCGGGGCCTGTGCCTCCCGGAACACGCTGGGTAGCGTCATCGCCGCCAGCGCCCGCGCCGCGGCGGACGAGTTCGACGCCAGGTGCGGGTTGAACCCCGCCCCCAGGCCGTCGATCGCGACCTGCACGGTGGTGCCGGTCGTCGTGGGAACCTGCGGCGGCGCGGAGGTCTCCGACCCCGGGACGGCCGGGGGCGGGTCGGCGACGCACGCGGTGAGGGTCGCCGCCAGGAGGGCCGACGACACCGCCAGCCCCAGGGACCTCCGCCGCACCGCGCCTCCTTCGCTCGCTGTCGTTCCCGCCCGAACGGGTCACCGTCGGGCCGTGTGACCGCCGCCGGCCCCGGATGTCCTCCGGGGAGGCGGCCCCGCGGCCTAGCCCGCGGACTGGTCTCGCGACTTGGCGCGCGACCGCTCACGGGCGCGCTCGGTGGCGTTCAAGTGCACCTTACGCACCCGAACGACCTCGGGCGTGACCTCGACGCACTCGTCGCCCGCGCAGAACTCCATGGCGGCCTCGAGCTCGAGCTTGATGGGCTTGGCGAGGGTCTCCATCACGTCGGCGGAGGACTGACGCATGTTGGTCAGCTTCTTCTCCTTGGTGACGTTGATGTCGAGGTCCTCGGCGCGGGGGTTGATGCCCACGACCATGCCCTCGTAGGTGTCGGCGCCCGGCTCGACGAAGAAGGTGCCGCGGTCGGCCAGCTGGATCATGGCGAACGGGGTCACGCTGCCCTGGCGGTCCGAGACCAGCGAGCCGGTGTGGCGGGCACGGATCTCGCCGGCCCACGGCGCGTACTCGTGGAAGACGGCGTTCGCGATGCCGGTGCCGCGGGTCTCGGTGAGGAAGTCGGTGCGGAAGCCGATCAGGCCGCGCGACGGGACGACGAACTCCATGCGGACCCAACCGGTGCCCTGGTTGGCCATGGTCTCCATGCGGCCGCGACGGTTCGCGAGCAGCTGGGTGACCGAGCCGAGGTACTCCTCGGGGACGTCGATGGTCAGGTGCTCGAAGGGCTCGTGCACCTTGCCGTCGACCTTGCGGGTGACCACCTGCGGCTTGCCGACGGTGAGCTCGAAGCCCTCGCGCCGCATCTGCTCGACGAGGATGGCCAGCGCCAGCTCGCCGCGGCCCTGCACCTCCCACTGGTCGGGCTTGCCGATGTCGAGGACCTTGAGCGAGACATTGCCGATGAGCTCGGAGTCGAGGCGCGACTTGACCATGCGGGCGGTCAGCTTGTGGCCCGAGACCTTGCCGACGAGCGGGCTGGTGTTGGTGCCGATCGTGACCGAGATGGCCGGCTGGTCGACGGTGATGCGCGGCAGCGCGACGGGGTTGTCCAGATCGGCGAGGGTGTCGCCGATCATGATCTCCGGGAAGCCCGCGACGGCCACGATGTCGCCGGCGACGGCCTCCTCGGCGGGCTTGCGCTCGACGCCCTCGGTGGCCAGCAGCTCGGTGACCTTGGCATTGGTGACGACGGGCTCGCCGTCGACCTCGCGCATCCACGCCACGGTCTGGCCCTTGCGCAGGGTGCCGTTGTGGATGCGGACCAGGGCGAGGCGACCGAGGAAGGCCGACGCGTCGAGGTTGGTCACGTGCGCCTGCAACGGCGCCGCGGCGTCGCCCTTGGGCGCGGGGATGTGATCGTGCAGGATCTCGAAGAGCTCGTCGAGGTTCTCGGCATCAGGGACCTCGCCGTTGGCGGGCGCGGTGGTCGACGCCTTGCCCTCACGGCCGGAGGCGTAGATCACGGGGAGCCCGAGCGCCAGCTCAGCGGCCTCGGCCGCCTCGTCGGACAGGTCGGACGCGAGGTCGAGCAGGAGGTCCTGCGCCTCGGTGACGACCTCCTCGATCCGGGCATCGGGGCGGTCGGTCTTGTTGACCACCAGGATCACGGGCAGCGAGGCGGCGAGCGCCTTGCGCAGCACGAAGCGGGTCTGGGGCAGCGGGCCCTCGGAGGCGTCCACGAGCAGGACGACGCCGTCGACCATCGACAGGCCGCGCTCGACCTCACCGCCGAAGTCGGCGTGGCCGGGGGTGTCGATCACGTTGATGACGGTGGTGGTGCCGTCGGCGTTCACACGGTGCACGGCCGTGTTCTTCGCCAGGATCGTGATGCCCTTCTCCTTCTCGAGGTCGCCCGAGTCCATCACGCGGTCGACGAGCTCGGCGCGCTCACCGAAGACGCCGGACTGCCGCAGCATCGCATCGACGAGGGTGGTCTTCCCGTGGTCGACGTGCGCGACGATGGCGACGTTGCGGAAGCTGGGCTGGCTCACAAGGGTTCTCCTGCGGTTGGCGTCCGCGCACACGGGAGGCCCCGTCTTGGCGGAGCGCGTCTCGCGGACACGAAAAAGGGGCGTGCGGACACGCCTGGTCGATACCAGTTTACGGGGAACAGGCGGTCCGGCCCGAATCGCCGCCGGCGGATGTGACGATTGACAAGTTCTCGTTAGGTTGCGCTAACCTATTCACGTGAGTAAGACCAAGGCGCACGAACTCGTGGGCAGCAAGCCCAAGAAGAAGTGCTGCCGCAAGACGACGCGGTGCATGAAGTGCCCCGTGGTGATCCACAAGCTCAACCGCCTGGCCGCGGACGGCGCCTCCAAGAAGGACCTCAAGAAGTCCCTGAAAACCGTGCGCGACAACCCGAATCGCACACGGGCGGCCTAGTCCGCCTGATCCAGCAGCTGTCGCAGCGCACCCGGATCGGCGGCGGTCGCGACGGCGCGGTCGAGCTCCTCGGGGGTCACCGGCAGTGCTCGCAGCTCCCCCACCAGGCCCGGCACGTCCGCGTCGCGGCCCGCCGCCGGCGCGAGCTCGAGCAGGAAGGCCAGGGCGAAGGCGCGGTCGGCATCCGTGTCGCCCTCCTTCGGGCGCCGCAGCGCCGAGGTCAACGCCCGATAGGCCGCGGCGTCGTCGCCCTTGAAGCCGCTGAGGATGCGGGCGTTATCGAGCGCCTTGGCGAGGCCGGACAGCTCCTGAGAGCCGCCGTACTCGAACTCCTCCTCGTCCTTGCGGATGATCAGCAGCTGGTTGCCCGACGGGTCGACGAGGGTGAACCGGGAGGCGCCGGGGCGGAACCGGGTCAGCCGCGGCTCCCCCGAGGCGGGCACCTTTCCGAGGAGTCCCTTGATCGCGGCCTTGAACGCGGCGTGCTCGGCGGCCACGTCGTCGACCAGCAGCAGGCAGATCCCGGTGTCGTCGGCGTCGCGGGCGAACCGCGCGAAGTGGACGTCCGCACCGTCGCGCGTGAACGCGAGGTAGAGGTACGGGCGGACCTGGTAGCCGGTGCACTCGAATCCGAGGGCGGTGTAGAACTCGCGAGTGGCCTCGGGGTCGACGCAGGGCAGGACCGGAACGGCGGTGGTGGGCACCCCGCCAGGCTAGTGCGGAATGCGGTCAGTTCCTGTCCGACGGTGCCGTCACCAGAAGGTTCACCAGCACGGAGGTCAGGACGCGCACCAGCTCCGCGGGGTCGGCGCGCTCGTCCGCGTGCAGCCACCAGGCCATCAGGAACTCGTTGACCGAGGGGATGAAGGCCGCGTGCACCCACGGCGCCACGGGCGGCGCCCCGGCGGCCTCCGCCGCCGACCGGATGGTCTGCGCCCACAGGTCGCGGTTGGCCAGCCGGAAGGCCTCCAGCTCGGAGCTCACGCCCACGACCTCGACGAAGGCCACCCGCAGTCCCCGCGGGTCGGCGAGCACCGCGTCGATGTACGCGGTCAGGCCCGTCGCGACCAGCGACGCGACAGCCCCGTCGCCGGTGCCCGCGGCGGGGGCACCGTCGGCCAGGGCCGCGGCGACGGCGGCGCGCCCACGGTCGTGGACGCCGGTGTAGAGGTGCCGCAGGAGCGCCTCGCGGTCGGCGAACTGCTCGTAGAAGTGGCGCCGCGAGACCTTCGCGCGCTCACAGACGTCCGCGACCGTCGTCTGCTGGTACCCGACGGTGGCGAACAGCTCCAGCCCGGCGTCCTCGAGCCGGGCGAGCCGCTCGGCGTGCCGGGTACGGGCGTCGGCGCCCGCGTACACCCGCCCGGCGGCGCCGGTCCTGGCGGTGGTCACGACGTCGATTCGGTGGCTCCCCACCAGATGTTCACGCCACCGTCCACGGCGAACTCGTCGATCGCGGCGAGCTCGGCGGAGGAGAAGTCGAGGTTCGCCACCGCACCGACACTGTCCTCGAGCTGCGCCACGCTGGACGCACCGATGAGCGCGGAGGTCACCGCCGGCGCGCGAAGCACCCAGGCGATGGCCATCTGCGCGAGCGTCTGTCCGCGCGCCGCGGCGATGTCGGCGAGTCCGCGCACCCGCGCCAGGTTCTCCTCGGAGAGCATCCCGCCGGACAGGCTCTTGCCGGCGGCCCCGCGCGAATCCTCCGGCACGCCACCGAGGTAGCGGTTCGTGAGCAGGCCCTGCGCGAGCGGGGAGAAGGCGATCACGCCCATCCCCTCGGCGGCGGCGGTCTCGAGCAGCGATGCTCCGGTGGCCTCCGCGGCTTCCTCGCCGCGCTCGACCCAGCGGTTGAGCATCGAGTACGAGGGCTGATGGATGAGCAGCGGGGTGCCGAGGTCGCGCATGATCTCCTGCGCGCGGGCCGTGAGCGACGCGCTGTACGACGAAATACCCACGTACAGAGCCCGTCCCGAGGTCACGGCGTGGTGCAGTGCGCCCATGGTCTCCTCGAGCGGCGTCTCGGGATCCGGCCGGTGGCTGTAGAAGACGTCCACGTAGTCCAGGCCCATGCGCCGCAGCGACTGGTCCAGCGAGGCCAACAGGTACTTGCGCGACCCGCCGAATCCGTACGGCCCCGGCCACATGTCCCACCCCGCCTTCGACGAGATGATCAGCTCGTCCCGGTAGGGCCGGAAGTCCTCGGCGAGCAGGGTGCCGAAGTTGCGCTCGGCACTGCCGGGCGGCGGCCCGTAGTTGTTCGCCAGGTCGAAGTGGTTCACGCCCAGATCGAACGCCCGCCGCAGGATGTCGCGCTGGGTCTGCAGCGGCTTGTCGTCCCCGAAGTTGTGCCACAGGCCGAGCGAGACGGCCGGGAGTCTGAGCCCCGACTCCCCCACGCGACGGTACGGAACGCGCTCGTAGCGACTGTCGGCCGCGACGTACGGATCGAATGCACCCATGAGCACCATCATGCCCGGCGCGGGTCGTCCGCGGGCCTACGATCTGCAGCATGGGTGACGACGCGCAGGACGGGTCCCAGGACGAGAGCCTCCTGACGGTGCTCATCGCGTTCGGTGCCAACGTGCTGATCGCGGTGGCGAAGTCCGTCGCGGCGGTGGTCACCGGTTCGGCGGCGATGGTCGCCGAGGCGGCGCACTCGTGGGCCGACACGGGCAACGAGATCTTCCTGCTCATCGGCGCGCGCCGCGCCGCGAAGCCCGCGGACCCGTCCCACCCGTTCGGGTACGGCCGGTCCGGCTACGTCTGGTCGATGTTCGCGGCGTTCGGCCTGTTCAGCGTCGGCGCGGCGGTGTCGGTGTGGCACGGCATCTCGGCGCTGGCCGCGCCCGAGGAGACCTCGGACTACGGCTGGGCCTACGCGGTGCTCGCCATCGCGTTCGTGCTGGAGGGCACGTCCTTCCTCCAGGCGCTGCGACAGACCAGGGCCGGCGCGAAGGAGCGCATGATGCATCCGCTGCGCTACGTGCGGATCACCTCCAACCCGGTGCTGCGCTCGGTGTTCGCGGAGGATCTGAGCGCGTTGATCGGCATCGTCATCGCCGCGACCGCATTGGCCCTGCACCAGATCACCGGGAACCCGATGTGGGACGCGATCGGGTCGATCGCCGTCGGGGTCCTGCTCGGCTTCGTCGCCGTCTTCCTGATCCTGCGCAACATGGACTTCCTCACGGGCGAGGAGGCGACGCCCCTGGCCCGCAACCGCATGCTCGCGGCGCTGCTCGCGCACCCGGACATCAAGCAGGTGAGCTTCCTGCACATGGAATGGGTGGGCGCCGATCGGCTGTTCCTCGTCGCCGCCGTCGACCTCGAGGGCGACCTCCCGGAGTCGCAGGTCGCGGCGCGGCTCGCCACCATCGCGGACGATATGGACCGGATCCCCCGCATCCAGCGCGCCGTCTTCACGCTCACCCGGCCCGACGACGCGACGACCCTGCGCCCCGGCCCCCTGCCCGATTGGTACCTCCCGGGCAGCACGACGCCCCGGCCGTGAGGCCGCCGCGCACCGTCGAACCGGCGGACCGTCAGGTCAGGCGCGCGGCGAGGCGGGAGGCGTTCATGTGGGCGATGGCTTCGATGGAGATCATCGGGTTCACGCCGCTGGGCGTCGGGAAGCACGACGCATCCGCGACGATCAGGTTGGGCACCTCCCAGGTCGCGCCGTCGGGGTCGGTCGCCGACGTGTCGCGACCGCCGCCCATCGCGGCCGTGCCCATGATGTGGAGCGCGATCATCATGCACCGGGCCGGGCCGTAGCCCTCCCGCCGCGCCGCGGCCGCGAAGCCCTCGAGCGACCCGGGCAGGTGTGCGTCGACCCGGTTCTGGTGCGAGCTGCGCACCGACCGGGCGCCGGCGGCGGCGAGGATCTCCGCCGCACCCACCACTCCGCGCTGCATGTGCGCGGCGTCGTGATCGCCGAGGCGGTAGCGCACGACGGGCTCACCGTCGCGTCCGACGGTGACCCGCCCGCTACCGGCGTCGCGGACGATGACGCCCACCTGGACGGTGTGCCGCAGCGCGCGCATGTCCGCCGCGTGCCGCGCCGCGGACTGCCAGGGCTGGAACAGGGTGATCGCGCCGGGGCTCGCCGGCCCGGTCTCGTAGATGACGCCGTAGCCGGCGCCGTCGAGGTCGGCGTGCTCCGTCGAGTAGCGGGTCTGCAGTCCGCCCTCCCAGGGGCGGACGTCCTCGTCGAAGACCCCGGCGACAGCGGTCACGGGGTGCAGCCGCAGGTTCTCGCCGATCCGCTCGTTGCGCAGGCCGGAGCGCCGCAGCAGCGGCGGGGTCTGGAGCGAGCCGGCCGCGACCACGACGGCCCGTGCGGCGACGGTGACCGGGGCACCGTCGGGCCCGATCGCCTCGACGCCGGTCGCGCGTCCCCGTTCCACGATCACCCGCCGCACCTCGACGCCCACGGCGATCCGGGCGCCGTCGGCGGCGGCGTCGCGCAGCCAGGTCTTGACGGTGGACTGCTTGGCGCCGATCCGGCAGCCGTAGCCGCAGCGCCCGCACTCGACACCCTGATCGCAGCCGAGCACGTTGCGCGGCATCGCCTCGCAGTGCCAACCGAGGGCGGTCAGGCCCCGCTCGAGGATCGCGTCGCGCGAGGAGGCACGGCCGTGGTCGGTGTTCACGCCCAGGCGGCGCTGCACCGCGTCGAGCGCGCGGCTGAACTCGTCGCCGGCGAACTGCCGGGCGCCGTGCGCGGCCCATTCGGCGCGCACGTGCTCGGGCGTCGCGAAGGAGGTCGACCAGTTCACGACGGTCCCGCCGCCGAGGGTCCCACCGGCCATGAGCGACGAGAACTGCCCCTCCGCCGAGAGCGCGGGAGCACCCGCGTACAAGGTGGTCAACGCGTCGAGTTCGCCGGCGCCGAAGTCGCGGTCGTCGTGGTAGCCGCCCTTCTCCAGGACCAGCACGTCCAGGCCCGCGGCCGCGAGCACCGCGGCGGCCGTCCCGCCGCCGGCGCCGGAGCCGACGACGACGACATCGGCGGTGAGGTCGGCACCGGCGGCGGGCAGCGCCAGCGGCCGCAGGGAACGCTCCGGCGCATCGACGAGCGGGCCCGGCGCCTCGGGATAACCGATCGCGGCGCGGGCGGCGGCAGCCCCTGGGGCGATGTAGTACGAGCCGATGAGCAGCGACCGCAGCCCCTGGAAGACCGACCGGAGAGCGGGCGAACGCGACTCACCCCAGCCGAACAGCGCCTCCTCGCGCCGGGCCCGCGACTGCGCGGAGAACCGGCGCGGCCCCAACCCGCTGACCAGGCCCATCCCGCGCGTGTCCCACAGGTCGAGGAAGATCTTGAGCTCGCGCAGCTCACGCGGCAGCATCTTGTGCGCGGCGGCGCGGGAGACCGACGCGACGATGTCGATGTCACGCGCGCCCGGCACACCGTCCCACCCCGGGACGAGCGTGTCGGCGATCGCCGTGAGGGCGCGCGCCTGCCGCGGACTGAACACGTCGGTCGGCGCGGAGGTCGTCACCACCTCATCCGATCACGGCGACGCGCCGCGGGTTGAGCGCGACGCGCACGATCTCCCCCTCGGCGGGCGCGGTGTCGCCGAGCGCCTCGACCAGCAGCTCGCCGTCGTCGGTGTCGACGCCGACGGTGATCCGCACCCCGTCTGCGGTGGGGACGGCCCCCACCACCCGGGCCGGGACCCCGTGCGCCTGGAGCACGACGGAGCCGGGGCGCAGCCCCAGCTGGAACCGTCCGTCCGGGCAATCGACGATGACCTGCCCCAGCGCGCACGTCGCCTGCTGGCGCTCCACCTGTGCGTCGAGCAGCACCGTGTAGCCGAGGAACCGCGCGACCTCCGGGGTGCGCGGGCGGCGCCACAGCCGGGCGGGCCGGTCGATCTGGGCGATGGCGCCGGCGTCCAGCACTGCGACGGTATCGGCGAGCTCCACCGCCTCGTCGTGGTCGTGGGTCACGATCAGTGCGGGTGTGGCGGTCTCGCGGAGGATCCGGCGCAGGTCGCCGACGAGGCGATCGCGCAGCCGGCGGTCCAACGCCGAGAGCGGCTCGTCCAGCAGCAGCAGGCGCGGGCGCGGGGCCAGCGCGCGGGCCAGCGCGACACGCTGCTGCTGACCGCCGGACAGCTCGCCGACGGGGCGCGACCCCAGGCCCGGCAGGCCGACGAGCTCCAGCAGCTCCTCGACCCGGGCATCGGCCTCGGCGCGCGGGACGTGGCGGCGCTGCAGTCCGTAGCGGATGTTGCCCGCCACGTCCCGGTGCCCGAACAACTGGCCGTCCTGGAAGACCATGCCGAAGCCGCGCTTGTGCGTGGGCACCCGGGCCAGGTCCGCTCCGTCCAGCAGGATGCGGCCGGAGGCCAGCGGCTCCAGGCCGGCGACGGCGCGCAGCAGCGTCGACTTACCGCAGCCCGACGGACCGAGCAGCGCGGTCACCGACGAGGCGGTGTCGGGCACCGTCGCGCCGAGGTCCGGCGTCCGGGTCCCCGCGCCGACGTGCCCGACGGTGAGCGATACCTCGCGCACCGCCGTCACGGCGCCGTACCGCACGCTGACGCGGTCGATGGTCAGCACGTGACGTCCCCTCTCACGGATCCCCGGCGCGCCCCCGGCGCCCGGTCAGAACTCGGCTCTCGCGGTGTCGTCCCGGCGGAGTACCTCGACGAACCCGATCACCAGCACCGTCGCCGCGATGAGCAGCACGGAGCAGGACGCTGCCAGCGCGGCGTTGTCCCACCCCGGGCGACCGGAGATGCGGCCGATCAGCACGGGCAGCGTCATCTGCTCGGGCCGGACCAGGAAGCCTGCCGCCCCGAACTCCCCCAGCGTAACCACGTACGCGAAACCCGCGGCAACGGCCACGGACCGCCCGACGACGGGGAGGTCGACGGAGGTGAACACGCGCAGCGGGGAGGCGCCGAGCACCGCCGCGGCCTGCCGCTGCCGCGGGTCCACCGCGGCGAGCGCGGGCACCAGCACGCGCACCACGAGCGGCAGCGCGACGAGCGCCTGCACGAAGGGCAGCACCACGGGCGACTCGCGCACCGCGGGAAGGGATTGCAGGGCCAGCAGGTAGCCGAAGCCGAGGGTCACGGCACTCACACCGAGCGGGAGCATCACCACCGCGTCGGCCAGCCGGCTCAGCACACCGCGCGAACGCGAGATGGCCAGCGCGGCCAGCGTTCCCACGACGAGTGCGATCGCGCCCGCCTGCGCCGCGGTCACCAGCGACATGACCATCGCCTTCATCGGCACGACCCCGCCGATGTCCTCGGTCAGCCGGCGGTAGGCGTCCAGGCTCAGGATGCCCGACGGGTCGGGGCGCAGCGACCGGAGCAGGAGCGCGACCAGGGGGAAGAGCAGTGCCACCACGGCCACCGGTACGCCGAGGAGCACGCCGATCCGGGCCGCGCCGCGCGGCCGGGCGGGCTGCGGGCGCGCCGCCGAGGAGGGTCGCGAGACCCGCACGCGCAGCGCCCCGCTCACGGCCACCGCGAGCACCACGACCACGATCTGGACCAGCGCGAGCAGGGCGGCGGTGCGCAGGTCGAAGGCCCCGACCACCTCCTGGTACATCGCCGTCTCAAGGGTCCGCAGGCGGCTGCCGCCCACCACGAGGACGATGCCGAAGCTGGTCGCACAGAACAGGAACACCACCGACGCCGCCGAGGCGATCGCCGGGAGCAGCGCGGGCGCCGTGGCCGTGAGGAATGCGCGCGCCGGGCTCGCGCCGAGGGTGCGCGCGGCCTGTTCGGCGCGCGGGTCGACGGACGACCACACGCCGCCGACGATCCGCGCGACGACGGAGACGTTGAAGTAGGCGTGCGCGAGCAGCACCGCCCACACCGTCTCCGACAGGCCGAGGAAGCCGAGCCCGCCGCCGGGCGCGAACATGGTGCGGAAGGCGACGCCGACGACGACGGTCGGGAGCACGAAGGGCACCGTCACCAGTACCCGGACCAGCCACTGCCCGCGGAACCTCACGCGCGCGGTGAGCCACGCCAGCGGCAGCCCGAGGATCACGGTGAGCAGTGTCGACGCCGCGGCCTGCCACACGGTGAACCAGACCAGGCCCAGCCCACCCGCGCCGGTGAATCCCTCCCGGAAGGACACCCCGTCGGACGACAGACCGCGGCCGATGATCGCGGCGACGGGCCAGACGAACAGGACCGCCACGAACAGCAGGGGGGCGGCCAGCAGCGCGAGCCGCCCGCGCGATGACGAGGTCACGGCGCCCCGCAACGACGGAGGAATCACCGCCCCATCAGCTGGCGCCACTGCCGCACCCAGCCGTCGCGCTCGTCGGCGAGCCGCTCGGCGGACAGGGTCGCGGCCTTCGGCGGGACGGGCGCGTACTTGGCCCAGGCCTCCGGCAGCGCGACGCCGCGGGTCACGGGGTAGACGTACATCTCGTCCGGGATGGTGGCCTGCGCCGCGGGCGAGAGCAGGAAGTCGATCAGCTTGCGGGCACCGTCGGGATTCTTGGTCCCGCGGAGCACGCCCGCGTACTCGACCTGCCGGAAGCAGGTGTCGAGCAGCGCCTTGGTCGGCGGGGCGGAGCCGTCCTTGCCGACCTCGGCCGCGGGCGAGCTGGCGTACGAGACGACGATCGGCTTGGGGCCCTTGCCCGACGATCCGGAGAAGTCGGTGGAGTAGGCGGTACTCCAGTTCGGCGCGACGGCGACATCGTTGGCCCGCAGCGAACGCCAGTAGTCCTGCCAGCCCTCGCCGAGGGTCGCGACGGTGCCCGCCAGGAAGGCCATGCCCGGCGACGCGAGCTCCGGGTTCTCGACCACGGTGAGCCCGCGGTACTCGGGTCTCGCCAGGTCCTGGTAGGTCGCCGGCTCGGGCAGGTTCTTGTCCTTGAAGTACCGGGTATCGAGGTTCACGCACACGTCGCCGAAGTCGACGGCCGTCAGCTGCGGCATGCCGGCGAGCGCGTACTCCTGCGCGCCGTTCGCCGCGGCGGGCGAGACGTACTCGTCGAACACCCCCGCGCGCACGGGTCGCGCGGCGTAGGTGTTGTCCACGCCGAAGGCGACATCGCCGGGCGGGTTCCCCGGGGTCAGCGACAGCTTGGTGGCCAGCTCGCCGCCGTCGCCGAGCTCGACGGTCTTGATCTTCAGCCCGGTCTGCTTGGTGAAGTCGGCGAGCACGTTCTCGGGCAGGTGGAAGCTCGAGTGCGTCACCAGGGTGACGGTTCCGGTGGCCGACGGTGCGTCGCTCGGGCCCGACGGTGCCGTCGACGTCGCGCAGGCACTGGTCGCCAGGGTCGTCGCAGTCAGGATCGCAAGGCCGAGACGGCCGAGGTTGGTCATCCGCTCAGAGTACGGCCCGTAGGCGTCCGCGCTGCGCGAGGATCAGCGCGACCAGGCCGAGGGCGGCGAGCACCCCTTCGGCGAGGAGGACGGCGCGCACGATCCCGTCGTGCAGCCCCCCGAGCTTGAGCAGGTCGTCGGTGTAGTGCACCCCGAGGTAGTACATCGCGGCGACGGCGACTGCGAGCGCCGTCGACCAGCGGGTGTACGCGGCACCGGGGGCGGTGTAGCCCGCACCGCCGGCGCGGCCGAGCGGACCGTGCACCACCCAGATGAGCAGCGGCACGACCCAGACGAAGTGGTGGATCCACGAGATCGGCGACCCCAGCAGCCCCAGCAGCTGGACCAGGACGAGCGTGATCAGGGCGTCGCCGCGACGGACGACCCACCACGCTGCGAACAGCAGCACGGCCGCGACGGCCACCGCGACGAGCCAAGCGACGCCCGTCCCCACGTCGTGGCCCACGAACCGGGACACCGCGCCGCGCACCGCCTGGTTGTCGGGCTTGGCGGGATCGCCGATCGGCCCGGTGTCGCCGAGCAGCACCGTGAAGTAGCGGCGCGTCTCGGCGGGCAGCAGCAGGTAGCTGACCCCGACGGTCGCGCCGAAGGTCACCGCGGAGCAGACCGCGGCCCAGACGCGGCCGCGGGCGAGCAGGAACAGTCCGCCCACGGCGGGGGTGAGCTTGACGCCGGCCGCGAGCCCGATCAGGAGGCCCGAGGCACCGTCGACCCGGCCCGGCCTGAGCGCGAGCGCCGGACCGGGGGCGGTCCGGGCCACGAGGTAGGCGGCCCACACGCCGAAGGTCATGAGGACCACGTTGATCTGGCCGTAGTCCAGGTTGGTGCGGACGGGGTCGATCCACAGCGCGCCGGCCGTCCAGAGCAGGGGCAGCTCGCGCGGAACGTCGCCCAGGCGCGGCGGTGCGCCGCGCCCCGCGGCGAGGATGGCCAGGCACATGCGGATGACCAGGAAGAGCAGCCCGGCGGTGAGTGCCACCCAGCCGACCGCGACCACCGGGAAGGGCAGGAAGCGCAGCGGGAAGAAGAACAGGCCCGCGAACGGCGGGTAGGTGAACGGAAGCGGCTGGTCGGGCGTGTAATCGCGGAGGGCGAAGTCGTAGAGCCCGCCCTCGGTGACGCGGCGCGCCGCCTCGTAGTAGACCCGCAGGTCCACGAAGTTGAAGTTGTGCCGGCCCGCGAGGATCCACACGATCCGGGCCCCCACCGCCGCGAGGAAGAGCGGTAGCGCCGCCCGGCGGAGCCCGCCGGCGAGACCGCCGTCGGCCTGCGCGATGCGGTCCTTGGTCACGGGTGGTCACCTTAGCGATGCTCACACCCGTTGCGCGAACCGCCGGTGGTCTGGACCATGGAGGGGGTGAGCACTGCACAGACCACCGCCGCCGATCATTCCGCCCTCCGTTCCGCGGTGTCCGGGGCGCGCGCGATCGCCGACGTGGGCGTGGTCGTCGTGGTGCTCGTCGCCACCAATCTCATCGCGCACTTCACCGGGAGCTGGGCCGCGCTGCTGGCCGTTCCCGTGTCCGCGGTGCTGCTCATCGGCATCGCCCGGCGCCGCGGGCTGGACTGGCACGAGTTGGGGCTGGGGCGCGAGCACTGGCGGTCGGGCGCCAAGTACGCCGCCGCCGCGGTGTTCGTGGTGGCGGCGGTGATCGTGATCGGCGCCCTGCTCCCCGTGACGCGCGGGCTGTTCCTCAACGACCGCTACGCCACCTTCTCGACGGCGATCATCGCCTCGATGGTGATCATTCCGCTGCAGACCGTGATCCCCGAGGAGCTGGCCTTCCGCGGCGCCCTGCACGGCACGCTGTCCCGCGCGATGCACTTCCGCTGGGTCGTGGTCACGGGTTCGCTGCTCTTCGGCTTCTGGCACATCGCCTCGTCGCTGGGACTGACCAGTGGCAACGCGGGCCTGACGAAGATCCTCGGCGCCGGCCCGCTGGCGCAGTTCCTCGGCATCGGCGGTGCCGTGCTCGCCACCGCCTTCGCCGGCTGGGTGTTCACCTGGCTCCGCTCCCGCAGCGGCTCCCTCATCGCCCCCATCGCCCTGCACTGGTGCCTCAACGGCGCCGGCGCGCTCGCCGCCGCCTTCGCCTGGCAGCTTCTGCGCTGAGACCGCGACCGCCCGGGCCGGTGCGCGGGCAGCGGCGGGGTCACGCAGTAGGGGCGAGGCCGCTCGGGTCGGTGCCGTTGGTGTAGGCCACCTCCAGGCGCAGCCGGCTGATCCGCCATCCGTTCGGCGTGCGCGACAGGCTCCAGTGATAGGTACCCGCGACGTCGAAGTGCGTGCCGGGATCGCCGGACGAGGGCAGATGCGCGGCCAGCAGTTTGACGCGCGCCTCGGCGGTGTCCCCGTCGAGGACGATCTCCAGGTTTCCGTTCAGGTGATGGGTGACGGGGTAGGGCGCCAGGGCGCGCTCGGCCCACTCCCCGAGTCCGTCACGGCCGTCGAAGCTCGCGAACGGGAACTCGACGTGCGGATCGTCGTCGAAGCAGTCCGCCCATGCCTGCCAGTCCTTCTCGTCCACGACGTACGAGAAGTGCACCAGCAGATCGCCGATGGCGTCCTTGTCCACCAGCCGTTGCAGGGCATTGCTGTCGTCGCGCGGAGAGTGAACCATTACGCCTCCTAATAGATTGTCTGCCAACGCAATTCGCACTGGCTGCGGCGACGGTAATCGGCGGCGCAGTGCGACTCAGTGACCTCGATCCGTCCGCATGTGACAGAAATCACTCATGGGTCGGCCTCGTCCGCGCAGCGCCGTCGACAGCGCATTCACATCACCGGAACCCGGCGCTCCATCCGCCGTCCACCGAGATGTTCTGCCCCGTGACCCAGCTGGACTCGTCCGATGCGAGATACACGGCCAGCGCCGCGATGTCGTCGCCGGTGCCGGGGCGCCTGATCAGGTGCAGCCCGACCATGTACTCGCGCCCCTCGTCGGGTACCGCGGCGTCCGTGGCGGGCGAGGTGACGAAGCCGGGGGAGATGGCGTTGACGCGGACGCCGGCCTCGGCGCCCTCCGCGGCGAGCGTCTTGGTCAGCGCGATGATGGCGCCCTTCGCGGCCGCATGCGCCGCCTGGCCGAGCGGGGCCACACCGCGGATGCCCGAGATGGATCCGACGTTGATCACCGATCCGCCGCCGGCCGTGAGATGCGGCCACGCGGCATGGGTCACCGTGAACACCAGGTCGAGCTCGCTGCGCATCGTCGATGTCCACAGGTCGTACGTGAAGTCGGCGAAGGGAGCGAACCCGAATCCGGCGGCGTTGTTGTAGAGGACATCGATACCGCCGAGACGGTCGACGGCGTCGGCGACCCACGTCGACGCCACGTCCGGGTCGGAGAGGTCTGCGGTGGTCCCCCATACGTCGTAGCCGGCGTCGGCGAGTTCGGCTGCGGAGGATTCGGCCCGGCCCGGCTGAATGTCGCAGCCGACGACGCGTGCACCCTCGCGGGCGAACATCGCCTGTGCCGCCCTCCCCTGGCCGCCACCGGTGCCGGTGAGCAGTACGCGCTTGCCGGCGAGCCGGCCCTCGGTGCTAGTCATGTGTCAATTCTCCTGTCAGAGTCGATGAATCGCGGTCTCGGCGACGCTCGGTGATCGAGCATCGCCGGATCGATCGGTCCCGTCCGCTCGCCGCGGCGACGCCCGCTTCCCATGCCTGCGGCAGGCGGCGATGTGCACGGCCCGTCGCGGCGGATCGTGTGGTCCACCTCACACCCCGGGCCCACCTCGACTGTATACACTTCATCGCGGACGTCAAGCCCCGTACCCGAAATCCGTTGAAAGCAAGGCACTGTGCACTCTTGACCGCGATCGCAGCACTGTATACACTTTGCCCAGCCTGCGGCATGCGGAGGGAACCCGGCCGCGAGGTGTTCACCGGACCCAACGGTGCCGTCATGCCAACAGATCAGCAGTAGCCGCCTCGCAGAGAAGGAAATCCCCGATGACTCTCCAGAGCAGAACCATCCTCGTCAGTGGAGCCGCCAGCGGTATCGGCGAGGCGACCGCGATGCACCTGGCGCAGGCCGGAGCCCGCGTCGCGGTCGTCGATGTCAGCCCCGATGGCGAACGCGTCGCCGAGGCGATCCGGGCCGACGGGGGCGAGGCCGAGTACTTCCACGCCGATGTCGCGGATGCGTCGTCCGTGGAGCAGATGGTCTCGGCCGTGGTGGCTCGGTTCGGGCGGCTGGATGGGGCGTTCAACAACGCGGGCGTGGAGCAGGTCAATCTCCCGCTGCACGAACTCGCTCCGGCGCAGTGGGATCGGGCGATCGGTGTCGATCTCACGGGCGTGTTCCATTGCCTCAAGTACGAGATCGCGGCGATGCTCGAGACCGGAGGCGGGTCGATCGTGAACACCGCGTCATCGCTGGGCAAGGTCGCGATCCCGAACGCCGGCGAGTACATCGCGGCCAAACACGGCGTGATCGGCCTGACGCTGGCGGCCGCCACGGACTACGGCACCCGCGGGATCCGGATCAACGCGGTGATGCCCGGCATCACGAACACGACGATGGTCAAGCGGTTGACCGACGATCCGCAGTTCTCCGCGTTCTTCGACAAGATTCGCGAGCACCACATCATCGGTCGGTTCGCCGAGCCCTCCGAGATCGCCGCTGCCGTCGAGTGGTTGCTGTCCGACAAGGCGTCTTTCGTCACGGGGACGGCGCTGGCCGTCGACGGCGGATTCCTCGCCGTGTGAGGTGACCGCCACCGTCGCCCATCCTGGCGGGCCGGGCCGCACCGGGCCTGGCCCGCCACGGGGCGCGCCGCGGAACTACCGCGCTGCGCCGGCCGGCTCCCGCGCCGCGGGTGCGACGAACACCGCCACGGCGACCGCGACGAGCACGAGGATCAGCGCGTAGAGCAGCGTCACGTACTGTCCCAGGGCGCCGATGATCGGCGGGCCGGCCAGGAAGGACAGGTAGCCCACGGTCGAGACCACGGACACGCGCGCCGCCGCCAGGCGGGGCTCGTCGGCCGCGGCGGACATGCCCACGGGGAAGCCGAGCGAGGCGCCGAGGCCCCAGAGGGCGACGCCGACGTAGGCCGCCCAGGTCGGGCCGAAGATCACCAGGGACAGCCCGATGAAGGCGAGCGCGCCGCACGCCCGCAGCGTCCGCACCCGGCCGTAGGCGTCCAGCACCTTCGTACCCGCGAACCGGCCGATCGTCATGAAGGTCACGAAGACCGCGAAGGTCAGCGTGCCGACGGTCTTCGACGTGCCGTGGTCGTCGACCATGGCCAGTGCCAGCCAATCGTTCGCGCTTCCCTCGGTCAGCGCCATGCCGAGCACCATGAGGCCGATGAGTAGGGTGCGGGGTTCGCGCCACACGGCGAGCCGCTCGCGACGCGACACGGGCGCGTGGTCGTCGGCGTCGTGCGCCTGGAAGGGGACGTGCCGCAGCGCGAACCACCCGACGACGAGCAGTACGCCGTTCACCACGATCAGGTGCGGCAGCAGCGGCACGTGCGCCGCCTGGGCCGCGGCGGCCGTGAGCGCGCCCGCGACGGTGCCCAACGAGAAGGACGCGTGGAAGGCCGGCATGACGGTGCGCCCCAGCGCCCGCTCGTTCTCCGCGCCGGAGAGGTTCATGCACACATCGGTGATGCCGTGCGCGAGCCCCACGACCACGAGCGGCAGCAGCGTGAGGGCGTAGTTCCCGGACTGCGCGCCCGCCGCGGCCGCGATCATCGCCACGCCGAGCGCCGGGAGCGTCACCGCGATCACCCGGCGCGCCCCGTACCGCGCGGCCAGCGCGCCCGACCCGACCAGCCCCACCACGGATCCGACGGCGAGCCCGAAGGTGAGGAGGCTCACCTGCAGCGTCGTGGCGCCGAGGTCGTCGCGGACCTGCGGCAGCCGGCCCAGGTAACTCGCGAAGGTGAGCCCGCTGAGCGCGAAGATCACCGCAACGGCATTGCGCCAGGCCAGAACCGAGCCCCCTACCGCCGCCGTCTTCTGCTCCTGGACGTCCACGCTCACCGATCAACCCTTCGAAACGTTTCGATTACTGGTTGCTAGGCTAGGTCCTCATGACACGCGGGTCAAACCGGATAACGCTGGTGCACGTCGCCGAGGCGGCGGGCGTCTCGCTGTCGACGGCCTCGCACGCCTTCGGCGTCGACAAGCCGATCAGCGACGCCACGCGCGGCCGCGTCCTCGCCGCTGCGGCGGCCCTGGGCTACGAGGGCCCCGACCCGCGGGCCCGCTCCCTGCGCAGCGGTCGCACCGACATCATCGGCGTCCAGGTCGACGACGAAGCCCGGCGCGCCTTCCGCGATCCCGTCATCATCGGGATCCTCGACGGCGTGTCCGCCGCGCTCGCGGCGAGCCCCACCTCGGTCCTCCTCATTCCCGATTCGGTGCCCGAGGAGCGCCTGCGCACCCTCCCGGTCGACGGGATCGTCGCCGCGGGATGCTCCCCCACGCTCCCCCAGCTCCGCGCGGCGATGGCCAGGCGGTCGGTCCCCGTCGTCACCGCCGGCAACCAGGTGGACGCGATCGGGAGCGTCGGGGTCGAGAACCGCTCCGCCACCGCCCGGCTCACCGACCACCTGCGCGCACTCGGCCATCGCTCGGTGGGCATCGTGCGGCTGCGTCACGGCGACGTGGAGCGCGCACGCACCGAGGCCGCCCGGGCGGCGTTCCCCGACGCGCCCGTCGTGGTGACCACCGACAGCACGATCGACGAGGGCTTCCGCGCCGGAGCCGAGCTGCTCGACCGCGGACTCACCGCGATCATCGCGCAATCCGATCTCCTCGCCGTCGGCGTCGTCGGCGCCGCGGAATCCCGGGGACTGCGTGTCCCGGAGGATCTGTCGGTCGTCGGCTTCGACGGTGTGCGGGTGGACGGTTTCGCCCGCACCCTCACCACCATCCGGCAACCGATCGTCGAGATGGGCCGGCTCGCGGCACAGGCGGTACTCGCGGCGCACGAGGGTGCGCCGCTGCCCACGCTCGCGATGGAAGTGGATCTCGTCGTCGGCGACACGACCGGGCCGGCGCCTCAGCCGCGGAGCTGAGCGACCTCGTCGAGCGCCGCCCCGAGCAGCTCCGAGTAGTGGTCCGCGTCCGGTACCGCCGTCCGACTACTGGTGACCGACACGGTCACCGCATCCCCCAGCCCGTGCACACCGTGCGTGAGTCCCATCGCGGGCGACAGCGCCGGAAAGCCGGCGGTGAACACCGATCTCCCGCCCAGCAGCTCCAGGTCCGCGGGACCGCGGTGCACGCTGGAGAGCACCGTCGCGCCCGCCATCGTCGTGGGCCGCACGGCGGGATCGAAGGCCCGCACGCCCAGGCTCGCCAGGACCGACGGTGCCGCCTCGTCCGCCGCGCCGACGGCGCGCCACAGGGGACTTCCCGCCCGGGCCCGCGCGCGGTCGAGCGCGCCGGCGATGAGCGCGGGACGTTCGCCCAGTGGCACGTCCGGATACAGGGGCACCGAGACGTTCCCGAAGGCGTTGCGCTCCCCGTGCCGGCGCTCCCGGGCGACCATGACCTCGGCGGCGAGCGCATCGGGCACCGCGCCCCCGCGGCCCCGCAGATACCGTTCCACCGCGAGCGAAACAGCGGCCAGCGCGTTCACCGTGACGGTGTGCTCGGACCGGAGTGAGGCCTTGTCGCGCACGAACATCCGCACGTCCCGCGAGGCATCGGGCGCGGCGTTGAGCGCGGTGGGCGCGGAGCCCGGGACGGGCTCGGGCAGCTCCCCGGCGCGGGTGCGCCGGTCGATCTCCTGGCGGGCGGGCGCGCTCCGCAGGCCGAGCGCCACCGTCCGCGCCAGGGCGACGGGCAGCCCGACGACGCCGCGCGCGGCCCGCACCGCGGGCGGCAATGGGCGGAACACCGGGACCGCGGCGGCCGGGGCCCCGTCGAACAGGGATCGCGCGATCGCGGACGCGCGGCGCCCGTCCGCGAGGGCGTGCGCCACCTGCAACACCACGACGGTGGCCGTCCCCGTGCACCGCGGAGCGCCGGCGACGTGCGGGAAGACGTGCACGCGCCAGGGCGACACCGTCGCGTCCACCTGACGCGCGAACAGCCGCGCGATCGCGGCGGGCACCTCGGCCCAGGTCCGGGCGATGCCCTCGCGCACGTCGACCACGGTGTTCGGCGCCCAGGCCGGGTGCTCGAGATCGCCGGGCGCCGGGGCGATCCGCAGGCGCAGGTCCGTGATCGACGGGGCGCGGTCCATGACCAGATCCGCCACCTCGGCAGCGGACGGCCCACGGGCGGCCCCGTGGTCGAAGCAGTAGAGCAGGAACTGATCGCTCGGCATCGCGCGGGAGGCCCAGTGCGTGCGGGCGTCCCGCGGCGAGAGCAACCCTCCCGTCACGGCAACAAGTCCCGGCGGTACATCAGCGCGGCGGCGCCCACGAGGGGGGCGTCGCCGCCGAGGCCGGCCGGCACCACCCGGGCGGCGGCCACGTAGGGCAGCGGGTGCGCGGCGACGGCGGCCTGCACGAGTGGCACGAAATCGTCGGCGACGCGGGTGAATCCGCCACCGAGGACGACGATCGACACCGGCACCAGGGCGACGGCGCTGCCGATCCCCTGCCCGACGGCGGCGGCGCACCGTCGGACCGCGGTGACCGCGACCGCGTCGCCGGACCGGTACGCGGCGCCGAGTTCCTCGCCCGTCGAGCCCGGGAATCCCTGCGTGCGCGCCCAGTCCACGGTGTGCGGGCCGGAGGCGACGGATTCGAGCATCGTCGTCCGTCCCAGCGAGGCGCTGCCGGTGTATCCGGACACCTCGATCTGGCCGATGTGTCCGGCGTTGCCTCCGAGGGCCCTGCCGCCCACGACGAAGCCGCCCCCGACGCCGGTGGACACGACCATCCCGAGCACGTCGTCGTAACCGCGGGCCGCTCCCAGCCAGTGCTCGCCCAGCACGATCGCGACGCCGTCGCGGCGGAACTCCACGGGCAGGCCCCCGGCCGCGTCGGCGACCAGGTCGCGGAGCGGGAAGCCGTGCAGCGCCTCGAGGTTGATCGGCGAGGTGGTTCCCGCGGCCTCGTCGACCGGCCCCGCCGCGGCGAGCCCCACGCCGGTGACCGGCCCCTCCGCGGCGGCGAGCGCGTCGCGGACGACACCCGTAATCGCCGCCTCCAGGTTCGCCGTGGACGCCTGCGCGCCGGTCGGCGCGCGGTGCCGGGACGCCTCGACGACGGTGCCGTCGGGCTCGACGAGCGCCGCCGCCACCTTCGTGCCGCCGAGGTCCACCGCGAGCACCGTCATCGCGCGTACCGGACCAGACCGAGCTCGGCGGGCCCGCCGAGGAGGCGGTGCTGCGGCAGGACGCGGACCGCGTACCCGAACCTGCCCACCTGAGCCGGCAGCACGGCGCGGTACCGCTCACCGTCGAAGTGGAGCCGGACGGCCTTGCCGCCCACGATGTCCCCGCCCTCGCTGACGCCGCCGATCACCGCCTCGACGCGGACGTCCCCGTCCTCGAGGGATCCCAGATCGATCTCGGCGGCGAGGTCCACCCCCTCGGGGACCACGGCCACCGTCGACGGGCCGACGCGCACCGCGTCCCAGCCGGCCCGGACCTTCGCGATGTACTCGACCAGCTCACCTATCACCGGCCGCGTCGCCCGGGCGGACCGCGCCGCGGGCCGGTAGTAGTCCGCTGCGTACTCGCGGACCATGCGCTCGGCGGACACCTCGGGTGCCGTCGCCGACAGCGTGTGCCGCACCTTGGCCAGCCACCGCGGTGGGGCGTCATCGGCGTCGCGCCGGTCGTAGAAGGACGGCACCACATCGTGTTCGAGCAGGTCGTAGAGGGCGTCGGCCTCGATGTCGTCGCGCCGTCCCGAGTCGACGCCGACGGCCGACGGGATGGCCCAGCCGTTGTTGCCGTCGTACAGCTCGTCCCACCACCCGTCCAGTACCGACAGGTTCAGCCCACCGTTCATCGCGCTCTTCATGCCGGAGGTACCGCAGGCCTCCAGGGGGCGCAGCGGGTTGTTGAGCCACACGTCGCAGCCGTGGTAGAGGTACCCGGCCATGCCGATGGAGTAGTTGGGCAGGAAGGCGATCCGGTGCCGTAGCGTGCGGTCATCGGTGAAGTGCAGGAGCTGCTGCAGGAGTCGCTTGCCCTCGTCGTCGTGGGGGTGGCTCTTGCCGGCGATCACCACCTGGACGGGCCGGTCGGGGTCCAGCAGGAGGGCGCGCAGTCGGTCGGGATCGCGCAGCATGAGCGTGAGCCGCTTGTACGTCGACACGCGCCGCGCGAAGCCGATGGTGAGCACCTCGGGGTCGAACATCCGGTCCGTCCAACCGAGTTCGGCGTCGACGGCGCCCCGCTCGATCCAGGCCGCGCGGGTGCGGGAACGCACCTCGCCGACGAGGCGGTGCCGCAGGGTGGTCCGCAGGCGCCACAGGGCCTCGTCGGGCATCGAGAGCGGGTCGGACGCGCGCTCGGTGACCAGACGGTCCGCCCAGGTACCGCGATGGACGCCGTTGGTCACCGAGCCGATCGGGATCTCGGAGGGCTCGAAGCCCGGCCACAGGTCGGCGAACATGTCCCGACTCACGGCGCCGTGCAGCTTCGACACCCCGTTGGCGCGCTGGGCGAGACGGAATCCCATGTGCGCCATGTTGAACACGCCGGGATCCGCCTCCGCACCGAGCGCGATGACCTCGTCGAGCGGCACGGTGGGCAGCATCGTGCACATCTGCCCGCCGTCGCCGAAGTACCGCCGGACGAGGTCGACCGGGAACCGGTCGATGCCGGCGGGCACCGGGGTGTGGGTGGTGAAGACGGTGGCGGTGCGCGCGAGCGTCCTGGCCTCCGGGTAGGACAGGCCCTCGGTCGCCATGAGCTCGCGGATCCGCTCCAGGCCAAGGAATCCGGCGTGCCCCTCGTTGGCGTGGAACACCTCGACGCCGGGGTGCCCGGTGAGGTCGCAGAACGCACGGGCCGCGCGGACCCCACCGATGCCGAGCAGGATCTCCTGGCGCAGGCGGTGTTCCGCGTCGCCCCCGTACAGCCGGTCCGTGATCCCGCGCAGGTCCGGGTCGTTGTTCTCGATGTCGGTGTCCAGCAGGAGCAACGGGATCCGGCCGACCTCGGCCCGCCACACCGCCGCACTGAGCACGCGGCCCTCGAGCGGTACCGAGACCACCAGCTGCTGCCCGCTCGAGAGGGTCACTGGGCGCAGTGGCAGCTGCTCCGGGTCCAGCTCGGGGTACTGCTCGAGCTGCCAGCCGTCCGCCGAGAGCGACTGCTGGAAGTAACCGTGCCGGTACATCAGGCCCAGCGCGATCAGCGGAAGGCCGAGGTCCGAGGCGGCCTTGAGGTGATCGCCCGCCAGGACGCCCAGCCCACCGGAGTAGTTGGGCAGGGTCTGGCTGACGCCGAACTCCATCGAGAAATACGCGATCCCCTTCGCGCCGTCCTTGAGCTCGTCGGCCCAGGCCGGCCGGGTCAGGTAGTCGTTCAGGTCGGCGTGGAGCGCCCGCACGCGAGCGACGAACTCCGCGTCCGCCTCGAGCTCGACGACCCGCGTCTGCTCGGCGCCGCGGAGTGCTGCGAGGGGGTCGTGGGTGCCCGCCCACACCTCGGGGGCGAGGGCGGAGAACAGGTCCTGGGTGGGTCCGTGCCACACCCAGCGCAGGTTGAGCGCGAGGTCGGCGAGCGGGGCGAGCTGCTCGGGGTAGACGGGCTCGACGGTGAAGGTTCCTTCTGCGTGCACGCCTACCGACCCTATTGGTTGCCCGGCCCGCCCGCGACCCCTACCGGCGGGTCACGTGGTCTGCGCCGCGCCGATCACGGCGGCCGCCGTCGCGGCCAGCACGGAGCGGTCGCGCCCCATGGTCCACCGCACCTCGCCGTCGTAGCGGAACTCCAGCAGGGTCAGCGCCTCCGCGTCGTCGCCGCGGCCGAGCGAGGCCTGGTGCAGGGCGAGCACATCGACCTTCGCGCCGTGCTCGCCCAGCGCCGCGACGAGCGCCTCGACCGGGCCGGCGCCGTCCACGACGGTGCGGCGCGGCGCACCGTCGACCCGGAGCCCGACGGTGACCCGGCTGCCGGCGTCCGTGTCCTCGACGATGCAGTCGCTGAGCTCGAACCGGCCCGCCCCGGGCCGGTACGCACGCTCGAAGACCGCCCACAACGCGGCGGTGTCCATCTCGGCGCCGTGCTCGTCCGCGTGGGCTTGGACGTGGCGGGCGAAGTCGATCTGCAGGCGCCGCGGCAGCTCCAGTCCCAGGTCCCGCTCCAGTAGGTAGGCCATGCCGCCCCCCCGACTGGGAGTTGACGCGGATGACCGCGTCGTAGGTCCGGCCGATGTCTGCGGGGTCGACGGGCAGGTAGGGCACGCGCCACTCGATCTCCCGCTCGCCGCGCCCCTCGACCGCGGCGCGAGCGCGGTGCTCGGCGAAGCCCTTCCTGATCGCGTCCTGGTGGGTGCCGCTGAACGCGGTGTGCACGAGGTCGCCGACGTACGGGTGCCGGTCGTGCACGACGATCCCGTTGCTCGCCTCGACGGTGCGCCGCACCTCGTCGATGTCGGAGAAGTCGATCATGGGGTCGATCCCCTGCGCGAACAGGTTGAGCGCCAAGGTCGCCAGGTCCACGTTGCCGGTGCGCTCCCCGTTGCCGAAGATGCAGCCCTCCACGCGCTGCGCGCCGGCGAGCACGGCCAGTTCGGCGCACGCGATGCCGGTCCCGCGGTCGTTGTGCGGGTGCACCGAGAGGATCACCGCGTCGCGTCGGGCGAGGTTACGGTGCATGTACTCGATCTGGTCGGCGTAGACGTTCGGCGTCGCGATCTCGACGGTGGCGGGGAGGTTGAGGATCACCGGCCGCTGGGCAGTCGCGTCCCACAGCGAGGTCATCGCGTCGCAGACCTCGAGCACGTAGTCGGGCTCGGTGAGGTTGAACACCTCCGGCGAGAACTCGAAGCGCACGCCGTCGAGGTCGCCCGCGGCGGCGAGCAGGTCGCGGCCACCGTCGAGGATCAGGTCCTCCAGCTCGGTCCGGTCCCGCCCCAGCACGACCTCGCGCCAGGTGGGCGCGGTCGCGGTGTACATGTGGATCACCACCTCGTTGCGGATGCCGCGGACGGATTCGACGGTGCGCTCGATCAGGTCGCGGCGCGCGGGCGTGAAGACGACGACGGTGACGTCCTCCGGCGCGATGTCGGACTCCGCGATGAGGCGGACGAAGTCGTAGTCGGTCTGCGAGGCAGAGGGGTAGCCGACCTCGATCTCCTTGTAGCCCATGGCGACCATCAACTCGAAGAACCGGCGCTTGCGCGCGGGGTCCATGGGCTCGGGGAGGGCCTGGTTGCCGTCACGCAGGTCGACGGGGACCCACAGCGGCGCCGAGGTCAGGCGTCGCGTGGGCCACACGCGATCGGTGAGCGGCACATCGACGCGGGCGTGGACATCCCGGTAGCGCTGGTGCGGCATCTGCGAGCCGCGTTGCCGGTTCGAGGCGGGAGCGGCGGCGGGGACGGGTCCGCGGGGCGTATCGATCGTGGGAAAGGTCATGACGGTTCCTCCGTGGGTTGCTCGACGGGCCGGCGCACGCTTCCCACGGCGGGAGCCGGCCCGGAATCAGGCCCCGCCGTGGCGCGGAAGGAGAAGGAGAAGACCGTGCTGCGTCATGCGAACGACCCTAGCACAACTCCTCAGACAAGCTGAGAAGTATTCTCGGATCATGCCCCCGCTCCGCCGCACCTCTCTCGCCGACCAGGCCGCCGACGCGCTCCTCGCCCGCCTCCGGTCCGGCGAGTGGAGCGTCGGCGACCGGCTCCCCGGCGAGACCACCCTGGCCCCGCAGCTCGGCGTGGGCCGGTCGACGGTGCGGGAGGCGATCCGGCGGCTCGCGGGGATCGGTGTGCTCTCCACCCGGCAGGGCGCCGGGGTGTTCGTGACCAGGGTCGACGCGCCGTCGGGCCTCGACACGATGCTCGACGGGGCCGCGATCGACGCGGTGCTCGAGGCGCGGATCGCGGTCGAGGTGGAGGCCGCGGCCCTCGCCGCCCGGCGCCGCACCGAGGAGGACCTGGATGCGATCCGCGCCGCGCTCGCCATCCGCGCCGCGCACCGTGCCGATCTCGTGCGGCACGTCGAGACGGATACCGACTTCCACCGCGCGGTGATCGCGGCCGCGCACAACCCCGTCCTGCTGGAGATGTTCGACGGCATCGCAGGGCACCTGCGGCGGGCGATGATCGACATGCTCCGGTCCCGATCGGACGGATTCGGTGGCGACGGCGATCAGGACTCGCACGCCGAGCTGCTCACGGCGATCGAACGGCGTGATGCCGCCGCGGCGGCGACGCTGAGCCGGGAACACCTGTCCGGCATGCTCTCCGACTCCAGGGACGACTGACCCGCTACTGCGTCGGCGTACCACCGATGGCGTCGTCCCACCGCGCCCGGTAGCGCCCCCACCGCGCGTCGAACCGCTCGGCGCGCTCGCGTGCGCGTTGGAGCTTGGCCGGTGAGTACCGGTGCCGCGCCCACGGCGAGGTCGGACGCGCGAGCCGGAGCGCCGCGACGAAGGCGACCGGGCCGACGAACAGCGCGATCAGCGCCGTCGGGTACTTGCCCTTGAGGGCGGTCGTGGCGACGAAACCGAAGTGGATGACGAGCCAGCACACGACCGCGCCCCGCAGCGCGGCGACCTCGGGCGGCAGATCCTTGATGTTCAGCGGCGACACCCCGACCGCGGCCAGCCCGATCAACGCCGCCGCGAGGGTCACGATGTTCACCGACAGCTGCCCCTCCTGCGACCAGTACACGTCCTGCAGTCGGAAGAGCATGGCGAACTCGTCGAGGACGAGCGCCGTGCCGACCCCGATCAGCAGGCCCGCGGCGTACGTCCACCCGGACATCGGCGGCGAGCCGATACCCATGAACGCACCGAACATCAAGAGCAGCATTCCCGGCGTCGAGTGGTGCAGGTGCACGCCGCCGCCGGAGATGTCGTGGAAGGGCCCCTTCCCGGCGCGGATCATCCGCGTGATGAACCGGACCACGACGAAGGTGACGACGAACGCCACGAAGCTCAGCAGGAGCGGCCCCTTGTAGCCGTCCACCACTTCCCGTGCCCACCATTGCGCCAGCCAATGCATGCCGCCGATGCTAGGCCCGCGAAACCCCCGCGCGCCCTAGAAGTCGCCGTTGAACCTGCGCAAGGACCGGATCGCTCCCACCAGCGCGGCGGACTCGTCGTCGGGCATGCCGATGTCGGAGAAGACATCGTTGAGCACGACCGTCGCCTTCTCCACCAGTTCCCGACCCTCCGGGGTGAGGGCGACGAGGGTGGTGCGGCCATCGGTGGGGTGGGGCTTGCGCTCGACCAGCCCGGCCTCGCCGAGCCGATCGATCGCGTGGGTCACCGACGACACGTGGACCTGCAACCGGGTGCTCGCCTTCGAGATCGGCAGCTCGCCGCGCTTGGTGAAGGCGAGCAGCCGCAGCAGCTCGAACCGGGAGAAGGAGAGCCGGAAGGGCTTGAGCGCCGCCTCGATCCGCGCGAGCAGGATCTGGTGCGCCCGCATCACCGAGGTCACCGCCTCCATACCGGAGGCGATGTCGCCGCCCCAGCCCGCGTCCTCCCAGTTGCGGCGGGCACGCGCGATCGGGTCCCGGGTATCCGGTTCTGTCATCGCGCCGCCCTCCGAGTCGCCTATCGCAGTGTGTTGATGATTGCGCTGAAGTCTAGGCCCCCGTTGTCCTGCGCGAACGCGGAGTACAGCTCGGCGGCGTGCGTGCCGAGCGGAGCGCTCGAGCCGGTGGACGCCACGGCGTCCATGGCCAGACCCAGGTCCTTGTTCATCAGGGCCGTCGCGAAGCCCGGCTTGAACTCGTTGCCCGACGGTGCCCCCGCCACCGGCCCCGGTACGGGGCAGTTGGTGTGCAGCGACCAGCAGTTGCCGGTGGCGCCCGTGACCACGTCGTACAGCGCCTGATCCGCCAGGCCCAGCTTCTCGGCGAGCACGAAGGCCTCGCCGACCACGATCTGCTGGACCGCGAGGATCATGTTGTTGCACACCTTGGCGGCCTGCCCGTTGCCGGAGCCGCCGCAGTGGATCACCTTGCCCGCCATCGGATCCAGCACGGGCGCTGACGCTGCGAAAGCCGCGTCGTCGCCGCCCACCATGAACGCCAGGGTGCCGGCGTCGGCGCCCTTGACCCCGCCGGAGACGGGCGCGTCGACCTGCAGCATCCCCGCCGCCTCGGCCTGCGCGTGCACGGCGCGGGCATCGTCGACGGAGATGGTCGAGCTGTCGATGAACAGCGTGCCCCGCGCGGCGTGCGGGAGGACGGCGTCGTACACCGATTTCACGATGGCCCCGCTGGGCAGCATCGTGACCACGGCCTCCGCACCGGCCACGGCCTCCTCGGCCGTGTCGATCACGGCGACGCCAGCGGCGCGGGCCGCGTCCTGCGCCGCGGGGACGAGGTCGAAACCGCGGACGGTGTGCCCGGCGGCGACCAGGTTCTTGGCCATCGGGCCACCCATGTGGCCCAGGCCGAGGAATGCGATCGTGCTCATGAAGGTGCCTTCCCTACTTGCCTTGGATGCGGGCGGCTTCGGCGCGGCCGATCACCATCCGCATGATCTCGTTGGTGCCCTCGAGGATCCGGTTCACACGCAGATCGCGGACGATCTTCTCGACGCCGGTCTCGTGCAGGTAGCCGTAGCCGCCGTGCAGCTGCAGCGCCTGGTCCGCGACCTGGTAACAGGTCTCGGTGACGAACTTCTTCGCCATGGCGCACAGCTCGACCTTGTCGGGGTCGTTCTCGTCGAGCGCGGTCGCGGCCCGCCACAGGATCAGCCGGGACGCCTCGAGCGAGGTCGCCATGTCGGCGAGGGCGAACCGGATGGTCGGCTCGTCGATCAGCTTGCGACCGAAGGTCTCCCGCTCGGTCATGTAGCGCAGCGCGAGGTCGTACGCGGCCTGCGCGCCTCCCAGCGAGCACGCGGCGATGTTGAGGCGACCGCCGTTGAGGCCGTTCATCGCGATGCCGAAGCCCTTGCCGGCACCGTCGGTTCCACCGAGCATGCGCGAGGCCGGGATCCGCACGTTCTCGAAGATCACCTGCGTGGTGGGCTGGCTGTGCCACCCCATCTTCACCTCGGGCGGCCCGAAGGAGAGACCGGCGGTTCCCTTGTCCACCAGGAAGGTCGAGATGCCACGGGCACCCTCCCCCTCGCTGCGCGCCATGACCACGTACAGGTCGGAGGCGCCGCCACCGGAGATGAACTGCTTCGTCCCGTTGAGCACGAAGTCGTCGCCGTCGCGGTCGGCCTTGGTGGTCAACGAGGCCGCGTCCGAGCCGGCGCCGGGCTCGGTCAGGCAGTAGCTGGCCATGACGTCCATCGGCGCGAGCTTGGGGATCCACTCCTGCCGCTGCTCCTGCGAGCCGTAGGTGTCGACCATCCAGGTGCACATGTTGTGGATGGAGATGAACGCCGCGGTCACCGGGTCGCCCTTGGCGAGCTCCTCGAAGATGCGCACGCCGTCGAGCCGGCGCAGGCCGGACCCGCCCACGTCCTCGCGGGTGTAGATGGCGGCCATGCCGAGGCTGCCCGCCTCCTTCATCTCCGCCACGGGGAAGTGCTTGGTGGCATCCCATTCGAGCGCGTAGGGCGCGAGGCGCTTGCGGGAGAAGTCACGCGCCATCTCGACGATGGCGAGGTCATCGCCCGTCAGGTTGGGGTAGGGCACTTCGCGCTCCTAGTGCATCGTCGGGATGGAGAACTCGGCGCCGTCCTTGATGCCCGAGGGCCAGCGCGAGGTCACCGTCTTGGTCTTGGTGTAGAACAGGATCGAGTGCGGGCCGTGCTGGTTCAGGTCGCCGAAGCCGGACCGCTTCCAGCCGCCGAAGGTGTGGTACGCCACGGGAACCGGGATCGGCACGTTGACGCCGACCATGCCGACCTCGACGCGGGCGACGAAGTCGCGGGCGGCGTCGCCGTCGCGGGTGAAGATGGCCACGCCGTTGCCGTACTCGTGCTCGGTGGGCAGCGCGAGCGCCTCCTCGTAGGTGCCGGCCCGGACGATGCAGAGCACGGGGCCGAAGATCTCGTCCGTGTAGATCGACATGTCCTTGGTGACGTGGTCGAACAGCGTCGGGCCGAGGTAGTTGCCGCCCGAGAGGTCGGCGTCACCGAAGGTGAGCTCGTCGCTGGTGCGCGTCCGGCCGTCGACCACGAGGTCGGCGCCGGCGTCCACGCCCTGCTGGATGTAGCTCTTGGTGCGCTCCACCGCGGCCGGCGTGATGAGGGGCCCGTAGTCGGCCTTCGGGTCGTGGCTGTGGCCCACGCGCAGCTGCTGCACGCGCTCGACGAGGCGCTCGCGCAGGCGATTCGCGGTCTCCTCGCCCACGGGGACGGCGACGGAGATCGCCATGCAGCGCTCGCCGGCGGAGCCGTAGCCGGCCCCGATGAGGGCGTCGACGGCCTGGTCCAGGTCGGCGTCCGGGAGGATCACCATGTGGTTCTTGGCGCCGCCGAAGGCCTGGCTGCGCTTGCCGTTGCGGGCGCAGGTCTCGTAGATGTACTGCGCGATGTCGGAGCTGCCGACGAAGCCGACGGCCTTGACGTCCGGGTTGTTCAGCAGCGCGTCGACCGCCTCCTTGTCGCCGTGGACGACCTGGAACACACCCTCGGGCAGGCCCGCCTCGACGAACAGCTCGGCCAGGCGCACCGGCACGGACGGGTCACGCTCGGAGGGCTTGAGGACGAAGGCGTTGCCGCAGGCCAGGGCCGGTCCGGCCTTCCACAGCGGGATCATCGCAGGGAAGTTGAAGGGAGTGATGCCGGCGACGACGCCGAGCGGCTGCCGCATCGAGTAGACGTCGATGCCGGTGCCGGCGCCCTCGGTGTACTCGCCCTTGAGCAGGTGCGGGATGCCGATCGAGAACTCGATCACCTCGATGCCGCGCTGGATGTCACCCTTGGCGTCCGCGACGGTCTTGCCGTGCTCACTGGAGAGCAGCGAGGCCAGCTCGTCGACGTTCTGGTGGACCAGGTCGATGAACTTCATGAAGACGCGGGCGCGGCGCTGGGGGTTGAACGCGGCCCACTCGACCTGCGCCTTCTTCGCGCGGGCGACCACGTCGTCGACCTCGGCCGTGCTCGCCAGCGGAACCGCGGCCTGGACCTGCCCCGTGCTCGGGTCGAAGACATCGGCGGTACGGCCGGTGCCCTCCACCCGGCGACCGTCGATGAAATGCGGAATGGTGCGCACGTCAGCCATAGTGTGTCCTTCTCTCGATCGAGGTCCATCGCGAAACCCTTGCGCGATGTGCTGCCCATCACTATATACTTGGATATCCAAGTAATCAACCGGAGGAATTGAAAGTGGCTAGCACACAGGGGTATCGAGACTTCCTCGCCGCGCGCGACCTGCTGGTCGAGCTCGCCGATGACTACGACGCCGCCCGCGAGCGATTCAGCTGGCCGGAGCTCGAGGAGTGGAACTTCGCCCTCGACTGGTTCGATCGAGTGGCGACGAACAACGACTCCCCTGCGCTGTGGATCGTCGAGGAGGACGGCTCCGAGTCGAAGTTCAGCTACGCCGAGATGAGCGCGCGGAGCAACCGGGTCGCCAACTGGCTGCGGGAGCGCGGCGTGCAGCCCGGCGACCGGATCCTGCTGATGCTCAGCAACCAGGTCGAGCTGTGGGACGTCATGCTCGCCGCGATCAAGCTCGGCGCCGTCGTCATCCCCGCCACCACCCTCCTGGCCGAGGACGACATCGCCGACCGCATCGCCCGTGGCGGCGCGAAGCACGTGATCGTGCGCAGCGAGCTGGCCGAGCGCGTCCCCGCGGACGCACGGGTCACCCGGATCGCCATCGGCGATCCCGTGCCGGGCTGGGAGTCCTTCGCCGCGGCGTACACGGCACCGTCGGACTTCACGCCCTCGCACGTCACGCGCGCGGACGACACCCTGCTCCTGTACTTCACCTCCGGCACCACGAGCGCGCCGAAGCTGGTCGAGCACACCCACGCCAGCTACCCTGTGGGCCACCTGTCGACGATGTACTGGATCGGGCTGCGCCCCGGCGACGTGCACCTGAACGTCAGCTCCCCCGGCTGGGCCAAGCACGCGTGGAGCAATGTCTTCACCCCGTGGATCGCGCAGGCCTGCGTGTTCATCTACAACTACAACCGGTTCGACGCGGCCGCGCTGATGAAGCAGATGGAGCGGGCCGGTGTCACCAGCTTCTGCGCGCCGCCCACGGTGTGGCGCATGCTGATCCAGGCGGACCTCAGCGCGCTGTCGACGCCGCCGCGCGTCGTGGTCGGCGCCGGCGAGCCGCTCAACCCCGAGGTGATCGCGCGCGTGCGGAACGCCTGGGGCGTGACGATCCGCGACGGCTTCGGCCAGACCGAGACCACGGTCCAGGTGGCGAACACGCCGGGCCAGCCGCTCAAGGACGGGTCAATGGGCCGCCCGTGCCCCGGCTACGACGTGGTCCTCGTCGACCCGGCGACCGGCGAGCAGGGCGTGGACGAGGGCGAGATCTGTCTGCGCCTGGACCCGCGGCCGCTCGGCCTCATGGTCGGCTACCACGGCGACGCCGAGAAGACCGCGAAGGTCATGGAGGGCGGGGTCTACCACACCGGCGACGTCGCCTCGAAGGACGCGGACGGCTACCTGACCTACGTCGGCCGCACCGACGATGTCTTCAAGTCCAGCGACTACAAGATCAGCCCGTTCGAGCTGGAATCGGTTCTGCTGGAGCACGATGCGGTGGCCGAGGCAGCCGTGGTCCCCGCCCCGGACGAGCTGCGCCTCGCGGTGCCGAAGGCGTACATCGTGCTCGCCGACGGCCACGCGCCGGACGCGGCCACCGCGCAGTCGATCTTCGACTACAGCCGCGAGCACCTCGCGCCCTACAAGCGCGTGCGCCGCATCGCCTTCGCCGACCTGCCGAAGACGATCAGCGGCAAGATCCGCCGCGTGGAGCTGCGCAAGGCCGAGGAGCAGGGCCTGACCTCCGCGGAGTTCCGCGAGTCCTGAGACGCAGACTCCCCCGCCGCAGCGGCGATCCGGCACCGGGTCGCCGCTGCGGCGTTCTCATCCCGCTTCGGTGATCGCCGCCGACACCGCCGCGCGTACCGCGGCGTGCCACCGAGCGTCGGGGTCGCCGGCGCACCAGGCGCGCAGCGCCGCCCCGACGGCGGCGTAGGCGAGATCGCCAGCGCGCATCTCGGCCCGCAGCCGGCCGGTCCGCCCCTCTGCTTCAAGCAGCTCGGCGACCACCGCCGTCACCCCCTCGAATCCGGCTGCTTCCGCGCCCAGCACCTCGGCGGCGCGCTCGCGCAGGTCCGGTCGGGCGGCCAGCAGTCGGGCGAAGACGGCCGCGGTGGGCTGCGACAGCGCATCGAGCTGCGCGCAGACCGCCTCGGCCACTGACGTTTCCGTACCGATTCCCGACGGCGCCGCCTCCGCCGCCTCGGCGCCGAGCGCGAAGCTGCGGTCCACCGCATAGTCCGCGAGGAAACCCTCGAAATCGACGAAGTGGGCGTGCAGCAGCCCCGTGGCCACGCCCGCCTGCGCCGTGACCGCACGCCCCTTCAGGCCGACCACCCCGTCGCGAAGGATCACGGCTTCGGCGGCCGAGAACAGGCGCTGGCGCGCGCCGGCGATCGCGACTCCTCTGGGCATGCGTCGATTCTACGAGTCTCGCCGGTGTCCTTGCGCCAAGTATGAACAATCGCTCATACTCAGTTTGAACGCACGCTCATACCGAAAGGGAATCATGCCGGACCACACCGAAAACCCCCTGCGGATCGTCGTCGCCGGCGCGGGGATCGCCGGCCTCGCGACCGCGCTCCGGCTGCACCGCGACGGGCACCGCGTCCTCGTCGTCGAGCGCGCGCCGGCCCGCCGGACCGGCGGCTACCTCGTGAACCTCCTCGGCGTGGGGTTCGACGCGGCCGATGCGCTCGGCCTGGTGCCCGCCCTGCGCACCCGCGACCAGGGCGTCTTCACCTCGCTCCTGGTCCGGGCCGACGGCTCGACGAAGCTCACCATGCCCGCGGCGCTCGCCGAGCAGTCCTTGGGCTCCCGTGCGCTCACCGTCTTCCGGGGCGACCTGGAGGCCGCGCTGCACGACGCCCTCGACGGGGCGGTCGGGATCCGGTTCGGCACGACGGTCACGGGGGCCGACGATGCCGACGGGTTGCGCGTCACGCTCAGCGACGGCACCGTCCACGACGCCGACTTACTGGTCGGCGCCGACGGCCTGCACTCCGGGGTCCGCGACCTCGCGTTCGGGCCGGCGCGCGAGTTCGTCCGCGATCTGCAGCACGCCGTGGCGGCCTTCCCGCTGGATGCCGCGCCGGAGGGTCTGCCGATGCAGACCGCGAGCACCTTCATCGACGTGGGCCGCACCGCGGCGGTTTTCCGGCCCCGTGAGCACACACCGTCGGCCTTCTTCACCTACCGCACCCCGACCGCCGAGGCCGACGCGGCGGGCTCGCCCGCCGACGCCCTCGCAGCGCACTTCGGCGATCTCACCGGTCCGGTCCACGAGGCGATCCGGGGGGCCGCCGGCGCCGAGGACCGCTACTTCGATTCCGTGTCCCAGGTGGTCATGGACGCGTGGAGCAGCGGGCGCATCGTGCTGGTCGGCGATGCTGCATGGTGCGTCTCCCTCTTCGCCGGTCACGGCGCCGGCCTCGCCCTCGCGGGCGCCGACCGTTTGGGGCGCGCGCTCGCGGAGCACCCCGAGGACATCGGCGCGGCACTGGAAGCATGGGAGGCCGGGCTGCGCCAAGAGGTCGCACAGCGCCAGCGGCAGGCGCGCGCCGGGATGGCGCGGTTCGCGCCGTCGAGCAGGCTGCACCTCGGCGTGCAGAACCTGATGATCCGAGCGCTGACGGCGCCGCTCGTGGGTCCCGCACTGCTCCGGCTGATGAGCAGAGCTCAGTGACGGACGCGGTTACCCGCGAGTAGCAAGCACTCGCTGCACACGAAACCCCAGGAAGCGCTCTGGGCTAACGCTGTTAAGACATCCCTGGACGTTGTGTGTCAAGCCGCCACGGCCTGTTGGTGGTGCGACCAGGCGACGGTCTGGTCGTATTGGGTGCCGCTGGCGAGGCAGCCGTGGAGGATTCC
>NZ_JAAXOQ010000001.1 GCF_012396015.1 Tsukamurella spumae | reverse complement strand
ACCCCACCAACCGGGCACCCCCCAATCCGAATTCGAACACCACCTCGAAATCGCGATCCTCACCTTCACCCACACCCGCCGCGACGAACAACGCCGAAACACCCCACCACCCACACGATTCCCCGACATACAACCCCACCGCGGACCACCCGAACCCGAACACCCCGACGACGAGCCACCGCCGTTCTGAGCGCGTCAGGCAGTGGTGAATCGCGTCACGGCCTCCGCCGCCGTGACGCGCCCGGCCGTGGCCAGGTCGAGGTTGTCCAGTGACGCCTCGTGTACCGCGGGGTCGGCGGCGGCGACGCAGTCCTCGACGACGTGCACGATCAGTCCGAGGTCGGTGCCGTGCCGGGCCGTCTGCTCGACGGTGAGGTTGGTGGCGACCCCCGTGATGTAGATCGTGTCGATGCCGTGTTCCGCGAGCCATTCCGTGGCCGGCCCCGCCAGGCCGGACAGGCGCTGGTTGTCGTACACCGCGGTCGGCTGGTCGGCCATGACATCGATGATCCGGGCACCGTCGGCCTCGGGACGGAAGGCCTCCTGGGCCTCCCCGACGGCCCGCATGAAGCCGGTGTTGCGGACCAGCTCGCCCTCGTCCTCCGGAACCGTGAACCGCGTGAAGATCACCGGAATCCCCGCCGCGAGAGCGAGGTCGTGGAAGGCCGCGGCCCGATCCACGACGCCCGACTCCGCGACCGGACCGGACCGGCCAGCATGGGGCCGAAGAAGCCGTGGGGTTCGATCACGTTCACCTGCCAGTGCAGGGCCAGGACTCAGTACTCATACCCAGATCATGCCCGCCTCACCGCAGAGCGTGCAGGAAGTCAGCCCTCACGAATGGTCATGGAGGCGAGCTTGTCGCCCGCGACGACGAACGCGAACGAGCTGAGCCCGTTCGCGTGCGTGCTGCGCCAGTCCCCGATCACGGTCACGGTGTCGCCGTCGACGGTGACCGTCTGGGGCGTGAGAACGCCCTTCGCCCCGATGAACTCGTTCGCCGACCACCCCTGCATGGCGACGCGGTCGCCGAACACGCGGCCCCAGTCGTCGATGAAGCCGTCCGCGGTGAACGCGTCGAGGAACGCGGTCTCGTCCCCGGCGTTCACGACGTCGATGAACTCGGCGACCGGGCTGGGGATCTCGATGTCACTCATATCGCCATGGTAGGTGCGGGTCGCGGGCGCCGCCGCTCGAATTCCGGGTCGATCCACAAACCCCGCTTGTGGATCAGAGCTAAGCAAGGAGGTACGCGTACGCGGCCGCGGCGGTCGGCACCGTCGGGACGCCCTCGGGGCGGGAAGGGCGATCGACGACCAGTACCTCCAGCCCGAGTTCGCGGGCCGCGGCGAGCTTCGCGGACACCAGGTCGCCGCCACTGTTCTTGGTGACCAGGACATCGATGTCGTTCTCGCGCAGCAGGGCCCGCTCGGAATCGAGCGGGTACGGCCCGCGGTCGCGGAGGAGAACGCTCCGGTGCGGCAGGATCCCGGACGGGGCGTCGACCACGCGGATCAGGAACCAGTGCTCGTCGAGCGCCGCGAACTCGCCGACGTCCTGCCGACCGGTGGTCAGCAGCACCCGGGCCGGTGCCCGGCCGGCGAGCTCGGCGGCGGCGGCGGCCACCGTCGGGACGACGGTCCAGCGGTCTCCCGGCTCGCGCGACCACGGCGGTCGGACCAGGGCGAGCAGCGGCACCCCCGCCCGCGCGGCGGCCTCCGCGGCATTGCGGGAGATGGTCGCGGCGAACGGATGGGTCGCATCGACGAGCACGTCGTAGTCCTCGAGGAAGCTCGCGAGACCCGACGGACCGCCGTACCCCCCGATCCGGGTGTCCCCCACCGGCAGACGCGGATCCGCGACCCGACCGGCGAGCGAGCTGAGTACCTCGAACCGGTCGTCCTCGTGCAGGAGGCGGGCCAGTTCCCGGGCCTCGGCCGTGCCGCCGAGCAGCAGTACCCGGGTCAATGGCTCGCCCCGGGAACGCGCAGACGGCGCGCCGAGTACAGGTAACTCTCCTCGAAGTCGGCCGGCGCCAGCACCTTTCCGACGAAGATCACCGCGGTCTTCGTGATGCCCTCGTCGGCCAGCCGCCGCGGCAGGTCCGCGAGGGTGCACCGCACCAGCCGCTCATCGGGCCGGCTGGCGAAGGCCACCACGGCTACCGGGCAGTCGGCGCCGTAGTGCGGGGTCAACTCGTCGGCGATCGCCTGCGCCCGATGCGCGGCCAGGTGCAGGGCGAGCGTCACCCCGGATCGCGCGAGCGAACCGAGGTCCTCCCCCGGTGGCATGTCCGTCGAGAGCGTGGATACCCGGGTGACGAGCAACGACTGCCCCACGCCCGGCACCGTCAGCTCGCGGCCCAGGGCCGCCGCGGCGGCCGCGAACGCGGGGACGCCCGGCACGATCTCGTAGGGCACGCCCGCCTCGTCGAGCCGCCGGGCCTGCTCGGTGAACGCGGAGTAGAGCGAGATGTCGCCCGAGTGCAGTCGTGCCACGTCGAGCCCGGCCCGGTGCGCGCGGACCAGCTCCTCGACGATGTCCGCCAGCGGCATCCGCGCCGTGTCGACGAGCGTGGCGCCGGGCGGGCACCGGTCCAGCATCTCCTGCGGCACCAGCGATCCCGCGTACAGGCAGACCGTGCAGCGGGCCAGCAGATCCGCTCCGCGCAGGGTCAGCAGGTCCGGCGCGCCCGGTCCCGCACCGATGAAGTAGACGGTCACGAAGACTCCTTGACGTAGGCCCACTGCACGATCGGGCGACGCGGCTGCCACGCCGTGCCCTCGCCCAAGGGACGCAGGTCGGCGACGGTGTAACTCCGCAGTTCGCCGCCGTAGCGGCCGCGCAGCGCGGCGGCCAGCGCCTGTCCCTCGACGGTGACGGTGTTCGCCACGAGTCGTCCGCCCGGCGGCAGGACGTTCACGCACGCCGCGGCCAGGTTCTCGGTGAGGCCGCCCCCGACGAAGATCGCGTCCGGCAGCGGCAGGTCGGCGGTGAGATCCGCGGTGTCGCCGACGACCAGTTCGATCGGCACTCCGGCGCGGGCGGCGTTGCGCGCCACCCGCTCCGCGCGGTCGGCGCGCCGCTCCACGGCGACGACCGAACCGCCTCCGGCGAGCGCCCAGCTGATCCCGACCGATCCCGAGCCGGCGCCGAAGTCCCAGATCCACCCGGCCGACGGCCGCAGCGCCGCCACCGTCAGCGCCCGAACATCGGGCTTGGTGATCTGGCCGTCGTGCTCGAACTCGAGGTCCCCGTCGGAGATGCCCGGGGCACCAGGGTCGATCGCGACGACGTTCAGGTCGTCCACCCGCAACGACCGCCGGTAGGTGCGCACCTTCTCCTTCGGGCCGCCCAGTTGCTCGAGGACGGTGACCGTGGCGGCCAGACCGGCGTCGCCGAGCAGGTCTGCCAGTCGTGCAGGGGTGGATCCGGATTCGCTCAGCACGATCACGCGGCGGCCCGCGCGCACGGCCCGGACCACCGGGGCGGGGTCCCGCGCGACCGCGGACACCACGACCACCTCCTCGGCCGGCCATCCCAGACGTGCGCAGGCCAGGGCGAAGGACGACAGGTGGGGCAGCACCCGCAGTGCGAGGTCCGGGCGGCGCCGCGACAGGGTGGCGCCGATCCCGTAGAACATCGGGTCGCCGCTCGCGAGCACGTGCACCCCGTCCGGCAGGTCGTCGAGCGCCGGAAGCAGTGGCGACGGCCACGGCCGCCGGTCGGCGGCGAGTTCCTCGGGCAGGTACTCGAGGTGCCGCGGAGCTCCGTGGATCGTCGTGGCGCCCTGCAGCTCTCGGCGCGCACCGTCGGTCAGACCGGCCCAGCCGTCGGCGCCTATCCCGACCACCGTCACCGTCATCGGGGCATCCGCCGCCACAGGGCCTGCGGCACGAACCGCAGCCCCGCGTAGAGCGGGCGCAGCACGCCCGGAATCCACACCGCCCGACGGCCCCGGCGCAGGGCCCGCACCGTGGCGTCGGCGACCTGCGGGGCCGTGCGGCTGAAGGGCGCCGGCTGCACGCCGGACGCCATGAGGTCGCGGGTCATCGCCCCGACAATGAACCCCGGCCGCGCCAACAACACGCGGACGCCGGTGCCGTGCAACGAGTCCGTGAAGCCCTGGACGAAACCGTCCAGGCCGGCCTTCGTGCTGCCGTAGACGAAGTTCGCCTTGCGCACCCGCACGCCGGCCACCGACGAGAACGCGATGATCGCACCCCGTTCGCCCGCGCGGGGCTCCTGCGCCCGCAGCAGCTTCGCCAGCCCCAACAGGATCGATACCTGCGCGACGTAGTCGGTCTGCGCGATCTGCACCGCGTGCGACGGGTCCGCCTCCGCGCGGGCCTGGTCGCCGAGGATGCCGAAGGCCACCACCGCGACGCCGATCCGGCCGAACCGGTCGGCGACCTCGTCGAGGAAGGCCGCGTGCTCGTCCGTGCGGTCGGCGTCGAACCCGATCGGAAAGACGCCGGTCGCGCCCGCCTCCCGCAGTAGGGCGATCTGCTCGTCCAGGTACTCGGGGCGACGCGCGGCGAGGATCACGTCCCGACCCGGGGCGAGGCGCCGGGCGACCTCCGTGCCGACCTCGCTCCTACCGCCCAGGAGGAGCACCGCACCGTCGGGAATCCTGTCCGCAGTCACCGGACCAGACTACGGTGGGGCCGTGCCCGAACTGAACGCCGACGCCCTCGCCTTCGTCACCGAGCGGCACCTCGCCTCGCTCGTCACCCTCCGGGCCGACGGCACACCGCACAGCGTCGCCATCGCCTTCACCTACGACCCCGTCGCCGGGGTGGCCCGCGTGATCACCTCGGGCGACAGCCAGAAGGCCCGCAATGCGGAGCGGGGCGGGTACGCCGCGCTCACGCAGGTCGATGGTGCGCGGTGGCTCACCCTGGAGGGCCCGGCGCGGGTGTTGCGCGACGCGGATTCGGTCCGCAGCGCAGAAGCCCGCTACGCCGTGCGCTACCGGCCGCCCCGGGAGAACCCGAAGCGGGTCGTCATCGAGATCGAGGTCGCGCGGGTGTTGGGCTCGAGCGGCTTGCGCGGCTAACGCGCTGTGACTTCGCCGTCCATGTCCTCGAGCGTCTTGCCCTTGGTCTCGGGGACGAAGCGGTACACGAAGACCAGCGACAGGACGGCGAACAGCGCGTACAGGCCGTAGGCCAGCGAGAGATTGCCCTCCATCTTGGGGAAGGTGACGGTGATCGCCCAGTTCGCGGCCCACTGCGCAGCGGCGGCGAGCGAGAGCGCCGCGCCGCGGATGCGGTTGGGGAACATCTCGCCGAGCAGCACCCACACCACCGGTCCCCAGCTGACGCCGAAGAAGATGACGAACAGGTTCGCGGCGATGAGTGCGATGACGCCGACGGCGCCCGTGAGCGAGGGCTTGCCGTCGGCCCCGATGACCGCGGTGCTGAAGCAGAGCGCCATGGTCGCCAGCGAGACCGCCATGCCGATCGAACCGACGAGCAGGAGCGGCCGACGACCGACCCGGTCGACGAGCATGATCGCCACGATCGTCACGATCACGTTGACGACCGACGTGAAGACGCTGATCTGGTTGGACTGTGACTCCTCGAAGCCGACCGCCTGCCACAGCATGTTCGAGTAGTAGAAGATCACGTTGATCCCCACCGCCTGCTGGAAGATCGACAGCAGGAGGCCGACCCACACGATCGGGTAGATGCCACCGCCCGGCTTCACCAGGTCCCGCCAGGAGTGCTTCTGTTCGCCGCTGAGGCTCTCCTCGATACGGGTGACCGTGAGGTCGAGGTTCTTCTCGCCGAGCAGCATCGTGAGCACGGTGCGGGCCTCGGGGATGCGGTGCCGGGAGACCAGGTAGCGCGGCGACTCGGGGATCATCGTGGACGCGACGCCGTAGACGACCGCCGGGATCGCCATCACCAGGAACATCCAGCGCCAGGCCTCCATGCCGAGCCACAGGTCCTCGGACGCGCCGCCCGCGAGCGAGGCCAGCAGCCAATCCACCAGCAGCGACAGGAAGATGCCGACCACGATCGCCATCTGCTGCAGCGAGCCGAGCCGGCCGCGGATCCGGGCGGGTGAGACCTCCGCGATGTACGCGGGCGCGATGACCGACGCCACGCCGACACCGATGCCGCCGATCACGCGGAAGGTGATCAGCATCCAGGTGTGGGTGGCGAACGCGCAGCCCAGGGCGCTGATGAAGAACAGCACCGCGGCGATCTGCATGACGCGCAGGCGCCCGATCCGATCCGCGATGCGTCCGGCCGTCATGGCGCCGGCGGCGGCGCCCAACAGCGCCGAGGCCACGGCGAAGCCGAGCGCATAGCCGTGGATCCCGAACCGCTGCTCGATCGCCTTCGTCGCCCCGTTGATCACCGCGCTGTCGTAGCCGAACAGCAGTCCCCCCATCGCGGCCACGATCGCGATCTGGACGACGCGGCTGCTGTTACCGTCGCCCTCCTCGTAGATCGAAGGGCCGTCGGACGTGGTGCCGCCGCCGTGCGTCATGCAACCTCCCGGTGTGCTGCTAGAGAATCGTGAGGCCGTGGGAACGGGTGTTGACCGGCTCGCAACCTTCCTCGGTGACGATGACGATATCCTCGATCCGCGCTCCCCACCGGCCTCTGAAGTAGATTCCCGGCTCGATCGAGAAGGCCATGCCGGGTTCCACCGGAATGTCGTTTCCTGCAACGATGTACGGCTCCTCGTGCACCGACAGTCCGATGCCGTGTCCCGTGCGGTGCAGGAAGAACTCGCCCAGGCCCGCCGCGGTCAGCAGGTCGCGCCCGGCCGCGTCGATCGCCTCGGCGGTGACACCCGGCCGTACCGCATCGACGGACGCCCGCTGTGCTCGTTCGAGGACGGCGTACTGCTCGACGATCTCCGGGGCGGGCTCGCCCAGGGCGTAGGTACGGGTGCAGTCCGAGTTGTAACCCGAGGCCAGCGGGCCGCCGATGTCGACCACCACGACATCGCCCGCCTCGATCACGCGGTCGGACACCTCGTGATGCGGGTCGGCGCCGTGCGGGCCGGAGCCGACGATGACGAACGCGGCCTCGGTATGGCCCTCCTCGACGATCGCGGCGGCGATGTCGTCTGCGACCTCGCGCTCGGTGCGGCCGACGCGGAGGATCTCCGGGACTCGGGCGTGCACCCGGTCGATCGCGGCGCCGGCGGCGCGCAGCTCGTCCAGTTCCGCGGCGTCCTTGACCATCCGGAGCCGCCGCAGGACGTCCGTGGCCAGCCGCACACCCAGGCCGCGGTCCAGCAGCGGCACGAGGTGCAGCGCGGGCACGGCGTCGGCGACCGCCACCACGCGGGAGAGCTCTGGGCGCCGGGCCAGGAGCTCCAGGACGAGGGCGTACGGGTCGTCACCGTCGACCCAATCGAGGACGGCGAGCTCGACACCGTCCGCGCCGAGGCCCGGCACGGCGGAATCGTTGAGGATGGCGAGCTCGAGGCGCGGGACCACCAGTCCGAAGGCGGAATCCGTGACGACCAGCGCGGTCAGGCGCTCGAAGGACTCGCTGACGATGCCGGTCAGGTAGGCCAGATCGGGGCCCGGGGTGATGACGAGCGGGGTCCCCGCTGCGGTCGCGAGCTGCTGGGCCTTGCGGAGACGGGTCGCGTACACCTGTGCCGGGAACGTGTGGGGGTTGCTCATGGTCCGATTGTGACACGATGATTCCCGTGACGAACGATGCGCGCCCGCTCATGCTGCTCGACTCTGCCGGGCTCTGGTTCCGGGCCTACTACGCCATCCCGGACAAGGTGAGGTCCGCCGACGGGCGGTCCGTGAACGCCCTGCGCGGATTCCTCGACATGACCTCGCAGCTCATCGCCACGCACCGCCCGGGGCGGCTCGTCGCGTGCCTGGATCTCGACTGGCGCCCGGCGTTCCGGGTGGAGCTGCTGCCGACGTACAAGACCCACCGGGTGGCCGAGGACGGGGACGGCAGCGCCGAGGAGGTGCCGGACACCCTGTCCCCGCAGGTCGACATGATTCTCGAGGTGCTCGAGGCCGTCGGGATCGCGACCGGCGGCGCCGTCGGCCTCGAGGCGGACGACGTGCTCGGTACCCTCGCCGCCCGGGAGCAGGCCGACCCGGTGATCGTGGTCTCCGGGGACCGAGACCTGTTGCAGGTGGCCGACGATGCCGCCCCCGGCGTGCGGTGCCTCTACATCGGCCGGGGCATCGCGAAGGCCGAGATGTTCGGGCAGGCGGAGGTGGCGGAGAAGTACGGTGTGCCACTGGACCGGGCTGGCGAGGCCTACGCGGAGCTGGCGCTGCTGCGCGGCGACCCGTCCGACGGCCTACCCGGCGTCCCCGGCATCGGCGAGAAGACCGCCTCGAAGTTGTTGCTGCAGTACGGTTCCCTCGCGGCGATCCGCGAGGCCGCCGCGTCCTCCCCGTCACCGCTGGCGGCGCGGGCCGCAGCGTCGATCAATGCCTCCGCGGACTACCTCGACGCCGCCTGGGACGTGGTGTGGGTGCAGCGCGATGCGGACGTCGCGCTCTCGGGATCGGACGAGATGCCCCGGAAAGCACGCGATCCGCAGCGCCTGGCCGAGTTGGCCGAGGAGCTGCGGATCGGAGCGCAGGTGGAACGCCTGCTCGCGGCGCTCGCGGACTGAGATCAGCTGGGAGCGCCGACCTGGTACTTGCCGTCGCTGTCCTTGACGGTGACCTTGACCGTCTTCTGCTTGCCGCCGATGGTGGCGGTGCAGTCGAAGGTCTCGCCGTCCTTGACCGTGACGCCGTCGGTCTTGCACGAGACATCGGTGGTGTCGGACTCGTTGTAGTTCTCCTTGAGGACCTTCGTCACGCCTTCGTTGACCTTGGCGTTGTCGAAGCTCTTCCCGAAGAACGCGCCGGTGAGCCAACCGATGAGCAGCACGAGGGCCACGATCACGATGATCGCCGCGGCGGCGATGCCGACGATCAGGCCGGTCTTCGACTTCTTGGGGCCGCCGGGCAGGGGCTGACCCGGCTGGCCGAACTGCTGCCCGAACTGCTGGCCGGCGAACTGCGCCGGCTGGCCGAACTGGTCCTGGCCGTACTGCGGCTGCTGCGGGTTGGGCTGCTGGTATCCCCCGAACTGCTGGCCCTGCTGCGGCTGCTGCTGACCCGGCCACTGGCCCTGGTACTGCGGCGAGATCTGCGTCTGATCACCCGTCGGCGCGGCGTAGGGCTGCTGCGGGCCGCCGTACTGCGGCGAGATCTGCGTCTGGTCCTGCTGGGGCTGGCCGGGCTGCTGCCAGCCCTGCTGCGCCCACTGATTCGGATCCTGCGGGTTGCTCATCGTCCAACTCCTCCCCTGTCGCAGGCCGGGGGCCGACGACGAACGCCTATGGGCCCAAGATACCTGATCGTCAACCCGATTCCGCGACCACGCCACGCCGCACGGCGGCGATCGCCGCCGTTGCGACCGTGGCCAACCCAGGCCTGGTTTCGAACGAGGTCTGCTTGATCTGATCGAGCAGATCGATGACCTGCCTGCACCAGCGGACGAAATCGCCCGCCGGAAGCGGCCGTCCACGCTCGCCGGCGGCCAACAGGACCGCGGCGAGGGTTCCGCCGGCGGCCCACTGGTGCATCGGCGCAACGAAGCCGATGTCCGGTTCGCGGCTGGGCTCCAACCGGTGCGCGGCCTCGGCGGCGACGATGTCGGTCCACCGATCGGCGATGTCGCGGAGCGCGGACCGGACCGCGCCCGGCACCTTCTCGCCGGTCAGGAGCATGCCGCCGCGCTCGCCGCGGGACTCGAAGACCAACGCGGACACGACGGCGGCGAGCCCGGCCGGGTCGATCCCGTCGAACACCCCGTCCTCGATGCACTCGCACACCAGCAGATCGGACTCGCTGTACACCCGTGCCAGACGGTGACCGGCCTCCGTGAGCTCCGCCGCACCGTCGACCTGGGCGACGTACCCGCGCTCGGACAGCAACGCCACGATCCGCTCGAAGGTGACGGCCAGCGACGAGGTGGTGGCGCGCACCGTCGACGCCGACGCGGTGACCTCCCGCTCGAGCCGGGCGTACCGCTCGGCGAGCCGGTCCAACTCCGGCGCGCGCTGCCCCGTGTGCGCCGGGTGCGCCCGCATCCGGGCCCGCAGGTCGGCGAGCTGGGTGTCCGACGCGGCCGGACGGTGCGCCTTCGCCTGCTGCCGGGGCGCCGAGATGGTGCTGTTGCGCAGGGTCGACGCGAGATCGCGCTTCCCGCGTCCCGACCGGTAATCGGCGTTCTTCGGGACCCGCAGGGTGCCGAGTACCTGGATCTCACCGACGAAGTCCGCCGCGCCGACGCGTCCCGACCAGCTGCTCTCGGTGACCACGACGGGCTTCGGGTCGCGCCGGTCGCCGGAAGGCTCCACCACGAGGGCCAGGCCCCGTCGGCGGCCGCCCGTGACGGCGATGACATCGCCCCGCCGGAGTTCCGCGAGCGCCGTGGCGGCCCCGTCGCGGCGGTCGGCGAGGTCCGCGCGGCGCAGCGAGCGCTCCCGCGCCCGGACGGCCTCGCGCAGCCGGACGTACTCGAGGTAGTCGGCGCCATCCGCCGCCTCGGTGATCTGCGCGCCGAGGGCGAGCAGTTCCTTCTCGCCGCGCTCGACCCGCTTGGCCAGTCCCACGACGGAACGGTCGGCCTGGAACTGCGCGAAGCTGGCCTCGAGCAGCCGCTCGGCGCCCTCGCGACCCAACCGGTCGAGCAGGTTGATGGACATGTTGTAGCCCGGCGAGAACGAGCTCACCAGCGGGAAGGTGCGCGCACCCGCGAGGCCCGCGACCTCCTGCGGCCGCACACCGGTCTGCCACAGCACCACGGCGTGGCCCTCGATGTCGATGCCGCGGCGGCCCGCACGACCGGTGAGCTGCGTGTATTCGCCGGGCGTGAGCTCGACGTGCGACTCACCGTTGTACTTGACCAGCCGTTCGAGGACGACGGTGCGCGCGGGCATGTTGATGCCCAGCGCGAGCGTCTCCGTCGCGAACACGGCCCGCACGAGGCCCTTGACGAACAGCTCCTCCACCGCGTGCCGGAACGCCGGGAGCATCCCCGCGTGGTGCGCCGCGAAACCGCGCAGCAGCGCCGCCCGCCATTCCTCGTAGCCCAGCAGGTCCAGGTCGGCGGGCGAGAACTCGGCGACGTGCTTGTCGACGATGCGGCCGATCTCGTCCGCCTGCCCGGCGGTGGTGAGCACGACCGGGGACCGCAGGCACTGGGTCAGCGCCTGCTCGCAGCCGGAGCGCGAGAACACGAAGGTGATCGCCGGGAGCAGGCCCTCGGCGTCCAGCAGCGCGATCACGTCGGGCCGCGGTATGGGACGGCGGACCTGCTGGCCACGGCCCTGCCTGTTCCCGGAGCCCGTCCGACGACCGGTGCGGCTGTTGATCCCCGGCTCGAAGCTCCGGTCCAGCGCCTCGCGCTGCTTGACGTAGCGGACCAGGTCCGCGTCCAGCACGAGGTTCTTCTGTCCGGATTCCTGAGCGGTGCGCAAGGCCTTGGTGTCGAACAGGTCGAACAGCTTGCGGCCGACCAGCATGTGCTGCCACAGCGGGACGGGCCGGTGCTCGTCGACGATCACCTCGGTACTGCCCCTGACCTCGGTGATCCACGCGCCGAACTCCTCGGCGTTGGACACCGTCGCCGATAGGCTGACCAGGCGCACGTCCTGCGGGAGGTGCAGGATCACCTCCTCCCACACCGCACCGCGGAAGCGATCCGCCAGGTAGTGCACCTCGTCCATCACCACATGGCTGAGCCCGTCGAGGGTGGTGGAGTTCGCGTAGAGCATGTTCCGCAGCACCTCGGTGGTCATGACGACCACGGGCGCGGACGAGTTGATCGACGTGTCGCCGGTCAGTAGGCCCACGTTGTGCGCGCCGTAGCGGGCGGTGAGCTCGGCGTGCTTCTGGTTCGACAACGCCTTGATCGGCGTGGTGTAGAAGCACTTCGTGCCGCCGGCCAGGGCCAGGTGCACGGCGAACTCGCCGACGATCGTCTTACCCGCACCGGTCGGGGCGCACACCAGGACGCCGCGGCCCGCCTCCAGCGCCGTGCAGCCCCGGACCTGGAACGGGTCGAGGGTGAACGCGAGATCTGCGGTGAACTTCTCCAGCTCAGAGGACGTCATCGAACCCCGAACGCGGGATCGACGTGCGCGTCACCTTCTCCGGCCGCCCGATCGGGGTCGTGTTCCCGACGGTGCCCGACGACGGCCCGGCACTCGCCCCGATCGGTGCCGGGGCCGACGGTGACGGCGATGCCGTCTCGTCGTCCAGCTCACCGTCGAAGACATCGGAGCCGACCGCGCGCTTCGCCTTGAGCCGATCGTGGAAGCGCGCGAACTGGATGGAGATCTCGAGCAGCACGGCCAGTGCCATCCCGAGGGCGAGCATCGTCAACGGATCACCCGATGGGGTGATCACCGCCGAGAAGATGAACATCGACATGAGCAGGCCGCGCCGCCACTTCTTCAGCTTCTGGTAGCTCAGGACGCCCACCAGGTTCAGCGCCACGATGAACAACGGCAGTTCGAAGCTGACACCGAAGATCGCCATCACGCTGATCACGAAGTTGAAGTACTCCGAGCCCTGCAGCGCCGTCACCTGGGTCTCGTTGCCCACGGTGAGGAAGAACCGGAATGCGCTCGCGATCATGAAGTAGCCGAGCACCGCGCCCGAGACGAACAGCACGCCGCCGACCGCGACGAACGATGCGGTGTACCGCTTCTCGTTGCGGTGCAGAGCGGGGACGATGAACGCCCAGATCTGATACAGCCACACCGGGCACGCCAGCAGCACTCCGGTGGCGAAGGCGACCTTGACCCGAAGGTTGAACTGGTCGAAGACGCCCGTGGCGAGGAGTCGACACTCGTCGCCCCGGGTGATCGCCGCGCGCGAGGTGTCCGGCAGCTCGCAGTACGGGCCGGTCAGCAGCGTGCCGGTGGACGGCAGGCCGAAGGGACCGTGGCTGTACCAGTAGAAGCCGATGAACGCCGCGGCGACGATCGCGAACAGCGACCACAGCAGCCGGGTGCGCAGCTCGTAGAGGTGCTCCACGATCGACATGGTGCCGTCGGGATTGACGACAGCACGACGACGTCGTGGATCGAACGGGATCTTCAACGCGGGCTAGGCCGACTTGTGCTCGCCCTGGGGATCGACGGTCTGCACATCGATCGGCTGGTCGGTCACCTGGGCCTGCGGCTTCTCCGTGGCGGCCTTCGCGGCGCCCTCGGTCTTCATCTCGTCCATCTCGCTCTTGAAGATGCGCATCGAACGCCCGAGGCCGCGCGCGGCGTCCGGAAGCTTCTTCCCGCCGAACAGGACGAGCAGGACCACCGCGATGATGATCCACGGCCAGATTGAATGGGTCAGCCCCATGGTTCCACTCCCTCGATCACGACGAACTCCACTCCCCAGACTACCGGACCCGCGCCCCGCCGTTCCTGTGCGAATGCTGCGGGTGACGTGTCCTGTTCATGAATAGTTGGCGAGGCCCGCGGCGGCGCGGCGCGCGACGGCCGTGGCCAGCGACTCGGGGCCGCGCACCGTCAGCTCCCCGCCGAAGCTGAGCACGAACCGCACCATCCAGTCCTCCGTCGCGTACTGCATCGTCGCCAGGACCGGACCGCCGGCGTCGTCGCTGCGCACGGTGAACGGGTGGTACTCCAACGCCCAGGCCGCGCCGGGGCCGACCTCGACGGTGGCCGTGGTCAACTCGTCGGCGGCGGCACCATCGAACAGCCCGGCCGCGGGCTCGACGTGCTGCGGCACCGAGGCGGGTTCGTCGAGCTCGTGCACCTCGTCGATCCGGTCGAGGCGGAACATCCGGAGGCCCTCGCTGGTGCGGCACCAGGCCTGCAGGTAGCTGTGGCCGCCGAAGGTGTCGAGCGCGATGGGGTCGACATCGCGCTCGGTGGTGCTGTCGCGGGTGGCCGAGTAGTAGCGCAGGTGCAGCGCGCGACCATCGCGCAGGGCCCCGCGCACGGTCGCGGCCACGCCCGCCACCGGGCCGTCCGGCTGCGCGCCGTCGATCGAGGCGACGGTGTCCCGGCCCGCGCCCGCGACCGCCGCCTCGAGCTTGGCGATGGCGCGCAGGACCGCCGCCGGATCGGCGACACCGGGCGAATCCGCCAGCCCGCGCAAGGCGAGCAGCAGCGAGGCCGCCTCGGGGCCGGTCAGCTTGAGCGGGCGGTCGATCTTGGCGCTGAAGCCGATGTCGACACCGGACTCGTCGTAGTCGATCTCGATGAGATCGCCCGGGAACATGCCGGGCAGCCCGCACATCGTGAGCCCGGTCAGGTCCTTGCGCAGCTGGGCGACGGTGACGCCCAGGTCGGCGGCGGCGCGCTCCAGGTCCGCGTCCGGGTGGGTGCGGAAGTACGGGATCACGTTGAGCCAGCGGGCCAGGCGCTGCATCTGTTTCGTCGGCTGCTTCGACGGTGTGCTCATCGGGCCACCGCCAATGCCGTGAGCCGGTCCACCACGGCGTCGCGCAGCTCCTGCGGCTCGAAGACCACCGCGTCGGGGCCGAGCCCGGACACCTCTCGGGCGAGCGCGTCGACCGAGCGCATCTCGACGGTGATCTCGGTGCCGGACCGGCCGCGGAAGTCACCGTCGACCTGGGTGGCCGCGAGCCGACGGAGCCCGTCGCCCCGCCCCCGCGCGACCCAGAGCCGGGCGGTGCCGACCGGGTCGCGCTCGGCGACGGTGGCCACCACGTGCGCGTGCAGGTCGAAGCCGTCCGGCGGCCGGATGGTGGCTGCGGCCCCGGTGACGGAGCCGCCCCGGACCCGGCTGAGCTTGAACGTGCGCACCGCGTCGCGCGCCACATCGTGCCCGACCGCGTAGGCGCTGCCCCGGAACGTGACCACGCCCCACGGGTGCAGCGTGCGGTCGACATAGGGCTGCGCGGGATTGGCGCGGTGTTCGAAGGTGACCTGGCGCCGCCGGTCGATGCCCTCGAGCATCGCCAGCAACGCGCCCTCGGCACCCCGGTCGGGGGCGATGCCCGGGCCCACGCCCGCGCCGGGCCCGCTGACGTCCATGCCGCCGGCGCGCAGCTTCTGCACTGCCGACTGTGCCGCCGAGGACAGCTCCGGCGACTGCCAGACGGCCGCGGCGACGGCCACGGCAGTGGCCTCCTCGGGATCGAGATCGATGTCGCCGAGGGCGTACTCGTCGAACGCGATCCGGTAGCCGATGGCGGAATTGATCCGGGACACCGGTGCCACCTCGATGGGCACGCCGAGTTCCCGCAGGTCCGCCTTGTCTCGCTCGAACATCCGCTCGAAGGCCTCGTCGTCGGCGTCCGGGTCGTACCCGAAGACGTTCGCCCGGATGTAGTCCCGATCGAGCGGGCGTTGCGTGTACAGAAGGCATATCACCAGGTTGGTGAGACGCTCGATCCGCGAAGTTGCCACCTGTCGATCTTACGTTCTATGCGCGCGCTCGGCTCACATCGACGCGATGAGTCGCTCGACCCGCTCGTCGACGCTGCGGAACGGGTCCTTGCACAGCACCGTGCGCTGCGCCTGGTCGTTGAGCTTGAGGTGCACCCAGTCGACGGTGAAGTCGCGGCCGGCGGCCTGGGCCGCGGTGATGAACTCTCCGCGCAGCTTGGCGCGCGTGGTCTGCGGCGGGGTCTTGACGGCGGCGTCGATCGCCTCGTCCGTGGTCACCCGGGCGGCCATACCGCGGCGCTGCAGCACGTCGAACACGCCGCGGCCCCGCTTGATGTCGTGGTAGGCGAGGTCGAGCTGCGCGATCTTGGGATCCGACAGCTCCATCGAGTACTTGTCCAGGTAGCGCTGGAACAGCTTGCGCTTGATCACCCAGTCGATCTCGGTGTCCACGCCGGAGAAGTCCTGCGACTCCACCGCGTCCAGCGTGCGGCCCCACAGGTCCACGACCTGCGCGAGCTGCTCGTCGGGCTCGCGCGTGGCGAGGTACTCGACAGTCTTCGCGTAGTACTCGCGCTGGATGTCGAGCGCGCCCGCCTGCCGCCCACCGGCGAGACGCACCTCGTGCCGGCCGGTGGTGTCGTGGCTGACCTCGCGGATCGCGCGGATCGGGTTGTCCAGCGAGAAATCGCGGAACTGCACGCCCGCCTCGATCATCTCCAGCACGAGGTGCGCCGTGCCCACCTTGAGCATCGTGGTCGTCTCGGACATGTTCGAGTCGCCGACGATCACGTGTAGGCGGCGGTACTTCTCGGCGTCGGCGTGCGGCTCGTCGCGGGTGTTGATGATCGGCCGGCTGCGGGTGGTGGCGCTGGAGACGCCCTCCCAGATGTGCTCGGCCCGCTGGCTCAGGCAGTAGGTCGCGTTCTTCGGCGTGAGCAGCACCTTGCCGGCGCCGCAGATCAGCTGCCGCGTCACCAGGAAGGGCAGCAGCACGTCCGAGATGCGGGAGAACTCACCCACGCGGCTCACCAGGAAGTTCTCGTGGCAACCGTAGGAGTTGCCCGCCGAATCGGTGTTGTTCTTGAACAGGTAGATGTCGCCGCCGATGCCCTCGTCCTGCAGCCGCTGCTCCGCGTCCACCAGCAGGTCCTCCAGGACCCGCTCCCCCGCCTTGTCGTGCGTGACCAGCTGCAGCACGGAGTCGCACTCGGCGGTCGCGTACTCGGGGTGACTGCCCACGTCGAGGTAGAGGCGCGAGCCGTTCTGGAGGAAGACGTTCGAGCTGCGGCCCCAGGAGACGACGCGCCGGAACAGGTACCGGGCGATCTCGTCGGGGCTCAGGCGACGGTGTCCGTGAAAGGTACACGTGACACCGAACTCGGTCTCGATTCCCATGATTCGGCGCTGCACGGTTCGAACATACCCCGCGCGGGGCCGGCTCAGCCGAGCAGCTCCGCGACCCGCTCATCGGACAGACGTTTGAACGCCCGACGGGGCCGGGTGTGGTCGAGGACCGCGACCTCGAGCTCGCCGGCGCCGTAGACCTTCTGCTCCGCGGGGGCCGACGAGGACGAGCCGTTCGACGGTGCCGGGGCGCCGAGCGCCTGCACCGCGAGCGCGAAGGCGCCGCCCAGGTCGAGACCGTCCTGATAGCCCTCGGTGAGGACCGGCGTGATCGACTCCGTCTGGCCGCCCATGACCACGAACTGCTTCTCGTCGCCCACGGAACCGTCGTAGCCCACCCGGTAGAGCCGGGACGCCGCGACCTCGGGCGTGCCGACCTCGGCGACGCACAGCTCCACCTCGTAGGGCTTGGCCTGCTCGGTGAAGACCGTGCCCAGCGTGGAGGCATAGGCGTTGGTCAGCGACCAGCCCGTCACGTCGCGACGGGAGTACTGGTAACCGCGGGTGTCGGCGAACTGGATGCCCGCCCGGCGCAGCGACTCGAACTCGTTGTACTTGCCGACGGCGGCGAAGCCGATGCGGTCGTAGATCTCACTGATCTTGTTGAGCGAGCTCGGATTGTCGGCCACGAACAGCACGCCGTCGGTGTACTTGAGCACGACGACGCTCCGGCCGCGGGCGATGCCCTTGCGGGCCAGCTCCGAGCGATCCCGCATGATCTGCTCGGCGGACGCGTAGTACGGGAAGGTCATGCCTGCGCCCCTCTCGCCGCGATCACGCGGTCCGTCGCGGCGGCCACGTCCTCCTCGGCGACCTCGACGGCACCGTCGGACGTGATGACGACGGCCGTCGGGTACAACTTGCGCAGCACGTCCGGCCCGCCGGTGGCGGTGTCGTCGTCGGCGGCGTCGAACAGGGCCTCCGCGGCCACGTCGAGCGCACCGTCGGCGTCGAGGCCGGGCCGGAAACGCTTCTTGATCGACGATTTCGCCCAGGCCGAGCCCGAGCCGATGGAGTGGTAGCCCACCTCGTCGTGCCAGTCGCCCGTCACGTCGTAGGAGACGATCCGGCCCCGCGCCTGCGCCTCGTCGAAACCGACGAGCAGCGGCACGGCCACGAGGCCCTGGAGGGCCGCGCCGAAGTTGCTGCGCACCATGCCCGCGAGCCGATTCGCCTTGCCCTCGAAGGTCAGCGGCACGCCCTCGATCTTCTCGTAGTGCTCGAGCTCCACCGTGAACAGCTTGACGATCTGCTTCGCGATGCCCGCGGTGCCGGCGATGCCGACCGCGGTCAGCTCGTCGGTGACGAAGGTCTTGACGATGTCGCGCTGCGCGATGAGGTTGCCCATCGTGGCGCGACGATCACCCGCGAGCAGCACGCCGCCGTCGAAGGCGACCGCCACGATCGTGGTGCCGTGCGGCACGTCGGCGGCGCCCTCGGAGGCGCGGAAGACCAAGGCCTCCGGGGCCACCTCGGCCAGATGCTCGACGAAGGAGGATCGCGCGCCGCTCAGCGGCGTCACTGGCCGCCCTTCTGGACGTACGCGCGCACGAAGTCCTCGGCGTTCTCCTCGAGCACGTCGTCGATCTCGTCGAGGAGATCGTCGGTCTCGTCGGTCAGCTTCTCGATGCGCTCCTGGCCGGCTCCCGACGGTGCACCCGCGAGGTCCTCGTCGTCTCCGCCGCCGCCACGCTTGACCTGCTCCTGCGCCATCTCGCTGCCTCCTTAGCGACCATCCCGAGCCGCATGGCCCGATGATCCAACCCTACCGGCCTACACTGCTCCCGTGGATCCGTACACGCCGCCCGGCATGCCCGAACCGGTGCTCGTCAGCATCGGCGACATTCATTGCACCCGCACCCAGGTCATCACACCGTCGGGAACCTTCCCGATCACGGGCGCGCAGTGGACCGTGACCGACCACAGCGTGCACACCCGCACGACGCCCACGTGGGCGATCGTCCTCGCGATCGTCGGCGCGTTCGTGGTCTGCCTGTTCTCGCTGTTCTTCCTGCTCGCGAAGGAGGACCAGACGCAGGGCTTCGTGCAGGTCAGCGTGTTCGGACCGGAGGGTCGTTCGTTCACCACCAGCGTCCCGGTGTACTCGCCCTTCGCCGTGCAGGACGTGTTCGGGCGCGTCAACTACGCCCGGAACCTCAGCATCGGCATGTAGCCCGACGGTCCGCCGTCGGTCACCGTTCTGGTGCGTCCCCGTCGTAGAACACCGACTGGATCTCGTCGTCCATCTGTTCTCGGCGCGGGCGCAACATCTTTCGAAGCATTCTGCGAGCGCACGAGCCGAATCCGTCGCAGAACGCTTTGAAAGATGTTCAGGACACCGGGCGGAGGCGGACGACCGGGATCGGGCGGGTGGTCTTGCGCTGGTACGCGGCGTAGCGGCCGCCGTTGTTGCGGTCCGCGAGGTCCCAGAGACGCTGGTAGTCGGCGTCACCGGGCCTCAGCGCCTCGACGGTGGCCGGGAACCGCTCCGTCCCGACCTGCACGTCGACGGTGCCGGCGGCGACCATGTTGTGGAACCACGCCGGATTGCGCGGAGCGCCACCCTTGGACGCGACGACGACGTAGTCGGCCCCGTCGGCGACGTAGGTCAGGACGGTCGTGCGCGGCTCCCCCGACCTCGCACCGACGGTGCGGACGATGAGGCTGGGAACGCCGAAGAGCAGCTTGTGGCCGATCCGTCCGCCGGATCGCACGTACAGCTCGCCGTGCGCCTTGAGCACCTCCGGGAAGGCCCTCGCGTAGAGCTTCCCCACCTCGCGACCGATGTCCATGCGCCTACCCTCGCAGGGAATCGACGAGCTCGCGGGCCGAGGAGGCACCGTCGAGCAGCGCGCCGACGTGCTCCTTGGTGCCCCGCAGCGGCTCCAGGGTGGGGACGCGGACCAGTGACTCCGCGCCGATGTCGAAGATCACCGAGTCCCAGCTGGCGGCGGCGATCTCAGTACCGAAGCGGCGCATGCACTCGCCGCGGAAGTACGCGCGGGTGGACTCGGGCGGCGTCGTCACGGCGTCCATCACTTGCTGCTCGGTGACCAGGCGCTTCATCGAACCGCGTGCGACGAGCCGGTTGTAGAGCCCCTTGTCGAGCCGCACGTCGGAGTACTGCAGGTCGACCAGTTGCAGCTTGGACGCGCCCCAGGACAGCCCCTCGCGCTGCCGGATGCCCTCGAGCAGACGCAGCTTGGCGGGCCAGTCCAGCTCGTCGGAGAGCCGCAGCGGATCATCGGCGAGGGTGTCGAGCACCCGGACCCAGGTGGCGTGCACGTCGAGGGCCCGGGCATCGTCGGAGCCCTCGAGGAAAGCGCCGACCCGGTCCGCGTAGGCGCGCTGGATGTCGAGCGCCGTCATGCGGCGGCCGTCGGCGAGCTCGAGAACCCCCGTCAACGACAGGTCCCGGGAGACCTGATGCACCGCCGTCACGGGCGCCGCGAGCTGCAGGTCCGACAGGTCGACGCCGGCCTCGATCAGGTCCAGGACCAGCGACGACGTGCCGACCTTGAGGTACGTGGAGGTCTCGGCCAGGTTCGCGTCGCCGATGATGACGTGCAACCTGCGGTACTTGTCCGGGTCGGCGTGCGGCTCGTCGCGGGTGTTGATGATGCCGCGCTTGAGCGTGGTCTCGAGGCCGACCTCGACCTCGATGTAGTCGGCGCGCTGTGAGAGCTGGAACCCCGCCTCATCGCCGCTGGCGCCGAGGCCGACGCGGCCGCTGCCGCAGAACACCTGCCGCGTCACGAAGAAGGGCGTCAGGCCCGTCACGATCGCGGCGAAGGGCGTGTCCCTTCGGCACAGATAGTTCTCGTGCGTGCCGTACGACGCGCCCTTGCCGTCGATGTTGTTCTTGTACAACTGCAGGGCCGGGGCACCGGGCACCGTCGACGCGAAGCGCGCTGCGGCGTCCATGACGCGCTCCCCCGCCTTGTCCCAGATCACCGCGTCGAGCGGGTCGGTGACCTCGGGCGCCGAGTACTCGGGATGCGCGTGGTCGACGTACAGCCGCGCGCCATTGGTGAGGATCATGTTCGCGGCGCCGATCTCGTCGGCGTCGATGATCGGCGCCGGCCCGCCGCGCCCGAGGTCGAAGCCGCGGGCATCGCGCAGCGGCGACTCGAGGTCGTAGTCCCAGCGGGTGCGCTTGGCGCGCGGGACGGCCGCGGCCGCCGCGTACGCGAGCACCGCCTGCGTCGAGGTGAGGATCGGGTTCGCCGTGGGGTCCTTCGGCGCGGATATCCCGTATTCCACCTCGGTACCGATGATGCGCTGCATGCGCCCCAGCCTATCGGTGTCGATCGGGCCGGGTCAGGCCGCCTGCCGCGCGATCCGGAACCGCGTGACCGTCCAGAGCACGACCGCCATGAGCGCGAGCACTCCGATCGCGATGCCCCACTGCGTCGGCGTGGAGTCCCAGAGCGGATCGATGCTCGATCGGGTCGTCACGAGCCGCCCCGAGACGGGGTCGGTCGCGGTCACCGAGGTCACCTTCTGCAGGTCGATCGTCGACGCGGACGCCGCGAAGCCCCACCGCGAGGGGAACAGCCACGACACCTGCTCGAGGCCCGGCCGACCGTGCAGCCCGAACAGGCCGCCGCTCATCACGAGCTGGGAGATGACGACGACCACGAGGAGCGGCATCACCTGCTCGGCGGACTTGGCGATCGCCGAGATCAACAGGCCCACCAGGGTCGACACGCACGCCAGGACCGCGATGTCGATGATCAGCTCGACGGGGACGTTCGCGAGGATCGCACCCTGGTCCGGCGTGGCGGTGCCGATCAGCATGATGCCGACCATGATCGCGGCCTGCAGGGTGGCGGCGGCGAAGAAGACCACGGTCTTCGCCGACAGGTACGCCCCCGGCCGCAGACCGACCGCGCGTTCGCGCTGGAAGATCGCGCGCTCGCCGACCAGATCGCGCGCCGTCAGCGCGGCACCCATGAAGCAGGCGCCGATCACCAACAGCACCAGAATCATCTTCGGCGCCGCGACCTCCTTGTCGACGACCCCCGCGAGCCCCTTCTCGGCGGGCACCAGCAGCGTGACCGCCCCGAGCACGATCGGCATGAGGACGAGGAAGATCAGGTAGGCACGGTCGGCCAGGATCAGTCGCAGCTGCCGCCGCGCGACCACCGACAGCTGCTTGCGCGTCGAGGTCCGCGGCGCCTTCGTCGGGCTCGGCGGGGCGCCGGTCGGGGCCGGCGGCGGCGGGGCGGGATTCGCCGAGCGGTACCGCTGCCACGCGACATCGGGCTGCTTGGCTGCGAAGTCGAAGATCTCCGCCCAGTCACTCGTGCCCATCGCGGCCTTGACCCCCTTCGGCGAGCCGCAGTACGCGGTCTTGCCGCCGGGCGCCAGCAGGAGCACCTGGTCGCACATGTCGATGTGCGTGAGCGAGTGGGTCACGACGATGACCACGCGGCCCGCGTCGGCCAGGCGGCGCAGGGTCTGCATGACCTGGCGGTCCAGCGCCGGGTCCAGCCCGGAGGTCGGCTCGTCCAGGATGAGCAGCGACGGACCGGTGAGCAGCTCCATCGCGACGGACGCGCGCTTGCGCTGGCCGCCGGAGAGCTTGTCCACCCGCGTCTGCTTGTGCTCGGTGAGCTGCAGCTCGGCGAGCACGCCGTCGATCACCTGGTCGCGGTCGGCCTTCGACATGTCGGGGGGCAGCCGCAGCTCGGCGGCGAAGCGCAGCGCCTGCTGCAGGGTCAGCTGGCGGTGCAGCACATCGTCCTGCGGCACCATCCCGATGCGGGAGCGGAGCGCGTCGAAGTCGCGGTGCACGTCCCGGCCCTCGAACTCCACCCGGCCCGCGGTGGGGGTGACGGCGCCGGAGACGACCCGCGACACCGTCGACTTGCCCGCGCCCGAGGGACCGATCACGGCCGTCAGCGTGCCGGGGGCGGCGCGGAAGTCGATCCCGTGCAGCAGCGTCTTGTTGCCGTCGACGGTGAGCGTGATGCCCTGGACCGCGAGGCCGGCGCCTGCGAACTGTTGCGCCTTGGGACGCTCGAGGCGGCCCTGCTCGACGATGAGGTCCGAGTTGCCGACGGTGACCAGATCGCCGTCGCGCAGAGCGGTCGGGCCGCCGATGCGGCGGCCGTTGACCTGGGTGCCGTTGGCCGAGCCCAGGTCCTCGATGACCAGGCCCTGCGGGCCCGTCAGCAGTCGGGCGTGGCGGCGCGAGACCAGCATGTCGCCGATCGCGATGTCGTTGTCGGGGGTGCGGCCGATGGTCATCTGGCCCGGGCCCGCCGCCGAACCGACGGGGCGCTGCGGCATCTTCGCGACCTGGTACAGGCCGGTGTTCCCCGCCATCGCGCGCAGGTGCGGCGCGACCTCGCCGCCCGGCCCCTGCAGCAGGGTCGCCTCGGCGCGCTGCGCCGGGATCGGGGCCGACGGTGCCTGCTGTCGCGGCAGCTGCATCGGTCGTGACGGCGGAGCGGGGTTCTGCCCCGCGGGGGGCACGGGGATGCGCGCCGACGGCGGCGCGCTCGGCCCCGGCGGCGGAGTCGGTGTGCGCGGCACGGGATTCGACGGTGCGCGCTGCGCGGTGGGGATGTGCTGCACGGGCTGCTGGGACGAGGGCGGCGGCGGAGTCCGCGCCGGCGGCGGGGGCGGCGTGTTCGAGCGGGGTGCCGACGAGAAGACGACCTGAGCACCGGTGCGGGGATCGCCGAACATCAGCTGCTGGGTGCCGTTCAACGCGATGGTGGGTCGCCGGACGCCGCCGACGAACACGCCGTTGGTGCTGCGGTCGGTGAGGATCCACCCCGTCGGACCCGCGGTCGCGACGGCGTGCGTCCGCGAGACCAACGGGTGGTTGATCGTGACGTCCGACTCGAGCGTGCGCCCGAAGGTCACCGTCTTACCCGGGACGAAGGTCAGCGTCTGACCGTCCACCGTGACGGTGAGAACTGAAGTTTCCGTACTCATCACGCAGCATTCTATGCAGACACGACTTGCCCTGGGCTTGTGCGGCGCTTGTGCGCCGCCGCCCACCGACCTACAGGTACTGCCCGGTGTTGTTCTCCGTGTCGATCGCCCGGGACGCACTGGAGTTCTTGCCCGTCACCAGCGTGCGGATGTAGACGATCCGCTCGCCCTTCTTGCCCGAGATCCGCGCCCAATCGTCCGGGTTCGTGGTGTTGGGCAGGTCCTCGTTCTCGGCGAACTCGTCGACGATGGACTCGAGCAGATGGGTGATCCGCAGACCGGGTTGCCCCGTGTCGAGGAAGCCCTTGATCGCGTGCTTCTTCGCCCGGTCCACCACGTTCTGGATCATCGCGCCCGAGTTGAAGTCCTTGAAGTACATGACCTCCTTGTCGCCGTTGGCGTAGGTCACCTCCAGGAACCGGTTGTCGTCCGTCTCGGCGTACATCCGCTCGACGACCCGCTCGATCATCGCCTGCACGCACGCCTCGCGATCGCCGCCGAACTCGGCCAGATCCTCCTCGTGGATCGGCAGCGCCGCGGTCAGGTACTTCGAGAAGATGTCGATCGCGCCCTCGGCATCGGGCCGCTCGATCTTGATCTTCACGTCGAGGCGGCCGGGACGCAGAATCGCGGGGTCGATCATGTCCTCGCGGTTCGACGCGCCGATCACGATGACATTCTCCAGGCCCTCGACCCCGTCGATCTCGCTGAGCAACTGCGGGACCACGGTGGTCTCCACGTCCGAGCTCACGCCCGACCCGCGGGTGCGGAAGATCGAGTCCATCTCGTCGAAGAAGACGATCACCGGCGTGCCCTCGGAGGCCTTCTCCCGCGCGCGCTGGAAGATCAGGCGGATGTGCCGTTCCGTCTCACCCACGAACTTGTTGAGCAGCTCGGGGCCCTTGATGTTGAGGAAGTAGGACTTCACCTCGCGCGAGTCCTCGCCCCGCACCTCGGCGATCTTCTTCGCCAGCGAGTTGGCCACGGCCTTGGCGATCAGCGTCTTGCCGTTACCGGGCGGACCGTACAGCAGGACGCCCTTCGGCGGCCGCAGCGAGTAGTCCTTGAACAGGTCCTTGTGCAGGAAGGGCAGCTCGACCGCGTCGCGGATCAGCTCGATCTGCCGGCCCAGGCCGCCGATGTCGGAGTAGTCGACGTCCGGCACCTCCTCGAGCACCAGGTCCTCGACCTCGGCCTTGGGGATCCGCTCGAAGGCGTACCCCGCCTTGGTGTCGACCAGCAACGAGTCGCCCACGCGCAGCTTGCGCCGCGGCAGCCCGAACTCGTCGAGACCCGGATCCTCGGAGGCCTGCAGCGCGAGCGGCGCGGCCAGGCGCACGACGCGCTCCTCGTCCGCGTGGCCGACGACCAGGGCACGGGCACCGTCGTCCAGGATCTCGCGGAGGGTGGAGATCTCGCCCACCGTCTCGTACTCGCCCGCCTCGACCACGGTGAGTGCCTCGTTGAGGCGCACCGTCTGGCCCGTGCGGAAGGACGCGACGTCCAGGTTCGGGGAGCAGGTGAGCCGCATCTTGCGCCCGGACGTGAACACGTCCACCGTGTCGTCCTCGTAGGTGCCCAGCAGCACCCCGTAGCCCGACGGCGGCTGTCCGAGCCGCTCGACCTCCTCGCGGAGGGTGAGCAGCTGGTTGCGGGCGTCCCGCAGCGTCTCGAGCAGCTTCGCGTTGCGGGTGGTGAGCGCGTCGACGCGCTCGTGCAGCACCGCCGCGGAGGTGGCCTGCGAGGTACCCGGCGTGGTGCTCGACGGGCGGGTCGGATCCGGCTCGGTCACTTCAGCTCCCTTTCAGTGGGGCTTTCCACGCTACCCCTTGTTCGATCGTCGCTGGGGACGAGGCGCGACGGTGCCGTCGGCCAGCCGCCGGCAGGTGATCAGGAAAGCCGTGTGCCCCTGCATGCGGTGCGACGGCCGGACCGCGAGGCCGACGACGTGCCACTCCCGCACGAGGGCCTCCCACGACCGGGGCTCGGTCCAGATCGCCTGCTCCCGCATCGCCTCGACCACCTTGGACAATTGCGTGGTGGTGGCCACGTAGACGGTGAGCACGCCGCCCGGGACCAGCGCCTTCCCGACGGCGTCGAGCACGTCCCACGGGGCCAGCATGTCGAGCACGACGCGATCCACCTGCGGGCCGTCGTACTCGGCGAGGTCGCCGAGCTGCAGGTGCCAGTTCTCGGGCCGCCCGCCGAAGAACTCCTCGACGTTCTTGGCGGCGTACTCGGCGTGATCCTCGCGGACCTCCCAGCTGGTCACCGAACCCTCGTGGCCGACGGCGCGCAGCAGCGAGCAGGTGAGCGCGCCGGAGCCGGCCCCGGCCTCGAGCACCCGCGCGCCGGGGAAGACGTCGCCCTCGGCGACGATCTGCGCCGCGTCCTTGGGGTAGATCACCTGCGCGCCGCGCGGCATGGAGAGCACGTAGTCGGTGAGCAGCGGCCGCAGCGCGAGGTAGGGCGTGCCGTTGACGGCCTTGACCACGCTGCCCTCGGGCGCCCCGATCAGTTCGTCGTGCCGGATCCCGCCCTTGTGGGTGTGGAACTCCTTGCCCGCCTCCAAGTGGACGGTGAACTTCCGGCCCTTCGCGTCCGTCAGCTGCACTCGATCGCCCACCACGAAGGGGCCTACGTTCGCCATGGTCGAGAATTGTCCCAGCTACCCCGGTCGCACGGCGAATCCGACCTCTCGGTAGGACTGGTACATGGCTGATGACGCGTTCTTCCGACCCGCTGGAGTCCTCGACGCCGACGGCGTCGAGTACGAGGTCTTCGACCCGACACCGTCCACCGCCAGCGTGTGGGCCGACACCATGCAGCACGGGGCGCCGCCCGCGGCGATCCTGGTGCGCGCCATGGAGAAACTGGTCGGGGACGCCGCACGGGTCTCGCGCGTCACCATCGATCTTCTCGGCGTGGTCCCCATCACCCGGACCCGGGTGCGGGCGTGGGTGGCGCGGCCGGGCCGGACGATCTCGCTGATCGCCGCGGAGATGGACTGCGTGGACGGCTCCGGCGAGTACCGCACCGTCGCCCGGGCGCAGGCCTGGGCCCTCGCATCGTCGGACACCACGGCGATCGCGCGGGATCTGTCCCCCGCGCTACCGCCGGCCGGCGAGGTCGACGGTGCGATGCCCGACTTCTTCAAGCACCTCAAGGACCAGGGTTTCCTCGCCGCGTGCGAGTGGCGGTTCGTCGACCGGCCCGACGCCGACGAGGACGGCCCGCGGTGGTGCTGGATGCGGGCGCGGATACCGCTGGTCGCGGGCGAGGCACCGTCGCCCCTGGTGCAGGTCTTCTCCGTGATCGACGCCGCCAACGGCATCTCCGCGTACCTCGACCCGACGGCGGTGACCTGGATGAACATGGACATGACCGTGCACTTGCACCGCTCGCCGCGGCCGGTGGACGGCTGGATCGGTGTCGCGGGCGATCAGCTGGTCGGGGGCGAGGGCATCGGCACCACCGTCTCCCGGATGTACGACGGTGCCGGCGCCTTCGCCGTCGGGGCGCAGACGCTGCTGGTTTCCGCCCGATGACCTAGAAGCGGCAGGCGCGGATGTCGGTCATGAGGATCGCCTTGGCGCCGAGGTCGGCGAGGTCGTCCATGATCGGGTTCGCGTCCTGGCGCAGGACGAGGGCGCGGACGGCGACCCAGGCATCGTCGGCCATGGGCGCGACGGTGGGCGACTCGAGTCCCGGCGTGACCGCGACGGCCCGATCGAGCAGCGACTTGGGGCAGTCGTAGTCGAGCATCACGTACTGGCGTCCGTAGACGACGCCCTGCAGGCGTGCCGTGAGCTGGTCCTTCGCCCGCGCAGGCGCCGAATCCGCCCGCTCGATCAGCACGCCCTCCGAGGAGAGCAGCGCCTCGCCGAAGGCCACCAGGTTGTTCTGCCGCAGCGAGCGACCCGACTCGACCACATCCGCGATGAGGTCCGCCACGCCCAGCTGGATCGAGATCTCGACCGCACCGTCGAGGCGGATGACCTCCGCGGACATGCCGCGGGCGGCGAGATCGGCGCGCACCAGGTTCGGATAGGAGGTGGCGATCCGCTTGCCCTGCAGATCCGACAGCTGCCAATCGGTGCCGGCGGGACCGGCGTAGCGGAAGGTGGACCGGCCGAAGCCCAGCGCGAGTCGCTCGGTGAACGGCGCACCGGAGTCCAGCGCGAGGTCGCGTCCGGTGATCCCCAGGTCCAGTTCGCCGGACCCCACGTAAAGCGCGATGTCCTTGGGGCGCAGGAAGAAGAACTCCACCTCGTTGGCATTGTCGAGGACCGTGAGGTCCTTGGCGTCCGAGCGGCGGCGGTAGCCGGCCTCGCTCAGGATGGCGGCGGCGGACTCGGAGAGCGCGCCCTTGTTCGGTACGGCGACCCGCAACATGTTCTTCGGTTCCTTCGGAGAGGTTCTACAGGTACGAGTAGACGTCGTCGAGCGTCAGGCCGCGCTTGATGAGCAGCACCTGCAGCCAGTACATCAGCTGCGAGGCCTCCTCCGCGAGGTCCGCGTCGCTCTGATGCTCGGCGGCGATCCACACCTCGCCCGCCTCTTCCAGCACCTTCTTACCCAGGAAATGGATGCCGCGGTCCAGCGCCTCGACGGTCCCGCTCCCAGCGGGCCGCGCCTCGGCCTTCTCGGCCAACTCCGCGAACAACGTCTCCATGGTCTTCACATGGCTCATTGTCCCACGCGAACTACAGTGGTTCGTGTGGAGGGCAGCACGACCGCGCAGGCGGCACCGTCGGCACCGCGTGCGGACGGTCCCGACGCCGCGGCCAAGGGCTCCGCGCAGTACCGGTACGCCAGGGCTCTGGTCCGGGCACGACTGCGCGTGCTGCGCGCCGCGCGCGACCCGGACCGGTTCCTCCGCGAGAACTACGACGACCTCGCTCGGCGGCACCCGCTGCTCGCCTGGCTGTGGAGCCTGCTGCACCTGGACTTCGCCGGGCTCTTCGTCGGCGGGCTGTTCCTGATGAGCAGCCTGACGGTGTCGCTGCTCCCCCGTTCCTGGTTCTTCCAGGGCATCGTGTCCGGCATCAATGCGGTGATCGGCTACGCGATCGGCGTGTTCCTCAAATGGGTGATCGTCGACCTCCTGGTGCGCTCGCATCCGATCCGGGACGACCCGAAGCGGGCGCGCTGGGTGCCGGTGTGGCGGGCGCTCATCGTGGTCGGCATGCTGGTCGGCGGCCTGTGGATGATGGTCGCCGCCAAGCGCTGGCAGGACGATGTGCGCGCCCTGATGGGCATGCCGCCGGGATCGGACCTCTGGTACGTGCTCACCCCGATCGTGGCCTTCGTCGTCTCCGCCGCCCTCATCTCGACCTTCCGCGTCCTGCGCGACCTGAGCCTGTTCCTGGCGCGCCGGGCGAACACCTACCTGCGGGTGCCGCAGCCCGCGGCGAAGGTCCTCGGCTTCGTCCTGGTCGTGGCGTTCGTCGTGTTCATGGTCAACGACGTGGGATTCCGGGCGTTCTCCGCGACCGCCAACAAGGTCGCTTCGGCGACCAATGATGAAGAGCCCGCGGGATTCTCGCGACCGACCGAGTTCCAGCACTCGGGATCGCCCGACTCCGCGGCGAAGTGGTCGGGCCTGGGGATGGAGGGGCGCAAGTTCGTCGCGGGCGGGCTGCGCGCCGCCCAGATCGCCCGGTTCACGACACGTCCGGTCACCGAGCCGGTGCGGGTGTACGTGGGACTGGAGAACGCCGCCACGACCGAGCAACGGTTCGCACTGCTGCATCGCGAGCTCGCGCGCACCGGGGCGCTGGACCGGAGTCACGTCGTGATCATCCCGACCACCGGCTCCGGGTGGGTGAACCCGACGGCGGCCCGCGCCGTCGAGCTGATGTACGACGGCGATGTCGCGCTGGTCGCGGCGCAGTACTCCTACCTGCCGAGCTGGATCTCCTTCATCACCGAGCGCGAGACCTCGCTGTCCGCCGGCAAGCGCCTCATCGACGCCGTGCTCGCCGACGTGTCCGCGCGGCCGGCCGAACACCGCCCCAAGGTGCTGGTCATGGGTGAGAGCCTCGGCACGCGCGCCGGGGAGGGCGCGTTCTCCGGGTTGCCCGACATCCGCGCCAAGGTCGACGGTGTCGTCTGGATCGGGCCGCCGCGGGCGAATCCGATCCACTCCGCGATCACCGACCGCCGCGATCTGGGGACACCCGAGGTGCTCCCCACGTACACCGACGGGCTGATCGTCCGGTTCACCGACGGCAGGCGACCGCTCGCGGACAGCGGTGGCGCGGAATGGCTCGCACCGCACGTGGTGTACGTCCAGCACCCGTCCGATCCAGTGGTCTGGTGGTCTCCGGAACTGATACTGCGCCAACCGGATTGGCTCAAGGAGGCGCCGGGCAAGGATCGCAGCTCGGCGATGGCGTGGTACCCGTTCGTCACCTTCTGGCAGGTGTCGGCCGATCTGGCGAACGCCGCGGGGGTCCCGGACGGGCACGGACACAACTACGGCACCGCGGTCGTGGACGCGTTCGCCGCGGTCCTCCCACCCGCCGGGTGGACGCCCGCCGACACCGAACGGGTCCGGATGGCCGTCATGGCCAGCGCCGCGATCGACGGTGCCGAGAAGTAGCTCGGTCCTGGGTCGCCCGGCGCAGCAGGTCGACGGCGCTACAGCCGGAAGGTCTCGTGCGCCGCACCGGCCAGGGTGCCGAGGTGCACGGCACCGCGGGCGACGGGCTCGGGCCCCACGGTCAGGACCTTGCAGCCGGCGGCCAGCGCTGACCGCGCGCCGGTCGGCGAGTCCTCGACGGCGACGCAGTCCGCGGCCGGGAACCCCGCCAGTTCGGCGCCGCGGAGGTACGGGTCGGGGGCGGGCTTGGGGGTCGGTACCTCGTCGCCGCAGACGGTGGCCACGAACCGGTCGCGGCCCAGGGTGCCGAGAGCGTGCTCGGTGACCTCGCGGATCGTGTTCGTGACCAGGACGAGCGGGATCTCCGCGGCGCCGAGCAGATCGAGCGTCTCGCGCGCACCGGGCTGCCACGGGATGCCACCGTCGAACAACTCGACGACGCGGTTCGACAGCCACTGCTCCGCCGCGACCAGGTCGCGATCCGCCTCCGGGACCTGCGCGAAGTCGAACAGTTTGCGCAGCGCATCGCCCGTCGCGTTGCCGAGCGTGGTCTCCCGCTGTTCGGGCGTGATGTCGTAGCCCAGCTTCCGGGTGAACTCCGCCACCGCGATGTCCCAGAGCTTCTCCGAATCGAGCAGCGTGCCGTCCATGTCGAACAGGACCGCGGACGGCAGGGAGGAGGTGGTCATGGCGTGCACCTTATGCGCCCGGTCGTGGGAGGTGTTAATTCATTCGTCACCCGAACGACGGATCTCTGTGTTTGAGTGCGATGCATGCGCAATAACAGGTGGCTCGCAGCCCTGGCACTCACCGCGTCGGCCGCACTGGTCGCGAGCTGCGGCACGTCGGGGAACGACGCGACGCCCTCGTCCTCCGCGGCGGCGTCGTCGGGCGCGCAGGCGGCCTTCACCGTCCCCGGCACCGACGACCTGCCCGCGGCGAAGCCCGGTCAGGTGCACCTGCTGGCGTTCAACGACTTCCACGGCAATCTGCAGCCGCCGAGCGGCTCGACGGGCCGGATCGGCGGAAAGGACGCCGGCGGGGCCGTCTACTTCGCGACCGCACTGCAGCGACTCAAGAAGCAGTACCCCGACAGCCTCACCGTGGCGGCGGGCGACCTGGTGAGCGCCAGCCCGCTCGTCTCCGCGCTGTTCCGGGACGAGCCGACGGTGAAGTTCCTCAACTCCGTCGGCCTGCAGGCGAGCTCGGTGGGCAACCACGAGTTCGACCACGGCACCATCGAGCTGGAGCGCCTGCAGAAGGGCGGCTGCGCACCGCAGGGCTGCGAGCCCGGCGACCCCTTCACCGGCGCCGCGTACCAGTACCTCGCGGCGAATGTCACCAACGCGCAGGGCCAACTGCCGCCCGGGACCGTGCCGTGGAAGATGTTCGAGGTCGCGGGCAAGAAGATCGCCGTGATCGGCACCGTGACGCCGGAGACGGCGACCATCGTCGCGCCGGAGGGCGTGCGCGGCTACACCTTCGGCGACGAGGCCGAGGCCATCAACAAGTACGTCCCCGAGATCAAGGCGGCCGGCGCCCAGGCGATCATCGCGACGATGCACGACGGCGGCGCCCAGAAGGGCACCGGCGAGGCGGACCCGAACGCGTGCAAGGACGTCTCCTCCCCCGTCCCCGAGCTCGCGAAGGCGATCGACCCGGCGGTCACCGCGTTGGTCACGGCCCACTCGCACCAGGCCTACAACTGCACGATCGACGGCCGGACCGTCACGCAGGCGGCGTCGTACGGCCGGCTGATCACCGACATCACCCTCGACTTCAGCGGGCCCGCGGCGAAGGCCACCGCGATCAACCGCGTCGTCGGCCGCGACATCCCCGCCGATGCCGCGACGCAGCGCCTCGTCGACTATTACGCCAAGGAGGCCAAGCCCCGCGCCGACCGCGTGATCGGGACGATCCCCACCGACCTCAAGCGAGACCCGTTCCCCGGCGGCGACTCGCCGCTCGGCGATGTCATCGCCGACGCGATGCTCTTCACCACACGACCGCCGAACGAGGCCGCGGGCCGGATCGCGCTGATGAACCCCGGCGGCGTGCGCGCCGACCTCAAGGGCGGCGATGTCACCTACGGCGCCGCGTACACCGTGCAGCCCTTCGGCAATCAGGTCGTCACCGTCTCGCTCACCGGCCAACAGATCATCGATCTCCTCGAGCAACAGTGGAAGAACCCCGCGAAGACGACGATCCTGGCACCGTCGGGCATCACCTACAGCTACGACCCGAACGGCGCCCCGAACCGGAAGGTGGTGCGCGATAGCGTCAAGATCGGCGACGAGCCGATCAACACCGTCGCCAGGTACCGCGTGACCACGAACAACTTCCTCGCCGCCGGCGGCGACGGGTTCAGCGTGTTCACCCAGTCGACGGACCTCACCGTCGGCGGGATCGACCTCGACGCGCTCGAGAAGTACCTGCAGGCCACCCCGAACCTGCCGACGCCCACCAGCCGGGTGACGAAGCAGTAGTCGCTGTCGGGGCCTCGCAGTAGCATCGGCGATATGACCGCTGCACCGAATCCCGCGCCGCTGACGCTGGAGGACTGGTTCGCCTTGGGGGAGGACGAATCGCTGCGGCGCGCGGAACTGTGCCGGGGGGTACTGGAAGTGTCGCCGAGTCCGAGACTGAAGCACACGCGAGCGATCCGGCGTCTGGCGAACGCGATCGAGGCGCAGCTACCGGGCGACTTCGAGGTGTACGACGAGACGGACGTCATTGTCCATCATCGCCCTGCGACCGCCGAGGTACTGAAGCTCGTGGACGGGCGGTACGAGGGCCCGACGGTGACCGACCGGATCCGTACCGAGGTCCCCGTCGCGCTGGACATCGACCTCACAGCGCTCGACCATCCATGAGCGGGAGACCTACGTGTTGAAGTACTTCGCCTCGGGGTGGGTGAGGACGAACGCGTCGGTGGACTGCTCGGGGTGCAGCTGCAGTTCCTCGGAGAGTTCGACGCCGATCCGCTCGGGCTGGAGCAGCTCGACCATCTTGCGCCGATCCTCGAGTTCGGGGCAGGCGCCGTAGCCGAAGCTGTACCGCGCGCCGAGGTACTTGAGGTCGAAGAAGTCCGTGACCGCGTTGGGATCGGTGTCGGAGACCTTCCGGCCGCCGGGCAGGATCAGCTCCTGCCGTACCCGCTGGTGCCAGCGCTCCGCGAGGGCCTCCGTGAGCTGCACGCCGATGCCGTGCAGCTCGAGGTAGTCCCGGTAGCTGTTCACGGCGAACAACTCGTTCGCCGCATCGGCGATCGGCTGCCCCATGGTGACCAGCTGGAAGGGCAGCACGTCCACCTCGCCGCGCTCGCGGGCCGTGTCGCGGTCGCGGATGAAGTCCGAGATCGCGAGGAACCGGCCGCGCTGCTGACGCGGGAACTCGAACGAATAGCGCACGGGCGCATCGGGATCCGGCGACTCGAGCACGTCGATGGTGTTGCCGTGGCTCACGGCCGGGAAGTATCCGTACACCACGGCGGCGTGGTCGAGGATGTGCTCTGACTTGAGTTTGTCGAGCCAGTACCGCAGCCGGGGACGGCCCTCGGTCTCCACCAGTTCCTCGTACGACGGGCCCTCGCCCTTGCGGGCGCCGCGCAGGCCCCACTGCCCGAAGAACAGGGCGCGCTCGTCGAGCAGCGGGGCGTACTCGCTGATCGCGATGCCGCGCACCACGCGGGTGCCCCAGAACGGCGGGGTCGCGACCTCGAAGTCGAGCGCCACGTCGGAGCGGTCCGGCACCACCACCGGCGCGGCCTCGGCCTTGCGCTTCTCGGCGATCCGCTTGCTGCGGGCGTGCCGTTCCTTGCGCTCGCGGGCCTTCTCCGCAGCGGCGATGGCCTCGGGGCTGTCCGGATCCGGCCCGCCGCCACGCTTGAGGGACATGATGTCGTCCATCAGGCGCAGACCCTCGAACGCGTCGCGGGCGTAGCTGACCTCGCCCTCGTAGACCTCCGCGAGATCGTTCTCGACGTAGGCACGGGTCAGGGCGGCGCCACCGAGCAGCACGGGGTACTTCTCCCCCAGGCCCCGGGTGTTGAGCTCCTGCAGGTTCTCCTTCATCACCACGGTGGACTTCACGAGCAGACCGGACATCCCGATCACGTCGGCGTGCTTGTCCTCCGCGGCCTCGACGATGGCGGCGATCGGCTGCTTGATGCCGATGTTGACCACCTCGTAGCCGTTGTTGCTCAGGATGATGTCGACGAGGTTCTTGCCGATGTCGTGCACGTCGCCCTTGACCGTGGCGAGCACGATCCGGCCCTTGCCCGCATCGTCGTCGGCCTTCTCCATGTGCGGCTCGAGGTAGGCGACCGCGGCCTTCATCACCTCGGCGGACTGCAGCACGAAGGGCAGCTGCATCTGGCCGGAGCCGAACAGCTCACCGACGGTCTTCATGCCGGACAGCAGGGTGTCGTTGATGATCTTCAGCGGCGGCACCGTCGTCATGGCCTCGTCCAGGTCGGCGTCGAGGCCCTCCCGCTCACCGTCGACGATGCGCCGCTCCAGGCGGTCGAACAGCGGCAGCTTCGCCAGCTCCTGTGCGCGGGACTCGCGGGCACCGGCCGCGGAGACGCCCTCGAACAGCTCCATCAGCTTCGTCAGCGGCAGGTAGTCCGGATCGCCCTTCGACTGCAGCCCGTCGGCGCCGCGACGGTCGTAGACCAGGTCCAGGGCCGTCTCGCGCTGCTCGTCCTCGATCTTGCTCATCGGCAGGATCTTCGACGCGTGCAGGATGGCCGAGTCGAGGCCCGCCTCCGTCAGCTCGTGCAGGAACACCGAGTTGAGCACCTGCCGGGCGGCCGGGTTCAGGCCGAAGCTCACGTTCGACAGGCCGACGGTGAAGTGCATCGAGGGGTACTTCGCGTGCAGGATCTTCACGGCCTCGATGGTCTCGAGGGCATCCCGACGGACCTCCTCCTGGCCGGTCGAGATGGGGAACACCAGCGGATCGATGATGATGTCGTCGATCGCCAGACCCCAGTTCTCGGTCAGGTCGGCGATCAGGCGCTCGGCGATCCGGACCTTCCACTCGGCGGTGCGGGCCTGGCCCTCCTCGTCGATGGTCAGCGCGACCACGGCGGCGCCGTGCGCCTTGACGAGCTCCATGATCTTGGTGAACCGCGAGTCCGGACCGTCGCCGTCCTCATAGTTCACCGAGTTCACCGCGCACCGGCCGCCGAGGTGCTCCAGGCCCGCCTGGATGACGGCCGGCTCGGTCGAGTCGATCATGATCGGCAGCGTCGATGCGGTCGCCAGGCGGGCGGCCAGCGCCGCCATGTCGACGGCGCCGTCGCGGCCCACGTAGTCCACGTTGAGATCGAGCATGTGCGCGCCGTCGCGGATCTGGTCCTTGGCGATGTCGACGCACTTGTCGTGATCGCCCGCGAGCATCGCCTCGCGGAAGGCCTTGGAGCCGTTGGAGTTCGTGCGCTCGGCGATCATCAGGATCGAGCTGTCCTGTGCGAAGGGCACCGACGTGTAGAGCGAGCTGATCGAGCTCTCCGCCTCCGGGGTGCGCTGCAGGCGTTCGGTCGCCCGCACGGCCTCGGCCACCTGGCGGATGTGCTCGGGGGTGGTGCCGCAGCAGCCGCCGACGAAGCTCAGCCCGAACTCGCCGACGAAGCCCGACAGCGCCTGCGCCAGTTCCTCCGGGGTCAGCGGGTACTCCGCGCCATTGGGGCCCAGCACCGGCAGGCCGGCGTTCGGCATGACCGACACGGGGATGCTCGCGTGCCGCGACAGGTGCCGCAGGTGCTCGCTCATCTCCGCCGGGCCGGTCGCGCAGTTCAGGCCGATCATGTCGATGCCCAGCGGCTCCAGCGCCGTCAGCGCGGCCCCGATCTCCGAGCCGAGCAGCATGGTGCCGGTGGTCTCCACCGTCACGTGCACGATGATCGGAATCCGTCGCTCCAGCTCGGTCATCGCGATCTGGCAACCCAGTACCGCGGCCTTCGACTGGAGGATGTCCTGACAGGTCTCGATGAGGAAGGCGTCCGCGCCACCGTCGAGCATGCCCCGCGCGGCCTCCGCGTACGCGTCCCGGATGACCTCGAACGAGGTGTGGCCCAGCGTGGGCAGCTTGGTGCCCGGGCCGATCGAGCCGAGCACGAACCGCGGCTGCCCGTCGCGCGCACCGAATTCATCGGCCACCTTGCGCGCGATCGCGACGCCCTTGAAGGAGAGCTCGCGGATCCGGTCCGCGATGTCGTAGTCGCCCAGGTTCGACAGGTTGCAGCCGAACGTGTTCGTCTCGACGGCGTCCGCGCCGGCGGCGAAGTACGCGCGGTGGATCCCCTCGAGCACGTCCGGGCGGGTGTCGTTGAGGATCTCGTTGCACCCCTCGAGCCCCAGGAAATCGTCCAGGGTCAGGTCGGCCGCCTGCAACATCGTGCCCATCGCACCGTCGCCTATGAGAACACGGCGTTTCGCCGCCTCCAGGAAGTTCGACTGCAGCGGCTGCTGATGCGTACGGGTCATGATCCCAGGGTAGTCGGTGCGGGCAAATCTCCTCTTCAGGGCCTGCGCGTACGCTGACCCGGTGAACTATCCCCCGAACCTCGACCGCCCCGTGCTCATCGCGGCGTTCGAGGGCTGGAACGACGCGGGCGATGCCGCGTCCGGAGCCGTCGAGCATCTCGAGCTGACCTGGGACGCGACGCTGCTGACGGAGGTCGATTCCGACGACTTCTACGACTTCCAGGTCAATCGGCCGACGATCAAGCAGGTCGACGGCGTGACCCGGGCCGTGGAGTGGCCGTCGACGACGCTGTCGGTGTGCCGTCCGCCCAAGGCCGATCGCGATGTGGTGCTGCTGCGCGGTATCGAGCCGAACTTCCGGTGGCGCGCGTTCTGCGAGCAGCTGCTGGCGGTCTTCGCGGACCTGCACATCGACAGCGTGGTGATCCTCGGGTCCCTGCTCGCGGACACGCCGCACACCCGCCCGGTGCCGGTCACCGGGACCGGGTACGACGCGGACTCCGCCAAGCGCTTCGGGCTCGAGCAGAACCGGTACGAGGGGCCCACCGGCATCACCGGGGTCCTCCAGGACGCGTGCGTGCGGGCCGGGTACCCGGCCATCTCGCTCTGGGCGGCGGTGCCGCACTACGTCTCGCAGCCCCCGAACCCGAAGGCCACCGTCGCGCTGCTGCAGCGCGTCGAGCAGGTCCTGGATCTCGCCGTGCCGCTGAGCGATCTGCCCGAACGGGCCGAGGCCTGGGAGTCCTCCGTGACGGAGATGACCGAGGACGACGAGGACGTGGCCGCGTACGTCCGCGGGCTCGAAGAGCGGGGCGACGCCGAGGCGCAGGACGTCGAGCAGAACATCGACGCCGACGCCCTCGCCGAGGAGTTCGAGAAGTACCTGCGGCGCCGCGATCCCGGCACGGGGCCGTGATCGCCGCCGGGGCCGCGTCCCGGCGCTAGCCGATCCGTTCGATCGACACGACAGGCGTGGTGATGCGCCAGGTCCGGACGTCCGGGTCGTCCGCCGCACGCACCCAGAACTGGGCCGACTCCCCCACCCGGCAGCTCTTGATGCCGAGCAGCGGGATGTCCTCCGAGTCGCGCCGCAGCGCGCTGATGCTCCACTGCTCGTCCCCGGAGTCGCCGCCGATCCCGGGGGCGCGCATCAGGGTCTTCTCCGCCAGATCCACCACGTAGGTCGACGTGCGGGTCTGCACGGTCCATACGCCCTCGGTCAGATCCGGGGCCAGCTCGCTGACGGTCCTCACAGGCGAAATATAGCTTGTCGCGTCATCAGGCGGTGACCGGTACGCCCAGCAGCGCGTCGACGGCGGTCGCGACGGCGCCCGGAGCACCCACGTCCGGACCGCCCGCGGAGAGGGCCTTCTCGGCCCAGGCGTCGACGGCCGCCAGCGCGTGCGGGGTGTCGAGGTCGTCGGCCAGGTACCGGCGGAGCCGGGAGATCAGCTCGGCACCGTCGGGGCCCGACGGTGCCGCGAAGGCCCGGCGCCACAGGTCCAGGCGCGCCAGCGCCCGCTCGAGCACATCGTCGGACCACGGCCGGTCCTGCCGGTAGTGCCCCTCGAACAGGCCCAGCCGGATCGCGGCGGGGTCGACGCCCGCCCGCCGCAACTTCGAGACGAAGACGAGGTTCCCGCGGCTCTTGGACATCTTCTCGCCGTCGAGGCCGATCATCGCGGCGTGCACGTAGTGCCGGGCGAACCGGCGCTCGCCCGTCGCCGCCTCGACGTGCGCGGCGGAGTACTCGTGGTGCGGGAAGATCAGGTCGCTGCCGCCGCCCTGGATGTCGAAGCCCGCGCCGAGGCGGTTCGCCGCGATCGCGGCGCACTCGATGTGCCAGCCGGGCCGGCCGGGTCCCTGCGGAGAGGGCCACGAGGGCTCCCCCGGTCGCTCCGCGCGCCACAGGATCGGGTCGATGCTGTCGTGCTTGCCGGGCCGGTCGGGATCGCCGCCGCGTTCGGCGAAGAACTTCTCCATGGTGGCGCGGTCGTACCCGGACTCGTACCCGAACTGCTCGGTCGCGTCGGAGCGGTAGTACACGTCCGGGAACGCGGGATCGTCCACGATGTACGCGGACCCGTTGTCCAGGAGCTTCCCGACGTACTCGACGACCTCGCCGACCGACTCCACCGCACCGATGTAGTCGCGGGGCGGGATCACCCGCAGCGCCTCCATGTCCTCGCGGAACAGATCGATCTCGCGGGCGCCCAGGTCGCGCCAGTCGATCCCGTCGCGCTCCGCCCGCTCGAACAGCGGGTCGTCCACGTCGGTGATGTTCTGCACGTAGTGCACGTCGTGGCCGTTGTCCCGCAGCACCCGGTTGACCAGGTCGAACGCCAGGTACGTGGCCGCGTGCCCCAGGTGGGTCGCGTCGTAGGGGGTGATGCCGCAGACGTACATCCCCGCCACCGCGCCGGGGTTGACCGGGCGCACCGCCGCGTCGGAGGTGTCGTAGAGACGCAGCGGGACCGACGGTCCGGGCACGCTGGGAACGGTGGGGGTCGGCCAGGAACGCATGCCCCCACCCTATGCGCGATCAGAAAGGGGGCCACGGAATGGGTCGGCTGGGCGTCGGCAGGGGCATGACGCCGAGGTCGATCAGCTCGGCCGCGCGCTCGACGAGGGCCGCCTGCTCCTCCGCCGTGATCAGGCCCGCGAGGTCCGGCGGCGCGGCGCGCAGCGCCTCCAGATCGCCCAGCAGCTCGTCGGGCACGAGACGCCCCGCCCAGCCCCACAGGACCGTGCGCAGTTTGGGAGCGGTGTGCAGGCAGATGCCGTGGTCGACGCCCTGCACGCGACCGTCCGGGCCGAGCAGGATGTGGCCGCCCTTGCGGTCGGCGTTGTTGATGATCACGTCCAGAACGGCGAGCCGGCGCAGGCGCGGATCGTCGGCGTGGGCCAGCGCGACCTCCGCGATGCCGTCGGGCGCGTCCGCGTCCTCGACGTAGCCCGTGAACACCTTCAGGTAGCCCTCGGGCACGCCCTCCAGCGGGAACAGGTCGACGAGGTCCGGCCCCTCCGGTCCGTCGGCCTCGGCGTCGGGCTCGTCGACCCAGCGCTGCACCATGCCCACCCCGAGCGGACCGTCGCGCAGGACGGTCTCGGGGATGAGGCCCCAGCCCAGGGCCTCGGAGACCCGGTACGAGGCGACCTCGCGGCCGGCCAGCGTGCCGTCGGGGAAGTCCCACAGCGGCACCTCGCCGCGGACGGGCTTGTACACCGCCCGTTCGCCCGTGTCACCGAGCTCGCACAGCAGGGTCGCGTTGGAGGCGCTGGTGATGCGTCCCAGAATCGTCAGATCGGCGGTCTCGAGGTCCACCGTGCGATCCACCTACCGGTCCTCGTCGTCGGTGCCGAACGCCGCACCGCGCCGGTAACCGTTGAGGCGCACGCACATGTGGCCGTCGGCGTCCAGCGGCTCACCGCACAGCGGGCACGCCGGACGGCCCGCCCCGAGCACCTTCTCCGACCGGTTCGCGAACTCCCGCGCGGCGACGGGGGTGAGGAACACCCGGACCGCGTCCGGTCCCTCCTCGGCGTCGTCCGCGAGCACCACGGACTCGTCGAGCTCCTGCTCGGTGATCGCCAACAGCTCGATCACGACCGCGCGCTCCTCGGAGTCCCAGCCCAGGCCCATCGTGCCGACCCGGAACTCCGGATCGACGGGCATCACGAGCGGCTGCAGGTCCGTGACGGGAGTGCCCGCCGGCGGCATCTCCATGCCGAAACGCCGCGAGACCTCGTCGAGCAGCGCGGCGATCCGTTCGGCGAGAACCTCGACCTGCTGCTTCTCCAGCAGCACGGAGACGATCCGCGAGTCGTGCACGGCCTGCAGGTAGAACGCGCGGTCGCCGGGCTGCCCGACGGTGCCCGCGACGAACCGGTCGGGCGTCCGGAAAACGTGGACGGAGCGACTCATGCCTCGCCTCCCACGGTTGCCTCCTCAGCTGGACGTTTCGGCAGCGCGACGCTACCGGACGAGTTGACGCACTGCACCAGCGGGCGGTTCGGGCCGTAGGTCACGATCGACACCGAGGCCGGTGCGACGAAGATGCGCTGGAACTGGTCGAGGTGCGTGCCCAATGCGTCGGCGACGACCGCCTTGATGACATCCCCGTGGCTGCACGCCACCCACACGGCGCCCGCCCCGTACTGCTCGGTGTACCGACGGTCCGCCTCGCGCACCGCCGCGACGGCACGCGCCTGCACGTCGGCGAGGCCCTCGCCCCCGGGGAAGACGGCGGCCGAGGGCTGTTCCTGGACCGTGCGCCACAGGGGCTCCTGCAGCAGGTCCTTGATGGCGCGGCCCGTCCAGGCGCCGTAGTCGACCTCGATGAGCCGCTCGTCCACCTCCGGGGTGATGCCGTGCGCGGCCGCGACCGGGGCGAGGGTCTGCTCGCAGCGCAGGAGCGGCGAGCGGACGGCGGCGACGATGTCGACATCGGCGAGGCGGCCGACGAGATCGGCGGCCTGGAGGCGGCCCTTCTCGTCCAGCGCCACGCCCTCGCCGCGCCCCGCGAGGACACCGGAGGTGTTCGCGGTCGAGCGGCCGTGGCGAAGGAGGATCACGGTCATGCTCCCGAGTCTATGCGCGGCCGCCACGTACGCTATTTGAAAGTGTTCCGCGCACCGTCGTGCATACCGTGCGATGCGCATCATCGAAGGAGGAGCGATGGCACTTCCCCCGTCCCCGACGGGCCCGACCGGGCCCTGGTCACCGTCGCGCACGCCCGTCGATCGGCCGGTGCAGGCACCGATCCCGCCGCTCCGGCCCGGGGAACCGCCCCGGCTGTACGGACCGCCCGTCGCGCCGCTGTCCGGCACCGACTTCATGTTCGGCGGATTCTGGCCGGAGAAGGACCTCGCGCCGAGGCCCGCGCTGCTGGTCGCGGCAGCGGCGATCGGGGTCGTGGCCGCGGTGATCCTGCCCTACCACTACGCGGTGTCGCTGGCGGGCCTCATCGTGGTGGCCGCGCTGCTGCTGGTACCGCTCGGGATCTCGCGGCATCGGGCGTCGCCGTACACCTGGCTGGTCGCCGTGCTCGGCGCGGCGCTGGTCTCGCTCATGGTGCTCCGCGCCGCCGGCTGGCTGACCGCCCTGATGCTGCTCGTGCTCGTGCCGCTGGCCTTCTCGGCGCTCTCCGCGGGAAGAACGGTCCTCGACCTCCTCACGGCTGCGGTCATGTGGCCGCTGTCGCTGGTGCGCGCGGCCCCGTGGGCGCGACGGACCGCCGGGACCGTGCGGTCCCTGCCCGTCGGGTGGCCGGTCGTGCGGACCGCGGCGCTGTGCCTGGTCGCGCTGCTCGTGTTCGGGGCGCTGTTCGCCACCGGCGACGCGGTGTTCGGGTCGTGGGTCAGCGCCCTGATGCCCTCGTTCGACGGCGGCTCCGTCGTCCTCCGGGTGCTGGTCGCGGCCGCGATCGGCGCGTTGGCGCTGGGCACGCTGTACACCGCGATCAACCCGCCGCGCCCGGTGCACGCGCCCGGCATCCCCACCGGGCCGTCGCGGACGCTCCGGCGGTTCGAGTGGCTCGCCCCACTGGGCGTGGTGATCGCGATGTTCGCCGGCTTCGTCGCCGCGCAAGCCACCACGATGTGGGCGGGGCACGACTACGTGCAGCGCACCGCGGGCGTCACCTACGCCGAGTCCGTGCACAAGGGCTTCGGCCAGCTCACCGTCGCAACCCTGCTGGCGCTCCTCACCGTCGCGCTCGTCTGGTGGGCCGCGCCGCGGGAGACGCGGTCCGACCTGGCCCGGCTCGCGGGCGCCCTCGGCGCGTTGTGCGCGCTCGCCCTGGTCGTCGTCGTGTCGGCGCTCTACCGGATGCACGTCTACCAGCAGGCCTACGGCTTCACGACGCTGCGGCTCGTCGTCGACGCCTTCGAGCTGTGGATGGGGCTGCTCCTGCTGCTCACGATGGCGTGCGTGGCCCTGCGGCGCGTCGGGTGGCTGCCGCGGGCGGCGCTGGCGTCGGCGGCGCTCGTCGTGATCGGGCTCGGCTGGATGAACCCCGAGGCCTGGATCGCCGAGCACAATGTCCAGCGGTACGAGGACACCGGCAAGGTCGATACCGCGTACCTCGCCACCCTCGGCCCCGACGCCCGCGCCGCGATCGCGCGGCTCCCGCTCGATGTCGCCCAGTGCTCGGTCCGGCAGGGCCCGCGCGCCGCGTCCTGGATCGAGTGGAACATCGGGCGCGACCGGGCCCGCGGCGTCGGCCTGGACAGCAGGCTCTACCAGCAGGAGTGCAACCCGAACCGGGACGGGCAGACCCGCTGATCGACCCGCCCGTCGCCGCCGTCAGTGCGTGCGGGCGAACTCCGTGATCGCGGCGCCGGCTTGCGGGGAGAAGGGCAGGTCGGCCCCGTAGTTCGACGGTGCGCGGCTCGGGTCCTGCTTGAGCACGTGCGAGACGCCGGTGAGGCGGACGTACGTGAGGTCGGCCGCGGTCAGTCCCGTGGCCAGGTGGTCGACGTCGGCGCAGCTGACCTGGACGTCCGCGTCGCTGCAGGTCAGCAGCACGGGATACCGGGCGGGCAGGGTGCGCGCGAGGGCCGGCGGGTCGATGCGGTCCAGCTGCTGGAGGAACCGGGCGGTGCTCGGGTTGAACGTGGACCTCAAGGCCGCCGGGAGATCGGCGGGCACCGTCCCGTCGGCGCGGACCTGCGCGATCGTCGTGGCCAGGGCGGCGAGGAGCGCGTCACCGTCGGCCTGCGTGACCTGCCCCGCCTTCTGCGCCGTGGTCACCTGGTCGGTGATCTGGCGGGAGAGCAGGTCGAGGTAGCGCACGCTCAGCGGTTCCAGCATCCCCAGCGCCCGCACGGACGGTCCCGTGGTCGAGGCGGCGAGCCGGAGCGCGAACAACGCGCCCTCGCTGTGCCCGTACACCGACAGGCGGTCCCGGTCGACGGACGGCCGGGACGCGAGGAAGGCGAGCGCGTCGTGCGCCTCGGTGGCGAACACCTCGGCGTCGATCGCCGCCGGATCCGCGGCGTACTTCCCGATCCCCGTCTTCCCGGAGCCGAGTTTGTCGTACCGCAGGCTGGCCACCCCGGCGGAGGAGAGCGTGTCCGCAACCGACTTCAGGGTGTTCACGGCGCCCGGAAGCAACCGGGAGTTGCCGTCACGGTCGGTCGGGCCGCTGCCGGCGATGAGGAGCGCGGCCGGTACCCGCGCCCCGGACGCCGGGCGGTGGAGCGTGCCGTGGATGCTCACGCCGCCGCTGTCGAACGAGACCTCATCGTCGACCCAGGCCTGCGCCGCCGCGGAGCTGCTCGGCGACGTGGCCGGAGCGCTGGTCGACGAGCAGCCCGCGACGAGGGTCAGGACCGTCGCCGCCGCGATCGCCGCGCCTCGAGCACCGATCATCGTTACCTCCCCCGACGGGCCTCTGATGGTTCTCAGCGTAGAAGGCACAGCGGTCGAGCGGGCCGGCTACGCGGTCACCGTGGCCCGGGCGAGGGCGGCCGCGGCGGCGACGGCACCGCCGGACGCGGGCAGCAGCGGCAGGCGCACGGCGGCCGTGGCGATGCGGCCCTGCGCGGCGAGGACGCCCTTGATGACGGTGGGGTTCGGCTCGGCGAACAGCGCTGTCGCGAGGCCGGCGAGCGCGCCGCCGAGGACGCGGGCCTCCTCGACCCGGCCCTCCCGCCACGCCGCGACCAGTGCGGCGAACTCCCCCGCCGCGACGTTCGCGCTGGCCGAGATCGCGCCGTGCCCGCCCAGCGCGAGGATCGCGCCGACGAACGGATCGTCCCCGGCCAGTACCGACACGCCGGCGGGCAGCCCCGTTCCGATCTCGGCGAGCAGGCGCACCGTCGTCTCCGTGACGCCGCCGACGGCGTGCTTGAACCCGGCCACCCCGTCGATCTCCGCGAGCCGCAGCAGGGTCTCCAGCGAGAGTGATCGGCCCGTGCGCTGCGGGACGTCGTAGACGACGACGGGCACGGGGCTCTCCCCCGCGATCCGCCGGTAGTGCTCGACGACGCCGGCCTCGGACGGTCGCGTGTAGTAGGGCACCACGACCAGCGCGAGGTCGGCGCGCCGGTCGAAATCCCGCAGCAGGTCGACGGTGCCCTCCGTGGCATTGGTCCCCACGCCGAGGGTGAACACGGCGCGGTGCTCGGCGCAGACCCCGCCGACGAGGTCGACGACCGCGGCCCGCTCCGGGGCGGTGAGCGTCGCGGGCTCGCCGGTGGTGCCGAGCGCCAGGAGGCCGTCGGCCCCGTCGGCGAGGGTGTCGTGCGCGAGGCGCTCGAGCGAGACGAGGTCGACGGTGCCGTCCGCGGCGAAGGGCGTGACGAGGGGGACGTGGAGGCCGGTGAGCTGCATGGTCCCAGGTTCCATCGTCGTGAGCACAAGGTCCAGCGCGATAATCCGATGTCGAGCGTAAGCTCAACTGATGCTCGACGTCCATCGCCTCCGCCTGCTCCGCGAGCTCGCCGAGCGCGGCACCATCGTCGCGGTGGCGCAGGCCCTCGACTACACGCCGTCTGCGGTGTCCCAGCAGCTCGCGACCCTGGAGCGCGAGGCGGGCCGGCCGCTGCTGGAACGCACCGGGCGCAGCGTCCGGTTGACCGAGGCGGGCCGGGTGCTCGTCGGGCACGCCGACGCGATCCTCGAGCGGCTCGAGCGGGCCCGCGCCGATCTGGACGCCCTGAGCACGGAGGTCACCGGGGAGCTGCGGATCGGGGCCTTCGGGTCGGCGATGCGCACCGTCGTCACCCCGGCGCTCCTGCGCCTGTCCCGCGACCATCCACGGCTGCGCGTGCGCGTGACGGAGATCGACCCGGCGACCGCCCCGGAGGAGCTCCGATCGCGACGGCTCGACGTCGCGCTCCTGCAGCACTACGACTGCCTGCCCGCGCGCACCGACCCGTCGCTCGACACCGAGCCGCTGTTCGACGAGGCCGTCCACCTGGCCGTCCACCGCGACCGTCCGCGCACGCTGGCCGAGTGCGCCGAGGAGCGCTGGATCTCCGGCACCGTCGGCACGATGTGCGACGAGGCCACCGTTCGGACCTGCGAGAACGCCGGATTCACGCCGCGCGTGCGGCACCGGACCGACGACTTCCCGGCAGTCCTCGCGCTCGTCGCCGCCGGCCAGGGGGTGGCCGTGATCCCCGATCTCGCCGCCGTCGACGTCCCCGCGGAGGTGCTGCTCGCACCCCTCGAGGTGGTCCGGCACACCGCGCTCGCCTACCGGCGTGGCGCGGCCCGCGACCCGCTCATCGGGGCCGCGCGGCGGGCGCTCAGGTCGCGCTGATCACGCCGCCCCACAGCAGGCCGAGCACGAGCACGCCCACGAGGACGCGGTAGCCGACGAACCAGTTCAGCGAGTGCTTGGCGACGAAGGTCAGCAGCCAGGCGATCGCGGCGTAGCCGACGACGAACGCGATCACCGTCGCGACCAGCAGCTGCGGCCCCGAGGCGTGCAGGCCCGGACCGCCCTTCTCGAACGCATCGGGCAGGCTGAACAGCCCGGACGCCGTCACCGCCGGGATCGCCAGCAGGAAGGACAGCCGCACGGCCGCCTCGCGCTTGAGCCCCAAGAACAGGCCCGCGCTCGACGTGGCACCGGAGCGGGAGACGCCCGGGATCAGCGCCAGGCACTGCGCGAGGCCCATGATGATGCCGTCGCGGGCGGTGACCTGCTCGAGCGGCCGCTGCCGGTTCGCGAAGTACTTCGAGCTCACCCACTCCGCCGCGAAGATGACCACCGAGAACACGATGAGCATGGTCGCGACCAGGTACAGGTTGCGCGCCGCGGTGCGGATCTCGTCCTTGAGCAGATAGCCCAGCACGCCGATCGGGATCGTGCCGATGATCACGTACCAGCCGATCCGGTAGTCGACGCCGCGCTCGGCCCTGTCGAACAGGCCGCGGAACCAGGCCACGACGATCCGGTAGATGTCCCGGGCGAAGTAGATCAGCACCGCCAGCTCGGTGCCGAGCTGCGTGACCGCGGTGAACGACGCGCCCGCGTCGTCGCCGAACCAGATCCCCGACACGATCCGCAGGTGCCCCGAGGACGAGACGGGGAGGAACTCCGTCAACCCCTGCACCACACCGAGCACGATCGCCTGCAACCACGTCATGTCCACCGGGGCAGGCTACCGGGCGGACCGGTGATCGGCCGGGCGCGGTAGCTTCGAGGAATCATGACCCGCACATTCGCGTCCCGAATCGCCGCTCTCACCGTCGTCGCCGCGGTCGCCCTGACCGGGTGCTCGACGACCCCCTCGCGGGAGAGCCGGCCGACCATCGTCCCGGCGCAGGCCGCCGTCGCGCCGGAGCCGACGGTGCCGCCCGCCGGCACCGTGACCCCGGCCGGCGCCGGCGAGGGCCTGGCGTTCGATCCCGCCGGTCGGCGGCTCGCGGCGATCGTCGGGAACGAGGTGATCGTCTACAGCGTCGACGGTGGCCTCAAGGAGGTCGCCCGGTCGACGCTGTCCGCGCGCCCGAGCCAGGTGGTTCCCAATCGCGACGGCGGCTTCCTCATCGCGGCCGGAAAGCAGGCCGTGGTGCTACCGCGGGATACCGGCGCCGACGGCTCGGTGACGGTCGGACGCAAGACCTTCGACGTCGACGCGGACGTGCTGACCGTCGCCCCGTACTCCCGCGACGACGTCACCGTGCTCGCGGGCACGAAGAACGGCGAGATCGTGGCACTGGGGGCACCGTCGGGCCCGAAGACCATCACCGGCCCCGTCGAGGCGAGCAGGATCCTCGTCCACGGCTCCGACGTGGTGGTCGTGGACCGGCTGCAGTCGTCGATCACCACCGTCGACGTACCGGGCGGGAAGATCGGCAAGGGCCTGCGCGTGGGCCGCGGCGTCACCAACGCGGCGATCGACCCGAACGGGCGGGTGTTCGCCGTCGACACGGGGAAGAACCAGATCATCGGCTACTCCGCGGCACCGCTGATGGAGCGCTTCCTGTACCCGGAGACGGGATCGCCGTGGGCCGTCGACTACGACGCGACCGACAAGCTGATGTGGGTCACCCGCACCGCGACGAACCAGGTGGTCGGGTACGCGCTGGGCTCCGGCATGCCCGAACAGCGCAAGCTGTTCCCGACGGTGCGCCAGCCCAACGCGATCGCCGTCGACGCGAAGACCGGGACGCTGTACGTGCAGTCGGCCACCGGCGGCGGCATCCAGGCGATCGCGACACGATAGGGATCGGACATTGACCACCGGCACCCGGAGCACCCCCGACGAGGACGAGTACGATTTCCTGCCGTTGCGCTTGCCGCGGGAGGTCTCCCGGGTGACCGCGGCGATGCGGCTCGCCATCGAAGCGGAGTTCGGCGGATGGGAGCTGTCCCGCGTACGGCTCTACACCGACGGATCGCGGCGGGTGCTGCTGCGCCGCAAACGCACGAAAACGTCCGGCATGCTGCCGCCGGACGCCACGAAGGGGTTGTGAACGCCATGTCAGAGTTGTCCCAGGTGGTGTACCGCTCGCTCCTGCGAGTGATGTTCCTGGTCTCGCCGGAGCGCATCCATCACCTGGTGTTCGGCCTCATCCGCGGGACCACCGCCCTGCCGCCCGTCCGGTCCGCGATCCGCCGGGGCCTGTCCCGCCGCGATCCGATCCTCGAACAGACGGTGTTCGGCGTCCACTTCCCCGCCCCCATCGGCCTGGCCGCCGGCTTCGACAAGAACGCGCGCGCCGTCAACGGTTGGGGCGCCCTGGGCTTCGGCTTCGCCGAGATCGGCACCGTCACCGCGCATCCGCAGCCCGGCAACCCCACGCCGCGCCTGTTCCGGCTCCCCGCCGACCACGCGTTGATCAACCGGATGGGTTTCAACAACTACGGCTCCGGCGCCGCGGCGAACGAGCTGCGCAAGCGCGACGCGGGACCGACCGCGGTCCCGATCGGCGCGAACATCGGCAAGACCAAGGTCACGCCGCTCGAGGCCGCCGCCGACGACTACCGGATCAGCGCCATGCTGCTCGGCCCGCTCGCCGACTTCATCGTGGTCAATGTCTCCTCGCCGAACACTCCCGGCCTGCGTGATCTGCAGGCCACCGAGTCGCTGCGCCCTGTGCTGCAGGCCGTCCTCGACACCGTCACGGTGCCCGTCCTGGTGAAGATCGCCCCCGACCTCGCCGACGAGGACGTGGACGCGGTCGCCGACCTGGCCGTCGAGCTGGGCCTGGCCGGGATCGTGGCGACCAACACGACCATCAGCCGCGCGGGGCTCGCCACCCCGGCGGCCGAGGTGGAAGCCATCGGCGCGGGCGGCCTGTCCGGCCGGCCCGTCAAGGCGCGCTCGCTGGAGGTGCTGCGTCGGCTCGCCGCCCGGGTCGGCGACGATCTGGTGCTCGTCTCCGTGGGCGGGATCGAGACCGTCGACGACGTGTACGAGCGGATCCGCGCCGGCGCCTCGCTGGTGCAGGCCTACACGCAGTTCATCTACGGCGGCCCCCTGTGGACGGGCTCGATGCACAAGCAGCTCGCCGCGCGCCTGCGGGCCGACGGCTTCGCGTCGATCTCCGACGCCGTGGGCGTCGATCGCTGACCGCTCCCCCGGCTCCGCACGAACACGAGCAAGGCCGCGCCCCGGATCCCGGGGCGCGGCCTAATTCGTCGGGCTACAGCTGGGCGTAGGTCGCGCTGATCGAACCACGCGCGATGGCGGCGCCGAACAGGTTGAAGCCCAGGTACGCCGGCGTCGCGGTCGCGGGCAGGTCCAGCTTCTCCACCCCCAGGGCGTGCACCACGAAGATGTACCGGTGCGGGCCGTGGCCGGCGGGCGGCGCCGCGCCCACGTATTGCGGCAGGCTCGCGTCGTTGTTCAGCGTGAGCGCGCCCTGCGGAAGCGAGCCCGGCGCACCGTCGCCCGCGCCGGCGGCGAGGGAGGTGACGGATGCGGGGATGTTCGCGACGGCCCAGTGCCAGAACCCGGAGGCCGTGGGCGCGTCCGGGTCGTAACAGGTGACGGCGTAGGACTTGGTGCCCGCGGGCGCACCCGACCACGACAGCTGGGGCGAGAGGTCCTGGCCGCCCGCGCCCATGATCCCGCTGCGCTGCGCGACGGGCAGCTCGGCACCGTCGGCGAAGGTCTCGGAGGTGACGGTGAGCTTCGGCAGGGCGGGCAGGCCGGCGTACGGATCGAACGGTGCGGTCATGAGTGGAACATCCTCTCGTTCTCGTGATTTCACGCGCTATGAGTTCATCAGGAAGTGCTCGAACACCTTGGTGCCGAACAACAGCGCCTCGACGGGCACACGCTCGTCCACGCCGTGGAACAGGGCCGCGAAGTCGAGGTCCTCGGGCAGTTGCAGCGGCGCGAAGCCGAAGCAGCGGATGCCGAGCTTCGCGAAGGCCTTGGCGTCGGTGCCGCCCGACAGCATGTAGGGCACGGTCCGGCCGTCGGGATCGAAGGCGAGGATCGCGTCGTTCATGGCGTCGACCAGGTCGCCGTCGAACTGCGTCTCGTACGAGTCGAGCTTGGTGATCCACTCCCGCTCGATGTCGGGGCCGAGGATCTCGTCGAGCTCGCGCTCGAACGCGGCCTGGCGGCCCGGGAGCACGCGGCAGTCGATCACGGCCTCGGCGATCTGCGGGATGACATTCGCCTTGTACCCTGCGCTGAGCATCGTCGGGTTCGCGGTGTCGCGCAGCGTGGCCCCGACGATGCGGGCCAGCCCGCCGATCTTGGCGAGCTGACCCTCGAGGTCGGGCCCGTCGAGGTCGATGTCGATGGTCGACTCGCGGTCCAGGGCGCGCAGGAAGGCGATCACCGAGTCGGTGAGCACCAGCGGGAACCTGTGCCGGCCCAGGCGTGCTACGGCCTCGGAGAGCAGCGTCACGGCGTTCTCCTCGTGCACGAAGGAGCCGTGCCCCGCGCGCGCCTTGGCCGTGAGCCGCATCCAGCCCAGACTCTTCTCGGCGGACTCCACCAGGTACAGGCGCTTCTTGCCGCCCGACGGGGTGTCGACCGTCAGCGAGAAGCCGCCGACCTCGCCCACGGCCTCGGTGACGCCGGCGAACAGGTCCGGACGGTGCTGCACCAGCCACTGCGAGCCCCAGGTGCCGCCGGCCTCCTCGTCGGCGAGGAAGGCGAAGGTGATGTCGCGCGGCGGCACCGTACCGGTGGACTTCAGCTGCCGGGCCAGCGCGAGCATGATGCCGCACATGTCCTTCATGTCGACCGCGCCGCGCCCCCAGACGTAGCCGTCCTCGACGGCGCCGGAGAACGGGTGCACGCTCCAGTCGGAGGGCTCAGCCGGCACCACGTCCAGGTGACCGTGCACGAGCAGCGTCCCGCGCTTGGGGTTCGCGCCCTTGAGGGTGGCGAACACATTGCCGCGGCCGGGCTGACCGGACTCGACGTACTCCGTCTCGTAGCCGACCTCCTCCAGGCGCGCCTGGACCCACTTGGCGCACTCCTCCTCGCCCCGGGTGGTCTCGATCTCGCCCGTGTTGGAGGTGTCGAAACGGATCAGGGAGCTGACGGTCTCGACGACCTCGTCGAGCGCGTTCACATCAGTGGTAGCCACGCCCTGTATTTAACACGCCGGCGCGTCGACGGTCGCTGTCACGGGCGGCACGACATGGCGATTTGGATTCCCGGGGCGGCGTGGATTACGGTTAACGAGCTTCCCAGCGCGGGTGGCGGAATGGCAGACGCGCTAGCTTGAGGTGCTAGTGTCCTACTAATGGACGTGGGGGTTCAAGTCCCCCTCCGCGCACAGAACGAGAACCCCGGCTCCGGCCGGGGTTCTCGCGTTTCAGCGCCAGTCATCCGCGAGGCGGTGACGAGCTGATCGTCGCGAGGCAGTGGTCACCGGAGAGGAACGCCTCGAGGTCCACCAGTTCCACGCCCGCATCGTGCGCACCCAGCACTCCCTCGATCATCCCGCGGTGCACGGCGCAGGTCACGCCCGGGCGCCGCCGCGCGACCTCGAGGAACGGGCAGCGGTTCAGGCGGATCCCCGCGGCGTGCCGCTCCGGCGCGAAGCCCGCCGCGTCGAGCAGCCCGACGAGATCCTCGACCGGGTCCGTGCCGGAGCGTGCACGCTCGGCCCCCCATGCGCGTCCCGACCGCCGGGCGCGCTCGGTCGCATCGGGCACGGACCCCAGCACGTCCACGAGCAGGCGCGCCAGGAGCGCGAACTCGCGCGGCCCCGAGGGGTCCATCGCGGGGCGGGCGCGGTAGAGCATGCTGGGCCTGCCCGGGCCGTCCGACGGTGCCGGTGTCGCCTCCACGAGCCCGTCCTCCGCGAGGGCGTGCAGGTGGAAGCGCACCGTCGAACTGGGGATGCCCGTCGTTCCCGCGATCCCCGCGACGGTGTGCGCCTCGCGCGTGGCGCGCACATGACGCAGGATCTTCTCGCGCAGGATCTTCTCGGGCATGGGCGGGCGATCCTTCCGATTAATACAAGGCCATCTTGTATTAACCTACGCCCGGTTCGACTACCGCACCACCTGCGGCGCGAGCTCGATCCTGTGGCTCGGATCCCAGGGCACGTCGCCGTGCAGCGACGAGAAGCTGTACTCGATCTGCTCCCCACCCCGGGACTCGTCCAGCCGCAACGCCGCCAACTTGCCCCGCGCGAGCAGCCGCCCCTCCGCGTCGTAGATCCGCGCGTCCCGCTCGGTGACGGCGTCGTAGTCCGCGTGGAATGCCTCGTACAGCTCACGTCCTGTAAAAGTTTCCATGCCTCCATGGTGCGCCGGATTCCGCACGCGCGCCACGGAATCCCGCGCGATCCGGAGCAGTCGGAACAGTTCATCGGATCTTGTCCCCTGCCCGCGGGTCCCGCGCGCGGGCGCACCGTCTGGCAGGGTGGCGGACGTGCCCCAGTCGATCGAGCCCGTCCCGTTCCGCAAGCTGCGCGACATCACGCCCGCCTCGCGATTCGGGGTCGGTGGCACCGACCTCGGAATCGCCTGCCGGGTGGGCGACGAGGTGCTCTACGTCTTCGGCGACACGTTCGAGGGCTTGAGCATCGGCGCCGGCGACTGGCGCTCCCCCGTCGGCCTGTTCGGCGACCGCGGCGGCGTCCTCCGGCGCCCCGCGGGACCCGATCCCCGTCGGGCCCGACAACTGCTCGACTACAGCCACGACACGGGCCGGTTCACCACCATCCTGCCGACCAGCTGCATCGAGGTCGACGGTGCGCTGTACCTGCACACGATGCGGATGCAGAGCCTGGACACGGTCGTCCGGACGGGCCTGTACCGCAGCGACGACGGTGCCACCACCTGGCGGGAGGTGGCGCAGTACAACGCCGGGCACGCGGACGGCTGCTGGTGCATGTGGGCGATGTGCCCCGCACCCGACGGCTACACCTACACCGTGTCCACCGGCGGCCTCAGCCGGGACAAGGGCCTGCGGCTGCACCGGATGCGCACCGAGACGCTGGGAACACTGCGCGACGGCATCGACGTCGAATGGGAGCCCTGGGGCTGGCGCCCCGAGACGGGATGGGCGTGGGGCAACCCGCCCTCCGATCTGGATCTGGGGCGGGGGTACGGGGAGCTGTCCCTGTCGCTGGTCGAGGGCACCTGGGTGCTGACCTACTTCGACGCCGCCGGCTACCGGATCGCGGCGCGGTTCGCGGAGCGGATCGACGGCGTCTGGTCCGATCCGGTCACCCTGCTGCACGGCAGCTCGTGGCAGGACGAGGACCACGCCGCGGGCCGCGTCGCGCAGCTCTACGGCGGATACCTGGTCCCGGGGTCGACTCTGCGTTCCGCGCGCCTCGTCGTCTCGCAGTGGAACACCGCCGTCGGCCACCCCTACAAGTCGATGATGTTCACCGGGGCGCTCCGCCCGGATCGGCCCTGACGCGCGATCACCACCCGCACGTGAACAGAACGTGTTCTAATCCGGTCATGGAGAACGCCTTCGCGCCGGCGCGGCTCGGCCCCGTCGACCTGCGCAACCGGATCATCAAGGCCGCGACCTTCGAGGGTCGCACCCCGGACGCGCTGGTGACCGACGACCTGATCGAGTTTCACACCGAGTTCGCGCGCGGCGGCATCGGCATGACGACGGTCGCCTACTGCGCCGTCGCTCCGGAGGGCCGCACCGAGCGCCGGCAACTCTGGATGCGCCCCGAGGCGGTACCCGGCCTCCGCAGGCTCACGGACGCGGTGCACGCCGAGGGCGCGGCGGTGTCGGCCCAGCTCGGACACGCGGGCCCCGTCGCCGACGGCGCGCAGCACCGTCGCCCGGTGACGCCCAGCCGGATGATCAGCCCGCTCGCGCTGCGCCCGACCCTCCGTCCCGACACGACCGGGATCGACGCGATCGTCCGCGCGCACGCCGACGCGGCCCGACTCGCCGAGGACGCCGGTTTCGACGCGGTCGAACTGCACTTCGGCCACAACTACCTGATCAGCGCGTTTCTCAGCCCGTTGCTCAACCACCGCCGCGACGCGTACGGCGGCGATCTCGCGGGCCGCGCCCGCCTCGCCCGCGAGGTCGCGGAGGCCGTCCGAGGCGCAGTCGGCGGCCGGCTCGCGATCACCGCGAAACTCAACATGACCGACGGCGTGCTCGGCGGCCTGACCCCGGACGACGCGCTTCGCACGGCGCGCTGGTTGGAGGCCGACGGAACCCTCGACGCACTCGAACTCACCGCGGGGAGTTCGCTGCTCAACCCGATGTTCCTGTTCCACGGCACCCCACCGCGCCGGGAGTTCGCGGCGGCCTTCCCGAACGCCGCCCTCCGGGCCGGGCTCCGGGCGGCCGGCCCCGTCTTCCTCCGCGAGTACCCGTACCGCCCGACCTATCTCCTCTCGCTCGCCCGCCGGTTCCGGGCCGCCCTGTCGATGCCGCTCGTGCTGCTCGGCGGCATCGCCGAGCGGGCCGCCGTCGAACGCGCGATGGCGGAGGGCTTCGAGTTCGCCGCGATGGGCCGCGGGCTGCTGCGCACGCCCGATCTCGTCCGGCGCATGCAGGAACTCCCCGACGAGCCGGACCGCTGCACGCACTGCAATCTCTGCATGCCCACGATCTACACCCGCACTCGCTGCCCCGTGCGGGAGGGCGGCTGATCCTCAGGCGATGCCGGGCACCTCGGTCGCCGCGAAATCGGCGAGCGCCTCGGTGACGATGTGCGGAACGTCGCCCGACACGTTGACGGTGACCCCGAACTCGTCGGGGTCCAGCGGCTCCAGGATGCTCAGCTGCGAATCGAGCATGCCCGCCTTCATGAAGTGGCCGGCACGGCTCTGCATCCGCTCCTGCAGGAGACCCTCGTTGCCGGTGAGGAAGACGAAGTACACGCTGGCTCCGGCGGCGCGGATCCGGTCGCGGTACGCGCGTTTGAGCGCGGAGCACGCCACCACCGTGGGCCGGCCGGCGATCATCTCGTCGCGCAGGTACGCACCGATGGTTCCCAGCCACGGCCACCGGTCATCGTCGGTGAGCGGCTGACCGGCCGCCATCTTGGCGCGGTTGGCGTCGGTGTGGAAGTCGTCGCCGTCGGCGAAGCTCCGGCCCAGGCGGGCCGCCAGTTCGGCGCCCACCGTCGACTTGCCGGAGCCCGACACCCCCATCACACAGATCTGGATCGTGGCCACCCGTCGAGTAGATCACGACGGTGCGGAGGCCGGGGGCGGCCCGTCGCATAATTGACCGCGGCGAGGAGCGGGGGTGAGAAGCGGATGTCGGTGTTCGTCGTGGTGATCGTGATCGCGGCGCTCGGGGTCCTTGTCGCCGAGTGGTTCGCCCGCGCGCGACTGCGCGCCAGGCTCGTGCTCCTGGGCACCCCGGTCCTCGGGGCGGCCCCGTCGGTCGTGCTGGACGTGCACCGGCCCGTGCTGCTGCAGCTGCTGCAGCGGCGCCTGTCCGGGCTGGAGATCACCACCCGCGATGTCGGGGCGGGCCCGCACGCCATCCTCCTCGACGGGCGTGCGCGCGGCCTCGCGCCCGTGCCCGGGGGACTGCGGGTCGACGCCCTCACCGCGACCGCCACCCTGCGGCTGTCCTGGATCCGCTCCGTGATCGAGGCGGCCCAGGCCGGCGGAGGAATCGGCGGTATCACCGTGCGCGCCGTGTCATTGGTGCCGCGGCGGAGATCGCTGGCGCTGACGGTCGGGCTGCCGGTGGCGTTCGGGCTCGGCGTCGACCTCCGCGTCGTCGTCGCGGTCGGCGTCACTGCGGGGCGGCTCACCTTCCGGGTGACCGACCTGTCCATGCCGATCGCGGTGATCCCGGTGCCGATCCCCGTCGCCTGGGCGATCGACTCGTGGGTCAAGGAGCTCCGCCCCTCGGTGATCCCGCCCGCTCTCGATGCGCTGACCGTCACGGCTGTCCACTGGCAGGAGGAGGCGGTCACCGTGGACCTGTCGGCCGGTGACGCGACGGTGCCCCTGCCGTCATGAGGGACACTGGTGGCATGCCCGACACGATCAGCCCCATTCCGCCGGAGGACCTCGCCGCGTTCCATCGCGTGCTCGAGGCCGCCGCGCTCCTCGACGACGGCGACCCCCAGTCGGTCGAGGTGCAGCGCGCCGTGGGCCACATGTTCAAGCTGCTCAAGCGCGAGCGGCGCAAGTCCGCCCGCTCCAAGGTCAAGGCCGCCGATCGCGACGTCCTCGAGCGGACGGCCACCGGCAATGCCGAGCGGATCGACGACGAGACGGCCGGGATCCTGCTGACCACGCCGACGGTGGGCGACAGCGCCGGCGAGCTCCTGCGGCCGCAGAGCTGCTACATCTGCAAGCAGCCGTACACCCGGATCGACGCGTTCTACCACCAGCTCTGCCCCGACTGCGCGGCGTTCAGCCACGCCAAGCGCGACGCGACCACGGATCTGCGCGGCCGGCGCGCGCTGCTCACCGGCGGCCGCGCCAAGATCGGGATGTACATCGCCCTGCGCCTGTTGCGCGACGGCGCCGACCTCACCATCACCACCCGGTTCCCGACGGACGCGGCGCGGCGGTTCGCCGCGCTCGCCGACAGCGCCGAGTGGCTCGACCGCCTGCACATCGTCGGCATCGACCTGCGCGACCCGTCGCAGGTCAGTGCGATGGCCGACGCCGTCGCGGCCCGCGGCCCGCTCGACATCATCATCAACAACGCGGCGCAGACGGTGCGCCGCTCCCCCGGCGCGTACTCGGCACTCGTCGACGCCGAGTCCGGCGACGTCCCGGCCGCGCTGGCGAGCCGGATCATCCGGTTCGGCCGGGCGAGCTCGGCGCACCCCGCCGCCCTGACCGAGGCCCTGGACGGACACACCGGCGATGTCTCCGGCGATCTCGCGGCGCTGGATCCCGCCGCCCTGACCGCGCTCGCGCTGCGCGGCGGCTCGTCGTCCGCGGCGCGGGTCGAGGACGGCACCGCGGTCGACGCGGGCGGCCTGCTCCCCGACCTCGTGCACACCAACTCCTGGGTGCAGACCGTCGAGGAGGTCGAGCCGCTCGAACTGCTCGAGGTGCAGCTGTGCAACTCGGTGGCGCCGTTCATCCTCATCTCGAAGCTGCGCCCCGCGCTCGCCGCCTCGTCCGCGCGCCGCAAGTACGTCGTCAACGTCTCCGCGATGGAGGGCCAGTTCGGGCGGGGCTACAAGGGCCCCGGCCACCCGCACACCAATATGGCCAAGGCCGCGCTGAACATGCTCACCCGCACCTCCAGCGCCGAAATGCTGGAACAGGACGGCATTCTCATGACCGCCGTCGACACGGGCTGGATCACCGACGAGCGCCCCCACCACACCAAGATGCGCCTCGCGGAGGAGGGCTTCCGCGCCCCCCTCGACCTGGTCGACGGGGCCGCCCGCGTCTACGACCCGATCGTGCAGGGCGAGGCGGGCGTGGACCTGCACGGGTGCTTCCTCAAGGACTACAAGCCCTCGCCCTGGTGATGGGCGGCCCGCCGCCGCGGTGACCGGGGACTAGGGTCGACGGGGTGACGGAAACGAAGGTCCTGTTCGACTGCGATACCGGCGTCGACGACTCGATCGCGCTGCTCTACCTGCTGAGCAAGCCCGAGGTGAACCTGCTCGGGATCGTCTCGTCCGCCGGCAACGTCCCCGCCCCGCAGGTCGTCGAGAACAATCTCGGCTGGCTGGAACTCCTGGGCCGCACCGACATCGACGTCTTCGTCGGTTCCGACGCGCCACTGGCGACGCCGCTGATGACCACGGAGGAGACGCACGGGCCCTTCGGCGTGGGATACGCCGACCTGCCCACGCCCGGCCGCGGACCGTCGGACGTCCCGGGCGCGCAGGCGTGGTCGGACCTGACCCGGGCGCACCCCGGCGAGGTCGTGGCCCTGGTCACCGGCCCCTGCACGAACCTCGCCCTGGCCCTGCGCGACGACCCGGGAATCCTGACCCGACTGCGCCGCCTGGTCATCATGGGCGGCGTCTTCTGGCATCCGGGCAATACGACCCCCACCTCGGAGTGGAACGTCGCCGTCGACCCCGAGTCACTGTGGGAGGTGTTGCGCGCGTACGGAGAACTCGACGGCACCGGCACGCCGCTGCCGATCCTGTGCCCGCTCGACCTGACGGAGACCATCGAGCTCACGCCCGACCACGTCCTCCGGCTCGCCGATGCCGCGGGCAGCAGCCCGGCCGAATGCCTCGCCTCCGAGGACGCCGACGGTACGCGGTCGGCCGCGAGCAATCCCGTGGTGCGGGCGATGTCCGACGCGGTGCGGTTCTACTTCGAATTCCACCGGGACCACGACCAGGGATACATCGCGCACATGCACGACCCCTTCGCGGCGGCGGTGGCCCTGGACCCGTCGATCGCGACGACCCGCGCCCTCCCGGTCGACGTCGAGCTCGCCGGATCGCTCACGCGCGGCACCACCATCGCCGACGTGCACGGCACCTGGAACCGTCCGGACACGGCGCAGATCGCGGTCGCCGCCGACCAGGCCGCGTTCTTCGACGACCTGCTCGACTCGATCGCAGGGCTCGCCCGTGGCCGCCGCTGAGGGCCAGATCGCGGCGTTCCTCGCCGTGGCCGCCGAGACCCTGGACACCGTCGAGTCCGTCTTGGACGACCTCGACGACCGCACGGTGAATCTGGCCACGCCGCACGGTAACTCAGTGTTCGCTCTGGTGACGCACGTGGGCGGCGCCCTGGGCTACTGGGGCGGATCGCTGCTGGCGGGCGAGGACATCCCGCGGGACCGCTCGTCCGAGTTCGTCTCGACCGGCACGGTCGACGAGGCCCGGGCGATCGTGCGAGGACTGCGCGCCGACCTCCCCCGATGGGCGGCCGTGGCGGCGACCGGCATCCGCAATCCCGCGGCGACGGGGACCACACGGCGCGACGCGGCGACCGCGACGCCGGAGTGGGTGCTCACGCACATGCTGCGCGAGCTGACCCAGCACACCGGACACATGCAGATCTGCCGCGATGTCGTGGTCGCTGCCGCACACTGACTCGCATGCTGATTCCGAAGGCGATCGCCGAGGGGGTGCGCGACGGCACCGTCACCACGCAGTACCGCCGGTGGGACACGCCCCGGGTCAAGGTGGGCGGTAATCAGGTCACCCCGGCCGGGGTGCTGCGCTTCACCCGGGTCACGCGGGTGCCCGATGTCGAGAAGATCAGCGACCGGGCGGCGCGCGCGGCGGGAATGAAGGACGCCACCGCGTTGCGGCGGGCGCTGCGGCCGCGGGATCCCGACGCGCCCCGCCGCGAGCGGACCGCCCGCGGCGGCGAGCACGTCTACCGGATCCACCTCGAGTACGCCGGTGCGGACCCGCGGCTGGCCCTGCGCGAGGAAATTCCCGACGATGCCGCTCTCGCGTCGATCGACAAGCGCCTCGCACGGCTCGACGCCCGTCCGACGGGGCCGTGGACCCGCGACATCCTCACCTGGATCCGCGATCACCCGCACGTCGTGTCCAAGGAACTCGCCGCCGAGCGCGGCGTGGAACTGCAGCCCATGAAGGCCGACATCCGCAAGCTCAAGGGCATGGGCCTGACCATCAGCCACGAGGTCGGCTACGAGCTCTCGCCACGCGGCGCGGCGTACCTGGACCGGCTGGAGTCGCAGTAGCGAGCGAACCCCACCGAGGGTAGCCTGGTAGGTACATACCTACCAGGAGCTCCGCATGACCGACATGGTGAACAGGTCGATATCCGCCCGCGATTTCAACCGCGACGTCAGTGCCGCGAAACGCGCAGCCGACGAAGCGCCAGTATTCATCACTGACCGAGGCGAACCGGCGTACGTTCTCATGTCCATCGCGGCGTACCGCCGGCTCGAAAGCCCCCGAGTGAGCCTCGCCGACGCGCTCGCGATGAAAGAACCGGTGGATCCCGATCTCGATCTGGAGTTCGAGACTGGCCTCATCGATTGGACGCCACGCGAAGTCGACCTGTCGTGAGCTACCTCCTCGACACAAATGTCCTCAGCGAGCTGCGACGCCCCGCTCTCGCGGATCCGCGTGTCGTGCGATGGGCGCGGGGGCAGGACTCTTCTCGCCACTTCATCAGCGTGCTCACGCTCATGGAGATCGAACGGGGAATCGTCAAGAAGGAACGAACAGACGCCCGTGCTGGCGCAGTTCTCCGGAAGTGGTTCGATGACGACGTCCTCTCCAGGTTCGCAGAACGCACGATTCCGGTGGATCGTTTGATCGCTCGGCTGACGGCCCAGCTGCCGTCGCCGGACCCGCTACCCGGGAACGACTCCCTCATCGCAGGTACCGCGATCATCCACGGACTGACCGTCGTCACCCGCAACACCAAGCATTTCGAGTCCACCGGCGTACCCATGGTCAACCCGTGGGAGTTCGAGGACTGATACCCGTCAGGCCGGCTGCTCCGATTCCGCGGCGCCCTCGGCGGTGGACTTGGCCCAGCGGTAGTCGGCCTTGCCGGCCGGGGTCCGCTTGACCTCGTCGACGAAGACGATGGTGCGGGGCACCTTGTAGCCGGCGAGCTCGGTGCGGGCGAAGGTCTGCACGTCCTCGACCGACGGACGCTCGTGCCCCGCCGCGACGGAGATCACCGCCGCGACCCGCTGGCCGTACCGCTCGTCGGGCACCGGGACCACCAGGGCGTCGGAGATCGCGGGGTGCCCGTGCAGCGTGGCCTCGACCTCCTCCGCGTAGACCTTCTCGCCACCGGTGTTGATGCACTGGCTGCCGCGGCCGAGGAAGACGATGCCGCCGTCCTCCGCGGGATAGCCCATGTCGCCGAGCACCGAGATCCGCCGGCCGTCCGCGAGTGTCGGAAAGGTGCGCGCCGACTTCTCGGGATCGTTGTAGTACCCCAGCGGGACATTGCCGACCCGGGCGATGAAACCGACCGTGCCGGGCGTGGTGATCTCGGCGAAGGACTCGTCGACCACCATCATCTTCTCGGTGGGCGGGGCCTTGAGGTTGCCGTTCTCGTCGAGCGTCATCACTCCGTCGTTGCCGGACTCCGAGGCTCCGAAGTTGTCCCGGAGGATCAGCTCGGGCTTGATCGCGGCCATCCGATCGCGCACGTGCTTGGACCAGATGGCACCGCCCGACGTGATCGAGAACAGCGATGAGAAGTCCGCGGTGTCCTTCTGCTTCTCCATCTCCTCGACGAGCGGGATGCCCATGGCGTCACCGACGATGAGGATGGTCTGGGTCTGATCGCGCTTGATGTTGCGGACGATCTGCTCGGCCTTGAAGTCGCGTTCGAGGATCACTCGCGAGCCGAGCACGAAGAAGGTGAACAGCGAATACGCGGCTGCGCCGTGCATGAGCGGAGCGGCGATCAGGAAAGCCAGCGGCGGGAACTGCTGGGCGCCCTCGCCGACCTCCTCCAGCGAGCTGCGGGGCTCACCGCCGTAGGGCACGCCGGCGGAGAGCGGCTTGCGGAAGAAGTCGTCGTGCTGCCAGACGACGCCCTTCGGGTAGCCCGTCGTGCCGCCGGTGTAGATGATGTAGTGCTCCTCGCCGGTGCGCGGCTCGAAGTCCCGCGTCGTGGCGTGGGAGGCGGCGTCGGCGAAGGGCACGAGGGCGATGTCGGGCGCACCGTCGACCGCGGCGGCGAGCTCGGGGTCGACCTCGCCGACCACGAACACGGTCCGGAGGTCGGGGAGCTTGCCGATGAGCCCGGCCAGCGTGCGCTGGTGCTCCGCCATCTCGACGACGATGCCGCGCGAGTCCGAGTTGGTGAAGATGTACTCGAGCTCGGGCCCGGTGTACCGGTAGTTGACGTTCACCGGTACGGCGCGGATCTTGATCAGCGCGAGCAGCGACTGCACGTGCTCGACACTGTTCTTGAGGAACAGCGCGACGTGGTCGAAGGCGCCGATCCCGTTGGCGGCGAACAGATGCGCCACCTGGTTGGCCTGGCCGTCCATGTCGGCGTACGAGGTCTGTTCCCCCTCGTAGCTCAACACGACCCGCTCCGGAACCGCGTCGACGACGGCCTCGAAGACATCGGCGAGGTTGAACTTCATGCGCACTCCTGTTCCTGACCTGCGAACCCGTCCAGCTCGGCAGAACGTGTTCTAGTTGTAACAGGTTCTACCGCATCGCGGGGCGGAATCGGACGCAACTCGCCGTCGATGGTCCACGAATATCGCTCACGGCGCGGGGAATCCTCGTCAGAAGCCGGTGCACGGACCACAGTTGTCGCCCATGACCACATCGCTCATCGCTCCCCCGACCGACGCGGACCTCGATGCGACCTTCGGCCCGCTGTACGCCAGCATCGCCGAGGGCGCCGTCGCCCGCGAGCGCGACCGCGAGCTCGTGCACGCTCCGATCGCGCTGCTCAAGGAAGCCGGGTTCACCGCGCTACGGGTTCCGCAGGAGCACGGCGGGTCCGGTGTGACGCTCCGGCAGTTCTTCCGCCAGCTGATCGCCCTGGCAGCCGCCGACTCCAACATTCCGCAGGCGCTGCGCGTGCACGTCAACTTCGTCGAGGACCAGCGGCTGGCGAACACCCCCGCCGGGGACGACTGGCTGCGGGCCGTGGCCGACGGCACGGTGGTCGGCAATGCGATCACCGAGCCCGGCGCCGGTTCCGTCGGCGGCTACGCGACCACCCTCACGCGCGACGGCGGTGGATACCGGCTCAACGGCACCAAGTTCTACTCCACCGGATCCCTCTACGCCGATGCGATCCTCGTCGCCGCGGATCTCGACGGCGAGCGGGTGGGCGTCCTCGTCAACGCGGACGCCGAGGGCGTGGCGAGGGCCGACGACTGGAACGGTTTCGGCCAGCGCCTCACCGCCAGCGGTACGACGGTGTTCACCGACGTCGCCGTGCCCGCCGACCGTCTCCTCGGCGCCGGGTACGGCGCGCCGGGCGCGACCTACGCCACGTCGTACCTGCAGCTGGTGCAACTGGCGGGACTCGCGGGCATCGCGCAGCGGGCCACCGATGACACCATCGCCTGGGTCCGGGCGCGCACCCGCACCTTCTCGCACGCCGCCGCCGACCTGCAGCGCCACGACCCGCTCGTGCAGCAGGTGATCGGCCGGCTCTCCAGCGCCGCCTGGGCGGCTAAGCAGTCCGTGCTCGCGGTCGCCGACGTGCTCGACGAGACCCTGGCGGACCGTCGGGTGCACGAGGACCTGGTGCCGGAGGCCGAACTGGCCGCGGCACACGCCCAGCTCGCCGTGATCGACCTCGTGCTCAAGGCCACGAGCGACCTGTTCGAGGTGGGCGGCGCGTCGATCGTGGACGCCGACCTGCGCCTCGACCGGCACTGGCGCAATGCCCGCACGCTCGCGGTGCACAACCCCGCGATCCAGAAGGCCCGTGCCGTGGGAGACCTGCTCCTCAACGGCACCGACCTGCCCTACGCGTGGAACGCCGGTTCCCGCACCGAGATCGCCAAGTAGTCACACCACCGAAAGGCACGACCATGACCCAGGCACGCATCGCCATCATCGGCGCCGGAGTGGTGGGAGCCACCGCCGCCCTCGTCCTCGCCCGCGCCGGGCACCCCGTCGACCTCTACAGCGACCGCACCCCCGAACAGCTCCGCGACGAGGTACCCGCCACCGGCACCGCGGTCCTGTTCGGACACTCGCGCGATGTCGACCACACCCTCGTCGAGGAGCTCTACCCCGACGCCCCGGTCTCGACCGGCATGAACACCCGCCTCACCACGGGCGAGCCCGGCGCCCTGCAGGACGTGCTGGCCTTCGACCCCGACTTCACCTACACCGCTGCCGGAATCGACGTGCGACTGCGCGCGTACGACCGCATCCGGCTGTTCGAGCAGGCCGGCGGGCGCTTCCACGTCGAGACGGTGAGCCCCGAGAACCTCGATGACATCGCCGCCGCGCACGACCTGACGCTCGTCTCCACCGGCAAGGGCGGACTGTCCGGCCTGTTCCCCGTCGACGAGTCGCGCACCGTCTACCGCTCCCCGCAGCGGCACCTGCTGGCCGCCGCGTTCACGGGCCTCGGGCACGGATCCGACGTGTTCACCGCCCGTGGTCACGGGGCGGGCGCGCACAACGTGTTCAACCTGCACACACCACGGCGAGATCTGGATCGGCCCGTACTGGCACAAGGACGCGGGAGCGTCATGGAGCGTCCTCGGGTTCGCCAAGCCCGACGGTGCCTGGGTCGACCGGTTCGGCGAGGTCACGGACGCGCACAGCGCCCTCGAGGTGGTCGTGAGCATCTACCGCGACTACTTCCCCGACGATCTTCCCGATATCGAGAAGCTCCGGGTGATCGAGCAGGACCCGAGGTCGTGGCTGCGCGGCGCGGTCACCCCGACGGTGCGGCAGGGCGTCGGATACACCCGCGGCGGACGCCCCGTCGCCGCGCTCGGCGACAGCGCGATCGCCTTCGACCCGATCGCCGGGCAGGGCGCGCAGACCGGGCTGATCCAGGTCGCGGCCTTGGTCAAGGCCGTAGAACGCCATGTCGCAGAGGGCGGCGCCTTCACCGCAGACTGGATCGTCGACCAGTTCGACCGGCACTGGGAGGAGCGCGGGCACGCCGCGGCCGAGGCCACCCGGCTCTTCCTCGGCGATCCGGACTACGCCTTCGTCGCCGGTCCGCTGTTCGCGGGCGCCGTCGCCGACGACGCCGTCGGCGCGGCATTGTTCGGGCTGATCTCCGAGCCCGCGCCCATCCTCGACCTCAAGACCGACGAGGACGTCGAGCGGTTCATCGCCGACGCGCGGGCCGCGCTGGTGCGCGGCTGACCAGGAACGGGGCGGCGGCGTGATCGCCCTCGCCGCCGCCCCGTTCGGCGGAGGCGGCCACTCGGTGTCCGCCCGCGGCGCCCCCGTGGCAGACTCTGGCGAGTGACGGTGCGCATCGGTCTGGTCGGAGCGGGTCCCTGGGCTCGGGAAACGCACGCGCCGTCCCTGGCCGCGCACCCGGACGTCGACTTCGTCGGCGGATGGGCCCGCGACCCGGCCGCGGCCGCGGCGGTCTTCCCGCGCGCCTTCGACTCCCCCGCCGCCCTGTTCGACGCGGTGGACGCCGTGGCGTTCGCGGTCCCGCCGAACGTGCAGGCGCCGCTGGCGGCCGACGCCGCCCGAGCCGGCAAGCACCTGATCCTCGACAAGCCGATCGCGCTCGACCTCGAGGGCGCCGCCGCGCTCGCGGACGCCGTCAGCGCGGCCGGGGTCCGGTCGATCCTGGGGCTCACCCGCAGGTTCGCGCCCGAGACCCGCGAGTTCCTGGCCCGCGCGGCCGAGCTGCGCCCCGTCGCCGCCGAGGCCCAGTGGCTCTCCGGCGCCGCGCTGGCCGGCAAGTTCGCCGCGTCCGCCTGGCGGCAGGAGCAGGGCGCCCTGTACGACGTCGGGCCCCACGTCATCGACCTGCTCGATGCCGCCGCGGGCACCGTCGAGGCAGTCGCCGCGGCCCGGTACGACGCCGGGAGCGATACCTGGACCGCGCAGCTCACGCACGCCGACGGTGCCGCCTCCACGGTGTCGCTCTCGCTGCGGACGCCGGTCCTGCCGACGGTGATGCGGATCTCCGCGCACTCCACCGCGGGCCTGGCCGTGCTGGAGAGTCGGGAGACGCCGGCGACCGAGTGCTTCCGCGTCCTGCTCGACGAGTTCCTCGCCTCCATCGCGACCGGGACCGATCACCCGCTCGGCGTCCTCCGCGGCCTGCACCTGCAGCGCGTGATCGCACAGATCAAGGCGGGGGCGTGCCCACCGACTCCGTGAACCGCATCCCGGCGACACCGCCGCGACCGGCCTGGGGCGCGGACATCGCACGTGCCTTCATCGACCACTCGCTCGACGCGTTCTACGTGCACGACGAGGACGGCAGGCTCGTCGCGGTCAACGACGCGGCGTGCACGAGCACCGGGTACACCCGCGCGGAGCTGCTGCGGATGAACGCCCTCGACATCGTGCAGGTCACCGGCGAGGAGGCGCGACGCAATTGGGAGCGCGCCCTCGCGGGCACGATGCACGTGATCCCCGCCATGCACCGCCGCAAGGACGGCAGCACCTTCCCCGTCGAGGCGCACCTGTTCTTCCACGAGATCGACGGGCGCCAGTACATCGCGGGCCTGACCCGGGACATCTCCGGTCGGGTGGCCTCCGAGCGCGCGATGAGCGAGGCGCAGCGGCGCGTCGACGAGCGCGCGGTGGAATCGGCCTATCATTCCGAGCGGGCCGCGGGGCTGCTGCAGGCCGTGTTCGATGCCGCGCCCGACCTGGTGTACATCAAGGACCGACGGGGGCGGTACCAGTACCTCAACGCGTCGGTGTCCGAGTTGGCGGGTATTCCGCAGGCGCTGGCGATCGGGGCCGATGACACCGTCGTCTTCCCCTTGCTCGCCGAGACCCTGATGGCCACGGACCGCGAGATCATGGAGGCGGGCGTCGGACGCGAGCTCGAGGAGCATCCGGAGGTCGACGGCGAGCGCAGGACCTACCTGTCCTACAAGGCCCCGTACCGCGGCGCCGACGGCACCGTCGTGGGACTGATCGGGATCAGCCGCGACATCACCGCCGCGCGGCGCGACCAGGCCCTGCTCCGGCACGCGGAGACGCGCTGGCAGTTCGCGATCGACGGTGCCGGCGACGGCATCTGGGACTGGGACCTGACCACCGGGTCGGTGTTCTTCTCGCAGCAGTGGAAGGCCATGCTCGGCTACACCTCCGAGGAGGTGGGAACGACCGTCGAGGACTGGTCCGCCCGGGTGCACCCCGACGACCACGAACGCACGTGGCAGATCATCCGGGGGGTCCTCCGCGGGGAGGCGACCGAGTTCTCGTTCGAACACCGGATGCGCACCAAGGACGGCAGCTGGCGATGGATCCTCGACCGGGGCCGCGCGATGGAGGTCGGACCCGACGGCATCCCCACCCGGTTGATCGGTACCCACACGGACATCACGGAGCGCCGTCGCGCCGAGTCGGAGATCCGCAAGCTCAACCGCCGCCTGCGGTGGCGCGCGGACCACGACGACCTCACCGGCCTGCTGGGGCGCGCGAGCTTCATCGAACGCGCCACGGCGATCGTGGAACGCCGCCGGCGGGACGGCGACACCCTCGCCGTCCTGTGGATCGACCTCGACTCCTTCAAACGGATCAACGACTCGCTCGGCCACAAGCTCGGTGACCAGGTGCTTCAGGTGGTCGCGCAGCGGTTGCAGTCGGCGAGCCTGCCCACCGACCTGGTCGCACGCCTCGGCGGCGACGAGTTCGTCGTGCTCCGCCCGCGGGTCGACGGGGCGCGCCTGACGGCCGACTGGGCGGAGGGGGTCCGGGCCGCGATGGCGCTGCCGGTGGAGGTCGACGGCTTGCAGCTGACCGTCACGTGCTCGATCGGTCTGGTCGAATCGGGCGCCACGGACGACGGGATCACCCGATTGCTGATCGACGGTGACCTCGCACTGCTCCAGGCCAAGCGCGACGGCCGCAACCGGATCGTGCAGCACTCGGTGAGCCTGCACGCGCCGCAGCAGCAACGGGTCGCGCTGGCGACGCACATCAGGTCCGTGATCGAGCGCGACGAGGTCATCGTCCGGTATCAGCCGGTGATCGACCTCGCGACCGGCGCGATGGTCGGCGCCGAGGCGCTGGCCCGGATGTCCGGCCCCGACGGTGCCGAGCTCCCGCCCGAGGGTTTCCTGGCCCATCTGGAGGGCCTGGGAATGCTCCCCGACCTGGCTCGGATCGTGCTCGGCCGGGCCTGCTCGGACTTCGCCGCCTCGCCGGAGCTCGGCTGGGTCTCGGTGAACCTGGCCTCGGAGGACCTCGCCGACCCCCGTCTGCCCCATATCGTGGAGTCCGCGCTCACCCGCTCGGGGTTGGACCCGGGAAGATTGATCCTCGAGATCAACGAGCGGGTCGTGCCCGAACGGCACGTTCTCGCGGCGACCCACCGGCTGATCGAGCTCGGCGTGCGGATCGCGCTGGACGACTTCGGCACCGGCTGGTCGAGCCTCGCGCAGCTGCGCGACCTGAACCTGGCGCTCGTCAAGATCGATCGATCCGTGGTCACGGCGTCGACGGGCGGGGACGATCCGCAGCTCGAGGCCATGCTGGACGCCGCCGTCGCCATGGCGCGCGCCATCGGCCTCGATGTGATCGCCGAGGGCGTCGAGACCGAGGAGGAATCGGCCGCGCTCGCGGCCGCGGGCGCGCACTTCGCGCAGGGATTCCTCTGGAGCCGCGCCATCGGCCGCGAGCAACTGTGTCGCTGGCGGTCGCGAGTGCGCCGGTAGGCGCGCCGAGCCCAGGGGGCCGGACGCGCTGCGGCGCTACCCTGGGTGCCATGGCGAGCCCCGGCGATCACCCGCAGTCCCCGCAGACCGATCCGACGGTGCCCGGCGGCCCCGTCGACGACGGGGCGCCGATCGACGCGGAGGTGGTCGAGGCGCCGCCCGCACCCCCGGGACCGGCGGCACCGTCGTACGAGGAGGTCACCGGTTACACGACCGCCGGCGTGCCCACCTTCGACCACGTGCGCGAGAAGATCGAACGCCGCACCACCACCGCGCTGGGCGCCGAGGAGCTCGCGCACGACACGACCGCCAGCCGGGACGCCGAGCGTGCCTTCGCCGAGCGCGAGAAGGCGGCGAAGGCCAAGCTGGAGGAGATCCGGCGCTCGCTCGGCTCGCCCGCTACGCCCCCGGACGCGCCGAAGGCGTAGCGGCCCGAGTCAGGCCAGGTTGCCGGACAGGTACTCCGCGTAGGCGGGCAGGTCGAGCTGGCCGTGCCCGGACAGGCCGATCACGAGCACCTCGTCCGCGTTCTCGCGGGCGTAGTCCGCCGCCGCGGCGATCGCGTGGGTCGATTCCGGGGCGGGGACGATCCCCTGCGTGCGGGCGAACAGCACGCCCGCCGCGAAGGCGTCGTTCTGCTCGACGGCGCGCCCCTCGACCAGTCCGAGCTCGACGGTGTGGCTCAGCGCCGGCGCCATGCCGTGGTAGCGCAGGCCGCCCGCGTGGATCGGGTCGGGCACGAAATCCATGCCGAGGGTGTGCATCTTGAGCAGCGGGGTCAGGCCCGCGACATCGCCGTGGTCGTAGCGGTACTCGCCCTGGGTGATCGACGGGCAGGCGGCGGGCTCGACGGCCACGACCCGCGGATCCTGCCGGCCGTGGATCTTCTCGCGGAGGAACGGGAACGCGAGACCGGCGAGGTTGGATCCGCCACCCGCGCAACCGAACACGACGTCGGCCCCCTTCTCGCGCTGACCGAGCTGCTCGACGGCCTCGAGGCCGATCACGGACTGGTGCAGCACGACGTGGTTCAGGACGCTGCCGAGGGCGTAGCGGGCCTCGGGGTCCTTGGCGGCGACCTCGACTGCCTCCGAGACGGCCATGCCGAGGCTGCCGGTGGTGTTCGGGTCCTTCGCGAGCATGGCGCGGCCGGCTTCGGTGAGGTCCGACGGGCTCGGGTGCACGGTGCCGCCGTAGGTGCGCATGAGGTGCCCGCGGTAGGGCTTGGAGTCGTAGGAGGCGCGCACCTGCCACACCTCGACGTCGATCCCGAACTGCGCGCCCGCGAAGGACAGGGCGCTGCCCCACTGGCCGGCGCCGGTCTCGGTGGTGAGCTTGGTGACCCCGTCGAGATGGTTGTAGTAGGCCTGCGCCACAGCGGAATTGGTCTTGTGGGAGCCCACGGGGCTCACGCCCTCGTACTTGACGTAGATCCGGCAGGTGGTGCCGAGCGCCTCCTCGAACCTGCGGGCCCGGATCAGCGGCGACGGGCGCCACATGGACAGGATCTCCCGGACCGGCTCGGGGATCTCGTGGTACGCCTCCGTGGACGCCTCCTGCGCGATCAGGCCCGTCGCGAAGAGCGGCGCCAGGTCCTCGGGCTGCACCGGCTCCTTGGTGCCGGGGTGCAGGTGCGGCGGAATGGGCGTGTCCAGCTCCGCGGCGAGGTTGTACCAGTGCGTGGGTACTCCGACGGTGGTGATGTCCTGGTGCGCTGCGGCGTCCGAGAGTGTCATGTGTCACAGCCTAGAAGGCCCGCTCACGCGCGCCGCCCAGAGGTGGCCGATCGATCTGTTCGCCGCGCTCCCGCGGACCGCCGACTCGCCACAGTAGGCCGATTTGAGCTATCCCATAACACCGCAGCCGAACGGCGTCGACTTACCCCTGTCGCGCGAGCAGCCGCCGAGCGTAGTCCTCCGCGGCGGCGAGATCGGCGGCGGAGGGACGGCCGCGGTTCATGCCGCCGACCAGACCGAACGGCCCCATCGTGTCCCATCCGCGGCAGTGGCACACCTCGGGATCGACTCGGAATCCACGGCCTCCGAGCAGATCCGCAAGGTTGCGGGTGTATCGGCGCAATGGCGTCTCCGGCAGCCCGCTGGTCGCGTATACGAACGCCGCACCGTGCGGCCGGACCGGCAGTGACCGCACCAGCTAGACGAGCATCGGATCGAAGGACATCCAGTACACGCCGGAACCGAATCCGATGAGGTCGGCCGCGTCGATCTGCTCCGCCGTGACCTCGGCGGGCGTCACCACGGCCGCGCCCAGCACCCCGCCGATACGGTCCGCCACCTTCCGGGTGTTGCCGTGATGTGTGGACGCGCAGATCACCAGTGCCGACATGACCCCCATCGTCACACGGATTGGCGGGCCATGCTCCGGACCAGCGTCGGAGCGCCTCGTAGGTGCCGTGGCAGTCGTCGGTGTTGAGGATGCAGGCCACCCCCAACGCGCCCCGCGTCGGCAGGCCCGCTGGGCGGCCGCGATCTCGGCACCGCCCGCGACACCGGGCATCTCCAGCACCAGTAGGCGCTGCGGCTCGGACGGGCACCACCGGCCATGAGAGCATGACTCATGCGCGCGCACTCGATCGAGCGCCGGCGCACAGGCCGATCGAACTCTGACGTGTCAGTGACCGTCGAAGGCGTCGAGCAGGCGCTGCGCGGCGAGGGCGGGCGTGAGCGAGCCGTCCTGCACGCCGGCTTCGACCTCGGCCCGGACGGACCGCACACCGTCGGACTGCTCGACGCGGGACAGGACCGTGTCCCGGACCATGGTCCACGTCCAGTCGACCTGCTGCTGCCGGCGGCGGCGCTCGAACTCCCCCGCCTCCTGCAGCGTCGTGCGATGCCGGATGACGGCGTCCCAGAACTCGGGGATACCGGTGCCCTCGATGGCGCTCTGCGTCAACACGGGCGGGCGCCACAGCGAGCCGCGCGGGTGGATCAGGCGCAGCGCGCTCGACAGCTCGCGAGCGGCGACCCGGGCCTCGACGATGTGGTCCCCGTCGGCCTTGTTGACCGCGACCACGTCGGCGAGCTCGAGGACGCCCTTCTTGATGCCCTGCAGCTGGTCGCCGGTGCGGGCCAAGGTGAGGAAGGTGAACGTGTCCACCATGTTCGCGACGGTGACCTCGGACTGCCCGACGCCGACGGTCTCGACGAGGATCACGTCGAAGCCCGCGGCCTCCAACAGCACGATCGTCTCGCGCGTGGCCTTCGCGACCCCGCCGAGCGTGCCGGACGTGGGCGAGGGCCGGATGTAGGCGCGCGGATTCACGGCCAGGGTGCCCATCCGGGTCTTGTCGCCGAGGATCGAACCGCCCGAGCGCGTCGACGACGGATCCACGGCGAGCACGGCGACCTTGTGCCCCAACGAGATCAGATGATTGCCCAGCGCCTCGATGGTGGTCGACTTGCCGACCCCGGGCACGCCCGTGATCCCGACGCGGGTGGCGATCGGCGCGTCCGGGGCGGGCGTGAGCGCGAGCAGCAGCTCCTGCGCGCGTGCCTGGTGGTCCGGGCGCCGCGATTCGACGAGGGTGATGGCCCGCGCCAGCACCGCGCGCTTGTCCGCGCGGACGCCTTCCGCGAGCTCGGCGACGGTCATCACGCCAGCTGGTACCCCAGCTTGCCGCCCAACTCGTGGATCAGGTTCACCGCGGCGTCCGCGATGACGGTGCCGGGCGGGTAGATCGCCGACGCACCCGCCGCGTACAGCTCGTCGAAGTCGCCGGGCGGGATCACGCCGCCGACCACGATGGTGATGTCCGGCCGTCCCACCTCGGCGAGCGCGTCGCGCAGCGCGGGGACCAGGGTGAGGTGGCCCGCCGCCAGCGAGGACACGCCCACCACGTGCACGTCGTTGTCTGCGGCCTGCTGGGCGACCTCCTCCGGCGTGGAGAACAACGGGCCCACGTCGACGTCGAAGCCGAGGTCGGCGAAGGCGGTCGCGATCACCTTCTGGCCGCGGTCGTGGCCGTCCTGGCCCATTTTCGCGATGAGCACGCGGGGACGGCGGCCGTCGGCCTCCTCGAACTTCTCGACCAGGCCGATGGCGGTCTCGATGTTGCCGGACGCGCCGGCCTCCTCGCGGTACACACCACTGAGCGTACGGATCTCGGCCTGGTGGCGGCCGTAGACCTGCTCGAGGGCGTGGGAGATCTCACCGACGGTGGCCTTGGCCCGCGCCGCGTCGATCGCGAGCGCCAGCAGGTTGTTCTCCAGATTCGCCCCACCCTCGGCCGAGGCCGCGCGGGTGAGGTTCGCCAGGGCCGCCGTGACGGCCTCGGGGTCGCGCTCGGCGCGGAGCCGGTCCAGCTTCGCGAGCTGCTCGGCCCGGACCTTGGTGTTGTCGACCTTGAGCAGCTCGATCGCCGCGTCCTCGGCGACCTGGTACTTGTTCACGCCGAGCACCGGCTGCCGCCCCGAGTCGATGCGCGCCTGCGTGCGGGCGGCCGCCTCCTCGATGCGCAGCTTCGGGATGCCCTCGTTGATCGCCTTGGCCATGCCGCCGGCCTCGGTGACCTCGCGGATGTGGGCGCGGGCGCGTTCCGCGAGCTCGTGCGTGAGGGTCTCGACGTAGTACGAGCCGCCCCACGGGTCGATGGGGCGCGTGGTCCCGGACTCCTGCTGCAGGAGGAGCTGCGTGTTGCGGGCGATGCGGGCCGAGAAGTCGGTCGGCAGGGCGATCGCCTCGTCCAGCGCGTTGGTGTGCAAGGACTGGGTGTGGCCCTGCGTCGCGGCCATGGCCTCGACGCAGGTGCGCCCGACGTTGTTGAACACGTCCTGCGCCGTGAGCGACCAGCCCGAGGTCTGCGAGTGCGTGCGCAGCGACAGCGACTTGGCGTTCTTCGCATCGAAGCCGGCCACGAGCTCGCTCCACAGCAGGCGCGCCGCGCGCAGCTTGGCGACCTCCATGAAGAAGTTCATGCCGATGCCCCAGAAGAAGGACAGGCGCGGCGCGAACTTGTCCACGTCGAGCCCCGCCTCGATGCCCGCCTTGATGTACTCGACACCGTCGGCCAGCGTGTACGCGAGCTCCAGATCGGCTGTGGCCCCGGCCTCCTGGATGTGGTAGCCGGAGATCGAGATGGAGTTGAACTTCGGCATCTTCTGCGAGGTGAAGGCGAAGATGTCCGAGATGATCCGCATCGAGGGCGCAGGCGGGTAGATGTAGGTGTTGCGCACCATGAACTCTTTGAGGATGTCGTTCTGGATGGTGCCCGCGAGCTTCTCGGGGCCCACCCCCTGTTCCTCGGCCGCCACGACGTAGAGCGCGAGGATCGGCAGCACGGCGCCGTTCATCGTCATCGAGACGGACACGCCGCCCAGGTCGATGCCGTCGAAGAGCTGGCGCATGTCGAGGATCGAGTCGATCGCGACGCCGGCCATGCCCACGTCGCCGGTGACGCGCGGGTGGTCGGAGTCGTAGCCGCGGTGCGTCGCGAGATCGAAGGCCACCGACAGGCCCTTCTGGCCGGACGCGAGGTTGCGCCGGTAGAAGGCGTTGGACTCGGCGGCGGTCGAGAAGCCGGCGTACTGCCGGATGGTCCACGGCTGGTTGACGTACATCGTCGGGTACGGACCGCGCACGAAGGGCACCGTGCCCGGGTAGGAGTCCACGGGGTAGCCGGCCGCGGCCACGGCGTCGCGGTCGGCGCGGGTGTAGACGGGCTTGACGTCGATGCCCTCGGGCGTGGTCCAGGTCAGCTGGTCCGGGGTGTAGGCGTAGGCCTTCGCCGAGGCGTCCACGAAGGCGTCGACGTCGGCGCTCGACGGTGCCGCGCCCGGCAGGTCCTCGAACGGAACGTCGGCGAAACTGGTGATCTCGCTGGTCATCACGCCCCCAATCGGGTCAGCAGGTCGTCGAGCGCGGCGGCCGCGTCGATCTTCGCGTGCAGGTAGATGTCGATCAGGCCGTCGTCGACGGTGCCGGGCGCGCCCGCGAGCAGCACGAGGTTGCCCTCGTCGCGGAGCGTGCGGGCCAGCGCCTCGCCCTCCTCGGCGTAACCCGGGTCGGAGCCGGCGAGGACCGCGATCCGCGCGCCGGCCGAGCCGTCGAGCGTGGCACTCCCCGCCGCCTGCTCGGCCGCGTCCAGGACGGTCTCGATCCCGCCGGAGGCGAGCAGGTTGGTCAGGAAGGTGGACCGCCCATTGTACTGGGCGACGGTGCCGATCGTGACCATCCGGATCCGGGGCCGTACGCCGTGCTCCCGGAGGAAGGCGTCGGACCGGGTGCGCAGGGCCTCGAAGGGGGCGGCGTAGGACCGCACGACGGGGCCGTTCGTGGCCGCCGACGGCGCGATGGCCGGCTCGGCCAGGTTCGGGAACTCGTTGACGCCGGTGATCTTCTTGGCGCGCCGCGCGACCGCGGAGTGCCGACGGTCCGCGGCCTCGCCGAGGCGGGTGGCGATCGACTCGTCGGCGACGCCGCCGGCGAAGCCGCCCGCACGCTCGACCTCCTGCAGGACGCCCCAGGCGGCGCGCGCGAGGTCGTCGGTGAGGGACTCCACGTGCCAGGATCCGGCGCCCGGGTCGACGACCCGGCCGAGGTTGGACTCCTCGAGCAGCAGCAGTTGGGCGTTGCGCGCGATGCGGCGCGCGAACGCGGGCGAGTAGCCCTCGACGCCGCCGGGCAGGGCCTCGTCGTACTCCAGCGTGGTCACGTAGTCGGCGCCGCCGACGCCCGCACCGAACGCGGCGACGGTGACGCGGAGCATGTTGACCCACGGGTCCCGCTGGGTGGTGGCGGCCAGCGAGGTCACGGCATGGACCGGAGCGTTGCCGGCGTCCGGCTCCCCCAGGTGCTGGGCGACACGCGCCCAGACCGTGCGCCATGCGCGGATCTTGGCCAGGGTGAGGAACTGGTCGTCCGTCGCGGCGAGGCGGATCGTCAACTGGCCCAACGCGGCGGCGGTGGACAGCCCGGCGGCGGTGAGGGCGCGCACGTGGTCGAGCGCGGCTGCGGCGCTCAGGCCCAGCTCCTGGGCGCAGGTCGCTCCGGCGTTGTGCAGGTCGGCACCGTCGACGACGATCGCCCGCACGTCCTCGACCCGCGCATCGGCGCCGCGGGCGAGCTCGTTCGCCTCCTCGAGGGAGACATCGGCGCGGCCCACGACCTGCGAGGTCAGTGGTGCGGCGCCCAGGCTCACGCGGACGAGGTCCGCGCGGTAGGCGTCGGATTCGGCGACCTTGTCGAGGGCGGCGTAGACCTGCGTGGCGGCCTCGGCGACGCGACCGCCGGCCGTGATCAGGATCGGCGCCATGTCCGGGTACACGCCGACCAGAAGGGCGGCGGGGTCGGCGCGGGTGATCCAGAGCGCGCTCGCCCCGGACTCCAGAGCGCCGAGCACGTCGGCGGAGTCGGCGCCGTCGGCGAAGCGCTCGGCCACCTTCCACCCCAGTCGGACATCGGGCGTGGGGTTCCCACCGCGGACGAAGGGGAAGGCGCCGGGCAGCGGGGCCTCGGGCAGTTCGTCGCGCTGCGAGTACAGCGGCGCGATCTGGACGCCGTCGTCCTCGGTGGGGGTGGTCAGTGCGGCGATCGGGTCCTCCGGCGGGGTCCCGCCGCGCGACTTCGCGAGCACCGCGCCGACCGAATCACGCCACGCGTCGTAGGGGTTGTCCGCCACGAGACCTCCTCACCTGTGGCCCAGCGCACGCCGGGTCGATGAGAACTCACGTTAACCGATCGCACTCGGTACCCCCCAGTAGGGTCGCGGACCTCCGCACGCACAGCGCGTATCTTGGCTCGACGTGAGCGACAACGATTCCCGGCTGCGGCCCGGCGACCGCGCCCTGGTCGTCCGCGCGGCGATCGGCTGCGTGCTCGTGCTCGCTCTCGTGGTCCTCGGGATGCTGCTCCCGCACCCCGGCATCTCGACGGTGCGGGGGTGGGCGGACTCGACCGGAACCTGGTTCGTGGTCCTGTTCCTCGTCGCCCACACGGTGGTGACGGTCTTCCCCATCCCCCGGACCATGTTCACGGTCTCCGCGGGCGTGCTGTTCGGCCCGATCGGGATCCTGCTGTGCATGCTCGCGTCCACCGCCGCGGCGGTGATCGCCTTCCTCGCGGTGCGCGCCGTCGACGCGCGGCACCGGTCCGCGGTGCTCGCCCGGGTGCGCGAGCACCGCGCCTACCTGCCCATCGCGGCCCGGCTCCGGGCCCGTGGATGGCTGGCGGTCGGGTCCCTGCGGCTGATCGCCGTCGCTCCCTTTTCGCTGGTGAACTACGCGTCCGCGCTGTCCCCGGTGCGGTTCTGGCCGTACCTCGCGGCGACGGTGGCCGGCCTCGCGCCCGGCACGATCGCGGTCGTGCTGCTCGGCGATGCGCTGACCGGTGAGTCGTCGCCGTGGCTCGTGGTGGTCAGTGGCACGTTGATGATGGTCGGGATCGCGGGGCTGCTGGTCGATGCCCGCATGCCCGCAAGGCCTGTGGATTGACAGAGGTCTCCGCAAGGACACGCACTTGCCATCATTCGCGGCGTGCCCGGGGCGTTCCGGCGGCCCGCCCGCTGGCCACGGCGAGCAGGGTCTGCACCACCTCGCGCGGCGCGGCGCCCTTACGGCGCACCGCGCGCAGGCGGCGATGCAGGTCCACACCGACGGTGGGGACTTCGACCAGGCGGCCGTCGCGCAACTCGGCCGCGACGGCGAGTTCGCTGAGCACGGCGGCCCGGCCGCCCGCCGCGACCATGATCTTCACCGCGGCATTCGTGCCGAGCGCCACCGACCTCGGGTTCGGGGCGAGGCCCACGCGGCGCAGGGCGACATCGAGGGCGTCGCGGGTCCCGGCGCCCGACTCGCGGGTGACGAGCAGCAGCTCCGCGAGTTCGGCGGCGGTGACGGGCCGGTCGTCGCGCCGCCGGGTGAGGACCTCGCCGGGTGCCGTCACGAGGACCAGCCGGTCGGTCCGGACGGTCCGCGCGGCGAGGTCGTCGGGCACCGTCGGGCCCTCGATGAAGCCGAGGTCGGCGACGTGGGCACGGACATCGGCGATCACCGCCGCCGAGTTGCCGACGGTGAGATGCACCGGCTCATCCGTGTGCTCGCGCAGCCGGGCGAGCCAGGCGGGCATGAGGTATTCGGCGATCGTCTGACTGCACGCGATCCGCACGGTGTGGTCGAAGCGGAGCGCCTCCGCCCCCGTCTGCAGGGCCGACATCGCGGTGACGACGGTGCGCGCCCACTCGGTGACGGCCGCCCCCTCGGGCGTGAGCTCCGCACCGCGGGTGCGCCGGTCCAGAAGGTCCAGGCGGAGTTGCCGTTCCAGGTGACGCAATCGCGAACTCGCGCTCGGCTGCGTGATGCCGCACTCGCGGGCGGCGGCCGAGATCGATCCGAGGTCCGCGACCGCGACGAGCAGGCGCAGCGACTCCACCGACGGCATGTCCATAGCTTCACTCTATGGGTAGATAGCTGATCCATGGCTACCGCCGGCCCGCGCTCCGCGCGAGAGTCGAAGACATGAGCATCCCCACCGCACCGTCGAACACCCGCACAGCGCGGCCCTCCCGCGTCCGTCGCGCTTTCCCCGGAGCGGCGCTGGCGCTGGCGGTGGCCGCGGTCGCGACGGCCATCGGTCGCGCGCTCCCCGTCCTGGGCGCCCCCGTCGCGGCCGTCCTGCTCGGGGCCGCGCTCGCCACCGCGCTGCGGCCCGCCCGGCGCTGGCGCAGTACGCCGACCGGCTTCGCACTGACCGGCGGCATCGCCCTGCAGGTGGCGGTCGTGCTGCTCGGGTCGCAGCTCTCGCTCGGGCAGGCATGGGCGGTCGGCCGGTCGTCGATCCCGGTGATGTTCGGGACGATGGCGGTCTGCTTCGGCGCCGCGGCGGTGTTCGGCTCGTGGCTCGGTGTCGAGCCGACGCTCCGCGCGCTGCTGGGCGTGGGTACCGCCATCTGCGGGGCGTCGGCCATCGCGGCGGTCACGCCCGTGCTGCGCCCGAGGCCCTCGACGGTCGCCTACGCGCTGTCGACGGTGTTCGTCTTCAACGTCGCGGCGGTGCTCACTTTCCCCTGGCTCGGCCACCTGCTCGGGATGGGGCAGCACGCGTTCGGCGTCTTCGCGGGCACCGCGGTCAACGACACCTCGTCCGTGGTCGCGGCCGCCGTGACCTACGGCGACGAGGCCACCCGCACCGCCGTGGTGGTCAAGCTGAGCCGGGCCCTGATGATCGTTCCCGTCGTCCTCGTGCTGGCCTACGCAGTCGCCCGGCGCCGGCCCGCGACCGCGGACGCACCCCGCCCCCGGGCGATCACGCTCGTCCCGTGGTTCCTCGTCGGCTTCGTCGCCCTCGCGGGCCTGAACTCGCTCGTCCCGTTCCCGGCCGACCTGCGATCGGCGCTCGGATCGGCGTCGACGCTGCTCATTACCTGGGCACTCGCCGCGATCGGGCTGTCGACGGACCTGAGCGCGCTGCGCCGCACCGGGTGGACGCCCCTGCTCTTCGGCGGGATCCTGTGGATCACCGTGTCCGGCTCCAGCCTCGGTATCCAGGCGCTGACCAGCGGGCTCCACTAGTCCGCAAGGCTAAATCCTTGCTATTGTCCATCGCAAGGATTTAGGCTTGACAGATGATCGTCATTACAGCGGATCAGCAGGGCAGTCGGCGGGACACGGACCGGGTCGACGATGCGCGGGAGCTGCTCGGTCCGCTGCGCTGGGTCCGGCCGCCGGACCGCACGGCCGGAGACGAACTTCAGGCCGTCACCGACGACGCCGCGGTCGCGGTGGACGCCGCACTCGCGCTCCTCGCGGACGGGCACTGGAGCGTCGGGATCGGGACGGGCACCGTCGAACTGCCGCTCCCCGACCAGACCCGCGCGGGCCGCGGCCGCGCCTTCGAAGCTGCGCGGGAGGCGGTGGAGGCAGCCAAGGGCGTCGCCGTCCCCGTGCAGGTCAGGGGTGCCGACGGTGCCGCGGCCGCACGCGCCGAGGCGATCCTGTCGGTGCTCGGCCTTATCGTGGGCCGCAGATCACGGGAGGGACGAGAGGTGACCGCGTTGCTGAACACGGGTATGTCGATCACGGCCGCGGCGGCGGAACTGGGGGTCTCCCGTCAGGCGGCGTCCCAGCGGGCAGCCGCGGCGGGGTGGTCGGTCGAGCCCGCGGGGCGCGCGCTGGCGGTCGAGTTGTTGGGTACGGCCGATGCCGCGGCGTCCGCAGGGGTCGCACGGTGACAGCGCTGGTCGTCGTCCTGCTCCTGGCGGCGGCCGTCGCCGGGGTGCTCGCCGCGCGCCGCGGCACGGCGGGCGTCGCCGGCATCGTGGCGGCGGCCGTCCCCGCCCTCCTCGTCGGGGCAGCCGCGGTCGTTGCGCTCGCGGCGCCCGCGGCCACCGGTTTCGCCCTCGCGGCCGCGCGCGTCGCGGCCGTCGTCGCCGCGATGGCGGGCGGTAGCGCCCTGGTGACCGCCGCGTTCACCCTCGCCGGTGCGGGCGGGCAGGACGCCCCGGATCCGGCGCCCGGCGGCGACGCCACCGAGGGCGAGCCGTCCGAGGATGAGCCCGTTCCCGAGTCACCGCTGCGCGGTGGGCTCGCGATCGGAGTGCTCGAACGGGCCGCCATCGCGGTGTGCGTCCTCGCGAACTTCGCCGCCGGGCTCGCCGTGATCGTGGCCGCCAAGGGGCTGGCCCGCTATCCGGAACTGCGCAATCCCTGCGCGGCCGAGCAGTTCATCATCGGCACCTTCGTGTCGGTGCTCTGGGCCGCGGCGTGCGCCGGTGTCGCGGTGGCACTGGGCCGCTGACCGGCGCCGGGTGCCCGACGCGGTGAGGCGTCAGCCCTGCGGCGGCGGCACCTGTCCCGGCTGCTCCACCTCGTGCGACGAGAGCTTCTGCCAGCGCGTGTGCCCCTGGCCCAGCTGCCCCTGAGCCTCGCCGACCGGAAGCTGGGCGGTGGCGTCCGGGGCGATCTCGGCGGTCGCCCCCTGGTTCGTCGGCGCGACCGGCGCGTCGGGCACCTCGTCCTTGGTGACCACGACGGGCGCCACCGGCTCCGGCGTCTCGAACCAGCCCGAGGTATCGATGTCCGGCGCGGTCGCGGGCGCGTCCTCGGAGGGCTCGAACCGGAACACGCCGTCGGAGCCCGGCGTGCCGAGGTTGCGCATGAAGCCCTGCAGCGCGGCGTTGAAATCGCTCGGCACCACCCACACCTTGTTCGCGTCGCCCTGCGCCATCTCGGGCAGGGTCTGCAGGTACTGGTAGGCGAGCAGCTCGGGCGTCGGGCGGCCGGACTTGATCGCCGAGAAGGTGGTCTCGATGGCCTTGGCCTCACCCTGCGCCTCGAGGTAGGCGGCGGCCCGTCGGCCCTCGGCGCGCAGGATCTCGGCCTGGCGATCGGCCTCCGCCGCGAGGATCGCGGCCTGCCGCTCGCCCTCGGCCAGAAGGATCCGGCTGGCCTTGTCGCCCTCGGCCGACTTGATGGCCGCCTCCCGGTGCCCCTCGGCGGAGAGGATGGTGGCCCGCTTCTCCCGGTCCGCCTTCATCTGCTTCTCCATCGACTCCTGGATCGACGGGGGCGGGAAGATCGACTTGAGCTCGACCCGCGCGACGCGCAGGCCCCAGCGGGACGTGGCCTCGTCGAGCACGCCGCGCAGCTGGCCGTTGATCTTCTCGCGCGAGGTCAGCGTCTCCTCGAGGGTCATGCCGCCGACCACGTTGCGCAGCGTGGTGGTGGTGATCTGCTCGACGCCGACCACGTAGTTGCTGATCTCGTACACCGCGGCCTCGGGGCGGGTCACCTGGAAGTAGACGACGGTGTCGATGTTCACCGTGAGGTTGTCCTGGGTGATCACCGGCTGCGGCGGGAAGGAGACGACCTGCTCGCGCAGATCCACCCGGGCTCGCACCGTGTCGATGAACGGGATGAGCAGCGCCAGTTGGCCGGACACCGTCCTCGTGTACCGGCCGAGCCGCTCGATCACCGCCGCCTGCGCCTGCGGGACCAGCACCAGCGCCTTCACCAGCACGACGACCGCCGCGAGGATCAGTACGACGAGTACGACCAGTCCGATTCCAATGCCGTCCATGCCTCTTCCTCTCCGTTGTGGTTCTCGGTCAGCTGTCGACCACGATCGCCACGGCGCCGTCGATCTCGACGACGGTGACCTCGACGCCGATGGGGATCGCGATCCCCTCGTACGGCGTGCGCGCCGACCATTCCTCGCCGCCGATCAGCACCCGACCGCCGTCGCCCCCCGAAACGGCCTGCAGTACGAGGGCCTTCGTTCCGGGCAGCGATTCCAGGTACGACGGCGCGTCGCCCCGCTTGCGCTCGACGTACCGCCGCAACGGCGGACGCACGAGCACCAGCAGCATGACCGACGACAGCGCGAACACCAGCCCCTGCGCCCACAGCGGCAGGTCGAACACGCTCGTGGCCCCGGCCGTGACGAGTGCGCCACCGCCGAGCATGAGCAGAGTGAACTCGCCGGCCGCCGTTTCCGCCACGGCCAGCAGGATCGCGCCGATGAGCCAGAGCGCAGCTGCCATACCCCGATCCTGCCAGAATCGGACAGTCCCTGCGAGGACCCTCGCTAGAGGGGGTACGGCGGGGTGCCGACGCCCACGAGCCGGTAGGTGCCCCACACCGTCTTGTCGGTCACCATCGCGGGCGACCCCGCGCCCCCGCCGACGGACACCGTCACGCTCCCGCGCGGCATCTTCTTCAGTGCCGCACCGATCTCCAGATCGTCGACGGTGCCGTACCAGTGGTAGTGGCCGTCGAGCGGCTCGAGGTGGCCGGCGAGCCGGACCGGCGAGACGGCCTCGTAGTCACCGGAGCAGAGTACGGCGGACCCGGTGTAGACGCCCTCGTCGCGGACGTGGTCGTTCGACAGGTCGACGGCGTCGCGATCGGGCCGCGTGGGCGTGCGCCGGCCGCGCTGGATCCAGCGGGCGGTGACCGGCGGCCGGGCCAGGATTCGCGTGGCAGCCTCGGCGTACATCCATTTCAGCCACGCCTGCAGCGTGTCGAGCTGGTCCTTCGAGCCATCGGTGAGGACGAGATTGGGCACGCCGTCGACCAGCATCCCGAGGTATGCGCGCTCCGCGTCCGTGGGTCCCACCGAGCTCGGCGCGACGACGCGGGGATCGAGCGCGGGCACGGCGATCTCGGCGGTCGTGCCCGGCAGGACCACCAGGTCGTAGTCCAACGCCCCGGCCGCGGTCGTCACGGTCCACACGTCCCGGTCGGGCCGGAACCGCAGGCCCAGCACGTCGGACGGTGCCACCGTGACGGTCCGGGCACCGTCGACGGCCGGGACACGCGCGCCGATGACGACGATGCGCGGCGCCTCCGCCGCCCTCACGCGAGGAACCCCGCCCTGCGCCACGACCACCGCGCGAGCGGGCCCATGAGCCCGACGGAGTCGAGGAACCGGCCGAGGTCGCGGAAGCCGTCCTGCTTGGCCTTGATGTGGTGCGGGTTGGTGATGGCGGCGCGGTAGGCGGCCCTGGCGTCCAGTCCGACGCGGGCGTACATGCGCGGATTGGCGAACAGCATCCGGAAACCGAATGCGGCCCCGGCGTGCAGGTTTCCCACCAGGAGGGTCTGCAGTCGGGTGCGGTCGGCTTCGCCGCGGCGCGCCCCGTCGCGGGCGTAACCGATGTGCCGCGCCTCCTCGGTGACATGGATCTGCATGAGCCGCGCGACGATCGGCTGCAGCTCCGGGTCGTCCTTGATCTGGCGCTGCTGCGCGTCGAAGATCTCCTCGCCGACGAGCGCGGCGATCCACACGGCTTGCCCCCGAATGACCGGCGCGAGAACGTACTTCACCACGCCGAGTTGCCAGCCGCGCAAGCGGTACGGGCGCTCGCCGACACGGTCGATGACCTTGCCGAACATCACCATGTGACGGCACTCGTCGCCCATCTCGGTGAGCGAGTAGAAGGCGTCACGCGACGTGGGGTCCTTGGAGAGCAGGTCCCGCAGGAGCAGACGGTTGAGCAGGTTCTCGAACCAGATGCCCATCGAGAGCAGGTTCACCATCTCCTGCTTGGACAGGGCGATCTGCTCCGCGCGCGACATCCCGTTCCAGATGTCGGTGCCGTACAGCGTGCACATGTGCGGCGGCAGGTAGAACTTGTCGGGATCGATCGGGGCGTCCCAGTCGATGTCGACGACGGGCGCGTAGGAGCGCTTGACGGAACCGCCGAGGAGTCGATCGGCCACGCTCTCGCGGGTGCGTTCGGGCAGAGTCGTATCGGTCATGTGGCGAACCTAACACCACCGGCAGACAGAGTCCAGAATTCTGTCTATCCCCCCAGGCTGTCGGGGTGTCTATCGCACGAATTGCGCCCGTGCGGGGAGGACGAAGGTCTCGGCGTACCGTCGGCCCGCCTCGATGTTCGCCGACGACGGTCCGCGGTGCTCGGGCCCGTCGACCAGGCCCTCGACGGGCGGCAGCGGGGTCAGCAGGAGCGAGTGCAGCTGCCGGACGAAGAAGTCGGCCATCGCCTCGACATCGGCGTCGTCGCGGTACTCGTCGCGCCGGATCTCGCGGAGGAAGAAGCGCCGCCCCTGCTGGATCTGCGGGGAGTCGCCGTGGATGTACGGGAGGATCAGCGCCGGGCTCATCGCGAGCACGCGCTGCAGAGCGCGATGTTCCCGCAGGTAGGCGTAGGCGTAGGCGAACCCGGCCGCGAGCCGCTCATCGTTGTCGGCGATCGGGTCGGCGTAGCCGTGGATGCGGCTGTAGAACTTGTCGAGCTCGCTGGAGACGACCGCCTCGACGAGGGCGTCCTTGCCGGTGAAGTGCTGGTAGAGCGTCGCACGCGCCAGCCGCGCCCGCTTGGCGAGCGCGCTCATCGAGATGCGGGTCAGCCCCGCCTCGTCCACCCAGTCGAGCGTGGCGCGCAGGATCTGCTGCCGGGTGTCCGGTTTCGTCGTCGGAGTCGATGCCACCTGCGGATTCTAGCCCGACCGCGTGGGTTCCCGCCCTCAGTCGTCCGGCTCGGTGACGAAGTCCACGAGACGCTCGACCGCACCGATCAGGGAGGCGTCGAGGTCGCGGAACGAGGTCACCGCGCCCTGCACCCGACGCCAGCCGTCCTGCGGCGTGCCCCAGCCGAGCCGCCTGCAGGTGCCGGTCTTCCAGTCCTCGCCCCGCGGCACGTCCGGCCAGGCCGCGATCCCGACGGCCGCCGGTTTGACCGCCGCCCAGATGTCGATGAACGGGTGACCGGTGACCATGACGTACTTGCCCACGGACTGCGTCATCCGTGACTCCTTCGAGCCCTCGACCAGGTGATCGGCGAGCACGCCGACCTTCCGTCCCGGCCCCGGCTGGAACTCCGCGAGCCGATCGCCGAGGTGATCGAGCCCCTCGAGCTGCTCCACGACGACACCCTCGACCCGCAGGTCGTGACCCCACACCCGCTCCACGATCGCGGCATCGTGGATGCCCTCGACCCAGATCCGGCTGGGCAGCGCCACGCGCGCCTTGACGCCCTCCACGCGGGTCGAGCCCGACGCGCTGCGTTGCGGGCCCGACGGTGCCTTCGCCGTCGGGCGGACCAGCGTGACCGGCGCACCGTCGATGAGGAACGCGGCCGGGCGCATGACGAACACGCGAACCCTGCCGCGCCCGTCCTCCAGCTTGACCAGGTCACCGTCGTAGCTGCGGTCGAAGCCGACGACGGCGCCGCAGAAGCCGGTCGCCGCGTCCTCGACCACGAGATCCCGGTCGGCCGGGACCTCGGGGACCACCCGCGCCCTCTTGCTCGCGTGCCCCGCGTAGATGTCGCCATAGCCGTGTCCCACGGCGGCTGATTCTACGGCGCGGGATCCACGTAGTGCTGGAAGCCGTAGCGCGTGTGCGGTCCGATCGCGCCGAACTCGAACAGGCCCTCGCCCTCCTCCGTGCGCCCGTCCGGGTGCCGGACGGTGCAGGTCGCGAGGTACTCGACCGGGACCAGCATGGTGAGGTTCACGTCCAGGTCGGGCACGCGGAAGCGCCGACCCTCGACCTTCTCCTCCCCCTGCCACATGCCGTGCCGCCAGTCCGCATCGAGGCCGTAACCGGTGCCGAAGCCGAAGTGGTTCGCCGTGAGGATCGCGATGTCGACCTCGGTCCGGGCACCGTCGGTGCCGGTGAACGCGAGCCGGGCGGCCCGGGCCTGGCGGGTCCCGGAGACGAACTCGATGTCGTGCGCGACGTGGCCGAGCCAGCGGGGCTCGGAGCCGTCGTGCGGGATCCAGGTGGCGTCCTCGACGACCGGCCGGCCGCGGACGTCCTCCTGCAGGACCACGCAGATCGTGGCCTCGGGCAGGCGCAGGACGGAGTAGATCCAGAAGAAGTTGCCCGCCTCGGTGACGCGGCGGCCGGGCGGCTCGGCCTCGCCGACGGGCCGCACGCCCCACGACCGGTCGCGGTTGCCGCGCCAGTCGCTCGCGTCGAACCGTTCGCCGTCGACGGTCAGCTCCCCCGCCCAGGACCCGACCTGCACGAACCGCTGCGTGTCGAAGGTGACCCGCTCGAGCTGCCGGTGGAAGTGCCGCGGCTCCAGGTGCGCGGGCCCGGTCGCCGTGAACGTCAGATCGAACGCGAGGTCGTAGTCCGCGCCGGGATCGAGCGCCACCCGGAGGCGCTGCAACCCGTCCAGCACCTCCAAGCGCATCGGTCCGACGACCGTGTCCGTGCGGTCCGCGCCGAGCGCCCTCGACGCACGGAAGACGATCTGGTCGTCGCGGTACCGGGCGACGGCGAAGCAGTCCACCACCCCCAGGTTCGGGTACACGCCGAGGCCGAGCACCAGAAAGGGTGCGCTCGCCGTACCCGAGTGCGCATTGAAGTAGTAGCGGTCGTAGAAGTTGCGGTCCGAGGTCGCGGGGTGTCGGATCACCTCGGCGACCTGGTGGATCGGGAGGTCGTCCGCCGGCGACAGCGGCGAACCGGCCCACTGCGCGGTCACGGCACCGCCTCCCAGTAGGTCCCGTCCAGCATCTTCTCGATGCTCGCGCGGTGCAGGATCATGTCGTCGGGGTTCTCGGGCGCCGCGGAGGCTCCGAAGTCGATGGCGCGGGTCTGGATCCGGTACATGATCACGCCGTGCACGATCGCGGCGTACGCGGTGTAGAAGTCCATGTCGCGCGGGACATGACCGGTGCGGTCGGCGTACCGTCGTTCCACGTCCTCGCGGCGGAGGAACCCGGGCAGGCCGGGCAGCCCCGCGAGCTCGGCGAGGTCCTGGAAGAAGCGGTGCAGGTACACGAACCAGCCCAGGTCCAGTTCGCACGGCCCGACGGTGGCCATCTCCCAGTCCAGCACCGCGACCGGGGTGTTGCCGGAGTACATCAGGTTGCCGATCCTGGCATCGCCCCAGATGAGGACCGCGTCGGCATGGCCCGGAAGGTGCTCCTGCGCCCACGCGAGCGCTCGGTCCAGGATCGGGGCCCGACGGTGCCCCTCCGCCGCCCAGTCGTAGAACTCCCGGACCCGGCGCAGGTGCGCGGCCAGAGCGCTCTCCCCCGGCTCCGGCATCGGGATCCCGCCGTCCGGCGGGGTGACGCCGTGGATCATCGCGAGGACATCGACCGACGCATCGCCGAACTCGCGCAGGTCCGCGTCGGTGGCGTCGGGTCGCCAGGCGCCGAAGGTGTAGGGCATGACGTCCGGCGGAACCTCGCCGTCGATCCGGTCCATGACCAGAAAGGGCGCCCCGATCACGGACGGATCCTCCTCGACCCACAGGCACGACGGCGCCGCCACCCCGTACGTCAGCACGTGGCGCATGACCGCGAACTGGGCCGGCAGGTCGTAGGTCGGGAACACCGGATCGGACTCGGGGCGGGGCGCGACGCGGATCACGAGACGCCGCTCGCCGTCGCCGAACCGGACGGCGGCGAGCAGGGTCTCGCTGGACATCCCGTTGCCCTCCGGCAGCTGCAGATCGAGGATCTCGGCATCGGCGTCCCGGGCCGCGAACCAGCGCTGCAGGCGCCCGCGCACCTCGTCCGGGGTGCGCTGCGACGAGGCCGGGCGGGCCTGCTCGGCGAAGGTGTCCGATTCGCTCATGTGGGTCAGGGTAGATCCGCGACCCCCTTGCTAGAACATGTTTCAGAATTTCGACGCGATCCGGCGCGTAAGCTGGCCGGGTCATGAGTACCGTCGCCACGCTCGCACGCCGCGCCACCGCCGGGCCCGCCCAGGGCTTCGCGGTGTGGTCCGCGGCCTGGCTCGCAGGATCTGCGGGCACCGATGAGTTGCTCGCCGCGCTGAGCGAATGGGCACCCGTGCAGTCCGTCGTCGACGGCGATCTCCCGGACCTGCTGGCCGAGATCCGCGGGCTCGAACCGCACACCGTCCGGCTGCTGCTGCCCGCGCCGGGCGACGCCCGCGGACTCCCCGCCGGGACCGACCTCGAACAGGCCGCCATGGCGCGAGGCGAGGTCGTGGTCTTCGACGGCGCGTCCTCGTCGATCGCCCTGGTTCCCGTGCCGGAGGCCGCGGATGTGATGCGCTGGCAGGCCTACCTGCACGAACCCGCCCTGGCGGACCCCGACCCGATGCCGCTGGGCGGCGCCGAACAGGAGCTGCGCGGCGCGGTCCGGGAGGCACCGTCGGCCCTGGCCGGCCTGCCGCCCGCGCCGGACTCGTCCGACGATCCCCGGCGCCTGGTGATGGAGCTGACCCGCTACCTCGGCGCCCACCGGCTGCCGCGCAGCGCGTCCGAGCGTGCGCACCGGGTGCTCGACAGCGCCGGAATGGTCGAGGCGATCCTACTGGTCGCCGGCGCGGAGAACCCGTACGCCGGCCTCACGCTGGCGTCCGCACAGGGCGGCGACGCGGCGTACCGGGACCTGTGGCGCACCGTTCGCGCCGCCCGCGTGGCTGCGGTCAACGCGGTGTGCCGCGACGAACTGCGCGGGTGAACCCGGACCACGCAGTCGCTGCTACGTGCGAGTCGGGCGCCGGACCGCAGGGCAACAGCCCTCCACGCAGGCGGCACCGTCGACGCTGACGCCGAGCCCGGCCGACCGGCCGGCATCCGCGTCCTCGACCAGGTCGGCGACCATCGCGGCGAACCGCGGGTCACCGATCGGGGTGGCGGCGCGTGCGAAGGGCAGGCCGAGCTCCGCCGCGAGATCGCGGGCCTCGGTATCCAGATCCCAGATGACCTCGAGATGGTCGGAGACGAAGCCGATCGGCACGACCGCGACGCCGGGCACCCGCTCGTCCCACAGCGACCGGACGTGGTCGCAGATGTCGGGTTCGAGCCACGGCACCTGCGGCGGGCCGGAGCGGGACTGCCAGACCACGTCGTGCTCGAGGCCGAGCCGGGCGGCGACGTTCGCGGCTGCCTCCCGGACCTGGCGGGAGTACAGGTTCGACACCCCGGGCGGACCGGCATTGACGTCCGCGGCCTCCGGGATGGAGTGCGCGGTGAACACCAGACGCGAGCCGACGGGCACCGTCGCCAACGCCGCTGCGGCGGCGTCCGCGAAGCACTCCAGGAACAGCTCGTGATCGTAGAACTGGGGCAGCTTCGTCAGCCTCGGCGCGCCGGCACCGACGGCGGCACGCGCGCGGGCGATGTCCTCGTCGTACTGGCGGCAGCCGGAGAAGCCTCCCCACGCGGACGTGGCGAAGACCAGCGCGTTCCGCACGCCGTCGTCCTTCATCCGCGCGACTGTGTCCTCGACCATCGGATGCCAGTTCCGGTTCCCGAAGTACACGGGTAGATCCCGGCCCCGGCGGCCGAACTCCTCGGAGACCGCCGCGATCAGCGCGCGGTTCTGCCCGTTGATCGGCGAGACGCCGCCGAACCGCAGGTAGTGCTGTTCGACGGCGTCCAGGCGCTCGGGTGGTACGCCACGACCACGCACGACGTTCTCGAGGAAGGGCCGTACGTGGTCGGGGTGCTCGGGCCCACCGAAGGAGAGCACGAGCAGCGCATCGTGGCTCACGACTGCGCGTTGATCATTTCCTCGGGGAACCAGGTGTTGTGGCTGGCGCCGCCGTCGACGTAGACGATGGAGCCGGTGGTGCCGGGCAGCCAGTCGGAGAGCAGCGCGCAGATGCTCTTGCCCACGACCTCCGGGTCGTCGACGTTCCAGCCGATGGGCGAGGCGCCGTCCCAGTACTGGTTGAGCATGTTGAGCTTCTTCGCGTCGTCCGTCGCGGTGCCCGAGATGGCCTTGGCCGCAAGAGTCTTGATCGGGCCCGCGGCCACCAGGTTCGACCGGATCTTCTTCGCGTAGCCGACCTCGCGGGCGACGTAGCGGTTCACCGACTCGAGCGCCGCCTTCTGCACGCCCATCCAGTTGTAGTCGGGCATCGCGGTGCGGGGATCGAAGTCCATGCCCACGATGGAGCCGCCCTCGTTCATGACGGGCAGCACGGCGCGCGCCAGCGAGGCGTAGCTCCACGCCGAGATCTCGAAGGACTTCGCCACGTCCGGGCCGGGGCCCTCGAGGAAGGGCACGGCGTCCGGGCCCATGAGGGTGCGGGGCGCGAAGGCGATGGAGTGCAGCACGCCGTCGATGCCCTCGGGCGCGAGCTCGCGGACCTTGTCGGCCAGGGTCCCGAGGTACTCCTCGTCGGTGATGTCGAGCGGGATCGCCGGCGGCACCTCCTGCGGCAGGCGCTTGGCGATGCGGTCGATCAGGCGGAGCCGGTCCGGGATGCCGGTGATGATCACCTTGGCGCCCTGCTCCTGGGCCACCTTGGCGGCCGAGAACGCGATGGAGGCATCGGTGATGATGCCGGTGATCAGGATGGTCTTGCCTTCGAGCAGTCCGGTCACGGACGTGCCTCCTTCAGGTTTTCGGGTGCTGCGTGGCTGGTTCGACGGTGCGCCGTCGGGGTGTCTCCGGGACGGCCTAGTGGCCCATGCCCAGGCCACCGTCGACGTTGATGACGTTCCCGGTGACATAGGCCGAGTCGTCCGAGGCGAGGAACGAGACCACCGCGGCCACGTCCTCGGGCTGGCCCATCCGCTTGGCGGGGATGGCCTGCTTGACGGCGGTCTCGACGTACTCGGCCGGGAGCTCGCGGGTCATGTCGGTGTCGATGAGGCCCGGGGCCACCACGTTCGCCGTGATGTTGCGCGCGCCCACCTCGCGCGTCACCGAGCGGGCGAGGCCGATGACGCCGGCCTTCGAGGAGGCGTAGTTCGCCTGGCCGGGGGTGCCCATGAGGCCGACGACGGAGCCGAGGTAGATGAACCGGCCCCACCGCTTCTTGAGCATGTCCCGGGTGGCGGCCTTGGTGACGCGGAAGGCACCGGTGAGGTTGGCGTTGATGACCTTCTCGAAGCTCTCGACACTCATCCGCATCAGGAGCGTGTCGTCGGTGACGCCGGCGTTGGCGACGACCACCTCGACGGGGCCCTGGTGCTCGGCGACGGCCTTGAACGCGGCCTCGACGGAGTCGTTGTCGGTGACGTCGCACTGGACGCCGAACAGGCCCTCGGGGGCGCCCGAGCCGCGGTGGGTGACCGCGACCTTGTGCCCGTCGGCGGCGAGGCGCTGTGCGATCGCGAGGCCGATGCCGCGGTTACCGCCCGTGACGAGGACGGACCGGGGCGTGAATTCAGATGTCGACATGGAAGACAACGTATCAATCGCCCGCGTGGGCGGGGAAATCTCCGGGTGTCCCGCAGCGTGTCACGGCAGCCGCCGGTTGTACGCCACGGCGCCCGCCGCACCCAGGACGAGCAGCACCGTGCCCCAGAGCACCCACACCCGGGAGTTGTCGCCCTTCTGCATCTCCCAACCGATCTCGTCGCGCAGCGTGCCGTAGGCCTGGTTGAGGTCGCTCAGCGACGACGCGGAGAAGAACTGCCCGCCGGAGAGGTCCGCGATCTTCTTCAGGGAGGCATCGTCGACGGGGACGGGGATGTTCTGGCCCTCGATGCTGACGGTGCCGCCCGGCGTGCCGAAGGAGATCGTGGAGATAGGGATGCCCTCCTCCTTGGCCTTGCGCGCCGCGGTGAAACCGCCGCGGGGATCGTCGAGGTCGGTCGGCACGGTCTGCTTGCCGTCCGATTCCAGGATGATCCGGGCGGGCGGCGCGTTGTCCTTGCCGCCCAGCACGTCCCGGATGTTCTTGATCGACTGGATCGCGGCGTAGATGCCCTCACCGGTGGCGGTCCGCTGCGCGAGGTCGAGGTGGTCGATCGCGTTGGTGGCCAGCGAACGGTCCGGCGTCGGCGAGACCAGCAGCTGTGCGGTGCCGGCGAACGAGACGATCCCGAGATTCATCCCGGTGGGCAGTTCGCCGACGAACTTCTTCGCCGCCTCCTTGGCAGCGTCGAGCCGGTTCGGGCTGACATCCGTGGCCTGCATCGACAGGGAGACGTCGATCACCAGCACGACCGTCGCCCGGCTGCGGGGCACCTTGCGCATGGCCTGCGGCCCCGACAGCGCGATCATCATGAGGATCAGCCCGATGCTCAGCAGCGCCAGGGGCACGTGCCGCCACCGACTGCGCCCCGGGGGCGCCACCGAGTCGAGCACCGTCATGTTCGCGAACTTCAGCGCGCGCTTGTCCCGGCGCCGCTCGTTGTAGACGTATCCGGCCACGATGGCCAGCACCACCAGGATGCCCAGCAGCCAGATCGGGTCGGCGAGCGAGGTCAATCCGCCCATCTAGGAAGCACCAGCCAATCCGCGTCGTCGGGCGGCGACGAACCGCACGATGTCGGCCAGCCAGTCGCGGTCGGTGCGCAGCTCGAGGATCGGCGCGCCCACCCCGCGCAGCGTCCGGGCGACCTGCGCGCGATGCGCCTGCGCCGCCGCGGCGAACCGCACCTGCAGGTCCGGCGTGACGGTGAGCTCCCGGACGGCGCCGGACTCGGCGTCGCGCAGCGCGATCTCGCCGACCGCCGGCAACTCGACATCGCGGGGGTCGAGGACCTCGACGGCCAGCACCTCGTGCCGAGCGGCGAGGCCCCGCAGCTCGCGGACGTAGTCCACGTCGCCGAGGAAGTCGCTGATCACCACGATCAGGCCGCGCGGCTGCTCGGGCCGGCGCAGCGCATCGAGCGCGATGCGCAGGTCACCGCGGGTGCCCTCGACGGCCCGGGGCGCCGTCGCGATCGCCTTGAGCACCTTCTGCCGCTGCGCGCGGCCCGCCGCGGGCTGCACCCGGACGAGCTGTGCGCCGTTGGTGACCAGGCAGCCCACGCGGTTCGCCGCGCCGCTGACCAGGTGGACGACGGCGGCCGACGCGGCCACGGCGAGGTCGCGTTTGGTGCCGCCGGTGGACCCGAAGTCCATCGACGCGGACAGGTCCACCACGATCCAGGTCTGCAGCTCGCGGTCGGCGATCATCTGCCGCACGTGCGGGTGCGTGGTGCGGGCGGTCACGGACCAGTCCATCAGCCGGACGTCGTCGCCCGGCGTGTACGGGCGCGACTCCCCCGGCTCGGAGCCGGGGCCGGGCAGCAGGCCCTGGTGATCGCCCTTGAGGACGCCGTCGAGCCGACGCCGGACCAGCAGTTCGAGCGTCTTGAGCGACGCCTGCATGCGGGACTCGTCGACCTCGCCGCCGGCGAAGCTCGGGAGCGGGGCGTGCGGCATCGTCAGCCCCTGGGCTGCTGCGCCGCCGCGAACTGCTGCTGCGCCTGGTGCGGTTGCTGCGGCACGGCCTGCCCGACGACCTGCGGCAGCGCGACGGTCTGCAGGACCCGGCCGATCGCCTGGTCGGGAGTCACCTCGTCGGCCAACGCGTCGTAGCTCATGACCAGACGGTGCCGCAGCACGTCCGGGATGATCTCGACGACGTCCTGCGGGACGACGTAGTCGCGGCCGCGGAGCAGCGCGAGGGCACGCGCAGCGGCGACGATGCCGAGGGTCGCACGGGGCGAGGCGCCGTAGGTGATCCAGGAGGCGACGTCGTCGAGCCCGAACTCGCGGGGCGTGCGGGTCGCGGCGATCACCCGGACCACGTAGTCGACGAGCGCGTGGTGCACGAAGACCTCGCTCGCGGCGCGCTGCAGGCGCTGCACGGTCGCGGGGTCGAGCACCTGGGACGGGGTCGGCGGGGTGGTGCCCATCCGATAGACGATCTCCCGCTCCTCCTCGATCGAGGGGTAGCCGACGACCACCTTGAACAGGAAGCGATCGCGCTGCGCCTCCGGCAGCGGGTAGACGCCCTCGTTCTCGATCGGGTTCTGCGTGGCGAGCACCAGGAACGGATCGGGCATCGGGTAGGTCTTGCCGCCGATCGAGACCTTGCGCTCGGCCATCACCTCGAGCAGCGCCGACTGCACCTTCGCGGGAGCACGGTTGATCTCGTCGGCGAGCAGGAAGTTCGCGGAGACCGGCCCGATCTCGGTGTCGAACTGCTCCTTGCCCTGCCGGTAGATGCGCGTACCGACGAGGTCGGAGGGCACCAGGTCGGGGGTGAACTGAATGCGGGAGAAGGAGCCCCCGACGACCGTCGCGAAGGTCTCGACCGCCAGGGTCTTCGCGACGCCCGGGACGCCCTCGAGCAACACGTGGCCCTTGGCCAGCATGCCCACGAGGATGCGCTCGACCAGCTGATCCTGGCCGACGATCACGCGCTTGACCTCGTACACGGCCCGCTCCAGCAGCTTGACCTCATCGGTCGAGGCGGCGCCGCCCGTCCCGTTCTCCAGCCCCTGAGAATGCGTCACGCAAGACCCCTTCGTCGTCGTTCCCCCGGCCCGCGCGGGCCCGTCCGATCCGGGCCGTCGCGGCCCACTCCCACGAGAGTACGCAATCGCCGGCGGTCAGCTGTTGATCACGCGGACGCCCTGCGACAGGAAGGTCGAGGCGTCGAAGGGCGCGATCCGCACGGCGCCACCGGACTGGGGCGACTCGAGGATCTGGTTGTTGCCCAGGTACATGGCGACGTGCTGCGTGCCGCCCGGACCGCGGAAGACCATGTCGCCGCGCTTGAGCTGGCTGATCGGCACCTTGTTGCCGGTCGTGTACTGGTACCCGGAGTACTTGGGCAGCGCGATGCCGACGGCCGCGTACATGTAGGCCATCAGGCCGGAGCAGTCGAAGCCGACGCGGTTGAAGTCCCCGTAGCTGTCGGCGACGCCACCGTCGCGAACGCCCTTGGTCGCGCCGTTCCAGCTGCCTCCGCCCCAGGCGTACTGCACGCCGATGACCGACATGCCCCGCTGGATCACGGTCTCGATCATCTGCGCGCCGGTCATGCCCGAGGCGTTGGTGGCCGCCTGCGCGGCGGGCGCGGCGGCGGCCGGGGCCGCCTGCCCCGTCACGGCACCGAACGGGTTGCTGAACAACGACGAGGCCTGGCCGACGATGCCCTGGGCGAAGGTCCGGGCCGCGACCAGCGGATCCGCGGACGCACCGGTGCCCGTCTGCACGGGGGCCGCTGCGGCCGGCGCCGCGGGGGCGGTGATCTGCTGGGTCTGCTGCTCGTCAACGACGTACTGCGCGTAGATCTTCTGCTGCGCGGCGCGGCCATCGGCGCGCTTGGCCTCGTCGAGGGCGTGCTGTGCGAGGGTGCGCTGGGCCGTGAGCCTGGTCTGCTCCTGCTCCTGCGTGCCGAGCGCGGCCACCGTCGTGGTGATGGAGTCCTCGGCCGTCTTCTTCCGCTCGACCGCCGCGGCGGCGGCGGAGTCGGCCTGCACCTTGGCGGCACGGGCGGCGGACTGGGAGGCCTCGGCGCGGACCTTCGCGGCCTGCAGATCGCCCAGGGCGACGCGCTGCTTGTCCGCCACGATCCGCAGGGTCGTCGCACGGTCCACGGCGACGCCGGGGTCGGCACCACCGAGGGTGTTGACCAATGCGCCGGCACTGTTGCCCTGCTCGTACGCGGCGCGCACGACGGTGTCGAACGTGTCCTGGGCCGTCTTGATCCGCGCGTTCGACTCCGTCACGGCGGTCTCGGACACCTTCACGGCGCCCGTCGCGGCGCGCGCCGCGTCCTGTGCGGACTGCAGGTCCACCACGGCGCGATTGACCGACTGGCGCTTGGTCGCAACGTCTCCGCGCAGGTCCGCGATGCGCTGGTCGGCCTGCGCGATGCGGTCGACCAGGGCGGCGACGACGTTCGCGGGATTCGCGTTGTCGCCGCCGGGCTCGGCCATGGCGGATCCGGTCGCCGCGACGGTCCCGACCACCAGCGAACCGGTGGCGACGACCGCGAGCAGCGACCGCGTGGCGATGTTCGTGGCGGGGTGTGCCGTACGCCTCAAGGTGTCTCCCTCAACTCAAGACTCGTTCATACCCGATGAGTACGCGTGTGCCACACGCACAACATTGGCTTCAGAAGTACCGTACGGCACTTTCGCAACAATAGAAAACAGTAATCACAAATTACATACGTGTGAGTCATCAAAAATGCACACTGAACTGCATCGACGATGCAAAGGGTGAACGATTCCGGATCGGACGTCCGTAGCGAATCACACAGCTGGAATTTCGAATGAATGTGCGCTATTCGTTCGACGGAGCTGCCGTGGCACCATTCTTTTCGACGGTGCCCGACGGTCCGGCGGGCGCGGTCGCGGACCGGCGGGCGGCGTCGACCGCGCGGCTGCGCGTGCGGGTCACGGAGCGCGCCACTCCGGCGAGCGCCGCGACGAAGAGGATCAGCGCGACGGTGACGGCCGTCCACGGGAAGGTGGCGTCGTGCGCGACGTCCACGAAGTCCTGGGTGGCCTTCGGCGGATTGTTGAGCGCGAGGCGACCGGTGTGGCCGTCCTGCGCCTTCTCGATCTGGAACCGGCTCAGCTGCGTCGAGTACCCGGCCACCTGATTGGGCGACATCACGAGAATCGTCATCGCGTCCTCGCCCTTGGCCTTCATGTCCTTGCCGACCTGGGTGCCGAGGTCGCGCAGCGAGGTGTCCGGGTTGTAGTCGTGCGCGAGGACGACCACCTTGAAGTTCTCGATACCCTTGGCCCGAGCGTCACGGACGACGGCGACGAGCTGAGGAACAGAGTCCTGGTGCGCCGGATTGAGCACGGCGACGCCGTCGTGCGCGAGGTCCGCCTCGAGGGCCGAGAGGTCCACGTCGGCGGGTACAGCGGTGATGATCGGCACGGGCCCCATGGCCCTCACAGTACGACACGCCCACGGCCGGACCCGGAACGAGGCACAATGAGCTGCGTCCCGGGAGGTTCAGCCCAATGACCTATCACAGGACAAGCGTACTGTATTATCGGTTTCAGGCACCGACACAGCCCGTCGGTGCACACCACAAACGTTGAGTGGAGCTGACGTGAGCAACAGCATCGATTCCTTCTCGTCGCGCGGCACGCTCGAGGTGGGCGATCAGTCGTACGAGATCTTCCGCCTCAGCGCCGTGCCCGGCACCGAGAAGCTGCCCTACGCCCTCAAGGTCCTCGCGGAGAACCTGCTGCGGACCGAGGACGGCGCGAACATCACCACCGATCACATCAACGCCCTGGCGAACTGGGACCCCTCGGCGGAGCCGAGCGTCGAGATCCAGTTCACGCCGGCGCGCGTGATCATGCAGGACTTCACGGGTGTCCCGTGCATCGTCGACCTCGCCACCATGCGCGAGGCCGTCACGGCGCTGGGCGGCGACCCGAACAAGGTCAACCCGCTCTCCCCCGCGGACATGGTCATCGACCACTCGGTGATCCTCGACGTGTTCGGCACGGCCGACGCCCTCGAGCGCAACGTCGATCTCGAGTACCAGCGCAACGGCGAGCGCTACCAGTTCCTGCGCTGGGGCCAGGGCGCGTTCGACGACTTCAAGGTCGTCCCCCCGGGCATGGGCATCGTCCACCAGGTCAACATCGAGTACCTCGCGCCGGTCGTCATGACCCGCAACGGTCAGGCCTACCCCGACACCTGCGTCGGCACCGACTCGCACACCACGATGGAGAACGGCCTGGGCGTCCTGGGCTGGGGCGTCGGCGGCATCGAGGCCGAGGCGGCCATGCTGGGCCAGCCGGTCTCCATGCTGATCCCCCGCGTCGTCGGCTTCAAGCTCACGGGTGAGATCCAGCCGGGCGTCACCGCGACCGACGTGGTGCTCACCGTGACCGACATGCTGCGTCAGCACGGCGTCGTCGGCAAGTTCGTCGAGTTCTACGGCAAGGGCGTCGCCGAGGTGCCGCTCGCCAACCGCGCGACCCTGGGCAACATGAGCCCCGAGTTCGGCTCCACCGCGGCGATCTTCCCGATCGACGGCGAGACCATCAACTACCTGCGCCTGACCGGCCGCACCGACCAGCAGCTCGCGCTCGTCGAGGCGTACGCCAAGGAGCAGGGCATGTGGCACGACGCGGACCACGAGCCCGCGTACTCGGAGTACCTCGAGCTCGACCTCAGCACCGTCGTGCCGTCGATCGCCGGACCGAAGCGTCCGCAGGACCGCATCCTGCTGTCGGAGTCGAAGACGGCCTTCCGCAAGGACATCCACAACTACGTCGAGCAGAACAACCCCGCGCCGCACACCCAGTTGGACGAGGCCATCGAGGAATCCTTCCCGGCCTCGGATCCGGCCAAGCTCAGCTTCGCGGACGACGGTGCCGTTCACGTTCATTCCGCCGCCAACGGCGCCGAGGGCCGTCCGTCCAAGCCGGTCACCGTGACCGGTGAGCGCGGCACCTTCGTGCTCGATCACGGCGCGGTCGCGGTCGCGGGCATCACCTCCTGCACCAACACCTCGAACCCCTCGGTCATGCTCGGTGCGGCGCTGCTCGCCCGCAATGCCGTCAACAAGGGCCTGACCACCAAGCCCTGGGTCAAGACCAACATGGCGCCGGGCTCGCAGGTCGTCACCGACTACTACGAGAAGGCCGGCCTGTGGCCGTACCTCGAGAAGCTCGGCTACTACCTCGGCGGCTACGGCTGCACCACCTGCATCGGCAACACGGGCCCGCTGCCCGACGAGATCAGCAAGGCCGTCAACGACGAGGACCTGACCGTGGTCGCGGTGCTCTCGGGCAACCGCAACTTCGAGGGTCGCATCTCCCCCGACGTGAAGATGAACTACCTCGCCTCGCCGCCACTGGTCATCGCCTACGGCCTCGCGGGCACGATGGACTTCGACTTCGAGACCGACTCGCTGGGCACGGACCACGACGGCAACGAGGTCTACCTCAAGGACATCTGGCCGTCGGCGCAGGAGATCGACGACACGATCAAGAACGCCATCAGCCAGGACATGTTCCGCAAGTCGTACTCGACCATCTTCGCCGGTGATCACCGCTGGCAGAACCTGGACACCCCCGAGGGCGACACCTTCCAGTGGGACCAGGACTCGACCTACGTCCGCAAGGCGCCGTACTTCGACGGTATGACGATGGAGCCCGCGCCGGTCACCGACATCTCGGGCGCCCGCGTCATGGCGCTGCTGGGCGATTCGGTCACCACCGACCACATCAGCCCCGCCGGCCCGATCAAGCCCGGCACCCCGGCCGCGCAGTACCTCGACTCGCACGGCGTGGCCCGTAAGGACTACAACTCGCTGGGTTCGCGGCGCGGTAACCACGAGGTGATGATCCGCGGCACGTTCGCGAACATCCGCCTGCAGAACCGGGTCCTGGACACGATCGGCCTCGAGGGCACGCAGGGCGGCTACACCCGCGACTTCACCCTGGAGGGCGGCCCGCAGTCGTTCATCTACGACGCGTCGCAGAACTACCAGGCCGCCGGCATCCCGCTGGTCGTCCTGGGCGGCAAGGAGTACGGCTCGGGCAGCTCGCGCGACTGGGCGGCCAAGGGCACCAGCCTCCTGGGCGTCAAGGCCGTCATCGTCGAGTCCTTCGAGCGCATCCACCGGTCGAACCTGATCGGCATGGGCGTCGTGCCGCTGCAGTTCCCCAAGGGCGAGTCCTGGAAGACCCTGGGCCTCGACGGCACGGAGACCTTCGACATCGCGGGCATCACGGAGCTGAACAACGGCGTCACGCCGAAGACGGTGCACGTGACCGCGACGAAGACGGACGGCACGAAGGTGGAGTTCGACGCGGACGTCCGCATCGACACCCCCGGTGAGGCCGACTACTACCGCAACGGCGGCATCCTGCAGTACGTGCTGCGGAACATGGTCAACAGCTGATCGACGATCGTCGACCACGAGTGACGGCGGGTCCGGCCCCTGCGGCCGGGCCCGCCGTCCCCGTTCCATCAGGAGCATCCAATGCCCAAGGTGAGCGATGACCACCTCGCCGCACGCCGCCGTCAGATCCTCGACGGTGCGCGGACCTGCTTCGCCGAGTACGGCTACGACGGTGCCACGGTGCGCCGCCTCGAGGCCGCTACCGGACTGTCGCGGGGCGCGATCTTCCATCATTTCCGCGATAAGGACGCGCTGTTCCTGTCCTTGGCCCGGGAGGACGCGGAGCGGATGGCCGATGTCGCGGCCGAGCAGGGCCTGGTCCAGGTCATGCGCGACATGCTGGCCCACCCCGAGCGTTTCGACTGGCTCGGTACCCGGCTGGAGATCGCGCGTCGGCTCAAGAACGACAACGACTTCCGCGCGGAGTGGACCGAGCACAGCACCGAGCTGACCGACGCCACCCTGCGCCGGCTGGAACGACAGAAGCAGCGGGGCCGGCTGCGGGACGATCTCCCGACGGGCGTCATCCTCGCCTATCTGGACCTCGTGCTCGACGGCCTGGTCACCCACCTCGCGTCCGGCCGGCCGACGGCGGGCCTCGAGGCCGTGCTCGATCTGGTCGAGGCGAGCGTGCGCCGGACGGAGCCGTAGCCCCGGCCGATCGACGCTCGCCGGCGCGTCACCGCCCTTCGGGCGGAGTGGCGAACAGGAACACGGCACCCCCGGGATCCGTGGCCGACCCCATGGTCCCCCACGGCGTCACCTCGGCCGACCGCAGGATCTGTCCGCCGGCATCGGCGATGCGCTTCGCCGCGGCATCGGTGTCCTCGACGGTGATGTAGACCTGCCAGAACGACGGCGTCCCGTCGCCGAAGACGCCCGAATCGAACAGCGGCGCGGCGTCCATGATCCCGGCGACGCCCGCCTGCGCGCCGGCGGGGCCGACGAGCACCTGGCTGTACCGGTCGGGACCGAAGGAGCCCTCCGTGCCGCCGCTGCCGATCTCCTCCAGCGTCCACCCGAACACCTTGCGGTAGAAGGTGAGGGACGCGTCGTAGCTGCGGCTCATGCAGTCGAACCAGTACGGCGTGCCCGGGGCGCCCCGCTCGACGAATCCCGCGTGGGTGCCCGGCTGCCAGACGCCGATCGCGGCGCCGACGGGGTCGATGACGAAGCCGAACCGACCGAGGTCACCGACATCGGACGCGGGGACGATCACCGACGCGCCCGCCGCGACGGCCGCGTCGAGCGAGGCCGCCGCATCGTCGGTGCGCAGGTAGGTGGACCACATGTCGCCCGGCCCGTCCCCACCGTCGACCGCGCCCATCAGACCCGCGACGCGATTGCCGTTCACGCGGAAGTTGCGGTACCCCCCGAACTCCGGGTTGGGCGGCTCCGCCTCCCAACCGAACACCGCGCTGTAGAACTCCACCGCGGCATCGACATCGGAGGTCATCAGGTCGATCCAGACGGGCGCACCCACCGGCGCCGTGTACTCGGTCATGAGGTCAACGCTCGCACACCGCACCGACAAGTTCCAGAGGCATCGCCGATCGAGTCTGCGATCGCGTGGCCCGCGTCAGATCCCGGCCACGCCCCGGGCGTCCCGGTACACCGCCGCGACGCCGCTCGCGGACATCGGCGCGGATTGGATCTTGGCGTCCGAGGCGACGACGGCCTGTAGCGTGATCCCGGCGACGAGGAAGTCCGCGACCGACCGCCGGGTGTGATCGGCAGAGGTCACGAGCACCGCGCCGTTACCGAAGCCGTTCTGCCGCATGAGCACGGCCGTGTTGATCGCATTGGCCTGCGTGGAGCCGGCGCTCTCCTCGGTGTAGATCCGGGTGCCGGACACGCCCTGCGCGAGCAGCCACTCCTTCATGGCGGCCGCCTCGGTCTTGCCCGCCTTCGGGGCCCCGCCCGTGACGATGATCGGGAACGCCGGGTACGCCTGCGCGACCGCGAGCCCCTTCGTCAGCCGCTCGACGAGGATCGGCCGCATCGCACCGTTGTCCTCGAGGCCGAAGCCGAGGATCACGATGGCGGTGCCGGCCGCGACGCCGCCCGGCACCTGATCGGTCAGCGGGAACGTGAGCGCCTTGTTCACGTTCGTCATCACGGCGACGACCTTCTGCGCCTGGTCGACGGGCATCTGATTGATGGCCGTCTGGGCACCGGCGGTGTCGCCGGCCGCCTGCCGCTCGAACGCCTGGTTCGTCAGGGCCGTCGTCGACGCCGTCGAGGTCGACGGTGCCGCCCCCGCCGGCCCGGCGGCCAGGGTGGCCGCCACCGCGACGGCGGCCGTCAACGAAACGATCGAACGAAGTAATCCAGAGACACGCATGTCTGCCCTCCGTGACAAATGAGTCTACCGGTGGGAAACTACACTACTGAGGTGTGTGATGCACGTGTGACTAGTTGGTCGATGACCTCCGCGACTACTTGACCTCCCAGCTGTCGGTCCCGTCCATCGGGCCGACCTTGAGAGTCAGCGTGCCTGTCGACCCGTCGGCGCCCTTCACCGGACAGGTGAACGAGGTGCCCGGCTCCGCGGCTTTCAGACCCGTCCCGCAGTCGATCGTCACGGACTGCTTGACCTGTTGCGTCACCTGCGGCGCGAGCTGCGTTCCGACCGTGGCGAGGTTGTACAGCTTCTTCGTCGTCACGAAATCGACGTTCATATCCTTGTCCTTGACAGTCACCTTGACCGGCACGGTGACCTCGCCGACCTTCGCGTCGCACGTGAAGGTCGCGCCGGGCTTCGGCTTGTCATCGGACTTGTCGCAGGTGACCGAGTCGACCTTCTGCCCCAGCTTCGAGTACTCGGTGTTCAGCTTGTCTGTGATCTTCGATTCCAGCTTCCCGAAGTCCACCTTCGTCCCGAACATCGAGCAACCCACCGTCAGGGGTGCGACGGCGGCGAGGGCGACAGCACCAGCGATCTTCGTCTTCATGAACCGGACACTAGTCGACCTCACCCCTGGACGAGCACAAGTCCGGCGCAACGCGCCGCGCGACGTAGCACCGACCGCGGATCTGTGCTTGAGTGAATCCTGTGGGGGTGGATCGCTGGACGCGTGAGCAGGTGCTGGAGCTCGCGCCGGACGTCTCGTCGGCTCGGGCGGGTGAGAAGCTGAGCGCGGCCGCGCCCTGGTCGGACACCGGAACCACGGCGACCGCGGTCTGGGGCCAGTGCCAGGGCAGCGGCAAGCGGCCGTATCAGACCGTCGTGGAGCTCGCGGAACCCGCGTACAAGTGCTCGTGCCCGTCGCGCAAGTTCCCGTGCAAACATGCACTCGGGCTCCTGCTGCTCTGGTCCGACGGCGGCGTTCCCGACGCGCGGGAGCCCGCGGACTTCGCCGCGACGTGGCTCGATTCCCGCAGCAGGCGGCGCGAGCAGGCCGTCGAACGGGCCGCCGCCCCCAAGGACCCCGAGCGCGCCGCCCGCACGGCGGCCCAGCGCACCGAGACCGTCGCGGGCGGCATCGCGGAACTACGGCTGTGGCTGCTCGACCAGGTGCACGGCGGGCTCTCGGGAATGGACGGCGACGCGTACTCGCGCGTCGATCCCCTGGCCCGCCGGCTCGTCGACGCCAAAGCTCCGGCCCTCGCCGCCCGCGTGCGGCGCCTACCGCAGACCGTCGTCGGCGCGGGCTGGCCAGACCGACTCCTCCGCGAGTTGGGACTGCTCTGGATGCTCACCGAGGCCCACTCACGCCTGGACTCGCTCCCCGAGGACATCGCCGGGGCGGTCCGCCGCCACGTCGGATACCCGGTGGCATCGGCCGACGTCCTCGCGGGTCCCGCGGTCCACGACGCGTGGACGGCCTTGGGGCGCACCGAGACCGTCGAGGAGAACGTCACGACCCGGCGGACCTGGCTGCACGGCGAGGAGACCGGCCGGTGGGCGGTCATCCTCGACTTCAAGGTCCGCGGCGGACCGTCGCTCCCCCGCCGCCCCGCGGTGGGTGCCACCGAGGTCGGGCCGCTGGCCTTCCACCCGGACGGTCTGCGCGCGCTCGTCGCCGGGGACATGTCGGGCCGCCGGCCCGCGGTTCTGAGAGCCGGGGTCACCTGCGAGCGGGCCCGCGCGGACCGCGCCCGACGGTGCGCCGCCGACCCCTGGGTCGTCGACCACCCCGTGCTCCTGGCCGGAACTCCCGCCGATTCGGTTACCCCGCACCTGGTCGACCGCGACGGCCTCGCGGTCCCGCTGCGGGTCACGGACGAGGCGTGGTGGACGCTGCTCGCCGTCTCCGGCGGGTCCGAGGTGGTCGTCGCGGGCCTCCTCGACGGTGCGGCACTGACTCCGCTGTCGGTCCTGGCGAACGACAAGGCGGTCGCACTGTGAGCGCCGAGCACTGGTCGGCGACGGTGTCCGCGGCGCTGCTCGGTACCGGGACCCGCCGCGCCGAACGCACGGATGCCGATCCCGTGATCGCCGGCGCGCTCGCCCGGGTTCCCGCGGACGCGGCGCCGAACACCCTCGTCCTGCACACCGCCGCCCTCACCGCGACCGCCGTCAACGCCGAAGGCGCCCCACCGATCCGGGGACTCACGCCGCTCCCGGCCGCCGACGAGGACCCGCGTCCGGCGATGCCGCGCGCGCTGGCCGGCACCGTCGTCACCGCGCTGCGCTACCCCGGCAGCGAGACCTGGTGCCTCGGACGCGTCGCCGACGCCGGGCTGCGCGCACCGACCGACCTCATCCCCCGGCTCCTGCGCTTCACGGCCGATCGTCCCCGCGCGGCCGCACCGGTGGCCGTCCTCGTCGGGCCGCGCGGCGCCTGGCTCGCGGCGGCGGCACCGTCGATCGGTGCCCGCCTCGACGTGGACCGTCCCGACCCCGCGGACTGGGACAGCGACTCCGACGAGGCGCGGGCGCGGTACGTGCGCGCCGTCCGTCGCACCGACCCGGCCGCGGCGACGGAGCTCGTCGACGCGGCCTGGAAGGACGCGCGGGTCGCCGGCCGCGCCGCGCTCCTGCGGGCACTGGCGGTGATCGCGGCCGGCCCCGGCGACGACGTACTCCTCGAGCGCGCGCTCGACGACCGGAGCAAGGAGGTCCGCGCGGCGGCGCAGGAGGCGCTGGTCGGCGGTGTCGGCACGTCGTACCACCGACGGATGTACGACCGGGCGCGCGAGCACGTCTCCGCGGGTCGCGGCCTGCTCGGCGGGCTGAAGCTCTCGGTCCGGCCGCCGGACGGACTCGACGCGGCCGACACGCGGGACGGCATCGTCGGGCATCGATCCGGGATGGGGTGCACGTGGCGCAGGCAGTGGGCCGACCAGATCACCGCGGCGCTGCCGCTGGCGGACTGGGAGGACCTGCTCAGGGCGGCACCGTCGGATCTCGTGACGGCGCGCGACGACCGGGACGACCTGCTGCCCGGTTGGATCGCCGCCGCCGCGCTCCGCCCGGACCCGCGCTGGATCGCCGCGCTCGCCACCACGGGCGCACCCGGCGCCCTGGCGCTGTTGCCCGGCCCGTGGCCGCCCGACCTCGCCGATCGGGTGGGCACGGTCCTGCACAAGGCGGGGCAGGGCACCGACTGGCAGCTCGACGAGGGGATCGAGCCCTTGCTCGACGCCGCTGCCGCTCGGCTCCCCGTGGGCCCGGGATCGCCCTGGCCGGACCGGGCCGCGCAGATCCTCGCCGCCGCATCGCCCGTGCGCGCCCGGTACTTCGCCGCCCTACCCGAGATCCTCCGCCTGCGAACCGCCATCGAACAGGAGCTGCCATGACCGCCACCCCGACCGGCGACACCACCGACCTGCTGCGCCCGCACGCCGAACAGGTGTACGCCGCCGAACTCGCGGCGCTCGCCGAGCAGGACTCGGCGGCGCGCCCCGCACACTGGCGCCTCTCACCGTCCGCCGTCGTCGACTACCTCTGCGGCACCACACTTCCCGACGGTGCCGTCGTCACTGCGAAGTACATCGGCCCGCGACGCCTGATGGAGGTGGCAGTGGCGACACTGGCCACCGACCGGGCGCTGCTCCTCCTGGGCGTGCCGGGCACCGCGAAGACCTGGGTATCGGAGCACCTCGCCGCGGCGATCAGCGGCGACTCGACGCTGCTCGTCCAGGGCACCGCGGGCACGCCGGAGGAGGCGATCCGGTACGGCTGGAACTACGCCCGGCTGATCGCCGAGGGGCCCAGCCGGGAGGCGCTCGTCCCGTCGCCGATCATGACTGCGATGGCGGAGGGACGCGTCGCGCGTCTCGAGGAGCTCACCCGCATCCCGTCGGACGTGCAGGACGCGCTCATCACGGTGCTCTCGGAGAAGACCCTCCCCGTTCCGGAGTTGGGCACGGAAGTGCAGGCCGCCAAGGGGTTCTCGCTGATCGCGACCGCGAACGACCGGGACCGCGGGGTCAACGAGCTCTCGTCCGCGCTGCGCCGGCGGTTCAACACCGTGGTCCTCCCCCTGCCCGCGACGGCGGACGACGAGGTGCGGATCGTCTCGCAGCGAGTGGCCTCCCTCGGCCGCGCGCTCGATCTCCCCGAGCTCCCCGCCGCGGCGGACGAGATCCGCCGCGTCGTCACCGTGTTCCGGGAGCTGCGGTCCGGGCTCACCGAGGACGGCCGGACGAAGGTCAAGCAGCCCAGCGGCACGCTCTCCACCGCGGAGGCGATCTCGGTCATCACCCACGGCACGGCGATGGCGGCCCACTTCGGTGACGGCGTCCTGCGGCCCGACGATGTCGCCGCCTCGATCCGGGGCGCCGTCGTCAAGGATCCGGTCGCCGATTCCGTCGCGTGGACCGAGTACCTCGAGTCGGTCGTGCGGGAGCGGCCCGGCTGGTCGGACTTCTACCGCGCGGCGCGCGAGACCCACTGACGCATGACCTCCGGGGCGCAGGAAGCGCAGGTGCACGTCCTCGGGATCCGGCACCACGGTCCGGGTTCCGCGCGGGCGGTCGTGGCGGAGCTCGAGCGGCTCCGTCCGGACGCGGTGCTCATCGAGGGGCCGTCGGACGCGTCGGAACTGCTCGCCAACGTCGTCGATCCCGACCTCGTGCCGCCCGTCGCGCTGCTGGGCTACGTGGCCGACGATCCCGCCACCGCCGCGTTCTGGCCCTTCGGTGTGTTCTCGCCGGAGTGGCAGGCCGCCCGCTGGGCCGTGGCGAACGAGGTCCCCGTCGAGTTCTGCGACCTGCCCGCGGCACAGTCGCTCGCCGCCCCCACGGAATCCGAGCCCCCGCACGCGGACGGCCTCCGCGCCGACCCGATCGCGGCACTCGCGGCGGCCGCGGGTTACGACGACCCCGAGCGCTGGTGGGACGATGTCATCGAATCCCGCGGCGAGGGAGATGTTTTCGAGTCGCTGGCCGAGGCGATGCGCGCGGTCCGCGAGCAGGTCGAGGCCGCGCCCGCCGACGATGTCGAACCCACCCGCGAGCAGCGCCGCGAGGCGTTCATGCGCAAGTGCCTGCGCGCGGCGCGCAAACGCGACGGGGTGCGCTCCGTCGTCGTGGTGTGCGGAGCGTGGCACGTTCCCGCGTTGACGGGCACCCTCCCTCCGGCGGCCGCCGACAACCGGATCCTCGCGGGGGCGCCCAAGGTGCGGGCCCGGTCCGCGTGGGTGCCGTGGTCGTACTCGCGCTTGTCCGCCGCGTCCGGATACGGCGCCGGCGTCACGTCCCCGGGCTGGTACCACCACCTGTTCACCACCGAACCCGACGAGGTCGTGGTGCGGTGGCTCACGCTCGTCGCCGAGCTGCTCCGTGCGGAGGACGTCCCGGTCTCGTCCGCGCACATCATCGAGGGTGTCCGGCTCGCCGAGACCCTCGCCGCGCTGCGCCGCCGGCCGCTCGCGGGCCTGGCCGAGGTCGACGAGGCCGTCCTCGCGGTGCTGTGCGACGGTGCGCCGGCCCTGGCCGAGCTGGTGCGGGAGCGGGCCGTCGTCGGCGAGCGGCTGGGCGCGGTGCCGCAGCACCTTCCCGTCGTGCCCCTGCAGGCCGACCTGGATGCGACCGCGCGGACCCTGCGGCTCAAGCCCGATGCGGCGGTCAAGCAGCTCGTGCTCGACCTGCGCAAACCGAACGATGTGGCGAAATCCCGTCTGCTGCATCGCCTCCGCGTCCTCGGGATCGAGTGGGGCGATCCGGCCGAGACCACCGGCAAGGGCACCTTCAAGGAGGGCTGGGCGCTGCAGTGGCGGCCGGAGCTCGCCGTCGACGTCGTCGTCGCATCCATCTGGGGCACGACGGTGCCCGACGCCGCCGTTCGGCGCCTCGAGGCCCTGGCGGAGGAAGCGACGACGCTCGCCGAGGTGACGGGCGCGCTGGAGGTCGCGCTCGTGGCCGACCTCCCACCGGCCGTCACTCGGTTGCTGCGCGCGATCTCGGACCGCGCGGCCGTCGCGCACGACGTCGACGCGCTGATGGCAGCGCTGCCCGCGCTCGGCCGGACCCAGCGCTACGGCGATGTCCGCGGCACCGACACCGCGGCACTCGCCGAGGTCTCCTCCGGTCTCCTGCTCCGGGCCTGCGTGGGCCTGCCGTCCGCCGTCACGGGGCTCGGCGACGAGGCCGCCGGCGCGCTGGCCGGACGGGTCGATCAGGTGGAGGAGGTGATCGGTCTCCTCGGCGACACCGACCGCGACCGCTGGTATACGGCGCTGCTCACCGTCGCCGACCGCGCCGACGTCCACGGCTCCGTCGTCGGCCGGGTGACGCGACTGCTGCTCGACGCCGGCGCGATCTCCGGCGAGGACGCCGCGCTGCGCCTGCACCGGGCCCTGTCCGCGGGCGCGGACACGACGGCCAAGGCCGCCTGGATCTCCGGCTTCCTCGGCGGCAGCGGCATCGTGCTCATGCACGATCCGGCGCTCCTCACCGTGCTCGACGGCTGGCTGCTCTCGCTCGGCGAGCAGGAGTTCGTCGACGTCCTGCCCCTACTGCGGCGGACCTTCGGCGATTTCGACGCCGGCGTGCGGCGCAACATCGGCGACCGCGTCGTCCGGCTCGGGGACGACCCCGGCACCGTCGACGCCGAGTCCGCAACGCTCGATGCCGCACTGGCCGGGCCGGCCGTCGCGACCGCGGCGCTGCTCCTGGGACTGACGGAGGTGCCCGCATGAACGAACGGGAACGGCGCTGGCGGCTGCTGCTCGGCTCGTCCGCGTCCGGGCTGCCCACGCCCGCCGGGACGGATGCGCGGATCGACAAGGCGCTCGGCGCGCTCTACGACAACGACGGCCGCCGCGGCGGTCTCGGTGCCTCCGCGCCGTCCGTCGTGCGCTGGCTCGGCGACATCCGGGAGTACTTCCCCTCGACGGTGGTGCAGGTCGTCCAGCACGACGCGGTCGAGCGACTGGGCCTGCATCAGCTGCTGCTCGAGCCCGAGCTGATGGAGGCCGTGGAGCCGAACATCGACCTCGTCACCACCCTCATCACGCTAGGCCGCGCGATTCCGGAGACCTCCAAGGCGACGGCCCGCGCCGTGGTGCGCAAGGTGGTCGAGGAGGTGGAGAAGCGGATCGCCGACCGGACCCGAGCCACCGTCGGCGGCGCCCTGAACCGGGCCGCGCGCACCCACCGGCCGCGTCTGCGCGATGTCGACTGGAACCGGACGATCGCCGCGAACCTCAAGAACTACCTGCCGGAACAGCGGACCGTCGTACCCGAACGGCTCGTGGGATACGGCCGGCGGTCCCAGGCCGTGTCGAAGGACATCGTGCTCGCGATCGACCAGTCGGGCTCGATGGCCGCGTCGGTCGTGTACTCCGCGGTGTTCGGGGCGGTGCTCGCGTCGATGCGGTCCGTGCGCACCTCGCTCGTGGTGTTCGACACCGAGGTCGTCGACCTCACCGACCAGCTCGACGATCCCGTCGACGTCCTGTTCGGGACGCAGCTCGGCGGCGGCACCGACATCAACCGCGCCATCGCCTACTGTCAGGGCCTGATCACCCGGCCGCAGGAGAGCATCTTCGTGCTCATCTCCGACCTCTACGAGGGCGGCGTCCGGGAGGAGATGCTCACCCGGGTCGCGCAGATGCAGGCCGCGGGGATCCAGGTGGTCGTGCTGCTGGCACTGTCCGACGAGGGCGCGCCCTCCTTCGACCGGGAGATCGCGGCGGCGTTGTCCGACATGGGAATCCCCGCCTTCGCCTGTACCCCCGACGCCTTCCCGGACCTGTTGGCCGTCGCCCTGAACCGCGGCGACATCATCCGCTGGGCGGATCGGAACGAGCTAAGCAAGCGAGGGATGTCGGACTGACCGCCGATCGCGTCACCACGGCGAGCCGAGGACCTAAGTCTCCTGGTCACCGCTGTCGCCGACCGCACCAACCGTGCGACGTGCGACACGTTCCTGTGCGGCGCGATAGATCTGCGTGATCCTGTGCTGCAGTTCCTCCTTCGGAGGTAGAGCCGTCCAGTACTCGGCGACTACGATGCCGTCCTTGTGCATCTCGAGCAGTTCGATCTGATCCCGGCTCGCCTCGGTGCAGAGGATCAGGCCGAGCGGGGCCTCCTCGTCGTCTCGGCGCTCGTAGCGATTGAGCCACTTGAGGTACAGGTCCATCTGGCCCTTGAATGCCGGACGGAACTTGCCGACCTTGAGTTCGACCGCGATCAGCCGGCGGAGCGGGCGGGAGTAGAAGAGCAGGTCCAGCGTGAAGTCGTCGTCACCGACCGTCATCCGTTTCTGCCGGGCGACGAAGGTCCACCCGTTGCCGACCTCGAGGAGGAAGGTCTCCATCTCGCGGATGAGAGCCTCTTCCAGGTCCCGTTCGGCGTGGACGTCCTTGAGGCCGAGGAAGTCGAGCAGGTACGGATCCCGGAAGCTGTCCAGCGGCACCGCCGACCCGCCCGCGGTCTGTGCGTTCGCGATCTCTCGGCGCTCGAAACCCTGCCTCCCGATCAGCTCTCGGAGCGCACGGACACTGAGTCGCGCATCGAGCGCCTGCTGGACGTAGAAGGCTCTCGCCTCAGCCGAGTACACGGGCAGGAGCACCTTGAAGTGGCTCCAGCTCAATTGTTGCCCCAGCGTGGCCACAATCTCCTGAGCGTATTCGGCACGTTCACCGGCGAGTACCTCCGTCTCGACGAGACAACCGATCTGCCAGTTCATCAGCGTCAGAGCTACGTTCGCCTGCGTCGCGACGCAGTGCGCGTGTCCTCGATCAAAACCGAGACTTGCTCGAACAGCTCGCCCGAGCCCCTCGCCGCTACCAACTCTCCCATGTCCCCGTCCCTCCGCTGCCGTCCTACGGACGACGCTATCGGGGACGTATGACATGTTTTGCCCGATCTCGGCGTGTCAGTCAGTCTTGATGAACGTGACAGTGGTGGCCCTGGCCCGACGGAACTCCTGGAAGCGATGGCGGAGGTCGAACCTTCCGGAGCCGCTGTACGGCTGGAAGATGTCGAGCCCACGCCCGAGCATGATCCGCCAGCCGGTGTCCGTAGTGATCTGGCGGTCGTGAATACCCGGCCGGAACTCGACGTCGAATTCCACGCCGCCGTCAGCCACAGCATTCTTGATCTCCAGTAGTCCCATGAGCTGGGCCCTGTTCCGGTCTTCGCTCGACTTCTCCTCCGCCGTGACCAGCTTGACGGACACTGTGTCCTCCGCGGCCTTCGCACCGATGACCTCGAGCAGCAGATCGTAGAGGTTGCGCATTTGGTAGGGCGCGCGGATGTACGGATCGATGATCTCGATCTTCGTCGCGCCGACCAGGTGCGGCAGAAGCAGATTTGCGTAGGAATGCCCGATCGAATCGTCGGGCACGTCGATGACCCCGGTGAAGAGCTCCTCGACGTACGGGCCGTCTGCGGCGGCCACCGTGGTCCCGCCGAGCGGCACCCTCCCGCCCGCGCTGTCCGACGGTGCCTCGCCCAGGTCCGCGTCATCGCCTACTGCGACCGCCACGTCGCGGTGGTACAGACGCGGATAGTCGAGTTCCTCGCGGGTTGCCACGTCGTGCCATGCGCCGCGGGCGTCTGTGTACCCGAAGGTCACGTCGTCCATCGTCGAATCGATGCGGAGGATCTGGTCCTTGACGCGCTTGCGGCCTTCGATCGCGAACCGCAGCAGAGTTTCGATCTCGGCGGGATCCGCCTCGCCGCCGGGGTGGATCAGCTTCATCAAGCCGGAGAAGGTCTTCCGCACGCCGTCGCGATCCCGTTGCGAGATCTGCTCACTGAGGGTGAAGTCACCGGCGTATCGATCGGAGAAGTCCAGCGAACGCAGATGCCGCAGCGCCTCCGCCAGGTAGTCCACGACGAATCCATAACCGCTGGTGAACAATTCACGGCGGATGATCTCCACCTCCCAACCTGGGAGGTAGTGATGGATCCGGTCGAGGTACGCGGCATCGTGATACGACTCGGGCAGCGCTTCGAACAGGTCGGAATGCGCGAGCATCGTCGGTACCGGCCGAGAAGTGTTGCCGATGAACACCATCGAAGCCTCGGCGGTCTGGGTGTCGGTGCCGCGCGAGAACGACTTGTTCGCCATGTAGTTCTTCATGATGTCGACCAGCGTCTTGTCGACGCGCTTCTGACCGGCGAACTCGTCGAATGCAACCACGTCCCAGTAGCCGACCAGGCCGATGGACTTGCTCGCGTTGTTGACGAAGAGCTTCGCCGCCGTCACCTCTCCGCCGGAGATGAGGGTTCCGTGTGGCGAGAACTCCGAGTACACGTGAGACTTGCCGGTCCCCTTCGGACCGAGTTCGACGAGGTTGTAGTTGCGTTCAACGAACGGCACCAGCCGCACGAGTTGCAGCAGTTTCGCGCGGGGCGACAGCTTCGATGGTTCGAAGCCGATCGTGGTGACCAGTAGGTCGATCCACTCGTCGGTGGTGAACGACTCCCGCGCGGCGATGTACCTCGTGGCATCGAACTGACCCAGTTGGATGGGCCGCAGCGCCGCGATCATCCATCGATCGTCCGTCGCCTCACCGCCGAGGTACTCGACGTCGACCATGCACCACACGCCCCCGGTGAGCAGCTTGCGGTTGTTTCGGACGGTGCCGTCATCGATCGGCACGCCGCGCAACCCGAGGTTGCCGAACGAGGCGGTGTGTTTGTCGCGCTTCTCGTCGAGCACCACCGAGATCTTGTCGATCACGCGGTGCTTACCGCGGTCACGAATGGTCGACTTGATCAGCTCCGCTTCGCCGCGATGCACGTAGTGCTTGGCGAGAATGTCGCGGACGGACTCGATGCCCGCCTCAATCGTCGCGGGATCATCGGTCGCGCAGTACTGCGCGAGGAGGAACTCGAGCACGTAGCCCGGCACGACCGCGTTGCCCTTGATCCGGCCGACCAGGTCCTTGCGCACCACGAAGCCGGGGAACTGCACGTTCGCCTTCGCGTCGAGTTCACTTGTGTCGGTGACGCCCACATCGGGTTCCGCTGAAGGATCGTCGTCGATCGGAACGTCACTCACTCGATCGTCCGCCCTCTCAGAATGCGTCATTGAATCCTCCGAAACTGCGCTGCAGTGTCGCGGTGGTGCTCTGGTAGGGAGTGGTCTGGCCGTTGATCCGTTCCTCAGCGCGGATCGTGATCACCTGGCCGTTGTACCTTCCGGCTTCCTCGTTCAACACCAGTTCGACAGTGCGCCCCCGGTCGCGGATGTCCGGTGCCTCGCTCGCCACCTCGACCGTTCGCTCTCCGGACAACAGCACGCCGTCGGGCGCGTACACACCGATAACGAGTTCGCGCCCGCGTGTCTTGCCCTGCACCGGGTCACGCTGCAACAGGGTCACCATGACCGTGCTCGTCGTGATCGTGGGAGTGCTGACGTTGACGTCCACCCGCACCTTGCTCACGGTCGCGTTGCGCCCGCGCGTGAGCGTCACGAGTGGCACGACCACCTCCTGCAGCGACGCCCCGCCGTGCACGTACTGGACGCCCTGTCCCTGCTTGCTCAGGCGATGCAGGCCGCGCGGGACCTGGAGCTCGTCTCCACTGTCGTATCCGAGCGCCTGGGGTGTCCACGTGCGGAAGGCCGCTTGCTCCTTGAGGCCCTCGCCGATCACGTGACGGCGACCGAACGCCACCACTTCACCCTGGGGCTTCTCGCTCAGGTACTCGGTGGGTTCGAGGTTCGAACGCTGATACAGGAATCCATGGTCCGCCGTGACCAGGACGCGACTCGCACGCATCTTCCCACTGCCGAAGCTCTTGATGATCCGCAGCAGATCGCCCACGGCGGTCGCACACGCGTCAGGGACCTGGTGCGGTGCCTTGTGTCCGGCCTTATCGATCGTGTCGTGGTAGACGACGAGCGCATCGTTGCTCTGCCACAATGCGTTCCGGTCCGCCGGACTCATCGACATCACCTCGTCGAAGTCGATCGCCGTGGCATGCACCTTGGCCCACAGCGCGTTCCGAGCGGGTCGTCCGGAGGTGGAGGCACCGTCGGCCCGGACGGACTCACCGTGGAGGCTCAGTTTGCTGTGAGGCAGCATCGCCGCCATCCCCGCGAACGTCAGGGAGGGCAGGGGTGCGAGCCGTGGTTCGACGGTGGCGTCGAACCAGTCGTTCTCCCGGTTCATGCGCTGCGCGAGCTCGAGACCCACCTCGTAGCGGAAAGCATCGGAGATGACGACGAGAGTCTTCGCCTTCGCCGGCAGGTCATGTGCGGCGAATCCGCGCAGCGGCTCGACTCCTGGCACGGCCCACTCCGTCAGCGCGTCGACCTGCTCCTGCCATGCGGCAGCGAGCGGGCGCTGGTATTTGAGGAGGTACTGTTTCTCGACCTTGTCCGCCAGTTCCGTGGGCAGCTCGGTCTCGGCGGTCGCGAAGTAGTTGCGAAATCTCCGGTACGCACCGTCGATGGGCGCCCACGACGAGGCATAGCTGCGGACACCGTCCGTGGCGTCGGCCATCACGGGAAGGAACGCTTCTATCCGCGTGAGGCACTCCGCAGCCGCCTCGAGCGCGGCGTACGAGGTCTGCTGGTCGATGAACCACGTGGTGGTGCGCCGCTTTGCGAGGATCTCGCGGACCGCATCAGGCGCGAGTTCACGCCTATGGATGGCGGCCGCAAGCCTGCCGATGACTGCCTCGTCAACGACTGGGAAGACGTTGGTCGCGGCAAGTTGGTCGAGCGCGTGGTCGGCACCTCGCAGCCGGTCGGCGATGTTCAGATCACGCTCAGCGGTCCGCGCCAAGTGTCTGAACAGCTGGTCGTACTGACGGCCGTCCCGCAGCCGCTCGAAGTCGATCCGAGCCGGGTTGCGGGCGTCGGGCCAGTGCTGCCATGCCTGGTCGAACATCCATGTCACCAGGCCGGCAACGCTCGGCGAGTCGGTTCGGTATCCGTAGATGTCGGCGCAACCGCTCCAGAGGAAGTCGATGAGGTCGGCATCCGCCAATGCCTGGTACCCGGTTTCCTCTTCGTCGGCGTAATCCACGAACAGCGCGGTCACGATCTCCTGCAGGCGGTGGCTGTCCTTCCCTTCCAGCCCCAGGACCTCCGCTGAGAGGAACGCCAACACCGTCTCGGCGAGCTTCTCCGACGAGAGCGTCGGATCGGCCGCTTCGAGTCGTCTGCGGATCGCTTCAGCCCGCCCCGCCACCGCGAACGCCGACGAGTGCCGCTTCACCAGGTGGTCGATGCCGCGGTCGGTCAGCCCCAGCTCATGGACCAGGATCGCTGCAGTATCGGCCGTGAACAGCCCGTACCCGGCTTCTAGATCGAGCAGCCAGTTGTCCGGCCGCGCAGGCCGCTCCCCAGTGCGGTACACGAGGTGACGGCGCCGCTTGTCGCGCGCGGGGTCGTCGAGGTCCGCGTACACCCGCGTCTTGATCCCCAGCTCGTTGCCCTCGACGCGATGAACCACCACGTCGTAGACGCCGACCCCGAGGACGCCCGCGATCTCGTCCAGGCTCGCGGCGTACTCCCCCGGTACGTCCCCCCATGTCACCACTGGGCTCGCTGCGAACCGTTCTGCGAGTAGCTCGGCTATCCGGTTCGACGGAGCCGCCGTCACGACAGGCCCTTCACAGACTTCAGGACCGCCCCGAGCTTGGGATAGTTCTGCTTGACGCCGTCGTCGAGGTCGAGCGCGATCTCCGCGGTGGAGAGCGGGAACAGCGTGGTGGTCACCCAGTCCTGCAGGTCCCGTCGCATCTCTGTCAGTGCGTCCCGCTCCTTGCGTAGCTTCGTTGCTTCAGCCTTGTCCGCGGTGTCGAGGGCGTGCTCGATGGTGGTGAGACGGGCCTCCTGCTTGTCCAGCATGTCGTTCGCGTAGTTCTCGCGGAGAATTCCCAGCGTGGCGGGCGTGTACCGGTGGAGGTAGATCAGCGCGTTGAAGCCCTTGCTCGGCTGCTTCGAGTTCGACGCCACCTGCCAGTAGATCGGCCGGTTCGAGTACATCTTGAGGTGGTCGTTGTAGAAGTCCTTGAGGAAGTACTGCCGCAGATCCTTCCGCTTGCCCGACCCGAGGGCATGCTCGATCCAGCTCACGTTTGCGGTGAGGTTCTCCGCGCCGAAAGCGATGGACAGGAACTCATGGACGCGCGAGACGATGTCGTCCTCGAAGTACGCGGTGGCCGTGATCGGGACAATCCCGTCCTCGTCCGGCCGGAACTGCGCGTTCGGCACCTTCGTCTCGAAGTCCGCGATCGTCGCACCCGCATCCGCCAGGATCAGCCCAGGCTTGTCCAGGCTGTACCGCCCCATGATGCATCCGACTGCATACGACAGCAGCTCCCGCGCGAGATCTTGATCGAACAAGGTCCGGTACTCCCCGTCGCTTCGAACAACATCCTTGTTCGACACATAGCGAAAATATGGGTTTCCGGTCAACGCGACATGCTCACGAGGAACGTCAACTTCCAGCACTTTACCTAGTTGATACAGGTCGACGAAGTGGCTATTGATTCGAATTTCTAAGTCACGAGCGTCTCGCGCGGAAGCCAATGACTTCAACCATCGCAAGTTCGCGAGCTCATCCAGATTCGTTCCGCTATCGTACTGAACAAGAACACTTCCGCGATAATCCCATGACCGCTCATACAAATCCCAGTCATAGCGGAATATCCGGATGAGTTCATCGACCCAACCGGCCACGTCCGATGACTCAACAGCATCAGAAGGAGTCGGAATGGCGAGAATGTGACCGAGCTTGAAATGCAGAGTCGATGCGAGCGCGCCAGCAATAGACGAGGCTACCGTAGAATTCAGCAATCCTAGCAATTGCTTGGCGTGACCTGGGTTACCTGGAAAACCCATAGGCCCTGTCGCGTCGAACATGAAGCCACCCGGTACCATCCGCACCGCTAGGCTCCCACTTGCAATGTCACTCCAGGTTAACCCGCACTTGAACGCATACTCGCCATTATAGTTATGAGAACGAATCCTACCAGATTCCGTCACATTCAGCTTTGCACGCACTCCGTCGCCCTGCCAATCAACCAGGAACGAGTGATTGCCGTACCACCTTCGGAACGCCCCGCCTTTCTGATATGGATACCAACGCTTTCGCCATTCATCGCGACCTGGCAGATTTTCCTCAGGTCGTGAGAAATGCACTGAACTCACCTCATGCCAACGTCGCACGAACGAATCATTATCGCCTGTAGTGAGACCTTCCCGGGTGGACAGGACAGACGAGAGCGGTTCGTTCATGTCAAACGTGTCAATCATCGCTGGAGGCATCCAATAGATGATCGGTCGATCTGGGATTGAGTTCAGCATGATCGGCGAACACTCATACTCGATCGAGCTTGCACCATCGACCGCTTCCAGGAAAGCCTGCGATTTTTCGACTTCGCTCCCGTAGTCCACTAGTCGAAAATACTTGCCATGAAAGTCACTGCGCGGCCCGCCGTCCATGACAAAGGCCACGACCTGCACAACTTCGCCGTCAATCGTATCGAAGGCATTCGCCCCGAGGTGCGCAGCGGAATTCACGTGCAATGTTGCCTCTAGCCATGCGCGCACAAGTTTGAACGACGGTAGGAACATCCAAGAATGCATCGTCAACATCGCCACTGATCCACCGCGAGTCATGATGCCTGAGTTCCGCTGCATAAACATCGCGTACAAGTCTGACTTTGCCGCGGAGAAATGCTTCTTGGCAAACCCCTTCAGCATCCCACCCATGTTGCCGCTGCCCAGGTAGGGCGGATTGGCGACGACCACGTGGTACTGATCGTCCTCGAGCGCATTCGCCTGCCGGTACAGGCGGCGTACCCGGGTGAGCACCTCCCGACGAGCCTCGACGGTGGTGTCGGCGCCGTCGGATTGCTCGGCGTCTGTGAGGATCCGGCGGAGGACGGCCATGCCGACCGGGTCGACGCGGATCAGCGAGCCGAAAGTGTCGGCGTGCACGAACGACTGGAGCAGTGACTCCAAAGCCGTACGGTCGTCGCGATCGAGGCCCTGGGTCAGAAGATCGACGTCGTCGCCGTCGAAGGCCAGGGGTTCGATCCGGACGATGTCCGGGCGGACGGGCGCACCGTCGTCGGTTTTCCGCGTGAGGAACCTGCGGTCCTTCTCCCGTGCCTTCATGGCCAGGGCGAACGAGGCGAGCTGTGCGGCGCGCGAGTCGATCTCCAGGCCGCGCAGGTTGTTCGCGAGAATCTTCCGCGGGATCTCGGTGCGCGCGTAACCCGCTTCCTCGTAGATGTGGAAGAGCAGGTCGAAGGCGTAGGTGAGCATGTGGCCGGAGCCGCATGCCGGGTCGACCAGGCGGATCTCCTCGGGCGATTCGACGGTGATGCCCGTGTCGGGTTGGCCCTCGATCGGCTCGACGAAGTACGGCATGTGCTCGCGCAGAGCGCTGTTCGGGCGAGAGCGAAGCCACAACCGCCCCAGGGAGTTCTCGACCAGGTACCGCACGATCCAGTGCGGCGTGAACAGCTGGGTGACGGCGGGAAGTTCCGCTGCGTCGATCGGCACCTTGGCCTTGTTGATCTCGTCCTTGAGATCGGAGTTGTAGAACTGGTACAGCCAGCCCACCACCTCAACGGTCGCGCAGGCATCGTCGTCCATCACGGCAACGGCGCGCTCGCGAACGGAGGTCGGCGCGAGTAGGTCGGCCGGCACCAGCAGGCGGATCCAGTCGGCAGGGCCGGTGAAGACCTCCGGCATCGACGGGTACCACGCCACGAACATCGCGCGCAACAGGAGCGCGTATGCCTCGAGCTCCGGATTCACGGAGGTGCGGCGCCCGCTGAGCAAAGCGGACACCTCGGAGCGCGTGCGCTCGGAGATCTCATCGCCGAACTCGCCGGACTGCGCCCGGAGGAGGATCTCGGGCAGGTTCGACGCGGAATCCGCCGCGGGCGAGACCACACGGTAGGGCCCGGAGAACCCGCGCACGTCCATGAACCGGGCCGCTGTGAGGCGGTTGAACCAGGTGTGGGCGGCGGTGTCCGCGACCCAGGTCTCGCCGTGTTCGGAGACCGCGGCGCGCAGTCCTATGACGTCGTTCGGGTACTCGGCGGCGATCTTCGGATCGTTCAACGCCTGGGTCACCAGGCCCGCCATCTGATCGAGGAGGGTGACGCGAGCCGCGGTGGCGAACTTCTCCAGCTTCGACGAATCCATCAGAGAATCACCGTCTTCCCTGCCTCGACGGCGGCGCGGAGGCCCGCGCCCAGCTGCTCGACGTAGCGATCGACGTCCGCGACTGTGCGCAAGGTGGCTTGCGCGCCGGGTACATCGATGTCCGAAACATGCACAGTGACCGTGACGGGCTTCTTGGGAGAACTGCCGCCGTCCCGCCGCTCGTCGGGATTTAGCTCGGCGTCTCCACCCCCGTCGTCCGCGCTCGACGCGCGCGCCGCAACGAGCACCTCGATCGCGACCCGGTACGCGGCCTCGAACGACTGCTTGGCCATTGCCACGGCGCCCCGCGTGTTGTGAGCGGCCACCACGTTCCGCGAGATCTGTAGAGCGCTGATCGCACGCTCGCGACCCGCCGGATCTGCGTCCAGGTACTCCTGCTTGGTTTTCAGCTCGGCGATGCGGTTGTCGATCGCCGAGGCGAACGCGTCGCGATCTCGCGCCACGGCACCGTCGACGTGCGAGAGCAGGCGCTCGTGCACCCGCTTGATCCGTGGCACGACCTCGCCGCGCAGAAAGTCGGGGTCGGCGAGATCAGCTCGCAGCTGGACCAGGTCGTCGGCGTCCGCGTCGTGCAGCTCGGCTTCCCGGTCCTGCAGGAACCGCTTCGCCGCAGCGATCACGGCTGGCTGTTGACCATTGAGGAATCCTCGAATCGGATCGAGCGTGTCCTCCTTGAGATCCAGCAGATCGTCTGCGTCGTCGAGGAACTCACCGAGGTACCACTCGGCCGGACGCCCGTCCACCAGCGCACGCAGCCGGGCGGCCGCTGCCTGGACCTTCTCGGTGAAGGGGTACGGCTCGCCGGCCCATCGCGCCACCTCGTCGGCGGTGCCGGCCAGCTCGGTCCGCACCTTCTCGATCAGGTCGTCGGTGTTCGAGAACGTGTCACTGCTGTCGGCGAAGTCCGCGAGGAATCGCTGCAGCTTGCGCACCTTGGCGGGGTCGTGCGCGCGCACCTCGTCCACATGGATCTGACGGTGCTTGTGCCGGTTCGTCAGCTCGCCGGCGATCTCGCTGCGGACGAGGGTCCGCGAGTCGAGCCGCAGACGCACCCGCCCTGTGACCACGGCATGCGCGATGATGGCGAGCACCGCCGTCGTGGACCACCCGAACGGCGGCTTCGCGAAGTGCTCCACGAGATGACCGACGGTCGCGTCCACCTGACGCGTCTTCGCGTACTGCACCTCGTTGACCACCGTGCGTGCCAGCTCGTCGAGCGACGAGGTCACGTCGAGATCGAGCGTGTTCTCGTCGCGCAGGATGCGGCCGACGTCGCCGTCCGTGAGACTCGAGGCGGCGCGCGCCTCGTTGATCCGCAGGTACAGCGATTCGATCGCCACCTGCAGCCCGGCGTTGACCCGATCCTTCGCGCTGCCGCCGCCGACCTGGATGATCGTCCCGTTGTGGACCAGATCGGCGTACGCGACGGCACGCGCCACCTCGGCACGTACGGCGCGTCCGCGCTCGACGTTCGCACGGCCGTGTGAGGCCAGGATTCGCTGGCGCGACTCGGGCAACGTCGACTTCATCTGCAGCTGCACATAGCTGTTGGTACGGACGAAGAGCTCGATGTCATCCCTCGTGCGATCCGAGAGGTCCAGCACCACGAACAGCGCACCGGCGGCCCCGATCGACTGCTGCTTCACATCGTCGAGGGTGCGGTACCCGTAGGGGGTGATGAACCGGACGCTCAGCGGTTCGGTCCGGCCCTGCCGCTCGTCGTCGAGCCAGCGCTCGAGCCCCAGATCCACCCCCGTGGCGTCGTGCCGGACCTTGCCGCCGACGCCCGTGGCGGCCACGATTTCGTCGTTGAGCAGCTTCTTGACGTCGGCATCGTTCCGGGCATGGTTCTTGATCGCCTTCTCGACGTCCTGTTCCTCGTTCGTCAGGTACGAGTAGGCGTTGCCGGAACGCTGCACATAGGTGGCCCGCTCGAGTTCCTTGAGCGCACGCTCCACGTCGGTGTGCAGGGCTGCGATGTTCGCGTCGATCTCGGGGGTCAGCAGCACCGACAGTGACTGCGGCGTGGCCTCGAACCAGTCGACGTACTTCGTCATGAGTAGCGCCTTGAGCAGCCGCAACTGCAGCTCGCGATCAGGGCCGGTGATGTTGCGCGACGCGCTGATCACATTCTGCTTGATATCCGAGTTGAGGGACTTCTCGATACCGTCGAAGAACATGTCGAACGTGGCGAGCTCGCCCACGCCGGCCGACTTCATCGACGAGCCGATGTCCTTGGTGACCCCCAGCAGCGAACGCTCACCCACCGACGAATGCTTCCCCGTGAACGCGTTGAAGTCCGAAAGGCCGCGCATCGCGTCGTGGAACAGCTCGAACTGGTAGTCCACGAACGGGTAGGTGTTCACGAAGTCGGACTCGTTCGCGTAGCTGCTCAGCGGGCGCTGGCTCTGCAGCGCGAACAGCGAACGGAACCGCTCGTGCTTGCTCTCATAGATCCCGGACAGCAACTCCGCGCCGTCCGCGGTCTTCTCCAGCAGGCGCCGCGAGACCACGTCCTTGACGTTGCGAGAGTCGAGTTTGAGCGTAACGGCGAAGCGTGCCTGGATCTTCGAGAAGTCCTGCTGCTGCTCCTTCGTGCGGTCACCCAGGATCGACTCGAGCACCTCCTGGGAGGTGACGAACACCCAGGCGCGACCACGGCACCGCGTGTGAAGCGACTCGGCGATGGTCTGAAGGCTCAGCATGAGTTGGGTGTTCTGCCCGATGAACTGCCCGATCTCGTCCACGAAGAAGGCCAGACGGTGCCCGGCAGGTTGCGCATCGAGCCATTGCGCCACCTCCTCGGTGAACGCCTCGATCGACGTGGCGCTGTGCGTCTGCCGGTAGGTGGCGAGCGGGGCCGAGATCGATTGCCCGGTGACCTCGGCGTACGCCTTTTCCGCCGCGGCATCGGCGAACACCGCGAGTTCGCGGCCCTGTTCCCACGGCTTGCCGTAGTGCCGCTCGAAGGCGCCCTTGAACTGATCGAGCACGCCCTGCGCCGCTAGGTCGCGCTCGAACCGCGCGATGTACGGGCTCTTCCCGTACAACCCGGCCGCGTCGTAGAAGACCTGCACGAACACGTCGAGCAGCGCGCCCGGCTCGTCCTTGTTGTTCTTGTCGACCTTCTCATCGATGTTGAACAGCAACGAAGTGGCGGGAACCGCAGCCGCGCGCCCCAGGGCGCCACGCACGATCGCGTCCTCCGCCGGCAGCTTCGTCTGGAAGTCCGCGACCACGTCCGAACGCGACACGTCCACGCCGGGCACGTCACCGAGGAGGTAGGCGAGCATCTTGAGCAGATGCGACTTGCCCGAGCCGAAGAACCCGGCGATCCACACCCCGTTCGACGGCGACTCGCCCGGGAACGTATATGCCTCCAACAGGTCTCGCAGGTGATCGGCCACCTCCGCGGTGATCACGTACTCGCGCACCTCATCGCGCAGCTTCGCCGAGCTGGACGCCTTGACCACACCGTCCAGAGGACGGTCGATGTCCTTCGCCAGGATCTGTTCCAGATTCGTCACGGGTTCCCCAGTTTCAGCAGGTCGAATGCGCGGTAGTAGTCGTCGTCGAGGAGTTGGCCGAACAGCACAAGAGACGCTCCCTGCGTAGGCGATTGCCGGTACTCGCCCGGGAAGACCAGCACCACGGGCAGATCTGATAGCAGTGGCTGCAGGGTGTTGAGGATGGTGTGCGCCCGGACCAGCGGGTACAGCCGTCCGACGTGGGTCAGCACCACCAGTTGGGGTGCGGGATCCTGCGCGCGGACGATGGACGTGATGCGCGGCGACAGGTACTTCTGCGGCGAGATCACGTTCCCCACGTCCGCGAACGAATCCTTCGGCAGAACGGACTCCTGCTCGAGGATCGCGTCCCACTGGCCGGTCTCGTCCCACATCGTCCGCGCGAGGGCCCACAGGTCCACCTCGCACACCTCGATGCCGTCCGCACGCAGCCGGCCCACGAGGCGCTTGACCTGCGCACCTACTTCCGGCTCGTCCGCGGCGGGATGACCGAGGATGAAGTACGGCACTTCGCCGAGCTGCCCCCGCATGTGCAGAAAGTCGTCCGAACGCATCACCGCGTACGCGCGGTCGAACCGCTCGGCCGGCGACGGGTCCTCGTGGATCGGCTCAGTCATGACGGCCCTCTACCTCGGCTCCGATGCCTGCCAGCTGTCCGTGGTGGAGCGGAAGACTCATCACCAGTGACGCGTCCAGTTCAGAGATCACCTGTGCCGTGTCCGACGTCAGCGCCGCCGCCAGGACCCGACCTGCTTCGTCCAGGAACCCGGCATCACGAGCCATCCGGAAGGTCGTCTGGCGGAGTTTCACCCTGGTCGACGGTGCCGCGTCCCGCAGCGCGTCCACCCACGCGGACTGCACGTTCCAGAACGTCTCAAAATCGTCGGGTTCGACGAGCGGGCGCTCCGCAAGAAGGCGGTCGCGGAGCACCTCGCGACCGAAATCCCGCAATAGCCGATAGCGTGCGCATGCCGCGACCCACAGCAGGATTCGGGACTGTACGCCGGGGCCATCAGCAATGATCCGCAGGCCGGCCCGCGGCACCGCGGCGAGACGCCGCACGGCTTCGCTCGTGACGCGGACCGTCGAACTCCGGATCCGCTGCTGGACGACATTCCGTTCCACCGCGACTGACCATGCGCGCGACGCATCGCCTTCGGAAAGCAGCAGCCCTGCCACCGCAGCGGACTCGTTCACCAACAATCCGCCGGTCGTGAAGGACAGGCGATAGGGCTCTCCAGCCATTGACCCTCACCCCCCTGCAAGCGACTCGAACCGGACGATTTTCCCATGTATACATGGTGGCCCCGACAACCGGCCGCCCGCACCCTTGACCAGTGCCGGAGTCCCCGTTCGAGGAAGAGCTGTCGCACCGGCTCGGATCCGAGATCGGACGACTGCGCGTGGATCGCGGACTCAGTCAGGAGGCGCTGGCCGCCGAGGTGGGGATCAGCACGAATCACCTCCAACTCCTGGAGAGCGGACTGTCCGATCGCCGCAAGGGCACGCCGGCGAATCCCCGCTTCACCACCCTCGTCGCCCTCAGCAAGGCGCTGGAGGTCGACCTCGCCGATCTGATTCGACGGATCGCCGAGTAGCAGGCGGCCCAGGCCGACCATCTCCCCGATACACTGGACCGTCGCTTACGCAAGGGGAGGTACACGATGGCGCAGTCGGCCGCGCAGCTGTACGCCGCGTTCACGGACAACGCCGACAACGATGTCGCGCTCCGCCTGCTCCGCTCCCCCCATGCCGTCGCCTACCTGGCGCTGATGGCGGCGAGGCTGGGCACGGGACCCGTCGACGCGGAGGAGCTGGGGGACGCGCTCACCGTCGACCTGCAGTCCCTCCAGAACCACTTCACGGAACGGGCGCGCCCCGTCCCTGCCGGCCCGGACGTCCTGGACCAGTGGGTCAAGCACGGGTACGTGTCCCGGAACCTCGATGAAACCGACCGCGAGGTCATCCAGCTCACCCGCGGTGCCACCACGGCCCTCGGTCAGGTCCAGGCCGTCTCACTGGACCGCAATGTCGCCACCGAGACCGCGCTCGAGCTGGTCACCGCGCGGCTGTCGGCGGTCGCGGTCACCGTCAGCGCCGATCCCGACGACCACCTGCGCGCCCTCGACGCGCAGATCGCCGAACTCACCCGCCGCCGCGAGGCCCTGCGTCAGGGCCTGATCCCCGAATACGACCGCGACAAGGTGGTCGACGACCTCAAGATCGTCAGCTCGCTGGCCGAACGCATGCCCGCCGACATCCTCGGCTACGGCGAGAAGCTCCGCGAGCACACCCGCGCCCTGCTCACCCACGGCCTGGACGCCTCCGAGTCCAGCGAGGCGGAGGCGTACGCCAAGACCCTGCAGCGCCTCTTCGACGGCCACGACGAGCTCGCGAACACCCCCGAGGGCAAGGCCTTCGACGCCTTCTACACATTGCTGTCCGACCATCGCCTGCGCCGCCAGCTCGAGACCTCGGTCGCCTCGGTGGTCCACGAGATCGACCTCCCGGACGACCTCAGGGACTCCCTCACCGGCTTCCTCGACCGCATGTGGATGCAGGTCCAGCGCGTCGACGAGATCCGCGGGCAGGTGTATCGCCGCATCAACACCTTCGTCAAGGACGGCGACTTCCTCCAGTACCAGTCGCTGCGCGCCCGCATCACCGAGGCGCAGCGCGCGGCCGTCGACGCCTTCGACGCGGTCTCGGCGAGCCGCGACACCGGCCTCGCCGTCCCCATGACCGCCGTCGACACGAGTTCCGTCGGCGCCCTGCGCTTCCACGACGGCATCGTCACCCTCCCGCCCGAGGTCCGCGAGACCTCCGGCGAGTTCAGCATCGACCCGGCCCGGCTCGTCGGCCGCGAGGCGATCGACTGGGACGCGCTCGCCTCCGCCATCAACGCCCAGGTCGGCATGTCCGACGGTGCCACGCTCGCGGAGGTGCTCGCCGCCATCGAGGCGCCCCGCGCGGGCGATGTCGTCGGCATCTGGTCGCTCGGCGCGCGGTACGGCACCGTCGACGCGGACCGTCCGGTCACCGTCGTCGCGCACACGGCCCGCGGGCCCCGCGAACTGACGGTGCCGCACGTCGAGTTCGCCGCCGCGCTCCCGCCCCTGACCCCCGCCTCGGCCGCGCCCGAGCCCACCACACTCTTCGAGCAGGAGGCCTGATGCCGGACGAAGCCCTGGACATCGAGACGCTGGACGTGCCGGCCGACGAGGTCCTTCCCGAGATCGACCTCGCCGATTTCACCATCGCCGACGAGGACGCGATCAGATCGTTGCGCGGCGCCGACACCGCGCCCCGCTTCGACGGCGACACGTCCGCGCTACCGAACTCGGTCTGCTACGCCCTCCAGGAGCTCATCGCGGCGCCGCACGTCTCGTCGCGGTCGAAGAACTGGGCCGTGATCGAGGCCGAGGAGACGCTGCTGCGCAGCCGGCTCTCCGAGCTGAACCTCCTGCTCGAGATCAACCGCGAGACCAAGCACGCCTTCACCCGGCAGGTCAGCGAGAACGATCCGCGCCAGCGCAATCTGCTGCGCGCGCAGAGCCTCTCGCTCGCCGCGTCGGTGCTGGCGCTGTTCCTGCGCCTCAAGCACCTGTCCAGCCCCGACGAGACGGCCGTCGTGGAGCGGCAGGAGATGATCGACCACCTGCTGACCTTCCGCCCCGCGCGCGACACCGACGAGGCCGGCTTCGTGAAGAAGGCCGACGCCGCGATCAACCAGCTGGAGACCCGCCGCCTGATCCGCCGCGTCGGCACCAGCGACCGGTACGCGGTGCATTCGGTGATCGCCTCCCTGCTCACCCCCGAGCAGGTGGACCTCTACACCGCCGCGTACCGCGACCTCGCAAGCACCGATCAGGACCTGGGCGAGGCCGCGGCGCCCGTCGACGGCGCGGACGGCGACGGCACCGTCGACCTCGATGAGCAGGAGGCCGGGGAATGACCGTGCACGGCACCCGCCATCACATGGGCCAGTACCGCCTCACCCGCCTGCAGGTGGTCAACTGGGGAACCTTCGACGGCTACAAGGACTTCCCCATCGACGAGCGGGGCGTGATCCTCACCGGCCCTTCCGGTTCCGGCAAGTCCTCGCTGATGGACGCGCACTCGGTGGTGCTGCTGCCCACCTACGACCAGTCCTTCAACGCGTCGGCGGACATGACCGCCAAGGGCGCCAAGCGCGCTGCGCGCTCGATGGCGGACTACGTGCGCGGCGCCTGGTCGGTCAACGACGACGAACATCAACAGTCCAAAGTTCAGTACCTGCGCGGGGATTCGGCCACGTGGTCGGCCGTCGCGGCCACCTACGACAACGGCGCGGGCAACGTGACCACCGCCGTCGCCGTCAAGTGGTTCCCCGGCAGCGGCACCGACGGAGCCTCCCTCAAGTCCTGGTACCAGATCCACTCCGGCGCGTTCGACCTGCTCGACCTCCAGGACTGGGCGACAGCCGGTTTCGACACGCGGGGCTGGCGCGCCCGGCACAGCGACGTCGAATCCTTCGACACCCAGGCCGCGTACCAGGACGCGCTGCGTCGACGCGTCGGCATCGGCACGTCGAGCGCAGCGCTGGCCCTGCTCGGCAAGGCCAAGGCGATGAAGAACGTCGGCGATCTCGACGCCTTCATCCGCACCTACATGCTGGACCGGCCGCAGACCTATGCGCGCGCGGAACGCCTGGTGGAGAACTTCACCCAGCTCGACGAGGCCTACCGGGCCGCAGCGCGGGCGGAGGCCCAGGAGAAGGTGCTGCGGCCGATGCCGGAGGCCTACGAGCGCTACCGGTCGGCCACCGTCGGGACGACGCGCGCGGCGGACCTGCTCGGCGCCCCCGTGCGGTCCTACCTGCGCGGCCACAAGCTGCGGTTGCTGCAGGAGCAGATGGACCGGATCGAGGGTGAGCGCGCGGGCATGGACGCGCAGATCGCTCGCTGGGAGGACCGGGCCGAGGAGCGCAAGATGCGCTACAACGACCTGCTGCACCGGCTCCGGCAGGAGCAGGGCGAGGTCGGGGTGCTCGAGGCCGAGCTGCAGTCCCGCGAGCTGCAGACCCAGGCCCGCCAGCGGGCGTACGAGCGCTTCGCCGCCGCGGTGGAGAAGCTCGGCGAGCGTGCGCCGGAATCGGCGGAGGAGTTCGCCGCTCTGCGCGAACAGGTTCCGGGCATCCGCGATCGGGCGACCGAGGCCGCCGAGGCCCTCGCCGGTCGCGTGCACTCCGCGTACACGGATGAGTCGGACGCCCGCCGCGCCGTCGAGTCCGTCGACGACGAGCTGTCCGTGCTGGACCGCCGCGCCTCGCTGCTGCCGCCCGCGCTGCTGGATCAGCGCGACGCGATCGCCCGCGCCACCGGCGTTCCCGCCGAGGAGCTGCCGTACGCCGCGGAGCTGATCGACGTGCGGCCCGAGGAACAGGCGAAGTGGGCCGCGGCCGCCGAGCGCGTCCTCCGGCCGCTCGCCACCACGCTGCTCGTACCGGCCGCGCATCAGCGCGTGGTCGCCGACCACGTCAACGCCACGCGCGTCCAGGGCGTCCTCACCTACCAGGTGGTCGACGGGGCCGACGGCACGCGCCCGGATCCGGGGTCCCTGGCCGAGAAGCTCGTCGTGGACGAGAGCGCCGCGACCGGACGGTGGCTGGCCGGCGCGGTCGCCCGGGCGGCGCGCCACACGTGCGTCGATTCCCCCGCCGAGTTGGAGCGGCACGAGCAGGCCGTCACCCCGGAGGGCCTGGTCAAGAGCGCGGGCGGCCGGTTCCGCAAGGACGATCGCCGCTCCGTCGCCGACCGCTCGCAGTGGGTGCTGGGCACCAACACCGGTAGCAAGCGGGAGGCCCTGCAGCGGCGTCGGGACGAACTGGCCGCGGTGCACGCCAAGGCGGCAGACGCGTCGGCCACGCTGCGCGACGACCTGGCCGAGCACAAGGCCGTCGCCGACAGTGCCGCAGGCGTTCTCGGCTACAGCTCGTGGGGCGAACTCGACCACTGGGCCGCAAAGGCGGAGGCGGAGGAGCTCGCGGACCGGATCTCCGACGCGCGGTCCGGCAACGCCGATCTCGGCGAGCTGGAGCTGCAGGCCGACAACGCCTACGGCGAGCTGGCCGAGGCGCAGACCCGGATCGGCGCGCTCACCGAGACCATGAACCGCGCCGGTACCGAATTCGACGATCTCCTGGCCGAATTCGAGAAGATCGACGGCGAGAGCGCCCCGAAGCTCACGAGCGAGGACGAGGATTTCCTCGCCACCGCGCTCTGGCACCTGCTCACGGCCGATGAGGGCCGGCCCCGCAGACTCACGCTCGACACCTTCGGCGAGGTGCGCGCCGACCTGCGCGCCGAGCTGGAACGCCAGCAGGCGGCCGCGACCGCCGAGCGCGACGCCGCGGAGTCCCGCATCGTCCGCACGGCGGAGCAGTTCCTGCGCGAGTGGCCGGACGCCTCGACGGAGCTGTCGGCCGAAGCCGCCTCCGCTCCGGACTTCGTGGCGGTGCACGAGAACCTCGTGGCGCACGGCCTGGCGGCGGCCACGGAGAAGTTCCGGCGGCTCATCACCACCGATGTCAGCCACTCGGTGTCGAACCTGTTCAAGGAGGTCGACGACACGCACCGCGCGATCACCCGCGGCATCGCCGATGTCAACGCCGGGCTGCGTCGGGTCGAGTTCAACGAGGGCACCTACCTGCAGATCGCCTACGCCGCGCGGCCGACGCCGGAGGCCACCGAGTTCGCGAAGCTGGTGGACGAGATGGTCCGTGACGCCCCCGCCGCCAAGCGCGCCGAGCCCGCGGCAATGGCGGCCCAGTTCAAGCGGATTCGCGGCCTGGTCCTGCGCCTGACGGGCGACGACCCCGAGTCGCGCCGCTGGACCGAGAACGTGCTCGACGTCCGCACCGGGTACTCGTTCTACGGTCGGGAGAACGCCGTCGGCGCGGAGCCCGATGCCCCCGCGGTGGTCACCTACCGCAACACCGCCACCAATTCGGGCGGCGAGCAGGAGAAGCTGGTCGCGTTCTGCCTCGCGGCGGCGCTGAGCTTCGCCCTGGGCAGCCACGCGGGCCACAGCGGCACGGGCGGCTCCGAGCCCGCGTTCGCACCGCTCATGCTCGACGAGGCGTTCAGCAAGTCCGACGAGCGCTTCTCAGCACAGTCGCTGCGGGCCTTCGAGCAGTTCGGCTTCCAGCTCATCATCGCCGCGCCGATCCGCATGGTCGGCATCGTCGAGCCCTTCATCGGGCAGGTGATCCTCGTCGACAAGCAGGTCACGCCCGACGGTGCCCGCTCCGACGCCCGGTACGCGACCTTCGGCGAGCTGACGACGACGCGCTGACCGGCCCCCATCCGGATTGCACACCGTTATGGAGAGAAAAACCGCAGGTCGCGTTCTCCATAACGGTGTTCAATCGGTGATATACAGGGGAGCATGGGCACCGTCGTCGCGCTGAATGCTCACCCGGACGATGAATCGATCTTCATGGGCGGCACGCTGGCGAAACTGGCGGCCGCCGGGCATCGGGTCGTGCTGGTCGTCGCGACCGACGGCATGATGCGCGGTGACGACGAGCCCGATCCACGCCGGCGCCTGCGCGAGTTGGACGCGGCCGCCGTCGAACTCGGCGCGGCGGAGGTCCGGTGGCTGGGGTACGCGGACAGCGGTCACGGTCGTGACCTCTACCCGGACCCCGCGGGCCGCGTACGCCTGGTGCGGGCGGACCTCGACGAGGCCGCCGAGGCGCTGGCCGCCGTCCTCCGGGAGACGAGGGCCGACCTCCTCATCGGATACGACCCCGCGGGCGTCTACGGCCACCGGGACCACGTCGCGGTCCACCACATCGCGCGCCGCGCGTCTGAACTGACGGGGGTACGCCTGGTGGAGGCGACGATGCCGCGCGAGGTCGCCGTCCGCCTGCTGACGGTGACCACCCGGCTACGACTCACCCGCGGACACGACCTCGAGGCGGCGCGAACCTGGTTCACCCCGGCCGAGGACATCACGCACCGGATCGATGTGCGCCCGTTCGTGGCCGCGAAGCAGCGCGCGCTCGGCGCGCACCGCTCCGAGATCAACGGGCCCGGCGCCGCCGCCCGCCTGATGCGCATCCTCCGCCGGCTCCCGGCGTGGCTGATCTCGCCGGTGGTCCGCACCGAGCACTTCGTCGAAGCCGGCGCCGAGCGTTCCGATCGTCTCCTCTAGCCCGATTAGATCGAGTGATCTATAGTTAGATCATGCGATCTAGTGAGACCTTCACCGAACAGGCGCGCCGCGCGCAGATCGCCGCGTGCGCGATCGACACCATCGCCGAGCTCGGCTACGGGAAGGCGTCCGTGCGCAAGATCGCGGACCGCGCGGGGGTGGCGATGAGCGTGGTGCTGTACCACTTCGGCGACAAGGACAGCCTGATCGCAGCGGTGGTACACGAGTCCTACTCCGCTCTGCTCGCCGAAATGGTGCCCGCCGTCGAGGCGGCACCCACCGCCGCGGCGAAGCTCGAGGCGCACATCCGCACCCACCTGCGGTACATGCGCACGCACCGCAACCACCAGCTCGCACTCATGGAGATCGCCGGCGGATTCCGCACCAAGGACGGCGGCCGCCTGCAGGACGTCTCCGTGGACGCGGGCCACGACGACGCCCGCGCCCGGGTCGAGCTCGACGTGATCCTCACGAGCGGCGTCGACTCCGGCGAGTTCCGCCCGCTGAACGTCGGCTCGATGGCGACGGCGATCCGCGGAGCCGTCGGCTCCGCGATGCTGAGCTCGCTCGCGGATCCCGCCTTCGACCTCGACGGCTACGCCGACGATCTCGTCGAAGCCTTCGCCCGCGCCACCCGCACCGACCAGGAGATGTGATGGTCCACGTCCTCATCGCCACCTACGGCTCCCGCGGCGACACGATGCCGCTCGCCGGCGTCGGGCTGCGGTTGCAGCAGGCCGGCCACGCCGTCACCATCACCACCAATCATGAACTCGACAGCGAGACAACAGAACTGGGGCTCGATGCCCGTGGCGTCCCGCTCGACCTCGGCGAGCCGGACGGCGAGCCCTCCCTCGCCGACGCGATGAAACTGATCAGGCCTGCGGGGATCCGGCAGTTGAGCCGCAACGTCCTCGAGGCGGTCGACGACGTCCCCGCCGATGTCGTCCTCACGACCCCTTTCACAGAGCCGGCCATGCACGCCCTCGCGGAGGCCCGCGGAATCCCGATCATCGGCGCCCGCCTGCAGCCGCTGTCCGCGACCCGCGAGTACCCGCCGAGCCTGCTCGGCGCCTGGTCGTCGGGCGGCACGATCAACCGGGCCACCGGGCGATTCGCCGAGGGCACCGTCGACCGGATGTACGCGGGCGTGGTCGCCGACCTGCGTCGCGATCTCGGCCTCCCGAGGCGGTCCGCCCGCGCCCTCCGTCGCGACCGCTCACGGGCGCAGTGGCCGATCCTGTGCGGGTGGTCGCCCGCCGTGCTCCCGCGCCCGGCGGACTGGCGCCCGGGCATCGAGGTCGTCGGCAGCTGGTGGGCGCCCTCGCCGCGGAACTGGTCGCCCGCTCCCGACCTGGAGGACTTCCTCGCCGACGGTCCGCCGCCCGTCCTCGTGGGCCTCGGCTCCCTGCTGGTGCCGGCGCAGGAACGCGACCGCCTGGCCGCGATCGTCGACGAGGCCCTGGCCGCCGCCGGTGTCCGCGGCCTCGTGCAGGCCGGTGGAGCCGGCCTTCGGGTTCCGGACCGCGAGGGCGTCCTGAACATCGACACGGTCCCGTACGAGCACGTCCTGCCCCGGGTCGCCGCGATCGTGCACTCCTGCGGCGCGGGCACCACCGCGGCCGCCCTCCGCGCGGGGATCCCGTCGGCGCCTCTCCCCTCTCCCGGCGGCGACCAGCCGTTCTGGGCCCGGCGGCTGCACGCGCTCGGCGCCGGCACCCTGCCGATAGCGCGGACGAAGGTCACGGTTTCCGCTCTCGCGAAGGCCATACGTGCCGCGGTGAGCGATTCGCGGTATCGGACCGCGGCGGGTGCGCTGAGCAGCGCGATCGCCACCGAGGACGGGGCCGCGACCGTCCTGCGCGTCGTGGCCGGCCAATAACGATTTCGTAACACCGCTAACGGAATCAGTGCCTGCTCCCGATCTTCCTCACGTCGAACGACATCGCCGATGGGGGAACGAAGAACAGGAGGACGCGATGACACACGCGACCAGGAACCGAATCCGCCGCGCGCTGCTACTACCGGTGGCGCTGATCCCGATGACGGGACTGCTGCCCGCCGTCGCGGGCGCCGAGCCGACGACGCCACCGGCGCCACCGACCACGACATCCGCGGCGCCGACGCCCGCCACGCCGACGACCACCAGCCCCACCACCTCGACGGTGCCGACCACGACGACGCCGACCACGGCACCGTCGACCACGACGACGATGCCGCCGCAGGGCCCACCCGGACTGCTCACCGTCGGTGCGGTGCGCATCGTCGACCCGCGGGGCGCGAGCGTGCCGGGCGCGACGGTGTACGTCCAGGGCTGCAAGGGCGGCCCCGGGGCCGCGCTCGCCGACGGTGGCGCGACCACGGTCACGGGCCGCTGCGTCAGCGCCCGGATGGATCACACGCCGACCAACTGGCGCCTGCTCTCGCCCGTCGTCCAGACGATCACCACGGACTCCGGCCGGGCCGAATTCCGGTTCGTGCTCGAGCGCGGTGGCATCGTCCCGCCGACCACCACGACGAGCCCACCGCCGACCGCGGGCGTGCGTTTCACGATCACCGCCCGCGACCAGAACGGGAACGGTGTCCCGTCCGAGTACGCCGTCGCCGAGTGCGACAGCTGGCGTCCCCTGGGCGGTGCCCGCACCGACAGCGGCGGCAACGGCGGCGGTGCCTTCCCGCGCGATTGCGTCAGCGTCGTTCCCACGGCCTGGCCGTCGTCGTGCGTCCTGCTCGGCCCGAACGCGTACTCCCGAGTGGAGGGCAACGCCGTGAACCGCCTCGCGTTCCGATTCCGGTGCGGCGTCACGATCCCGCCGGGCGAGGTGGAGACCAACGGCACCCTCGTCAAGACCGACCGGATCACCGGCGCCCCGCTGGCCGGAGCATCGTTCGTGATCTCCCGCTGCGGCAGCGACGAGGCCGTCCGCGCGGTCACGACGGGCGCGAACGGCATTGCGTCGTTCTCGCTCCCGTCGGGGTGCTACCGGGCCACCGAGACCGCGGCACCCGCCGGCTACGTCCGGGACGCCGCTGCCGTCGCCTTCGAGGTGCGCCTCACCCCGCAGTTCCAGGTCCGGGTGACCAACTCGAGGATCGGTGCCGGGCCCGTCGTCCGCAACCCCGGCGTCCGCGTACCGATCGCCTCGATCCCGTCCGGGCGGACCGCCTGATGTCGCGCCGCACGGCAGCGCTCGTCGTCTCCGCCGCCGCGGTGCTGTCCCTGCTGGGATGCGGCAGCACCGTCGACGGGGCGGCGAGCGCACCGTCGTCGAATCCGTCTGCGCAGAGCGACCTGCGGCCGCCGGTCGCCGCGACCGCGAGCGAGCCGACGACGCCGGTCACGGTCACCGTCGGCGGCGCGGACGCCCCGATCGACGCGGTCGCGACGGACTCGCAGGGCGCCCTGTACCCGCCGACGGACGTGAGCCGCGTCGGCTGGTGGGTCGACTCGGCGCTCCCGGGCTCGGGCGCGGGAGCGGTGGTGCTCTCCGGGCACGTCGACGACGCCCGGCAGGGCGTCGGGTACGCGAAGCGGTTCTCCGCCTTGAAAACCGGCGATCGGGTCGAGCTCACCGGCAAGGACGGCGCACGGATCGCCTACCGGGTCACTCGCACCGTCTCGGTGAACAAGGGCGTGCTGCCCACGGACGACCTGAACCGGCTCGACGGGCCCGAGACCCTGTTCATGGTCACCTGCGGCGGGCGATTCGTCGGCCCGCCGATGGGGTACGAGAACAACGATCTCGTCTACGCGGAACGCGCGTGACGGTGCGGGGGCACGGGTCCGTCCGCGGGTAGCATCACCGCAATGGTCGACGGTCCGCTCGCGCCGCGCCGGTCCGCCTGGTCGCGGGCCCGGTATCGGATGCGCCGATCGTCGTCGCCCCGGAGTTGGGCCGTCGACGCGAACGACGGCATCATCGGCACCGCCGGGCTCCTCGAGGGCTTCGTCGGATCGGGCGCCGGCGATGCGGTGCTGATGACGGCCGCCTGCGCGGCCACGGTCGCCGGATCGTTCGCCGTCGGGGGTGCGAAATGGGCGGAGGCCGAGGCCGAGCGCGAGTCCGAGGCGCACATCATCGACGAGGAGCGCGCTCAGCTGGCCGCGGATCCCGACGACGGGTTGGCGGAACTCGCGGCGTACTGGGAGTCGAGAGGCCTGGACGCGGCCGCCGCAGCGGACATTGCGGAGCAGCTCAGCGCACGCGACGCACTGGCGGCACAGCTGGAGTACGAGCACGGCATCGTCCGGCCGATCCCCGCCTGGCACCCTGCGTGGGCGGGGGCGTCGTCGTCCCTCGCGTACATCAGTGGCGCGCTCGTCCCCTTGGTACTGACGGTGTCGGTTCCGGTGGGTGTCGAGGTGTGGGCGATCGCGATCGCCGTGATCGCGTCGTTGATCCTGACATCGGTGATCGCCGGTCGACGAAGCCGCATCTCCGTCCGCCGGCTCATCGTGCGCACCGTGCTCGTCGGGGTCGCGACGATGCTGATCAGCTACCTGATCGGGTCGCTGCTCCTGTGACCCCGGACGGGCTCACGCCAGCTCGATGAGCTCCTGGTACTCGGCGTTCCAGTGGTCCTCGGTGCCGTCGGGCAGCAGGATGACGCGCTCCGGGTTCAGCGCCTCCGCCGCGCCCGGGTCGTGCGTCACCAGCACGACGGCGCCCTCGTAGGAGCGCAGCGCCTCGAGCACCTGCTCGCGGCTGACGGGGTCCAGGTTGTTCGTCGGCTCGTCGAGGAGCAGGACGTTCGCGGCCGAGGAGACGAGGCCCGCCAGAGCGAGTCGGGTCTTCTCACCACCCGATAACGTGCCCGCGGGCTGCTCGAGCTGCGGGCCCGTGAACATGAACGCGCCGAGCAGTCCGCGCAGGTCCTGCTCCCCCGCGTCCGGGGACGCGTGCCGGATGTTGTCCCACACGGAGGCCTCGTCGTCGAGGGTGTCGTGCTCCTGCGCGAAGTAGCCGATCTTCAGGCCGCGGCCGGGCTCGAGGCCCCCCGTGTCCGGCGTCTCGACGCCCGCCAGGAGCTTGAGCAGCGTGGTCTTACCCGCGCCGTTGAGACCCAACACGACGACGCGCGAGCCCTTGTCGATGGCGAAGTCGACACCGGTGAAGATCTCCAGGGAGCCGTAGGTCTTGGTGAGGTTCTTGACCATGAGCGGCGTCTTGCTGCAGGGCGCCGGAGCGGGGAACTTGATCCGCGCGGTCTTGTCCTCGACGCGCACGTCGTCGAGCTCGCTCATCATCCGCTCGGCGCGGCGCAGCATGTTCTGCGCGGCGACGGCCTTGGTCGCCTTGGCGCCCATCTTCGCGGCCTGCACGCGCAACGCGCCCGCCTTCTTCTCCGCGTTGGCGCGCTCACGACGACGACGCTGCTCGTCGGTGGCGCGGGCGTCGATGTACTTCTTCCAGCCCATGTTGTAGACGTCCGCCTCGCCGCGCACGGCGTCCAGGAACCAGACGCGGTTCACGACATCGGCGAGCAGGTCCACGTCGTGGCTGATCACGATGAGGCCTCCGTCGTGGTTCTGCAGGAAGGTGCGCAGCCAGCCGATGGAGTCGGCGTCGAGGTGGTTGGTCGGCTCGTCGAGGAGCAGCGTGGTGTCGGACTTGCCGCCCGAGCCGTCGGACGCGGCGAACAGGATGCGCGCCAGTTCGACGCGGCGGCGCTGGCCGCCCGAGAGCGTGCGCAGCGGCTGCTCGAGCACCCGGTCCGGCAGGGCCAGGCTGTTGCAGATCCTGGCGGCCTCGGACTCGGCGGCGTAGCCGCCCAGCGAGGAGAAGCGCTCCTCGAGATTGCCGTACTTGCGCACCGCCGTGTCGAGCTCGTCGCCGACGAGCTCCGCCATCCGGACCTGCTGCTTGGCCATCTGGGCGACGATCTGATCCAGCCCGCGGGCCGAGAGCACCCGGTCCTTCGCGAGCACGTCGAGGTCGCCCTCGCGCGGATCCTGCGGCAGGTAGCCGACGTCGCCGGAGGAGATGATCCGCCCCGCGTAGGGCTCGCCCTCCCCCGCCAGGATGCGCATGGTGGTGGTCTTGCCGGCGCCGTTGCGGCCGACGAGGCCGATCCGGTCGCCCGCCTGCACACGCAACTGGTCGCCGGGCGCGGTCAGCAGGGTGCGGACGCCGGCGCGCACTTCGAGGTCGGTCGCGGTAATCACAACGGTCCAGCTTACCGGTCCGCGGGTCCGATTCTCACCTCCGATTCCCTCCGGTGACGGCGCTCACTCCCACTCGTCGGCGGTACCCGCGCTCACCCGTCGCCCCGAACGTGCCCGGGGCGCCGCACGATGACGGCGTCGGTCGCACTGCGCTTCGCCTCGTACAGCGCCTCGTCGGCGTCCGCCGCCAGCGAATCGAGCCGGTCACGGTCGTCGACCGGGGCGAGCACGATGCCCATACTGGCCGGGAGCCCCGGGGCCTCGGGGCCACCCGTCCGCTGCCGAACGAGCGCGCGAAGCTGTTCGACGGTGCGCTGCGCCGCCTCCGCATCGGACCGGATGGCCAGAACACTGAACTCGTCCCCGCCGTTGCGCGCGACGATCAGGCGCGGTACCGAGTGCAGCCGGGCGGCGACGGTGCTGAGCAGCTCGTCCCCGGCGAAATGCCCGCGGGTGTCGTTGAAGAGCTTGAACTCGTCGAGGTCCAGTGCGCCCACCACGAAGACACCGTCGGAACCACCGTGCCGGGCCGTCGCGCGCCGAACCGCGAGATCCATGCCGCGCCGGTTGTACACGCCGGTCAGGCTGTCCATGTACCACTCCTTGGACACCCGCGTTATGCCGGCCCGGCCGGCCTCCACGACCACCTGAATGATCACGGGCAGTCCGACGACCGTCGCGATCGCGGGGGTCGTGTACACGTACAGATCGAGCAGCGTGCGCCCGTCGAACGCGATGGCGTAGGCGGTGAGACCACCGATGAGCAGCAGCGAGTAGATGCAGTGCACCAGGAGGACTCGCCAACCGAGGAAGAAGGCGGCGAACAGCCCCAGCATGGCGAGGTGGATCGCTCCGCAGATCCGCGCCGTGGGATCGGACAGCACGGACGCGGCGACGCCGATGAGGAGATCCGCGAGCAGGAGGAACTTGATCGCCTGCCGGGCGGTCGGCCATCTGCCCTTCAACCATTGCAGCCCGAGCCCGAATCCCAGCAGCGCCGAGCCGACTTGGACGGTCCGCAGGACGACGCCGTGCGGCCCCATCGGATTGAACTGCATGACCAGGGCCAGCGGCAGCATCATCATCGCCAAGGACGCGATGGCGATCCGTAGCAGACCGGTGCCGTGGATGAACCGGATCGCCTCCGTGGTGAAGGCGAACTCGGCTATGCCGGCGGTCCGCCACTCGCCCACATCCGTCAGCTCGCGCCAGGTGTACCGTGCGAGCCGCCGCCAACTCGTCCGGCGACGTGCGCCGCGGTGTCCGGTGGAATCAGCGGCCAGATCGCACCCCCACGGCCAGTTCCGCGGTGAGGTTGCGCACCGCGTCGAGCGACTCGCCCGCGGCGCTCACCAGTGCGGAGCCCACGATGACCGCGTCCGCGTACGCGGCGATCTCGGCGGCCTGCTCGCGCGAGCGCACGCCGAGGCCCACGCCCACAGGGATGTCCGACACCGCACGCACGCGGGCCACGAGCTCGGGCGCGACATTGTCGACCGCGTCCCGCGCACCGGTGACGCCCATCGTCGACGCGACGTACAGGAAGCCCGACGACGCGTCGGCCGTCATCGCGAGCCGCTCCGGGGTCGACGACGGCGCGACCAGGAAGATCTTGTCGAGTCCGTGCCGATCGGCCGCCGCGATCCACTCGTCGGCCTCCTCGGGAATGAGGTTCGGCGTGATCAGGCCCTTGCCGCCCGCAGCGGCGAGGTCGCGGGCGAAGGCCTCGACGCCGTACTTGAGCACGGGGTTCCAGTACGCCATCACGACCGGAGCGGCGCCCGCGGTGGCGACCGCCTCCGCGTAGGCGAAGATGTCGCGCACCCGGATGCCGCCGCGCAACGCGTCGTCGGCGGCGCGCTGGATGACGGGGCCGTCCATCACGGGATCGCTGTAGGCGACACCCAGCTCGACGATGTCGGCGCCGGACTCCGCCATGGCGACCACGGTATCGATGCCGCCCTGCTTGGTCGGGTACCCGCAGGGCAGGTAGGTCACCAATGCCGCGCGGTTGTCCGTACGGCACTGCTCGAAGACCGGTGCGAGTGCGCTCACTTGTTCTCCCCCTCGAACTCCGCGTTCCGCAGCTCCGTGTTCAGATCCGCGCCGACCACCTTCTGGCCGACGACCTCACCCTGTTCGTCGAGCAGTCCGAACCACTTCCCCGCCGTGTCGACGTCCTTGTCGCCCCGGCCGGACAGGTTCACCACGATCACCGCGCCGGGACCGAGCTCGCGTCCCAGTTCGAGCGCGCCCGCCACGGCGTGCGCCGACTCGATCGCGGGGATGATCCCCTCGGTGCGGCACAGCAGCGCGAAGGCGTCCATCGCCTGGGCATCGGTGATCGGCACGTACTCCGCGCGGCCGTCCTCCTTGAGCTGCGCGTGCTCCGGGCCGACGCCCGGGTAGTCCAGGCCGGCCGAGATCGAGTGCGACTCGATGGTCTGGCCGTCCTCGTCCTGCAGCAGATACGAGTAGGCACCCTGGAAGGCACCGGGGCTGCCACCGGTGAAGGTCGCGGCGTGCCGGCCGGTCTCGACGCCGTCGCCGGCGGCCTCACAGCCGACGAGCCGGACGCCCGCGTCGCCGATGAACGGGTGGAAGATGCCGATCGCGTTCGACCCACCGCCCACGCAGGCGACCACGGCGTCGGGCAGGCGGCCCGCGGCGTCGAGCACCTGCGCGCGCGCCTCCATGCCGACGATGCGCTGCAGATCGCGGACCATGAGCGGGAACGGGTGCGGGCCCGCGGCGGTGCCGAAGCAGTAGTACGTGGTGTCGGCGTTGCTCACCCAGTCGCGCAGCGCCTCGTTGATGGCGTCCTTGAGCGATGCGGAACCGGAGGCGACGGCGATCACCTCGGCACCGAGCAGACGCATCCGCGCGACATTGAGCGCCTGGCGATCCGTGTCGACCTTGCCCATGTAGACGACGCACTCGATCCCGAGCAGAGCGCAGGCGGTGGCCGTCGCGACGCCGTGCTGGCCCGCACCGGTCTCGGCGATCACCCGCGGCTTGCCCATGCGCTTGGCGAGGAGCACCTGTCCGAGCACGTTGTTGATCTTGTGGCTGCCGGTGTGGTTGAGGTCCTCGCGCTTGAGGTAGAGCTGCGCGCCACCCGCGTGCTCGTTCAGGCGCACGCAGGGGTACAGCGGCGACGGACGCCCGGTGTACTGCCGCTGCAGGCGGTCCAGCTCGTCGAGGAAGCCGTCGTCACTGCGGACCTTCTCGAACTCGGCGGTGACCTCCTCGATCACGGCCATCAGTGCCTCGGGCACGTGCCGACCGCCCCAGGCACCCCAATGACCGGCCCCGTCCGGCTCATAGGCCGATCGCTGGGACAGTCCGGTACTCGCTTCAGGGAGGCTCACACGACGATTATCCCCATCCCGTCAAAGTGGAATCACGGCGACGCCAATCATTCCGCGAAACCCTCTGCCCGACGAATGTTTCCGGGCATTACCACCACTCTCGCCGACGGTCCCCGATCCGCTATCGGCCCGTCGTCGCGGCCGGACCCGTCGTCGCGCGGGCGACGAACGTGAACCGGTCCCCCCGATAGACGCTGCGCGTCCACTCGAGAGCGATACCGTCCGCCCCGCGCGCCAGCCGGTGGACCATCAGCATCGGGTGCGCCGTCGGCACTTGCAGCAGCTCCGCCTCGTCCGGGGACGCGAGCGCCGTCTCCACCGTGTCCTCCACCGCCGCGATCTCCCGCGAGTAGTGCACCCGCAGCGCCTCGTACAGCGAGGCACCGTCCTGCGCCAAGCGCCCCGCCAGCCCGCGCAGTGGTCCGCGCAGGTGCGCGATCTCGATGGCGAGCGGCTCGTCGTCGACGATGCGCAGCCTCGTCACCCGGTACACGCGTGCCCCGCGCGGCAGACCGAGCGCCGCCTGCGTCTCCGCGTCCGCCGGGACGTGGTCGCACGCCAGCACTCGCGAGTCCACCGTTTTGCCGTCGACGCCGACGTCCTCGCTCAGCGAGGTCAGCTGCCGCACCCGCACCACCTTCGGCGGCGCCACGTACGTCCCGCTGCCGTGTTCGCGGCGCAGTACGCCCTCCGCGGACAGCTCGGCCAGGGCCTTGCGGAGCGTGGTGCGGGAGACGCCGAGATCCTCCGCGAGCCGGCGCTCGGCCGGCAGTGTGTCGCCGTGTCCCAATCGGTCGATCCGGCGTTGCAGTTCCAACTTCGCGCGAAAGTAGCGGGGCGGCTCGGCGTGCCTCGTGCGCGGGAGCATCATGTGGTGCACATTACCTTTGACGACGCAAGTGGTCTATGCCACTCCTGGGCGGACGACCTCGTCAGCGCATCATCGCGCGGGGCGCGGGCAGCTGGGGTGGGAGCCGGCCGTGACCAGGTCGGCGACCGCGGTCCGCGGATCGCCAGCCGTCACCAGCCCCTCGCCGACCAGCACCCCGTCTGCGCCCTGGCCCGCGTAGGTGAGCAGGTCACGGCTGTCGCGCACACCCGACTCGGCGATCTTGATCACCGAGGAGGGCAGGCCGGGCGCGATGCGGCCGAAGGTCTCGGGGTCGACATCGAGGGACTTGAGGTTGCGGGCGTTGACGCCGATCACGGTGGCGCCCGCCTCGAGCGCGCGGTCCGCCTCGTCCTCGGTGTGCACCTCGACCAGGGCCGTCATACCGAGCGATTCGACGCGGTCGAGCAGCGACACGAGAACGGGCTGCTCCAGCGCCGCCACGATGAGCAGCACCAGGTCCGCGCCGTGGGCGCGAGCCTCGTGGATCTGATACGGGCACACGATGAAGTCCTTGCGCAGCACCGGGATCCGCACCCGGTCGCGCACCGCGTCGAGATCGGCCAGCGAGCCCTTGAACCGGCGCTCCTCGGTGAGCACGCTGATCGCACGCGCTCCGCCCGCCTCGTACTCCGAGGCCAGCGCGGCCGGATTCGCGATACCCGCGAGCTCGCCCTTCGACGGGCTCGCCCGCTTGACCTCCGCGATGACCGCGATGCCGGGGGCGCGCAGCGCGGCGGTGGCGTCGAGCGCGGGCTCCGCAGCCTTGGCGGCGGCCTTCACCGCGGCGAGGTCGAGCCGTGCTTCACGGGCCGCCACGTCCGCGCGCACACCCTCGATGATCGAGTCGAGAACAGTGGGTGATGTCACGGCAGCGGGCCTTTCGTGGAGCGTGCAGCGTGCTCCAAGGTTAGCCCTCCGTCCGCGGGCGCTCGGGCGCGGCCCCTTCGCGCGAGGACTGCTGCCCCGGCGCCGCCTCGGCGACGCCCGTCGTCGTCGGGTCCTCGCCACCGTCGAGGGCGTCCCAGAGGTCCCGCTCCGAGGCCTCCTCCGCCGCGGCATCGTCGAAGACGCGCTGCTCCAGCTGGGCGCGACGGGCCGCGGGCGAGACGTACTTCGCCCCCATTCCTCCGGCGCGCAGTCCCCGCACCAGCAGGGCCGCGGCGAGGACGGCGAGGAGTGCCGCGACCAGCGCGACCGACGGGCCCGCCGGGGCCCTGGACACGGCGGAGATGTAGTCCTTGTTGCCCATCACGGCGCCGCCGCGCAGGATCTTCTCCAGGTATCCGATGTCGGGCTCCTGGGTGAGCACCGTCAGCGCGGGGTACGCCGTGCCGATCGCCGCGGCCGCGACGATCACCGCCACCAGCGCGCGAGCCCAGGTCTTGAGCGCCAGCCCGGCCGCGATGGCGGCGAGGAAGACCAGCCACAGCGCCGACAGCGCGGGCGCCCAGGTGTGCCCGGCGACCGACATCGATCGTTCGGCCGACAGCCCGTCGGCCAGCGTGACGCCCATCCACGACATCCGGCCCGAGCCCCAGGCGGCGCCCGCGGCGCCGGCCAACAGGAGCGCGACCAGTGCCAGGTTCCGTTTCGATTTCATCGTGCCTCCTCCGAGACCGCACGCATGGTGTTCGCCGCTGCCACCGCCTTGAGCGCGGCGAGCGCCTTGTTGCGCGACTCGTTGTACTCGTACTCGCCCACCGAATCGGCGACGACGCCACCACCCGACTGCACGTACGCGGTCCCGTCCTTGAGGATCGCGGTGCGGATCGCGATCGCGGTGTCCGCGTCGCCGGCGAAGTCGAGGTACCCGACGATGCCGCCGTACAGGCCGCGGCGGGTGATCTCGGCCTCGTCGATCAGTTCCATGGCCCGGACCTTGGGCGCCCCGGTGAGGGTGCCCGCGGGGAAGCACGCCGCGACGGCGTCGAGGGCCTGTTTGCCGTCCGCGAGGTCGCCCGACACGGTGGAGACGAGGTGCATGACATGGCTGTACCGCTCGATCCGGCGGTAGTCGGTGACCCGGACGGTGCCCGGCGTGCAAACGCGGCCGAGGTCGTTGCGGCCGAGGTCCACGAGCATCAGGTGCTCGCTGTTCTCCTTCTCGTCCGCCCGCAGGTCCTTCTCCAGCAGGAGGTCCTCCTCCGCGGTCGCACCGCGCCAGCGGGTTCCCGCGATCGGGTGCGTGGTGGCGACACCGTCGGACACCGTGACCAGCGCCTCGGGACTCGAACCGACGATGGAGAAGGCGAGCGCACCGTCGGGCGCCGGAACCTGCACCAGGTACATGTACGGGCTCGGATTCGAGGCGCGCAGCACACGGTAGACGTCGATCGGGTCGGCGTCCGAGGGCACGGAGAAGCGCTGCGAGGGCACCACCTGGAAGGCCTCGCCGGCCTCGATGTCGCCGACCAGCTTCTCGACGATCGCGCTGTACTCCTCGACGGTGCGCTGCGCGGTCACGTCCGGCTCGGGCCGGGTGAACGACGCGACGGACGAGGCCAGCGGCGCCGCGAGCGCCGCCTCCATGGCGTCGAGCCGGCGCACGGCGTCCGCATACGCCTCGTCGACCCGATCGGCGGAGCCGTCCCAGTTGACCGCATTGGCGATGAGCGTGATCGTCCCCTCGTGGTGGTCGATCGCCGCCAGATCGGTGGCCAGCAGCCAGACCATCTCGGGAAGGTGCAGATCGTCGACCGTGGTGTCGGGCAGCCGCTCCAGACGCCGCACGGCGTCGTAGGCGAGGTAACCGACCATGCCGCCGTTGAGCGGGGGCAGTCCCTCGATCCGCTCGGAGCTCAGGAGCCGCAGCACCTCCCCGAGTGCGGCGATCGGATCGCCGCCCGACGGTGCGCCGGCCGGCGCCTTCCCGATCCAGGTGGCGACCCCGTCGACCACGGTCAGCGCGGACGGCGCCGGAGCGCCGACGAAGGACCATCGGCTCCAGGACTGACCCGCGGCGGCGGACTCCAGCAGGAAGGTGCCGGGGCGGCCACCCGCGAGCTTGCGGTACGCCGACAACGGGGTCTCGGCGTCGGCGAGCACCGTGCGGATCACGGGCACCACGCGGTGCCGGTCCGCGAGCGCGCGGAACTCCTCCGGGCTGGTGGTCGCGCCATCGGGCTGCAGGTTCGGCTGCTGTGCGGTACTCATCGCCTGCCAGTATCCCAGTGCCGGTAGGTTCGTGGCCATGCGCATAGGCCAGCAGGCCCCCGAGTTCGCACTGCCCGACCGGACCGGCACCGTCCGGACCCTCTCCGAGCTCCGCGGCGACGGCCGCGCCGCCGTGTTCTTCTACCTCACCGCCGGTTCGCCCGTCTGCGTCGCCGAGGTCGACCGGTTCCGCGCCGCGGGTGAGGAATTCGACCGGCGCGGTGCCGCGCGGATCGGCATCAGCCTGGACCCGCCCGCCCGGACGCAGGCCTTCGCCGACGTCATGGAGCCCGGCTTCCCGTTGCTCACCGACGCCGACGGTGCCGTCGCGGCCGAGTACGGCGTGCTGCGCGGCCGGTACTCCGTGGCGCCGGTCAAGCGGCGGACCTTCCTCATCGACACCGACGGGACCGTGCTCCACATCGTGATCGGCGAGCTCCGCGCGGTGGCGCACGTCGAGGAGACGCTCGCCTTCCTCCGCACGCTCAGCGCGTAGCGCTCACTCCCGGCCGAGCAGCAGGTCGCCGTCGAAACAGGTGTGCGTGCCGGTGTGGCAGGCGGGCCCCGTCTGCCGGACGGTCAGGAGCACCGTGTCCCCGTCGCAATCGAGACGGACGTCGCGGACCTCCTGCACGTGTCCCGAGGTCTCGCCCTTGACCCACAGCTGCTTCCGGGATCGCGAGTAGTAGGTGCCCCTGCGGGTGGCGAGGGTGAGCGCGAGGGCCTCGTCGTTCATCCACGCCATCATGAGCACATCGCCGGTGCCCTCCTCCTGGGCGATGGCGGCGACGAGCCCGTCGGCGTTGCGCTTGAGCCGTGCGGCGATGGCACCGTCGAGCGCGGTCACCGTCGGACCACCAGACCGTGCGTCGCCATCTCGGCCTTGACCTGCCCGATCGTCATGTCCCCGAAGTGGAAGACACTGGCGGCCAGCACCGCGTCCGCGCCGGCCTCGACGGCGGGGGCGAAGTGGTCGACCGCGCCGGCGCCCCCGGACGCGATGACGGGGATGTGCACCGCTGCACGGGCCGCCCCGATCATCCGGAGGTCGAATCCGGCCTTGGTGCCATCGGCGTCCATGGAGTTGAGCAGGATCTCACCGACGCCGAGTTCCTCACCGCGGCGGGCCCATTCGATGGCGTCGAGGCCCGTGCCCCGGCGCCCGCCGTGCGTGGTGACCTCCCAGCCCGACGGTGTCGGCTCGTCACCGTCCGGGACGGTGCGGGCGTCGACGGAGAGCACGATGCACTGGCTGCCGAACCGGTTCGACAGTTCCTTGAGCAATTCGGGTCGATCGATCGCGGCGGTGTTGACGGACACCTTGTCCGCGCCGGCGCGGAGCAGGGTGTCGACGTCCTCGACGGAGCGCACGCCGCCGCCCACGGTGAGCGGGATGAACACCTGCTCCGCAGTGCGGCGCACGACCTCGAGCATGGTGCCGCGGCCCGAGCTCGACGCGGTCACATCGAGGAAGGTCAGCTCGTCCGCGCCCTGCGCGTCGTACGCGGCCGCGAGCTCGACGGGATCGCCCGCGTCGCGCAGGTTCTGGAAGTTGACGCCCTTGACGACGCGCCCGTCGTCGACGTCCAGGCACGGGATCACGCGCACGGCCACCGTCATCGGTTCCGCCTCCTTCGAAAGTGGTTCAGTAGCTGAGGGTTCCGTGCCCCGGATCACCGCGATAGTCCGACGGTGCGCCGACCGACCGGACGACGGTCAGCAGCTCGGCGTGGACGGCGGGTGACCCGGCGAGCACCGAATCGGCACCGACATGCCATTCCTCGCCCGCGAGGTCGGTCACGCGGCCGCCGCCCGCGAGCACCAGGGCGGCACCGGCGGCGTTGTCCCAGGGATGGTGGCCGAACACGACGGCGCCCCCGAGCACGCCCGCCGCGGTGTACGCGAGGTCCACCCCCGTCGATCCGAACTGCCGGACCCGAGCGACCCGACGCGACACCTCGCCGAGGATGGCGTAGCGGTAGTCGCCCGGGAAGTGCCCCTTGCTGCCTCGGCTGAAGCTGCCGACCGCGATCATCGCGTCGTCGAGTCCGCCGTCGTCCAGCGGCGGTAACGCCTTACCGCGGTTGCGGACCGGGCCCTGCACGTGGCCGGAGAAGGAGTCCCCGACCAGGGGGAACCACGCGAGCCCCGCGACCGGCCGCCCGTCGTGGAGCAGGCCGAGCAGCGTGCCCGTGGCCGGGTAGCCCGCGGAGTAGTTGAAGGTGCCGTCGATCGGGTCGAGCACCCAGACGGTGCCCTCGTCGACCGCCGGGCCGCCGTACTCCTCGCCGTGCACCGGCACCCCGGTGGACTCGGCGACGGCGCCCGCGATCCGGCGCTCGAGCTCGAGGTCGAGATCGGTGGCGAAGTCGGCCGGGCCCTTGGCGACCGATGCCGGCGCCCCCACGCCCTCGATGAACCGCTGCGCGGCACCGTCGAGCGCCTGACCCGCCAGCGCCAGGAGCCGGTCCGGGTCACCGGAGAAGCCCACGGGGAATCCGGCCACTAGCCCGACACCGCCGCCAGCGCCTCGGGCAGCGTGAACCGGCCCGCGTACAGGGCCTTGCCGATGATCGCGGAGTCGACACCCCTGTCGACGAGCGTCGCGATCGCGGTGAGGTCCTCGAGTGCGGAGATGCCGCCGGAGGCGACGACGGGCGCGTCGGTGGCGTTCGCGACGGCGGCCAACAGATCGAGGTTGGGGCCGGTCAGCGTGCCGTCCTTCGAGACATCGGTGACGACGTAACGGCTGCAGCCGTCCTTGTCGAGGCGCGCGAGCACCTCCCACAGGTCGCCACCGTCGGTGACCCAGCCGCGCCCGCGCAGGCGCCACTGGCCGTCGATCTGCTTGACGTCGAGGCCCACGGCGATCCGGTCGCCGTACCGGGCGATGGCGCTCGCGCACCACTGCGGGTTCTCGATCGCCGCGGTGCCGAGGTTGACCCGGGTGCACCCGGTCGCGAGAGCCGCCGCCAGCGAGTCGTCGTCGCGGATGCCGCCGGACAGCTCGACCTTGACGTCCAGCTCACCGATCACGCCGGCGAGCAGCTCGCGGTTGGAGCCCTTCCCGAACGCCGCGTCGAGATCGACGAGGTGGACCCACTCCGCACCGTCGTTCTGCCAGGCGAGGGCGGCATCGCGGGGTGACCCGTACGCCGTCTCACTGCCGGCCTCCCCCTGTACCAGGCGGACGGCCCGACCGTCGGCAACATCGACTGCGGGAAGAAGTACCAGACTCACGTCTCCAGCCTAGTGGGTCGCGTCATCCCGATTCTCGTCGTCCTGCCCCGCCGTGGCCCGCCCGACGATGCGGTTGGCGACGATCCCCATCGCGGCGACGGCCCCGACCAGCCCGGCAGCGACGATGAGCAGCGCGATCGGGGGGCTCGGGCGCAGCACGTTCAGGAGGACGACGCACAACGCGAGTACGGCGACCGCGGCTCCGAGTGAGAACAGTGCGAGCCGGCCCAGGGACAGACCGCGCTTGCCGGTCACAGGGTGTCCACCCAGTTCTTCAGGAGGATCGCACCGGCGTCCCCGCTCTTCTCCGGGTGGAACTGCGTGGCCCACAGCGGCCCGTTCTCGACGGCCGCCACGAACCGGCCGCCGTGGTCCGCCCACGTGACCTTGGGCGCACGAATGTGATCGGCGATGTCGAGTTCCCACCGCTGCACCGCGTACGAGTGCACGAAGTAGAACCGGGTGTCCGCATCGGTGCCGGCGAACAGCCTGGACCCCTCCGGGGCCTCGACGGTGTTCCACCCCATGTGCGGCACGACCGCCGCTCGGAGCCGTTCGACGGTGCCGGGCCACTCCCCGCAGCCGTCCGTCTCGACGCCGAACTCGATGCCCTTGTCGAACAGGATCTGCATGCCCACGCAGATCCCCATGACCGGCCGGCCGCCGGCGAGCCGCTCGCCGATGATCCGGTCGCCCTGCACCGATTTCAGACCCGCCATGCACGCCTCGTACGCGCCTACCCCGGGCACGAGGAGGCCGTCGGCGGCGAGCGCGACGGTCGGGTCGGCGGTGACGGTGACCTCCGCGCCGGCCCGCTCCATCGCGCGATGCGCGGACCGGATGTTGCCGGAGCCGTAGTCGAGGATCGCCACCTTCTTCATGCACTCCAGCCTAATCGGCCCCGCGGAGGCGCCGGCATCGCAGTGCCGCGGGGTCACGGAATCAGGATGAACTTCCCGATCGGGTGCGCCTCCTTCAGTTCGGTGTGCGCTGACGCGGCGTCGGCGAGCGGGAAGGTCTTGGCGATCGCGTTCACCACGGCCCCCTCTCCCGCAAGGTCCAACAGCGGGCCGCGGGCCTCATCCCGGATGCGCGCGCTCTCGGGGTCGGGGCCACCGATCGCGAGGAAGCCGTCCTGGGCGGCGCGGCCGAACCCCGCGATCGTGACGATCCGCTGCCGATCCGCCCCACCCCGCCGGCCGCGCCGTGGATGAGCACCGTGTCGCCCGCTGCGAGTCCGATGCGCTCGACGGCGTCCCATGCCGTCGCGCCCGTCAGCAGGAGTCCCGCCGCGTCCTCCCAGCCCAGTCCCGCGGGCTTCGGCAGCACCGCCCGCGCCTGCTGGATCGCGGCCGAGGCGTAGACCCCGTCGCCCCGGTAGACGACGACCTCGTCGCCGACGGCGATCGGACCTCGCGGCCCCACGGCGTCCGGACCGATCGCGGTCCTCCGTATGCCTGTGCCACTACCGCTTTCGCGATGGCCTGCACAACTGCGCGATGCCGCGATCCATTCCGGTTCCGATCACCGCGACTCCAATCCCCTCGAGCACCTCGACGCGAGCCGACACGGGCACCGCGGCGGCATCGAGTGGACGCTCTGATCGTCAGATCTCGCGGGCACCGATCAGTGCGTCGGAGATGATGGCGGTGGCGCGCTGCAGGGCGGGGATGGCGCGCTCCTCGAAGCCCTCGCCCAAGCGCGACACCGGACCCGAGATGCCGACCGCCATCGGAGTGGGCGCGCCGGGCACGGCCATGGCGAAGCAGCGGACACCGACCTCCTGCTCCTCGTCGTCGATCGAGTAGCCCCGCGCGCGCACGGCCTCGACCTCGGCGAACACACCCGACAGAGTGCTGACGCTGTGCGGCGTCGAGGCGGGGATGCCGGCCTGGCCGATGAGCTTGACGATCCGGGCGTCGTCCAGCTCGGCGAGCACCGCCTTGCCGACCCCGCTGTTGTGCAGGTTCACCCGGCGGCCCGCCTCGTTGTTGGTGCGCATGCTGTGGGGCGAGGGCACCTGCCCGGTGTAGATGACCATGTCGCCGTCGAGGACCGCGAGGCTCGCGGTCTCCTCCAGCTCGTCGACGAGCGACTGCAGAACCGGCACGGCGACCGCGCCGAGCTGCCGGTTGGCGACCTCACCGAGCCGGATCAGCCGCGGCCCCAGGGCGTACCGACGGTTCGAGAGCTGGCGGACGTACCCGATCCCGACGAGCGTGCGGAGCAGCCGATGGATGGTGGGCGGCGGGAGGGGCGTACCGGCCGACAGTTCACTCAGCGAGCACTCGCCGCCCGCGCGTCCCATCAGTTCGAGCAATTCGAAGGCGCGCTCGACGGACTGCACTCCGGTCGTGGACTTGCCCGCCATCCGCTCCCCCTGCCGTGCGATGCACTCCGTGCAGAATCCAACTGTTCCGTATCGAGAGTACCCACATTCATTCTGATCAATGTTCCGTATCGCGGTATCAGTTTCCGATTTCACTCACGCGCGTCCATTTGGGAACTCTCCGATACGAAACGTCACATCCACATCGCGGAACACGCCTCACGACTACCCCACCCCACCGGAGGGCGCCTGTGCCGCCGGGGCCGCGGCACCCGTTGTCGCACCTCACATGTCACGCAGGCGCTCCCGAAACACGTTCTTGACAGCCTCACGGCAGCGTGTTTCACTCAACGTGACTGGAATCACAATTCCGGAAGGCGGAACTGCAGTCTGCGCCGCCCGACGATCGTTCGCGATCGGCCCCCAGCATCTTCGCCGCTCCGCCGGAGCATCTGCGCCGACGGGTGCCACTCCCCGTTCCGGACCGAGAGGACCACCATGACCAGCCCCCAGACGGACGCGGCCGACGACCGCGTCGAACCGCCGGCCGCCACCGCAAGCGGTACTGGCTTCCTGGACAGATTCTTCGAGATCACCCGTCGCGGGTCGACGCTCCCGCGGGAGCTCCGCGGCGGCCTGGTCACCTTCGTCGCGATGGCCTACATCGTCGTACTCAACCCCCTGATCCTCAGCAGCTCGGCCGACGCCGCCCACGGCACGCTGGGATTCGTCCAGGTCACCGCCGTGACCGGCCTGACGGCGGGCGTCATCACCATCCTGTTCGGCCTGGTCGCGCGCTTGCCCTTCGCCCTGGCCGCCGGCCTCGGGATGAACTCCTTCCTCGCGGTTGCCGTGGTCAAGGACGTGACCTGGCCCGAAGCGATGGGCCTCGTGATCATCAACGGCGTGATCATCGTGGTCCTCGGCGCCACGGGCATCCGAACGGCGATCTTCCGCGCGGTTCCCGCGGAGCTGAAGACCGCGATCACGGTCGGTATCGGCCTGTTCATCGCCTTCATCGGCTTCGTGAACTCGGGTTTCGTGACCCGCACGCCCGCGGGTCCCCCCGTCCAGCTCGGTCACGACGGGTCGATCGACGCCCTTCCGACCGCGGTCTTCATCTTCGCGCTGCTGCTCATCGCGGTCCTGGTCGCGCGCCGGATCCCCGGCGCCATCCTGATCGGCATGATCGTGGCCACGCTCGCCGCGATCGTCGTGCAGCACTTCGCGAAGCTCGGCACCGTCGGCGACCCCCACCACCCCGACCCCAAGGGCTGGAACCTGAGCGCGCCGGAGCTCCCGAGCCACGTCGTCGCCCTCCCCGACTTCGGGCTGATCGGCCAATTCGACCTGGTCGGAGCGTTCGAGCGAATCGGCGCACTCTCGGCCACCATGCTGGTGTTCACGCTGGTCTTCACCAACTTCTTCGACGCCATGGGCTCGATGACCGGCCTGGCGCGGCAGGCCGGGATCGGGCAGCCCGACGGGACCTTCCCCCGCATCCGGTCCGCCTTCGTCGTCGAGGGTCTCGGCGCGGTCGCGGGCGGCGCCTCGTCCGGCTCGTCGAACACCGTCTTCGTCGATTCGGCCGCCGGAATCGCGGAGGGCGCGCGCACCGGCCTCGCGGCCTGCGTGACCGGCGTTCTGTTCCTGGCCTCGATGTTCTTCGCGCCGGTCATCGGCGTGATCCCGATGGAGGTCGGCGCCGCGGCGCTGGTCGTCGTCGGCTCGATGATGGTCGCCCAGATCCGCGAGATCGACTTCACGCACTTCTCGGTGGCGCTGCCCGCGTTCCTCACCATCGTCACCATGCCGCTGACCTACTCCATCGCCAACGGCATCGGCGTGGGCTTCATCACCTGGGCACTCCTGAGCGTCCTCAGCGGTCGCGGACAGAAGGCGCATTGGCTACTGTGGGCTGTCTCGATCGGATTCATCCTCTACTTCATCCGAGGACCGATCACCGTGTTGATCGGCGGCTGACCTGCAACGACGCAGCGTCCGGCCGGAACGGCTCCCGCGCACACTCCGTGATGCGGAAAGAAGATTCCAAAAACCACTTTCCAATGTGAGCCCCGTCACCTATCATGAAATGCACTGGATCGTGTTCGCATGGAAAACCAGCGGTCCAGCTCAGCCTCGCAAACCATGCCTGTCGGAACCGCGTGCGGCGGTTCAGTAGGGATGCAGCGGTGACCGAAACGCTGACCGGATGTCATGTGACCGTGAACGGTCGATCCCGACCCTTCACCGGCGCGGCGCACACCAGTGCCCTCGACTGGCTCCGCGACCAGGGCCTCACCGGAGCCAAAGAGGGCTGCGCCGAGGGCGAGTGCGGTGCGTGTTCGATCCTCGTCGCCCGCCCCGGCGACCCCGACGAACCCGCGGATCGGACCAGGTGGACGGCCATCAACGCCTGCCTGACCCCCGCCGCGGCGCTCGCCGACCAGGAGGTCATCACCTCCGAGGGGCTCGGAACCCCGGACCGATTGCACCCCGTTCAACAGGCCATGGCGCTGCGCGGCGGATCGCAGTGCGGCTACTGCACACCGGGATTCATCTGCAGCATGGCGGCGGAGTACTACCGGCCGGACCGCGCGGACGGGATCTCCCGCGCACCGGAGCAATCCGACGGCCGCTCCGCAGACGAAGAGGAGCACGGCCCCAACGGCTTCGACCTGCACGCACTGTCCGGAAACCTCTGCCGCTGCACGGGATACCGCCCCATCCGCGACGCGGCATACGGACTCCCCACGACACCCGCCGATGACGACCCGCTCGCGACCCGCAGGTCCGCACCCGCGCCGGCGCCGCAGCGGACGGAGATCCACAGCGGACAAGCACGTTTCGTCCGCCCGGCCGCCTTCGCCGAGGTCCTCGACCTGCTCGCCGCGGACCAGTCCCCCGTGCTCGTGGCGGGCTCCACGGACTTCGGCGTCGACGTGAACCTCAAGGGCCGCCGCGAACCACTCGTCGTGGCGATCGACCGACTCCCGGAACTCCGCGAGCTGACCGTCCACACCGACGCCGTGGAGATCGGCGCCGCGCTCACCCTCTCGGAGGTCGAACGCCGACTGGACGGCCGGATCCCGCTCCTGGCCCAGGTCTTCCCCCAGTTCGCGTCGCGCCTCATCCGCAACGCCGCCACGCTCGGCGGCAACCTCGGCACCGGATCGCCGATCGGCGACACCCCGCCCGCGCTGCTCGCCCTCGAGGCGCAGCTGATCCTCGCATCGCGGACCGGGGAACGCACGGTCCCGCTGTCGGAGTACTTCACCGGCTACCGGCAGACGGTGCGCCGCCCCGATGAGCTGATCAGGGCCGTGCGCATCCCGGTGCCGCTCAGTCCCGTCACGGCGTTCCACAAGATCGCCAAGCGCCGTTTCGACGACATCTCCAGCGTCGCCGTCGCGTTCGCGCTGACGGTCCACGACGAGACGATCACTCGCGCCTGCATCGGCCTCGGCGGCGTCGCCGCCACCCCGCTGCGCGCCACCGCCACCGAGCAGGCGCTGATCGGGCGACCGTGGTCGCGCGAGACGGTGCTCGCCGCCGCCGAGATCCTGCGCGCCGAGGGCACCCCGATGGACGACCACCGCGCATCCCGCCGCTACCGCGCCGAGATGCTGGGCCGCTCCCTCGAGAAGCTCTACGCGCAGTCCACCGCTTCGACCGGTACCGACGCCCGGGGAGATCGCTCATGAGCCACTTGTCCGAACGCCCCGCGCACGCCGTCGTCGGCCAGGACGTGCCGCACGAGAGCGCCGTCCTGCACGTGACCGGCACCGCCCTGTACACCGACGACCTCGTCGGACGGACCCCGGGCGCGCTGCACGCCTACCCGGTCCAGTCCGACCGCGCCCACGCCCGGATCGTCGCGCTGAACACCGAACCCGCCCTGCGCGTTCCCGGCGTGGTCCGCGTGCTGACCGCCGCCGACGTCCCCGGGGTCAACGATGCCGGTATCAAGCACGACGAGCCCCTGTTCCCCGAGGACGAGGTGATGTTCTACGGGCACGCCGTCTGCTGGGTGCTCGGCGAGACGCTGGAGGCCGCACGTCTGGGCGCCGCGGCCGTCGAGCTCGAACTCGAGCCGCTCGCCTCACTGATCACCCTGGGCGATGCGATCGCTGCGGAGAGCTTCCACGGCTCCCGGCCGACGGTGCGCCGCGGCGACCCGGAGGCCGGGTTCGCGGCGGCCGCGCGCACCTTCTCCGGCGAGTTCGAGTTCGCCGGGCAGGAGCACTTCTACCTCGAGACCCACGCCTCGCTGGCACAGGTCGACGAGGCCGGCCAGATCTTCGTGCAGTCCAGTACGCAGCACCCGTCCGAGACGCAGGACATCGTCGCCCACGTCCTCGGGCTGCCGAGCAATGCCGTCACCGTGCAGTGTCTGCGGATGGGAGGGGCGTTCGGCGGCAAGGAGATGCAGCCGCACGGCTTCGCGGCGATCGCCGCGCTCGGGGCGACCCTGACGGGGCGCCCGGTCCGACTCCGGCTCGACCGCACCCTGGACATGACCATGTCGGGCAAGCGGCACGGGTTCCACGCCACCTGGCGTGTGGGCTTCGACGAGGACAACCTCATCACCGCCCTGGAGGCGACGCTGACCGCGGACGGCGGCTGGAGCCTCGACCTCTCCGAGCCCGTCCTCGCCCGGGCGCTGTGCCACATCGACAACGCGTACTGGATCCCGAACATCGCCGTGCACGGTCGGATCGCCCAGTGCCACAAGACCTCGCAGACCGCGTTCCGCGGATTCGGCGGGCCCCAGGGCATGCTGGTCATCGAGGACATCCTCGGTGCGTGTGCCCCGCGCCTCGGGATCTCCGCCCGAGAACTGCGGCGTCGCAACTTCTACGGCGACGGCCAGAGCACCCCCTACGGCCAGCCCGTCCGGCACGCGGATCGCGTCCGGACCGCGTGGGAGCAGGTCATCGCATCCGGCGATGTCGAGGCCCGCGAGGCCGAGATCGAAGCGTTCAACGCGGCGCACCCGCACACCAGGCGCGCGCTGGCCCTCACCCCCGTCAAGTTCGGCATCTCGTTCAACCTCACCGCGTTCAATCAGGCCGGCGCGCTCGTCCTCGTCTACAAGGACGGCTCGGTCCTGATCAATCACGGTGGGACCGAGATGGGCCAGGGGCTGCACACGAAGATGCTGCAGGTCGCGGCGACCACACTGGGTGTCCCCCTGTCCCGAGTCCGGCTCGCACCGACCCGCACCGACAAGGTCCCCAACACCTCGGCGACCGCGGCCAGCTCCGGCGCCGACCTCAACGGCGGCGCGGTCAAGAACGCGTGCGAGCAGATCCGCGACCGGCTCGCGACGGTGTCCGCCGGGCTCCTCGGGACCAACCCGTCGGACGTGCGCTTCCACGACGGAATGATCAGCGGCCTGGGCGCATCGTCGGCGCGACTGACCTGGGAGGAGGTCGTGCATGCGGCGTACTTCCAGCGCGTGCAGCTCTCGGCCTCCGGTTACTACCGCACGGAGGGGCTGCACTGGGATGCGAAGGCCATGCAGGGCGAGCCCTTCAAGTACTTCGCCTACGGCGTCGCCGCGAGCGAGGTCGAGGTCGACGGCTTCACCGGCGCGTACCGGCTCCGCCGCGTGGACATCGTCCACGACGTCGGCGATTCCCTCTCGCCGCTCATCGACGTCGGCCAGATCGAGGGCGGATTCGTCCAGGGCGCGGGCTGGCTGACACTCGAGGACCTCCGATGGGACGAGAGCGAGCGGCCCACCCGCGGACGGTTGCTCACGCAGTCCGCCAGCACCTACAAGCTGCCGAGCTTCTCCGAGATGCCACCCGATTTCCGGGTCGCGCTGCTGGACAAGGCCCACGAGGACGGTGCCGTCTACGGCTCGAAGGCCGTCGGCGAGCCCCCACTCATGCTGGCCTTCTCCGTCCGGGAGGCGCTCCGCCAGGCGGCGGCCGCGTTCGGTCCGCCGGGAACGAGCGTCGAGCTCGCCTCCCCGGCCACGCCGGAGGCGGTGTACTGGGCGATCGAGAGCGCGCGCACCGCCGGACCGGAACGCAACGGTCACCGTCGGGACGAGGTCCCGGCCGCCGTCGCCTCGCACGCCCCGGCCGCCGCGCCGCTCGGCTGAGGACGACATGACCTGGCTGGGCGATGCCGCCCGCCTCCGCCGCGACCGGCGTCCCGCCGTGCTGATCACCCAGATCGGCGTGCGCGGTCACGCCCCGCGGGAGGCCGGCGCGAAGATGATCGCCTCTGCGGACGGCGAATTCGGCACGATCGGTGGCGGCAACCTCGAGCTGACCGCGATCGCCCGCGCCCGCGCGATGATCCACGACGGAGTGACGGTGCCGGAGACGCTCACGCTCCGGCTCAACGACAAGGCCCGGGCCGAACACGGGCGACAGTGCTGCGGAGGCGAGGTGGTCATCGTGCTGGAACCGTTGCCGGTGGTACCGGCGGTGGCGATCTTCGGGATCGGCCACGTGGGATTGGAGCTCGCGCGAATCCTGTCCCGACAGGACATCGAGCTCCACCTGACCGACTCCCGCCCCGAACAGATCACGGCGGCGGCACAGCTCGAGCCGGGCGAGGCCACCGTGCACCTGCGGCACTCGATGCTGCCCGAATCGATCCTGGAGGAGCTGCCGGCCGGCACCCACGTCCTCATCATGACCCACGACCACGCGGAGGACTTCAACCTCTGCGACCAGGCCCTCCGCACACCCGGATTGGGCAGCATCGGACTCATCGGCTCCTCCGCGAAGTGGAGCCGATTCCGCACCCTGCTGACCGACTCCGGACACGAGGCCGAGGCCATCCGCACCATCCAATCCCCCATCGGGCTGAGCACCCTCGTCGGCAAGCACCCCGCGACCATCGCGGTGAGCGTGGCCGCCGACCTCCTCACCAGGTTCCCGATATCCGTTCCAGGAGAACACTCATGATCATCTACCGCAGTCGCGTCCTCGACACCCCCGACGATCCGTTCACCGGCGGAGTCCTCCGCGCGGAGGAGGACGCGGGCATCGCCGTCGAGGGCGGCGTGATCGTCGACCGCGGCGCCTTCCGGTCCGTCGCCGATCGCCGTCCCGCGGCCGAGATCGTCGACCTGCGGGACGGCGTGCTGCTGCCCGGCATGGTGGACACCCACGTGCACTACCCGCAGATCCGCGCGATCGGCGGGCTCGGCATGCCCCTCCTGGACTGGCTCGACCAGTGCGCCCTCCCCGAGGAGTGCCGCCTCGAGGATCCCGGGTACGCCCGCACCGTCGCTCGCGAATTCCTCACCGGCCTCGTCTCCGCGGGAACGACCACAGCGCTCGTCTTCGGATCCCACTTCCACGACGCCGTGGACGCGCTCTTCAGCGAGGCCGAACAGGTGGGCGTGCGGATGACTGCGGGGCTGGTCACCAGCGACCACAACCTGCCCGAGCCGCTGTTGAGCACCCCGGAGCGGTCCTACAAGGAGGGGCGTGATCTGGCCGATCGTTGGCACGGCCGGGGCCGGCTCCGGTACGCGGTGACGCCCCGGTTCTCGTACTCGACGACGCCGGACATGCTGGCGAGCGGCGCCGCCCTGATGAACGACGTTCCCGGACTGTGGTTCACCTCGCACATGAACGAGAACCCCGCGGAGATCGCCGCCGTCGCCGAGTTGTTCCCCGAGTCGGCGCACTACCTCGACACCTACCATCGGCACGGCCTGGTCCACGAGCGGACGGTCCTCGCCCACAACGCCCATCCGACGGACGCGGAGCTCACGCTCCTCGCCGACGCGGGGGCGTCGATCGCGCACTGCCCGACCTCCAATTCGGCGCTCGCGAGCGGCTCCTTCCCGCTGCGCCGCCACCTCGACCACGGCGTCCGCGTGGCGCTGGGCACCGATGTCGGCGCCGGAAGCGGCTTCTCCCTGTTCAAGGAGGCGCTCCAGGCGTACTTCATGCAGCAGTTGCTCCAGGGCGACGGTGTCCCCCTCACGGCGGCTCACCTCCTGCACCTCGCCACGCGTGCGGGCGCACTGGCCCTCGGGCTCGACGATGTCGGCGACCTGTCGGTGGGCAAGCAGTTCGACGCGGTCCTGGTGCGTCCCGCGGCGGGACAACCGCTCGACGTCTGCCTGCGCCAGGCCCCGACGGCGGAGAACGCACTCGCGAAGATCTTCTCGCTCGGCACCGCTGGGGACATCTCGCGCGTCTGGATCGGCGGCGAGGCGCCACTGATCCCGATCGCGACCCCGGCCGGGTAGGCATCGCGCGGCGCGACGGGCCCGCGCGGCGTGCGCTGCGGAACCTCCGAAACCCTTGTACGACCCCACCGATCGGCGTATTATCCACAATGCGGAATTGACTTTCCATTCGCTGACCGGAGGTTCCATGCCCATTCGATCGCTCACCGACGACGCCCTGGCCGCGATCGACGAGCGGCTGACGGACACCGATGCACTGCTGGCCCGCGGATATCCGGGGGACGACGGCCGCCGACAGCCCGTCCACACCGCGTACCTCCCGGCGGACCGGTTCACCCCTAACACCGCCCGCACGTGGGGCGTCGCCGCGCTCACCGCGGCCGAGGAGGTCGGGGGCGTCGCCGCGGTGGCGGAGATCGTGGGCCTGGCCGGCGATCCCGCGCTCGCCGACCTCGTCCGGCACAAACTCGGCACGGAGCCGCTCGAGGACCTGCGCCTGGACTTCGAGGACGGCTACGGCGATCGCGGCGACGCCGCCGAGGACGCGGATGTCCTCGCCGCCGCTGCGGCCGTGTCGAGGTCCGTCGCAGACGGGACGGCCCCGCCGTTCATCGGGATCCGGTTCAAGTGCTTCGAGGCGCCCACTCGGGCGCGCGGCCTCCGCACGCTGGACCTGTTCCTCGGCGCCCTCGTCGAGGCCGGCCCGCTCCCCGCGGGGCTGACGCTGACGCTGCCGAAGGTCACCACCGTCGGCCAGGTCGAGGCGATGGTGGACGTCGCCGGCCGACTCGAGCAGGCCCTCGACCTCCCGGACGGCCGCCTCCGGTTCGAGGTCCAGGTCGAGACCCCGCAGGTCATCCTCGGCGCGGACGGCACAGCACCGGTGGCCCGGCTCATCCACGCCGGTGCGGGCCGCGTCAGCTCGCTGCACTACGGGACCTACGACTACTCGGCCTCCCTCGGCATCGCGGCGCAGTACCAGTCGATGGAACACCCCGCGGCGGACCACGCGAAGAACGTCATGCAGCTCGCCGTCGCCGGCACCGGTGTCCACCTGTCCGACGGGTCGACGAACATCCTCCCGATCGGCGATGCCGCCCACGTCGCCGACGCCTGGCGCCTGCACGCACGGCTGGTCCGGCGCCACCTCGAGCGCGGGATCTACCAGGGCTGGGACCTGCATCCCGCGCAGCTCGTGACCCGCTACCTCGCGACCTACGCGTTCTACCGCGAGGGCTTCGCCGCCGCCGCGACCCGGCTGCGCAACTACGTGCACAAGGTCGACTCCGCCATCCTCGACGAGCCCGCGACGGCGCGTGCGCTGGCGTCCTTCATCCATCGCGGCGTGACCTGCGGCGCGGTCACCGCCGGCGAGGTCGCCTCCGCCGCAGAGGTCACGGTCGACACCGTGCGCGACCTCGCCCTGAACCGTCCCATCCAGCCCCAGGAGATCCGATGAGCGCCCCCGAGCCCTTCTACTACTCGCCGCAGGGCGGACACCCGCCGCAGACCGATCTGCTCACCGACCGCGCCATCGTGACCGAGGCGTACACGGTGATCCCCCGCGGCGTGATGCGCGACATCGTGACCTCGGTGTTCCCGGGCTGGACGAACACCCGCGCGTGGGTCCTCAACCGCCCCGTGGCCGGTGGTTCCACCACGTTCGCGCAGTCCATCGTCGAGGTCGGGCCCGGCGGCGGCTCCGACGCTCCGGAACCCCAGCCCGAGGTCCAGAGCTTCCTCCTGCTCACGCAGGGCGAGCTCGAGGTGACCATCGACGGCACCGCGCACCCGCTCACCTCCGGCGGCTACGCGTACATCCCCGCCGGGACCGGCTGGTCCGTCGCCAACCGGGCCGACGGTGCCGCCGTCTTCCAGTGGATCCGCAAGCGCTACGAGCCGCTCGCCGGCCACACGCCGAAGGTCGCCGTCGGCAACGAGCGCGACATCGAGCCCTCCCCGATGCCCGGCACCGACAACAAGTGGCGCACGACCCGGATCCTCGACCCGCAGGACCTCGCGTACGACATGCACTGCAACATCGTGACCTTCGAGCCCGGAGCCTCCATTCCGTTCGCGGAGACGCACGTCATGGAGCACGGCCTCTACGTCCTCGAGGGCAAGGCGGTCTACCGACTCAACGGCGACTGGGTGGAGGTGCAGGAGGGCGACTACATGTCGCTGCGCGCCTTCTGCCCCCAGGCCTGCTACGCGGGCGGACCGTCGAACTTCCGCTATCTCCTCTACAAGGACGTCAACCGCCAGATCGTCCTCTGACGGCGCGTTCGACGACGGTGCGTCAGCTCCGGATCGGCCAGCCGGTCACGACCTTCGGTCGTGGCGCGGCGTAGGTCCGGACCTTGGAGGTACGCAGTCCCATCCGGACCAACCCCTCCGCGATGGTGACGGCCGAGCGGACACCGTCGACGATGGGGACTCCCGTTGCGGCCGAGACCTTCTCCTCGAGCTCGGCCATGCCTCCGCAGCCCAGGCAGATGACCTCGGCGTGGTCGCGCTCGACCGCGGCACAGGCCTGGGCGACGATCGCCTCGACGGCGCGCTCGGGCTCGGATTCGAGTTCGAGCACGCCGAGCCCCGAGGCCCGGACCGAGGCGCACCGTGCGTCGAGGCCGGCCAGCTTGAGCCGGTCCTCGATGAGCGGGACCGTGCGATCGAGGGTGGTGACGACGGAGTACTTGTGGCCCAGGTACATCGCGGTCGATGCCGCGGCCTCGGTGATGTCGACGACCGGGACCTCGAGCAGCTCCTGGAGGCCCTCGCGCCCGTGCTCGCCGTAGCCCGCCTGGATGACGGCGTCGTAGGGGCCCTCGTACCGGGTGATCGCGTCCATGACGGCGATGGCCGCGAGGTAGGACTCGAAGTTCCCCTCGCAGGAATCCGCCCCGAACCGCGGTGTGATGCCGATGATCTCGGTACCCGGGGACGCGACGGACCGGGCGGATTCCGCGATGGCCGCGGTCATGGACTCGGTGGTGTTGACGTTGGCGACGAGAATGCGCACGGCGGTCTCTCCTAGTGCTTGCTGGGAACGGCGATCGGCTCGCCGGAAACGTCGACGAACGGGCCCTTGCGGTCGGCGACGAGCAGGTAGACGATCGCGCCGAGCGCGGCTCCGATGAACCACGAGTAGTTCGACACGACGTGGAACGCGGGCACGAAGGCCATCAGCAGCGCGGCACCGGCGGTGGGGATCAGGGCGATCACCGCGCGCGGGTTGACCCCGTTGCGGTAGTAGTACGGCGCGTCGGGCAGATCGCAGTACAGATCGGGCACGTTGACCCTGGATGCCCGGATCAACCAGTAGTCGGCCATGACGATGCCGAACAGCGGGCCGAGCAGGGCACCGAGGCCGCCGAGGAAGTAGGTGATCACCGCGGGCGAGTCGTACAGGTTCCACGGCAGGATGACCAGCCCGATGACGCCGGAGATGAGGCCGGCGCTGCGGAAGTTCAGGTGCTTCGGGAACAGGTTGTTGAGCGCGTAGATCGGGGCGACGAAGTTCGCCATCAGGTTCACGGCCACGGTCAGCACGAGCAGTGCCAGGCAGGCGAGGACCAGCAGCGCGGTGTTGGGGACGGTCTTGACGATGTCCGCCGGCGACTCGATGACCTGGCCGTTGATCGTGAACTGCGCCCCGGCGAGGGTGATCACGATGCCGCCGAAGAGCAGCATGTTGAGCGGGATGCCGAAGAAGTTGCCGCGCACGATGGACTTCCTGGACGTGGCATTGCGGGTGAAGTCGCAGAAGTTGAGGACGAAGGTGCCGTAGATGGCGACCCACAGACTCGCGCCGCCGACGATCTGCAGCCACATGTCCAGGCCGGTCTTGGACGTGGGCGTGGTCCACGCGATCGACCAGCCGGCCTTGCCGAACATCCAGAACGCCAGCGAGGCCATCGTGATGAGGATGACGGGACCGGCGAAGGCCTCGTACTTGCGGATCATCTCCATGCCGTAGCTCACGATCACCAGCTGGATCGCCCAGAGCACGACGAACGCGATCCAGCCGAGCGTGGACAGGCCCAGGAAGCGGTTGTGATCGAGCGTGTCGGCACTCGGGATCACCGCGACGATCATGATGCGCAGGACGACCGACGCGAGATAGGTCTGGATGCCGAACCAGGCGATGGCGACCACCCCGCGGATGAGCGCGGGGATCTGCGCGCCGCGGATGCCGAAGGAGATCCTGCTCATGACCGGGAACGGCACGCCCGTCTTCTCCCCCATGAACCCGGACAGATTCAGCAGGAGGAAGAGGAAAACGCCGCCGAGGCCGAGCGCGAGGAGGATCTGCCACCCCCCGAGGCCGAGTGCGAACAGCCCGATCGCGAAGGCGTAGTTCCCGAGGCTGTGCACGTCGTTCGCCCAGAGGGTGAAGATGTTGTAGCCGCCCCAGGTGCGCCCGGCGCGTTTGGTGGGGGCCAGGTCCCGGTTGTAGAGGCCGTCACTGAGCCGGTTCAGCGCATCCACGTCCGGGAGATCGTCGACCGGGGCGTCTCCGAGTCGGATCGGATTCGCCTCGGGCGCACCGGGGTGGGGAGAGAGTTCTTCTGTCATGCTGGGCCTTCGTTCCTGCTGGCTGACCACTCATACATCGTTCCGTTGTACGGAACTGTTCTTCCACTTGTAGCGATAAGTAAGACCTATGCCTGCGCCTCTGTCATGAGGTGTATCGCATGTCGGAATATGATCTTCACACGGCGGAAATCAGAATCTTGACACGTGGCGCAGGTCACACCTAGTGTTGGCCCAAGATCGAGACGGAATTCCGCGACTCGGAATTTCGAGCGAAGGAGAGCTCATGAGCACGGACACCCCCGAGTACGACCTCGTGGTCCGCGGCGGTCGCATCGTCACCACTGCCGGAACGGTCGCCCGCGAGGTCGGCATCCGCGACGGCCGGGTGGCCGCGATCGAACCGCTGGGCAACGGGCTGGCCGGACGGGAGATCATCGAGCTCACCGACGACCAGGTGATGATCCCCGGCCTCGTCGACACCCATGTGCACGTCAACGAGCCCGGCCGCACCGACTGGGAGGGCTTCGAGTCCGCGACGAGGGCCGCCGCCGCGGGCGGCGTCACCACCCTCGTCGACATGCCGCTCAACTCGATCCCGCCCACCGTCGACCGCGAGGCCCTGCGCCTCAAGCGCGAGGTCGCCGGCCCCAAGGCCTACATCGACGTGGGCTTCTGGGGCGGCGCAGTACCCGGCAACAAGGATCGGCTGCGCGGCCTGCACGACGACGGCGTGTTCGGCTTCAAGTGCTTCCTGCTGCACTCCGGGGTCGACGAGTTCCCGGCACTCACGGTGGACGAGATGCAGGAGGACATGGCCGAGCTGGCCACCTTCGACTCGCTGATGATCGTGCACGCGGAGGATGCGTGCTCCATCGAACACGCCCCCGAGCCCACCGGAGCCGAGTACGCGGGCTTCCTCGCCTCGCGGCCCCGCGGGGCGGAGAACAAGGCGATCGCCGATGTCATCGAGCGCGCCCGCTGGACCGGCGCCCGCGCACACGTGCTGCACCTGTCGTCATCCGACGCGCTGCCGATGATCGCGAGCGCGCGGCGCGACGGCGTCAAGCTCACCGTCGAGACCTGCCCGCACTACCTGACGCTGCTCGCGGAGGAGATCCCGAACGGCGCGACGGCGTTCAAGTGCTGCCCGCCGATCCGCGAGGCGTCGAACCGCGAACTGCTGTGGGACGGACTGCAGAACGGCACGATCGACTGCATCGTCTCCGACCACTCCCCCTCGACGATCGACCTCAAGGACATCGAGAACGGCGACTTCGGCGTCGCGTGGGGCGGTGTCGCCTCGCTGCAGCTCGGCCTGTCGTTGATCTGGACCGAGGCCAAGCGCCGCGGCATCGGCCTCGAGCAGGTGCTCGAATGGATGTCCGCGAACCCCGCCCGGCTGGCCGGGATGACGCGCAAGGGCCGGATCGCCCTCGGCTTCGACGCGGACTTCGCGATCTTCGAGCCCGAGGCCGCGCAGGTCGTGGACGTGCACCACCTGTACCACAAGAACGCCGTCTCCCCGTACGACGGCCGCGCTCTCGCCGGCGTCGTCGACGGCACGTGGGTGCGCGGTCGGAAGTTCGACTTCGAGACCCCGCACGGCAACCTGCTCCGGCGGGGCGAGGCCTAGCGTTCCGGGGGCCGGCGGCGCACCGTCGGCCCCGGGGAGCGTTTCGCTACAGCGTGCCCTTGGTCGACGGGACGCCGGTGACCCGAGGGTCGGGCTCGACCGCGGCGCGCAGGGCACGCGCGACGGCCTTGAACTCCGCCTCGGTGATGTGGTGCGGGTCGCGGCCGTAGAGCACGCGCACGTGCAGCGCGATGCGCGCGTTCATCGCGAGCGACTCGAAGACGTGGCGGTTGATGACCGTCGAGTACGGGACCCCCGGGTAGCCGCCGATCACGGAACTGACCAGGTACTCCGGCTCGCCGGTGTGCACCGCGTAGGGCCGCCCGGAGACGTCCACCGACGCGTGCGCCAAGGTCTCGTCCATCGGGATGAAGCAGTCGCCGAAGCGGCGGATGCCGCGCTTGTCGCCCAGCGCCTCCGCGAACGCCTGGCCCAGCACGATCGCGGTGTCCTCGACGGTGTGGTGCGCGTCGATCTCGATGTCGCCCTTGGCCTGCACGGTCAGATCGAAGCTGCCGTGCTGGCCGAACGCCGTGAGCATGTGGTCGAAGAAGGGCACACCCGTGGAGATCTCGGTCGTGCCGGTGCCGTCGAGGTTGAGCTCCACGACGATGGACGATTCGCGTGTCGTGCGCTCGATGCGGGCGATGCGGTCGGTCATGAGCGGTCTCCATCGTTCTTCGGTGCCAGTCTCTCGCTGATCGCGAGGAAGGCGTCGTTCTCGTGGTCCAGGCCCACCGAGACCCGGAGGAACCCGGGGATGTGCATGTCGCGCACCAGGACTCCCCCGTCCAGGTAGGTGCGCCAGGCGGCGGCCTCGTCGGCGAAACCGCCGTAGAGGATGAAGTTCGCGTGCGACTCGATGACCTCGTAGCCCAACGCACGCAGCCGAGCCGTGATCCGGTCGCGCTCCGCGGCCAGGTGCGCGACGGAGGCGAGGGTCTCGGCGCGGTGGTCGATCGCGGCGATCGCCGCGGCCTGCGTGAACACCGACAGGTGATAGGGCAGGCGCACCAGCTGGATCGCGTCGACGATCGCCGGCGCGGCCACGAGGTACCCGACCCGCCCGCCCGCGAACGCGAAGGCCTTGCTCATCGTGCGGCTGACGATCAGCTTGTCGCCGAACCGGTCCAGCAGGCGCACCGCCGAAGGCCCGGAGCTGAACTCGCCGTACGCCTCGTCGACGATGACGATGCCCGGCGCCGCCTCGATCATGCGCACCAGGTCGCTCTCCGCGATGAGGTGCCCGGTGGGGTTGTTGGGGTTGGTCAGGAACAGCACGTCGGGACGCAGCTCGCCGATCGCGCCGACCGCGTAGTCCACATCGAGCGCGAAATCCGCGGTGCGCTTGCCCGGGATCCACTGCGTGTCGGTGCCGTCCGAGATGATCGGGTGCATCGAATAGCTGGGCACGAAGCCCATCGCCGTGCGACCGGGACCGCCGAACACCTGCAGCACCTGCTGCAGGATCTCGTTGGAGCCGTTCGCCGCCCACACGTTCTGCGGCCCGACGACGGTGCCCGTCCGCTCGGTCACGTACTCCGCCAACCTGTTCCGCAGGGCGGCCAGGTCGCGGTCGGGGTACCGGTTCATCGCCGCGGCGGCCTCGCCGACGGCCCTCGCGATGTCCGCGACGAGCGCGGGGCTCGGCGCGTGCGGGTTCTCGTTGGTGTTCATCGCGGCGGCCACCGGCAACTGCGGCGCCCCGTAGGGCTCCTTGCCCCGCAACGTGTCGCGGATCGGGAGCTGGTCCAAGGTCACCGATTCGCCGGGAAGCGGGGTCACGCGTCGCCACCCTTCAGCGACTCGAAACGCAGTCGCACGGCCTCGCCGTGCGCCGGCAGGTCCTCGGAGTTCGCGAGGGTGATCACGGTGCCGGCGATGTCCTTGAGCGCGGCCTCGTCGTACTCGACGACGTGCACTCCCCGCAGGAAGGTCTGCACGGACAGGCCGGAGCTGTGCCGGGCGCACCCCGCGGTGGGCAGTACGTGGTTGCTGCCCGCGGCGTAGTCGCCGAGGCTCACCGGCGAGTGCGGGCCGACGAAGATCGCGCCGGCGGCGCGGACGCGACCGGCGACCGCGCGCGCGTCCGCGGTCTGGATCTCGAGGTGCTCCGCGGCGTAGGCGTTGACGACGTCGAGGCCCTCGTCGATGCCGTCGACGAGGACGGCGCCGGACTGCGGGCCGCGCAGGGCGGTGTCGACGCGCTCGCGGTGGCGAGTGACCGCGAGCTGCGCGGACAGGGCCTCGTCGACGCGGTCGGCCAGCTCCGGCGACGTGGTGACCAGCACGGACGCGGCCATGACGTCATGCTCGGCCTGGCTGATCAGGTCGGCCGCGACATGCACCGGGTCCGCGGTGTTGTCCGCGAGGATGGCGATCTCCGTGGGCCCGGCCTCCGCGTCGATGCCGACGAGGCCGCGGCACAGCCGCTTGGCAGCGGTCACGTAGATGTTGCCGGGGCCGGTGATGAGGTCGACGGGGGCGAGTTCGGCACCGTCGAGATCAGTACCTCCGCGCGCCGCCAGCGCGATGCCCTGGGCGCCGCCGGTGGCCCACACCTCGTCGACGCCGAGCAATGCGCAGGCGGCGAGGATCGTGGGGTGCGGCAGGCCGTCGAAGTCCTTCTGGGCGGGCGAGAGCACGACGAGCGAGCCGACGCCCGCGATCTGGGCCGGGACGACGTTCATGACCACGGAGGACGGGTACACGGCGTTGCCGCCGGGGACGTACAGGCCCACGCGGTCGACGGGGATCCAGCGCTCGGTGACGGTGCCACCGGGCACCACCTCGGTCACGGTATCGACGCGGCGCTGATCGGAGTGCACCTTCCGGACCCGCCCGATCGCGGTCTCCAATGCCTCCCGGATCGCCGGATCCAGCTCCGCGAGCGAACGCTGCAGCGCCGCTGCGGGAACGCGGACCGTGGGCGGGCGGACACCGTCGAACGTGGCACCGAACTCGAGGGCGGCCTCGGCACCGCGCTCGGCCACCGCGTCCACGATCGGGCGGACCTGCGCCACCACGGCATCGACGTCGACGCCACCGCGCGGAAGCGCCGCGCGCAATTCGGTGAGCGACGGGCGGCGACCACGCAGGTCGAGACGGGTCAGCTGCAGATCAGGCATGAGCCCATTCTATGGGTCCGCCGCCACCGCGTTTCCGCCCAGGGCATCGCGCGCCGCCGTGCCCGTCACGGCGGGTGCGGCCGGTCCGCACATCACCTGACGGTCCGGTAAGTTACCGGCCATGGCTGAGAGCAACCACGGCGACCAAGGACTGTTGTACTGGCTGGTCAAGCACGTCTCGGTGGGGCCGACCATCCGCGTGATCAACCGGCCCGTCGTCGAAGGGCTCGAGAACATCCCCGTCGACGGTCCGGCTCTGCTGGCCGGCAATCACCTGTCGATCGCCGACTGGCTCTTCGTGCCGCTGGTCGTGCCGCGTCGCATCTCCTACCTCGCCAAGAGCGACTACTTCACCGCACCCGGGATCTCCGGGAAGCTGCAGAAGTTCTTCTACACGCAGACCGGGCAGGTGCCGATCGACCGCACCGGCGGCGACGCCGCGACGGCCGCACTGAACACCGCGAAGAAGCTGCTCGCCGAGAACCGATTGGTCGGCATGTACCCGGAGGGCACGCGCTCCCCGGACGGCCGGCTCTACCGGGGCCGCACGGGCCTGGTCCGGATCGCCTTCGAGGCGAACGTGCCGATCATCCCCGTCGGGGTCATCGGCACCGACAAGGTCTCCCCGCCCGGCCCCTTCAGCTGGCACGCCGAGCGCGTGCAGGTGAAGATCGCCAAGCCCATCGAACCGATCGAGTACGACATCCCGTCTGATCCGGACGAGCGGCACGCCCTCGAGCGCTCCGTGACGGACCGGTTGATGCAGGAGATCCAGGCGCTGACGGGTCAGGAGTACGTCGACGAGTACGCGAAGAAGTGGCGCCCGCAAGCCTGATCTCGCGCGGCGCACACCCCACAACCGGCCACCTGCGCTCGGTCGCTACCCGAGCGTCGCGGTGTCGATCACGAAGCGGTATCGCACGTCGGAGGCGATCACGCGCTCGTAGGCCTCGTTGATCCGGTCCGCGGAGATCAGCTCGATCTCGGAGGCGATGCCGTGCTCGGCGCAGAAGTCGAGCATCTCCTGGGTCTGCGCGATGCCGCCGATCATCGAACCGGCGAAGCTGCGGCGGTTGCGGGTGAGGTCGAAGACGTTCACCGGGACCGGGTGCTCGGGCAGACCCACCTCGACCAGCGTGCCGTCGACGGCCAGCATCCCGAAGTACTTGTGCATGTCGAGGTTGGCCGACACGGTGTTGATGATGACATCGAACCGGTTGCGCAGCACCTTGAAGGTGTCCGGATCGGACGTGGCGTAGTAGTGCGCGGCACCGAGCCGGAGCCCGTCCTCCATCTTCTTCAGCGACTGGCTGAGCACCGTGACCTCCGCGCCCATCGCGGCGGCGAGCTTGACGCCCATGTGCCCGAGTCCGCCGAGACCGATGATCGCGACCTTGGTGCCCGGCCCGACCTTCCAGTGCCGCAGCGGGCTGAACAGGGTGATCCCGGCGCAGAGCAGGGGCGCGGCGGCCGCGTAGTCGATGCTCTCCGGCACCCGCAGCACGTAGTTCTCGTCGACGACGATGCCCGTCGAATAGCCGCCCTGCGTGGGCAGCCCGTCCCGGCCCTTGGCGTTGTAGGTGCCGACCATGCCGCGCTCGCAGTACTGCTCCTCGCCGCGCAGGCACGCGGCGCACTCGCGGCACGAGTCGACGAAGCAGCCGACACCGACGCGGTCGCCGACCGCGAACTTCGTGACCTCGGAACCGACCGCGGTGACCTCGCCGGCGATCTCGTGCCCCGGCACGACGGGGTACCGCGCGGGACCCCACTCGCTGCGCGCGGTGTGGATGTCGCTGTGGCAGATCCCCGCGTAGCGCACGGCGATCTGGACATCGTGCGGCCCGGGATCGCGTCGCTCCACGGTCATCGGCTGCAGCGGCTCGGCGGCCGACACGGCCCCATATGCGTTGACGATCATGGGTTCCATTGTGCGCTGTCCGAAGCACCGCCCGCCCCGTGCCCCTCGCTACATGTCCAGCCCCAGGTCGAGGGCCCGCACCGAGTGGGTGAGGGCACCGACGGCGAGATAGTCGACGCCCGTGCGCGCGTAGTCCCGCGCCACGTCGAGGTGCAGTCCACCCGACGACTCGAGCTTGGTGCGCGGCGCCGTCGTGTTCCGGCGCTGCACCGCGGACTGCGTCATCCACAGCGGCATGTTGTCCAGCAGAACGAGATCGACGCCGAGCGCGAAGGCCTCGTCGAGCTGCTCGAGCGAGTCCACCTCGACCTCGAGCGGCACCCCCGGTGCACGACGGCGCACGGCCTCAACCGCGGCCGTCACCGAGCCCGCGGCCACGACGTGGTTGTCCTTGATCAGCGCGGCATCGCCGAGTCCCATCCGGTGGTTGACGCCGCCGCCCGCGCGGACCGCGTACTTCTGCAGCACCCGCAGTCCGGGCAGCGTCTTACGGCTGTCACGGATCTTCGCCCCGGTGCCGTCCACCTCGTCGACCCACGCCGCGGTCGCCGTGGCGATGCCGGACAGGTGGGTCAGCAGGTTGAGCATCGTGCGCTCCGCGGTGAGCAGTGCGCGGGTCGGCGCCTCGATGGCCATCGCCACATCGCCCGGGGAGACGACGGTGCCATCGGCGATCTTGGCCGGCACGCGGTAGTTCCCGGGGCCGACGACCTCGTCGAGCACCCACTCCGCGACGGGCACGCCGGCCAGCACCCCGTGCTCGCGGCTGATCACCTTCGCGAGGGTGGTGGCACCGTCGGGCACCGTGGCCTCGCTGGTGACGTCCGGGCCGTACCGGAGGTCCTCGTCGAGCGCCGTGCGGATGAGTCGCACCACCTCCGCGCGGTCGGGCTCGAGCGTCAGTTCCGTCATCGGGTCGCCTCCAGTGCCTCGGTCGTGGTCTCCTCGCGCGCGAGCGCCTGCGCCGCCATCAGTCGCGCGACGGCGGCGAGCACGCCGTCCTCGTGGTCGCGCGGGGTGACCGCGGGCTCGTCGACGACGAACCCCGGGTCGGCGAGCAGCGCGCCGAGTTCCTCCAGGCCGTCGACGGTGCGCCGCACCCCGCACAAGCGCGTCATCGCGTCCTGCAGTGCGGTCCGCTCCGCCCGAGCGGGCGAGGGCGGGATCGGGTGCACGGCGCCGTCGGGCACCGCCGACGCGACCTGCGCCGCGGACGCGACCCGCAGGCCCATGACCAGCGCCTCGAGCAGACTGTTGGAGGCCAGACGGTTCGCGCCGTGCAGGCCGGTGTGCGCTACCTCGCCGGCGGCGTAGAGGCCCGGCACGGTCGTGGCGCCGTCCAGGTCGGTGACCACGCCGCCGCACAGGTAATGCGCGCCGGGGACCACCGGGATGAGATCCGTCTGCGGATCGAGACCGGCGGCCCGGACGGCCTCGGTCACCGTCGGGAAGCGCTGCGCGACATCGGGGATCATCGTGGCATCGAGGTACACGCAGGGCGCGCCGGTGCGCTCCATGGCGTCGGTGACGGCCCGCGCCACGACGTCGCGGGGAGCGAGGTCGCCCATCGGGTGCACGCCGGCCATGACCGACTCGCCGTTCGCGTCCTGCAGGTGCGCGCCCTCGCCGCGGACGGCCTCCGAGATCAGCGGCCGCCGGCCGCGCGCCCCGGGTGTGTACAGCATCGTCGGGTGGAACTGGACGTACTCGAGCTCGCGGACCTCCGCGCCGGCGGCGGCCGCGAGCGCGATGCCGTCGCCCGTCGCGCCGAGCGGATTGGTCGTGCTGGAGAACAGGTGCCCCGCACCGCCCGTGGCGAGGAGCACCGTCCGGCCGAGGACGTCGCCGTCGGGCGTGCGCACCCCGACGATCCGGTCGCCGTTCGCGAGCAACGCGTAGGCCTGGCCGGCCTGCGCGGTCAGCGTCGCACGGGTCTTCGCGGCCGCGGTCAGCGCGCGCTGCACCTCCGCGCCCGTGGCGTCGCCGCCTGCGTGGATGATCCGGGACAGGCAATGCCCACCCTCGCGGGTGCGCTTGAGCGTGCCGTCGGGGCGGCGGTCGAACTGCGCGCCCCAGGCGATGAGCCGGTCCACCGCGGCCGGGCCGTCGGCCAGGATCGACCGGGCGGCATCGACGTCGACGAGCGGGCCGCCGGCCGCGACGGTGTCCGCGACGTGCCGCTCGATCGAGTCCTGCGGATCGGTCGGATCGACCACCGCGATCCCGCCCTGGGCGTACGCCGTCGAGGTCGACGGTGCGCCGCCCACGGACGGCTTGAACAGCACCGTGACCGTCAGGCCCGCGTCGGCCGCTGCGATCGCGGCGGTGAGACCCGCGACGCCCGCCCCGACGACGAGCAGGTCGGCCGGCGTCGTCATTCCCCGCCGCCGGGCTGCCCGATACCGATCATGCGGGTCACGGCCTTGCGACCGGCGTCGGCCATCTCGGCGTCGACGAACACCTCGTCGCGGCCCTCGACGAGGCAACGCAGCAGGGCCGCGGGGGTGATCATCTTCATGTACTTGCAGGACGCGCGGTCGTTGACGGCGCGGAACTCGACGCCGGGCGCGGCCATCCGCAGCTGGTGCAGCATGCCGACCTCGGTGGCCACGAGGACCTCCTTGGCGCCGGTTTCGCGGGCCGCGTCGAGCATGCCGCCGGTGGAGAGGATCTTCACCCGGTCGTCGGGGACGGCGCCCTCGCCGGCCAGGTAGAGCGCGGAGGTGGCGCAGCCGCACTCCGGGTGCACGTAGAGGTCGGCGTCCGGGTGCGCCTTGGCCTGCGCGGCGAGCTCGTGGCCGTTGATCCCGGCGTGCACGTGGCACTCGCCCGCCCAGATGTGCATGTTCTGCCGGCCCGTGACGCGCTTGACGTGCGCGCCGAGGAACTGATCCGGGAGGAACAGGATCTCGGTGTCCTCGGGGATCGACTGCACGACCTCGACGGCGTTGCTCGACGTGCAGCAGATGTCGGTGAGCGCCTTGACCTCGGCGGTGGTGTTGACATAGGAGACGACGACGGCGCCCGGGTGCTCGTCCTTCCACTCCTGCAGCTCGACGGCCTTGATCGAATCGGCCAGGGAGCAGCCGGCGCGCTGGTCCGGGATGAGGACCGTCTTCTCCGGGCTGAGGATCTTCGCCGTCTCCGCCATGAAGTGGACGCCGCAGAAGACGATCGTCGAGGTCGAGACGTCGGCGGCGATGCGGGAGAGCGCCAGCGAGTCGCCGACGAAATCGGCGACGTCCTGAATGGCGGGCAACTCGTAGTTGTGCGCGAGGATCGTGGCGTCGCGGAGCTTCGCGAGTCGCTTGACCTCGGCGGCCCACTCCCGGTCACCGTCGACGCCGGTGTACATGCCACCGTTCTCGACGATCCGGTCGTAGAGGGGCGAGCTGAATTCGGCGGCGGCGGACGTGGCTGTGGTCATCGCGGCGCCTCCCTTTCTCTCGGACTATTTATCGACCTATGATCGATATATGGCCGATGCTAGCACCGCTCCCCCGCACCGGGTCGCACACGAGGTCCTCTCCGCTGTGTTCCGGGTCACACCCCCGTCGGGGGCAAGGACGTCGGGCGTCCTCGAGGTGCTGCTGTGGCAGCGCGCGATGGCACCCGACCAGGGTGCGTGGTCACTGCCCGGCGGCCTGCTCGATCCGCGCGAGGACCTCCCCACGAGCGCGCGCCGCCTGCTCGCCGAGAAGGTCGACCTCACCGAGATCGCACACCTCGAGCAGTTCGCCGAGTTCTCCGATCCACACCGCGTGCCCGCGACCGACGATGCCGACCGCACCCTGGCGTCCACCTTCCTCGGCCTCGTCCGGTCCGGTACCGACCCGCGGCTGCCCGACGACACCACCTGGCACCCCGTCGAGACCCTCCCCACGATGGCCTTCGACCATGCCGCGATGGTGCACCGCGCTCGCACGCGCCTGGCGGCGCGCCTGTCGTACTCGAACATCGGCTTCGCGCTGGCGCCGCGCGCCTTCCCGGTCTCGCAGCTCCGCGATGTCTACGTCGCGGTGCTCGGCTACCCCGTCGACGCGACGAACCTGCTGCGCATCCTCTCGCGCCGCTCGGTGATCACCGCCACCGGGGAGACCGGCCAGACCACCCGCGGGCGCCCGCCCGCGCTGTACCGGTTCACCGACTCCTACCTGCGGATCACCGACGAGTTCGCGACGCTGCGTCCGCCCGGCTGACGAAGCCGCGGAACCGCGCCCCCGGAGGTCTACGGTGGCGATATGAACGCCGCGCGGAAGGTCGATCTCGTTCTCGAAGGGGGCGGCGTCCGCGGGATAGCGCTGCTCGGAGCGATCTCCGAACTGGCGGCCGCGGGCTATCGCTTCCCGCGGATCGCCGGCACCAGTTGCGGCGCCGTGATCGGCGCGCTGGTCGCCGCCTACCAGTCGGCGGGCCGGCCGATCGACGACCTGGTCGACGCGATGCACGCCGTCGACTACCGGCGGTTCGCCGAGGAGCCCCGCCTGCAGCGCGCCTTCGGTCCGGTCGGCGACGGAGCTGCCGTACTCCTGCACGACGGGATGCACTCGGGCGACTACCTCCTCGAATGGCTCACGCCGCTCCTCGCCGAGGCGGGCGTGCGCACCTTCGCGGACCTGCGGATCCTCGACGATCCCGAGTGCGGCCTGGCGGACTACCAGCGCTACTCGCTGGTGGTGAACGTCTCCGATGTCAGTCGCCGCGTCCTGGTCCGGCTGCCCTGGGACTACGACCAGTACGGCCTGCACGCGGACGAACAGCCCGTGGCGATGGCGGTCCGCGCGTCGATGGCGGTGCCCTTCTACTTCCGGCCGGTGCGGGTGAACACCGACCGGGGCACGGTCACCTGGGTCGACGGCGCACTGCTGTCCGCCTTCCCGGTGCGGATGTTCGACCGGTCCGATGGACGCGTCGAGCGCTGGCCCACGTGGGGCATGAAGCTGTCGGCACGGCCGAGCGGGCACGCCCCGGACGAACCACTCGACGGTCCGCTGCAGCTCGCCATCGGGTGCCTGCGCACCGCACTGGACCAGGAATCGAATCGGTACCGCCTCGCCGACGAGGGAATCAGCAACCGCACCGTCTACATCGACACCGGCGCCGTCCGGAGCCTCGACTTCGATCTCGACGCCGCGGCCCGCGAGGGGCTGCTGGACGCCGGACGGCGCGCCGCGGGCGAATTCCTCGCGACTCGGGCGCCGGCTCCGGGAGCGCCGTGACTGGCTGCCACCGTCGGGAACACAATCGGACCATGGTCCGTTACAGTTCTCGAAGGGCTCGACCGGGGCCCGAACGGGAAGGATGGACATGCAGTTCGGAGTATTCACCGTCGGCGACGTGACCACGGACCCGACCACCGGCACCACCGTCGGCGAGCACGAGCGCATCGAAGCGATGACCGCCCTCGCGCTCAAGGCCGAGGAGGTGGGCCTGGACGTGTTCGCGACCGGCGAGCACCACAACCCGCCGTTCGTGCCCAGTTCCCCCACCACGCTGCTCGGCTGGATCGCCGCCCGCACGGAGAAGCTGCGGCTGAGCACCGCCACCACGCTGATCACCACCAACGACCCGGTGAAGATCGCCGAGGACTACGCGATGCTGCAGCACCTCTCGAACGGTCGCGTCGATCTCACACTGGGACGCGGCAACACCGGCCCCGTCTACCCGTGGTTCGGCAAGGACATCCGCCAGGGCATCCCGCTGGCGATCGAGAACTACCACCTGCTGCGCCGGCTGTGGCGCGAGAGCGTCGTCGACTGGGAGGGCCAGTTCCGCACGCCGTTGCAGAGCTACACCTCGACGCCCGCGCCGCTGGACGGTACGCCCCCCTTCGTGTGGCACGGCTCGATCCGGTCGCCCGAGATCGCCGAGCAGGCCGCGTTCTACGGCGACGGCTTCTTCCACAACAACATCTTCTGGAACTCCGAGCACACCGAGCAGATGGTGCGCCTGTACCGGCAGCGCTTCGAGCACTACGGCCACGGATCGGCGGACCAGGCGATCGTCGGACTCGGGGGCCAGGTGTTCATGGCCGGGACCGAGGCCGAGGCCAAGCGCCGCTTCCGCCCCTACTTCGACAACGCGCCCGTGTACGGGCACGGCCCGTCGCTGGAGGACTTCGAGACGATGACCCCGCTCACCGTCGGCACGCCCGAGCAGGTGATCGAGAAGACGCTCGGCTTCGCCGACTACGCCGGCGACTACCAGCGCCAGCTCTTCCTCGTCGACCACGCCGGCCTGCCGCTGGAGCAGGTGCTCGAGCAGGTCGAGATCCTGGGCACCGAGGTGGTCCCGGTGCTGCGCAAGGAGTTCGAGCTGCGGCGCCCGTCCCACGTCCCGTCGGACCCGCCGACGCACGAGTCGCTGGTCGCGGCCGGTCCCGGCGCTCCGCACCACGACGTGGTGCCCTCCGGCGCTCTGCTCGCGGGACAGGAGGCCTGACGGTGTCGCGTTCCCTCGTCGTCGTCGCGGCCGGAGTGTCCGAGCCCTCGTCCACCCGGCTACTGGCCGACCAGCTGGCCGATGCCGTCCGGGCCGGCGTCTCGGCGCGGGGTGAGGCACTGGACGTGACGGTCATCGAGGTCCGCGAGCTCGCCCGCGATCTCGCGACCGTGATGACCACCGGCGTCCCCACCCCCGCGCTGACCGCGGCGAAGGACGCGCTGGCCGAGGCGGACGGGGTCATCGCCGTCACCCCGGTGTTCACGGCGAGCTACAGCGGACTGTTCAAGATGTTCTTCGACGCCCTCGACCCCGACTCGCTGACGGGGGTGCCCGTCCTCATCGCCGCGACCGCCGGCACGCCGCGGCACTCACTGGTGCTCGATCACGCGCTGCGGCCCCTGTTCGGCTACTTGCGCGCGCAGACGCTCCCGACCGGCGTCTTCGCCGCCACCGAGGACTTCGGTTCGTCGGAGCTCGCGGCCCGGATCTCACGGGCCGGGGCTGAGCTCGCCGGCGCGCTGGTCACCTCCGACGGTGCCGTGGCCGGGTTCGGCGGACCGTCGGACCTGGGTGCCCCACGGCGCTCCGGGAAGGCCACCGACCTCGGCCCCGTCACCGACTTCGCCGACCTGCTCCGCGGGCACACCGGCTAGAGCATCGGCCGGCAGCCGGCCGAACAGGGCGATCACCGTGCACCACAGGGCGGCGGCACCCGGCCACACCAGCACCAGCACCCACGCCGCCAGATCTCCGATCGTGCCGCCGGAGCGGTCTGCCGGGGCGAGGAGGTTGGCACCGTCGAGGCGGACCGACGGTGCCTTGGTGAAGTCCAGGCCGGCGGCGACGGGGCCCGTGAACCGGGCGTTCACGACCGCCTGGCCGAGCAGCACGGCGACCACGACGCCGATCACCGCCGCGCCGAGCGTGATCCCGACGCCCCGCGGCGTTCGGCGCGCGCCGCGGAACAGCGCCGCCCCGGTCAGCAGCCCGCCGACCACCGACACCGCTGCGAAGGCGGCGGTCGCGACGAAGAAGTTGTCCAGGTAGTCCGTGCGCAGCACCGTCTCCCCGGACGAGAGCACGACACCGCGCACGCCGGGCACCGTCGTTCCCCAGACGAGGGCGGCGGCGGCGCCGAGCACCGCACCGACCACGATCGGCACGACGACGGAGGAGGTCGCGCTGTGCGCGGTTCGAGTAGCCATCGGGGTCAGCGTATCGACCGATCCTGTGGGGACGGCGTCAGCGCTCGCGGCTCTTCGAGTCCAGCTCGCCGTGCCGGGAGCAACGGGCGGTCCAGCCGTCCGGGCTGACCTGCACGATCATCCGGCGAGCGCAGTAGGCGCAGTAGCGCGGCGGCTCGAGACCGAGCAGCGCCGCCGCGAAGACGGGCGCCCCCTCGGTGAGCGGCTTGCCGGTGAACTCGTTGTACACCGGCTCCTTGCCGGGCGCGGCGGTCATGACCGTCACAGGGTCTCGTTCAAGGCCTTGATCGGCATCTTCAGCTCGCCGAGCAGGTCGAGATCGGTCTCGGCGGGGCGGCCCAGCGTGGTCAGGTAGTTGCCCACGATCACCGCGTTGATGCCGCCGAGGATGCCCTTCTCGGCGCCGAGGTCACCGAGGGTGATCTCGCGGCCACCGGCGAAGCGCAGGATGGTGCGCGGCAGCGCCAGCCGGAACGCGGCGATGGAGCGCAGCGCCTCGTTCGGCTCGAGCACGTCCAGGTCGCCGAAGGGCGTGCCGGGGCGCGGGTTGAGGAAGTTGAGCGGCACCTCGTCGGGCTCGAGCTCGGCGAGGTTCGCCGCGAACTCGGCGCGCTGCTCGAGCGTCTCCCCCATGCCGAGGATGCCGCCGCAGCAGACCTCCATGCCCGCCTCCCGGACCATCTGCAGGGTGCCCCAGCGCTCCTCCCAGGAGTGGGTGGTGACGACCTTCGGGAAATGCGAGCGCGAGGTCTCGAGGTTGTGGTTGTAGCGGTGCACCCCCATGGCCTTGAGCTCGTCGACCTGCTCCTGCGTGAGCATGCCGAGGCTGCACGCGATCTGGATGTCCACCTCGTTGCGAATGGCCTCGATGCCGGCGGCGACCTGGCTCATCAGCCGCTTGTCGGGACCGCGCACGGCGGCGACGATGCAGAACTCCGTCGCGCCGGTCTTGGCGGTCTGCTTGGCGGCCTCGACCAGCGACGGGATGTCGATCCATGCCGAGCGCACCGGCGACTCGAACAGGCCCGACTGGCTGCAGAAGTGGCAGTCCTCGGGGCAGCCGCCGGTCTTGAGGCTGATGATGCCCTCGACCTCGACCTCGGGGCCGCACCACTTCATCCGCACCTCGTGCGCGAGCTGGAGCACCTCGTCGAGCTTCTCGTCGGGCAGCTGCAGCACGGCCAGGACCTGCTCCTGGCTCAGTCCCTCGCCGCGCTCGAGCACCTGCTCGCGTGCGACCTCGATGATGTCGGCCAGGACCCCGGTCATGTGATCTCCCTCGTCGGCGTGGGCTGTCGGCTGTGGCGTGCGACCCCGGAGCGTCGCGGTTACCGAGCACTGTACAGCGTTCAATTCATGAACGGCGTTCAAGGGTCGACCGCGGCCTCAGGCGAGTCCGGCCAGCCACACCGCGTCGAACCACGACGGGGCGTGCGCGCCGAACCGGTCCGGAGCGAGCGCGGGGGCACCGTCGGGCACCCTGCCCACGATCGGCACTCCGGTGAGCTCGGGCAGGTCGACGAGGTTGCAGCGTTCCGCCAGGCCGGGCGCCTCCGGCCAGCGGGAGAGCACGATCCCCGCGCAGGAGACCCCGCCCGCCGCCAGCGCGCGGACGGTGAGCTCGGTGTGGTTGAGCGTGCCGAGCGCCGGATCGGCCACCACCACGACGGCCGCGCCGAGTTCCCGCGCCAGGTCGATCAGCGTGAACGGCGTTCGATTCCCGTCGAGGCCGAGGCGCACCAGGACGCCGCCGGCACCCTCCACGAGCACCGTCCCCTCGGCCGCGCGCACCACGCCGACGGACTCCTCCAGGCCCAACGCCGGCAGCCCGGCGCGACGGGCCGCGGTGAGCGGCGCCAGCGGCTCCGGATACCGGCGATGCTCGACGGTCGCCACCCCGGGAGCCAGCCGCGCGACCTCGGCCGCGTCGGACAGCGCACCGTCGGCGTCGCGATCGGCACCGTCGGGCAGTCCGGTCTGGGCGGGCTTGACGACGGTGACCGGCCCTCCTGGCCGCAGCGCCGCGGCGAGGGCCGCCGTGGCCACCGTTTTGCCCACGCCGGTGGACGTGCCGGTCACGCCGAGGATCACGCGATCGCCCGTCGGATCACTGCGACCGCGGTGTCCACCTCGGCGTCCGTGAGGTCGGCCCGGACGGTGATCCGCAGCCGCGAGGTCCCCTCGGGCACCGACGGGGGCCGGAAGCAGCCGACGCGCACACCCTGCGCCGCGCACGCATCGCGGGCGGCGACGGCGCGCTCCGGCTCGCCGAGGACGAGCGAGACCACCGCGGAGGTCGGCTCGGGCGCCCCGATACCGGAGGCCACCGCGCGGGCACGGTCGAGGACCCGGGCCGCGAGCGCGGGCGCGGCTCGCAGCTCGGCGAGCGCGGCGTCCGCCGCCGCGACGGCCACGGGGGCTAGGCCCGTGTCGAAGATGAACGGCCGAGCGGCGTCGATCAGGTGCGCGCGAACCGGCTCGGGTCCGAGGACCACCCCGCCCTGCGAGCCGAGCGCCTTGGACATCGTGGCCGTGACGACGAGGTCGGGCGCGCCGGCCAGGCCGAGTTCGTGGACCAGGCCGCGTCCGCCGGAGCCCCGGACACCCAGGCCGTGTGCCTCGTCGACGACGAGGACCGCGCCGTGCGCGCGAGCGGCGTCGTACAGCCCCGCGACCGGGGCGAGCGCGCCGTCGGCGCTGTAGACCGAGTCGGTGAGGACGAGCGCGCGGTCCTCGGTGCGCGCGGCCAGGGCCGTCCGAACGGCGTTCACATCGCCGCGCGGCGTGACCACGACGCGGGCGCGCGAGAGGCGGCAGGCGTCGACGAGCGACGCGTGCGAGCCGCCGTCGGAGACGACCAGGGCCCCGCGGCCCGCGAGCGCGGTCACGACGCCGAGGTTCGCGAGGTACCCCGACGAGAAGCACAGCGCCGCCTCCGCGCCCAGGAACTCGGCGATGCCGCGCTCGAACGACTCGTGCAGTTCCGTTGTGCCGGTGACCAGGCGCGATCCGGTGGCGCCGGCGCCCCACAGATGCAGGGCATCGGCGGCGGCGGCGAGCACGCGCGGGTGCCGGCTCAGGCCCAGGTAGTCGTTCGACGCGAGGTCGAGCCCGGGCTCGGCCGGGCGGCGCGCCGACAGCGTGCGGCGCAGGCCGGCCTCGGCACGGTCCGCGGCGTAGCCGTCGAGCCACCCCAGCGCGCCCCCGCGGGCGTCCCCGCGGGCCGGATCTCGATCTCCTCGGCGGGCGGAGACTTGAACACCGTTCATGTCATCACTGTAGCGCCGCGCGCACGGCGGCCGAGACCCCTCCGCAGATCGCGGCCACGTCCGCGGGGGTGCTGATGAACGGCGGCATCGTGTAGACGAGGTCGCGGAAGGGGCGCAGCCAGACGCCCGCCGCCACCGTCGCCGCGGTGGCGACGGCCATATCGACGGGGCGGTCGAGCTGCACGACGCCGATCGCCCCGAGGACCCGCACGTCCACGACGCCGGGCAGCGCGCGCAGCGGTGCGAGCCCGTCGCGCAGCCCGTGCTCGATGGCCGCCACCCGTGCCGCCCAGTCCTGCGACAGCAGTAGTTCGGTGCTGGCCACGGCGATCGCGCAGGCCAGCGGGTTCGCCATGAACGTCGGCCCGTGCATGAGCGCCCCCTGGTCGGAGTTCGAGATGGTCAGCGCGACCTCGTCCGTGCAGAGCATCGCGGCGAGTGTGAGGTATCCCCCGGTCAAGGCCTTGCCGACGCACAGGATGTCCGGCGTGACCGCGGCGGCGTCGCAGGCGAACAGCGTGCCGGTGCGCCCGAATCCCGTCGCGATCTCGTCGCAGATGAGCAGGACGCCGTGCCGGCGGGTGATCTCGCGCAGCGCGGAGACGTACGCGGGCGGGTGGAAGCGCATGCCGCCCGCGCCCTGGACGACGGGCTCGATGATGACGGCCGCCAGCTCGTGGGCGTGCGCGCCGACCAGGCGATCCAGCTCGGCCACATAGGCCTCGTCGTAGGCCGCGGGCGGTGCCGGCGCGAAGACCTGCGTCGCCAGGACATCCGTCCACAGGGAGTGCATGCCGCCGTCGGGGTCGCACACGCTCATGGGGGTGAAGGTGTCGCCGTGGTAGCCGCCGCGCCAGGTCAGCAACCGGTTCCGGCCCTCGACCCCCCGGGCGCGCCAGTACTGCAGGGCGGTCTTCACGGCGACCTCGATCGAGACCGACCCGCTGTCGGCGAGGAACACCCGGTCCAGCCCGTCCGGCGTGATCCGGACCAGGAGCTCGCCGAGCCGGGCGGCGCTCTCGTGGGTGAGCCCGCCGAACATGACGTGCGACATCGTGTCGAGTTGGGCCTTCGCGGCGGCGTCGAGGACGGGGTTGCGGTAGCCGTGGATCGCGGCCCACCAGGAGCTCATCCCGTCGATCACCTGCGATCCGTCGCCGAGAGTCAGGCGCACCCCCTCCGCCGAGGTCACCACCCGGGCACCGGAGCCGCCCACCGCGCTGTACGGATGCCAGAGGGTGCGGGCGTCCAGGGCGAGGATCTGATCGGGCGTCATGTCGGGCCACCATAGCCGCGTACTCTGGCCGCGTGCGCGGCACGAGCGGGTTGGGCCCGAAGGAACGTCGGGTGGGTTCGACCTACCGCCTGCAGCTCTCCCCTGCCTTCACCTTCGACGACGCCGCAGCTCAGGTGCCCTATCTGGCCGATCTCGGGGTGACCCACCTGTACCTGTCGCCGGTGTTGGAGGCGGTGCGCGGTTCCGCGCACGGCTACGACGTCGTCGACCCGACGACGGTCCGCGGCGAGCTGGGCGGCCGCAAGGGCCTCGAGCGCCTCGCGGACTCGGCGCACGTCGACGGCCTCGGCCTCGTGATCGACATCGTCCCGAACCACCTCGGCGTGGGCCGTCCGGAGCAGAACCCGTGGTGGTGGGACGTGCTGCGCTTCGGCCGGAGGTCCGAGTACGCGCACATCTTCGACATCGACTGGGACCCGCGCAACGGCGCCGGGGGCAAACTGGCCCTGCCGGTGCTGGCCTCGGGCGACGACGGTGCCGCCCTCACGGTGGACCGGACGGGTCCCGAACCGCTGCTGCGCTACCACGACCGGGTGTTCCCCATCGGGCGCGATCCCGGCGGGGACGCCGGTCACGTGCACTACGCCCAGCCCTATCGCTTGGTCCCGTGGGACGCCCCGATCCGCACCTACCGGAGGTTCTTCACCGTCGACGACCTCGCGGGCGTCCGGGTCGAGGACCCCGAGGTGTTCGCCGTGACGCACGCCGAGATCGGCTCCTGGTTCGCGGACGGGATCGCCGACGGCCTGCGCGTGGACCACCCCGACGGGCTGGCGGATCCGATCGACTACCTGCGCCGGCTGCGGGCGCTCGTCGGGCCGGAGGCATGGATCGTGATCGAGAAGATCATGGCGGTCGACGAGCCCCTGGAGCCGACTCTGCCCGTCGCCGGGACCACTGGCTACGACGCCCTGCGCGAGCTCGGGCACGCGCTGCTCGACCCCGCCGGGGAGCCGGTCCTGACGGATCTGCACACGCGCTGGACCGGGGACGATGGTGCTGCGCTGTGGAACTCGGCATCCACGCTCCGGCTGCGCGACGAGCTCGCCGGGCGGGACCTGCGCCCGGAGTTCCTCCGGCTGGCCCGCTCCGTCCGCGAGGAGACCGGTACGTCCGTCCCGGTCGATGCGCTCGCCGACGCCGCTCTCGCGTGGATGAACGAGATCCCCTACTACCGTGATGACTACCCCGTCCTGCACGTCCCCGCCGCGAACACGGGCACCTACGCGCACTACCGGGCGACCTTCACCGACGCCCCTCCCGGATCGGCCGTGGCGACCGAGTCCGTGACGGCAGCGCGGTCCCTCGGCCGGGACAGCGCGCACCGATTCGCTCAGCTCACCGGGGCGCTCACCGCGAAGTCCCTCGAGGACACCGCGTTCTACCGCTCCGCTCGCCTGGTCTCGCTGCAGGAGGTGGGCGGCACACCGTCGGACTTCGGTCCCGCGGACCCGCACCCCGCCCTGTCCCGGCGCGCCGCCGAGTGGCCCGCGGCGATGACCGCCCTCTCGACCCACGACACCAAGCGCGGCGAGGACGTGCGTGCGCGGATCGGCGTGCTCAGCCAGTGCGCCGACGACTGGGCGGCGGTCGTCGACCGGTGGCTGCCGGAGCTGCCCTCCGCGCCGCATCCGGTGACGGCGCTGTTCCTGCTCCAGACGGTGTTCGGCGTCCTGCCCGACGACGGCGCGGTCACCGACGGCCTGCGGGGCCGGCTGCACGCGTACGCCGAGAAGGCCATGCGGGAGGCCCGGATCGGCACCTCCTGGACCTCGCCCGACGGTGACTTCGAGGCCGCCGGGCACACCTTCCTGGACGCGGTGCTGGGCAGTCCGGTCGGCACCGAGATGGCGGAGCTGGTCGCCGGACTCGCACCCCACGGCCGTTCCGACTCCCTCGCGCAGAAGCTGCTGCAGCTCGCCGGGCCGGGCGTGCCCGATGTCTACCAGGGCACGGAGCGGTGGGAGGACTCGCTCGTGGACCCCGACAACCGCCGCCCCGTCGACTGGACGGCGCTGCCGGGCGGCTCGAGTCCCAAGCGCGAGGTCGTGCGCGCGGCGCTGCGGCTGCGCCGCGAGCGTCCGGACAGCTTCGTCGGCGGGTCCTACACTCCGCTCCGAGCGGACGGCCCCGCCGCGGATCACCTGCTCGGATTCCTGCGCGGGCCACAGGGCGGGGCGCCCGATGTGGCCGCCCTCGCGACGCGCCGATCCCTGGTCCTCGACCGCGCCGGGGGCTGGCGCGGCACCCGCGTGGATCTCGGCGCGGGTGAGTGGACGGATCGCCTCACGGGGAATGTCTTCGCAGGTCGGGTGCTGCTCGCCGAGGTCCTCCTCGAACATCCTGTCGCCCTGCTGGTGCGCGAGTAGAAAACTTGTCAGTGGGTCCGCGCACACTCGGGGCATGAACAGCGAAACCCCGCGGCCGCTCAGGACGGCACTCGCCCAGTCCGCCACCGCGCGCGTCGGCGTCAGCGGCGCTCGGATCCGCGCCTCGTCCCTGGCGCGGGTGGCGGAATCGCTCCGGGAGCACGGCCTCCCCGCCGATCTGCTGCCCACGGGCCGCCTGGTGATGACGGTCGCCACGTCGCGGCTCACGGCCCAATCCCTGCCCGGCGGCGCGATCGAGGTGCGGGCGCTGCGCGAGGGCCGCAACTCGATCCTCGGGCTGCTGGAGGATCCGGAGGAGGTTGCCCACCTGCTCATCCGCTGCGCCGGCATGGCCACCGCCTGGGAGCTCACGGCGGACATCCACGACCGGCTGGTGATGGACGGGACCCGGTCGGTCCTCAGCGAGGTCCCGATGGGTGACACGCTCTACGTCCGGCTCGGGGAGCGCACCTTCGCGGAGTTCTTCGCGGAGGACGGCAACGCCTGCCTCGGCGTTCCCGCCGTGGTCACCCTCACCACCCACATCTGCGCCGGCTCGCTCGACGAGGTGTGGCGGTTCCGCCTGTTGGACCAGCACGAGTTCCGGTCCGTCGGATGCATCTCGGGCGGTCGGCACGAATCCGTCGAGTCGGCGGTCGCCGCCCTCGCACTGCATCGTTCCCGCACCGCGGAATGGGAGGCGCTGCATTGACGCTATCGTTCTTCACCGATGTCCACGCCGTCCGCTGCTCCCGCCGATCATCGGTTCGAGGTGTGGGCTCCGCGGCCGGAACGGGTACGGCTGTGGCTGGACGGCGCGGTCCACCCGATGCGGGCGGACGCCGGCGGCTGGTGGCGCACCACGGTACCGGCGCCGGGGAGCGCGCGGTACGGCTACCTGCTCGACGATGACGAGACCGTCCTCCCCGATCCGCGCTCGCCGCGCCAGCCCGACGGAGTGCACGCACCGTCGGCATTGATCCCGCAGGTCGCGCCGCCGCGCTGGGCGGGCCGGGAACTGCCCGGCGCGCTCGTCTACGAGCTCCATATCGGCACGTTCACCCCCGAGGGCACCTTCGATGCCGCGGTCGAGAGGCTCCCGTACCTCGTCGAGATGGGCGTCGGTTTCGTCCAGGTCATGCCGGTCAACGCCTTCAACGGCACGCACGGCTGGGGCTACGACGGTGTCGGGTGGTACGCCGTGCACGAGCCGTACGGCGGACCGTCGGGCCTGGAGCGCTTCGTCGCGGCCGCGCACCGATCGGGGCTGGGCGTGTTGCTCGACGTGGTGCACAACCACCTCGGACCGTCCGGCAACTACCTCGGGCGGTTCGGCCCCTACGAGACGGACGGTGCGACACCCTGGGGCCGCACCATCAACCTCGACGGCGCCGGCAGTGCCGAGGTGCGGCGCTTCATCCTCGACGACATGGCGTGGTGGCTGCGCCGCTACGGGGTGGACGGCCTGCGGCTCGACGCCGTGCACGCCCTGGTCGATCGCTCGGGCCGGCACCTTCTCCAGGACGCCGCCGACCTCACCGCCGAACTGTCCGCCGAGCTCGGCAGGCCGCTCGCGCTGGTCGCCGAATCCGATCTCAACGATCCGCGCCTGGTCACGGCCGCGGACCGCGGCGGGTACGGGCTCACGGCGCAGTGGAACGACGACATGCACCACGCGGTCCACACCTTCGTCTCCGGAGAGAGGCAGGGCTACTACGCCGACTTCGGCAGCCCGGAGTGCCTGGCGACCGTGCTCACCGAGGGCTTCTTCCACGCCGGCACCTTCAGCTCCTTCCGCGGACGGGTGCACGGCGCACGGATAGACCCGGCTCTGGTGGCACCGTCGCAGCTCCTGGCCTACACCTGCACGCACGACCAGGTGGGCAACCGAGCTCGGGGCGACCGGCCCGCCGAATACCTGTCCCCCGGGCGGCTGGCGATCAAGGCCGCGCTGGTCCTGTTCTCCGCCTTCACGCCGATGCTGTTCATGGGCGAGGAATGGGGCGCTCGCACGCCCTTCCGGTTCTTCACCAGCCACCCGGAGCCCGAGCTGGCCCGCGCCACGGTCGAGGGCCGCACGGCCGAGTTCGCGGAGCACGGCTGGCCGCCGGGCGAGGTGCCCGACCCGCAGGACCCGGGCACTTTCGCTGCGTCCCACCTGGACTGGACCGAGCGGGAACGCCCCGAGAACGCGCGGCTGCTGCGCACCTATCGCGCACTCATCGCGCTGCGTGCGGACCCGGCGCTCGCCGACGACGACCTGCGGTCCGTCTCCACCGATCACCCCGGCGAGGCCTCGTGGTTCGCGGTGCATCGCGGCGACCTGACGCTGATCGTCAACGTCTCCGCCGCGCCGGTCACGGCGCCGTTCGGGGGCGTCGCGGTGCTGGAGTGGGCGGCATCGTCCGCCCAGGGCGACGCGACGATCGTGCCGGGCGAGTCCTTCGTCGTCCTGCGCCGCGCGGCCTGAGGTCACTTTCCCCGCCACCCTGTTGCTAAGCGATCGCTTTGTGAGAACCTTGCCCGTATGCGAATCGGATTGGGCATCAACTACACGGACGGGTTCAAGGCGACGGCCGACGAGGTCCTCGACCTGGAGCGGGCGGGACTCGACATCGTCTTCGTCCCCGAGGCGTACTCGTTCGACGCCGTCAGCGCGCTCGGCTACCTCGCCGCGAAGACCGAGCGCATCAAGCTCGCGTCCGGCATCCTGCAGATCTACACCCGCACGCCCACCCTCACCGCGATGACCGCCGCCGGACTCGACAACGTCTCCGACGGCCGGTTCATCCTCGGCCTCGGCGCGTCCGGCCCGCAGGTGATCGAGGGCTTCCACGGCGTCAAGTACGACGCCCCGATCGGGCGCACCCGCGAGATCATCGAGATCTGCCGCAAGGTCTGGCGCCGTGAGCGGCTCGAGCATCGCGGCAAGCACTACACGATGCCGCTGACCGCGGAGGACGGCGGCACGGGCCTCGGCAAACCGCTCAAGCTCATCAACCACCCTGTGCGCGAGCGCATCCCGGTCCTGCTGGCCGCACTGGGACAGAAGAACGTGGCGCTGGCCGCCGAGATCGCCGAGGGCTGGCAGCCGATCTTCTTCCTGCCCGAGAAGGCCAAGGACGTATGGGGTGACGCCGTCGCTGAGGGCAAGGCCAAGCGCGATCCCGCGCTCGGCGAGCTCGACGTCTACGCGGGCCCCGCGCTGGCGATCGGCGAGAACGTCGATCACCTGCTCGCCTTCGTCAAGCCGCATCTCGCGCTGTACATCGGCGGCATGGGCGCCAAGGGCAAGAACTTCTACCACACCCTCGCCACCAACTACGGCTACGGCGCCGAGGCGGACCGGATCCAGGAGCTCTACCTCGCGGGCGACAAGGCCGCCGCCACCGAGGCCGTGCCCGACGAGCTGGCGCGCAACATCTCGCTGATCGGCCCGAAGGGCTTCGTCAAGGAGCGGATCGCGGCCTTCCAGGAGGCCGGTGCCACCGTGCTCACCGTGGCGCCGATCGCGGAGGACGCCGCGGGCCGCGTGCGGCAGGTCGAGCTGCTGCGCGGGCTCATGTAGCCTCCGCCACAGTCCGATGAGGGGCGGTCCGGGAAGATTCCCGGGCCGCCCCCGGTTGTCTCTGCTGTGACCGAAGCCTCCTTCCCGCGCCCCCGTCTGTCCCTTCTCGAGCTCGCCCCCGTCGTCGACGGTGCGTCCTTCGGCGATGCTCTGCGCGACACGATCGGGACCGCGCAGGCCGCGGAGCGGATGGGGTACGAGCGAGTGTGGGTCGCCGAGCACCACTCGATGCCGGGCATCGCGAGCTCCGCTCCGGCGGTGCTCATCGGCCAGATCGCCGCCGCCACCGATTCGATCCGCGTCGGCTCGGGCGGCGTGATGCTGCCGAACCATCAGCCGCTCGTCGTCGCCGAGCAGTTCGGGACGCTCGACGCGCTGTTCCCGAACCGCATCGACCTCGGCATCGGCCGGGCGCCCGGCACCGACCAGCTCACAGCGCATGCGCTCCGCGGCGGCAAGGTCAGCGAGTCCGTCGACGACTTCCCTCAGGCGCTCGCGCACCTGCGCGCCTTCCTCCGCGACGACTTCCCCGCCGACCACCCGTACGCGGCGATCACCGCCACTCCGGGCACCGGTTCGAATCCCGAGATGTGGCTGCTCGGCTCATCGACGTTCAGCGCGAAGCTCGCCGGACTGCTCGGCCTGCCCTTCGCCTTCGCGCGACACTTCGCCCCGCAGGCCACGCTGCCCGCGCTGGCGGAGTACCGCGAGACCTTCCGCCCCGGCGACCTGGACTCCCCCAACGCCATGCTGACGGTGACCGTGATCGCCGCCGACACCGATGCGGAGGCCCAGCGCATCGCCGCGCCGGCGCGGGCGTCGATGTACCGGGTGCGCACCGGTAACCCCGGCCGGATGCTGACCTTCGATCAGGCCGCTGCGCAGCCCCTGACGCCCGACCAGGAGCAGGCGATCGCGCCCACCACCTCCGCGTGGATCGTCGGCTCGCAGGACACGGTCCGCGACGAGCTGCGCGAGTTGCTGATCCGGACGCAGCCGCAGGAGCTCATGGTCGCCGGGATGATCCCGGGGCGCGCCGAGCGCACGCACAGCCTCAAGCTGATCAAGGGCGCGGTCGACCAGTTGGGCTGAGATGTAGACCAGTGCCGTCGTGCCAGTGGACACGATCGCGATTGGTCCGGGGCGTACTCACTGCCAGGTTGCGGGATGGTGGCGTCGCCACTCCGCCGCAACCAGCTTGCTGAACGGCGCACCGGTATAGGTGGCATCGAAGTACTCGTAGTTCGCCATCGCGAGCAGCGTGGCATACAGCTCCTCAGGGAACGCCACGTCGTGCTCAACGCACATCTCGAGAGCCCAGATCGCCGCCTCGTAGGGCTCACCGACTTCAGCGAGTGTCGCAGCCACCCACAGGCGAGCGTGGCCCGGCTCATCGCGACCGAATCCTGGTAGCGACGCAACGAAGCCGATCATCGCGGACGCCACCTGACACGCCGGATACGGCTCGGCCGGCGGTGGATTGATGACAACTCCGGGATCCCCGGGAAGCGGAAACGCCGTGACGATCTCCCACATCTCGTCCTCGTCGAACCGACGCAGCAGCACGCACGTGTGACCGTCGATCTCCTCGCGGAGATGGAGGACGCTCGTGCCGCATTCGTACCCGATTGTGGGATCGTCGAGCGCAGCGTCGAGCCGCGCCATGACCTCTTCCTCCCCCAGCGTCGCCGGGAACTCCGCGACACCCGAGAACCCCGTCCCGTGACCGTGCCCGCCACTGGGAGCCCTGCGATCGAGACGTGCGCGGATCGTGGGGTCCTCGGTTCCGAATATCGCCATACATGCAGAGTCTCAAAGTGGACTGACATGTTCACTCGGTTTCTCAGCGGCCGGGGCCGCGTCTCCACCCGGATCTCCACCCGTCGGTCGATCCGATGCGGGCCGGATGGCGGCAGATTCATCGGCATGAACTCAGCGACCACCGCCGTCATCGCCGTCCTCGTCATCGGCTGGATCCTCTACCGCCAGTTGCAGGCCCGGCCCCTCAAGGAGCGCACCGCCCGGGTCGCGCTGATTCTCGCCGCGCTGGGCCTGGTCCAGACGGTGCAGTACGTCTCGCACGGCGGTCCGGTGGGCGCCGGGCACGTGATCGCCGCGATCCTGGGCCTGATCATCGCCGTGGCCCTCGCCTACCCGCGGGCCCTGACCACGAAGGTCTTCCCCGGCCCCGACGGCGCCTACCTCCGGCAGGGCACCGCCGCCACGGTCGGACTGTGGATCGTCGCGATCGCGCTGCACGTCGCGGTCGACTTCATCGTTCCCGCCGCGATGGGCGACCACACCGGCCACGGCTTCGCCGGCGTCACCACGATGCTGTTCATCGGCGTCACCCTGTTCGCGCAGAATTGGTTCCTCCAGCAGCGCGTCGCCGCGCACCGCGAGCAGTCGGCGGTCCCGGTCGGCTGATCGGCCCCGTCCCCGAGCCCGACGGTGCGCAGTCCCCGACCGCGCACCGTCGGGCTACGACGCCCAGGGGTCCACGACCGGGACGCCGAGCGGCTCGAAATCCCGGACGATCCTGGTGGCGACAGTCATCCCGTTGGCCTGCGCGACCGCCGCGAGCAGCGCATCGTCGAGTGGGGTGCGTTCCGGGACGCGGAAGGCGGCGAGCTCCCTCGCCGCTGCCAGGTCGAACGCGAGCACCCGTCCGGCGAACGCCGGGAGGACTCTGACGGCGAACCACTGCCGCAGGATCGCGCCCTGCGGTGATTGCGTTCCGCCCGCGCGCAGAGCACCGCCTTCGTTCCGACCGGCAGATTCCTGATGAGGAGCTGTTCCATCTCGCCTCCTGATATCAGAAGAGTGATATCAGTATCCGGGACTCAGGCGAGGAATCCCACGTCCCGCCGGCCCGCGCCCACCGAGGTCGTCGGGTCGGCGCCGATGCCCCTGGACAGCAACTCGTGATAGACGTCGCGGAAGTCGCCGGTGTACTTCAGGTCGCCCTGATCGAGATCAGTGAGGCTCGGCTCGTCGCCGTGGAAGCCGCCGCGCACCGACTCACCGAGCACGAACACGGGCCCGGCCGTGCCGTGATCGGTGCCCTCCGACGCATTGGCGCGCACCCTGCGCCCGAACTCGGTGTACATCATGACGACGGTGCCGCGGCCCCCGTGGATCCGCCTGCATACGCCGATGGAAGTCGGTGAGCGCGGCGTCGACCTCGGCCAGCAGACGATGCTGTGTGTCGCGCTCCGCGGAGTGGGTGTCGAAGCCGCCGAGCGAGACGGAGTAGACCCGGGTGGGCACGCCCGCCAGGATGCAGCGCGCGACCAGATCGAGCTGGCGCGCGAGCTGATTCGTCCGCTCGGCGGCACCGTCGTCCTTCGCCCCGGCCGGCCCCGCGAAGGTGCCGTCGACGACCTGCGCCGCACGATACGAGGCCCGCACGGTCGCCATGGTCGACGTGTCCGCGTGATCAGGAGTCCCGAGTGCCTTCACCGACATCGCGAGGGAGCTCTTCGGGATCCCGGCCAGCGACAACGCCGCGGCGGAGGCCTTCGCACCGACCGCGAGCGCGGGCACCGTCGCCCCGATGTTCACGGCGCGGACGGGATCGTCCCCGGTCGCGTCGAGCCATCGTCCGATCCACCCGGTCGGCACCGGCTCCGACGGGGAGGCGGTCTGCCAGATGTCCATCGACCGGAAGTGGGATCGGTCGGGGTTCGGTACCCGACGCCGCGCACGATCGCGAGCTTGTTCGCACGGAACAGTCCGGCGAGGCCCTTCATCTCCGGGTTGAGTCCGTATCGATTGTCCAGCCGCTGCACCTGGTCCGCGGTGAAGGCGAGTTCGGGGCGGGCGTCGTGGTACGCCGGGTCCGCGTACGGGACGAGGGTGGACAGGCCGTCGTTCCCGCCGTACAGCGTGACGATCACGACGGTGCCCGATCCCGCGTCCGGCGCGCGTTCCCCCGCCCGACGGTGCAGCTCGTCCCAGGTCAGTACCCCGGAGGCGGCGAGTCCGCCGACCGCGGCCACGGCCGTCCCGGAGACGAGCAGCGATCGTCTGGTCAGCTGCACCATGCGGAACCCTTCATGAGGTGAGGTACTCGGGGGTGAGGAGCGCGACGGCCACCAGCTTCTTCGGTTCGTCGGCGAAGGGCCGCAATGCGCCGGCGCTCACGTCCGACCACGCGCCGATGCCCAGGAGGTGACCCGCGGCGTCGATGCGGTCCGCGCGGGCCGCCTGCTCGACGGCGGAGATGTCGCCCGCCGCGGTCAGCGTCGTCGCCGCCGAGAGTCGGGCCGAGACCGCCGACGTCGAGGCCCACCCGAGACCACTGGGCCACCCGCCCACGTCGGGCGGAAAGAACGGACGCTGCCCGAGCGTGGCCAGGAGGGCCAGCGCACCGTCGACGGTGACGGGCGAGCCCTTCTTCCCCGTGTCCGCCGGGGAGATCCGAAGGGCGCGGAGCGCCCCGACCAGCCATTCGACCGGCCCGCTGACCACGCTCGCGCGACCGTCGAGGAACTCGGGATCGGTCCAGATCGCGGTGGTGAGCGCCCGGAGGTCGCGGCGAGCGCCGTACGCCGTGGTCAGGCGGGCGAGCGCGGCATCGCTGGGTGGGGTGTCGGACGCCAGGCCGTGCCACAGTCGCGTCGCGATGTACGACGGTGACCGCGGGTGCGCCAGGACGGCGTCGCAGAACCCCGTGACGTCCAGCGGTCCCTTCATCCCGAGCACCGTCTTCTCCCCGGTGTCGTGCCGGGAGGGCACGAACTTCGCGGCGCCGGTGTTGTCGATGGTTCAGCCGGTGAGCGCGCGGGCGCCCTGTTTGACGTCGTCCTCGGTGTAGCCGTTGCCGTGGCCGAGGGCGAAGAGCTCCAGGAACTCCCGCGCCAGGTTCTCGTTCGCGCCCTTCTTGGTGTTCTGCTGCGCGTCGAGCCAGTAGAGCATCGCCGGATCGGTGAGCATCCTGAGCGCGAGGGCTCGGAAGTCGCCGAGTGCTCCTGATCGCAGCGCCGCGTTCTGCCGCGCCATGGACTGCGCCTGCCGCACCTTGACCGCCGACGTCGCGAAGTGGTTGTGCCAGGTGAGCGTGAGCCGCTCGTGCACCGGCTCACGCACCGTGACCATGCGCGTGAGCCACCACTGGCTCAGGTCGGTCTGCTGCGCGGAAAGCTTCTGCTGGTAGGCCTTCCGCGCATCCGTCCCCGCCGCCTTGCCCGGGCCCGCGAGGTACGCGGCCGCCGGCGGCGCGGACGGGTCCGGCGCACTGGCCAGCCGCGCCGCGACCAGGTCCGGTATCGCCGTCCCGACGGTGGCGTCCACCTCCGGACCGGTGGCGCCGAAGCCCATGCGGCGCAACACCCTCGCGCGCTGGAGCCACTCGGCGGATTGGTTTCCCATGAGTTCAGCGTAGGAGCGGCGGCCCGGGTCACGCCGATATCGGCAGCGAACCCACAGGTACGAACCGTCTTTGCGAGGTATGTCCGGCTACCGCCCGTCCGGTGGGGGTCGTGCGATGGCGCGTTCGCCTCAGATGCGCTGTCGGTCCGCGGGAGTCAGGCTAGAGGAGATCTGCTTTGCGGCGGCCGCGACCTGGTCCGCGTAGCGCTCGGGGTGGGCGCCCTCGGGCGCGGCGACGACGACGACCGCGACGGGGCGGCCTTCGGGCGTACGGATCGCCGCACCCACGGCGGTGACGCCGCGCACCAGCTCGCCGTGGGAGATCGCGACGCCGGTGGCGCGCACCCGGTCGAGCTCCGCTTCCACCTCGTGATCGAGCGGCGCGCCGTCGATCACCGCGGCGACCTCGCCGGGGGGAAGCCAGGCGAGAGCGGCGCGGCCGATACCGAGGTGCAAGGGGATTCGGCTGCGCTTCGGGTAGCTGACGGCCAGGACGTCCGTGGGGGTGAGAACCAGGACGGGCGACAGCTCCGAGCCGCGCACCCGATGGATCACCGTCGATGCCCGAGTCCGGATCATCAGCTCCTGCGCGACCGGCCTGGATTTGGCGCGCAGCGGATTGCGGGTCTCTGCGAGCTCCCCGATCTCGATCAGGCGGCTACCGAGGTCGTAGGTCCCGCCGGGGCCGGGTTCGATGAGGTCGGCGCGGACGAGACTGGCGAGCAGTCGGCTCACTACTCGCCGCTCCAGTCCGGTCCGGGCGACGATATCGGTGAGTCGGCCGGCGCCCTCGTCCGCGATCGCGTCGAGCACCTCGAACGCGCGATCAGCGGTCTGTGCCGTACTCGGGGCAGGTGCCATGCTCTTGACTCCTCATGTGTCGCAGGTCATAGTGACTAGGCGAATATCATCCATTTAGGGGCGATTATAGCGCATCGAGGAGATCGACATGCGACCCACAGCAGACTCCGACCACGTCCTTGCCACCGGTTCCGCGGCGGCCGCGCCGAACGCGGACCGGGAGGCACGGAGGCGCCCGGCCGCGGTGATGGGCGCACTGTTCACCGTGGTCAGTGACAACTACGACATCGTCCTCCCGGTGATCGCGCTGGCGCCCGCTACGGCGTACTTCTACGCCGACGACTGGAGCGTGAGCACGCGGGCACTGATCTCGTCGTGGGTCTTCGTGGCGACCTTCCTCGGGCGCCCGATCGGTGCCATCGTCTTCGGCGTGCTCGCCGACTGGATCGGTCGCCGGCGTACGACGATCGCCGCAATAGCCGGCTTCGGCGTGACGACGGTGCTCATCGGGTTGCTTCCGGGCAACAGCACCTGGGGCATCGGGGCGCTCATCGCGCTCATCGCGCTTCGGTTCGTCGATGGGATCTTCTTGGGCGGCGGGTACACCGGTGCCAGCCCGTTGGCGATGGAAGCCTCTCCGCGGGAGCGCCGAGGCTTCTTCGGCGGCCTCATTCAGACCGGGAACAACATCGCCTTCGTCCTGGTGTGCCTGATCACTCTGCTCGTGCTGCAGATCGCCGAGCCGGGTGGCCCCGATGCCGCGTACTCGTTGTGGGGCTGGCGGATTCCCTTCCTGCTCTCGTCCGTCCTCACGATCGCGGCGCTGGTGCACTATCTCAAGAACGTCAAGGAATCGGAGGCGTGGAAGGACACCAAGAAGGATGCGTCCCGCACGCCCGGCGTGGGGATCTTCCATCCGACGCACCTCCGTGGACTGATCCAGGTGTTCATCTGGGCTACGGGAGTCTTCCTGGTGATCAACTGCGTCATCGCGTTGATGCCGGGCGTGCTGACGCAGCGAAGCGGTCTGAGCTGGACCACCAGCATCTGGGTCCTGGTGGCCGCGTACGGGCTCGGCGTGCTCTGGTACCCGACGCTGGGAGCGCTCAGCCAGCGGATCGGACGGCGCCGGTACATGATCGGGGTCGCGATCATCTGCGGGACCTGCGGGGCGGGCTGCTATTACCTACTGATCAGGGCCGGCGACAGTTCGGTCTGGACGGTCGCGCTGCTCGCGATCGTCACCAGCCTCCTGGTGACCGCCCCCGGCGCGATTCTCACCGTGTACATCACCGAGCGCTTCCCCACGGCGGTCCGCGGAGTCGGCTTCGGCATGGGGTACACCCTGGCGTTGTTGCCCGCGGCGTTCTACGCCAGCTACCAGCGTTGGCTCGGCGATCTGATCGACCCGGCGTACACCGTGGTCGCCCTCGTCGTCATCGGCGCGATCATCCAGGTGATCGGCGCCCTGATGGGGCCGGAGACATCGGTCCTGCATTTCGCCGACGAGGACGCGCGCGCGGCGGCGTGACCGCGCACCGTCACGTACTGAGAGGAAGACCATGACAACGGAATTCACCCCCTTCGGGAAGCTCTTCGTGACCCCCGTGCTGCCCTACCTGCCCGGCGCGGAGAGGGTCGACGAGGACGCCTACAGGAACCTGCTCCGCATGTTCCTCACGAAGGACAACATCGACGCCGGGCTCGGCATGATCGCCAATCCCGAGGCGAGCGAGATCTTCTACCTTGCGGAGGACGAGAAGGACCGCATCCTCGAGATCACACTCGAGGAGGTCGGTGGCCGCGTCCCGGTCCTCGCCGGCGTGGGCCATCCGACCACCGCGGGCACGGCCGCCGGCGCCGCCCGCGCGGCCGCCGCGGGAGCGGACGGGCTGTTCGTGATGCCGCCGATCGGAATGCTCGACGTGACGACGGCATGGGACGCGGACCGCTACCCGGAGGTCTTCGTGGACATGCTGCAGGCGGTCGCCCGGGTCGCGGATCTACCGATGGTCGTCCACCCGACCGCGGCACCCTCACCCGGGTACGGCATCGGGCTCCCGGGCGGGGCGACCCGGCGGATCATCGAGGACGTGCCGAACGTGGTGGGTTGGAAGATGACCTACAGCTACGACGGCTACCGCCGGATCGCGCGCCTGATCCGCGACTCCGGACGGTCGATAGATCTGCTGGGCGCCGCCGCCAAGTACTTTCACGAGAACCTCGCCTCGCAGGAACTGGACGGCACCGTGACGGGCGCACTGAACTACGCGCTCGAGCCGATGCTCGAGCACATCGCCGCGTGGCAGCGGGACGACCTCGATGCCGCACGTGCCGTGTGGGACGGTGGGCTCGACGCCCTGCAGGACTACATCTACAGCGAGTACTCGCGGCTGCACGTGCGCTACAAGGCGGCCGCATGGATCCGCGGCGCCATCCCCACACCCGAGCTCCGAGCACCGATCCCGCAGCCGCGCCGTGAGGAGGCCGACGAGATCCGGCGTCTTCTCAACGTGATGGGCCTCCCGGTGATCAGTCGGTCGGATCAGGACGCCTACTTCCGCTGAGCGGCGGCCGGGAGTGGGCCCGGTTCATGGTTCGCTCCACGGGCCGGCTCCGCTCACCGGACCCTGTGCGCTCGCAGCACTCCCATGCTCAGAACCTTCCGATCGCCCTCCGCAGCTTGTCGAGGAAGGCGTCCTCGCCGAAGGTGTTGATCTTGAAGAACATCGCCTGGCTTCCGCCGGAGGTGATGCCGCTCAGGTACAGCTGGTCGCCGTGGCCGATGAGGGTCAGGTTCAGGCTCACCCGATTCGACCCGACGTAGCTGTAGCGCTCGTACACCCGCACCGCCACCCGGCAGTCCCCCACCGTGACGTCGCTGCCGTCCTCGTACGTGGCCGACGCACTGCCGCCCACGATCTCGGTGTGGAGCGCCGCCAAGACGTGATCGAAATCCCCGACGAACCCGTGCTCCAATTTCGCCATCGTGCACCTCCTCGACTCATTGTGCACGCCGTGTCGCCCCACCCGGGGCGGAGGTTCGGGCAGACTCGGCGGGGTGGGAACCTTCACCGATCTTGCCGAGTACCTCGCCCTCCCCCGCACGAACGCCCTCGCGGTGTCGCCGGACGGGAAACGCCTCGTCGCCGCAGTCAGCGAATTGACCAAGGAGGGCGCGGAGTTCGCCGGCACGCTCTGGGAGATCGACCCCACCGGGGCGGAACCCGCCCGCCGGCTCACCGACCCCGCGCGCCCCGCATCGTCGCCGGCCTTCGACGGCGATACGCTCGTGTTCGTCCGCGAGCACGGCGACGGCGACGACGCGACCTCCGCGATCTGGGAGCTCCCGGTCACCGGCGAGCCGGTCCTGCGCGCGCAGGCCCCCGGCGGACTCTCGAGCCCCGTCGCCCGCGGTGGGGTCGTGCTCGCCGTGGGTCCGCGGTTCGCCGCGGACGACGATGCCGACGCCCGGATCCGCACCGCCCGCAAAGCCGGGAAGGTGTCAGCGATCCTGCACTCCGCCGCGGTCGTCCGCTACTGGGACACCGACCTCGGTCCGGCGCTCCCGTGGCTGTACCGGATCGACGACGACGGCGCGAAGCCGCTCGCACCCTTACCCTTCGGCGGCTTCAGCGAGCCCCATCCGTCGCTGTCGCCGGACGGCTCGTTCACGATCATCGAGGACGGCGCCGCCCGCGGCACCGCTGTGCGGTCGCGGCTTGTCCGGGTGGACACCACGACCGGCGACGCCCTGCCGATCGTCGACGACGAGGCCTTCGAGGCGCATGCGCCCGCGGTGTCGCCGGACGGCCGGCGCGTCGCCTACGTGCGGGAAGCGATCAGCACCCCGGAGCAGGCCCCGACCATGACCCTGTGGGTCCACGACCTCGCCACCGGCGAGGACACGCGGTGGGCCGAACAGTGGGACCGCTGGCCCGGGGCGCCGGTCTGGATGCCCGACGGCGAGGCCGTCCTCCTCGCAGCCGACGACGACGGCCGTGCCCCGATCTTCCGCGTCGAGGCTGCGGGAGCCACCCGACTCACCGACGACGCCGGCGCGTACTCCTCGCTCCAGATCGCCGACGGCGGAACGGCGTTCGCACTCCGATCGTCGTACCTCGCACCGCCCCACCCGGTCCGGCTGGACGGGGGCACCGTCGTCGACCTCCCGCCCGTCGCGGCTGCGCCGGACCTGCCGGGCACACTGACGGAACTCACGTCCACCGGCCCCGACGGTGCCCGTACCCGGTCCTGGCTCGCCCTGCCGGACGGCGCGGACGCGGAGCACCCCGCGCCGCTGCTGCTCTGGGTGCACGGCGGCCCGCTGGGCAGTTGGAACGCCTGGCAGTGGCGGTGGAATCCGTGGCTGCTCGCGGCGCGCGGGTACGCGGTACTGCTCCCGGATCCGGCGCTATCCACCGGCTACGGGCAGGAACTCGTCCAACGGGGCTGGGGCCGCTGGGGCGGGCCCGTGTTCACCGACCTCATGGCAGCGGTCGATGCCGCCGAGGTCCGCGAGGACATCGACGAGACGCGCACCGCCGCGATGGGCGGCAGCTTCGGCGGCTACATGGCGAACTGGATCGCCGGGCACACGGACCGGTTCGACGCCGTCGTCTCCCACGCCGGGCTGTGGGAGCTCCCCGGCTTCGGTACCACGACCGACGCCCCGTTCTACTGGCGCACCGAGATGACACCGGCGATGGCCGAAGCGAATTCGCCGCACCACGCCGTCGCGGACATCCGCACGCCGATGCTGGTGATCCACGGCGACAAGGACTACCCGGGTCCCGATCTCGGAGGCGCTGTCGCTCTGGACGCAGCTCCTCGCGGACTCCGGGCTACCGGCCGCCCCGGACGGCTCCACGGAGCACCGGTTCCTCTACTTCCCCGACGAGAACCACTGGATCCGCAAGCCCGGCAACGTCGCCGTCTGGTACGAGACCGTGATCGCCTTCCTGGCCGAGCACGTCCTCGCCGAGTCACGGGACATGCCCGAAGTACTCGCCTCCGGCCCCGGAATCTCGGCGCATGACGACGTGGAATCCCTCCTCACGTAGACACCACCTCCCGGAAGACGTACAATATTACGTACGTCGATGGGAGGTCGAGATGAAGACGATGAGCTACTCGGAGTCGCGGAAGCACTACGCAGAGACTCTCGATGCCGTGGTCGACGACCGCGAGGAGGTCGTGATCACCCGCGCAGGGCATGAGCCCGTGGTGATCGTCTCGCTGGACGAGTATCAGTCACTCAAGGAAACCGCGTACCTCTTGCGAAGCCCCGAGAACGCCCGCCGGCTCCTCACTGCCATCGAGCGTCTGGAATCCGGTGACGGAGGGATTCACGCACTCCTCGAGGACGAATGAGCCTGATCTGGGATCCGTACGCGTGGGACGACTACGTCCGATGGCAGACCGAGGATCGGAAGGTCCTCAAGCGGATCAACACGCTGATCAGGGACATCGAGCGAAACGGGAACGAGGGCATCGGGAAGCCGGAGCCCCTCAAGCACGGATTCCAGGGCTACTGGTCACGCCGAATCACCGACGAACACCGGCTCGTCTACAAGGTCGTCGACGGCGACGTCCGCATCGCAGCGTGTCGGTACCACTACCGACGGTGACTGCGGCCGACCGCTCGACTACGTCAGGTAGCGATACGCCGGCGACCCGGGCTCGAGCCGCTCGCAGTGCAGCCGCGAGTCGTTCATCCGCTCCAGCAGCGCACCGAGATCGGCGGCGCGCCCCAACTCCACACCCACGAGCGCCTCGCCGGTGTCGCGGTTGTTGCGCTTGACGTACTCGAACAGGGTGATGTCGTCGTCCGGACCGAGCACCTCGTCGAGGAACCGACGCAGGGCGCCGGGCTCCTGCGGGAACGCCACCAGGAAGTAGTGCTTGAGGCCCTTGTGCACCAGTGAGCGCTCGATGACCTCGTTGTAGCGCGACACGTCGTTGTTACCGCCGGAGAGCAGGCACACGACGGTGGCGCCGGGCTCGAACCGCAGCTGCGCCAGCGCGGCCACGGACAGCGCGCCCGCGGGCTCCGCGATGACGCCCTCGTTCTGGTACAGGTCCAGCATCGCGGTGCAGACGGCGCCCTCGTCCACCTCGATGATGCCCAGTTCCCGAGCGGCGACGTCGTGCACGGAGTGCGCCGGCCACACGACCGCGCCCTCGGACACCGCGACCTCATAGCCGATCCGGCCGATCTTCTTGACCGCGGCACCGTCGACGAACGGGTCGATGGTGGGCAGGTCGACGGGGCCCCCGGCCTCGATCGCCCGGGCGAGCGACGGTGCGCCCGCGGGCTCCGCGCCCACGATGGTGGCGGCCGGGGACTGCGAGCGCAGGTAGCGGGTGACGCCGGCGAAGCAGCCGGCACCGCCGACGGGCATCACGGTCACGTCGGGCACGACGCCGCCGAGCTGCTCGACGAGCTCGACGCCGATCGTGCCCTGGCCGGCGGTGGTGCGGGGGTCGTCGAAGGCGTGCACCCAGGTGGCGCCCGTGGCCGCGACGTCCTCGAAGGCAGCGGCCGCGGCGGCGTCGTAGGTCTCACCGGTGGCGATCAGCTCCACGTAGCGTCCGCCGTGCGCGCGGATGCGGTCCCGCTTCTGCTTCGGCGTTGTCGTCGGCACGTAGATCCGGCCGTGTACCTCCATGGCCCGGCACGCGAACGCGACGCCCTGGGCGTGGTTGCCGGCCGACGCCGCGACCACTCCCGCGGCCTTCTCGGCGTCGGTCAGCTGCGCCATGAGGTTGTACGCACCGCGGATCTTGTAGGAGCGGACCACCTGTAGGTCCTCCCGCTTGAGGAAGACCTTCGCGCCGGTCAGCGCGGAGAGCCGCTCACAGGGCTGCAGCGGACTCACCGAGACCACCCCCGCGAGCCGCGCGCGGGCATCGATGATCGAGTGCACCGTCAGGTCGGCGGCGGCACTGGACATCGATGACGTAGACATGTGGGCCATTTTCCCACTCGCCCCGCGGCGCTGCGCACCCCGCCCTGGTGGGCGCCCATCCGACGCCCCACGCCGTCGGTCCGACGCACAGCGCACGATCGCGTGCCATCATTGCCGAGTGGCGGACGTCTACCGGATGCGGATCGCGATCACGATCGCGCTCGTGGGCATCGTCGTGGCCGCCGCGACCCTCGACTTCCACCGCGACCCGCCCTGGACGATCCTGCTCTTCGCCGCCGTGACCCTCGCCGCGCTGGTCCGGTTCCTTCCCCAGGAGCGGCTTCCCGTGCCCGCCCGGGTCGCGATCGAGGCGGTCTGCGCCGTCGCGGTCGGGATCCTGTTCGGGATCCAGCCGAACGCGGCGGTGGGCGTCCTGCTCTACGCCGGCACGGTCTACGCCGGTGGCGAGTTCCCCGTCCGCGCCTCGATCCCCCTGGCCCTGCTGGCGGCCACGACCGTCACGACGACCTCACTGCTGGTGGGTCAGGCCGAGTTCAACGCCCTCTGGATCGGCATCTCGGTGCTCGTCACCGTCTGGGCCGGTATCGCCGGGCGGGCCCGCCGTGAGCGCACCCGCGCGCTCGAACAGCTCGTGGAGCAGACCCGGCTCACGGCGGAGTCCGAGACCCGGAGCGGTGCGCTCGCCGAACGCGCCCGCATCGCCCGCGACCTGCACGACGTCCTCGCGCACACCCTCTCGGGCGCGGGCATGCAACTCGAACTCGCCGACGCCCTGCTCGAAGCCGGCCGCCCCGACGACGCCCGGGCCGCCGTCCAGCGCGCCCGGGGCGCCATCGCCGACGGCGTCACCGAGGCCCGCGGCGCCGTCCACGCCCTGCGCGAGGACACCGTCGACCTGCCCGCGACCCTCGCCGCGCTTGCGGACGGCCCCCGCGAGAGCGTCGCGACCGAGCCGGTCGAGCTGACCGATCCCCAGGCCCGTGCGGTACTGCGCGTCGCGCAGGAGGCCTTCACGAACGCCCGACGGTACGCGCCCGGCGCACCCGTCACGGCCCGCCTGGTCCGGGTGCCCGACGGTGCCGAACTCACGGTCGTCAACGGCCCGGGCGGTCCCGCCGACGGCGTCCGCGGTTCGGGGATGGGCCTGATCGGGATGCGCGAGCGCGCCGCGGAGATCGACGGCACGCTGCACGCGGGTCCGGACCACGACGGCGGGTGGACGGTGCGCCTGAGCGTTCCCCGGCCCGTCGTTCCGACGAAGGAGCTCTGAGTGAACGACATCCGAGTGGTCGTGGCCGACGACCAGGCGGCCGTCCGCGAGGCGCTGGCCGCGATGCTGGACCTCACCGCGGGCATCGAGGTCGTGGGGGCCGCAGCCGACGGGGTCGAGGCCGTGTCGCTCGTCCGCGAGCACCACCCGGACGTGCTGCTCACCGACCTCCGGATGCCGAACCTCGACGGTGCCGGGGCCACCGAGCGCGTGCTCGCCGAGGCCCCCGACACCGCCGTCGTCCTGCTCACCACCTACGACGACGAGGAGTCCATCCTCCTCGGCCTGCAGGCGGGAGCGCGCGGTTACCTGACGAAGAACGCGGGGCGCGCAGAGATCGCGGCGGCGATCACGGCCGCCGCGGCCGGGCAGTCCGTGCTCGACCCCCAGGTGCAGCAGCGGCTCGTCGCCTCCGCGACGGGCGGCGCGAGCGCACGGCCCGCACCGTCGGACCGGGCGGCGGCACCCGCCCCGGATCTGACGCCCCGCGAGCGGGAGGTGCTGCGCCTCATCGCCGACGGTCTGACGAACCGGGACATCGCGGGTCGGCTGTTCGTGAGCGAGTCGACGGTGAAGACGCACATCAACAATCTGTTCGCCAAGGCCCACCTGCGCGACCGCGCGCACGCCGTGCGGTACGCCTTCGAGACCGGGGTCGTGGCATCCGGTCAGGACGATTGAAACCCTTCTCCCCTGCGCGCCACCGGCTTACGGTCGGACATCATGGCGACAACGATCATCCCCCCGGCACGCGCCGTGCCGACCACGATGCAGGCGGGCACGACCTCCGTTCCGGTGCGGCTCGTCCCGCGCCGACGGCCCGGACGGTGGGCGGGCGCGGCCCTCGTCGTGCTGCTCGGCGCCATGCTGGTCAACACCGTGCTCACCAACGAGCGCTTCGAATGGCCCACCGTGGCGCACTACTTCACGCAGGCCACGGTCCTCAAGGGGCTGTGGCTCACGCTGTGGCTGACCGCCGTCACCTTCGCGGCGGGTTTCGTCCTGGGCATCGGGCTGGCGGCGATGCGGCTGTGGGGAGGGCCACTGCTGCGGGCCGTGTCCTTCGGCTTCGTCTGGCTCGTGCGGTCGGTGCCGCCACTGGTGCTGCTGCTCTTCTGGTTCCAGCTCGCGTCCTTGTACCCGCAGCTGTCGCTGGGGATCCCGTTCGGGCCCGAGTTCGTCACCTTCGACACCACGCATCTCATCAGCGGGATCGTGGCGGCCGTCATCGCACTCACGTTGGACGTGGCCGCGTTCGCCGCGGAGATCGTGCGCGGCGGCCTCGTCTCGGTGCCGCCGGGGCAGACCGAGGCCGCCCGGTCGCTCGGGCTCAGCCCGCGGCGCATCTTCCGGCGCGTCGTGCTGCCGCAGGCGATGCCGGCGATCGTCCCGGGTTCCGGCAACCTGTTGATCGGCCTGCTCAAGTCGACCTCGCTGGTCAGCGTGATCGCGGTGACCGACGTCCTGTACTCGGTGCAGCTGGTCTACAACCAGAACTTCAAGGTGATGCCGCTGCTGTTGGTGGCCACCATCTGGTACGTCGTGATCACCTCCGTCCTCGCCGTGGGCCAGTACTTCGTGGAGCGTCGGTTCAACCGCGGACGGCGCGACGCCCGGCCCTTCGGGGAGATCCTCCGCGACGCCGCACGCCTGCGTCCGCGACTCCCGCGCACCGCCGCGGGCCCCACGGTGCGGGCGGCGGGTGATCCCCGATGAGCGCCATCGAGATCCGGGGCCTGCGCAGGTCCTTCGGCGGCCGCGAGGTACTGCGCGAGGTGGACCTCGACGTCGCCCCCGGCGAGGTCGTCGTGATTCTCGGCCCGTCCGGATCCGGGAAGTCGACACTGCTGCGGTGCATCAACCACCTCGAGCGTCCCGACGCCGGTTACGTCCGCGTGGGCGGCGACCTGATCGGGTATCGCGACGACGGCACTCACCGCGGCGAGAAGGTACTGCGCGAGCTCCCTCCGCGCGAGGTCGCGCGCCAGCGCCGCCACATCGGCATGGTCTTCCAGCAGTTCAACCTGTTCCCGCACTTCACGGTCCTGGAGAACCTCACCGAGGGACAGCTCGCCGACGGTGTTCCGGCCGACGAGGCCGCCCGCCGCGGGCGGGAGTTGCTGGCGCGCGTCGGCCTGAACGGCCGGGAGGACTCGTACCCGTCGCAGCTCTCCGGCGGGCAGCAACAACGCGTGGCGATCGCGCGCACGCTGGCGATGCGCCCCGACGTCGTGCTGTTCGACGAACCCACCTCCGCGCTCGACCCGGAGCTCGTCGGTGAGGTCCTCGCCGTCATCCGCGATCTCGCCGAGTCGGGGATGACGCTCGTCGTCGTCACCCACGAGATCGGCTTCGCCCGCGATGTCGCCGACACCGTGATCTTCATGGACGACGGCCGCATCGTCGAGACCGGCCGGCCCGAGACGATCTTCGCCGACGCCGAACACCCCCGCACCCGCGAATTCCTCGCCGCGGTGCGCTGATCCAGCACACCCCACCATCCGATTCCCCCCTGCACCAGGAGACACCCATGCGCAGCCGCGCCCTGTTCGCCACCGTCGCCGTCACCGTCGCCACCGTGCTCGCGGCGTGCGGCGGACCGTCGGACCCCGCCACCGGGAGCTCCGCGTACCCCGTACCCACCCAGGACCTCGTGTCGGGCATCGCCGTCGATCCCGCCGCGCGGGCCCTGCTCCCAGCGGGGACCATGGAACTGACACTGGGCCTGACCCGGCAACCCGGCATCAACAACCTTCCGCACGCCGGCGAGGTCCCCGAGGGCACCCCCGTGGGCCTCGACGTGGACCTGCGCAATGCCGTGGCGAAGGCCCTGGGCGTCACGTGGAAGCAGGAGATCGGGACCTTCTCCACGATCATCCCCGGGGTGCAGAACGGCCGGTACCAGGTGGGGCAGGGCAACTTCGGCGTCACCGAGCCGCGGCTCGACGTGGTTGACTTCGCGACCTACCTCAACGACGGGCAGTCCTTCGTGGGGGCGTCCAAGTCCGGGCTGACGAGCGTGAAGACGCTCGAGGACCTGTGCGGCAAGAAGATCGTGACCGGGTCGGGCACCACCTTCCAGCAGATCCTGGAGAAGGGCGCGGTGCAGTGCACGTCGAAGGGTAAGCCCGCGTACACCGTGCAGTACCTCGACGACCAGGGTGCCGTCACCCTCAGCCTGCAGAACAACAAGGTGGACGCCTCCTTCGGGCCCACGCTGTCCCAGCGCTACCTCGTCGACAAGGTGCCCGGCACGACCTTCCTCGGCGAGTACTCCACCACCGTCGTCGGATTCGTGACGGCGAAGGGCTCGCCGATCGCTCCGGCGATCTCCCAGGCGATCAACACGCTCATCGCCCGCGGCGAGTACCAGAAGCTGTTCGACAAGTGGAAGGTTCCGACCTCGGCCCTGCCGAAGTCCGAGGTCAACCCGACGGCGGGATTCTGATGACGGTCGAGTCCCTGGCCTTCCTGACGCCCGGCAACTACGCCGACGACGACCCCGCCGCCGGCCTCGAGGACACCCTGCGGCTCATCGCCTTCGGCGAGGGGCTCGGCTATCGCGGCGCCTGGGTGCGCCAGCGCCACCTGGAGCACGGGATCTCCTCGGCCGCGGTCTTCCTCGGCGCGGCCTCCCAGCGCACCACGACGATCGAACTCGGCACGGCGGTCATCCCCATCGGCTACGAGAACCCCTTCCGGCTGGCGGAGGACCTCTCGCTCGCGGACGCCCTGTCGCGCGGCCGGATCCAGGCCGGCTTCTCGACCGGGATGCCGCACGCGGACCTGCTCGCCGACCTCGTCTTCGACGAGCCGCCGACCGAATCCGGATACTCGCGGGTGGCACGCACCGTCGAGCACCTGCGCGGCTCGTACCTCGGCGACGAGGGCACGCGGATCGAGTCGCCCGGGAACGTACAGCGGCCGCGGCTGCAGCCGCACTCCCCCGGCCTCGCGGACCGGTCCTGGTACGGCGGAACCTCGCTCGGCTCGTCGCGGTGGACCGGCGAGGCCGGCCTGCACCTGTTGACCGGGAACATCGTCTCGGCGGTGGGCATCGACTCCGAGGACTTCGGGACCGTGCAGGCCGGCCTCATCGACGCCTTCCGACGGGCCGGCGGCGGCGGGAAGCGGGTCGCCGTCGGGCGCGTGATCGTGCCGACGGACAGTGCGGACCGCGCGACCTCCGCGCGGTACCGGGAGTACGCGCGGTCGCGCTACGAGCGCACCCGGACGGCGCACGGCGACAGGCGGACCCTGTTCGCGGAGGACCTCGTGGGCCCGATCGCCGAGATCGCCGAGCGGCTCGCCGCGGACCCGGCGTTCGCTCCGGAGACGGGGCCGGTCACCGAGTTCCGCCTCGAGCTGCCCTACGAGTTCGACGTGCGGGACTACGAGCAGATCCTCACGGATGCGCTCGGCCTACTCCCGGCGCTCGCCTCCGCCGCCTAGGTTCGTGTCGCACGCAGGGTGCGAACGAGGTTCTTCTGGATCTTGCCGGTGGCGGTCTTGGGCAGCTCGTCGACGAAGACGATCTCCTTCGGCGCCTTGAACCCCGCGAGGTTCGCCCGGGCGTACTCGAGGAGGGCGTCACCGTCGGCCTCGCCCGACGGTGCGGTCACCACGAACGCCGTGACGGCCTCGCCCCAATGCTCGTGCGGGGTGCCGACGACCGCTACCTCGGCGACGGTGTCGTGGCCGAGCAGGACCCGTTCGACCTCGACGGAGGAGACGTTCTCGCCGCCCGACTTGATGATGTCCTTGGCCCGGTCGGTGAAGAAGACGACGCCCTCGTCGTCGATGTAGCCGATGTCGCCGCCGTGGAACCAGCCGTGGGCGAAGGACTCGGTGTTCGCGGCGGCGTTGTTCCAGTACCCCTCCATGAGCTGCGGCGAGCGGTACACGATCTCGCCGACCTCGCCGGGCGGGAGCAGGGCACCGTCGGCACCCATGATGGCGATGTCGGTGGAAACGGTGGCGGGGCCCCAGGAATCGTCCTTGACGCCCTGGTGGCCCGCCCACTGCAGCTCCGAGGCGGGTGTGGTCTCGGTCTGCCCGGACCCGAGAATGATGGCGGCGGAGGCGAACCGCGCCCGCAATGCGGCAAGCAACTCGGCCGGCATCGGCGCCATCGCGTACATCCCGGCGACCAGGGACGCGGTGTTCTCGTCGTTCAGCTCGGGTCGGGCCAGCAGCGCCGCCCACATCATCGGCAGCAGAGTGATGTGCGTGACCCGGTGGTCGACGAAGGCCCGCGCCAGCTTCTCGGGGTCGAATCCCCGCAGCAGCACGGCGGTTCCGCCGGTGATGAGGGTGGGCATGAGCAGCGCGTCGAGCGCGGTGACGTGGAAGAGCGGCAGCGCGAGCGGCTGGACCACGGGCTGCACGTCCGGCCGCAGGCCCAGGCCGAGCGCGGAGGACAGCGCCGAGATGTGCACCGCCACATGGCTGGTGACCACGCCCTTGGGCCGGGCCGTGGTGCCGGAGGTGTAGAGGCAGTGGAGCACGTCGCGGTCCTCCACGATCGTCTCGACGACGGAACCGTCGGGATCCACGACCTCCTGGAAGACGGTCGACGGTACGCCGCCCACCTCGGTCGGCGGCACGCCGTCGCTGTTGGCCACGACATACACCGCCTCCACCCCATTCTCCGCGGCGTCCAGCGCGGCAGTGAGTGCGGGCACGAAGACGTCCTCGGTGATGACGGCGCGGGCCCCGCTGTCCTGCAACTGGTAGGCGACGTCGCCGGGCGGGAGCAGCAGGTTCAACGGCATCGCCACCACCCCGAGCTTCGCGCACGCGAACAGCGAGACCACGAACTCCCAGCGGTTCTGCAGCTGCAGGGCGATGGCGTCGCCCCGACCGAAGCCGCGTGCCTGCAGACCGCGGGCGAGCGCGTTGGATCGGCGCTCCAGTTCGCGGTAGCTGACCTCGTGCTCGCCGTCGACGATCGCGATCCGATCGCCGAAGGTCCGGGCAGCGCGGGTGGGCAGGTCACCCACGCAGACGCGGTGGGTGAGGTTCACCGCCAGGGCGTCGATACCGGACATATCGGGGCGCATCGCTCGGCTCATGGCGGCACCGTAGCCCGTCCGTGCCGGTCGTGCGCGACAAACGGGTCAAGAGCGCTAACCGACGCGGCGGGCGGTCTCGTCGGCCCCGGGAACCGGGAGCCCGAGGTGCTCGCGGAGCGTCGTGCCCGTGTACTCGGACCGGAATGCGCCCCGCTCCTGCAACAGCGGAACCACATCGTCGACGAACTCGTCCAGGCCGGTCGGGGTGAGGTGCGGCACCAGGATGAAGCCGTCGGCCGCATCGGCCTGGACGTAGGTGTCGATCTCGTCCGCGACCTGCTCCGCGGTCCCCACGAACTGTGGCCGGGTGTTGAGCTCGATCACCAGCTCGCGGATGGACAGCCCGCCCGCTTCGGCACGCGCCCGGTAGGTGGCCACGATCTCGCGCGGATCCGCGTGCAGGACCCGCCCCTTCACCGCCTGCTCCTCGAAGACCGGCTCGACATCGGGCAGCGGACCGTCGGGATCGAAGGACTGGAGTTCGCGTCCCCAGACCTGCTCGAGGAAGTTCAGCGCGGTCTGCGGGCCCACCTGGCTGCGGCGGATCTCACGGGCCTTCTCCGCGGCCTCGTCGGCGGTGGCCCCGATGACGGCGGCCGCCCCGGGAAAGACCTTGAGGTGGTCCGGGTTACGCCCGCGGTCCGCGGCGCGGCGCTTGACATCCGCGTAGAAGGCCCGGCCGCTCTCGAGCGAGCCGTGCCGCGTGAAGATGGCGTCGGCCCGCGCCGCCGCGAAGTCACGACCCTCCCCGGAGTCGCCCGCCTGCAACAGGACCGGGTGCCCCTGCGGTGACGGCGGCAGCGGCGACCCGCCCCGCACGTCGAACTGCCTACCGTGGTGCACGATCGGATCGCCGCCCCAGCCGTCCCAGAACCGCTGGGCGACGGTCACGAACTCGTCTGCGCGACGGTACCGGTCGGCGTGCGCCAGAAAGCCGCCGCGACGGAAGTTCTCGCCGGTGAACGCGTCGGAGCTGGTGACCATGTTCCAGGCGGCGCGGCCGGCGCTGAGGTGATCGAGGGTGGCGAACTGCCGCGCCACCTCGAAGGGCTCGTTGAAGGTCGTGTTGATCGTGCCCGCGAGACCGATGCGGTCGGTGACGGCCGCCAGCGCGGCGAGCACGGTGAAGGTGTCCGGTCTGCCGACGACGTCGAGATCGTGGATGCGCCCGAGGTGCTCGCGCAATCGGAGGCCCTCGGCGAGGAAGAAGAAGTCGAACCTCCCCCGCTCGGCGGCGCGGGCGAGGTGCACGAACGAGTCGAACTCCACCTGGCTCCGCGCGGACGGATCGGACCACACGGTGTTGTGGTTCACCCCGGGGAAATGCGCGGCGAGGTGGATCGGCTTGCGGTGCTCGCCCTCCCGCACCGCGATACCGGTGTTTGCGATGCTCACAGGAGTCCCCATTCCTTCGCCAGGAGTTCGTGGCTGCGCAGGCGCGCGAGGTGGTCGTGGGTGACCGAGGTGATGACGATCTCGTCGGCGTCCGTGCGCTCGGCGAGGGCCCGCAGCCCGTCGGCGACGCGCCCCGGATCGCCCACGAACTGCGTCTCGGTACGGTCGGCGACGGCTGCCCGCTCGGCGTCGGTCAGGGCCGCGCTGTCCCGCGGATAGGCGATCGCACCGGCGCCGTACCGGATCGAATGCACCCACGCGGGGAAGCCCGCGGCGAGCTCCCGGGCCTGCGCGTCGGTGTCGCCGACCACGACATCGGCGCTGACGACGACACGGGGCGCCGCGAGTCGCTCGGACGGACGGAAGGCCTCCCGGTAGGCGCGGACCGCGTCGAGAGTCGTTGCGGGGCTGACGTGGTAGTTCGCGACGAAGGGCAGACCGCGGCCACCGGCGACCTGCGCGCTCTCCCCGGCGCTGCTGCCGAACAGCCAGACCGGCGCGTCGTGGGCGGCCTCGGCGACGGGCGAACGCAGCGGGCGGCCGCCGGCGGTGAAGGTGCCGCCGATCAGCGCCAGCACGTCGTCGACCTGCTCCGCGAAGCCGGGCGGCTCCGCGTGCGGGTGATAGAGGGTCTCGTAGCCGGCCACGACGACCGGATTCGGCGCCGGCGCGCCGGGCGGCGGCGTCCGCAGCCGCTGCCCGGTGCGGCCCAGCCCGATGTCGACCCGGCCCGGGTGCAGCGCCGCCAGCACGCCGAAGGCGTCCGCGACCGCGGGTGCGGTGGTGAAACCCACGAGCACCGCCGCCGATCCGACGCGGATCCGGGTGGTGGCGGCGAGGATCTCCCCGATCAGGACCGCCGGGGCGGCGCTGGCGACGTGCGCGAAATGGTGTTCGGCCACCCAGTAGCGGCTGTAGCCCCAGTCCTCGGCGCGGCGCGCGAGCTCGAGGGTGTTGCGGAGCGCGGCCGCGGGGGTGGATCCGTCGGGGATCGGCGCCAGGTCGAGAACGTTCAGCGAGGTCATCAGGCACCCTTCACGGCGACGAAACGGTTGACGGCCGGCGCGAGGCCGAGGATCTCGCGCAGCGAGCCCGTGCGCGGCGAGCCGTGCAGGAGCGGAGTGACGGCGGATCGCAGTCGGGGAAGGTCGACGGCGTTGACGCCGGGGCGCAGACGGGCACCGTCGAAGCCGAGGGCCTGCCACCCGGCGACCGCACGGGCGAGGGACTCCCCCGTCCCGGCGAAGACGAGGGTGTCGTCGTCCGCCGGCTCACGGCGGTCCAGCTTCTCGATCCGGCGCCGCGCGGTCCGTTCGGAATCCGCGAGGTGGACGGTGACGTCGACGAGGACGCGGGCCACCCCTGCGGCGCGGAGCCGGGACACCGTCTCCACCAGGGACTCATCGACCGCGGCGGGCACGATCGCCACGTCCGCGCGGGCGGCGAGCGCCTCGGTCTGAGCGCCGGTGACCCGGACGATCACCGGCGGGCTCCCCTGCGGCGGCCGCGGCGTGATCGACGGTCCCTTGACCGAGAAGTACTCCCCCCGGAAGTCGATGTAGTGCAGGCGGTCCCGGTCGATGAAGCGGCCGGTGGCGCGGTCCTTGATGATCGCGTCGTCCTCCCAGCTGTCCCAGAGATCGCGCAGCACCTCGATGTACTCGCGCGCCTCCTCGGCGCGGGACGCGGGTGTCTGCGGGCCCTTACGCCCGACGAGCGCTGCATCGTCTGCGGCGCCCGTGGTGGCGGCGAGCACACCCGCGCGGCCACCGCTCACGTAGTCGAGCGTCGCGACCGCCTTGGAGGCGTGGAAGGGCTCGGTGTGCGTGGTGGTGATCGTGGGCACCAGCCCGATCCGCGGCACCGACGGCGCCAGCCGCGCCGCCAGCAGCGTCGCGTCGAAGCGGCCGCTCAACCGGTCGCGGGCGGTGAGCGTGAACGAGTCCTCGAAGGTCACGAGGTCGGCGGCGGTCACCTCCGCGGAGCGGGCCAGCCCAACCCAATGCTCCGCGGAGGTGGCCTCCAGTGGGTCCGCGCCGACCTCCGCGAACGCTGCGGGATGCCAGCCGAACGGCTCCAGGGCGATCCCGAGGATAGGGCGAGAGGTTGTCGCAGTCACGGATTCGACGGTAGGCCGCGGGGATTCGCCTGTGACCCCTTGCGCTCACCGTGGATCGAAGGGAATCGAGCCGGCTCGGCCGCAGGCAACGCACACCCCTTCGCGATCTCACAACCTGAGATCCGAACCGCCCAGAACGGTACATACGGCTGCAAACCTGAGTCCCGACTGAACATCACGTGAGAATCTTCGCTAGGTTCAGGCCCATGTCGATGAAGAAGCTCGTCGCGGGCGTCGCCGCGGCCGTCGCGATCACCACCCTCGTCCCCGGCGTCGCGGGGGCCGAGCCCGCCAACGGCCGGTTCTGCGCCAAGGCCGATGCGGGCAAGACCGCTGTGCACAACGGGACGAACCTCACGTGCGTACAGGACGGCAATCGCTACCGCTGGCGGCCCACGAACGGCGCGACCCCCGCCAAGCCCGCCACCCCGGCCGCCAAGCCCGCCACCCCGGCCGCGAAGCCCGCCACCCCGGCGGCGAAGCCCGCCACCCCGGCCGCGAAGCCGACGACGCCCGCAGCGGCGACGACGACCACCACGAAGCCGGCCACCCCCGCCGCGAAGCCCGCAGCCAAGCCTGCTGCGAAGCCCGCCACCCCCGCGGCGGCCACGACGACCACGGCCAAGCCCGCCGCCTGATCGACCCGTAGTCCGACCGCACCCCCGAGGCCGCCCCGCCTCGGGGGTGTCGTCGTCTCCAGCGCCGGTCAGCGACCGTTCATCGTGTCCTCGATCCGCTGGACCACCGGGTGCGGCAGGTCCGAGGCGAGGATGTCGCGCCACAGCCACACCGCATCCGGACCGAAGGAGTGACCGAACCCGTCCGGCACATCGGCGGAGAACACCATGTCCATCGTGACCTGCCAGAAGGTCACCACCGGCAACCAACGCATCAGCGGATCGACATCCGGGCCGAGCGGCTCGCGCAACCAGTCCGGCCGTTGGTACGCCAGCTCCCGGTTCCACCACGTGATCGGGTCACTGGCGTGCTGCCAGTACACGACCCGCGGGAACGACCACGCGGTCGCCGGCTGGTGCACGTCCTGGATCCGCGACGCGAACCGGATGTTGCGGCCACCGTCGACCACCGGCAGCCGCTCCGGCGAACCCGCATCCCGCGCGTCGGTGAGCCCACGCCAGGGTTGCGCGAAGTTCGGCGTGCCGACCAACAGCGCACCGTCGACCTGGGCCAGCATGTCGGGCGCGTCGCGGAAGGCACCCTGGCCGCCGTAGCTGCCGAGACTCTCGCCGAACACCACGAGCTTCGGCCGCGCGCCCTCGGGCAACCGCGACCAGCGATCGCGCACCGCGGTGAACAGCGCCTTCCCCGCGTCGAGCGGCGGCTGTCGGTCCGCGACGAAGGACAGGGCGCTCGGCAGGAACGAGTACTGCATCGCCGCGATCGCGGTATCCCCGCCGTTGATGTACTCGAACGACGACGCCACGTTCGGATTGATCCAGCCGCGGCCGGTCGTGGTGACGACGGCGAGCACCCTGCGCTCGAACGCGTGCGTGCGCTCGAGCTCAGCGACCACGCGCTGCGCGACCCCGTCCACGGAATCGGCGGACACCCGGCCGGCGTACACCCGGATCGGCGTCCTGGCGGGCACGCCCAGGACCTGCGCGATCCGGTCGGCCGACGGTCCGCCGGCGACGAACGTGCGCCCCTCACGGCCGAGTGAATCCCATGCCTCCGCCGACGCCGGCGACCCACTGCGTTCAGGGGCCCTCGGCTGCTCGACGCCGGGCGCGGTGCTCTTGTCCGTCAGTTCCGCGGTGGCCGACGCCGTGCCGATGATCCCGCGGTCGACGACCCCGGAGACCGCCAGGCCGAGTACGACCGCCACCACGACGACCGTGGCGACTCCGGCGACGACCGGCGGCACCACCCGAAGCAGGCCCCGGCGCACCCACCGCGCCAGAACGAGGATCCCCCTACCGATCTGCACCACGATCAGCGCGACGACCACCGACACCAGGACCACCACCGAGTAGAGCGGAGCCGGTTCGCGCGGCACCCCCATGAGATCGCGCACCTCCTGCTGCCAGTGGTGACCGATCACCGTGAACACGGGGATCACGACCACCGCCGCCACCGCGAGCGCCCACCATCCGGTGCGGCGCAATCGGTCCGAGTACACGGGCCGGAAGCCGCCGAGGCGCGCGAGGACGGCGAGGCCGGTCCCGATCCCATAGCCGACCGCGACGGACAGGCCGGTGGCCGCCGACTGCAGGAACCACGGGCGCGGCAGCAGCGAGGGCGTCATCGACCAGGCGAAGAACACGAGCGCGATGACCAGACCCGCCGCGGAGAATCGACCGACCCACCGACGGAGCGCTGCCACCGCCCCGCGCCGAGCGGCCGCACCGTCGCTCACGACATCCATCATCATCACTCACCCCACGGCTCGAGCGCGGACGCCGGAAACCCGGCGTCGGAAAGGCGAACGGTAGCACGCCCGGAGCTCCACCGAGAATGGTGCGATTGCGAATTCTCGAGCCTTCCGTCTCCCATTTTTCGGCAATGCCGTGGGCCGGCGATCGACATTTCTCGAATCGTCGGCACGGCGACATCCCGACTGGTCGATAATCGACCGATGGGCGAACCACGGACGACCGCCGATGCGAGCTCCGCCGTCGGCCGGGCCGCGCGCAAGCGAGTACCGCGAAGCACCATCGGAGACTGGGACCCCGCATCGCGGGGTCACGACGCACTCGAAACGATCCTGGCGCAGAACGATATCCGCGATGAGCGGCTCCTGCCCCTGCGGCACGGACGGATGGCCGCGACGCCGTGGACCTATTACCGCGGCGCCGCGGCGGTCATGGCCGCGGACCTCGCTTCGGCAGCGCACACCGACCTCACCGTGCAACTGTGCGGAGACGCGCACGTGTTGAACTTCGGATTGTGGCGCAGCCCCGAACGGAATCTTCTCTTCGATCTCCGGGATTTCGACGAAACACTACCGGGACCTTTCGAATGGGATCTCAAACGATTCCTCGCGAGTCTGGTCATTCTTGCCGAAACGAATGGATTGCCTCCCGGCGCCACGGCCGACGCGGTCCGGAGCGGGTTCCGCGGCTACCGCGACTGGATCGCGCGCTACGCGACGTGGTCCGAGCTCGACATCTGGTACGACAGCGTCGACATGACGCAGCTGATGGGCTACGTGGCGGCGGACGACGAGCAGCGGCTCGAGCGGTACATCGAGAAGCGGGCCGCCAAGCGCTCCCAGCGCGGTGCCCTCCGGAAGTTCACCCAGGTGGTCGACGGTGATCGCCAGCTCACGGAGGACCCGCCGTACCGCACGCACGCGCTGAGCCACTACGCCGAGCAACTCGACACCGTCTTCCGGCAGTACCGCGACAGCATCGCGGACCACATCGCGCACCTCTGGTCGCGCTACGACCTCGTGGACGCCGTGCAACAGGTCGTCGGCGTCGGCAGTGTGGGCATGCGCGTCTTCCTCACGTTGAGCGAGGAACGACGCACCAGCGACGCGCTGCTCCTGCAGGTCAAGCAAGCCGGGCCGTCCGTGTACGAGCAGTTCCTCGGCCCCAGCCGCTACGCCGCGCACGGCGAGCGGGTCGTCCAGGGGCAGCGACTCATCCAGGCCGCGACCGACATGTTCGTGGGCTGGACCTCCATCGACGGCATGGACTTCTACGTCCGGCAGTTCCGCGACGGCAAGGTCATCCCCGACGGGGACCTCGTCGCGCCGCGCCTGCCGGCGTTCGCCGAGGCCTGCGGACACGTCCTGGCCCGCGCCCACGCCCGCAGCGGCGACGCGACGAAGATCGACGGCTACCTCGGCGGAGCCGCGCGGGTCGAGGACGGCTTCGTCGACTTCGCCGTCGCGTACGCCGAACAGAACCGCCGCGACCACGCGCAACTGGTGGCCGCGATCGCCGCGGGAACCGTGCCCGCAGTGCCCGGATGGCCCTGATCCGCAGCGGATCTCACCCGAGGGCGGGGCCGATCGAGCCGACGACCGGGACGACGAGCGAGAGGCCGAGCACGCACCACGCGGCACCGATCATCGCCGGCCCGTGGGGCACCGTCCGGCGGCGGGCGAGCAGCGCCCACGCCACGGTGATCGCCTGCGCGGCGAGGACCGCGATGAGAACGCCCGGTACCCCGGCCGCTTCGCCGACGACGGCGCCGAGCGTGGGCGCCAGCTTCACATCGCCCGCGCCCATCCCGCGAGCGAGGAACGCCGCGCCGTTCACGGCGGTCCAGAGCGCCGCGCCGAGCAGTGCGGAGGGCGCACCGTCGAACGCCTGCCAGAGGGCGGCGACGAGGGCCAGCGCCGCGGCCGGCAGGGTCAGGACGTTCGGCAGGCGCCGCATCCGCAGGTCGAACCCGCACAGCGCGGCGCACCACGCACCGAACAGCGCCACGGCCGATCCCCCGAAGAGCCCCCACTCCACGGGCCCAGTGTGTCAGGCCTGCAGCGCCGCGCGCAGCACATCCGGGATCGGGACCGATCCCGAGCCGTCGGCGGCGATCACGGCGTACACGATCCGGCCCGAGACGGCCTCGGTCGGCTCGTCGGCGTCGAGGTCGGTGACGAAGACGAACTCGATCGTGAAGCTCTTGGTGCCGATCCGGCCGGTCCGCAGGACCAGCTCGACCTCGCGATCGTCGGTCAGGCCCGCGGCGTAGTCCATCTCGACGTGCACGACCTGGGTGTCGATGCCGGCGGCGAGTACCACCTCGTACGGCGTTCCGCGGTCCGCGTAGAACTCCGTCACCGCCGTGTCGACGTACCCCAGGTACCACATGTTGAACATCACGCCCTGGCGGTCGATCTCGTAGTACCGAGGCCGGAACCGATAGCGGAAGTCCGTCACCGTTGCTCCCGGGCGGTCGCCAGCGCAGCGGACATCGCGGCGCGCGGGGCCGGACGGCCGGTGAACCACTCCGCCTGGCGGTACGCCTGGGCGAGCAGCATCGTCAGGCCGCCCGCGGTCCGGGCGCCCTTCGACTCGGCGGCCGCCACGAGCAGCGTGGGCCACGGATCGTAGGCGACGTCCGCGACGGCGGGCGCCGCCGACGACAGGGCGTCCGCGAGCGGGAAGTCATCGGACTGGGCCGATCCCGGCACCGTCGACACCACCACGTCCGCCGGCGGCACGGAGTCCGCGGCGAGCGGCGCCCAGGACGCGGTGAGCCCGAACGACTCCGCGCACAGCAGGGCGTCCTGAGCCCGCGACTCCGAGCGGGCGAGCACCGTCGCCCTGCGGAAGCCGCGGTCGGCGAGCGCGGCGAACACCGGACGGGCCGTGCCGCCGGCGCCGACGACGACCGCCGACTCCCCCGCCGCGCCGCACTCGTCCAGGAGGCCGGCGGCACCGTCGATGTCCGTGCAGTCGGCCAGCCACCCGTCCTCGGTGCGCACCAGCGTGTTCGCGGAGCCGACGGTGACGGCACGCTCGGTCCGCTCGTCGGCGAGCGCCAGGGCGGCGAACTTCCCGGGCATGGTGACGGACAGGCCCACCCACTCCGGGCCCAGACCCGCGACGAGCCCGGCGAGTCCCTCGGCGTCGCATTCGATCCGCTCGTAGGTCCAGTCCAGCCCCAGCGCCCGGAACGCGGCGTTGTGCAGCACCGGCGAGAGCGAATGCGCGATCGGCCTCCCCACGACCGCCGCGCGGCGGGCCGAGGTCACTTGGCGCAGCCGACCGTGAGGAACTTGGTGTCGCAGGCCTTCTGACGGTTGCGCTCGTGCTGCGCGAAGTCGTCGGTGAACAGCGTCGTCCCCTGGCTGTCGACGGTGACGAAGTACAGCCACGGCCCGGGTGCGGGGTTCTCCGTCGCCACCAGGGCCGGGGACCCCACCGCGCCGATCGGCGTCGCGGGCAGGCCGGTCTTGGCGTAGGTGTTCCACTCGGTCTTCTTGAGCAGCTGCTCGCCCACCACGTCGATACCGGTCACGGCCTCGGTGTAGTTGACGGTCGAATCCATCTCGAGCTTCTGGTTCTTCGCGAGCCGGTTGAGGATCACCCGCGCGACCTTCGGGTAGTCGTCGGCCTGGTTCACCTCACGCTCGACGATCGACGCGGACACCAGCACCTGGTAGGGCGCGAGGTTCGCCGCGGACGAGCGGCTCGCGTCGAGGAGGCCCTGCGCCTCGTACTTCTTCGCCGACGCCGCGATGAGCTCCTTGAGGATCGACAGGGGCGTGCCCGACGGGTCGATCTGATCCCACACGCCCGGCGCGATGAGCCCCTCGATGCGGCGGTGATCACCCTTGAGCCGGTTCACGGTCGCGGCCGCCCAGTCCGGGACCCCGAGATCGGCGACACTCGCCGTCGAAGCCGCCTTGACGAAGTCGGCCTTGGCCGTCTGCTTCTTCACGCCGCCGTCCGTGTGGGCGGTGGCCGCGGACAGCTGACTGAAGATGCCCGGCGCGACCTTGTTGTCCTTGTTGCGCTTGTCGTCGAGGACCGCGCCGGGCGAGACGTTGAGCATGCCCACGCGGTGCGAGCGCGCCGGGTCCACCAGCATGGTGACGGCCTCGGACGCGGGCAGCGTCTTGCGCAGCTCGTAGTACCCCGCGGAGATCGGTTTGTCGCCCGCCGCCCGGTTGAAGGCACCGACCGACTTGACCACACCGGCGTCCACGAGGTTCTGCGCGAAGTCCGAGTTGTTCTCGCCGGTGATGTGCACGACGACCTCGGCGCCCGACTGACCCGACGCGAAGTCCTCGGGAGCGGCCGCGTCGCCGAACAGCGACCCGCGCACCGTCCACAGCACCACGCCGACCACCACGAGGAAGACCATCAGGATCGAGAGCAGCGCGACCCGGCGGCGCCGCTTCACCCGCGCCTGCCGGGCGGCCCTCCGGCGGTCCGCCCGGGTGGTCCGCTGCTCGCCGACCGCAACCGGTTCCGCGCGGTGCCTGTTCCACCCGTCGCTCACTCGCCGACCTCCTCGGGGCCGGGCACCGGCCTCTGCTCGTCGAGCCATCCCTGCAGGATGGCCACTGCGGCGGCCTGATCGATCACCGCTCGCTGCTCCTTCGCCCGCACCCCGTTGTCGCGCAGCGCGCGCTGCGCGGTGACCGTGGTGAAGCGCTCATCGAAAAAACATACCCGGGGCGGTGCGGGGTTCGCGGCACCGAGAACCCCGGCGAGCCGCCGCGCGAAGCCCTCGGCCATCTTCGCCGACGCTCCGTGCTCCCCGCGGAGGGTGCGCGGCATGCCGACCACGATCTCGACCGGCTCGTAGTCGACCACGAGCTGCGCGATCCGGCGCAGGTCGGAGCCGTCCTTCGCGGCGCGGACCGTCTCGACCGGCGTCGCGAGGATCCCGTCGGGGTCGCAGACGGCCACCCCGATGCGGGCCTTGCCCACGTCCAGGGCCAGCCGGCGGCCACGTTCCCACGCGGGCTGCGCGCCGCTCACCGTCAGGCGCCCACCGTCCGCGTGACCTCGGCCCGCACCGCGGCGATGCCGCCGTCGATGCCCGAGGCGTCCGACCCGGCGCCCTGGGCCAGGTCGGCCTTCCCGCCACCGCGACCGCCGACCGAGGGGGCCGCGGCCTTGACCACGTCGCCCGCCTTGACGCCCAGGTCCTGCGCCGCGTCGTTGGCCGCGACCACGAAGGGCACCTTGTCGCCGTCGACCGCGAACAGGGCGATGACGGCCGGCTCCGCGCCGAGGCGGCCCTTGAGCTGCGTGACCAGGCCGCGGAGCTCGCCCGCGGTGACCCCCTGCGGGGCCCTCGCGGCCACGAGGCGGACCGCGCCGACGCGCTCCGGCGACGCGGCCAGCTCGGCCAGCGCCGACAGGGCGGCCTGTGCGCGCAGCTTCTCGAGCTCCTTCTCGGCGTCCTTGAGGCGGGTGACCAGCGACTCGACGCGGGCGGGCACCTCGTCGGAGGGCACCTTGAGGGAGCTGGACAGCGCGGAGACGAGCGCGTGCTCCTTGGCGAGGTACTGCTGCGAGTCGAGGCCGACGTAGGCCTCGACGCGGCGCACGCCCGAGCCGACGGAGCTCTCCCCGAGGAGGGTGACGGGGCCGACGAGGCCCGAGCTGGCGACGTGCGTGCCGCCGCACAGCTCCATCGAGAAGGGCCCGCCGATCTCGACGACGCGCACCCGCTCGCCGTAGTTCTCGCCGAACAGCGCCATCGCGCCGCTCTTCTTCGCGGTCTCCAGATCGGTCACCTGGGTGTGCACCGCGTAGTCGGCCTGCACGGCCTCGTTGGTCACCCGCTCGATGTCGGCGCGCTGCTGCTCATTCAGGCCGCCCGACCAGCGGAAGTCGAAGCGCAGGTAGCCCGGCTTGTTCAGCGAGCCCGCCTGCACGGCGTTGGGGCCGAGCACCTGGTGCAGCGCGGCGTGCACCAGGTGGGTGCCCGAGTGCCCCTGGGTGCTGCCGTGCCGGTGCGCCGGGTCGACCGCGACGGAGACTGTGTCGCCCTCGGCGACCTCGCCCGCGGCGACGGTGCCCTGGTGCCGCCACACGGTCTTGGCGACGCGCTGCACGTCGGTCACGACGATCTGCGCACCGGCGGCGGTGGTGATGGTGCCGATGTCGGCGAGCTGGCCACCGGCCTCGGCGTAGAGGGGGCTGCGGTCCAGCACGATCTCGATGTCGTCGCCCTGGTGCGCGACGGGTACGCGGACACCGCCGGAGATCAGGCCGAGGACCTGCGCGTCGGAGACCAGCTCGTCGAAGCCGGTGAACTCCGTGGGGCCGCGGTCCACGAACTCGCGGAACACCGACAGGTCGGCGAGCGCCGACTTGCGCGAGTTCGCATCGTCCTTGGCGCGCTGGCGCTGCTCGGTCATGAGGGCGCGGAAGCCGTCCTCGTCGACCGACAGCCCCGCCTCGGACGCCATCTCCAGCGTGAGGTCGATCGGGAAGCCGTAGGTGTCGTGCAGCGTGAAGGCGTCGTCGCCCGAGAGCACCGTGCGGCCCGCGGACCTGGTCGAGTCCACGGCGTTGCCGAACAGCGTGGTGCCCTGCTCGAGGGTCTTGAGGAAGGCCTGCTCCTCGCCCGTGGCGACGGTGCGGATCCGCTTCGCGTCGTCCGCGAGAGACGGGTACGACGGCGTCATCGTCGCGATCACGGTGTCAACGAAGACGCCCATCGTCTCGCCGGTGGCACCGAGGAGGCGGGCCGAGCGGACGACGCGGCGCAGGAGGCGCCGCAGCACGTAGCCGCGGCCGTCGTTACCGGGATTGACGCCGTCCTCGATGAGCATCACGGCCGTGCGGGTGTGGTCGGCGATGACCCGGAAGAGCCGGTCGTGCTCCGCATCACCCGCGTTGTAGCGCTGTCCCGTGAGCTCCTGCGCACGGTCGATGACGGGGCGCAGCAGGTCGGTGTCGTAGACATTGTCGACGCCCTGCAGCAGGAAGGCGACTCGCTCGACGCCCATGCCGGTGTCGATGTTCTTCTTCGGCAGCTCGCCGAGGATCTCGAAGGACTCCTTGCCGGTGCCCTGCCCCCGCTCGTTCTGCATGAAGACGAGGTTCCAGATCTCGATGTACCGGTCCTCGTCGGCCTCCGGGCCGCCCTCGACACCGTACTCGGGCCCGCGGTCGAAGAAGATCTCCGAGCACGGACCGCACGGGCCGGGAATACCCATCGACCAGTAGTTGTCCTTCATGCCGCGACGCTGGATCCGCTCGGGCACCTGGCCGACCTCGAGCCACAGGTCACGGGCCTCGTCGTCGTCGAGGTAGACGGTGGACCACAGGCGCTCGGGGTCGAAGCCGAAGCCGCCCTCCTCGACGGGGTTCGTCAGCAGCGTCCACGCGAACCTGATCGCGTCGCGCTTGAAGTAATCGCCGAAGCTGAAGTTGCCGGCCATCTGGAAGAAGGTGTTGTGGCGCGTGGTGATGCCCACCTCCTCGATGTCGAGGGTGCGCACGCACTTCTGGATCGACGTGGCCCGGTCGTAGGGCGGCGTCTGCTGGCCCAGGAAGTACGGCACGAAGGGCACCATGCCGGCGATCACGAACAGCTGATTCGGGTCGTTCAGGACCAGCGACGCACTCGGCACCTGGGTGTGTCCGGCCTTGACGAAGTGGTCCGTGAACCGCTTCCGAATCTCATGGGTCTGCACAACGATCCTTCGTGTAAAAGATTTCGATCTCGACCTACGAACCTTACCGGCGACGCAGGATCCCGCGCAGCCGCGTTACCCGCGGGCCGATCTCCCGCTCGAAGCCGTGATCGGTGGGGGCGTAGTAGTCGACGCCCACCAGCTCGTCCGGAGGGTACTGCTGCGCGGCGACACCGCCGGGCACACCGTGCGGATACACGTACCCCTGTGCGTTGCCCAGCTTCTCCGCGCCCGCGTAGTGGCCGTCCCGCAGGTGCGGCGGTACCGCGCCCGCCTTGCCCGCACCGATGTCGCTCATGGCCGCGCCGATCGCGGAGACCACCCCGTCGGACTTGGGAGCGGTGGCCAGGTGGATCGTGGCCTGCGCCAGGGCGAGCCGCGCCTCCGGCATGCCGATCAACTGCACCGCCTGCGCCGCCGCGGTGGCCACGAGCAGCGCCTGCGGGTCGGCCATGCCGATGTCCTCCGACGCGTGCACCACGAGTCTGCGGGCGATGAACCGCGGGTCCTCCCCCGCGGAGATCATCCGCGCCAGGTAATGCAGCGCCGCATCGACATCGGAGCCGCGGATCGACTTGATGAAGGCGCTGATGACGTCGTAGTGCTGGTCCCCGGCGCGGTCGTACCGCACGGCGGCAGTGTCGATCGACGATTCGACGATCTCCAGGCCGATCTCGTCGACCTGCTCCCCCAGGGCGACGTCCGCGGCGGCCTCGAGCGCCGTCAACGAGCGGCGCGCGTCCCCGCCGGCCAGCCGCACCAGGTGCTCCCGGGCCTCGTCGGAGATGGTCAACGCACCGTCGTAGCCCCGCGGGTCCGTGAGGGCGCGGTCGATCAGCTCGGCGATGTGCCCGGGCTCCAGCGGACGCAGCTGCAGGATGAGCGAGCGCGAGAGCAGCGGCGAGACGACGGAGAAGCTCGGGTTCTCGGTGGTCGCCGCGACGAGCAGCACGACCCGGTTCTCCACCGCCGCCAGCAAGGCGTCCTGCTGCGCCTTGGAGAAGCGGTGCACCTCGTCGATGAACAGCACCGTCTGTTCGTCGACCAGCAGCCGGCGGCGCGCCATCTCGATGACCGCGCGCACGTCCTTGACCCCCGCGGACAGGGCCGAGAGCGCCTCGAACCGACGCCCCGTGGCACCGGAGATGAGCGAGGCGATGGTCGTCTTGCCGGTGCCCGGCGGGCCGTAGAGGATCACGCTCGCGGCGCCGGCACCGTCGATCAGCCGGCGCAGCGGCGTGCCCGGGCCGAGGAGGTGCTCCTGGCCGAGGACCTCCTCGAGGCCACGGGGTCGCAGTCGGACGGCCAGCGGCGTACCCGCGTGAGTGGGGACGAACTCGACCGGACCGCGGGCCGACGGTGCCTCCGGTGCCGCTCCGAGGTCCCCGTCGTCGCCGAACAGGGAGCCGGTCACCGGGCGGACACCACCGCGGGGCGGGTCACAGCGCGCGGACCTCCGCGGCGGCGGCGAGGGCGAAGTCGTGCATCCGCGGGTCGGCCGCCGCGAGCCGATCCCAGCGGGCGGCCAGATCGTCGTTCGACCAGGCCGCAAGGCTGTCGAGATGGCCGGCGTCGATGCGGCTGGCCGAGTCCAGGCCGAGCGCCCAGTAGGTCGCCAGCGTGAGCCACGCCGACTTGGCGGTCGTGACGTGGCGGCGCAGCGCCACATCGTCGGCCAGGCGGGGCCACAGCCGGACGACCTCGGACCGCCAGGCCTCGACGATCGCGGTGTCGTGCTCGGGCGAATGGCCGTCCGCGGTGCAGTCGGGATAGGTCAGCAGGACGTAGGCCACGTCGAGCGCGCCGTCGCGGAAGCCGGCCCATTCGTAGTCGAGGAACCGCACCGCACCGCCGACGACGTGCGTGTTGTCGGGCCCGACATCGGACGGGCTGAACGCCCGGAAGGGGCCCTCGGTGAACAGCGCGACCGCGGCGTCCAGGACCGATCGCGCCTCGTCGTCGATCCCGCCGATGGCGCGCGGAACCGCGAGCGCGGCCCGCGCCGCCTCCCCCGCGACCGGGTCGTGGCGGGAGTCGGTGTGTTCGCGCCGCGCCAGCACGGACAGGTCGCGTTCGCGGCCGTAGGTACCCGCGTGCATGCGCCCGAGCGCCTGGGCCCAGGCGGAGAGCACCGTCGCCGCGCCGGAGGACGTGGTGCGGCGCAACCGGTCCGCCATCGTCTCGCCCTCGCCGAGGTCCTGCAGGACGAGGATCCGCGCCTCGGGGTCGGAGGCGAGCAGCTGCGGGCCGGGGCGCGCGTCGACCGGCAGGGCCGTGGCGAACTTGTACGCGGCGCCCTCCCGGGCGAAGGCCTCGGAGTGATCGGCGTCCGAATGATCCGACGCCCGGAGCTGCTTGATGACGACGGTGCGCGGCAGCAGCGGATTGTTGTGCAGCACCCGTACCCGCATCACGCGGGTACGGCCCGAACCGCCCAGATCCTCCGGTTCACCCAGCTCGACGGGTGCGCCGACCCGACGACCGAGCAGACCCTCCACCGCGGTGAGGGCCGCCCCCGTCGTCTCGTACCCCAGCGCGGCAACCATCACCTCCAACCTACCTCAGTCCGGCAGGGGCGCGACGTCCACGGAGACATGGATCTTCGACCCCTTCGATTCGGTGTAGATGACCCCGCGCAGCGGTGGCACGTCCTCGTAATCGCGGCCCCATGCGACGGTCACGTGCCGTTCGTCGACGAACTTGTTGTTCGTCGGGTCGAAGGGCAGCCAGATGTCGCCGGGCAGCCACACCGCGGCCCACGCGTGGGTCGCTCCGGCGCCGACGACCCGGTCCTGACCGGGCGGCGGCTCGGTGGCGAGGTAGCCCGACACGTAGCGGGCCGCGAGGCCCTTGGACCGCAGGCAGGCGATCGCGACCCGCGCGAAGTCCTGGCACACCCCCTCGCGGCGCTCCATCACGTCGCCGACGCGCGTCGACACCGAGGTGGCTCCCGAGTGGTACTGGAAATCGGTGTAGATCCCCGTGGTCAGATCGCGGATCGCCTCCACCAGGGGCTTGCCCGGCGTGAAGATCGCGTCGGCGTACGCGCGCACCGAATCCGTGATCTCCGGCGGCTCGAGGTCGAGGCGGAACTGACTGGCGATTGCTCCGGCGGCACCGACCGGCCGGGCGAGCTCCCACGGCGCGATCGCCGCGCCCTCACCCGTGATCGCGCGGTCCAGCGGATCGACCTCGACGAGCGAGCTGCCGCGCACCACCAGTTCGGTGTGCGGCGTGGTGACGTGGAAGAAGGTGTCGATGTTGCCGAAGGCATCGACTCCCTCGGATCGGTCCGAGGGTTCGGGATCGATACTGATCTCGTGTTCGAGGACCCGTTGCCCCGGCATGTCCCTGGGGCTGAGGTAACACCGGCCGTACGACGAACTCACCGAATCGTCGTAGGTGTACTCCGTCGAGTGGACCACCCGGTAGGTCCGGGTCCGCGAGTCCGCCGTGCGTTCGCTGAACGTCAAAGCCATCGTCATTCACCTCCGACGGTGCCCGACCACAATGGCCTGGCCTGTGCGGGCGGTGCGAGCCGTGTCCGCTCCAAGACGTCCGATACCTCACGCAGGCCGCGCGCCACACCCGTGAGCAGCGTGTCCAGCACCTCGCGCCGGCCGTCGTCCTGGACATCGGTGTCGTCGGCGTCGAAGCGTCCGACCTGGGTGATCTGCTCCTCCACCAGCCGCTCCGCCGGCCCCGAGCGCAGCTCGTCCGGCAGCTGGGCGAGATCGTTGCGCAGTCGAGTGAGCTGGTAGATCAGTGACCGCGGGTTGGTGTCGTCGAAGAACATCAGCGCCAGGGCGGCACCGGCCCGGATCACCGCGCGATGGCGCCGCCGGTAGGTCACCGACGACTCGCCCGCCACGAGGTAGGACTCGATCATCACCGTGTCGGTCTCGGGATCCCGCGCCGGGACCAGCACCTGCCGGGTCAGATCGACCAGTTGCAGCGCGCGCTCGATCCTCCGGCCCACGTCCTGCATCAGCCAGCCCGGATCGCGGACCATCGACTCGCGTGCCAGCCCGGCGAACGCGAGCAGCGACACCAGCATATCGCCGAGGGTCTGGTCGAGCTGCGCGCCGTCGTCCTCGGGCGCTCGGTCCAACCGGAGCAGAGCCCGCTCGGCCCCGCCGAGCACGGTCCACGTGCCGGTCGACATCTGATCGCGGACCGCCCGGGTCGCCCGGATCATCGCCACCACCGAATGCGCGACGGTGCCCGGCAGGGCCGGGTCGACGGTCAGAGTCCGCAGCGCGGCGACGATCTCGGTCTCCCCGGATCCGGAGGCGCTCAGCGGCACCGCGTCGACGGTGCGCGACACCGCCCCCACCGCGTCGAGCCACGGCTGCAGTGACGCGGCACCCGCCAGCCACGGCCGGTCCCGGTATTCGGCGGTCCGGTCGCTCGCGACCGCCAGCACCCGGACCATCGCCTCGGCCCGCTCCGCGTAGCGGCCCATCCAGAACAGATCCGCCAGCACGCGCGGTGTGGAGACCGGCCCGCTCATGGGCACCGTCTGGCGCGGTCGCGGCGGCACGGTCGCGACGCGCACCCCGGCGCGGGTGTCCTCCGAGATCGGCACCCACACGTCCTTCGCGGCCACCGAGACCATCTGCCGGCCCGGCGCACCGTCGGCGAAGACCTGACCGAGGCCCCCGCTCATCACCGCGTACCCGGACTCCTGCGCCACGGAGAAGGTCCGCATCCCGAAGCCCCGCGGCGCCGGCACGCCGCCGTCGGCCCCGATGAGCGACGGCGCGGTCGAGAACTCGACCAGTTCCTGCGCGCACCACAGTTCGGGCTCGGCGGCGACCCGCGCGCGCAGGGCCTCCGCTCCGGCGGTGTCCAGGTCGGCGCCCACGACGCGCTCGCCGGACGCGAACCGGGTCAGCACCAGCGCGTCGAGTCGCTCCAGCGCCGCCTGCCCCGCGTCGGAGGCCGCGTAGTAGGTGGGGGTGGACGGAAGCTGCAGCTCCTCGTCGAGGAGGGCCCGGCACAGGTCCGGCAGGAACGGATGCAGCGCGGGACTCTCGAGCAGTCCGGATCCGAGCGTGTTGACCACGCTGACCGCTCCCCGGGTCACCAGCTCCACCAGACCCGCGACCCCGAGCTGCGAGTCGGTGCGCAGGTCGAGCGGATCGGAGAACTCGGAATCGACCCGCCGCAGCACCACGTCGACGCGCTTCATCCGGCCCAGGGCGCGCATGTAGAGGCCGCCGTCGCGCACCGTCAGGTCCCCGGCCTCCACCAGGGGCACCGCGAGTACCGAGGCCAGGTACGCCTGGTCGAAGGCCGTCTCCGAGAGCGAACCGGGACTGAGCACCACGATCGTCGGGTCCTCGACGCCGCTGGGAGCGACATCGGTGAGCGACCCGCGCAGCAGCTGCGCGAAGGCCAAGAGCGAACGGGGCGTCGCGGAGTGGTACATCCGAGGCAGCGCCCGGGCCATGATCCGGCGCCCGGCGAGCGCGTATCCCACGCCCGACGGTGCCTGCGTCCGGTCCGCGAAGACGGCGAACCCACCGTCGGCGGTGCGCCCGAGATCGACGGCGTGCAGGAACAGCGCCCTCGGGCCGGGGGCCGGCACGCCGACGGCGCGCCGCACGTATCCGCGGTTCCCGAACAGTACTGCGGGCGGAAGGATCTGCTCCTTGACCATGCGCTGCTCGCCGTAGCAGTCCCGTAGCACGGCGTCGAGCAGGAGCGAGCGCTGCGCGACGCCCCGCGCCACCCGGTCCCACTCGTCGGACTCGATGAGCATCGGCAGCGCGTCCAGCGGCCAGTGGCCGGCGTAGGCCTGCGTACCACCCGGCGCGGGCACCGGCGTGTAGGTGATGCCGTCGTCGTCGACCATGGCCCGCACCCGGTCGGCGATCTGCTGCATGGAGCCCGCCCGCAGGCCCTTGAGCCGGGACGCCATGGGACGCCATTGCGGCCGGAACTCACCGTCGGGGGCGACGAGTTCGTCGTGCTCACCCGCGCCGTACTCGTCGAAGATCGACGTCCGCTGCTGCTCGGCCGGTGGCGCGTCGCGTTCGACAGTCACCCGAGCACTGTACGTGCACGGCGCAGATCGAGAATTCCCGGCGCGCCGACGTCCGTCGCCGCGCGGGCGATCCGCTCGCGCAGCGCTGCGATGGCGATCGGGCCCGCGGTGTGCCCGAGTCGTTCGAAGCGTGCGCCCCGACGAGACTCGGCGGCAACGGAATTCACGGGAGGCGTGTCGAAGGCGCGGCCTCCCGGGTGCACGACGTGGTAGGTGGCGCCGCCGATCGACCGGCCCGCCGCGAGATCCACCAGGTCGAACACGAGCGGGGAGTCGACGGTGATCGTCGGGTGCAGCGCGCTTGGTGGCTGCCACGCGCGGAACCGGATGCCGGCGACCCGCAGGTCGGGGCGGTCCGTCGCCACCAGCGGCACGGGATGGCCGTTGCAGGTGAGCAGGTACCGCTGCGGATCGAGGCCGCGGGCCGTGACCTGGACCCGCTCGATCGACGAGTCCACGTAGCGGGCGGTGCCGCCCGCGGTGGCCTCCTCCCCCAGGACGTTCCACGGCTCGATGGCGCCGCGCAGCTCCAGCTCCACCGGCCCCACGTGCACGGTGCCGAGCCGCGGGAACCGGAATTCGGTGAACGGGGCGAGCCACGACAGTTCGAACTCGGCGCCGGACTCCCGCAGGTCCGCCACGACGCGCGCGATGTCCTCCTCGATGAAGTAGGGCAGTAACCACTTGCCGTGCAGGTTGGCGCCGTGCCGGATCAGCGGTTCGCGGTAGGGCACCCGCCAGAACCGGTCCACCAGACAGCGCACGAGCAACGACTGCACCAGCGCCATCTGCACGTGCGGGGGCATCTCGAACCCGCGCAGTTCGAGCAGGCCGAGGCGGCCGCGGGGCGAATCGGGGCTGTAGAGCTTGTCGATGCAGAATTCGGCGCGATGCGTGTTCCCCGTGATGTCGGTGAGCAGGTGCCGCAGGGCGCGGTCGGCCACCCACGGGGGCGAGTACTCGTCGTCGCCGCCATCGGCGACGGGCCAGCGGGCGTCGTCGCCGCGGGTGAGCCGGTCGATCTCCGCGAAGGCGATCTCCAGTTCGTAGAGCGCCGACTCGCGGCCCTCGTCCACGCGCGGCGCCTGGCTCGTCGTCCCGATGAACCGTCCGGAGAAGAGGTACGACAACGACGGGTGCCGCTGCCAGTAGGTGAGCAGCGAGACCAGCAGGTCGGGGCGCCGCAGCAGCGGCGAGTCGGCCGGGGTGGGGCCGCCGAGCGTGAGGTGATTGCCGCCGCCCGTGCCCCCGTGCGTGCCGTCCACGTCGAAGGTCTCGGTCCCCAGGCGCGCCTGCCGCGCGTCCTCGTAGAGCCCGCTGAGAACCTCGTGCTGTTCGGCGAACGACGAGGTGGGCTGGACGTTCACCTCGATCACCCCGGGATCGGGGGTGACGGTGACCGCGGACAACCGCCCATCGGCGGGCGGGCCGTAGCCCTCGATCACGACGGGCTCCCCGCACTCGCGCGCCGCGTGCTCGATCACCGCGATCAGCTCCACGAAGTCCTCCGCAGCGTGGGTCGGAGGCAGGAAGACGTGCATTACGCCGTACCGCACCTCCGCCACGATCGCGGTACGCGGCACCCAGCGCGGCCGGCCCTCCTCGTCGGTCTCGACCTCCTCGCGGACCACCCGCCGACGCGGGACGGCGCCGTCGGGCAGGGGTTCGGCCGGCCGCAGCGGATCGGCCTCGAACTCGAAGGGCTCCTCGCCCCAGGACAGCGACTCGAGCGGCAGTCGGAGCCCGGCGGGCGAGGATCCGGGGACGAGCACCAGGCGTCGGCGGCGCACCGTCCACCGGTTGCCGACCCAGCCCGTGTCGGCGTCGTTCCGGGAGATCGGAAGCACCTGGGCGGTGGCGTGATTGACGCCCTCCTCGAGCCGCGCGAGGAGCGCCGCCCGACGGTCCGGGCCGTCGGTCTCCGGGTCCAGGTCGCCCTCGAGCCCGACCGCTCCCGGCGGATCCCCGGCGGGCTTGCCGAGCCACGCCGCGTAGGCCGCGACGGGGTCCTCGAAGGCGGGCAGCACGAGCTCGGGCGGCAGCCGCAGCGCATCGGCCACGGCTCCCAGGAACGCGGCGGTCCGCCGGGCGTTGCGCGGCCGCGCGAAGCCGGTGGGCGCGTACGGCTCGAGCGAGGTCTCGGCGGCCTCCCGGTCGTTCCACGGGTCCGCGAGGAGCGCGGGATCGCGCCACAGCGGCCGCCCGTCCGTGCGCCACATCAGCTCGATCTGCCAGCGCGGGAGCGGCTCGCCCGGATACCACTTGCCCTGGCCCCGGCGGACGAGCCCGCCGGGGGCGTACCGCTCGTACAGCCGGGCCGCGAGATCCGAGGCGAGAACGCGCTTGTGCGCACCGTCGGCCTCGGTCGTCCACTCCGCGCCCGTCTGATCGTCGATGGAGACGAAGGTCGGCTCGCCGCCCACCGTCAACCGCACGTCGTGCTCGGCCATCGCGGCATCGACCCGCGCGCCGAGGTCCAGCACGCGCTGCCACTGGTCGGGGGTGTACGGGAGGGTCACGCGGGGATCCTCGTGGATCCGCGAGACGACATTGGCGAAGTCCATCGTGGCCAGGCACGGCTCCACGGCACCGGTGATCGGTGCGGCCGAGCCGGGGCTGGGCGTCGCGCAGAGCGGGATGTGTCCCTCCCCCGCGAACAGGCCCGACGTGGCGTCGAGCCCGACCCAGCCGGCACCGGGCAGGTACACCTCGGCCCACGCGTGCAGGTCGGTGAAATCCGCCTCGGGCCCCGACGGCCCGTCGAGCGCGGGCACGTCGGAGGCGAGCTGGACGAGGTAGCCCGAGACGAACCGCGCGGCGATCCCGAGCTGCCGGAAGACCGAGACGGACAGCCACGCCGAATCCCGGCACGATCCGATCGCCGACCGCAACGTGTGCTCCGGGGTCTGCACCCCGGCCTCCATGCGCACCGAGTACCCGACCGCCTCCTGCACCGCGCGGTTGATCCGCACCAGGTAGTCGATCATGCGCTCGTCCTGCGGGTCGCGGAACCGGTCGGCGAAGGCGGTCACGAGCGGGGCCGGCCCCGTGCCGACCCCGTCCTCACCGGTGTGATCATCGACGGGGCGCAGGTACGGCTCGAGATCGCGGCGCAGCTCCTCGTCGTACTCGAAGCCGGCGAACTCGGCGGAGTCGTCGATGAAGAAGTCGAACGGGTTGATCGACGCCAGGTCGGCGACCAGCCCGACCGTGAAGCTCAGCCGGCTCGTCGGCTCGGGGAACACCACGCGGGCAAGGTAATTGCCGTAGATGTCCTGCTGCCAGTTGATGAAGTGCTCGGCCGGCTCGATCGCGAGCGAGTACGCCTCGATCGGCGTGCGGGTGTGCGGCGCGGGGCGCAAGCGGATCACGTGCGGGAACACCTTCACCGGCCGGTCGAAGGTATAGCCGGTGCGATGCTCGAGGCCCACCTTGATCGTCATCAGCAGATCCCATCACGTCGCGCCGGTTCGCGCGACCCGAGCCGGCGGCCTACTCCGCGGGCGTCGTCGGCGCGGCCGCCTCCGGCTTCTTCGGCTTCGCGTCCATGCCGGATTCGCGGCGCTGCTGCACCGTGATGGCCGCGGGAGCGTCGGTCAGCGGGTCCACCCCGCCGCCCGACTTCGGGAAGGCGATGACCTCGCGGATCGACGGCGCGCCGGCGAGCAGCGAGACCACGCGGTCCCAGCCGAAGGCGATGCCGCCGTGCGGCGGGGCGCCGTACGAGAACGCGTCGAGCAGGAATCCGAACTTCTCGCGGGCCTGCTCCTCGTCGATGCCCATGACCGCGAAGACCCGCTCCTGCACGTCCTGCCGGTGGATACGGATCGAGCCGCCGCCGATCTCGTTGCCGTTGCAGACGATGTCATAGGCGTAGGCGAGCGCGCTGCCCGGATCGGTGTCGAAGGTATCGATCGACTCCGGCTTGGGGCTGGTGAAGGCGTGGTGCACGGCCGTCCAGGCGCCATCGCCCTCGGCGACATCGCCCGAGGCGGTCGCCTCGTCGGCGGGTTCGAACAGCGGGGCGTCGACGACCCAGGTGAAGGCCCAGTCACCGTCCTTGATCAGGCCGAGCTTGTCGGCGATCTCGCCGCGGGCGGCGCCGAGCAGGGCGCGCATCGCCTTGGTGGGGCCGGCCGCGAAGAAGACGCAGTCGCCCGGCTCGGCGTGCACGTGCGCCGCCAGACCGGCGCGCTCGTCGTCGGACAGGTTCTTGGCGACGGGGCCCGTGAGCTCGCCGTCCTCACCGATCAGCACGTACGCCAGTCCGCGGGCGCCGCGCTGCTTGGCCCACTCCTGCCAGGCGTCGAGCTGGCGACGGGGCTGGCTCGCGCCGCCCGGCATGACCACGGCGCCGACGTACTGCGACTGGAAGACGCGGAACGGGGTGTCCTTGAAGTACTCGGTGCACTCGACGAGCTCGAGCCCGAAGCGCAGGTCCGGCTTGTCCGAGCCGAAGCGGCGCATCGCCTCGGCGTAGGTCAGGCGCGGGATCGGCGTGGGGATCTCGTGGCCGATGAGCGACCACAGGGCCTTGACGATTTGCTCGCCGAGCGCGATCACGTCCTCCTGGTCCACGAAGCTCATCTCGATGTCGAGCTGGGTGAACTCGGGCTGGCGGTCGGCGCGGAAGTCCTCATCGCGGTAGCAGCGCGCGATCTGGTAGTACCGCTCCATGCCGGCGACCATGAGCAGCTGCTTGAACAGCTGCGGGCTCTGCGGCAGAGCGTAGAAGGTGCCGGGCCGCAGGCGCGCGGGCACCAGGAAGTCGCGGGCGCCCTCCGGGGTGGAGTGGGTGAGCGTCGGCGTCTCGATCTCGGTGAAGTCGTTCAGCGCGAGGATGTTGCGCGCGACGGCGTTGGCCTGGCTGCGCAGCTTGATCGCGGCGGCCGGACCCTCCCGACGCAGGTCGAGGTAGCGGTACTTCAGGCGGGCCTCCTCGCCCGGCTCCTCGTCGAGCTGGAAGGGCAGCGGCGCGGACTCGTTGAGCACCACCAGCTCGGAGACGTTGACCTCGATCGCGCCGGACGGCAGGTTCGGGTTCTCGCTGCCCTCCGGCCGCTTCTCGACGGTGCCGGTCACCAGCACGCAGTACTCCGAGCGCAGCCGGTGCGCCTGCTCGGCGACGTCCGACTCGCGGAACACCACCTGAGCGACGCCGGAGCTGTCGCGCAGGTCGATGAAGATGACACCGCCGTGGTCACGCCGGCGCGCGACCCAACCCGCGAGGGTGACGACGGTGCCGGCATCCTCCGCCCGCAACGATCCGGCCAGGTGGGTGCGCAGCACTTCGGGGTGTCCTTTCGACAGGGAAATCTCGACTCCGGACATGCTACGGGGAACTGTTGTACCCGCGGACACCCGTCTCATGGAATGCTGTTGCGCATGACCTTCCGGGATGACAGTGATCTCAGCGGCGGCAATGTCAGCGCAGGCGGCGGTGGCGGCGGCATGGGCCGCGGCATGATGATCGGCGGCGGCGGCCTCGGCGCTGTCGTCCTGGTCGTGCTCGGGCTCGTTTTCGGGGTGGATCTCACCGGCGGTGGATCGTCCAACTCGCAGCAGGGCCAGCAGGGTCCCGCCCAGGGCATCTCCGCTGGTCAGGAACAGGTCAACCGCGACCTCGCGGCCTGCAGGACGGGCGCCGACGCGAACAAGAACACCACCTGCCGGATCAAGGCCACCACGATCTCCCTCGATCGGGAATGGGCCAAGCTGGTCCGCGGCTACAAGCAGGTCCGCGAGACCAAGATCATGCCGACGGATGCCGCCGCCATCAACACCGGTTGCGGCGTCGCGGATGCCGGAACGGGCCCGTTCTACTGCCCGGCCGACAATGTCGCCGTGTTCCAGCTGGACTTCATGGACCGCGTGATCAAGAAGATGGGCGGCTCGAACGCGCCCTTCTCGCAGGAGTACATCGTCGCGCACGAATGGGGCCACCACATCCAGACCCTGCTCGGCGACATCAACAAGGCGCAGCAGGGTTCGGGTGCGCAGGGCGGATCGGTCCGCGTGGAGCTGCAGGCCGACTGCTACGCGGGAGTGTGGGCGTCGAAGGCAGATAAGGGCGCGGACGCGATGCTCAAGCCATTGACGCAGGAGGACATCACCGGCGCGATCCAGTCCGCGCAGGCGATCGGCGACGACACCATCCAGCGCAACGCCGGCCGCAATGTCAACCCGGAGGCCTTCTCGCACGGCACGTCCGCGCAGCGGGTGAAGTGGTTCTCGCAGGGCTACCAGACCGGCGACCCGGCGCAGTGCAACACCTTCACCGGCACCATCTGATCGCGTGCTCGAGACGGCGATCCGCTGGGTCGCGTTCTTCGGCGGGTGGCTGCTCGTCGCCGGGCCGCTGATCCAGGCCCGGCTCGAGCTCGAGGCCGAGGGGCAGGAGCTCAGCGGGATCCAATCGCTCCTCAGGGCGACACTGCCGCCGTCGCGACTCTCGCGCTGGTGGTGGCTCCTACCGCCCCTCGCCCTGTACCTCACGAGGCGGCGCCAGACCGCCTACCTCGCGACGCTGAACGAGAAGCTCACCCCGGAACAGCGCCACGGGCTGTGGCACTTCTTCGCGGTCGCTCGGGCCTGGATGATCGTGGCCTCGGGCGCCTTCCTGATCGCGCTCAAGGAGACCTACGAGCTGGCCCACCATCACCACTGGCCCGCGCCGGCGTTCTGGGGGCTGTGCGTGATCGGGATCTTCGGGGTCAACGCCGCGAACGCCGCGACGTGGAACACGCCGGGGCACCGCTCGCGCGCATAGGCTGGGGCGCATGGCTGAGAACACCCCTGCGGGCACCCCGATCGACGCACTGGCGGACCGTCTGGCCCGCCGACTCGCGGAGGCCGACCCGATCGAGGCCACCGCGGTCGGGATCACCGACTTCGACGACCGCCTCACCGACTTCTCCCCCGCCGGCGTCGCCGCCCGGGCCGCCGTGGCCCGCGAGACCCTCGCGGAGCTCGCCGGGCTCGCTCCCGAGAACGACGCGGACCGGGTGACCGCGGCCGCGCTCCGCGAGCGGCTCGGCGTGGCGGTCGAGATGGCCGACGCGGGCCACGACATGGGCGATCTCAACGTGATCGCCTCGCCCCTGCAGGCGATCCGGGACGTCTTCGACCTGATGCCCGACGGTGACCCGCGGCTCGCGGCCCGGCTCGCGGCGGTGCCGGCGGCGATCCAATCGGCGATCTCCGGTCTACGCGCACGCCTCGCCGACGGGTCCTGGCCGTTCCCCGAGCTGCAGGTCCGCGAGGTGCTCGCGCAGGCCCGGGAGGCCGGCGACCAGGTCGCGGCGAATGCGGCGCGGATCGGCGGAGGCGGCTCGGCGGCCGACGGTTCTGCTCAGCCGGGGCTGACCGACGCGATCCGGGCGGCGTTCGCGCGGTTCGCTGAGGTCCTCGAGAACGAGATCGCGCCGTCGGCGATCCCGGTGGATCGGCCCGGCGGGCTCGGCGTGGGGCGAGCGGCGTACCCCCTGTACTCGCGTCTGTTCCTCGGCACCGAGGTCGACCTCGAGGAGACCTATGCGTGGGGGCAGGAGCTGCTGGCGGCCATCGTCGCGGAGCAGCGGGAGGTCGCCGGCCGGCTGTACCCCGGCGCGTCGGTCGCGGAGACCCTCGCGCGGCTCGACACGGAGCCCCGGTACGCGCTGCACGGCACCGACGCGCTGCGGGAGTGGATGCAGCGCACCTCGGACGCGTCCGTGGCGGCGCTCGCGGGCACCCACTTCGACATCCCGGCGCAGCTGCACCACCTCGACTGCCGGATCGCGCCGAGCAGCAGCGGCGGCATCTACTACACGGGCCCGTCCGCGGACCTGACCCGGCCGGGCGCCATGTGGTGGTCGGTCCCCAAGGGGGTCAACGAGTTCCACACCTGGCAGGAGAAGACCACCGTCTACCACGAGGGCGTGCCGGGCCATCATCTGCAGATCGGGCAGGCCGTGATCGCGCCGCTCAACCGGTGGCGCAAGCTGTACTCGTTCACCTCCGGGCACGGCGAGGGGTGGGCGCTGTACGCGGAGCGACTCATGCGCGACCTCGGCTTCCTGGACGACGACGGCGACCTCATGGGCATGCTCGACTCGCAGCGGCTGCGGGCGGCCCGGGTGGTCCTGGACATCGGCGTGCACTGCGGCTTCGAGGCTCCAGCGGAGGTCGGCGGGGGTGAGTGGACCTACGACAAGGGGTGGGCCTTCCTGCGCTCGCACGTCGCCATGGCCGACGAGCAACTCCGCTTCGAGTACCACCGCTACCTCGGGTGGCCGGGGCAGGCACCGTCGTACTCGGTGGGCCAGCGCGTGTGGGAGCAGACCCGCGACGCGTACCTCGCCGCGCACCCCGGGTCGACGCTCAAGGACTTCCACCGCGACGCCCTCGCCCTCGGCGGCATGGGCCTGGACACCCTCCGCGCCGCGATCGTCTGAATCGCGCCACGTCATACCGGCGGGCGGATCGTTCAGAGCTTGCCGCAGCGGTACCTCGGCCGGGGCCCGATGAGAGCCAACAACCGCTGATGCAGTTCGGGCTCGGCGCCTTCGATCCAGCCGTAGTCGATGAGGTGAATGCCGCAGGACGAGATGACGGGGAAGGTGTCGCCGTTCCAGTCGCCCGCGGGCGCCGTGAAACCACAATTCCAACACGTCAGTGGCGGCTCCACACCTGTGTGGTACCACTCCGGGATGTACTCCAAGGGGTCTTCGGCGGTGCACTCCGGGCACTCCGGCGGGCGCATGTCCTGCATGGAGTATGCGCATGAGTTCTCACCGCCGAGCATCGCGAACTCCATGCCGAGTCGGTCGTCCTCGCCGGCCAGTGCGGCGCGGACGGCCGCATCGGCGTACTCGTCGGCCGAGGCCGCATTCGCCGGATCACCCCAGCGGAACACCTCAGCGAGCGCCGCGCGCACGCGGTCGGGAGCACCGTCGTCCTGTGGACCGAGCGAGACGTAGAACTGATGGAACTCCCCCATGCAGAACAGTGTATTCCCGTTGGGCCCTGCCCCTGCGATGCACATCATTCGAAGCGTTCTGCGACGAAAACCGCGATCCGAGTCGCAGAATGCTTCGAATGATGTTGTCCCCCATTGCACGCCGCCCGCGACACCGAGGTGATGCGCGGCGCGCATCACCCGGCGAGACGACCGCACCCCTCGCGTCGGTTCGGGCGAACGGTCAGCGGGGCACGAGGACCGGGAGCACGGCCTTGCGGATCCCGACTGTGACGGGCAGTTCCTGCAGGTAGTCGCCGTCGGCGTGGACGGGGACGGGCCGATCGGCGGAGACGGTGATCTCCTGACCGCTGAAGGTCAGCACCTCGGCCCGCGCGACATGGGCGCCGGTCTTCGCCTCCCCCATCGCACTGATGAGCCTGAGCTTGTTGCGGGCACCGTCGACGGCGAGCACGTCGATACGCCCGTTGTCCGCCGCGGCGGACGGAACCATGTGCAACCCGCTGCCGTACCAGCCCGAGTTCGCGACGACCACCATGTGCACCGGACCGGAGAAAACGGCACCGTCGACCTCGATCCGGAAGTCCGCGGGCTTCCAGCGCAGCGCCGCGACCGCGGGAGCGAGCCGGTACGCGAGCGGCCCCATCCAGCGCAGGCGGTTGATCAGCTCGGTGGCCACCGAGTCGAGGCCCATGTAGACATTGCCGACGGCGATCTCGTCGCCGATCGTGAGCACGTCGAGATCGCGCCGAAGGCCGTCGCACAGCACCTCCGCGACGGCCGCCGGATCATCGGGGAGGCGCAGGTGACGGGCCATGTCGTTGCCGCGGCCCGCGGTGACGATGCCCATCGGAGCGCCGGGGACGCGGAGCACGCCGGCCGCGACCTCGCGGATCTGGCCATCGCCGCCCACGGCGACGGTCAGCGCGCCCGACGCGGCGGCCTCCTCGGCGAGCCGGCGGGCCTGGGCGCCGGACTCGGACTCCTCGACGCGTGCGGTGACCTCGCGGCGGGCCAGTTCCTTCGCGACCGCCGCCCAGCGGGCCCGGGCGACCCCGCCGCCGGAGATCGGGTTGAGGACGGCGACCACATCGGGCGACGACGTGCCGCTCACGGGAGCAGGATCCCGGGATTGAGGACGCCCCGCGGGTCGAGTGCGGCCTTGACCGCCCGGAGCGCGGCCAGCTGGACCTCGCCGATCTCCTCGAGATAGGTGGACCGGTGGTCGGTGCCGACGGCGTGGTGGTGCGTGATCGACGCGCCCGCCGCGCGGATCGCGGTGTTCGCGGCCTCCTTGGCCCGCAACCATTGCGCGAGCGGATCCTCGAGCGCCTTCGCGATCACCGTGAAGTACAGCGACGCGCCGGTCGGGTAGACGTGCGAGATGTGGCACATGACCACGGCGGGTGTGCCCTGGTCGCCGAGGGCCCCGGTGATCGCGGCGGTGACATCGGCCTTGAGCCGCTCGACGTTGGACCAGAAGGTGACCGTCTCGAGCGTCTCGACCAGCGCCCCGGCGTCGAGGAGCGGATCCCGCAGATACGGTCCCCGGAACCGGCCGACGCGCCAGGCCTCCCCCGGGCCCTCGCCGAGGAACCGGCCGCCCAGCTCGGCGAGCCGAGCCGAGACGTAGCCGTCGCGGCAGTCGACATCTCTCTCGTCGCCCTCGAAGCCGACGATCATCATGACGCCGCCGGCGGCGGCCTCGCCCGCGGCGCTGGGATCGGCCAGGTTGAGCGCGGTCTCCACCTCGTCGGACAGGCGCAGCACCGTCGGGCGGACCGATCCCTGGGCGAGCACTCGCATGGCGTACGCCCCGGATGCGAAGTCCGCGAAGTGCCAGCCGTAGAAGCGGCGCACCGTCGGAACCGGGTGCACGCGCACGCGCACGGCCGTGACCACGCCGAATGCGCCCTCCGAGCCGAGGAAGAGCTGCCGCAGGTCGGGGCCGGCGGCCGATTTGGGGGCGGTCCCGATCTCGGCGACGCCCTGCGGGGTGGCGACGGTGAGGCCCACGACCATCTCGTCGAACCGGCCGTATCCGATGGAGGACTGCCCGGCGGAGCGGGTCACGGCGCAGCCGCCGACGGTCGCGCCCTCGTAGGACTGCGGGAAGTGCCCCAGCTCGTAGCCCTGCTCGGCCAGCAGCCGCTCGGCCTCGGGCAGGCGCGTCCCGGCGGCCAGCGTCGCGACCTGCGAGACGGCGTCGAGCGCGATCAGGCCCGTCAGGGCGCGCAGGTCCAGCGCGACGACGGGGCGGGCGCGCTCGGGCGCGAGGCCGCCGGTCACCGAGGTACCGCCGGCGAACGGGCTCAGCGTGAGATCCTTCGCCGCGCACACCGCGAGCACCTCGCCGACCTGCTCCGCGGTCGACGGGGTGACCACGACGTCCGGCGCGTCGGAGGTGTCGCCGGCGCGGTACTTGAGCAGGTCCGGCGTGGAGTAGCCGCGAAGGTGGGCCAGCCGCGTGGCGTCGTCGGCAGCGACGGCGGCACCCGTCTTCTGCAGGGCCGACAGCGCTCGGCCGGACACCCTCGACGGCATGAGGAACAGCTCGGCGCCGGGCCCGGGGCCGCCGTCGATACCGAGCATCGTGAGCGCGCCGAGCACCGACTCGGACAGGTGCATCGGGGCGCCGGGGTCGCCCCAGCGACCGGGCTCGAAGGCGACGACGGGCAGATCCACCTCGGACGATGTCATGATACATTTGTACACATGATGTCGCAGGATCTCAATCGTCGGGGTGCAGCCGCACGGGGCCCCGCCAACGCCGTCGACGACGAGACGATCCTCGACGCGGCGCGCGACCTGATGTCGACCATCGGGATCCGCCGCACCACCATGGCCGATGTCGCCCGCACCGCGAAGGTCTCCCGCGCCACGCTCTACCGCCGCTACCCCAACGTGCAGGCCCTCGCCGCCGCGGTCACGACGCGCGAGTTCGTCGCGGCACTGACCACCGTCGGGCTGTTCGACGGTGCCACGGGTCGCGAGGCGATCGCCCGCACCGTCGCCCACGTGACCTCCGCGGCCCGGTCGCATCCGCTACTGCGCCGGATCGTGGAGCTCGATCCCGAGTTCCTCATGCCGTACCTGCTGCATCGCACCGGACGCACGTCCCGGGCCCAACTCGAAGCGCTCACCGACAGGATCGCTGCGGGCCAGGCCGACGGCAGCGTCCGGGACGGCGCTCCGGAGGAGCACGCCGCGGTCGTCCTGCAGCTGGCGTGGTCCTCGGCGCTCACCGGACCGGTCTTCACCGAGTCCGCCGACCTGCTCGACGCCCAGTTGTTCGACCTCGTCGAGCGGTACCTGCGCCCGTGACCGCCGACGCGCTCGCCCACATCGCGCCCTCCTCCCGCCTGTCGGCCGCCCGACGGTCCGCCGACCTCGCCGCGCTCGCGGCCGATCCATCGGTCGACCTGCTGGTGATCGGCGGCGGCGTCACCGGGACCGGGGTCGCCCTCGACGCCGCGAGCCGCGGCCTGCGCGTCGCCCTCGTCGACAAGCACGACCTCGCGTTCGGCACCAGCCGCTGGTCCAGCAAGCTCGTGCACGGCGGCCTGCGCTACCTCGCGTCCGGCGCGGTCGGCATCGCGTACGAGAGCGCCGTCGAGCGCGACGCGCTGATCCGCGTGATCGCGCCGCACCTGACCCGCCCGCTGCCCCAGGTGGTGCCCCTCCTCGACGGCGTCTCCCGCAGGGACGCCGCGCTCACCCGCGTCGGCTTCCTCGCCGGCGACGCACTGCGGATCGCCGCCCGCACCCCCGGCTCCGAGCTCGCCCGGTCCCGGCGCATCTCCCCCACCGAGGTGATCGCGATGGCGCCCACCGTGAAACGGACGGGGCTGCGCGGCGGCCTGCTGAACTGGGACGGCCAGCTCACCGACGACGCGCGACTGACCGTCGGTATCGCTCGCACCGCCGCGGCACACGGCGCGACGATTCTCACGCACTGCGCCGCCTCGCAGGTCACGGGCACCGGTGCCGTGCTCACCGATGAGCTGTCCGGAGACGCGATCACGCTGCGCGCCAAGACCGTCGTCAACGCGACCGGTGTCTGGGCCGGCACCGTCGACGCCGCTGTCACCCTGCGGCCCAGCCGCGGCACCCACCTGGTGTTCCGGCAGGCGAGCTTCGGCGGGCTCACCGCGGGCCTGACGGTGCCCGTCCCCGGCTCGTTCGGCCGGTACGTCTTCGCCCTGCCGCAGCCCGATGGGCGCGTGTACGTGGGCCTCACGGACGAGGAGGTCGACGGTCCGCTGCCGGAGGTCCCGACACCGTCGGACGACGAGATCGACTTCCTGCTCGCGACGGTGAGTCTCGCCCTCGGCACCCCGTTGACCCACGAGGACGTGGTGGGCACCTTCGCCGGCCTGCGCCCGCTCCTCGATTCGGGCGCGGGTCGGACCGCGGACGTCTCCCGCAAGCACGCGGTGCTCACCCGCGACGACGGCCTCGTGACGGTCGTCGGCGGCAAGCTCACCACCTACCGGCGGATGGCGCAGGACACCGTCGACGCCGCGCTCGCCACGTCGGGGCTCTCCGCCGGTCCGTGCACCACGCGGACCCTGCCGCTCGTCGGCGCGGCCCCGCGGCACGGCCTACGCCGGATCGCCGCGCCCGAGCGGCTCGTCCGCGCCTACGGCACCGAGGCGCCGGCCGTCGTCGCGCTCGGCGGCGCCGACCCGGCGCTGGCCCGTCCGGTCGCGGACGGCACGGCGGTCACGGGCGCGGAGCTCGTCTTCGGCGCGCTGGCCGAAGGCGCGGTCACGACCGCCGACCTGCTCGAGCGTCGCACGCGCCTCTCCCTGATCCCCGGCGTCGCCGAGGCGGCCGCGGACGCCGCGAGGTCCGCCCTCGACGGTCAATGACGGTGCGCCGGCACGTTCCACGCCGGTAGCCGGTCCGGGTAGTCCACCCACGCCGCCGGGCCCTCCGCGACCTCGTCATCGGTGAGTAGGGCGCGGTCGAGCAGCCCGTGCATCGTGGCGGCGTCGAGCCGCACGCCGATGAAGACCAGCTCCTGCTGCGGCGCACCGTCGACCTGCGACCAGTAGGCCGCGGGCTCGATCGTGAGGTTCGGGCCCGCCTGCGACCAGACGCCGACGAGGTCGGGACGGCTCGCGATCCAGCAGAACCCCTTGCTGCGCAGCACCGCCCGGACCTCGGCCAGCGACTCGAGGAGCCGCTGCGGGTGGAACGGGCGATCGGCGCGGTAGGTCGTCGACGAGATCCCGTACTCCTCCGTCTCGGGGACGTGTCCGCCGATCACCTCGTCGTCCCAGCCCGCGACCGAGGCCGCGGCGTCGTGGTCGAACAGGCCGGTCCCGATCACCTCGGACAGCGCGATCTCGCCCCGCGGAAGCGGACTGACGCGGGCGCGCGGATTGAGCCTGCGCACGGCCGCCTCGACGGCCCCACCCGCGGCCGCGGACACCAGGTCGAGCTTGCTCAGGAGCACCACGTCGGCGAATTCGACCTGGTCGACGAGCAGGTCGGCGATGGACCTCTCGTCACCGGGGGCGGCGCCGAGCCCGCGGCGCGCGAGGCTCTGTCCCCGCGCGATCTCGCCGAGGAAGGTGCTCGCGTCGACGACGGTGACCATGGTGTCCAGCGCGGCGATGTCGCCGAGCCGGGTCCCGTCGTCGAAGGTCCAGTCGAAGGTCGCCGCGACGGGCATGGGCTCGGAGATGCCGGTGGACTCGATGACCAGATGGTCGAAGCGCGGCCCGCCGTCGGGCGTGCGCTGGCGCGCGATGGCGCCCACGGCGTCGACGAGGTCCTCCCGCAGCGTGCAGCAGATGCAGCCGTTGCTGAGCTCGACGAGCTTCTCCTGCGTCCGGTCGAAACCGCCGAGGCCGACGAGGGACGCGTCGACGTTCACCTCGCTCATGTCGTTGACGATCACCGCGATGCGCAGCCCGTCGCGGTTGGCGAGCAGGTGGTTGAGCAGGGTGGTCTTGCCGGCGCCGAGGAAGCCGGACAGGACGGTGACGGGGAGCGGGGATTCGGGTTCCATGCCGCTAATAGTAACCATTTCCATTAACGGCCGGATGAGGCGCCCGAGGCGCCGCCGTAGCGGTCGGACGTGAGGCCTCGTCAGAACAGCGATTCCTGCAGGTCCGGAGCCGCGGACCCGCGGATCCGGGGCGCGCGCGGCGGTGGACTGACGTACGGATCCTCCGCCCGGACGAGCCCGTGCTCCTCGAGCATCGGGGTGACGCGGGCGCGCAGATGGGCGCGATAGTCGGCGGACACCCGTCCGGTGGATCCGTAGAGCTGGCGGTAGCGCCGCACCAGCATGGGGTGATTCTCGGACAGCCAGCCCAGGAACCAATCCCGGTACCGCCCGGTCAGGTTCAGCGCCATGACCGAGGCGCTCGCCGCCCCCGCGTCCGCGAGTGCGGCGATGAGGGCGCGCAGCGAGGCGGCGTCGTCCGTCAGGTACGGAACGACCGGCGCGACCATCACGTGGCAGTCGAAGCCCGCCTCCGCGATCGCCCGGATGAGCTCGAGCCGCGCCTCGGGCTTCGGCGCACCCGGCTCGAGCGAGCGCTGCAACGCCGGATCGAGGAGCGCGAGCGAGACCGACAGCTGCACGGGCACGGTGGTCGCCGCGGTGACCAGTAGCGGCAGGTCGCGCCGCAGCAACGTGCCCTTCGTGAGGATCGAGATCGGCGACCCTGCGCCCGCGAGCGCGCCGATCACGCCCGGCATGAGCCGGTACCGCCCCTCGGCCCGCTGATACGGATCCGTGTTCGTCCCGAGCGCCACCGGATCGCCGTGCCACGAGGACCGGCGGAGCTCCTTCTTGAGCACCGAGACCAGATTGGTCTTGACGACGATCTGGCTGTCGAAATCACCACCCGCATCGAACTCGAGGTACTCGTGGCTCGAGCGGGCGAAGCAGTACGTGCACGCATGAGTGCAGCCGCGATACGGATTGATCGTCCAGGTGAAGGGCATCGCCGAGGACTCGGGAAGCTTGTTGAGCGCGCTCTTGCACAGCACCTCGTGGAAGGTGATCCCCTCGAACTCCGGCGTCGTGACCGTGCGCCCGTAGCCCTCCAGGCCCGGCAGCGCGCGCACCCCCGACCCCGCTTCGGCGGAGCCCTCGCCCAACAACTGACCATTCCATCGCACACGAACAGTCGAACACGTCGTTCGAGTCGAGTCAAGCATTCGAACAGCGCGTCGCTACCAGAACGGTCGGGCGATCTCCTCGACCTCGTCGGCGGAGAACACCAGCTCCTCGCCGCCGCCGAGCTCCCGCGCGATCCCCGCGGCGCGGAACAGCGGCCGGTCCCGCATCGGCGTCGACGTGGACTGGGCGCGCGCCTGCTCCGCGAGCACCCGCGCGATATCGCCGACCTCCGGCCGGCGATTGCGTTCCAGCGCCTCGGCCAGCCGGCGCGTGCCCAGCATCGGCAGCTCCCGGCCCCGCACGCGCCCGCGCCCCGGCGCGTCGTACAGCGCGATCGGGAGGCGCACCGTCGTCCGCCCCTGCCGCAGGCGCAAGGACACCTGGGCCAGCTTCGCGACCTCGGCGACGAGATCGACCTCCTCGGCGTCCATCAGGTTCACCCGAACGGTCCGCAGGGTGCGGCGGGTGAGCACGCGATGGTCCAGGCTGACCCGCCGTCGGGCGACCCCGAGGTAGCCTCCGACGCCGGGCGCCGCTCCGGCGATCAGTACGGCCGTTCCCCAGAGCGGACCCGCCAGCACGGCCGTGACCAGCCCGATCAGCACCGTCACCGCGAGCCCGAAGGCCAGCGCGCGGCGGACCTTGGGCAGCACCACCCGCGGCGGGATGAGGTCCACATCGACGGCGTCCTCCGCGCTCAGCTCCCGCGGGTCGCGGGCGCCGGGCTCGGCAGGACTCGAGGACATGGGCGTGCTACCCGGAACTCTCGGGGCTCTCGACGCGCTCGGCGCTCTGGGTGACGATCACGTCCACGACGGTATCGATCGGCACGGCCCGTTGTTCGCCCTTCGCCAGATCCTTGAGCATCACGACGCCCTGCTCGAGCTCCGAATCGCCCAGGATCAGGGCGAATCGGGCGCCCGATCGGTCCGCGGCCTTCATGGCGCCCTTCATGGCGCGGTTGCCGTAGGCCATGTCGGACCGCACTCCGGCGGCCCGCAGGCGGCCCAGCAGCGGCACCATCGCATCGCGCGCCGCGTCGCCGAGTGGGACGCCGAAGGCCGTGACCCGGGGCGCCGACGGTGCGCGCTTGCCCTCCGCGGCGAGCGCCAGGAGCGTGCGGTCCACGCCGAGCCCGAAGCCCACTCCCGTCACGCCCTCGCGGCCGCCCAGCTGCTCGACGAGGCCGTCGTACCGGCCGCCGCCGCCGATGCCGGACTGCGCGCCCAGGCCGTCGTGGACGAACTCGAAGCAGGTCTTGGTGTAGTAGTCGAGACCACGCACGAGCCGCGGGTTCACCACGTACGGCACTCCGAGCGCGTCGAGGTAGCCGAGCACCTTCTCGAAGTGCTCTTTCGGCTCCGGCGTCAGGCTGTCGATCATGAGCGGCGCGTCGGCCGTCATGGCCCGCACCTCGGGACGCTTGTCGTCGAGCACGCGCAGCGGGTTGATCTCGGCGCGGCGCCGCGTCTCCTCGTCCAGGTCGAGCGCGAAGAGGAACTCCTGCAGCTTCTCCCGGTACTGCGGGCGGCAGGTCGCGTCGCCCAGCGAGGAGATCTCCAGGCGGAAGCCGTCGAGTCCGACGCTGCGGTAGGCGCGGTCGGCGACCGCGATCACCTCGGCGTCCAGTGCCGGATCGTCCACGCCGATGGCCTCGATGCCGACCTGCTGCAGCTGCCGGTAGCGGCCCTCCTGGGGACGCTCGTAGCGGAAGAACGGCCCCGCGTAGGCGGCCTTGACGGGCAGTTGGCCGCGATCGAGGCCGTGCTGCAGGACGGCGCGCACGACGCCCGCCGTGCCCTCGGGGCGCAGCGTGACCGATCGGTCGCCGCGGTCGGCGAAGGTGTACATCTCCTTCGCCACCACATCGGTCGACTCGCCCACACCGCGCGCGAAGAGCGTGGTGTCCTCGAAGATCGGCAGCTCGATGTAGCCGTACCCCGCCTCGGCGGTCGCCCGCAGCAGCGCGGTGCGCACGGCGAGGAAATCGGCGGAGCTGTTCTTCTCCCCCGACGGGACCGGGATGTAGTCGGGAATGCCCTTGGGAGCCTGGAAGCTACCGGCGCTCACAGTCCGAATCGTCCTTTCCGCTCACCCGGCGTCTGCGTGCCGGTGAGGCCCTGCAGGAACGGGTTCGACGCCCGCTCCCGACCGATGGTGGTGGCCGGGCCGTGCCCGGGCAGGACGACGGTGTCGTCCCGCAGGGGCAGCAGCTTCTCGGCGATCGAGCGCAGGAGCCGCTCGTGGCTGCCGCCCGGCAGATCGGTGCGCCCGATGGAGCCCTGGAAGAGCACGTCGCCCGCGAGCGCCACGGTGACCGACTCGCCCTCGACGGGGGCGCCGTCACCGTCGACCGCCGGGGCGGCGACGGTGAACACGATCGACCCCGCGGAGTGGCCCGGCGCGTGGTCCACGCCGAAGGTGATCCCGGCGAGCTCCACCGGCTCACCGTCGACGAGTTCGACGACCTTCTGCGGCTCGACGAACTCCTGGCCCCCGATCATCGCGCCGAGGGCGGCGCCGATGCCGACGGCGGGGTCGGCGAGCATCGGCCGGTCCTCGTCGTGGATGTAGACGGGGATGCCGTACTCGTCCGCGAAGGGCTGCGCCGTCCACGTGTGATCGAGGTGACCGTGGGTGAGCAGCACCGCCACGGGATTGAGGCGGTGCTCCGCCAAGAGCTGCTTGAGCGGCCCCACGGCGTCCTGACCGGGGTCGATGACGACGGCGTCGGCGCCCGGACCCGCTGCGACGACGTAGCAGTTGGTCTGGAACACCCCCGCCGGGAATCCGGTGATCAGCATCCTTCCATTGTGGCACCAGACCCGGTGGCGGCATCCATCAGGTTTAACTGGCAGACTTGGCGATCAGTTGTGCCAGCCGGATGTCGGTAATGAGGAGGTCGTCACACCGTGCCGAGCAATGAGGAACGCCGTCAGGCAGCGCGCGAGAAGCTCGCCAAGCAGAACGAGCGGCGTGAAGCAGACGCGCGCAAGCGCAAGATCAAGGCCGGTGCGATCGCCGGCGTGGTCGTCGTCGCGCTCGTCGCCGCCGGTTGCTACATCTGGCTGCCGCAGGGCCCGCGCGGGCCCCTGCGAGTGGCGGCCGAGAACAAGTTCAAGTCGGAGCACGTCACCTGCGACTTCCAAGATCGTGATCCCGTCGCGGACACGCACAAGAACCTGCCCGCGCAGAAGCAGCAGATCGCGGCACGGCGAACGCAGGTGACCGATGCGCAGAAGCAGCTCGCCACCATGACCGGCGATCAGAAGACCGCCGGCGAGGCGCAGATCAAGGCGTTCTCGGAGCAGACCGACAAGCTCGAGCGCCAGGTCGCTCGGACCGAGAAGGCACTCCCCGATATCGACAAGCTGACCGCGCGCAACAAGACCGTGAGCAAGCCGAGCGGCACGGATGTACCTAACTCCGGCACCCTGACCGGCACGTTGACCACCAACTCCGGTCCAATCGGATTCGAGCTGGACCGATCGAAGGCGCCGTGCAACGTCGAGACCTTCGCCACGCTCATCGCGGCCAAGTACTTCGACAACACCCCGTGCGTGCGCGAGACCGGCGGCTCCCCGACGGCCGCCAGTGGGCTCTTCGTGCTGCAGTGCGGCGACCCCTCAGGCTCCGGCGTCGGCGGTCCGGGGTGGACCTCGCCCGATGAGAACCCCTCGTTCCTCAAGGTCGCATCGCCCGCGAACCCCATGACGGGCGGCACGGGCACGTCGATCTACCCTGCGGGGACGATCGCTGTTGCGAACGCCAACCAGCAGGCGGATCCGCAGTCCGGATCGGCCGGCGTGTCGAACACCGGTGCCAGCCAGTTCTTCCTCGTCTACAAGGACTCGACGCTGCCGCCCAACTACGCCGTCATCGGGAAGATGGACGACGCCGGCCTCACCCTGCTCAAGCAGATCGCCGCTAAGGGCATCGCACCCAACGACGGTGAGCCGGCCGCGACCCCCGCCGCGCCGGTGACCGACGGCAAGCCCAAGGAGCCGGTGACCATCACCAGCATGGCGCTCGCCTCCTGACATGACGGAGCCGCCGTCCGGGTCCACCGGCCCGCAGGCCACGATCGGCGGCTACACCGTCCTGCGCCGGCTGGGCGCGGGTGGCATGGGCGAGGTGTGTACCTCGTCCACCATCCGCGCCTACCGCGGCACGATGCGCTGAAGCTGCTCGGGAGCGGGGTCGTCTCTCGCCCGAGCCGCGGTCACTGGGCGGAGGTCACCCGGTAGACGTCGTAGACGCCCTCCACGTTCCGCACCACGTTGAGCACGTGCCCGAGGTGCTTCGGGTCGCCCATCTCGAAAGTGAAGCGCGACACCGCGACCCGGTCGCGCGAGGTGGTGACCGACGCGGAGAGGATGTTCACCTTCTCGTCGGCGAGCACCTTCGTCACGTCCGAGAGCAGCCGGTGCCGGTCCAGCGCCTCCACCTGGATCGCCACCAGGAACACCGACGACGCGGACGGCGCCCACTTGACGTCGAGGAAGCGTTCCGGCTCCTTGCGCAGCTCCGCGACATTGGTGCAGTCGGTGCGATGCACGCTCACCCCGCCCCCGCGGGTGACGAAGCCGACGATCTCGTCGCCCGGCACCGGCGTGCAGCACTTGGCGAGCTTCGCGAGCACGCCCGGCTGATCGGTGACGAGCACGCCGACATCGGAGGCCGCCGTCGGGCCCGCGAAGGTCGACGGGGTGTTGCGCTCGGCCAGTTCCTCGGTCGCCTCCTCGATCCCACCGAGCTGCTCCAGCATCCGCTGAACCACGGTGTGCGCGGAGACCTGGTGCTCGCCGACGGCCGTGTACAGCGCGGAGACGTCCGCGTACCGCAGCTCCTTGGCGATGCCCGCCATCGACTCGGCGTTGGTCAGGCGCTGCAGCGGCAGGCCCGAGCGGCGCACCTCCTTGGCGATCGCGTCGCGCCCGTTCTCGAGCGCCTCCTCGCGGCGCTCCTTGGCGAACCACTGCCGGATCTTGGCCTTCGCCCGCGGGGAGACCACGAAGGACTGCCAGTCGCGCGACGGCCCCGCGTTCTCGGCCTTGCTGGTGAACACCTCGACGACCTCGCCGTTCTCGAGCTTGCGCTCCAGCGCGACCAGCCGGCCGTTGACCCGGGCACCGATGCACCGGTGTCCCACCTCGGTGTGCACCGCGTAGGCGAAGTCGACCGGCGTCGACCCGGCCGGGAGGGTGACCACATCGCCCTTCGGGGTGAAGACGAAGATCTCCTTGACCGCCAGGTCGTAGCGCAGCGATTCCAGGAACTCCCCCGGGTCCGCCGCCTCCCGCTGCCAGTCGAGTAGCTGGCGCATCCAGGCCATGTCGTCGACCTCGGCCAGGTCCGAGCCCTTCGCACCGCCCCCGCTGCGTCCCTTGGTCTCCTTGTAACGCCAGTGCGCCGCGATGCCGAACTCGGCGGTCCGGTGCATCTCCCGGGTACGGATCTGCACCTCGAGGGGCTTGCCCTCGGGCCCGATCACCGTGGTGTGCAGCGACTGGTAGACCCCGTACCGCGGCTGCGCGATGTAGTCCTTGAACCGGCCCGCCATGGGCTGCCACAGCGAATGCACCACGCCCACTGCGGCGTAGCAGTCCCGCACCTCGTCGCACAGGATCCGCACGCCGACCAGATCGTGGATGTCGTCGAAGTCGCGGCCCTTGACGATCATCTTCTGATAGATCGACCAGTAGTGCTTGGGCCGGCCCTGCACATCGGCGACGATCCGCTGCGCGCTCAGGGCGCCGTTGATCTCCGCGCGCACGGCCGCGAGATACGTGTCCCTCGACGGTGCCCGGTCCGCGACGAGCCGCACGATCTCGTCGTACTTCTTGGGATGGAGGATGGCGAACGCGAGGTCCTCGAGCTCCCACTTGACCGTGGCCATGCCGAGGCGGTGCGCGAGCGGGGCGATCACCTCGAGGGTCTCGCGGGCCTTGCGGGCCTGCTTCTCCGGCGGGAGGAAGCGCATGGTGCGCATGTTGTGCAGGCGGTCCGCGACCTTGATCACCAGCACGCGGGGGTCGCGCGCCATGGCGATGATCATCTTGCGGATGGTCTCCGCCTCGGCGGCGTTACCGAGGGCCACCTTGTCGAGCTTGGTGACCCCGTCCACCAGGTGCGCGACCTCCGAACCGAAGTCCGCGGTGAGCTGTTCGAGGCTGTAGCCGGTGTCCTCGACCGTGTCGTGCAGCAGCGCGGCGACGATGGTCGTGGTGTCCATACCCAGTTCGGCGAGGATCGTCGCGACCGCCAGCGGGTGCGTGATGTACGGGTCGCCCGACTTGCGCATCTGGTCCGCGTGCCGCTGCTCCGCCACGTCGTAGGCGCGCTCGATGAGCGCGACGTCCGCCTTCGGGTACACCTCGCGGTGCAGCGCCACCAGCGGCTCGAGCACCGGCCGCACGTGGTTGCGGGTCCCCGTCATCCTGCGGGCCAGGCGGGCACGCACGCGACGCGTGGTGGACCCCGTCGTCTCCGCGCCGGACGGGCCGGCGGACCGCCCCGCCTCCGCGGCGTCGGGCCCCTGAGACTGCAGCGACATGGTGCCTCCCCGTCGACCTCGTCGTGAGTGGACTAGGGATTCAGCCTACCGAGATCGTCGAAACCGCGATGGGTCCGCCGGGCAATTGGCCCAGCCGCGCGCGTCCGCCGAGCGCCTCGAGCTCGAGGACGACGGATACGCGGTCGACGACCGCGCCCGCGCGACGCAACAGGGCGACCGCCGCGGACACGGTGCCGCCGGTGGCGAGCACGTCGTCGACGATCAGGATCCGCTTGCCCTGCAACGCGATCCCACCGGCGGGGATCTCCAGCGCGGCGGTGCCGTACTCGAGCTGGTACTCCTCGCGCAGCACGGGCGGCGGCAGCTTGCCCGCCTTGCGCACCGCGAGGGTGCCCACACCCAGCGCCAACGCGACACCCGATCCCAGGAGGAAGCCGCGCGCGTCGAGGCCCGCCACGAGGTCGACGGCAGCCGCGCCGTCCGGACCCCGGCCCGCCTCGGCCAGGCCGGCGATGACGGCGGCGAGGGCGGCACCGTCGGCGAACACGGGCGTGAGGTCGGCGAAGACGACCCCGGGCTCGGGGAAGTCCGCGACGTGGCGGGTGTGCTCGGCGACGGCGCGCGCCGCCTCGGTGCTGCCGGGTGTGTCAGTCACGACGCCGGGCCCGCTTGGTCTGCGGCCGCGCGGGCGCCCGGTCGAGCTGCACCGTCGCCGCAGCTTCGGCGGCGAGATCCTCGCCGGCGGCGATCTTCGCCCGCCGGGCCAGCACCTTGGCGGTGTGCGCCTTGTACTCGGGCCGGCGCTCCTTGAGCGAGACGAGGAGCGGGGCGGCGAAGAACACGGACGAGTACGCGCCGACCACGACGCCGACCAGCTGGATGAGGCCCAGGTCCATCAGCGTGCCGACGCCCAGCAGCCAGGCCGCGACCACCATCAGCGAGATGATCGGCAGGGCCGAGATCACGGTGGTGTTGATCGAGCGCATCAGGGTCTGGTTCACGGCGAGGTTCGCCTGTTCGCCGTAGGTACGCCGGTTGGTGTGCAGCACGCCGCGCACGTTCTCGTCGACCTTGTCGAACACGACCACCGTGTCGTACAGGGAGAAGCCGAGGATCGTGAGCAGGCCGATGACGGTGGCCGGGCTCACCTCGAAGCCGGACCAGGCGTAGAAGCCCGCGGTGACGATCACGTCGAAGAACAGCGAGGCGAGCGCGGCGAGCGCCATGTCCCACTCGCGGAATCGGACCGCGATGTAGATGGTCACGATCACCAGGAACACCACGAGAGCGAGCAGTCCGCGCTGGGTGATCTGGTCGCCCCAGGTGGAGCTGACGCCCGAGAAGCTGATGCTGTTCGGGGACGGCGAACCGTCGCGCCCCGGGGGACGGAAGGCCTCGAACAGCGCCTCGCGGGCCTTGGTGATCTGGTCGTTGTCCAGCTCGGACAGCGAGACCTGGTAGGTCGCGGCGGCTCCCGTGCCGGCGGTCTGCACGGCCGACGGCTCGACGCCCGTCGCGCTGCGGACCGTCTCGCGGACCTTGGCCGTGTCGACCTGCGCGTTGCCGACGGGGAACGACACCTGCGTGCCGCCCTCGAAGTCGATGCTGAACTTGAAGCCGGGGATCAGGATGCCCAGTATCGCGACGACGATGATCAGGCCGGTCACGAAGTAGTACTTGCGCCGGTGTCCCACGATGTCGAACGCACCCGTGCCGGTGTAGAGCTTGCTGAAGAAGGACGCCTTCTTCTCGTTCTCGGTGACGATGTCGGTCATGCTCACGCCTCCCCGGTGGTTGCGGCGGCGCGCTTGCGCTCACGGCCGATCGCGGCGACGGCACCGAGGCCGTTCATCGACGGCTTCGCGAAGAACTCCGTCTTCGACGCGAAGTGCACGAGCGGATGGGTCAACAGGAACACGATCACGATGTCGAGCGCGGTCGACAGGCCGAGGGTGAAGGCGAAGCCGCGCACGTCGCCGACGGCCAGCGCGTACAGGACGACGGCCGAGAGCAGCGAGACGGCGTTGCCGGTCCAGATCGTGCGCCGCGCACTGGCCCAGCCGCGCGGTACCGCGGACCGGAAACTTCGGCCCTCGCGGATCTCGTCCTTAATGCGTTCGAAGTAGACGACGAAGGAGTCCGCGGTCATGCCGATGCCGATGATGATGCCGGCGATACCCGCCAGGTCCAGCGAGTAGCCGATCCACCGGCCCAGCAGCACGAGGAGACCGTAGATCAGCGCGATGGACATGGCGAGCGAGAGCCCGACCAGGACGCCGAGGGCGCGGTAGTAGATCAGCGCGTACACCAGCACCAGGGCGAGGCCGATCAAGCCGGCGATCAGGCCGGCCCGCAGCGACTCGAAACCGAGGGTGGCGCTGACGGTCTGCGCGGTGCCCGCCTTGAAGGACAGCGGCAGCGAGCCGTACTTGAGCACGCCGGCGAGATCCGCGGCGCTCCGCTGCGTGAAGCTGCCGGTGATCTGGGTCTGTCCGCCCTGAATCGGGCCGTTGATGTTCGGCGCGGTGATCACCTGGGAGTCGAGCACGAACGCGGCCTGCTTGCCGACGTTCTTCGCGGTGAAGTCCGCCCAGACCTTGGACGCGTCCCCGGTGAACTCCAGAGTGACCACGTACTGCGCCTGGTTCTGCGGGATCCCGGAGGACGCGTTCTTGATCGACTGGCCGTCGATGATCGCGGGGCCGAGGGTGTACACCATGCGCGGCTTGGTCGGGTCCGCGGGATCCGGGCGATCGCAGGTGATCAGCGGCTTGGCCGGGTCGTCGTTGCCCGCGATCGGGTCCGACGGCCAGGCGCAGTTAAGCGCGGCGATGGCCTTCTTCTGCACCTCGGGGTCGGTCGACTGGCGCGTGGCCCGCGCCTCGTCGATCGCCTTCTTCGCGGCGGCGGGGTCCGCGAGATCCGGGAGCGGGGTGTTCACCGCGGCCGCGGGCTGCGGCGTGCCCAGCACCGGGCGCACCTTGAGCTGCGCGGTCTGCCCGAGGGTGCGGGCCTGGTCACCGTCGGTGCCGGGCACCGTGATGATCAGGTTGCTGCCGTTGATCTTGACCTCGGAACCGGAGACACCGAGCCCGTTGACGCGCTTGTTGAGAATGTCGCGCGCCTGCTCCATCTGATCGGACTTCGGCGGCTGCCCGTCCGGCGTCACGGCCTGCAGGGTGACGGTGGTGCCGCCCTGCAGATCGATGCCCAGCTTGGGCACGGGCTTGTGGTCACCGGTGAAGAACACCAGCCCGAAGACCACGAGCAAAATCACGCCGAAGGCGATGAGGAGCCGCGACTCGTTACTGTCGCTGCTCGATGTATTCCTGGCCACGGGCGGTTACGACTCCTCGGCGTGGTGAAAGCCTCCGGCGCTGCACGCCGGAGACCTTCGTCGGTGATGACGGATGCGGGTCAGCGGTCCTCGGAGCGCTTGTCGAGGTCGACCTCGGGCTCGTCGGTGATGGTCTCGATCGCCGGGGCGTCGAGCTCCTCGGGGGTCAGGACCTTGGCGATGGCGCGACGCACCCAGGTGGTGGTGACGCCGGGCGCGATCTCCAGGTCGATCGTGTCCTCACCGAGGCCGACGACGGTGCCGTACAGGCCGGTGCTGGTCATGACCTTGGTGCCGGTGGTGAGGCTCTCCTGCATCGCCGCGGTCTCGCTCATCTGCTTCTTCTGCTTGCGGAACTGGAAGAACATGAAGACGAGCATGAGGACTAGCAGGAGGGGCAGCAGCAGTTGGCCCATGATTGATCGATCCTTCGGGTCGGGTTCGCGGACGCTCCGCGGCGGCGGCCGCCCGGGTCGCGGACAGCACTCAGTGCTCCAGTGTTCCACATCTCGGCCCGGTCAGGCGGGACGGTGCACCACCAGCGGCAGCACGACGGCGGCGCCGGCCTCCCGCAACCGCGCGGCCGCGACGGTGACCGCCCAGCCCGTCCCCGACTCGTCGACCACGAGCAGCACCGACCTGCCGCGCACCGAATTCGCCGCGGCACCGACCGTGACGGCGTCGAGCCAGTGCGCGGCCTCCTGCGCGCCGGAGGCGTCCCGTCCGGGCGCCGGCCCGCGCGGGACCGGCAGCGTGACGCGGTCGAGCCGGCCCACCTCGGCGATCCGGTCGGCCACGGGCTCGACCGGCGCGGGGCGGTCGGTGAGCTGCAGCGAGGCCACGACCTCGGGCCGCGCGCGCCACTGGTCCCGCCACCGCGACAGCGCCGCGACGGCCGCACCCGCGAGGTCGTCGATCGCCTGCGCATCCCCCGACCGCGCCGCGCCGACGGTGCCCGTCCACTCCGGCGCGTCCGCGAACACCAGCACCCGACCGGGCTCCGCGGCGAGGTCGGGCTGGATGCGCCCCTTACGGCCGGACACCCCGCCCGGCCACATCTTCCGCGGCTCGAGCACCTGGCTCTGCGAGCGCAACGCGCCCGCGACCGACCGGGTGACATCGGCCGGGACCGGCTCCCCCAGGCCGTCGGGGACGTGCCCCAGACATACCGAGCAGCGACCGCACGGCGCCGCCTCGGGGTCGTCCAGGGACTCGGTGAGCAGCTGCATCAGGCACCGCTCGCCGCGCGTGTAGGCCCGCATGATGTCGGCCTCGCGGCGCCGGGTCGCGACGATCCCGTCGTAGTGGGCACCGTCGTAGTGCCAGGGCGCACCGGTCGCGCGGTAGCCGCCCTCCACCCGCTCCACCGCACCGTCGACCGCGAGCTGCTTGAGCATGAGATCGATGCGGGTGCGGCGGATGCCGGTGGCGGCCTCCAGGGCGATCGCCGACTGCCCCTCCCCCGTCTGTTCGTCGGCCAGCGCCCCGAGCACCCGATCCATCTGCTGCGGGTCCGGAATCGTCGCGGTGGCGAAGTAATCCCACACGCCCGCATCGGATTCCGACGGCAGCAGCGCGACGACGGCGTGGTCGATCGCGCGCCCGGCGCGGCCCACCTGCTGGTAGTACGAGACGGGGGACGGCGGCGAGCCCACGTGCACGACGAAGCCCAGGTCCGGCTTGTCGAAGCCCATGCCGAGCGCGGAGGTGGCGACGAGGGCCTTGATCTCGTTGGCGCGCAACGCGTCCTCGAGCCGCGCCCGGGTATCCGGGTCGAGCTTGCCGGTGTACGCGGCCACCGGGTACCCCGGGCCGTGCACCGCGCGGATGCCGTCCACCAGGCGCTCCGCGTCGGCCACCGTCAGCGCGTAGACGATGCCCGAGCCCGGCAGGTCCGGCAGATGCCGGGCCACCCAGGCGTACCGGGTGATCGGCGCGAGCGCCGGGAGAACGTTGAGCTGCAGCGATCGACGCGCCAGGGGGCCGCGCAGGACGAGCGTCGCGCTGCCGAGCTGCGCCGCCACGTCCGCGGTCACGCGGGCGTTCGCGGTGGCCGTGGTCGCGAGCACCGGGGTCTGCGGGTGGAGCCTGGTCAACACGTCGGAGACGCGGCGGTAGTCGGGCCGGAAGTCGTGGCCCCAGTCGGACACGGCATGCGCCTCGTCGATCACCAGCAGCCCGAGTGATCCCTCCAGCGCCGAGAGCACGCGCCGCCCGAAGGAGGGGTTCGCCAGCCGCTCCGGCGAGACCAGCAGCACGTCGATCTCCCCCGCGGCGAGCGCCGCCTCGATCGTGTTCCACTCCTCGAAGTTCGACGAGTTCAGCGTGGCGGCCCGCAGCCCCGCCCGCTCCGCCGCCGCCACCTGGTCGCGCATGAGCGAGAGCAGCGGCGAGACGATGAGCGCGGGCCCCGCGCCCTCCGCCCGGAGCAGCGCGGTGGCGACCCAGTACACCGCCGACTTGCCCCACCCCGTGGCCTGCACGACGAGGACCCGCGCCGCGGGTTCCAGCAGCGCAGCGACCGCCGTCTCCTGGTCGGCGCGCAGCGCCGCCCCGGGCCCGGCGAGGGCCTCGATCACCTGCCGCGCCCGATCCGCCCGCACGCCGGTGAGCCTGGTCTCCGTCATCGCATCCGCCCCCTGATCGCTCGTCCTCCCGAACCCTAGCGGGACCGACTGACAACAAGCGGCTGGCGAACCCGTCGCCGCAGGTCACCGTGATCGCGATCGCGGTCGAAACGCGGTCGCCACAGTGCGTTATCCTTCGCGGATCGAACAAGGGGAGGTCCGGGGAGAATGTTCAGGCTGTTGTTCCTCGTCGTACTCGGAGCGGGCGTGTTCTCGTTCCTCGCGTTTCAGAAGGGCGGCTACGTCCCCGGCGTGATCCTGGCGATCGTCGCCCTCGCGCCACTGGCGTGGCTCATCGTGTCCGGGCGCCGCCGGAAGGCGAACGGCGGCTCTCCGGCGCCGTACTCGCCCACCCAGAAGCGCGCACTGGTCGCGACGGCGCTGGTCCTGGCGCTCGGGGTCGCGTACTCGGCCTACTGGATGTTCTGGGTGCCGAAGGCCGCCACCAAGGAGCTGACCGCCACGTATCAGCTGCGCGACCTGTGCGATACGACGCCGACCTTCTACCGCGATGCCGCGCCTTTCGACGGTGCCGCCCCGCACCCGGTGGTGGTCTTCGCGAAGGCCGACGACGTGGGCCTCGACGAGGTGCGCGTCGACTACTCCGCGCCGGTCCAGTGGCAGCCGCGCGAGGCGAAGACGGTACAGCTCGTCGCCTGCCTCGACAAGGTCGAGTCCGGACCGAAGCTGACGGACTGCACGTTCAGCGACGGCTCGCTCCCGCTGTACCAGGGCCGGTTCACCGGCACCCTGTACGAGGCCGCCACCGGCAAGAAGGTCGCGTCGATCTCCGCGGACGGCACCAGCACCCCGAAGTGCCCCGGGGCGGCGCTCACCAAGAGCGAGCACCCGCGGCTGCACTCCGTGCCCGATCTCGCCGGGCTGCGCGCCTCGATCGGCGACCGGGTGGAGCGCTGACGTGAACGCCGTCGCCGCCGCACTGACCTTCGTCTGGCTCGGGATGATCCTCGCCATCTCGTTCCTCGAGGCCCCGATCAAGTTCCGCGCCCCCGGAATCACGGTCCCGCTCGGAGTGGGGATCGGCAGGCTGGTGTTCCGCGCCCTCAACGCGTGCGAGGCGGCGCTGGCACTCGGCATCGCGATCGCGCTCGCCACGGGACCGCATCGCGCCGTCACCGTCGTCCTGTTCGTGTCGGCGGCGCTCGCCCTCCTGGCCTGCGTGGTGCTGCGCCGCGTCATGGACCGCCGGGTGATCGGTGACGCCGCGACCCACGCGATCTCCGAGGAGATGCCCAAGCACAACCTGCACTTCGCCTACATCGGCGTCGAGCTGCTCAAGGTCGGCGTACTCATCGCCTTGGGCGTCACCGCCCTGTCCTGAGCCCCGCGCGCCGATCGGTGACCTCGCGGCGCCGCGCTACCGTTTGCGGATCTGCCCCCACCAGAACAGGAACAGGCCCCAGCCGAGCAGCACCACCGAGATCAGGCACACCCACCCGGGCGCGAGCGTCGAGCGGAGTCCGACGGCGAACGCGGCCGTGACCCCGACCCAGAGGGCGATCAACAGCACGACCGCACCCACCACCGCGGCCACCGTCAATCGGTTCGTCCGCGTCCACCGGCGCCGCCAACCGTGCGGTTCGAGGGCGCTTCGGACGAACTCGTCGATCCGGCCGGAGGGATCGGCGAGCCACTGCCGGGTCTTCGGGTCGTAGGCCAGGCTCACCCTGCCGGTCCACCGCTTCCCCGCGAATCCGCCGGCCTCGGCATGCGGGCCGGGGCCCACCTGCGACCAGCTCTCGTGCACCACGCCCGAGTCCGTCGTCATCGGCAGGGGCGCCTCGAGCCGGTAGGTCCGCCGCTCCCGGTCCGGTACGACCACGACGCCGGCATCGCCCGCGCCGCTCACGACACTGACGGTCCCGTCGCTGAGCTCGGTCACACCGACGCCGGCGCCGCGCGCGGCCTCCGACAGTCTCCCCACCACCTCGTCCATGCCCACGAATCTATCCCGCTCGCAGCGACCCCACAGACTCAGGACAGGATCACGGCAGCGCGGCACTCGACGATCGGTGCCATGACAACCGAGATCGCGTCGGGCCCGAGTGCCACGGACGACCCCGAGCGCGCCGACATGGTCGCCTCCTCCGCCTCGACGGGTACCGCGCCCGTCCTCGACATCGTGATCCCCGTGTACAACGAGGCCCACACCCTCGCGCACTGCGTGGAGACCCTCCACGCCTACCTCGATCGCTCGCTGGGCATCCCTGCGCGGATCACCATCGCGGACAACGCCAGCACCGACGACACCCTGTCCGTCGCCCGCGCTCTGGCCGGCGCGCTCGACGGCGTGCGCGTGGTGCACCTCGACGCCAAGGGGCGCGGCCGCGCGCTGCGCCGGGTCTGGGCCGAGTCCGATGCCCGCGTCCTGGTGTACATGGACGTCGACCTCTCGACCGACCTCAAGGCCCTGTACCCGTTGGTCGCGCCCCTCCTCTCCGGCCACAGCGACCTCGCGATCGGCACCCGCCTGGGACGCGGCGCGAAGGTGGTCCGCGGCCCCAAGCGCGAGTTCATCTCCCGCAGCTACAACCTGCTGTTGCACACCGCGCTGCGCGTGCGCTTCTCCGACGCCCAGTGCGGCTTCAAGGCGATCCGCACCGATGTCGCGCGGGAACTGCTGCCGCTCGTCGAGGACGGCGAGTGGTTCTTCGACACCGAACTCCTCGTGCTCGCCGAGCGCGCGGGCCTGCGCATCCACGAGGTCCCCGTCGATTGGACGGACGACCCCGACAGCCGGGTCGACATCGTCGACACCGTTCTCAAGGACCTCCGGGGTGTGATCCGCGTGGGGCGCGGCCTCGCCACCGGAAGCCTCCCCCTCGACGACGTCCGCCGCGCCCTCGGGCGGGAGGAACCGCAGGTCGACGGGGTGCCCCGCGGCATGGTGGGCCAGCTCGCGCGGTTCGCCGTGGTCGGCGTCGCGAGTACCGTCGCGTACGCGCTGCTGTATCTGCTGCTGCACCCCGTGATCGGGGCGCAGGCCGCGAACTTCACCGCGCTGCTCATCACCGCGGTCGGCAACATCGCCGCGAATCGCTCCTTCACGTTCGGCGTGACCGGTCGCGAGGGCGCCGCGCGGCACCACGCGCAGGGACTCGTCGTCTTCCTGGTCACCTGGGCGCTCACCGCGGGCAGTCTCGTCGCGCTCGCGCACGTCGCGCCCCACGCGAACCGAGAACTCCAGCTGGCGGTGCTCGTGGTCGCGAACCTCGTCGCGACGGTGACCCGGTTCCTGGGCATGCGCCTGATCTTCCGGACCTCGGGGGCCGCGTCGTGACCAGGCTCAAGGAGCGCTGCGTGCTGGCCGTCCTCCTCGTGGGGACGGCCGTCGCCTACATCTGGGGCCTCGGCCGGGCGGGCTGGGCGAACTCCTTCTACTCCGCGGCGGTGCAGGCCGGCACCGAGAGCTGGAAGGCGATGTTCTTCGGCAGCTCCGACGCCGCGAACTCGATCACCGTGGACAAGCCGCCCGCCTCGCTGTGGGTGATGGAGCTGTCCACCCGCGTCTTCGGCGTGAACCCGTGGGCGATGCTGATACCGCAGGCGCTCCTCGGCGTCGCGTCCGTCGCGCTGCTGTACGCGACGGTGCGCCGCCGGTTCGGGCCCGGTGCCGGACTCCTCGCGGGACTGCTGCTGGCGGTGACCCCCGTCGCGGCCCTGATGTTCCGGTTCAACAACCCCGACGCCCTGCTCGTGCTCCTGATGATCGCCGCGACCTGGGCGATGCTCCGCGCGGTCGAGGACGGCCGGTGGCGCTGGCTAATCGCCTGCGGCGCCTTCGTCGGATTCGGCTTCCTCACCAAGCAACTCGCGGTGATGCTGATCGTCCCCGGACTCGCGCTCACCTACCTCGTCGCCGGTCCGCCGCGGATCGCCGTGCGCATCGCGCAACTGTGCGCCGCGGGCGCCGCGATGGTCGTCGGTGCGGGCTGGTGGCTGCTGACCGTCGAGCTGTGGCCCGCCGCGTCGCGACCCTGGATCGGTGGCTCGCAACACAACTCGATCCTCGAACTGACGCTGGGCTACAACGGCCTCGGCCGCCTCAACGGCAACGAGAAGGGCAGCCTCGTGCCGGGCCGCGGCGGGGACGCATCGTCGTACCTGCCGGGCGGGATGGACCTGCCCTCCGGTTTCGAGTTCCCCGGCGGCAAGGGCGGCGGCATGTGGGGCGATCCCAGCATCCTGCGCATGTTCCAGCCCGAGCAGGCCGGGCAGATCGCCTGGCTGATCCCCGCGGCGCTCCTCGCGCTGCTGCTGGTCCTCGTGCTACGCGGCCGCGCGCCACGCACCGATGGCGATCGGGCCGCCGTGCTGGCCTGGGGATCCTGGCTCCTGGTCACGGGCCTCACCTTCAGCCTCATGGCGGGTATCTTCCACGCGTACTACACGGTCGCGCTGGCGCCCGCGATCGCCGCGCTGGTCGCGATCGGCGTCGCCGTGGGATGGCGCGAGCGCGCGCGGCCGTGGGTCCGGGTGGCCGGCGCCCTCGCCGTCACGGCGACCGGAGCGACCGGCTGGTACATCCTCGTGCAGACGCCGAACTGGAATCCGTGGCTGCGCTGGCTGATCGCGGCCGCCGCGGCGATCGGGACGGTCGCGCTGCTCGCCACACTCGTGCCCGCGGTCCGACAGGCACGGGGCCTGGTCGGCGTCATCACCCTCGCGGCCCTCGTCACCGGGATCGCCGGGCAGGTCGCCTTCGCCGCCGAGACGATCGCCACGCCCCGGCAGGGCGCGATCGTCTCCGCCGGACCGTCGAGCGGCCACGGCTTCGGCCCGGGACGAGGCGGGCAGGGCATGCCCGAGTTCGTGAAACGGTTCGCCGAGCAGTCCGGTCCGGGCGCCGACGGTGAGCGGGGGCGCGGCGGACCGTCGTTCCTCATGGGCAGCGAGCCGAGCGCGGCGCTGAAGTCCCTGCTCCTGCAGGACGCGGACCGCTACACCTGGATCGCGGCGACCGTCGGCGCGAACAGCGCGGCCGGCCCGCAGCTGGCGACCGGGAGGCCGGTCATGCCGATCGGCGGGTTCAACGGCACCGACCCGTCACCGACGCTCGCGCAGTTCCAGATGTCCGTGGCGGACGGGCAGATCCACTACTTCCTCGCGGAATCCGGAGGGTTCGGCTTCGGGCGCGGATCCGGTACGGCGGCGGAGATCACGGCGTGGGTGGAGAAGACCTTCACCGCGCGCACCGTCGACGGGACGACCGTCTACGACCTGACCGCACCGCGGTAGAACGGCGGCGCAGCGCCACCTCAGAAGAGGCGCTCGTCGCCGGCGTCGAAGTCCCCGCGCACCTCGATGCCGGAGGCGAGGGCCCCCGCGGGCGGGGTGAGGCCCAGGTGGTGCCAGGCGGCCATGGTCGCGACGCGGCCGCGCGGGGTGCGGGCGAGCATGCCGGCGCGCACGAGGAAGGGCTCGCACACCTCCTCGACGGTGCCCGGCTCCTCGCCGACCGCGACGGCGAGCGTGGACACGCCGACGGGGCCGCCGCCGAAACTGCGGATCAGCGCGCCGAGCACCGCGCGGTCGAGGCGGTCGAGGCCCAGCTCGTCGACGTCGTAGACCTTGAGCGCCCCGCGCGCCACCTCGACGGTGACGACACCGTCGGCGCGGACATCGGCGAAGTCGCGGACGCGGCGCAGGAGGCGGTTCGCGATGCGCGGTGTGCCGCGGCTGCGGCTGCCGATCTCCGCTGCGGCCTCCCGCTCGATCGCGATCCCGAGGATCTTCGCGCTCCGTTCGATGACCTGGACCAGGTCGGCGGTCTCGTAGAAATCCATGTGCGCGGTGAAGCCGAACCGGTCGCGCAGCGGGCCGGTGAGCGCGCCGGACCGGGTGGTGGCGCCGACCAGGGTGAACGGCGCGACGTCCAGCGGGATGGACGTGGCGCCCGGTCCCTTGCCGACCACGACGTCCACGCGGAAGTCCTCCATGGCGAGGTAGAGCATCTCCTCGGCGGGGCGTGCCATGCGATGGATCTCGTCGATGAACAGCACATCGCCCTCGACCAGGTTCGACAGCATCGCGGCCAGGTCGCCGGCGCGCTCGAGCGCCGGGCCCGAGGTCACCCGCAGCGCGGTGCCGAGCTCGGCGGCGATGATCATCGCGAGGCTGGTCTTGCCCAGGCCGGGCGGGCCGGAGAGCAGGATGTGATCGGGGGTGCCGCCGCGGAGTTTCGCGCCGTGCAGCACCAGCTGCAGCTGCTCCCGGACCTTCGGCTGGCCGATGAACTCGTCGAGGGACTTCGGCCGCAGCGACTCGGTGTCGTCACCGGCGAGGGCCGACGGGCCCATGACACCCTCGACCTCCTCGAACTCGCTGCCGAACTCGCCGTCGACGCCCTCGTCGTATTGCACCTCAGCCACGTCCCAGCGACTTCAGCGCGTCGCGCAGCAGTTCGGAGACCGACTTGCCCGCACCCGCCTCGACGACGGCGGCCACCGCCGGCTCGGCCTGCTTCGGCGTGAACCCCAGCCCCTCGAGCGCGTCGATCAGCTGCTGCGCGACGCCGCCGACCGGCACCGTCGACCCCGCCGTGCCGGAGCCGTCCGACGGTGCCGCGGACACCTTGTCCTTGAGCTCGATGTGGATCCGCTCGGCGACCCGCTTGCCGATGCCGGGGATCAGGCACAGGGTCTTGAGGTCGCCGGCGGCGATGGCCGTCTGCATCTGCGCCGGGTCCAGCACGGCGATCGCCGCCATGGCGAGCCGGGGGCCGACCCCCTGCACCGTCTGGAGCAGGTGGAACAGCTCCTGCTGCGGGCCGTCGGTGAAGCCGTACAGCGTCTGCGAGTCCTCCCGGACCACCATCGAGGTGAGCAGGAAGCCCTCACTCCCCCTGGTCAGCGCGCCGGCGGTGTTCGGGACGACGAGGACCTTGTAGCCCACGCCGCCGCACTCGATCACCACGTGGTCCAGACCGATGTGCCGTACCTCGCCGCGCAGCGACGCGATCATCGCACTCCCCCCGTCACCTTCTTGGCCTCGCGGCGCTGGGCCGCGAGTCGCTGCTGAAACACCTTCTTCTGCTCCGCCGCCGCGCGCTCGGCCTCCGCCATCCGCGCGATCATGGGCGCCCGCCAGCTGTGGCAGACCGCCAGCGCCAGCGCGTCGGCGGCGTCCGCGGGCTCCGGCGCCTTCTGCAGCCCCAGAATCCGGGTGATCATGGCCGTGACCTGGGCCTTGCCCGCGTTGCCGTTGCCCGTGACGGCCGCCTTGACCTCCGACGGGGTGTGGAAATGCACGTCGATCCCCCGGCGCGCGGCCGCCAGCGCGACGACGCCGCCGGCCTGCGCCGTTCCCATCGCCGTGGACACGTTGTGCTGCGCGAACACCCGCTCGACCGCGATCACGTCCGGCTGGTGGGTGTCCATCCAGAACTCCGCGGCGGTCCACACCGCGAGCAGGCGCTCCGGCAGCGGCATCGTGGCCGGCGTGCGGACCACGTCGACGTCGAGCGCGGTGACCTTGCGCCCCACACCCGTCTCGACCACCGACAGGCCGCAGCGCGTGAGCCCGGGGTCCACCCCCATCACCCGCATGACCGCACCTCCGAGCACCGTCGAACACTCAAACCTTTGTTCGAGAGCATACCGGAGCCCGGCACCGCCTCGTCGCACCAACACGCACCCGCGATGACGCGGGCTACTCGCAGATGACGGTCGGCACCGGGTCGTACTTGACGGTGCGGGTGTGCCGCGAGATCACGTTCCCGGACTTGAGGTCCGTGATGGTCCGGGTGTTGCTCGTGGTGAAGCCCGGCTGGCCGGTGCTCGCGACGCAGTGCGGCCCCTTCGGCAGCCGGATGGTGCGCGGCTCGGTCGGCAGGCTGCGCGCGCCCGTGCTCGACGACACCTCCCGGGTCTTGGTGCTCCACATCCGCACCGACACCGACGACGCGCCGCCACTCGCCTCGATGACGATGCCGTACGGCGTGTCGTTGCGGAACTGCAGGTCGATCGCGCCCTCGAAGACCGTGGCCTCCCGCGCCTCCGGGTAGCGCGAGATGTAGTAGCTGTGCTCGGTGTGGCCGACGTCCTCGAGCCCGGCGAAGTACGCGGCGTTGTAGAGCGTGGTCGCGAACTGCGAGATGCCGCCGCCCACGGCCTTGTCGGGGCGTCCGTTGTTGATGATCCCCGACTCGACGTACCCCTGCGCGGTGCCGCGAGGGCCGGTGTAGCCGTTGAGCGAGAAGGTCTCCCCGGGCAGGACCACCGCGCCGTTCACCTGCTGGGCGACGCGCCGGATGTTCACACCGGAGGCGTCGCTGAACCCGCCGGTGGAGAACTCGCTGACCACCTCCCGCACGCCGAGTTCCTTGGCCCGCGCGGTGGTGAGCTTGGGCTCGACAGTCTTGAACTGCGCGGTCGCCGTGCGGCCCTGCGCGGACTGCTCGACCACGGCCTTGGACACCGCGTCGATCGTGGGGTCCCACACCACCTCCCGGCCCGGGACCGAGTCGGTCACGGTCGGCGTGCCACCCGAGACGCTGAACCCGGCGTCCTTCGGCTTCGCGACCGCCGACTCCAGCCGCGTGCCGAGCAGCTTCTTCGCGGCCTCCCGGTCGACCTTCGGCGCGAGGTTGCCGGCACCGTCGGGCCGGAACGACAGGAACGTACCGATGTCGGCGGCGGACACGTGCCCGACGGTGCCCGCGGGTACCTGGCCCGCACCGTCCCGACGGAGCACGACCTCGGAGGCGACGGCCTGCGCCGCGGCGCCGGAGGCGACCTTGTGCACGGTGTCCGCGGACACCGTGGGGGTCATCTTCTCCGTGGGGAGCACGATGTCGGTGCTCTCCGGCCAGGCGGCGGCGACGGCCGCCGCGGCGTGCGCCGGATCGATCCGGTCGCCGGCCTTCGGCTCGACGGCCACGGGCCTACCGGACCGGTAGACGACGGCACCGTCGGCGGCCGCCTCGGTGAGCGGGCCGCCCACCTTGGCCAGCGCCGCGTCGAACACCGCGCGGTCGACCGTGGAAACCGGCTGCACATGCCGCGCGCTGACGAATCCCACCAGGTCGCGCAGCGGCGATCGCTGGTCGATCGCGCGCTGCACGGTGGCGGGGACGTCCATCCTGAGCCCGAGCTCCGCGGGCGTGAGCCGGACGGTGCCCTTGTCGGTGCGCAGCGTCACCGGCTCGGCATCCGCGCGGCGGGCCGCCTCCGTCAGGCGGGCGGTCGCATCGTCGCGGCCCAGGGAACCGAAGTCGACGCCGATCGCCGTGGCCCCGTGCACGGTCTCCGCGCGGCCCGTCTCCCAGACGGCGGCCCCGCCCGCGCCGAGCAGCAGGGCGGCCGCCAGGGCGAATGCCGGGGCACGGCGCAGCGCCGTTCGGGTGCGAGTCACAACCTGAGAATATCCTGACGCTTCAGAACCGGGCAGTGGACCCGATGCGAGAGGTCGATCCTGTGCCCGCCACGAGGACGATCAGTCCTCCTCGAGCTCCGCCAGGACCTCGTCGGAGATGTCGACATTGGTGTACACGTTCTGCACGTCGTCGCTGTCCTCCAGCGCGTCGACCAGCTTGAACACCTTGCGCGCACCGTCGGCGTCGACGGGGACCTCGACCGACGCGCGGAAGCCCGACTCGGCGGAGTCGTAGTCGAAACCCGCCTCCTGCAGCGCGGTGCGCACGGCGACCAGATCGGTCGGCTCGGCGATGATCTCGAACTGCTCGCCCAGGTCGCTGATCTCCTCGGCGCCCGCGTCCAGCACGGCCATGAGCACGTCGTCCTCGGACTGGTCGTTCTTGTCGAGCGTGACGATGCCCTTGCGCGCGAACAGGTACGACACCGAGCCCGGATCGGCCATGTTGCCGCCGTTGCGGGTCATCGCGACCCGGACCTCGCCCGCGGCGCGGTTGCGGTTGTCGGTGAGGCACTCGATGAGCACGGCCACGCCGTTGGGCCCGTAGCCCTCGTACATGATGGTCTGCCAGTCGGCGCCGCCCGCCTCCTCGCCGCCGCCGCGCTTGCGCGCGCGCTCGATGTTGTCGTTGGGGACCGACGACTTCTTCGCCTTCTGAATGGCGTCGAACAGGGTGGGGTTGCCCGCGGGATCACTGCCGCCGGTACGCGCCGCGACCTCGATGTTCTTGATCAGCTTGGCGAACAGCTTGCCGCGCTTGGCGTCGATCCCCGCCTTCTTGTGCTTGGTGGTGGCCCATTTGGAATGGCCGCTCATCGATCCCTCGATTCCGTTCGGGTGCGCTGCATCAACCCTTCGAGTTTACGTGAAAGCCTTCTCCAGCTCCGTCAACGCGTCCTCGAGGTAGTGGATCATCCGCTGCACGTGCGGCACGGAGGCGCGACACGCGGTGATGCCGAACTCCAGGTTGCGGTTGTTCGTGCAGATCGTGATGTTCACCGCCTGCCCCTCCCACGCGATGGACGCGGGGTACACGCCGTCGAGGTGGGCACCGTTCCAGTACATCGCCTCCCGCGGCCCCGGGACGTTCGAGATCACCAGGTTGAACGGCGGACGCGTGGCGCCGCGGTACCCCGGCAGCATCCCGGGCGCGAGCCCTGCGATGTTCGCCGCGCTCAGCGCCAGCACCTGCAGCGGCGACAGTTCGCCCATCACCTTGCGCGCGGCACGCACCGAGTCCTGGATCGCCGTCACGCGCGCCGCCGGGTCGGTCAGATCGGTCGCCAGTGTCGCGATCACCGCGCCGACCGCGTTCGACGAGGACTCCGCGCCCTCCTTGTGCAGGGACACCGGCACCATCGCGGTCAGCGAGCGGTCGGGCAACTCGCCCAGCTCCTGCAGGTAGCCGCGCAGGGCGCTGCCGCACATCGCCAGCACGATGTCGTTGACCGTGGCGCCGGCCGCCGCGCGCACCGCGTCGATCCGGTCGAGCGAGTAGGACTGCGCGACGAACCGCCGGGCGCCGCCGATCGGCACGTTGAAGATGGTGTGCGGGGCCTCGAACGGCGCCTTGTAGTCGTGGTCGCGGATCGTCGCTCCGGCCACCTTGAGCGACGCCGGGAGCATGCCCAGCACCTCGCCGGTGAGCCCGCCGACCTGCTTGACGGCGCTCAGGGGGTTGAAGGGCAGGAGCTTCGAGGCCCCCGCCGCCCCGCCCGACGGTGCCTGCTTGCGCCGCCGGCCCAGGCCCGGCTGCCAGACGACGCGCCCCTCCCGATCGTCGGGGTCGTTCGACAGCGCCAGGGTCATGTACCGCAGCGCGGAGACACCGTCGACCAGCGAGTGGTGGACCTTCGAGTACACGGCGAACCGGCCGTCCTCGAGCCCCTCCACGACGTGGATCTCCCACATGGGCCGGTGCCGGTCGAGCAGCGTCTCGTGCCACAGCGACACCTGCTGGAACAACTCGCGGATCCGGCCGGGCTTCGGCAGCGCCGAGTGCCGCACGTGGTACTCGAGATCGATCGAGTCAACCTCGGACCACCAGGTGTTGCCGAGGATGCCCACCGGATCGGCGGGCCGGCGGCCGAACTTCTCACTGACCGTGACGTGCTCGCGCATCGTCTCGACCACCGACCGCACGAAATCGGGGCCCGCGTCCTCGGGCGGCGTGAAGAGCTGCAGCCCGCCCACGTGCATCGGATGCTCGCGGGACTCCGCCATGAGGAACATCGAATCGGTCACCGGCATGTAGCTCACGAAGCCACTCCCCTCGCTCCTACGGCGGCGGTGTCACGCGCCCCGGACGATGTCCACGAAGCGCCGGTGGATCCGCAGATCGCCGGTGACCTCGGGATGGAAGGATGTGGCCATCGTCACACCCTGCTGAACAGCGACCACCGTACCCGCAGTCGCCCCGGCATCGTCGGGCACCCTGGCCAGCACCTGGACGCCGGGCCCGACCCGCTCCACCCACGGCGCGCGGATGAACACGGCGCGCACCGGGTCACCGTCGATCCCGGCGACCTCGAGATCCGTCTCGAAGGAGTCCACCTGCCGTCCGAAGGCGTTCCGGCGCACCGTCATGTCGATCGCGCCGAGGCAGCGCGCATCGGGCCTCGTGTCGAGCACCTCGGAGGCGAGCATGATCATCCCCGCGCACGAGCCGTAGGCCGGAAGGCCGCCGGCGATCGCGTCGCGGAGCGGATCGAACAGGTCGAAGACGCCGAGCAGCCGGCTCATGGTGGTCGACTCGCCGCCCGGGACGACGATGCCGTCGACGGCCGCCAGGTCCGCCACCGTGCGCACGAGCGCCGTACGCGCCCCCACCGCCTCGAGCGCCTGACGGTGCTCGCGCACGTCACCCTGGAGGGCCAGTACCCCGATCCGCACAGTCACGGGGAACCACCCTATTGCCCTACTGCCGGAAGCGGTGCAGGCCCTCCTGGATGACGACCGCCACGAGGTTCCCGTCCTGCGCGAAGATCCGCCCGGCGGTCAACGCCCGCCCGCCACCGGCCGACGGTGACGTCTGGTCGTAGAGCAGCCATTCGTCGGCCCGGAACGGGCGCAGGAACCACATGGCGTGGTCCAGGGAGGCCACCTGCGTGTCGACGCCCGGGTGGGCGACGCGCGCCGAACCGAGCAGCGTCATGTCGCTCATGTAGGCGAGCGCGCTGGTGTGCACGTTCTGATCGTCGGGCAGGCGGCCGATGTGCCGGAACCAGACCTGCTGGTGCACCGCGCGTCCCACGTAGGGCGCGGTCTCCTCCTGCGGCACGATGCGGATGTCCCAGTTGCTCCACTCCTCGAACAGCCCGAGGCTCTCGCGGGTGGCGTTCGGATCCTCTCGGGGGCTGGGCACCGACTCGGGGGCGGGCGTCGGCGGCATCTCGTCGCTGTGCTCGATCCCCGCCTGCCCGGGAAGCTGGAACGAGGCCGACATGGAGAAGATCGCCTCGCCGTTCTGCACGCCGTTGACGCGCCGCGTGCAGAAGGACCTGCCGTCGCGGATCCGGTCGACGAGGAAGACTGTGTCCGCGTCCGGATCGCCCGGCCGCAGGAAGTAGCCGTGCAGCGAATGCACCTGCATGGCGTCCGGGACCGTCCCGATCGCGGACCGCAGCGCCTGACCGGCCACCTGGCCGCCGAAGGTGCGCGCCAGGACCGAGGGAGCGTGAATGCCGCGGAAGATGTCGCGGTCGATCTGTTCGAGACTCAGCAGCGCTTCGATGTCAGCCACGAGGACGTACTCTACTGAAGGTCACCAGTCCGGATCGGTCTGTTCCGTGGTGGCGTCGACCACGATCACAGTGACATTGTCGCGGCCGCCGGCGTTCAGCGCGGCGGCGACGAGCTGGTCGGCGCATTCGTCGATCGGCACGTCCGAGTCGAGGATCTGCCGGATCTCGTCGTCCGTGAGCTCACCGTTGAGGCCGTCCGAGCACACCAACAGCTTCTCGTGCGGCTGCGCCGGCACGATCCAGAAGTCCGCATCGGGCTCCATCCCGGCGCCGAGCGCGCGGGTGATCACGTTGCGCCGCGGGTCGACCCGCGCCTGTTCGGGGCTCAGGAAGCCGCCGTTGATCAGTTCCTGGACCTGGGAGTGGTCGACGGTGAGCTGCTCGAAGTAGCCCTCCGCGAGCCGGTAGGTCCGCGAATCGCCGATGTTGACGACCAGCCAGTGCGGAACGCCCTCGTAGGTGGTCAGGAGCAGGCCGGTCACGGTCGTTCCGGCGCGCTTGCCGGTCTCGGAGTCGATCGCCTCGATCGCGGCGTGCGCGTCGCGCAGCCGGTCGACGACCTGCTCCATCACGACCTGCGCCTCCGCCGGCTCGGGTCCGAAGACCTCGGCGAGCGCCTCGAGCGCTGCGGCCGAGGCGACCTCGCCCGCATCGTGCCCGCCCATGCCGTCCGCCAGCAGGAACATGCCCGGGCCGGTGAGCGCACCGTCCTCGTTGGTCAGGCGCACCCGTCCCGGATTGCTGATGGCGACCCATTTCATGGACACGCCGCCCTGCACCCCGTAGACGATCTCGGAGCGCGCCTCGCCCTCGTCCGCCGTCATCCGCCGAACACCTTGAAACTGCGCTGACCCATGTGCACGACGCTGCCCTTCTCCACGGCGTACCTGATTCCCTTCGTGAGCTCGGTCCACGAATCACCGAAGGCGATCGCGGACCCGTTGGTCGAGCCCACGTCCTCCACCCACAGCTCGCCGCGGGTGATACCGAACAGCAGGTGCGTCTTGGACACCGATGCGGTGTCGTCGACCAGCACGTGCTTGGCGACCGTGGACGAGTCCGCGCCCGCGGGCAGCACCGGCTCGCGGCCGATGATGCCCTCGCCGCGCACGTCCAACGAGTGTCCGTCGTCGAAGCGCAGCACGATCGGTGCGCCACCCGACGGGATCGGGGACGGTGCCGCGGGGCGGGGCTGCTGCGGCGCCGGACGACCTGCGGGCGCCGGGCGTCCGCCGCCCGGGACGCCGGGGCCGACCGGACCCGAGGGACCGACCGGTCCCGAAGGGCCGACGGGGCCCGGCGGGAACTGCTGGCTCGGGCGCTGCTGCGGGCCGGGGCCCTGGGGTGCCTGCGGCTGCGGGGCCTGCTGCGGGGGCGCCTGCGGCGGCGGCGCGAAGGCCGCGGCGGGCGGGAAGGCGGCGGGCTGCCCGTCGCCATCGGTGGGCGGCGGACCGAAGCGCGGCGGGATCGGGCGCAGGCCAGGGACGTCGTCGGGCAGCGGGGGCAGTTCCGGCGGGGCCATGCGCTCGCGCGGCTCGTCGACCTCGACGACCTCGGTCGCCGCCTCCGCGCCGATCGGGTCGATCCGGGTCTCCTCGGGCAGCGGGGTCGGGATGCGCTGGAGTCCACGGTCCGGCTCGCCGGTCACCAGGCCGCCCAGCGGGCCCGACGGTGCCGGGGCCGGGGCGCGGACGCCCGTCGCGACGTCGGCCTCGTCGACCGTCGTCGTGCGGGATGCCTTCTCATGAATGCCGCGCCGCGCACCGTCGGCCAGCACTGACCAGCCCGGCAGGTAGACCAGCGGCGCGAGCACGTTGAACACGACGGAGCGGATGGCCGCGGCGGGGAACCCGACGGCGCGGTGCGAGTCCGCGTCGACGACCTTGAGGCCGGCGAGGGTCTTGCCCGGGCTGGCGCCGAACGCACCGTGCAGCACGATCGAGACGACGATCGCGACCGCCGCGCCGATGCCGACGAAGATCCAGCCCATCTCGAGCCCGGCGGCCACGTCGACGATCAGGGCGATCGCGACCACGGTGGACGCGACGCACAGATCCGCGATGTACGCGAGCACGCGCAGCGCGACCGGCGCCGACTCCACCCGTGATCCGCCCAACGCCACGGTCGTCTGTGCCCCGTACCCGTCGGCGGCCCTGGCCGTTGCTTGGTCTGACATCCTCCGCCTCACTGCTTCCAGTTCTTTCCCGGGTACCCCCGGCCCGCGCAGCCTCGACGCTAGCGCGAATCGCCCGCCACGGGCGGGCGACATGCCGTTACCAGCCGCGTTCCGCGAGGCGGTGGGGCTGCGGGATGTCGTCGACGTTGATGCCGACCATCGCCTCACCGAGTCCGCGCGAGACCTCGGCGAGCTTGGCGGGGTCGTCGTAGAACGTGGTCGCGGCCACGATGGCCTTCGCCCGCTGCTCGGGGTTGCCGGACTTGAAGATGCCCGACCCCACGAAGACGCCCTCGGCGCCGAGCTGCATCATCATCGCCGCGTCGGCCGGGGTCGCGATGCCGCCGGCGGTGAACAGGGTGACCGGCAGCTTGCCGTTCTTGGCGACCTCGACGACCAGGTCGTACGGCGCCTGCAGTTCCTTGGCCGCGACGTACAGCTCGTCCTCGGGCAGCGAGGTCAGGCGGCGGATCTCGTCGCGGATCTTGCGCATGTGGGTGGTGGCGTTCGACACGTCGCCGGTGCCGGCCTCGCCCTTGCTGCGGATCATCGCCGCACCCTCGGTGATGCGGCGCAGCGCCTCACCCAGGTTGGTCGCGCCGCAGACGAAGGGCACCGTGAAGGCGAACTTGTCGATGTGGTTGGCGTAGTCGGCCGGGGTCAGCACCTCGGACTCGTCGATGTAGTCGACGCCGAGCGCCTGCAGGATCTGCGCCTCGACGAAGTGGCCGATGCGCGCCTTCGCCATGACGGGGATGCTGACGGCGGAGATGATGCCGTCGATCATGTCCGGATCGGACATGCGGCTCACGCCGCCCTGCGCGCGGATGTCGGCCGGGACGCGCTCGAGTGCCATGACGGCCACGGCGCCCGCATCCTCGGCGATCTTCGCCTGCTCGGGGGTGACCACGTCCATGATCACGCCGCCCTTCAACATCTCGGCCATGCCGCGCTTGACGCGCGCGGTGCCGGTGACGGGTGCGGTCTGGGGATCAGTGGACACTGACGGATCTCCTCGTAGCTGGGACATGTGAGGCTCCAGTATTCCCGATGACGGTGCGCGGTCCCAGCCCGGGTCGCCGGGGCGGACACACACCGATAGTGCAGGCGACATGTACTTCACGACATCGTCGATACAGTGGCGGCATGTGTAGCCGTTCGCACAGAGCGACGCCCCGTCCATGAGCATCACCGTCAGCGTGCTCCCGTTCCTCATCGACACGGACCTTCAGGTCGGACCGGGCTTCGCCCCCGAGGCCGTCGAGGACTTCGTGACGCGCTGGTCCCTGGTGCCGTCGCCGGACGGCGAGGACGAGTACCTGACTGCGGATGACATCGCGGATGGGATGCTCCCCCGGATCAGCGCGTCCACGGAGAAGTTCGCGATCAATCGTCCGGCCGCCGACGAGGTCGACATGGCGATCGACTGGATGTTCACCGTCGGGGGCACCTTCATCGAGCACTCCGGCCGGTTCATCTCGATCGACGCGCGGTGGCTGGACCTGGAGGACCCGCACGCGTTCGAGCTGTTCGTCGTCGCAGACGCGGCGACCGCACGTGACGCCTTCGCCGCTCCCGCCTGCCCTCCGGGGATCTGGGATATCCGGGACGGCTGGCAGAGGGTGCCGGTGATCGTGCGCCGGCCGGTGTCCGACTGGTCTCCCGAGGTCAGCTGGAACGGGTGGCGCGTGATGCTCCACGACGACGAGATCGAGGTGCAGACGGTGCCGGACCACGCCTTCTGGGGCGTCCCGATCCGTGATGTGGAGCCCGGCTACACCTACTGGGCGGAGAACTGGGCCGTGCGCGACACCGGCGGCGTGCTCACGGCTGCGCACCGCGACGGCCGCGTCGTCACCGTCGGAGCCGGGGCGGCCGGCCCCGTCATCACCGCGCACTGAGGGCTCCGCCCCCGATTCGTCGCCGCCCCACCGGAACGTCGGGCGTTTCGGTGGGGCTGCGACGAATCGGGGGGAGGCTGTGGCGTTTCGGTGGGGTGGCGACGAATCGGGGGGTCAGCGCGTCCAGACGGACCGGGCGGGCTCCGACGCCACCGAGCGGCCGTCGCCGCGGGTGATGACCAGCCCGCCGGCGCTCACGGTGTAGATGGTGTCGTTGCGGGTCTCGCCGTTCACATCCGGGTTCCGCGCGCGGTACGAGCCGGATCCCGCGGACGACGCCGGCAGCGTGAGTCCGCTGTTGTCGCCCGACACGCGCGCTCCTCGATACGTGTACGCGCCGCCCGAGCTGCAGATCACGACCCGCGAGCCCGCTCCCGCGCCGGAGGTGAGCAGCGCGAGCTCGAGGGTCTCGCCGCCCGCGCACCGGGCGGGGCTGCCGAGGAAGCCGTAGGCGTCGGTGCCGGGCACCGTCGGGACGCGTGCGCTCGTCGTCGTGCCGGAGGTCGACGGTGCCTCCGTCGTCCCGCCCGTCGCCCCACCGGGCGGCGCGATGGCGGTCACCGTCGGGGCCGGCGAATCGGAACCCGAACGGCCGAACGCGAGGTACCCGACGGCCGCCAGGGCGACGACCAGCACCGCGACCAGGGCCGCGAGCCCGATGACCCGGCCGTTCCCCCGCGCGGGCGGCGCCGGAGCCGAGCCCGGGGGCGGCGTGAAGGCGGGGATCGGGGTGGGCGGCGGGGTCGGGCGGATGGTCGTGGCGGGCGCGGGCATCGGAGGCCGGTGCGGTGACGTCGGCCCGACGGTGGGCCGTCCGTCCGGCCGCGCGGCGACGAGCGCGGCCCGGAACGCGCGGGCGAACTCGGCGTTGTCGACGTAGCGGTCCCGCGGCTGCTTCGCCATCGCCCGGGCGAAGACCGCGGCCAGCCCCGGCGGCAGCCCGGCGAGCCTCGACGCCGGATCCGGCACCGGCGCGCTCAGGTGCGCCATCATGACCGAGCTGGGCGACCCGGGCCCGAACGGCGGACCGCCGGTGAGCAGCTCGAAAGCCGTGCACGCCAGCGAGTACTGATCGGCACGGTTGTCGAGCGGCTTGCCCTCGATCACCTCGGGCGCGAGGTAGGCCATCGTGCCCACGGCGACGCCGGTCGCGGTCAACGAGCTCGCGTCGTCGCTGGCCTTGGCGATGCCGAAGTCGACGAGTTTGACCACCGGCGGGCGCCCCGACCGGGACGGTTCGAGCAGGATGTTGCCGGGCTTGACGTCGCGGTGCGTCAGCTTGCGCTCGGTCCAGGCCCAGTCCAGCGCGCTGCCCACCTGGTCGAGCACGTCCGCGACCGTCGACGGCGCAAGCGGGCCCCGCGTTCGCAGGTACTGCGCCGCATCCTCGCCCTCGACGTACTCCATCGCCAGCCACAGCCGGTCCTCGAACTCGCCGCGGTCGTAGATCGTGACGATGTTCGGGTGCCGGAGCCCGGCGAGGATGTCGGCCTCGCGCAGGAACCGCGCGGCGAAGTTGGGATCCCCGCCGAACTGCGGGCCGAGCAGTTTGAGTGCGTCCTGTCGCGGCAGCCGCGGGTGCTCGACGAGGAACACCTCGCCCATCCCGCCTGCGCCCAGGCGGCGCACCACCCGGTACCCGGAGATCTCCCTCGGTTCCATCTCTCCCCCTATTCGACGCGGGCCGGAACGTCCGGCGCCGATCCTGCCGCCAGCGCGGCCCGCACGTCGGGCACCAGGTCGGCGAGAGTCGCGGGGTAGACGGGGTCCCCGAGCGCCCGGATGTCGTCCGCGCTGCACCAGCGCAACTCGTCCAGGGTGCGCCGCTCCAGGTCCGTCCAGCCCGACGGTGCCGGCTCGAACCGTTCGCAGGCGACGGCGAAGAAGTACTCGACGGAGTCGATCACCTCGCCGTCGAAGGTGAACACCGCCTCCCGCCGGTACAGCGGGCCGACGAAGGCGGACGGCTCGAGCGTGCGCCCCGTCTCCTCGAGCAGTTCCCGGGCGGCTGCCGCGCGCAGATCCTCGCCCCGTTCGACACCGCCGCCGACCGTGAACCACCAGTGTCCGGACGGCGATTCGCCGTCCGGCACCGGCTCGTGGCCGCGGACCAGGAGAACGGCACCGTCGGCGTCCACGACGATGACCCGCGCGGACACGCGGCGCTCCTCGGTCTCCGCGAGCAACGCGGCGGGGAGCACGCCGCCCCGGTCGACGATGTCGAAGTACTGCGGCATCGGCGCCGTACCGCCCAGGTACAGCCAGCGCACGAAGCGGCGGCCGCGCAGCATCCGCGTGTCGCGGACCGCGTCGTTGTGGAACCTGCGGGCCATCGTGACGCGGGTGTCGGCGTCGGCGATCTCGGCGACGAGCGAGCGGGGCAGGGTCTCGATGTCGATGGCGCCGATGGCGGCCGAGAGCCGGTTCTCCCGCGGCTCGCGGTCCTCGGGCGCGGCGTTCTCGGCGCGGTCCGCCGCGGCGCGGAGTGCGCGGCCGGCATCGTCGGGGATCGACGCCGCGACCGCCCGGGCGACGGCGGCCCGTCGGGCCAACGCGGCGTCGAGCGCCTGCATCGACAGGTCGACGCGCACGTGCAGGCGGTCCAGTCGGTGCGCGGTCTGGTACGCCAGTGCCGCAACGACGAACACCGCGACGACGATCAGCCCGATGACGATCACGGTGGTGGCGGTCAGGTACAGCACGGGGCCCTCTCAGTCATCGATGGTCACGACCACGCCGGGCACGGCGACGGTCTCGTAGACGCGGATCACCTGCTGGGCGACCACCGACCAGTCGAACCGCCACACGACCTCCGACGCGTGCGTGACCAACTCCGCGCGGCGCAGGTCGTCGGACAGCAGCCCGGCGATGGCGGCGCCGAGCGCGGGACCGTCACCGACGGGGACGAGCACGCCGGCCTCTCCCCCGTCGAGGACGCGTTCGAAGGCGTTCAGGTCGCTGGCGACGACCGCGGTACCGGCGGCCATGGCCTCGACGAGGACGATGCCGAAGCTCTCGCCACCGAGGTTCGGCGCGACGTAGACATCGGCGGAGCGGAGCGCGGCGGCCTTCTCCTCATCGGTGACGGCGCCGAGCAGTCGCAGGTGCTTCGCGTACGGGCCGGCCTCGCGGAGCAGCTTCTCCTCGTCACCCCGGCCGATGACGAGGACCTCGACATCGGGGTGCTCCCGGGCGATCGTGGGCAGCGCCTCGAGGAAGACGGCCATGCCCTTGCGCGGCTCGTCGTAGCGGCCGAGGAAGAGCACCGTCCGCCCCGGGCGCGGATAGCCGGGTAGCCGATCGCCGTTCGCGAAGTGCGAGACCTCGACGCCGTTGGGGATCTCGATCGCGTCCGATCCGAGTGATTCCATCTGCCAGCGTCGCGCGAGCTCGGAGACGGCGATCTTGCCGCGGATCTTCTCGTGCGAGGGACGCAGCACGCTCTGGAACACCGAGAGCACGAGCGACTTCTCCGTAGACGTGTGGAAGGTGGCGACGATCGGGCCGTCGGCGATCGCCAGCGCGAGCATCCCGAGGCTGGGCGCATTGGGCTCGTGCACGTGCAGCACGTCGAAGCCGCCCTTGCTGATCCACTTGCGGAGACGACCGAAGGCCTTGGGCCCGAAGGAGAGTCGCGACACCGACCCGTTGTACGGGATCGCGACGGCCTTGCCCGACGAGACGGCGAAGTCCGGGAGCACCGTCTCCTTCGACGAGGGCATCAGCACCGACACCTCGTGCCCCATCTCGATGAGCACCCGCGCCAGGTCGACGACGTGCGCCTGCACCCCGCCCGCGACATCGAACGAGTACGGGCAGATCATCCCGATCCGCATCAACGCACCTCGGTACCCTCGCCCGGCACCTCGGTGCCCTCGCCCGGCGCATCGGGCCCGACGGTGCCGCCCGCCCCGTCGCTCCCCAGGATCCGGTCCCGGCGCGCCTGCGACCAGTCGGCCTCCCACAGCGGCTGCAGCATGTGCCAGTCGGCGGGGTGCGCGGCGATGTTCCGCTCGAAGGCGTGGGCCAGCTGCTGCGTCGCGTGCTCGATGCCCTTCGACACGTCGATCGGGTCCTGCGAGGTGAAGCCCCAGGCGTCGCCCTCGAACCAGCAGTGCACGGGCAGCAGCGGCGCGCCGGTGTCGATGGCCAGCTTGGCCGGCCCGGCGGGCATGCGGGTGCGCTCGCCGAAGAAGGTCACCGGCACGCCGTGGCGCGCCAGATCCCGCTCGCCGAGCAGGCAGATCGGCCGCCCCTCCCGCAGCCGCTGCGCCAGCGCCTGCATGGGCGGTTGTTCTCCGCCGGACAGAGGGAAGATCTCGAAACCGAGCGATTCGCGGTACTCCACGAACCGCCGGAACAGCGATTCCGGCTTGAGTCGTTCGGCGACGGTGGCGAACCGGCCGTACCTCTGGGCCAGCCACACCCCGGCCATGTCCCAGTTGCCGCTGTGCGGGAGGGCGAGCACCGCGCCCGTGCCCGCGTCCATCGCCTCGTGCAGGCTCGGCGTATCGACGTACTGGTCCAGGGTCGCGCCGAGCTGCTCGAGATCCATCGACGGCAGCCGGAAGGACTCGCGCCAGTACCTCGCGTAGGACCGCGCGGACTCCTCGATGAGGCGCTGCGGGACGGCGTCAGGCGTCGTCCCGAGTACCCGGGCCAGGTTCTTGCGCAATTGCGTGTTGTCGCCGCGCGCGCCGAGACGGCCGCCCACACCGTCGATGAGGAACTTCGCCGCGGACTCCGGCATCCGCTTCGTCAGGGCCCAGCCGGCGCGATAGGCGAGGTCGGCGGCTTCCTCGCGGGGGTCGATCACGCGTCCTCCTCACCCTGCGTCGCGGCCGCCGGGAGCGGCAGCAGATCCGTGGCCCCGGGCGAACGCCGCACGCTCACGGCGCGCTGCACGACGGTGACGATCGAGGTCGCGGCGAGGAACCACATCGCGACGTGGATGGCCCACCCCACGCCGAGCCCGGTGAAGCCGGCACCGACGAGCACGATGATGAGGCGCTCCGGACGCTCGATCCAGCCACCGTCGCCCTTGAGCCCCGAGGCCTCGGCACGGGCCTTCGCGTAGCTGATCACCTGCGAGGTCACGAGGCAGATCAGCGTCGCGACCAGCAGGTTGTACCGGTTGTGCTCGGTGAACACGGCCCACCACGCCAGGCCGGCGAAGATCGCACCGTCGGCGATGCGATCGCACGTGGCATCGAGCCATGCCCCGAACCGGGTGCCGCCCCCGCGCACGCGGGCCATCGCACCGTCGAGCATGTCGAACATGACGAAGAACCAGATGATCATGGTTCCCCAGAACAGCTGGTCCGCGGGGAAGAGCCACACCGCGGCGGCGACGGAGCAGACCGTGCCGAACAGGGTCACCACGTCCGGCGTGAGACCGGTCCTGATCAGGACTCTCGCGATCGGGTGCGTGACCTTGGAGACCGCCTCCCGGCTGAAGATCGCCGACACTCCTAGACCTCCTCCCAGGCCTTCGCCATCAGCGCCCTGGTCTGTCCCAGCAGCTGCGGCATCACCTTAGTGCCCGACAGCACCGTGATGTAGTTCGCATCGCCGGGCCACCGCGGCACGATGTGCTGGTGCAGGTGCTCGGCGATCGAGCCGCCGCCCGACCGACCCAGGTTGAAGCCCACGTTGAACGCCGCCGGCCGCGAGATCCGCTTGATCACGCGGATGGTCCTCTGGGTGAGCTTGATCAGCTCGAAGGCCTCCTCGTCGGTGAGGTCCTCCAGCTCGGCCACCTGCCGGTACGGCACCACCATGCAGTGTCCCGGGTTGTACGGGAACAGGTTGAGCACGACATAGCAGTACTCGCCCCGGGCCACGATCAACCCGTCCTCGTCCGCGAGCTTGGGGATCTCGAGGAACGCGGTGCTCCCCTCCGGGACGGGAGGGGAATCGACCAGGTACTGCATCCGATAGGGCGTCCACAGCCGCTCGATCGTCTCGTCGCCGTCGCCGACCCCGAAGTCGCGATGCGCGCCGGGCACGCCCGTCTCGTCGATCATCGATTCCTCCCCGTCCTCTCCGCTCGGTGCCGGTCAGGCCGTCCCGACGGTGCTCTCCGCCGGGCCCAGGAGCTCGGCCGTCGGGGATTCGTTGCGGCGCGCGTGCACCCAGTCAACGATCCGCTGCACGGCATCGTCGACCGGCACCTCGTTGACCTGGGTGCCGTCGCGGAAGCGGAAGCTGACCGCTCCGGCGTCGCGGTCGTGCTCGCCTGCGAGCAGCATGAACGGCACCTTCTGCGTGGTGTGGTTGCGGATCTTCTTCTGCATCCGGTCGTCGCTGTGGTCGACCTCGGCGCGGATCCCGTGCTTCTTCAGCGCGCGGATGACCGTCTCCAGGTGGTCGCCGAACTGCTCCGCCACCGGGATACCGACCACCTGCTGCGGCGCGAGCCAAGCGGGGAAGGCCCCGGCGTAGTGCTCGGTGAGCACGCCGAAGAAGCGCTCGATGGAGCCGAACAGCGCGCGGTGGATCATCACCGGGCGTTGCTTGGTGCCGTCGGGCGCGGTGTACTCGAGCTCGAACCGCTCCGGGAGGTTGAAGTCCAGCTGGATGGTGGACATCTGCCAGGTCCGGCCGAGTGCGTCCTTGGCCTGCACGGAGATCTTCGGGCCGTAGAAGGCGGCGCCCCCCGGATCCGGCACGAGGTCGAGACCGGATGCCTCAGCCACCTGTTGGAGGGTCTTGGTCGCCTCCTCCCACACCTCGTCCGAGCCGACGTACTTCTGCGGGTCCTTGGTGGAGAGCTCGAGGTAGAAGTCGTCGAGGCCGTAGTCCTTGAGGAGCGAGAGCACGAACTCGAGGGTCGTGGTCAGCTCCTCGTGCATCTGTTCCTTGGTGCAGTAGATGTGGGCATCGTCCTGCGTCATGCCGCGCACGCGGGTCAGGCCGTGGATCACGCCGGACTTCTCGTAGCGATACACCGAGCCGAACTCGAAGAGCCGCAGCGGAAGCTCGCGATACGAACGACCGCGGGCATCGAAGATCAGGTTGTGCATCGGGCAGTTCATCGGCTTGACGTAGTAGTCCTGGCCCGGCTTGGTGACGTTGCCCTCGTCGTCGTACTCGGCGTCGAGATGCATGGCCGGGAACATCCCGTCCTTGTACCAGTCCAGGTGGCCCGAGACCTCGTAGAGCGTGCTCTTGGTCAGGTGCGGAGTGTTCACGAAGTCGTAGCCGGCGTCGATGTGCCGCTGCCGCGAGTACTCCTCCAGCTCCTTGCGGATGATCCCGCCCTTGGGGTGGAACACGGGCAGGCCGGAACCCAGCTCGTCGGGGAAGCTGAACAGGTCCAGCTCCGCCCCGAGCTTGCGGTGATCGCGCTTCTCCGCCTCGGCGAGCAGCTCGAGGTACTCGTCCATCGCCTCGGGCGACTCCCACGCGGTGCCGTAGACGCGCTGCAGGTCGGCGTTGTTCTGGTCGCCGCGCCAGTACGCCGCGGAGCTGCGGGTCAGCTTCACCGCGGGGATGTACTTGGTGGTCGGCACGTGGGGGCCACGGCACAGATCGCCCCAGATCCGTTCGCCGGTACGGGGATTGAGGTTGTCGTAGGCGGTGAGCTCGGCGCCGCCGACCTCCATGACCTCGCTGTCGTCCGCGGCACCCTTGTCGTCGATGAGCTCGAGCTTGTAGGGCTCACCCGCCAGTTCGGCGCGGGCCTCGTCCTTGCTCGCGTACACCCGGCGCGAGAACCGCTGCCCCGCCTTGATGATCTGCTTCATCTTCTTCTCGAGGCCCTTGAGGTCCTCGGGAGTGAAGGGCTCGGCGACGTCGAAGTCGTAGTAGAAGCCGTCCTTGATGGGAGGGCCGATGCCCAGCTTGGTGCCCGGGAAGCCGTCCTGGACGGCCTGCGCCAGCACGTGCGCCGCCGAGTGGCGGATCACACTGCGCCCGTCCTCCGTGTTCGCCGCGACGGACTCGACCTCGGTGTCGGTCTCGGGGATCCAGCTCAGGTCCTTGAGGGTGCCGTCGGCGGTCTTGACGACCACGACCGCCTCGGGGCCCTTGTTCGGCAGATCCAGCTCGCGCATGGCTGCCCCGGCCGCGATTCCGGCGGGGACGACGAAGGTGGTGCTCACAGTGCTCCTAGTCATGTAGCGGGCGGCATACCTGGCCGCACGCGGTTATCAGTCCGATCGATCCTATCGGTCCCCGGCGTGCGGCCGCCGCGCGAGGCGACCCTCACGCGAGCCGCGCGCGCCGCTCCTGGGGAGTCTGCCGGGGGCAGCTCAGGCACTTGCCCATCCCGGGGCACAGGTAGAGCAGGCAGCAGGAGCCCCGTCGGACGACGGTGCCGCGCCCCGGGACCTCGTCGAACCGCGCGGCCGGGGCGTCCGGCCCGCACGCCCGCAGCATCCGGTCGGCGACGGTGCGCGGCTCCCCCGTCGCGAGCGCCGCCGCGGCGATCGAGTCCGTCCCGATCGCCCAGAGCGAGCGTTCCGTGGCACCGCAGGCCTGCGCGATCCCGGGGATCAGGCGGTGGAAGGCACGCGCCAGCGCGCCGGCCGGGTCGTCCGACGGTGCCGCCTCCCCCAGTTCCGGCCATCCGCCGGCCCCGGTCCGGACGGGCGCGCCGGCGCCGTCCGATCCCGCGATCGCGACTCGGGCGAGGGCCCCGGACAGGGCGTACCAGTAGAGGATTCCGGCCACCCGCAGATCGGGTGCGCGGATACCGCGCCGCAGCGCGTCGACGGCATCACGGTCGTCCATCACTCCAGCGTACCGACGGACATCGCAGAAATCTTCCCCCACCATTTCCCGCGCATTGCGATCGCCATTCTCACCGCACGACACGGAATGGAAGACACCGATTGCCGAGTGGCACTCGATCGCAAACCGTGGAACGAGTTCCATTAGTGGACAGTGTTTTTCGCTACTGCGAGGTAATAAAATTAGCGTGAACAAAGGACGGCGAAACCATTGGTATCGCTGAGAAATGGTGATAGCTTCAGAACTCCCAGGACATCCAAAGGCAGCACTGTGGTGTGACAGCCATCGCTATTGCCGCGCGATGACCGTGACAACGCCGGCGCGAGTACCCGCAGCGTGGAAGCCGACACCGGCACTGCGAGTGTCGATTCGAACGGCCCGCACGTGACCGACGCCCCCTCGGTCGACGTGCACTGATATCTGTTCGCCCCCACGACGGCCGGGGCTGCACGCCCCGGCCGCCGTCGGCGTACCGTTCGACCATGAGCATCGATTGGCGTGAGCGCACCGTCGGACGGATCCGTGCCGTGATCCTCGAGGCCGAGCCGGACACCGTCGAGGAAGCCAAGTGGCGCAAGCCCTCCAACCCCGACGGGGTGCCGACGTTCTCCCTCGACGGACTGCTGTGCACGGTCGAGACGTACAAGGACAAGGTCAAGGTGACCTTCGCGAAGGGCGCCGCGGTCGAGGATCCGGACGGCCTGTTCAACGCGAGCCTGGACGCCGGCACGCGCCGCGCCATCGATCTCCGGGAGTCCGACACGCTCGACGCCGACGCCTTCCGCGCCCTGATCACGCGCGCGGCAGCGCTGAACCGGAGCTGAGCGACCGGATCATCTCGTGACCGGGGTCGGCGCGGACCGGTCAGGCCGTGCCGAGCTCCTGCGCGAGCATCACGATGATGCCGCTCGGGCCGCGGACATAGGTGAGTCTGTAGACGTCCTCGTAGGTGCCGACTCCGCGGAGCGGATGGCAACCGTGCTTCGCCGCGATCGCGAGGGCCTCATCCAGGTCATCGACCGAGAAGGCGACGCGATGCATCCCGATCTCGTTGGGCAGCGTGGGTTCGGTCTCGATGGCATCCGGATGCAGGTACTCGAACAACTCGATACGACCTTGGCCGCCGGGTGTTTCGAGCATCGCGATCTTGGCGTGGTTGCCGTCGAGCCCGACGGCGGTGTCCGTCCATTCACCGCTGACCGTCTGCCGTCCGATGACAGTGAGGCCGAGGTCCGTGAAGAACGCGATCGTCGCTTCCAGATCACGGACCGCGATCGCGACGTTCTCGAGCTTGATCGGCATACCTGTGACGGTATCGCGCCCGCACGATCGCGGGCGGAATACACACGGATCGGCTCGGTGGCGCACCGCGCGCCGTCCCGTGCGATAGTGGCCTCGATCGTGCGCCACGCGCCTGTCCGTGGTGTCATCAAGGTCGGGGGCCTTTGAACGCTATGCCGAACGTGGGAGACGTCGTCGCCGGGTACGCGGTGCTCCGGCGGCTCGGACGAGGCGGCAGCGCGGACGTCTTCCTCGCGCAGCGACCGGGCGAAGAGCCGGTGGCGCTCAAGCTGCTTCGCACTGCCGACACGAGCGGGCACGCCTATCGCCGCTTCCAGCGCGAGTTCCGCCTCACCGACAAGGTCGCCGGCCCGAATGTAGCGGCCGTCCTCGATTGCGGAGAGGATCCGGTCGTGCCTCTCGGCGGAACACCGGGTGATCCGCGCGCGTGGATCGCGCTGCAGTACGTGGACGGCGCCGCGGCAACGACCTTCGTTCCCGGCGAGGTCGAGCCCGATCTCGCCGTCATCGTCCCCGTACTGGTCGACGTCGGGCACGCCCTCGACGACTGCCACCGAGCCGGAGTTCTGCACCGCGATGTCAAGCCCGCCAACATCCTGGTCGAGGGCGCCGGGCTCGGCGCACGCGGCGTTCTGTCGGATTTCGGGATCGCCCAACCCCTGGTTCCGCCCGCGACGGTCCTCTACGACGGTGACCTGTTGTTCTCACTCCCGTACGCCGCACCGGAACTGCTGCGCGCGCAGGATCTGTTCCCGCAGACCGACGGCTACGCGTTCGCCGCCACCGCGTTCGAGCTCCTCACCGGCCGGCCTCCCTTCCTGCGCCGCACGGAGCTCGCCGTCAGGCATGCGCATCTCCACGCCTCCGCGCCGGCACCGGACTCCGTTCGACGGTGGCTCCCCGCCAGCCTCACCGCTGTGTTCCGCAAGGCACTGGCCAAGCGAGTCGATGATCGCTATCCCACGTGCACCCGACTCGCAGAGATCCTGCACCGCACGCTCCGCGACGTGAAGCCGCGGCCCTCGACCTGAAGTAGCGCGGCCGTAACAGTTGCGGCACCACGTTCGTCACAACACGCCCCTAGCGTTCCCGGGCATGACGTCACAAGCTGATTACGACAACTCCGTTCTCGCACATGAGGAGGAGGGCTACCACAAGACCCTGAAGCCCCGTCAGATCCAGATGATCGCGATCGGAGGCGCGATCGGTACCGGCCTGTTCATGGGCGCCGGCAGCCGACTGCACGACGCCGGTCCCGGATTGTTCCTCGTCTACGCGGTGTGCGGCCTCTTCGTCTTCTTCATCCTGCGAGCACTCGGAGAACTCGTACTGCATCGCCCGTCCTCCGGGTCGTTCGTCTCGTACGCACGCGAATTCTTCGGGGAGAAGACAGCATTCGTCACCGGATGGTTGTACTTCTTCAACTGGGCGGCGACCGCCATCGTGGACGTGACCGCGATCGCCCTGTACGTCCACTACTGGGGTGTGTTCAGCGCGATACCGCAGTGGACGATCGCTCTGATCGCGCTGGCGATCGTGATGGCGATGAACATCATCTCCGTGAAACTCTTCGGCGAGATGGAGTTCTGGGCCGCGATCATCAAGGTCGTGGCGCTGGTCGGCTTCCTCGTCGTCGGCATCGTCATCCTCGCCTCCCGGATGCCGGTCGACGGCCACACCACCGGCCCCTCGCTCATCGCCGACAACGGCGGCCTCCTGCCGCTCGGCTTCCTACCACTTGCCATCGTCGTCTCGGGTGTCGTCTTCGCCTACGCGGCAGTCGAACTCGTGGGCATCGCGGCGGGCGAGACCGCGGAGCCCGCGAAGGTCATGCCGCGAGCGATCAACTCCGTGATCGTCCGGATCGCCGTCTTCTACGTGGGGTCCTTGATCCTGCTCGCCCTGCTCGTTCCGTACACCGAGTTCGCCAAGGGGACCAGCCCGTTCGTCACCTTCTTCTCCAAGATCGGCGTGCCGTACGCGGGCGATGTGATGAACCTGGTCGTTCTGACGGCGGCGCTGTCCAGCCTCAACGCCGGCCTGTACTCCACCGGCCGGATCCTGCGGTCGATGGCGCTCAACGGCAGCGGCCCTGCATTCACCGGCAAGATGAACCGCAACGGTGTCCCGTTCGGTGGCATCGCCCTCACCGGTGGTCTGACGCTGCTCGGCGTGGTGCTCAACATGGTGGTTCCGGAAGAGGCGTTCAACATCGCGCTGGACCTGTCCGCGCTGGGCATCATCTCGACGTGGGCGATGATCCTGCTGTGCCAGATCCAGTTGCACCGCTGGGCGAACAAGGGCATCGTGACCCGACCGACGTTCCGACAGGTGTTCTCTCCGTGGAGCAGCTACGCATCGCTCACGTTCCTCGCTGCCGTCGTCGTGCTGATGTGCTACGAGAACATCTGGAACCTCTACGCGATCGTCGCCCTGGTCCCGATGCTCATCGGCGGTTGGTACGCGGTGCGCGGCAAGGTCACGAGCGTGGCGGCGGAGCGCGCCGGCTACACCGGCCCCTACCCCGTGCTCCCGGAGCCGCCGATTCCCACCGACCACGGCCCCGACCGAGACTGAGCACCGCTGAGATCCGCGGTTCACCCCGCAGATCTGCGGACGTACGCGCGCGGGGGCTCACCCGTGTACCTGGTGAACGCCGTGCTGAATGCGCTGGCCGAACCGTAGCCGACCCGACTGCCCACTTCGGCGACTCCGATGTCTTCGTGGCGGAGGAGATCACGCGCCACCGCCATCCGCCATGCCGTCAAGTACTCCATCGGGGGTACACCGACGCAGCGCGTGAACCTGGTGAAGAACGCCGATCGCGACAACGAGGCGACCTCACTCAGCTCGGAGACCGTCCACGGCTTATCGATCCGTTGGTGCATCTGTCCAACGGCGGGCGCGATCCTGGGGTCGGCCAGGCCACGCAGCAGTCCAACGGGCGCCTCGGGAGCGGATACCGTCCGCAGCGACTCGACGAGAAGGATCTCGACGAGTCGCGACAGCACCAGATCGCGCCCCGGCCTGTCCTGAACCGCCTCGTCCGCCACCAGGGAGACGAGGGGTTGGAATCGCTCGACACCGCTGACATGCACGATCGGAGGCAGGAGCGAGCACAGAAGGGATGTATCAGGCGAATCGAACACGAAGCTGCCACCCAGGATGCGGACCTCCGGCTCGAGACCGCCTGAATAGTCCGCATCCACATCGCCGCTCAGACCTCGGGGGTCCACCTGGATGGGATTGACATCGTCGAAGCCGGAGAGATCGAACGCCGGTGTAGCCGGGAGGAGCACGAAGTCTCCCCGGTTGAGGATGATCTCGCGAGCGCCCGCTACTGCCAGGCGACAGCTTCCCTCCAGGACGACGGCGAACCCCGGGTGACCGAATGCGGCGTAGCGGACACCCCAGGCGCCCGCGCCGGAGATCCGCTTGGAGACCACGCCGCGGGGTCTCAACAACTGCACCACCTGAGACAGAGGATCAGTCACGAGGTCTCCCACCCGGTCGCCGGCCTGCTGGCTGCACTTCAAGCCGGACTATCGATAATGAAGTCGAGACTTTTGATTATAGATAGTCCGATACGGCCGGGCTAGCGTGGGTGGCGTGAAGACAATACTCATCACCGGAGCATCCTCCGGGTACGGCCTCGCCACCGCCCTCCACTTCCATTCCCAGGGATGGAAGGTCGTCGCCACGATGCGCACGCCGCGCGAGGACGTCCTGCCGCTCTCCGACCGCATCAGGATCGTGCAGCTGGACGTGACGGATCCGGATAGCGTGACAGCGGCCTTCGCTGCGGCCGGACCCATTGATGTCCTGGTCAACAACGCGGGCATCGGGTCGATCGGGGTCGTCGAGGCGATGTCGATGGACAAGGCCCGAGAGCTGTTCGAAACGAACACGTTCGCGGTGATGGCGACGACCAAGGCCGTCATCACGCAGTTCCGGCAGCGGCGCTCGGGTGTCGTGGTCAACGTGAGCTCGAGCGTCGTCCTCGGGGCCATGCCTCTGACCGCGATGTACAAGGCGAGCAAGATGGCCACGGAGGGATTCACCGCGTCGCTGGCGCTTGAACTGGCCCCGTTCGGGGTCCAGGCGAAGCTCGTCCAGCCCGGCTGCCCCACCACGCAGTTCTCGGCGAACGCCGGAGATCTCAGCGACGTGGTCCCCGACGCCTACTCCGAATTCGCCGCACCGATCATCGAAGGCTTCACCGCGCAGGGCGATGTCACCACTCCCCAGGATGTGGCCGGCGCCGTCTGGCGTGCGGTGCACGACACCACGGGCACGCTGCGCTTCCCCGCCGGCCCCGACGCGGTCGCCCTGGCACAGGCCCGCTGACCGACGCGGGGACGCGGGGATCGCGATCCGTCAGTTGCTGTAGTTCGGCTCCCCGTCGCGCCCTCGGCGCAACTCATAGAAGTGCGAGAACCGGCTGGTGAGCTCGATCCCGTCGAAGAACTCTCCGGCCTCCTCGCCCGTCGGGTACGAATCGATCACCGGCCCCGAGAAGGCTCGGCCGTTCACCTCGGTCACCGGGGTGCCGGTCCCCGTGCCCACCGCGTCGACAGCCGCCTGGGTCGAGGCACGAATGTCATCGTCGAGTTCGGTGGACGCGGCGTCGTCGGCGTAGGACTCCGGAAGGCCGGCGTCGGCGAGCGCCGCGCGGATCGTCTCGACGCTGACGTCCTTGCCCTGGTGGTGGATCAGTGTTCCGATCGCGGTGTAGAAGTCGGCGAGTTTCGCGGGACCGAGGTCGCGCGCGATCGCCGCGCTCACCCGAACCGGACCCCACCCGGCGGCCAGGCGCTCCGCGAACTCGGGCGGCACATCGCCGCCCTCGTTGAGGGCCGAGAGACTCATGATGCGCAGCTGCAGGTCGATCGGTCTCACCTTGGTGACCTCCGTGAGCCATCGGGACGTTCCCCACGCCCACGGGCATACCGGATCGAACCACAGCGCTACGGGTTGTTTCTCTTCGTTGACCATGGCTTCAACATTAGTGCTCCCGACTAACGTCAGGGGTGGTGACTTTGAGAAACGGATTCACACATGGGGCCGGTGACCCGGCGCGGTGGATCGCGAGTGACAGGACCGACCCCAGAAACGAAGAAAACCGCCTGATCACCAGGCGGCTTCTCGGTGGTCCTAGCTGGGATCGAAACGTACAGTACAGGTCGCGGACACATCGACCCAACCGGGGCGAATAGGCAGTCTACCTGCGCATTCACGGCGTTCTCCTCGGTACTCCGATGGTCAGGCGTTGACAGGATCTACACTCCGATTGTGCGCATATTGTGCGCGGAACGGTTGCGGTGAGGGGCGGCATGGCACGGGCGAAACGCGGCTTCGGGACGGTACGGAAGCAGCGGAGCGGGCGCTATCAGGCGCAGTACACCGGCCCCGACGGCGTGCGGTACCCCCTCGGCACCTACGGCACGGCGCGCCAGGCCGACGCCGCGCTGAGCAAGGTGCGAGTCGCCATCGACTATGGCACCTGGGTCAGCCCTGCCGAGCAGGCGCGGCTCGACGCCGAGGCCGAGGCCGCAGCGGAGGCTCACCGGCTCACCGTCGCCGAGTACGCGGAGCAGTGGATCCCGACGCTAAAGAGCCACTCACACCGTCACAACAGCGCGAGCCGCTTCCGTCTCCACATCAACCCCGTGCTCGGCGACACTGCCCTCGCGGACCTCACCAGGGAGCTGTGCGACTCGTGGTACCGCGGCTGCTGCCCGAAGTATCCGACGCAGCGGGCCCGGTGCTACGAGAATCTTCGCGCCATGCTCAACGACGCTGTGGACCGCGGTCTGATCGGAACCAACCCGCTCCGGATCAAGGGCGCGAGCACTGTCTCCGCGGCGAGGAAGCCTCAGACCGCCTCCCTGGAGCAGCTCACCGCTCTGATGGACGCGATGCCCGAGCAGGACCGCGCCGGGATTCTCATCGCGGCGTGGTGCGGGCTGCGTGCCGGCGAGGTGACAGCGCTGCAACGGCAGGACGCGGCGACCGATCCCGCCGCGTCCGTCCCGAAAGCACCCACGGTGCGCCTCTGGATCCGGCGGCACCTGGTGCAGAACCGCGGCCGCTCAGCAGGTGAGCCCAGCCTGTTGATCGTCACCGGCTCGAAGGCCAGCGGCATTGAAGAGGCGGTGGTGGTGCCGCCGCACATCGTGCCGGAGCTCTGGGAGCATCTGGACCGCTTCGTCGCCGAACACCCCCGCGCATGGCTGTTCCCGTCGCGCACCGATCCGGAGGCACCACTCCACCCCAGCACCCTCGACAATGCGTGGCAGAAGGCGAAACGAAGCGCCGGGCTCGCCCAGTTCACCTACCACGACCTGCGTCGAACCGGGATGACGATCACGGCGGAGAGCGGCGCGACGCTCGCCGAGATGATGGCGCGCCTGCGCCACCGCACCATCACCGCCGCGCAGCGGTACATAGTCCAGGCACAGGGGGCGGACGTCCGGGTCGCCGAGCGGATCAGCGCGAAGGCTGCCCCGGTTGCCAGGCCCGCCGCTCCCCCGCGGCCGGTCGCCGCCGCAATCGACCCCGTCGAGGCGGAGGTTCAACGGCGAGTGCAGGAGCGGCTCAGGGAGCTGGGGATCGAGGAGTAACCCAGTTGCGCGGCCGCGCGGCTGGCGCAGCGTGTGGGGGTGACGGTCAGCGACCGCCGCGGGGCACCAACACGGTGTGCGCCGGGGTCCATCCGCGGCAGACGCCACCCGGGCAGAGGCCGAGCACGGCGTGTTCCCACAGGGCATCCGGCGCCAGATCCACTACGCCGGCATCGGTCTCCCAGCCGACCGTGCCCCCATCGCAGATGCCGGCCTCGGGGATCATCTCCCCGGTGAGGTACCGGAAGACGCCCGCCCCGCCGAGCAGGTAGGAGAAGTCATGGTCCGCCACCGTGCCGTCGGCGTGGCGCAACCGCACCCAGGTGCCGCCACGGCTCTCGACGCCGACGATAGGCCACGGAACGGCCACTACCTCTTCTCCTCGTTCATCCGCTCGATCTCCTGCTCAAGTTCGCGCTGCTGGATCGCTGCTGCCGGTCCAAGCTCGACCGGGGCGACAGGGGTGTACTCGCCGCGCTCGATCCCGCTGCTCATGCCCTGCCAGTAGTTGTCATCCCGCTCCGTCACGGTGTGCCCCTCGCAGCGCGTCTTCACCCACCCGCTCGGCAGCGTGACCTCGCGGCCGGGCTGGCCGCATTCCTCGCAGACCTCGGAGCTGCGCCGCTCCGCCGCATCGAGCAGTTCCTGCGCGGCAGGGCTCCACGGTTCGATCGCGCCATCCAGCACTCCGTACTTCTCGCTCGCCTGGATCAGCTCCGCACCGACCGCGGCGAGGTCCCGCCGCAGCTCCTCCACCAGCGGCCGCCACCCTCTGCCGACGCTCATCGTCCCTCCATCCGCACAGTCGCGTCCGTGCCGTTGACGTCAACGACGTAGCGCCCATCGCGCGAGACATCGAAACCCGCCGCCCGCAGTCGATCCGCAGCGCCATCGTCCACGACGATCTCCATGTCCACGGTCGTGATCAGATGCGCTGCGAGCGCCTCCACGTACAGCATTGCCGGTCCGACCGGCGGCGTGATCCGGAGCACGCCGCCGACCCGTTCCACCGCTGCGTCGGGGTACATCGCACGCCAGAACCGCTCGCTGATGGCGAGCGAGTTCGTGACCAGTCGCAGCTCGGTGATGCCCTCCGCCGCGCCGCCCCGCGCCCGCGCGACCACCTCTGCGGCGTACCCGTGCTCGCCGCGTTCATGAAGGTCCGATGTCGAGGCCCAGAGAGCTCGCGACGCGAGCTGGGAGAGCGTGTCCATCTCACCGCTGGTGATCCGCCTGGACGCGTCCGGCGGCAGCGAGGTCAGCGTGCGATGCAGTGCCGCTGCCTGCATCGCTACCCGATGAAGAGCCGCACGGGTCTCAAGGTCACTGCTCACCGCCTCGTAACCTTCCTGCGCTGCGGCGGCGCAGGCGGAGCAGAGCCGCCGAACAGCTCCGTCCCGCGACGTGTGCAGCGAACCGACCTTCCCGCACTCTTCGCAGATGTGCGACGCCTTCCGTTCGGCGGCCCGAACCAGTGCGCGCATCGCCTGGTAGCGGTCTGCATGAGCGGTGTCGAAGCGGAAGTCCAAGTCTCCGGCTTCTTGCTTGACCTGCTTGATCGTGTAGTCCGAATCGACCTCCGCGAGCGCCTCGTCGAGTTTGATCAGGATCGAGTGCCAGCCGGGGCCGACTCCGATACAGCGGTCCCACTCTGCGGGGAACCTGCGCAGGATCGATGCCAACTCGGGGTACTCGTCCTCGTCGCTCATGCCCTGATCATCGCGCGGCGGGCTGACAGTGTCGACGGCGTTTCCGATGCACGTACCCGTTGCACATGCATCGGAACCTGCAGCCGCTCAAGAACATCGGGGAACTCGTCAGCCGCTCAAGAGATACTGCCGGCATGGACTCCGACACCGACCTGATCACCCAGCTCCGCCAGATGCTTACCGACGCCGAGGACCGCGAGGATCCGGTGGACGCAGCGTGGGCCCGTCACTCCCTCGCGCGCGCCGAGCAGACCACAGCGCAGCTCGATGCGGTCGAGGCCCTCCTGGTCGCCCTGATTCCGACGCGGGAGCGGGGTGCGCTCACCGCGCCGGTGATTGCGGAGCGGATGCCTCGGATCACCACCGCCGTGGAGGCCGCGGTCACGGAGGCGAAGCGCGTCACTGACATGGAGGCCGATCGTGGCTGAGTCCGAGGGTTACCGCCGCCGACGACAGCTCCTCGATGCGGTCGACGCCGAGATGATGCGGGTACACGAGGACGTGTTGTCCCTTCTGCGCCGCGGTGCACCTGACGATGCCTACGCCGTGCGCTTGCAGGTGTCCGGCTCCCTCGACCAGCTCGTCGAGGCCATCGATGAGGTCCTTGGCTACTTCGAGCTGCACCCCGCAGCGCTCGCGGAGAAGTCCGACCGCGTCGTGCTGGTCGAACGCAGCGGGCCCGAGCCGATCGAGACCACCTACCCGATCGAAGACTGGTGCCGGGAGGGGCCGAAGATCCTCACCGCGGCGCTGCGTCTCTGGGGCGTAGCAGGTGGACAGGTTCGCCTCTCTGGCAGCGCATTACGCGGACGCGGCACCGTCTACACGCAGTCCGGCAGCTATACCGCGGCGGCGTGGTATGCCGCGGATGAGCACGGAGCCATCTGGCCCCAGGACGTGGAGGACAAGCGGTGACCGAGACCCGAACTCTCACCGAGCACTGGCAGCACTGGCTCCCCGACGGCTCGCTCGTGCCCCGCACCACCTCACTGAGTGTCACCGCCACCTCGACCGACGACGAGATCGAGGAGACGATTCACGCAGCATCGACTGCACGTGAGCAGGCATTGCGCGACGCGGTGGCGAACCAGGCCGCCGCATGGCGTGCCAGCTGGACCGCGACCGTCACTGCGGAGCGCGATGCCTGCGGAACCGGATTTAGTTGCGCACACCACGTGCATTGGGTAGAGGGTGGCGGAGCTGCGCCGGCAGCGGCGAACCATCGCTGGTTGCCGCTGGTCGTCACCGCGGAGACCACCGACATCGAGATCGCGGCGCTGGTCGCCGAGGCCGTCGACCGTCGGACTGCGAGCGAGTACCGCGACGTAGAGGTGCAGATGCTCTCCCGCCGTACGGGGCGGCGGCAGCGACTCCAGCAGTATCGGCACGAGCTCGGAGGTCCTCCACCGACGCCGATGGTGGCGCCCAGACCCTCCGCCGCCCCGCCCTGTCCCACGCCGGGACGGATACGAGCGTGGGAGACCACCGATGCCGTGTGGCTGCAGTGGGTTCCCGTCGGCGAGCCGCTCGATCTCGAACATGCCGTCGCGCAGCGGGTGCCGGTGAGCGCAACGGACACCGACGCGGACCTCGCGGCTGCGGCCGAGCGGTGGCTCACCGGTTACGGCTGCCCGCCCGAAGGCACGATCGAGTGGCTGATGCCTCAGCTCACCGCACACCGGGACCGGCTCGCAGATGCCCTGGGCTGAGACATCACCGCAGCGCTGCGAGAGCTGCGGCGCAGCGTTCGGGCCGAAGCGGGTGCTCGTCGGGTGCTCGTCGGGTGGGAGCCGGGAATCCCCGGGAACAGGACGTACTGCTGCCTCGCCTGCGGTCACACCATGCAGGTGCCTGCCGACCGGATCGAGCACCACGAGGTGCCGGCGCCACCATCGCGACGCCGGCACCCAGGCCCTAGCTCTACCCGCTGCGGGTGATGCAGACGGTCAGTTCACCAACCTCGACGACTACGTCCTCGGTCTGCCCTTCCCTCGGCCAGGTGCGAGCCGAGAATCCAGCTGCGAGAACCCGTTCGAGCGTGGGGTCGAGGTCAGAGGTGTCGAACTGCAGCAGGCTCGGGACACGCTCGCGCGAGTCTGCCATCACCTCCAGGCCGATGCCGTTGGTGGTGAAGTCGTAGCGCAGGGTCTCGATCTGATCCAGGCGGGTCATCGGCCGGACGACAGACTCTGCCTGGATGATCGCGGCGACGAGCCGGGCGATCTGCTCAGCCTCGTCGGGCGGGGCGAACAGCTGGACACGGCTGAGGGTGGGTGCAGGCACTGGTTCTCCTCTGTGACAACGTCGCCGCACCCAGGGCTGGGGCGGCTAACGTTGCTCGCCCCTGTTCCGCATGGTCAGAGCCTATCGCCGGCCGACTCGGAGAGCGGGTTGCCGGCGGCGTCGACCGCGACAGTCCACCACTGCTCGTCAAGGATGATGATGCGGTCGGCGTCGTTGACGGTGACCCGCCCCTGCTCGGGCGTTCCGGTGATCGCGATGGTGCCGCCCAGGCTCGCCCTGCTGCAGCTGGATCGCCGAGTTGATCCCCACGGGGTACTCGCCGAGCCACTCCGCGGCGGGGTAGGCGACGAGCTCACCGCTGATCAGGTCGCGCACGTAGACGCGGAGCTGGGCGCCGGCGAACAGGTCCATGGGCGGAGGGTAGCGACGACCACCGACACGTGCGCCGCTCCATGGTGGCGGCAGACGTCAGGTAGGCCGCGACAGCGAGCGCATCCGCGGTGCGGCGCGCCCTCGTTGTCACCTGTCAGCCCATCCGGCTACGGTCGCGATTGAAGCACGATTTCGCCACGACCAGGAGGAACCCCCATGGCACTGCCCACTCTCACCCCGGAACAGCGGGCCGACGCGCTCGCCAAGGCCGCCGCGGTCCGCGCTGCACGTGCCGCGATCAAGGCCGATCTGAAGGCCGGTACGACCACTCTCACCGCCGTGCTCCGCCGTGCGGACGAACCGGCGGTCGGGAAGATGAAGGTGCAGGCACTCATCGAGGCACTGCCTAGGATTGGCAAGGTCAAGGCCGCCGAGATCATGACCGAGCTGGAGATCGCGGAGAACCGCCGCGTCGCCGGCCTCGGGGAGCGTCAGCGCGCGGCACTCGTCGAGCGGTTCGCCGCCTCAACCAAGCCCCGCACACGAAGCCCCTCACCGTGGTGGTGGCGGGCTTCGCTGCACTGACACGGGGATGCGGGGCTACTCGGGTAACCCCTGCGACTCAGGCGGATCGCTTCGGTCTCCTCGGCCGCCGAGATCGCACCGCCGTCACGAAGCACGCCCCAGTATTCGCGGCGCCGGGCCAGTTCACGTTCAACCCAATCGGGTAGGCGCGCCGCCCACCCTGGATCGGCTCCTCGTCGGTCACCGCCTGACACTAGCTGTGCCGCATGGGCGAGCGAGGCGCTCTCGAGCAATGCGGCCCACTTGCTGCAGCCCGTGGCCGTTGCCGGTCGTCGCCGCAATCGTGGCGATCCGGCATCGCGGATCGCGGTGAGTCCTTGGTCGTGAGATCCGCGATGTGGATGGGCGTGAACTGAGAGGCCATACTCAGCGACGTATCGGCGCCCTACCGGTTCTGCTCCGGGCGGGTCAGGAAGATGGGCTTGCCGAACGTGGTGAGGGTATCGTCGGTAGCATCGGTACTGACCGCAACTGTCGCATATGTCCGAATCTGGACGCCGCCAATGCAGTTGTCGACAGCGATGCGGATGTCGCGGGACATGACCTGGGCGTTGGGGCCGACGACAGCCTTCTTCGCGTACGGAATGTCCTTGGTGGTACCGGGTTTGAGGACGCCGGAGATGTTGCCGGTCTCGGTGACGGTGTCCGACAGGGTGCCTGACAACGAGCCTGTTCCGGTGCCGGAGACGCTGCCACCGCCTTGGCCGCCGCTCGAGCCGCCTTGGCCCTGTCCGGTGACGGTGCCGGACGCGGTCACGGTCGGGGTGATCGAGGCTGTGGTCGCGTTCGACAGCGACCCACCCACAGTCAAACTATCGGCGGTCACGGCACAGCCGACCTGAACGCCTGTGGTGAGCGTGGCGGACTTGATTCGACTGGTGGGCTTGAGCTTCGGGTCGTTGGGGTGCGCGGCTTCGATTTTCGCTTCGCCACCTACGGAGCTGAATCCTTCGAAGCTTTGCGGCGATCGGTTCAAAGGCGGGACGGAATCGAGCTTCTCGCCGAACTTGGAGACGGTGACCTTCCAGCCGTCGCGGGTGATCAGTTCACGGCTGGTGTCGGCGAACTCGCCAGTGCGGATCTGCCCGGGAACGGGCACGCGCATCAGGGGCGCCGGCGGCGGAGCCACCGTAGCTGCAGCCGGCGAAGCAGCCGCCGCTGCGGGTGTCGGCTTGGGCGCTGGAGCGGGCGCGGCGACCGCCGGGCCGGCGGCGAGCGTGACCGCGGCCGCAGCGACGCAGAGCGCGATCAGCGTCCGCGGTAGCCGGGACGGGTGGATGCGAGGCGCGGTGGGCATGTCGTGGTCTCCCCAGGTGAAGTCGATCAACAATGTCACATCTGTAACAACAGCCCCAATAGCACCACAGTGGACACGGAATTTGCAATGCGTGTAGATAACAGATCGATCACAGTTGTCGAACATTCTGCCCACGTGCGACGTCGACGTACGGCTTGAAACCGCACACTCCTGCAGACTCCGCGACGACCCCGCATCGAGCGACAGCCCGTAAAGTGCACTACACCAGCATGTTTGGTTCGCCAGCGTCACACTAAAGCCGCGGGACGGCGAGGGATCTACGCTCGGTGAGATGGTGGGCGATATCGAATCTGCAGTGCGTTGACGCGATGAGTATCCGCTACGGTCAGGTTCGGGCGGATGACGATAGTCCACCTGACGTGCCGTGATGTCGTAAGTGTATCGAAAGGGTGGCCCATGTCCGCGGACGAGACCCGACAACTTCCCGTTCAGCAACCAAGACCCGCGCCCGAGACGGGCGCTGCATCGGCTGCGCCGACACCACCTGCGACGAGCAGCGTGAACACAGATGCCACCGCTAACGACGAGCTCCGCGCGCTCGCCCGGAAATCTGCCGGACTGGTCGTCGGCCTAGCCCTGTTGATCGGCTGCGGGTTCGCCGTCTCCCACCTCAACGCCTGGGGTGAGCGGTTGGAGCTTGACCCGGTTTCCCGGACAGTTTGGGTTGGTGGTGTTCAGGCTACCTGTGTGGTGGCGTGCAGGGATTCGTAGTAGAGGTTCTCGAACTCGATCGGCGCGAGGTATCCGATACTGGAATGCCGCCGGCGGGGGTTGTACCAGGCTTCGACCCACTCGAAGATCGCCGAGGCGAGCTGCTCAGGCGAGTCCCATTCTTGGGTGTCGAGCAGCTCGCGTTGCATCGTGGACCAGAACGATTCCATCATCGTGTTGTCGACACTGGAAGCCACTCGCCCCATCGATCCGAGCAGCCCCGCCCGACGCAGTCGATCACCGAAAACCCAAGAGGTGAACTGACTTCCACGATCTGAATGGACGATTGTCTCGCCATCTGGGTCGCGGCGCCACAGCGCGTACTGCAGCGCGTCGACGACCAGCTCGGTGCGCATGTGATCGGCTATCGACAATCCGACCAAGCGGCGCGAGAAGCTGTCCAGGACGCCGCAGCAGTAGAGTTTCCCGGTCTTGGTGGGATGCTCGGTGATGTCCGTGCACCAGAGTTCGTCCGGGGCGTCGGCTGTGAACTGCCGCTGCACTAGATCGTCGAAGACGGCCTCTGCACGTCTGTGACGCTTAACCTTTCGTGATCCTCCGATGCCGGCGACGCCGAGCATCCGCATCAGTCGCGCTACCCGTTTGCGGCCCGTTCGCTCCCCGCCGGCCAGGCGCAGATCGGCGTGCACTCGCGGTGCGCCGTAACAGCTGCGGGACTGCGCGTGGATGTCGCGGATCTTGTCCGCCAAGTGCGCATCGGCTTCATCACGCGCCGACGCCGGCCGGTCCCGCCAGTCGTAGTAGCCGGACGTCGATACCTCGAGCCTCTCGCAGGCCACCGCGACGGCAATGCCGTCTGCGGCCAGTTCGTGGACCAGCGAGAACATCATTTTGGGAGGATGTTCTCCCGCGCGAAGTACGCGCTCGCGCGTTTGAGGATCTCCACCTCCTGCTCCAGTCGCTTCTTGTCGCGGCGCAACTGGGCCAGCTCGGCCCGTTCGCTGGTGCTCAGGCCCTCTTTTCTGCCGGCGTCGACATCATCGATGCTCATCCACCTGCGCAAACCGGATTCGGAGATACCCAGGTCCTTGGCGACCTGCGCCACGGACGCACCTTCCTCCCGGGCCAATTTCACCGCCCGGCGACGGAACTCCTCAGGCTTCGGCTTCGGCATAGTCACGGACTCCTCTCCTGCAGCAACAACGCTACAGATCAGGTGTCCGGAGAACCGGGTCAAGCTCCGTCTTCGACCGCGACGGCAACCAGGTCAAACGCTTCGACACCCCCTGGGCATTCGATGTAACCACTGGGGAGAGGATCCCCACCCGCTACGCGCTCGACGGCAGCGACCTCGTTCAGACCATCGACCGACCGGAGGGCAACAACAACCCGATCCTCGCCGACCCCTTTAAAGCGCCGACACAGACCGCCTACGCCGCATCGCAATCCCAAAGTACACAGATCGACCCCACGCCACCATCTCGGCATGAACCAGCAGCCCCGACCGAAACGACACCAAGCTTCTCACCGCAATCCCCAGCCGGCAACACCCCCGCCCTCGGGTCCAGCGAGAACGAGGCACCTGCGTCAGGTTCCGGCTCCAACCCGGGGCAGAGTTCCCGCGGAGAAGATTCGTCGGAGGACACCCCCTCCGGTAATGGCGGAGTTGGGAGAGGCGCAGGTCATGGTGACTCGCTACCGCCGAACGAGCCCGACGAGCCCGAGATGAAGCAGGTAGTCCTTCCGTTCGTTCTCGCGGCGGCGATTATCGAGATGATCCTCGCGATCCTCCTTTTCTACATTGCGCTTGTCGGTATATTTTACGCCGCTACCCACCGGGAGGAGACTTACGACTTCGTTGCGCGCCAGCTACCGAATTGGCTCGGAGATCAAGGCGACCGAATCCGCGATACCGTCGACGGATGGTTCCGGGAAAACCCCGCTCCGAGCGCACCCCCCAAAGAAGGCGACAAAGACCAGGACAAGCCCAACGAAGGGACACCGCCCTCCCCGGCGACGATCCCACCGGTTCCCCCCGCATACATCCCACCAGGCGGCGGCAGCCCAGGGCAGACCCCACCGACGCCAGCCACCCCGACCCCTGCAGCGCCCGGCGTCTCGCCCAAACCACCAGAGATCAAACCGCCATCGACCAGCCCTAGCCCGACAACCCCGACCACTCCGCAACCCGACGCCCCCGTCATCGTCCCGCCCCCGCCAGGACAACCCGGCATCATTCCGGCACCGTCAACGCCGACCATCCCCAACACGCCCGCGCCCGGCAATACTCCCGGGCAACCCGCCCCCAACACACCCCTGCCCGGAGGCCCCCGACCACCGATTGTCCCGATCCCGACCGAACCGCCCGACCCCGGCAAACCACCCACACCCGGCCGCATCGACCCCGACACCGGCCTACCCGTCATCCCCCAACAACCACGCCCCAGCACCACACCACGGCCCGGCACCGGCTCCGCGCCCAGCGCCAGCAACGGCGGCGGCGGTCAAGCGCCGAAACCGGGGAAGCCTGCCAGGCCGAAGCCGAAGCCGACGATGCCGCCACCGACACCGGGCAGCAACGGAGGCCCCGGCGAATGGCGCTTCACCAATGAAGGAACCGCCGACACCGCGACGATGGAGGCAGCCCGCATCTTCCAACAGCTAGTGACGCTGGTGTCGTACCTGTACAGCTACTACGTCAACGGTGTGAAATTCGACGGCTACTTCAACAATATTCCTGGCCTCGGTAAGACCCTCGTCGATGCCAAGAACAGTCTCGGAACTGGGTACGCCGCCCTCGCCGGTCCGAACGGTACGCTCGCAGATATCGACGGCAAGCCATGGCTGGAGGGATTGTTCGACGGAATAGTCAAGCAAGCGAACCGGCAATTGGCTGCATTGGACGACCTACCGAACGGCGGCAGATCAATCAGCCTCGTGTGGGTGACAAACAATGCGGCCACACAAGCAGGAATTAAGGCCGCCCTCGCAACGCTCGGCAGTGCCGCAGAACGAATCACTGTCTTAACCATCGATCAGTGGACCTCTTACCTTGGAAAGCGGTGATACGATGTACGCTATGCATGCGGCAATCGATCGACAGGCGGTACGGGCGTGAGTGAGGCACTATACGAATCGCGGTGGACCTTTTATTGCGCGTCCCCGAACCTCGAGTCAGGCACTATGGACGGGTACGGCAATAACCTCGGCGAGCGCGCCCTCGCGCTGGCTCAGTACATGTTGTTCCTGGCGCCAACGTCAACGTGGCGAGTCGACTTCGACATACTCGCCTCCAATGGCAAGGAGCGCACTATCAAAGAGCAGGTCCCCACCGAGACTGCCGCCACACTTGCGGATTACCTGAACCAAGCGTTCGAGCTGCAGCAGAGCTTTCGATACCCATTGATGCTCTTCAAAATCGACGGAAAAGGAAGGCTCAGGTACTCACCTAAAGGGCATGTGCAAGTCGACCTTAAGATTCCATTGGAAGACCTCGGATCTGCAGGCGAGATAGTCAAATCATGGTGGAATAAAGCTGAGCAGACATGGCCGCTCACGCGGGCATACGCGTTCAGTATGGCTCAAGAAGTGCTCCAAAAGTCGATGGAACGCCGAAACCTGAACGATGAACTGAAGCTGCAGACGGCGATCGCGGCCCGGCTCCGCATGGAACGCGGCCTCCCCGAGGGTGAAGGGCATAGGCCGACAACCAGGAACGTGGCGACTATCGGGTGGCTCGACCGCATCCCGATAGAAGACGTGGTCGATGCCAGCCAGTTCGCGCCGGGAGTGACCTGGCAGCCTGACGAGGCCAGTGGATACGGGCTGTTACAGCTCGGCGCAGAACCTTCCAACTTCACCCTCGAAATGTCCGACTCTGTACACCGCGCCTACGGCAATCCCACACTCGACGACCTCCGCGCACAGGTCGCGGCGCTGGAAGCGCAAACCAATGCGACATAGTTTGGTGCGGCGGCACCGATAGCGATCACCACCGGAGCGGCCGAAAGCGGCCCCTCGACTGCTAAGAGTCAAGGGGCCGCCCGCGATGTAGCGCGATGCATCTCACGCCTATGAATTTGTGATCTGACTCTAGCGAACAGGTGCCGTGCGCGACACGAGAATCGGCGTGGTCTACAGCCGTTCGAGTCGATGCCGTGCCCACACTGGAAGCTCTGGCGGCTGCTCTCCCGGGCATCTTAGGAAGAGATAAAGGAGTCGCCTCGTGAGCTACCAGCGATGTAGGATTCTTTGGGAATCCCCGAATATCGGTTTCGATGTCAAGGATGGGTCGGATACACCTGAGCAGCGAGCTGTTGAGCTGGCGAGGTTTCTGACCACTGTGACGACCGGTTCTCAGTGGTTCATCGACGTAGGGTCCGAAACTGGACACCAGACCGCGGAGCTACCTAGCTCACCCGAGGCCGCGGGGAAGGTATTGCTCGACCACTTCCGAGCCGATCGCGATAGGGGAATAGTTCACCTGGAATGCGACGGCGACCATCAATGCGGCCTCGTGCACAGTAACCGTAAGGTGCCCGTGAACGACCTTTCTGCCATCGCCGACCCGAAAGGTCGCACCACGACGGTCACTCAATGGTATCTTCTAACACGGAAGGCGTGGCCTGTTACAGAGTCCTTTGCCGTAAGTATCGAGCAAAGGGAAATGCAGCACGCCAGAGAGCGAAGTCAGCTGTTCTCTGACATAGAGGTCGAGTCTCTCATTCGCGGCGAGGCCCCGCCTCCTCGCCATCGCCTGAGGACGTTGTCTCCCGCGTCCACCGTTGGATGGCTAAACATTCACGCCGACTCCACGAGCGCGGCGTCCTTCACGATCCGGTACGCGGAGGCGCGGCTGATCCCGAACACTTCGGCTGCCATCGCCACCGGTTCGCCGGCGTGAACCAGTCGCACCAGCTGCGCGGCCTTCGCCTCGGACAAGGCCTTGGGGCGGCCGATCGACTGGCCGCGGGCCTTGCGGGCGGCGCGGCTCGCGGCGCGGCGCTCCTTCCCGTAGGCGAGTTCGATCCCGCCGACGGCGATCAACAGGTTCAGCATCGCCTCGCCGACGGGTGTGCTGCTGTCCAGCCCCTCGCGGAGCGCGCGGACGGTGATCTCCTTCTCTCGGAGTTCCCTGATCGTGTTGCTCATCTCCGGCACGTCGCGGCCGAGCCGGTCGCGCGCCCCGGCGACGTCCTTCGCGGAGCCGGGGAGGATGTGGGTCGAGTTGCCGTCGGGCTCGTCCCACAGCCCGATCTTGTTCCCGCCCAGGTCGAGCGCATCCCAGACCATCGCGCCCGCGAGACCCACCCATCCGATCGGGCCGGGGATCGCGCTCACCAGGTTCAGTGCGCCACCGACGACGTCGCCGCGCTTGAAGCTGTTGTAGGCGGCGTAGAGCCCGATGGCGGTGCCGAGGCCCGGGATCGCGCGACCGGCCGCCTTGAGGCCGATCTTGCTGGCGCTCTTGAGGAGTCCCTCGCCGGCGATCTTCCCCGCGAGCTTGTCACCGAGCGCGGCACCGGCCTTGTACTCGGCCTTGACGATCGCCGGGATGCCCTTGATGGGGCTCTTCGCCGCCTCCAGGTAGGCCTTGCCGAAGGACTTGCCGATCGTCGACGCGGAGTCCTTCGATGTGACCTGGTTGATGTCCTTGACCGCCGAGGCCTTCGACGCCGCGGGCTTGTCGGCGGTGTCGGGCTTGGGCTCCGGCTTCTGCTCCGCGTCGGGCTTCGGCTCGGCCTTCGTGTCCGGCTCGGGCTTCGGCTCGGTCGCGGCCTTCGGCTTCTGCGCCTCCGCGGGGTCCACCACCTCGACGTCGATGATGTCGTCGGGGCCAGGACCGTTGGGGACGCCGGAGGCGAACTGCGCGTAGCTGGGCTTGGTCATCGCGCACCGCCCTTCATCGCGGTCCGCGGCCCCACAGGCACACCGACCGCGTCGAGATCGGCGATGCGGATGCTCAGGGCACCCGTCGGCAGTTTGCGGGCAGGCAGGTCACCGGAATCGATCGTCCGTCGGATGCTGCGGTCGCTGACGCCGAGCATCGCAGCGGCGACGGCGACCGAGACCGCCTGCGCGGGGATGCCGGCGATGGTGGGCGGGACGAGCGACGCGGGCGTGCGCCAGCTCATGCGGTGGGCGCCGCCTGGGCGACGCGTAGGGGGTGGGGTAGGCACGGCAGTCTCCTAGAACTGCCGGCGGCACCCCCTGCAGCCCCATCCACGGCGGGGGTCAGGCGGACCGGCGTTGGGAGCCCGCACGAGCCGGTACGCGGCGGTGAGGCCGCGTACGCCGCGCGTGGATCGCGGCATGCCCTCAGTCTGCCAGCCGTAGCCAACACAGGCCTGGACTACGCGCCGAGGATTGTGCGCGCATCGTGCGCGAACTGCTCCAGAAACGAAGAAAACCGCCTGTCACCAGGCGGTTTCTCGGTGGTCCTAGCTGGGATCGAACCAGCGACCTTCCCCGTGTGAAGGGGACGCTCTCCCACTGAGCCATAGGACCGAACGCTGCGTGCGACTCCGCGTTACCAGGGAGGCGAACGAGAGAGAACACTAACACGACGGCTGAGCGGAAGGGTAATCGGGCGCCCCACCTGCGATTACAGTTCCACCCTGTAAGTCGATGAGGCCTCGGGCGCGTTCCAACCACACCGACTGCGCACGAAACATGGGGTGACCTGCCGATTTGGCAGAGCGCGCGATGTTCACGTAGTGTTCTCTCTCGCACCGGAAAGGCGATTCGAGCGCCGGTTCGGTCGAATGCGGATGTAGCGCAGTTGGTAGCGCATCACCTTGCCAAGGTGAGGGTCGCGGGTTCGAATCCCGTCATCCGCTCGAAGTGGGCTTACCGTGGCGGTGTGGCCGAGTGGTGAGGCAACGGCCTGCAAAGCCGTGCACACGGGTTCGATTCCCGTCGCCGCCTCCAACACGCTCAGCCACTCCGCAATGGAGCGGCTGAGCCCCACTTCATGTAGGCGCGATTAGCTCAGTGGGAGAGCGCTTCCCTGACACGGAAGAGGTCACTGGTTCAATCCCAGTATCGCGCACAGAAAGAAAACCCCCTGGTAACAGGGGGTTTTCTTCGTTTTCAGGACCTAGGGAAGACCGGGCGGGTTATAGGCCAAAATGTGTGTATGGCTCTCGGCGTGTCCGGGTGGTTAGGGGCGTGATCGGCCGGCCCATCCGTGTTGGATGCCGTTGCCGTCTTCCCAGTTGAATCCGGTGCCGAGGGCGGGGC